>NZ_CP031479.1:2798389-2819398 GCF_003390515.1 Vibrio anguillarum | reverse complement strand
CTTTGGCGTAGCCACTTAAACCATAACCCACAAAACCCACAATGGGCTGACCGCGACCGTTTTGTGCTGTCAAACGGCCACGGCTCAATGCTGATTTACTCTTTATTGCACCTGAGCGGTTACGCGCTGTCGATTGATGATTTGAAAAACTTCCGTCAATTGCACTCAAAAACACCGGGTCACCCAGAATACGGTTACGCGCCGGGCATTGAAACCACCACGGGCCCGCTAGGCCAAGGTATTACCAATGCGGTCGGCATGGCGATGGCTGAAAAAGCACTGGCGGCGCAGTTCAACAAACCGGGTCACGACATCGTTGACCACTTCACTTATGTGTTCATGGGTGATGGTTGTTTGATGGAAGGCATCTCGCACGAGGCGTGTTCTCTGGCCGGCACACTGGGCCTTGGCAAACTGATTGCGTTTTGGGATGACAACGGCATCTCTATCGATGGTCATGTGGAAGGCTGGTTCTCTGATGACACGCCAAAACGTTTTGAAGCGTACGGCTGGCATGTTATTGCTGCGGTTGATGGCCATAACGCTGAAGCGATTAATGCCGCGATTGAGGCTGCGAAAGCAGACCCTCGTCCAACCTTGATTTGCACCAAAACCATCATCGGTTTTGGCTCGCCAAACAAAGCGGGCTCACACGACTGTCATGGTGCCCCTTTAGGCGCTGAAGAAATCAAAGCAGCGCGTGAATTCCTGGGTTGGCCGCATGCACCTTTCCACATCCCTGCCGACATTTACGCGCAGTGGGATGCCAAAGAAGCTGGCCAAGCGAAAGAAACCGATTGGAACGCCAAGTTTGAAGCCTACGCCGCCGCTTACCCAGCCGAAGCTGCTGAGTTCAAACGCCGCGTAAATGGCGAGTTGCCAGCAGAATGGGAAGCGAAAGCGAGTCAAATTATCGCTGACCTTCAAGCTAACCCAGCCAATATTGCGTCACGTAAAGCGTCACAAAATGCGCTGGAAGCGTTTGGTAAAATGCTGCCAGAATTTATGGGCGGCTCGGCGGACTTGGCACCGTCTAACCTCACCATGTGGTCGGGCTCTCAATCGCTCACGGCGGAAGATTTCTCGGGTAACTACATTCACTATGGTGTGCGTGAATTCGGTATGACTGCCATCATGAACGGTATCGCGCTGCACGGTGGCTTCGTTCCTTACGGCGCAACCTTCCTGATGTTTATGGAATACGCCCGTAATGCAATGCGAATGGCCGCGCTGATGAAGATTCAGAACATCCAAGTCTACACTCATGACTCGATTGGCTTGGGTGAAGATGGCCCAACCCATCAACCGGTGGAGCAAGTGGCTTCACTGCGTTTGACACCGAACATGAGCACATGGCGTCCGTGTGACCAAGTGGAATCAGCCGTCGCATGGAAGTTGGCGATTGAGCGTAAAGATGGCCCATCAGCGCTGATTTTCTCTCGTCAAAACCTAGCGCAGCAGCCACGCAGTGAAACGCAAGTTGCGGATATCGCGAAAGGTGGTTACATCCTAAAAGAGTGCGCTGGTCAGCCTGAGCTTATCCTGATTGCCACTGGCTCTGAAGTTGAACTGGCGGTAAAAGCCGCAGAGCAACTTACAGCCGAAGGTAAGAAAGTGCGCGTAGTTTCGATGCCATCGACCGATGCGTTTGATAAACAAGACGCAGCTTACCGCGAAGCCGTACTACCAGCAGCCGTGACTAAGCGTATTGCAATTGAAGCAGGTATCGCCGACTTCTGGTACAAGTACGTTGGTTTTGGCGGCAAGATCATCGGTATGACTACCTTTGGTGAGTCAGCACCGGCGGATCAACTGTTCAAAATGTTCGGCTTTACGACTGAAAACGTGGTGAAACAAGCACAAGAGCTGCTTGCTTAAGTCTTCTTATTTTTAATGTAAAAGCCCAGCGAATGACTCGCTGGGCTTTTTTGATCTTGATGTTTATGGTGCTTTCCATTCCTCAGGACAGGCTTGACGTAGCGCGTCGATAAACAGACGCAGTTTGAGCGGATGTCTGCCTGCTGGATAATGACAACTAATTTCAGTGGGTGGCGACAACCATTCTGGCAAACATGCTTGCACACTGTTTGGGTGCGCTTGTTCAAAGCCTTTGGCAAACCATGTCGGCAGTAAGCCGATGCCTCTTCCTTTGGCTATCGCATCCGCTTGCATAGCTAAATTATCACTCTGCAAGCGGCTTGTGAGCGCAGGTAAAAGATAGCTGCCGTGAATAGGATGGATGAGAGCCAAAGCTTCTTGGCGAAAAGCGATAAAATCAATCCAAGGATGTTTGACTAGATCCTGTGGATGCTCTGGCATGTCGTTATTGGCAAGATAGTGTGGCGACGCATAAGGTGAATATTGCCAATGGCCGAGCAATTCACGTCTCCAGCCTTGTTGAGCAAACGGGCCAATCCAAATCAATAAATCAGGCTCAAGATGCGACTCTTCTGCCACATATTGGCTGTAGAGTCGAATGTTGATTTCGGTATGGGTTTGCATGAACTCATCCAATACGTTGCTCAACCAGCCACGAATTAAGTTCGGATGAACCACCAAGGTCATTTCACCGCTGATTTGGTTATTAAACTCTTGCAGTGCTTCATGGCTTTTTTCTGCTAATTCAAGCAGTTGTTCTGTATAAACTGCAAAAACTTGCCCAGCTTTAGTCAAAGTTAGACGGTTGCCTTGCCGAGCAATTAAGGCCTGTCCTAGATCGTTTTCCAAAGACGCCAAACGTCGACTGAGGGTCGACTTAGGCTGTTCCAGCGCTTTCGCCGCCGCAGTCAGGCTTTTGTATTGACAGAGAGCATGGAAAGCTTTGATCGCACTGAAATCATGCATAAGTAAAATGGCCTTTTAATCTAATCATCACTGTGTTCCATATTCGGTATCGACCATTCCATCTGTCTATCTATCTCAATCATCAAAATTATGAATAATCCACCCCTGAAATTAATAATCATTATCATTTAAAGGAGTGGTACATGTCCAGACTCAATCCGCTGAATGTTGCAATTACTGCGGCGCTCGGGTTATTCACCTCATCACACGTTTTCGCTGAAGAAATTCAATCTTATGAGAAATTAGTGGTGACGGCGGCTGGTTTTGAACAAACACAAGCGCAGGCTCCAGCGAGTATCAGTGTGATTACACGAGAAGAGTTGCAATCACGTTATTATCGTGATGTAACCGATGCACTGCGCAGTGTGCCGGGCGTGTTGGTGACTGGAGGTGGTGATAAAACAGACATCAGCTTGCGCGGTATGAGTTCAAACTACACCTTGATGTTAGTCGATGGTAAGCGTCAATCTTCGCGTCAAACTCGACCAAATAGTGATGGCCCAGGTATTGAGCAGGGATGGATGCCACCACTGCAAGCCATTGAACGAATTGAAGTGATTCGTGGCCCAATGTCGACTTTGTATGGCTCAGATGCCATTGGTGGTGTGATCAACATCATCACACGAAAAGATAATCAAGAATGGTCAGGCAGTGTTCAGTTGGATACGGTTTTCCAAGAAAATCGCGATTCTGGCGATCAGAACAGCGTCAACTTCTTCCTGACAGGGCCACTGGCCGACAATCTTTCTCTGCAAGTTTATGGACAGAGTACCGAACGCGATGAAGATAAGATTGAACGTGGCTACCAAGACAAAAGCTTAAAAAGTTTAACTTCAAAGTTGAACTACCAACTTAATGAGCAGCATGATCTGACTTTTGAAGTGGGTACTTCCGCACAAGATCGCCGAGGCAATGTAGGGTTATCCGTGCCAACGACAGGTTGTAAAGGTGGGTGCGAAGACAGCTTAAACGAATACCGTAGAACCTATATTTCCCTTTCTCACCAAGGGGATTGGGGCGACTATGGTGTGTCGGATACTTATGTCCAACGTGAAGTAAGTAATAATAAAAGCCGTGAAATGGAAATCATCAATACGGTGGCTAAATCAAGCTTAGTGGTGCCATTGACTAACAATACAGCAACCGTAGGCATTGAGGCTTCACATTCAAAGTTAGAAGATTTCACCTCAAATAAAGCCTCTGATTTAACTCAGATTGAAAGCACTCAATGGGCGGCGTTTGTTGAAGACGAGTGGCGCATGACCGAGTCGTTTAACCTAACCTTAGGTGGCCGTGTTGACCACGATGAAAATTATGGTTCTCATTTTAGCCCAAGAGCGTATGGCGTGTGGACCATCAATCCAGCGTGGATTCTGAAAGGTGGCGTGGCAACGGGTTTTCGTTCACCGCAGCTCAGAGAAGTCACGCCAAATTGGGCGCAAGTGAGTGGTGGCGGTAATATTTATGGCAACCCAGATTTAAAACCCGAAACTTCAATCAACAAAGAGTTGGGGTTGATGTACCAAAATGGAGCGGGTCTTAACGCGAGTTTGACTTTCTTCCATAATGATTTTAAAGACAAAATTACCCGTGTTGTGTGCCCAAGCAACGTCTGTACTGCAGGCCCGAACGAGTGGGGTTCTGATCCCACTTATCGAGTGAACGTTGATGAAGCGTACACGCGTGGGGTCGAAAGTACGCTCGGTTTACCTATCACAGAAACGGTTTATTTCAACGCGAGCTATACCTTTACTGACTCAGAGCAAAAAACCGGAAAATATCAAGGTATGCCACTTGAGCAACAACCTGAACATCGCTTCAGCGCTGATATTGATTGGCAAGCGACTGACAACTTGAGCAGTTGGTTGAAGCTGACTTATCGTGGAAAAGAGAGCAACCCAGTCACTGGCCCTTCTCGTAGCAGCTTGATTGAGCCAGCTTATCAGTTCATCGATACTGGCATCACTTACGCGCTTTCTTCTCAAGTAAGCTTGAAAGGTGCGATTTACAATCTACTCGATGAAGAAATTTCATACCAAGAATATGGCTATGTAGAAGATGGACGTCGTTATTGGTTAGGTATTGACGTTAACTTTTAAACCATCAATACCGCAAATGAAATGGCTCCCGTTTGGTGAGCCATTTTTTATGGTCATCTTTCTTGTCGTAGCCGCCGTTGCTTGTACCTTGAGTCCGTTTAGAAACGGAATCTTTTGCGACAACTGATGGCTTGGGGTGTTGCTCTTGGTCGCTATCGGTTACTATCTGTACCACGAAAAAAGTTAAGACGATGGAATGATGCTTAAAGTCGCGATCAATGGTTTTGGGCGTATCGGGCGCAACGTGCTGCGTGCGATATATGAAAGTGGAAAAAGTCAGCAGATAAAAGTGGTGGCGGTGAATGAGCTGGCGCTACCTGATGCCATGGCGCACCTACTGCAATACGACACTACTCATGGTCGATTTGGTAAAAAGATCACCAATGATCAAGAGCATATCTATGTTCATCATGGGCTGGATGAGTATGACTCGATTCGAATTTTGCACCTTAGTGAAATCAAACTTCTGCCATGGCGCGATTTAGGCGTTGATATTGTGCTCGACTGCACGGGTGTGTACGGCTCAAAAGCCGATGGTTTGGAGCACATTGAGGCAGGCGCAAAGAAGGTACTCTTTTCACATCCCGGCTCACATGATCTCGATAATACAATCATTTATGGGGTCAACCATGAGACGCTAACCGCAGAACATCGCATTGTGTCAAACGGATCCTGTACCACCAACTGCATTGTACCGATTATTAAAGTGCTTGATGAAGCGTTTGGTATCGATTCAGGAACCATTACCACCATTCACTCGTCAATGAATGATCAACAAGTGATCGATGCCTACCACACCGATTTGCGTCGAACACGTTCTGCAAGCCAATCCATCATTCCAGTGGACACCAAGTTGCACAAAGGAATTGAAAGGATCTTTCCGAAATTTTCTAACAAATTTGAAGCGATATCAGTGCGCGTACCGACAGTTAATGTCACCGCGATGGATTTGAGTGTCACAATTAATACAAATGTGAAAGTTAATGACGTAAATCAAACCATTGTTAACGCATCTCAGTGTACATTACGTGGCATTGTTGACTATACTGAAGCTCCGCTTGTTTCCATCGATTTTAACCACGATCCCCATAGTGCGATTGTTGATGGTTCACAAACAAGAGTGAGCAACGGGCAGCTTGTTAAAATGCTCGTTTGGTGTGATAACGAATGGGGCTTTGCGAATCGCATGCTGGATACGGCACTCGCAATGCAAGCATCCGAGTAGTAGCAGGATGATGGAGATTTATTTATTTTCAGGCTTGAAATAAATAACTCAAATCTCCATATCGATAACCAGTTTGAAGAATTTATAGGCTCGGCAAGGTTGCCGGGTTTCCAAAAACTTTATTTATTAATATTTGAGAGGACAAACCATGTCTGTAATCAAGATGACCGACCTGGACCTAGCAGGTAAACGCGTATTTATCCGTGCTGACCTAAACGTACCAGTGAAAGATGGCAAAGTAACTTCTGATGCACGTATTCTTGCATCGCTACCAACAATTCAGCACTGCCTAGCGGCGGGCGCTAAAGTGATGGTTACTTCTCACCTAGGTCGTCCAACTGAAGGCGAATACGCGGAAGAGTTCTCTCTACTACCAGTGGTTAATTACCTAAACGACGCGCTAGATTGCGAAGTGAAACTGGCAAAAGATTACCTAGATGGCCTAGAGCTAAACGCAGGTGAGCTTGTTGTTCTAGAAAACGTCCGCTTTAACAAAGGCGAGAAAAAGAACGAAGAAGAACTATCTAAAAAATACGCAGCTCTTTGCGACGTATTTGTGATGGATGCATTTGGTACGGCTCACCGTGCACAAGCCTCAACTCACGGCATTGGTATGCAAGCACCTATCGCTTGTGCTGGTCCACTATTGGCAGCAGAACTTGAAGCACTAGGCAAAGCCATGGATAACCCAGAGCGTCCATTAGTGGCTATCGTTGGTGGCTCAAAAGTGTCTACTAAACTAACGGTTCTAGAATCGCTATCTAAAATTGCTGACCAACTGGTTGTTGGCGGTGGTATTGCTAACACTTTCATCGCAGCAGCAGGCCACAATGTAGGTAAGTCTCTATATGAAGCAGACTTGCTTGAAACGGCTAAAAAGTTGATGAAAGAGTGTTCTATTCCAGTAGCAACAGATGTTGCTTGTGCAAAAGCCTTTGATGAAAACGCAGAAGCGGAAATCAAAAACGTGGCGGATGTTCAAGATGACGATATGATTTTCGACCTAGGTCCAGACTCAACCGCACAACTGGCTGAAATCATCGCTAACGCAAAAACCATTCTATGGAACGGTCCTGTTGGCGTATTTGAATTCAAAAACTTCGAAGCAGGTACAAAAGGTATCTCTGAAGCGATTGCGAAATCTGCAGGTTTCTCAGTGGCTGGTGGTGGTGACACACTGGCGGCAATCGACAAGTTCGGTATCAAAGCCGACGTATCTTACATCTCTACTGGCGGCGGTGCATTCCTTGAGTTTGTTGAAGGTAAAGTACTACCAGCGGTTGAAATGCTAGAAGCACGCGCGAAAGCTTAATGACTAATGAAAGCGGGAGTGATTCCCGCTTTCTTGTTTGCTGCACGTGTGTTTTTATTCTGATAGAATGACGCCAGTTGTGAGCAAACGTTTGCAAGAATTTAAACTTAACTGTTTTATTTTTAAAACGATAGAAAAAATAGGATCAAATCCATGTCTAAGATCTTCGATTTCGTAAAACCAGGCGTAATTTCTGGCGATGACGTACAGAAAGTATTTGAAGTTGCAAAACAAAATAACTTTGCTCTTCCTGCAGTAAACGTAGTGAACACTGACTCTATCAATGCGGTTCTTGAAGCTGCATCTAAAGTTAAAGCGCCAGTGGTTGTTCAGTTCTCTAACGGTGGCGCGGCTTTCTTTGCTGGTAAAGGCGTTAAACTTGCTGGTCAAGGTGCACAAATCCTAGGTGCGGTTGCTGGCGCGAAATATGTTCACGCTGTAGCAGAAACTTACGGTGTGCCTGTTATTCTTCACACTGACCACGCTGCGAAGAAACTACTTCCTTGGATCGACGGTCTACTAGACGCAGGCGAAGAGTTCTTCGCTCAAACTGGTAAGCCTCTATTCTCTTCTCATATGCTAGACCTTTCTGAAGAGTCTCTAGAAGAGAACGTTGAAACTTGTGCGAAATACCTAGAGCGTATGGCTAAAATGGGTATGACTATCGAGATCGAACTGGGTTGTACTGGTGGCGAAGAAGACGGCGTAGACAACTCAGACATGGATTCATCTGAGCTGTACACTTCTCCTGAAGACGTAGCTTACGCTTACGAGAAATTGAGCGCAGTGAGCCACCGTTTCACTATCGCAGCTTCTTTCGGTAACGTACACGGTGTTTACCAAGCGGGTAACGTGGTACTGACTCCAACTATCCTACGTGATTCACAAGCGTATGTTTCTGAGAAATTTGGCCTTCCAGCGAACTCTCTAAACTTCGTATTCCACGGTGGTTCTGGTTCTTCTGAAGCCGAGATCAAAGAGTCAATCAGCTATGGTGTTATCAAAATGAACATCGATACTGATACTCAGTGGGCAACTTGGGACGGTATCCGTCAGTACGAAGCTGAAAACCATGATTACCTACAAGGTCAAATTGGTAACCCTACGGGTGAATCTGCGCCAAACAAGAAATACTACGATCCACGCGTATGGCTACGTGCTGGTCAAGCATCGATGGTTGCTCGTTTAGAGAAAGCCTTCGCTGACCTTAATGCGATCGACGTACTATAAGTTCATTTATCTGGACTAAGTGATGAACCCGCTCAATGAGCGGGTTTTTTTATGGCCGAGATTCAGACAAAATGACTGGCGGATTGTTAAAATATTGCTTAACCTCTAACAAGCTCATATCAATGCTTCCAAGTAACTATTTGTTTTGTCAGTGTTTACATAAAACTGACTTTGCAACATAACCAAAGTGAGATATTGTGCCAAAAAACTGACACTCTGCTGTCAGTCGTTTTTTGTCTTTGATGTTCAGTGGTAACAACATTCAAAATGATTTTATAAAGAGGAAATGCAATATGTCAGGTGAATCAATGGGCATCAAAGCTCCATTAGTCGATGGTTTAGCGCAAGCCAATACTTGGCTGACCAATAATTCAGATCTTTTGATACAATACGGCGTCAATATTATTTCCGCTATTCTGATCCTATTTATCGGTAACATTGTTGTTAAAGCTGTGGCTGGAAGTGTTGCCAAGGCTCTGAAAAAGAAAGACATGGACAAAGCAGTTGTTGAGTTTGTTCATGGTCTAGTCCGTTATACGCTATTTGTGGTGGTATTAATTGCCGCTTTAGGTCGCATTGGTGTGCAAACCGCTTCTGTTGTGGCCATTATCGGTGCGGCTGGTTTGGCGGTTGGTTTAGCGCTACAAGGCTCCCTATCAAACTTTGCTGCGGGCGTTTTGATTGTGGCATTCCGCCCATTTAAATCCGGTGATTACGTGGAAGTGAGTGGTACTGCTGGATCGGTTGAATCGATTCAAATTTTTTCAACAGTACTGCGCACGCCTGACAATAAAATGGTGATTGTGCCTAATGGTTCGATCATCAGTGGCCCAATTGTTAACTATTCACGCCATGACACTCGTCGTATTGATTTGGTGATTGGTGTTTCTTATAAGTCCAATCTGCAAAAAACCAAGGAAGTGCTGGCTAAAGTAGTCGCGGCAGAGCCTCGTTTGTTGAAAGATCCTGCACCGACTATTGGTGTAATGGCCTTGGCCGATTCTTCAGTCAATTTTGTGGTTCGCCCTTGGGTGAAAACGACAGAGTATTGGGCTGTTTATTTTGATTTGTTACAAGCCATCAAAGAAGAGTTAGATAAAGAAGGTATTGAGATCCCATTCCCACAAATGGATGTTCATCTGAATAAAATGAATTAATTCATTTTCAATCAAGTGAAAAGGGCATGAAATGATTATTCAGTTCATGCCCTTTCTTTTTGTTGGTTATACACTTACACCAGATATTGAATTGCCAGCCCTTTTGCAAGGATAAAGGCGATGCTAAACATCATTGCAGCCACGGCCATGTCTATTCCTTTCTTCACGTTAGGCTTTGAGAGCGTCGGCCCCAGCTTCGCAGCACCAATTGATAAAGAATAAAACCATACAAAAGAGGCCATCATGGTTCCTAGCGCAAACGCGATGCGATCATGGCCTTCAAACTGACCACCAATCGATCCCAAAATCACAACCGTATCTAAGTATAAATGTGGGTTAAGCACAGTAACGGCTAACGCGCCTAGAATAACCGTTCGTTTACCACGTGCGATCACTTCGCCATCCGATTCATTAGTGCTTGTTGAAGTGAAGGCACTCCTTAAAGAAATAAATCCATAAAATGAGAGAAAAGCAACACCGCCTAAGGTAACCGAGGTCAGTAAGATTTCGTTACTTGAGAGTAGGGCACCGCCACCAAATATACCCAGAGAAATAAAAATCACATCCAGTAGACTACAGATGGTCGCCGTCGTTAAGTGGTGATTGCGCTTAATTCCTTGGTTTAGCACATAGGCATTTTGTGCACCAATAGGAATAATCATCGTTGCACCTAATCCAAAACCTTGTAGCAAAATCCACACATTCACAGCTCACCTCATCGTAATAATTCAATACAGTGAGCGCACAATAGCGAGAGTATAAAAATAAGTATAATTAATGATTTTAATATTATATTAGTAATACTAATAATCATAAAAAGGAGCCTAGGATGAGAGGGCTAGATTACAAATGGATTGAGGCATTAGATGCGGTACTGCAACAAGGAAGCTTTGAACGAGCCGCTGAAAATCTCTATATTTCACAATCGGCTATTTCTCAAAGGATCAAGCAATTAGAGAGATTTATCGCCCAACCAGTCCTGATTCGAGAGCAGCCACCAAGGCCAACGCTGGTGGGAAAAAAATTGCTAGGGCTGTATCGTAGGGTGTGTTTGCTTGAAAATGAACTGGTGCCTGAATTGATGAATGAGGAGAATACGCGGTCCGTTTCAATAGCTATTGCCACTAATGCGGACAGTTTGGCTACTTGGTTACTTCCTGCGTTATCGAATACGATGAAAACGCGGCAAGTTGAGTTGAACCTGACGGTTTTCGGTGAGTCACGTACGATCGAAAAAATTAAAAATGGCGAAGTAGCTGGCGCAATAAGCTTAGAATCGCAAGCCATTCCTGGTTGTCATGCTGACTACTTAGGCAGAATGGACTATGTGTGTGTTGCCAGCCCGGAGTTTTATCAGCGTTATTTCTCTCAAGGTGTGAACTTTCATACTTTAAAAAAAGCACCAGCGGTATCGTATGATCAGTATGATGATCTGCATAAAAAATATTTGCATGATCACTTCAATGTGCCAAGAGATGCCGTCATAAACCATACCGTGGGTAGTTCAGAAGCTTTTGTTAAATTAGCCCTATCCGGTGCGGCGTATTGTTTGATCCCCCGCTTACAGATAGCACAAGAGCTCGAAACAGGCACGCTTACCGACATTACACCAGGGTTCATTTTAACCAACCGTATTTATTGGCATCATTGGCAGTTAGAAACGGGAATATTACAGGAAATTTCTCAGGCCATCGTTCAATATGCTCGCCAAGTGTTGCCGCAATGATAAAAGTTCAACGTCAAAGTTGTGTCATTTCATAAGCTATTAACTGTGCTTATATAGAGTATCGCCTATGATGTATTCACCCATTTGAGTAAGGTAACTCCCATGAAATTAATGACAAGTGTAACGCTATTATCTGGATTGCTCAGTTTTGGTTCTATGGCGCAGGAAATGAATTTTCCTCATCTTTCAACGACAGGTTATGGTGAAGTCGTTGCGGCACCTGATATGGCTGAGTTTTCAGTTAAAGTGGTTGAATCGACGCTGACGGCGGAGCAGGCAAAAAGAGCGGTCGACAAAGTGGTAGAAGCATTTGTGGCGCGTTTGAAAGAATCCGGTGTGACTTCCCAACAAATATCGAGTTCAAATCTCTACCTTGCTCCTCAATATCACTACCCTAAGTCCGGTAAGTCGGAGTTAGTGGGTTATCAAGCAACAAGAAGTGTCACGGTTGAGGTTGAAGATTTAAGCCAGCTTAATCAATACCTTGATGTAGCGCTCGGTGAGGGCATTAACCAAGTCGACAATATTCAACTTAAGGTTCGGAATCAAGAGCAATACCAGCAACAAGCTCGGCTAGCGGCGATTCAAGATGCGAATACCAAAGCACTATCATTGGCGGAAGGATTTAAGTTGAAATTAGGTGATGTGTGGCAGATAGACTACAACTCGCCCAGCGTGCAGCCGATTATGATGCGTGCTATGGCAATGGATGCAAAATCTGAATCTAATAGTTACCAAGACTCGACGCTTATTATTCGCGATAGGGTGGACGTAGTCTATCAATTAAACAACTAAGCCCTTACCTAAGCTACTGATTAATTAGTTAATTTAAAATGGATAAAAACGAGCCTTTACTTCCATAAATTGATTGTATTATTAATCGGTAGCTTTTTGTTTTGTCTATTTTTTAAGATGCTATAATCCGCTCATCACTATTTAGGGTTAATATTTAGACAAGTCATGAGATACACAAAAATAATCAGCATCCTTCTCATCATTTGTTTCTTATTCAGCGCAATAGTGACTGGGTATTACTATCAGCGCTACCAAGAAGTGAAAGACAACGCAACGCAAAACACGGTAGCGGAGGCGTTTGATCAACTCAATGAAAGTGAGCGACAGTATCGGGGGTTGAAAGCTCAGGTCGGTTCCATTATTGATTTGCTTAGTCGAAGCCAAAGTTTGTATGAATTTATTTTTTCTCCTTCAGAGATAAATCAGCAGCATCTTGAAAATATATGGTCTTCGGTTGCTGAAAAGCAAACATGGTATAGTTCGATTACACTTTTGGATTTATTTGGGCATGAGCGACTCCGTATTGATTATTCTGCGGACAACCATTTAGCCTCTAGTGCAAAAAATCTTCAAGACCTGTCACATCATGGTTATGTTGCCTTTGCAGAAAACCTGTCAGAGGGAGAAGTGGGGGTTTGGGGCATTGCATTGGCTAGTGCTCGAAGTGCTGCGGCTATACAGCCGATGCTATGTGTGATTACGCCAGTGACCGTATTAGGGGAGCGAAAAGGCTATTTAGTCCTCGATGTTGATATTTGGTCACAATCTTCGCGTTTAAATCATGTCCGTGATCCACAATTAGCTCCTGAGCTGATCGGCGATTCAGGTTTCTATTGGTCTTCCAACGATAAAACCAAATTATTTGGAGACTTATTACCGTCCAATCAATACGAGAATCTTGCACTTCTGCTACCGAAAACTTGGCAGCAGATGCAGACAACTCCTTCTGGCTATGTATTCGAAAATGGCAAGGTTACGGTTTATAAAACCCTTAAATTTGCTTCATTGAAACCTGTTTTTTTGATGATTCAACTCACCGATGAGCAATTAGATCATCGAGCGAAGCGTGACGTCAACGATTTAATCAAAGAAGCTTTTTTTGTCTTCTTCGTTATACTCATTTTTGCGCTTCCCATGGTTTCTATGGCGTTGCATTACCATCATCGAAGTATTGAAAGCAAACTGGCAAGAGCGGCCTTGAATGGTATGTCTGCAGTGATGATTTCAGACAGAAAGCACAAAGTGATGATGGTTAATGGCGAATTTGAAAAGATTACAGGTTTGACTATTGACGAGATAAAAGGCAGTAACGCATTAAAGTTACTGCTCAGTCCAAATGGTATGGAGTTTATGCTCGAGGTGCTTGAAGAGGTATCGCAGCAACATTTCTGGGAAGGTGAAGTAGAAATGGTCAATACACAAGGTGAGACTCTAACCGCCATCATGAGAATTCAAGCGATTAAAGAGGCGACTAAAGTCAGTTATTACATCACCTCTTTAGTCGATATTACTCAGTACAAAGTCTTAGAAAACCGATTGCGAGAATTGAGTGAAAAAGATGCGTTAACTCAGCTATGGAATCGGCGTAAATTTGAAGCAGAATTGCAGCATCATACGCACATCATTCAACGTTATCCCGAAAGCCATCATGTTTGTCTCGTCTTAATTGATATTGATTACTTTAAACGAGTAAATGATGAACAAGGACATGATGAAGGTGATCGCGTCATTATTAAAGTTGGTGAAATTTTGAGCCAAACATTGCGTACCACGGATTTTCTGGCACGTATTGGCGGTGAAGAGTTTGCGATTATTATGCCGCACACTTCTGTAGAAGAAGCCGAGACTGTCCTAGACCGATTACGAGTAGCGGTAGAGCAAAGCCTCACCGTGACTATCAGCGCTGGCTTTACTGACTTAACCGCAGATGGTAAACGCTCGTATAAATGTGCTGACATTGCTTTATATGAGGCGAAAACCTTAGGACGAAATCGAATTTCACTGTGTAAAAGCAGTGATGATCTTGCTTAAGGCATACCGCAAAGAGTGATGGGTTTGGCAAGTAAAGCGTAAATAGCGAAAATAAAAAATCGGGGCAAGCCCCGATTTTTTCTGCTTTGTATTCGACGTTCGATTATAGAACGTGAACAGAAGCTGTGTTGGTTGTACCTGAGGCAACAAGTGCACCAGAAACCATCACTACGATGTCACCCTTCTTGCCTAGACCAGAAGCCAGTGCAATCTCTTTACCATTGATGTAGAACGCATCAGTGCTGTCGATAGTATCAACAACAACCGGTGTTACACCTTTAGTCAGAACAAGTTGAGCCGCCGTTTTCTTGTTAGTGGTTACAGCAATGATGTTCGCAGTTGGGAAGTACTTACGCACTGAACGAGCTGATTTACCCGCTTCAGTTGCGACCACGATAAGTGGAGCCGCCAATTTCTCAGCAGTATCTACCGCACCTTTACATACGGCTTCAGTAATGCGTAGGCGTGGGCTGTCTAAACGAGAACCCAACTCAGCTTGTAGAACGCGGTCTGTACGAGCACAGATTTGCGCCATGATAGTGACCGCTTCAACAGGGTATTTACCTTTTGCTGTTTCGCCAGAAAGCATCACTGCATCTGTACCATCCATTACCGCGTTGGCTACGTCGCCAGCTTCTGCGCGAGTTGGACGTGGGTTCTTGATCATTGAATCAAGCATTTGAGTTGCTGTGATAACCACTTTACGTGCGCGGTTACATTTTTCGATCATCATCTTCTGTGCAAAGATAACTTCTTCAGCAGGGATCTCAACACCTAGGTCGCCACGAGCAACCATGATACCGTCAGAAAGCTCAAGAATTTCGTCGAAGTTATCAACGCCTTCTTGGTTTTCAATTTTAGAGATGATTTGGATATCTGCGCCGCCGTTTGCTGTTAGCAGTTCGCGGATTTCACGTACGTCGTCAGCTTTACGAATGAAAGAAGCCGCAACAAAATCAACGCCTTGCTCACAACCAAATTTAAGGTCTGCTTTATCTTTTTCAGAAAGAGCTGGAAGGTTCACTGAAACGTTAGGAAGGTTAACACCTTTGTTTTCACCTAGCGCGCCGTTGTTCAGCACTTTACATTTCACTTCAGTTTCTGTGGTTGCAATCACTTCCATTTCAATCAGGCCGTCATCAACCAAAATTTTGTTACCTACAGTAAGGTCTTTAGCAAAACCTAAGTAAGTCACGGCAACTTTATCTTTGTTACCAACAACGGTTGCATCAGTAGTGAAAGTGAAATCCTGGCCAGCCACGAGATCAACGTCATCACCATTTTCTAGTTTGATGGTACGGATTTCAGGACCTTTAGTGTCTAAAAGGATCGCAAGCTGTTTACCAGTGTTTTCCATTACTTTACGGAAGTTCGCAATACGAGTGCCGTGTTCTACGAAGTCACCGTGAGAGAAGTTCAAACGCATAACGTTCATGCCAGCATTCACTAGCTCAGTAAGCTTCTCTACAGATTCAGTTTTAGGGCCAATCGTACATACGATTTTGGTCTTTTTCATGGAAGGTTCTCTCCGGTAAATATGATTACAATTTGAAGTTGGTTGAGTGTTCTAGCGTCATCACAAGCGGCAATTTTTCTTATCTATTACCCAACAATATTAATGTGATTTTGTGACATTAGAGCTGAAAGTCTTTCAACAGTTTAGTCATTTTATGACCAAGCATTGTCGATTTTATAGCGTTATTTTGCCACTTATTGAGTTTAAATCGGTTAAGTTGCAAAAGAATAACAGTCAATTCTGTAATTTTTTTTCTTTTCGGCGCGAATTCTACCACCTAATGAGTTCAATATCACTGCCTAAGAATTGTCTTAGGACAAGGTTTTAGCGTGAATTATTAATTTTTTAGATCGAAATAAATAGACAATAAAGTTTCGATTCGATTAATATTGCTTTCGATTCGTAATCTTGAAGAAAAATATAAATGTCGAAACGAAATACACAACTGAGAAGACACACCATCGCTAACCTTGTGAATGAACAGGGTGAGGTCAGTGTTGATGCACTCTCTGCTCAGTTTGAAACCTCAGAGGTGACGATTAGAAAGGATTTGGCCTCTTTAGAGAAAAACGGTCAACTCTTGCGCCGTTACGGTGGTGCGATTGCACTGCCTAAAGAGGTGGTCAATGATGAGTTTAATCCTAAAGTTTCGAATCGAAAGATAAAGCTGGCTAAGGCGGCGGCTAAGTTAATTCGAGACCACAATCGCATCGTTATTGACTGCGGTAGTACTACGGCAGCATTAATTCAGCAACTGAATGATAAACGCGGTTTGGTTGTGATGACCAACTCATTGCACGTAGCGAACGCCCTTAATGAACTAGAAAGTGAACCGACACTATTAATGACGGGCGGTACTTGGGATACCCATTCCGAGTCATTTCAGGGCAAAGTGGCTGAATCGGTACTGCGTTCTTACGACTTTGACCAGCTGTTTATTGGCGCTGACGGTATTGATCTTGAACGTGGCACCACCACCTTCAATGAACTGATTGGCCTGAGCAAAGTGATGGCCGAAGTCTCACGAGAAGTGATCGTGATGATCGAATCAGACAAAGTTGGCCGAAAAATTCCCAACCTTGAGCTCGCTTGGGAGCATATCGACGTGTTAGTGACCGATAACGATCTAACCGTTCAAGATGCCGCATTGATTGAATCGCACCAAGTGCGAGTGATCCGAGCTTAATTAATCCCTATTCAACCATTCCTAAATAAAGGCCTTCGCTTGCGGCTTTAGGGATGAAGCATAAATCTAAAATGGAGTAAAAACCTTATGTGTGGAATCGTCGGTGCAGTAGCACAACGAGATGTGGCTGAAATTTTAGTGGAAGGACTACGCCGCTTGGAATACCGCGGCTATGATTCAGCCGGTGTTGCTGTGGTGGATAGTGCGAGTCAATTAACGCGCGTTCGTCGTTTAGGCAAAGTGCAAGAGCTAGCCGATGCAGTCGAAAAGCAACATGTTGCCGGAGGCACTGGCATTGCGCACACACGCTGGGCGACACACGGTGAACCTTCCGAAATTAATGCTCACCCACACATGTCGGGCGATATTGCGGTTGTGCATAACGGCATTATCGAAAACCATGAAACGCTACGTGATGTTCTGCGTGAACGCGGCTACCTTTTTGAATCGCAAACCGATACTGAAGTGATTGCTCACCTTGTTGAGTGGGAACTGCGCACGGCCAGTTCACTGCTTGAAGCGGTGCAAAAAACGGTTAAACAACTCGAGGGTGCTTACGGTACTGTGGTACTTGATCGCAAAGATCCAAGCCGTGTTGTGGTTGCTCGCTCCGGTAGCCCGATCGTGATCGGTTTCGGTGTTGGTGAGAATTTCTTAGCTTCAGACCAATTAGCTTTGCTGAATGTTACACGCCGCTTTATGTATCTTGAAGAGGGTGATGTCGCGGAAGTTACGCGCCGCGATGTGACGGTTTTTGCTGCAAACGGCGAACAGGTGACGCGTGAAATTAGCGAATCTAACGCAGAGCACGACGCTGGCGATAAAGGTAAATATCGTCATTTCATGCAAAAAGAGATCTTTGAACAGCCAACGGCATTGATTAACACCATGGAAGGCCGCATCACCAAAGACAGCGTAGTGACAGAAAGCATTGGCGTGAACGCTGCCGAAATTCTTAGCCAAGTGGAACATGTACAGATCGTCGCTTGCGGAACGTCGTACAACGCAGGCATGACAGCGCGTTACTGGTTTGAAGCATTGGCAGGCGTGAGTTGCGATGTGGAAATTGCCTCTGAATTTCGCTATCGAAAATTTGTCACTCGTCCAAATAGCTTGTTGATCACGCTTTCTCAATCCGGTGAAACGGCAGATACCTTAGCCGCTTTGCGCTTGGCGAAAGAAAAAGGCTACATGGCCGCGATGACTATTTGTAACGTAGCGGGTTCTTCGCTGGTTCGTGAATCTGATTTCGCATTCATGACTCGCGCCGGAACAGAAATTGGTGTGGCGTCAACCAAAGCCTTCACTACTCAGCTTGCAACCTTGCTAATGTTAGTGACCGCTCTTGGTAAACAAAAGCAGTGCATTAATAAAGAAAAAGAGGCGGAAATTGTTGAAGCTCTGCATGCACTGCCTGCACAAATTAATGCCGCCCTTGCCTATGAAAAGCAGATTGAAGCACTGGCTGAAGATTTCGCAGATAAACACCACACTCTATTCCTAGGTCGTGGTGAGTTTTACCCTATCGCGCTTGAAGCGTCATTAAAGCTGAAGGAAATCTCTTACATTCATGCTGAAGCATACGCGGCAGGCGAATTAAAGCACGGCCCATTAGCACTGATTGATGCTGATATGCCCGTTGTCGTGGTTGCGCCAAATAACGAGCTGTTAGAGAAGCTAAAATCGAACATTGAAGAAGTACGTGCTCGTGGCGGTTTGCTGTATGTGTTTGCCGATCAAGACGCTGGCTTTGCGGCTGATGAAACAATGAAAATTATCACCATGCCACACGTGAGTGAAATTACCGCGCCGATCTACTACACCATTCCAATGCAGCTTCTTTCTTATTATGTTGCTTTAATCAAAGGTACGGATGTCGACCAACCTCGTAACCTCGCCAAAGCCGTAACGGTTGAGTGATACAAGGTGGTTAGAGCACATATTGTCGGAGCATATTAAAGTTTAATTAATCACAATAAAGTCTGATCGCTTACCATCAAGTTTGAATAAAAGTGATCTGTTAACTTTTTTGTATTAATAGAAAGGATTAATTTTTTAAAATAGTGATAAGTGTTATGTAATCAAGTATTTTAAATAATGGTTAATCATCTTTAAAACTCTATATTCTGATCAAACATTATTGTTGGAAGACACTAATGTTTGATCAGTTACAGTAAAGTCTGTTTATTTACTTTACTGCTTAAAGAGGTTGAATCATTATTCGACTGTAATCGACAGCTAGTGAAATGGAAACGCGCCTCTTGAGGTGCATATTGATGTGGCCAACCTCATTAATTAAAACAGTATTTTCTCGCCGTGATTGGCGTACCCTCCGCCGACAATCAACACTTTCAACCCCAGTTAGAATTGGCATATAACAGACTAAGCGTAGAGCATTAGAGAGCGATTAAGGCTGAGGAAGCCACGTTACTGTCACCACTCGTCCATATAGATAACCCCACCGCCAATACCCTGTATATGAACAATTGATAAGACCGAAATTGAGCTTGAGAGATTACAATCCCTAGCTTGGTTAAGCCTTGGCCAGAAGTTAAGGCGATGAATAAAATGCCGACCTTGAGGATGCCGTCTTGGGGGCTAGTCGTTAAATCGCTCAATCTGTGGGGAGTGGCTGATTGTTCAATGATTTGCTCAACAATACCGCACTTCCGAGCTAATGATGTCTGTGCTTTCGGAATAATCTTACAACCATAGATAATAAAATAATCGTATTATCCCCTCGTCTTATCTCCCTTAATTTTAATTCGATTAATCTATCTTAATGAAAATGAAAAAATATTTAATTTTAATCAGCGCATTAGGTGCACCTAATGCGCTCAACTTGTGGCGCAGAAGGCAGGCTGCAGATGACCAAACTGCCGAAGGAGGATCTCAAAATTTCAGAATTGAAATTACCATCCCCAACTTTCAGCTTCAACTTCAAGAGTAGGTCGTATTATGACTAAATTTTTTAAAGGTTTATTTGCGCTAATAGTATTACCTCTATTGATGCTGTTGACAGGCTGTAATTCAGACGATGTGTCTTCTGAACCAACAGTGAAATTAGAACGCATAGATATTACAGCGTCACCATTAACAACGCGAGGAGTGAGTCAACTGACGCTTGCGGTAGGTGACAAGCAGCCTTTCGAGGTCGTTGGTAACTACTCTGATGGCTCGTCTCGCATATTAACGGATTCAAATGCGGTTGATTGGCATGCAAGCGACTTGGATGTGGTTCTTTTTGATGCACCGGGCATCATTACTGGTAATGCGCCTGGTGTGGTGACCGTGCATGCCTCTAGTGGCGACATTGCCAGTAACGAGGTGACGGTTAACGTGAGCTCAGCGGAGATCACCGAGATTACAGTCACGCCTTCGCCAGTGAAGGTCGCGAAAGGTCAAACTCAGCAGTTGACTGCGATGGCGATGTACAGTGATGGTACTTCCTCTGAAGTGACGAATTCTGTTACGTGGACACTAATGGATACCGACACGGCAATGGTGACCGATAGTGGTCAGATCTCCGGGGTTGAAGAGAACAGTACAACCCTCACTGCCACGAAGGCCGGTGTGACCAGTAACGAGGTGACGGTCAATGTGAGCTCAGCGGAGATCACTGAGATTACCGTGACCCCTTCACAGGTCAATATTGCGAAAGGTCAGACTCAGCAGTTAACGGCCATTGCGACGTACAGTGATGGTACTTCATCTTCTGTCACCAACTCAGTGATGTGGACGCCAGCCGATGCCAATACAGCAACAGTGACGTCAACAGGTTTGATCACTGGTGTTGGCGTGGGTTCTACGACGATGGCAGTTACCAAAGATGGCATTACCAGTAACACGGTGAATGTCACTGTCTCCTCGGCTGTGATTACTGCGATT
>NZ_CP031479.1:2664186-2738383 GCF_003390515.1 Vibrio anguillarum | reverse complement strand
GTGATTACTGCGATTCAAGTGACGCCTTCACAGGTCAATGTTGCGAAAGGTCAGACTGAACAGTAAACGGCCATTGCGACGTACAGTGATCCGACTTCCTCTGACATCTCTAGCTCAGTGACATGGACACCAGCCGATACCAACACCGCCACGGTGACGTTGGATGGTTTGCTTACTGGTGTCGAAGTGGGCTCTACAACGGTAACCGCCACCAAAGATGGCATCGCCAGCAATGCGGTCAATGCCACTGTTTCTTCGGCTGTGATTACTGCGATTCAAGTGACGCCTTCACAGGTCAATGTTGCGAAAGGTCAGACTGAACAGTTAACGGCCATTGCGACGTACAGTGATACGACTTCCTCTGACATCTCTAGCTCAGTGACATGGACACCAGCCGATACCAACACAACAACGGTAACGTCAACAGGTTTGATCACTGGTGTTGGCGTGGGTTCTACGAGCATGACAGTTACCAAGGACGGCATTACCAGTAACACGGTGAATGTCACCGTCTCCTCGGCTGTGATTACTGCGATTCAAGTGACGCCTTCACAGGTCAATGTTGCGAAAGGTCAAACTCAGCAGTTAACGGCCATTGCGACGTACAGTGATACGACTTCCTCTGACATCTCTAGCTTAGTGACGTGGACGTCAGGCGATACCAATACCGCCACGGTGACGTTGGATGGTTTGCTTACTGGTGTCGAACTGGGCTCTACAACGGTAACCGCCACCAAGGATGGCATTGCCAGCAATGCGGTCAATGTCACTGTCTCCTCGGCTGTGATTACTGCGATTCAAGTGACCCCTTCTCCTGTCAGTGTGGCGAAAGGTCAGACTGAACAGTTAACGGCCATTGCGACGTACAGTGATACGACTTCCTCTGACATCTCTAGCTCAGTGACGTGGACACCAGCCGATACCAATACAATAACGGTGACCTCAACAGGTTTGATCACTGGTGTTGAAGTGGGCTCTACAACCGTAACAGCCACCAAGAATGGTATCAGTAACTCGGTGAATGTCACTGTCTCTTCGGCTGTGATTACTGCGATTCAAGTGACGCCTACTACGGTCAATGTGGCGAAAGGTCTAAACGGACAGTTAACCGCCACGGCGACGTACAGTGATGGCACTTCATCTTCTGTCACCAAGTCAGTGACGTGGATGTCAGTCGATACCAATACCGCTACGGTGACGTTGGATGGTTTGCTTACTGGTGTCGAAGTGGGCTCTACAACGGTAACCGCCATCGAGGATGGCATTGCCAGTAACCAAGTGAATGTGAATGTGTGTGCTGACTTAGCTGGTGTATGTATTGATATCTTCGATATAGGTAGCGGGACATTATTTACCAACTCACCATCAGTGGCTTACTTAAATAGTCTTGGTGGAAGTACAATAGCAAATGATGTCGCTACTGAAACCGGAATTGATGGTCCAATAGGTGATTTCTACCGATTCAAATGGGATAATGCAAACGCACTGTGTGAGATCTACAATGCTCAGAATCTCGGAGGGCGAACTAACTGGCGCTTAGCAGAAAGTGATGAGTTGCTTAACGAACTGTACGTTGGATTCGGTAACATGTTTAACGCGCGCAGTTGGCCGACCGACTACTGGTACTGGTCGAAGACAACTGATCTTTCTAATCCTGTTAACCATGACACGCTGCTCCTTAGCGATGGTATTCCCGTCTCCGCCCCTCCAACCGCCATTATCTACGTATCCTGCGTCTCAAATCCTTAGCATTTAGGGTTTAACGTTTTAATTTTTATGCGCCAGAGTAATGACTGGCGCTTTTTTTACCCGAAGAGTTTGTCAATAAAGCGGCTCAACCTTTTCAAGGGTTAGGCGCGTGATGGGTGAGGTATTCGTATGCTTCTTTGGTGCCCATGTAGCGGCTTAAGCTGCGCACCGGAACGTTGCGTAAATCGACCACAATCAAGCCATCTAACGAATCATTAAAATCAGGGTCTACGTTAAAACTGACTAACTTGCCATTTAAACCGAGGTATTGACGCAGTAGCACTGGTACGCTTTTCCCTTCATCTAACCGAGCAATCACTTTTGAAAGCAATTGTAAATCAGCCAATGCACTCAGCAAACTGGCATTCCAAGGAGCTTGTTGCTTGGGGAGTGGGTTACTTGCCTCTACCAAATGGGCGTGTTGGTTATTGTAGTAGTGCTGCGTCATGGTGTCGGCTAATAAACGGCGCGCACTTTCACTGTAATCATTGCTGATACTTACGGGGCCAAATAGGTGCGTATAGTGCGGGTTTCGGTGCACATAGGTTGCGATTCCCTTCCAAAGCAGCAATAGCGGAGCCATACTTTTTTGATACTCAATGTCGACGACTGAACGCCCCATTTCAATTGCATTACCTATGGTATTGAGAAAGCGGTGGTCATACTGAAACAGCGTTCGTGAGTACAAACCTGCAATACCGTTTATCGGCACAATACGGTCGACTAAGCCTAAACGGTAAGCTCCGACCAATTTCTGCGCTTCGCGATCCCAAATAAATAGATGCAGGTAGTTGCGATCGTATTGATCGATATCGAGCGCGGTGCCAGTGCCTTCACCTACCAGCCTGAAATTGTGCTCTCGCACTCGTCCTATTTCGTGCAGTAACGAGGGGATGTTTTCTGCGCTGGTACAATACACATCGAATTCGTTATGTCTTAATAGATGATCAGAAAAAGAAAGCTGCTCAATATCGTGTAACAAAGCGCTTAGGGGGAGCCGCTGTGCAATGGATTGTAACGGCTCATCATTGGTTTTATTGCGCTTGGTTGGGTTGATGTGGCTTAAAAGGTAGGTGTTTAGCCTTAAATAGCTGACCAGTGTCTCATCACACAGATGTTGGATTTCTTTATGATTGATCGCATCGCCAATGGCGATTTCGATACGCTGATGCTTTTTATTGAGCAGTTCACGGCCCAACATTAACGTTCTTAGTAGCGGGTGGATTTTTCCGGCCATGTAAAAGCGTTTCGAATTTTGCCCGTTGATGAACACAGGTAACGCCGTCGCTTGATGCTTTTGTATCAGTCGGCTGACTGAACGGCTCCACTGTTTGTCTTCCAGTTTCTGCGTTTTACTATCAACCAATTGTGACACTTCGCCCGCAGGAAACATCAATAGCAGCCCTTCTTGAGCAAGGTGTTTATTGGCAGCTCTCAAGGCTTGCATATTCGCTTTTTGCGCGGCTTTGTCTTCAAAAACATCCACACCAATGAACAGCGAATCTAACTCTGGTACGGTTTTTAAATAGTGATTGGCTAATATCTGCACGTCTGAGCGAATTGAAAGCAGCATCTCAGCCAGAATAACGCCTTCCACACAACCAAGTGGGTGATTTGCAACAACGACTGTCGCGCCTTGAGTGGGAACTTGAGCTAATGATCCTTTCACCACTTGGTAGTCAATACCCAATACCTCTAACGTAAAACGCAAAAATGTTGCGGTATCGCAATGGGGTGGGCGTTGTGCATAAAACTTATCTAAACGAGTTAGGCCTGTCGCCCACTCAGTGAAGTGTTCGCCTAGTCCAAACGGCGTTTTTCTCGGTAATTTAAAAGGGCTTATCGTGAGCATAGCAACCTCGCATTTTATGCTTTGTGCTTATGCTAGAGAGGGAAGATGACAATCTGGCTGCGATTAAGTGAGTAATTGATGGCTGTTTTTTTACAGTTTAATGAAATCCGTCTCAAACTGGAGATAAATTAGAATCTTGGATGCAACAATGATTTTTTAGTAAAACTAAATAATTTATTGCTCACAAAATGAAGCAAATTTGTGTTGATGCGACATTTTTGGTGTTAGCTTGTAATGGCTGTAAAAAATATAAAAATGTCAATTGAACCTTTGTTTTGCTGATCTGGAATAGACGGGAGCTTCGTGCTCCCGTTGCTGTTTTTAGTGCGAGTGTGCCTGCTTATTTTTTCTTCTTTGTTTTGCCTTGCTGCCAATCCATTCATTTAAAAAGAGACTTTACCGCGCAATGATTTATTGGCCGCTATCCGTTTTTTCTCGTCAACTCGCCGACGTTGAGAACTTTTTGTCGGTTTGGTTGCCCGGCGCGGTTTTTCTATCACCATCGCAGAAAGAATAATTTCTTTGAGACGTTTGAGTGCATCTTCTTTATTCAGCTCTTGGGTGCGGTGAGATTGCGCTTTGAGGACAATAACGCCCTCTTTGGTCATTCTGGAATCTGGTCTTTCGAGTAATTTTTGTTTGTAGATGTCCGGTAACGTTGAGCGTCTGATGTCAAAACGTAAGTGGATCGCACTGGAGACTTTATTGACGTTTTGCCCGCCATTTCCGGCTGCACGAATCGCAGTAAGTTCGATTTCCCAGTCTGCCAGTTCAATAGTGTTGGATAGTTTGAGCATACAACCAAAGTAAAAATGTGTTCAATCCGCATTCTAGTTGAGGTGGCTAAGGTTATCTACCGCAGATTGTGGCTAGATTAGGAAAAGCAATACAGAGTGACGTATTGCGAAATCGCAGCGAAAACTTGCTTGATACGAGCAAGTTTCTACCCGGACGAGCAAGTTCTTGCTCGAAAATGAAAGCTTATAATCTAATTGATTGAAATTTAACTATTTTTGTTTTGGCATCCCCTTTGCTTTAAGAAACATTACATAACGCGATGCAATTTCCATCGCTTTTTCTTACTGAATAAGGATTAAGTCATGCCAACTCCATGTTATATCTCTATCGAAGGCGAAACTCAGGGTCTCATCACTGCAGGCGCTCTTTCTACTGACTCTATCGGCGATGCTTTCGTTGAAGGTCATGAAGATCAAATGTTGGTTCAAATGTTTGACCACGTTGTGACAGTACCGACTGACCCACAATCAGGTCAGCCTTCTGGTCAACGTGTTCACAAACCATTCAAATTCACCGTTGCGCTAAATAAAGCGGTTCCTCTTCTTTATAACGCGTTGGCGTCTGGCGAGAAGATGAAATCGGTTGAGCTAAAATGGTACCGCACTTCTATCGAAGGTAAACAAGAGAACTTCTTCACCACTAAACTTGAAAGCGCGTCTATCGTGGACATTCATTGCGAAATGCCACACTGCCAAGATCCTGCGAATGGCGACTTCACGCAAAACGTTACGGTTTCTATGTCTTACCGTAAAATCCTGTGGGATCACGTGAACGCGGGTACTTCAGGTTCAGATGACTGGCGCAAACCAGTAGAAGCGTAAGCTTTGATTTGGGTGGCTGGTTGATGTTGCGTAAGCAAAGCCAATCCGGCCAGCCACCTTTTTTAGCCTTAAGCAAAGTGCATTCAATGAGTGTGACTTGCTTAAGGCTTTGCTGTTTCTAGTGTAAAGAGGATGGAAGATGGCCACGCTGAATTTTACGTTAAAGGTTGACGGGCTCGCCGACGATGCATTTGTGGTGCGAGAATACCAAGGACAAGAATCCTTATCGGAGAGTGTGCTGGCTAATGGCGAGCCTTGTTATGGGTTTCGTTACCACATTGAGCTAGCAAGCCGTCAATCAACTTTGAGTGCAATCGATGTCGTCGACAAAACGGCTCAGCTAACGGTTTTCCGTAATGGCGGTGTGGTGCAGCGCGTGCATGGCATCGTGCGCCAGTTTAGTAAAGGCGATATTGGTCATCATCACACCTTTTACTCACTCACTTTAGTACCTGCATTAGAGCGCTTGTCGCTGCGCCAAAATAGCCGCATCTTCCAGCTTAAAACTGCACCTGAAATTCTTTCCATTGTGCTACAAGAGATGGGCATTGACGACTATGCCTTCGCACTTAAACGAGAATGTCTTCAGCGCGAATTCTGCGTACAGTACCGTGAAACCGATAGCCACTTTTTACACCGCTTAGCCGCCGAAGAGGGCTTGGTCTACCACCTCCTGCATGAAGAAGGTAAACATACCCTCATTTTCAGTGACGACAGCCAAGGCTTAACGAAGCTCGATACGCCGATCCCTTACAATGTGCTGTCTGGTGGTATCGCTGATACACCTTACATTTCCAACTTAATCAGCCATACGCAATCGCAAGTGGCGGAAAGCCAATTGGCGGATTACAGCTTTAAAAAACCGACTTACGGTTTTAAGCAAAGTGCACTCGGCACCGCGATGGATTACCAGCAGACCCACTATGAACATTTTGATTTCCCGGGTCGATTTAAAGACGATGAGAGCGGTAAAGCGTTTAACCAAATTCGTTTAGAGTACTTAAGAAGGCAGGCGCGTACCGCACAAGGGCAAAGCAATGAAGCGCGTTTGCAAGCCGGAACCCTGTTTGATTTGGCCGAACATTTAGACGACAGCGCGAACCGAGATTGGGTTGTGGTGCAAGTAAACCATCAAGGCCAGCAGCCGCAAGCATTAGAAGAGTCTGGCGGTAGCGGTGCAACAACCTACAGTAACCAATTTACCTTGATCCCGGCCGATGTAACGTGGCGCGCAACACCGTACACGAAGCCGCAAGTGGATGGCCCATGCATCGCCCACGTGGTTGGCCCCGATGGCGAAGAGATCTTCTGCGATGAGTATGGCCGCGTTAAACTGCATTTCCCATGGGACAGATATTCTAACGGCGATGAACACAGTTCATGTTGGGTGAGGGTGTCGCAAGGTTGGGCTGGCAGCCAATATGGCATGATGGCTATCCCAAGAATTGGCCATGAAGTGATTGTCGATTTTTTAAATGGCGATCCGGATCAACCCATCGTCACGGGCCGCGCTTATCACGCCACCAATAAAGCGCCCTACACACTGCCAGATAACAAAACCAAAACCGTACTGCGTAGTGAAACCCATCAAGGTGAAGGCTTTAATGAGCTGAGTTTTGAAGATCAAGCAGGGCAAGAGAAAATCTACCTGCACGCGCAAAAAGACTATGAAGCGCTAGTGCTTAATGATGCCACCACCCACATCAAACACGATAAACACCTGACAGTGGATAACGACCAGTTCGGCCACATCAAAAATAACCAACACCTAACGGTCGAGGGCGAAAGCCGTCAGAAAATAGCGTTAGATCATAGCCTTGAAGTGGGTGGTTCACTGCACCAAAAAATCGGTGAAAAAACGGTTTTTGATTCAGGTAATGAAGTGCACCTTAAAGCAGGCAATAAGTTGGTGTTAGATGCGGGTAATGAGATCACCATCAAAGCTGCGGGCAGTTTTATCAAAGTGGATGGCGGCGGCGTGTACCTAGTCGGGCCTGCGATCAACCTTAACTCCGGCGGCAGCGCAGGCAGCGGATCGGGTTATGGCGGTGTTGTAGCGGTGTTGCCTATGGGGCTGGCAGCGTCAAGTGCGCCGGATGAGCTGGTCTTAAGCTTGCCAACAGCGAGTTTAATTCAACAAGTGATAGCCGATATCAAAACGGAGATGCCAATCACTCAGGTTTGTCAAAAGCGTTCTGATGGAAGCTGTCCGTTAAGTGACTGCCCTTGTGGAAACAATAAATGATGTTAGTTCTCGATAGCCACTGTAATGACGTTGCAGTGAACTGGTTTGCTCTAGTCAATGATTACCATAATATGCATGCTGAAGTTTATGAGAGGATCTCTGGGCATTTGGTTGAGCCGTTATATTTATCGACGTCAGTTGAGTCATTACTAAATCGTAGCCCTTTGTTGATTGCATTGTATGAGCAAGATCCAATGACAAACATCTTACCTAAAGAACATACACTGTATTTTTCTGCACCACTTAATGTCTCTTTTGATGTTGCCTTAGCTCAACTAAGGAATCGATTACATATTCAATTCTCAGGTAATCGAAGAGGGCTGTTTCATTATTATTGTTCTTCAGTGGCAAGTTATTTTTTTGAGCGTTCAGATACGATCGATACTGGCAAATGGTTGGGATGTTTCAGCAGCCTTTATTTTTATCGTCAAACATACAGTGATTTAGCTAAATGGAGCAAAGTCGTTAGTGAGGGGGGGGAGCTTGCTTCAAATCTTTGGCTTCTTACAGAATCTCAGGAAAATGCTCTCAATGATAAATATCATGAAAATGAGATCGTGCAGTGGGCTACAGAAAACAATATTAAAGAGTTGAATTGGCAGAAACAGAAAATGGTTCATTTATTCTGCTCACAACACCAGATAACAGATCCTCAAATTTCTTCTCGATTACGCCATTTAATACAGCGCTATGATGTTGCCCTCAATGATCTTAATTTTCATTCGAAATCGCATCAAACATCAGAAAATATCGTCGAACACATAGAATACTTAATGTCTAGGGAGAATGCATATGTCTACTAAGTTTGCTTCAAGTCCGAGCTGTGATGGTAAAAAGTTTTTCATTGAAGTAACGGGTATACAACATGGCTCTGAACAAGACTTTGAGTTTTATGACTTAACTGATATGTCACAGCAGGCTGCTCTAGAAGCGAAAAAGAGTATTGATCCTGAACTTGATGAAAGTACGGTATACAGTTGGGATTGGTGTGATGAGAGTGCCAATCGAAATGTTTGGCTGAAAATTGAAGCGGAAGGTGAACCAATCAAATTACCGCTTTTTCAAAATGTGGCAGACATACCAAGAAAGAAAGACGAGCAAGGTTATTTGGTACATGCAGTTTTACCTTTAACGCTTTTACCTACTTATCAATCATCGTTAACTTATAAAGAGAGAATTGCTCCTGTTCGAGCCGGTTTTATTTATATCTTTTACAACCATAAAGTATGGCGTGAAATTCAAATTAGCCCAGAAGATAGCGGTGATTACTCTCTTAAAGATGTCAATCTTTACCAATATCGTACTGGTAGAGATAAACCGTTTAAAGATGAAGCTCGAATCGCAACTGGTGTGGCACTAAAAGAGATTTGGATACCGGCTAAAGAGAATAACAAGGGGGCACGGATCCATCTTGCCTTTTCAGAAGTTCAGTGGAGTGCACAATATCTTAATTATCTTGAGGCGAATCAAAACGAGTTAGTTCAACGAGCTGTTGCATTTCATCAGTTGAATGTGGATAGAAATGTCGATGTATTGAAAGCTAGCTTACTGCCGCCAATGCGAATAAGAGCGCCAGAGTTGGAGTTGTTTCTTGCTGAGCCAAGTAATCTCAACCGTGATCTCTCTGGGGAGTGGGTAACACGCACTTACCAAACCATTAAAGAGGAAATCTTATCCGCGAATGAAGACGGTGATAAGGCGGTACAGGTTTTTAAATATGCTCAACCTCATCGATATGAATACGCTATTAAGCAAGCCGCACTGATTGAGATTATCAACTCAGATCCAAATCAAGCTAAGTTGTGGACTATTGGTGACTCGAAAGATTTTTTAGAAGATGCAAAAAAGCGTCATCTGAGAGCAATTGTATTGGACGATCCTCTTTTTGACTTAAGACATCACGCTTTTCTTACTCAATCTGCTGTTGGGTATTTACAGCAAGTCTATATCGATATGAGTCAACAAAAGTACTATCGCACTGCAGAGCTAGTGCAAAAATTGGTGGTTCCAGCCAAGTTCGGACAACAAGAAAATCCTTACTATCAATATCGTAATGCTATAGACAATTACTATGGAGGCCTTTTCCACAGAACATTACGTACTACTGAGCGACAGTTTTGTTGCCAAGATGTAAAGGTATTGCAAGAGAAACTCCAATTGCAGGTGAACCAGAAGAGATTGGCTCATGTGCTGCGTGATATCAGTTCAATGAACGATATTAACGCATCGGCTGCGCATGTGATTGTTGGCTATGCGCTGAGTGCTCTGAGCGTGAATATTGATAAATTGGATCAAATGTCAAACCCTGAAAGTGACGTCCGTTCACCTTATTTAGAAACCGCTAGACAAATCCTCTCTCCAAAAGATAACCATCCTTTGCACCGAATATTATTTCCAGAAGAAGGTACGATAAATTTGGAGCAAGCTGGCTATAGTGCACCAGCACCATTTAACTCGGGATCTGGATTCGCAACGCTTGAATCGTTAGCTTTGTGGTCCAAAGAGGACATGCTCATTCAAGATGAGCAGTTACAAGTGATGGATCTGGCTTTTATGTCACCTTCCAATAGCAACCAGGAAAAGGCTTTTAACCTTGAACGGCGTATTGCCAGTATAATGAATGATATTTTAAAGGGTTACTTTGATACGTTACTGAACCTAAGCCAAGATCTCACCAGTGAAGCGAAAGTGATCCAATTTAATGCCGCTTATGCCCCTGTACTCGGTTTAATGAAAGCCACTAATGCCAAAATGTGGGGAGATATCACTTATGTGCCCGTCAGTGGCGCTGAGCTTAAAGGTACGGTGGTTGGCGTGCATGGTCATGGGTTGAGTTATGGATTGAGCGCTGCTGATCGTGAATTTGTCGACACGAAGAAGAAGTCAGCGTTTGGACGCTTGTATGATCGTTCGGGCAAATTGGTGGCATCGACCAATAAAAATGCTTTTAGCTCCAGTGATCTGATTTCAGGAAGTCGAGGTGCAGTTGGTACTAAGTTACCGCTTAAAGTCGTGGTTGTCTCTCAAGAAAGCCGCATGGCGGCGGCCCTCAATCAAGCGAATACGCAAAGAGCGCTACGGGATATGAATCGTACGGATCTCAACGTCAGTAATGCTTATGAAAAATTCAGAATTCCCTACTTTATTGCGGTAGTGGAATTGATTAACCTGAAACAGAGTCAGCATCATTTTGAGAAAGCGCTTCAGCGTACAGATACTCTTTACTCTTCTGCTAACGCGCTAAGTGCCGCGGCGGATCTTACTATTGCGCTCATTCATGCTTCAAATCTGTATACAAAAAATGCCTCTCGTTTGGCGACAGCCTCACATAAACCAGCGATTGTTATGCCTGACTTCCTTGTGAAAAAAATGACGTTTGATAATGGTAAGGTGCGTTTGTTTTCCAGCATCAGCCGATTAGGATTAGCAAGTATTGGTGCTGGTTTTTTAACTGCGGGTATTGCTGGCTGGGATGCGATGCGCCGTTGGCAAGAAAATGATCTTGATGCCAGCGTTGCGATGGGTATGGTGGCGATAGGGACGCTAACCACCACGGTTGCAACAGGTTTTTTTACCACCAGCGCTCCAGTGTTATTTGGTATGGGACCAGTGGCATGGTTAGGGATTGGGCTAGCCGTTGCAGGTTTCGCGCTCTACATGTTTTGGAAGGATACCCCAATGGAAGCGTGGCTGAAAAATGGCCCGTTTGGTCAGTCACCCTCGGCGACTTACGCACATTTGCAAGACCCGATGACGGCGTTTGAGCGGTTTATTGGGTTGATTTTCAATCTATCGGTTAAAGCGTACCGCTTAGGTCCACAAACCGAATTCTCCGAGGCGTTTACTCAGCAGATGCAAACATTAGGTGCTAGCCATGTTATCTATGTCAACACCAATTTAGCGGCGTTACTCAATACCCAATCGGTCACGGTTGAGTTTTATGCTCGGCAAGCGATTGAAAAAAAGACCATAACAAGTAGCCGAACGGGCTCAAGGGAAAGCAGTGAACTGATTAACCTAAGCGCGAACAATGTTACGGTTATCCATCAAGAGCAGCGTAATGAAGGTACTGCCTATTTTGTTAAACATAATTTAACCGTACCCGAATACAGTACCGATTTTAGCCTACTGATGATGCGTTCTTATCAGTATCGCTACCAGCCCGTTTTTGTACTTAGAACCAAGCTGCACGTTGAGCAGGCCAGCTTTCCAACATTAGCATTAGAAGAGCGTGATGATTCTCGCGCTGTGAATGTGGTTCCAACGTTTGCTTTAGATAACAACAGTGATCAAGATTGGGCGCAAAATACCGTATTAGCTTAAAGCGTAGCATCAGTCATCAAAAACATTAGGAATGATAATGGCTTATAACTCAGAGCAATTAATCCTCCAACCGCCTAAAGAGGCGCAAGGTTTTTTACGGCGCGTCTTAACCAAAGGGCAGGTATTTCCTTTTACTAAAGCCAATGAGACCATTGCTCTCTCTTTGGCTGGGGAGATTACACCTTCATATCATCAGAGGATCGAGAAAGAAGAAGGAAAATCGCCTTATTGGAATGAAGAACGTTTAAATAGTGAAACTTTTTCGAATTGGACTCAGTTGTACCTATTTATTGTAGGCTTAGCTAAAGTCGCATTATTTTTTTTCTTACCGCTTCTTTACCTGATCATGATTTCTGCCATGTTATTTGGACCGTATGGATGGAAGGATTGGGCTGGCGATTTTGGCACTGTTACTTTGTATACAACACTTCCTTGTTTACTTATTTATGGCCATTTTAAATTGGTGAGTGCTGGGCACCTTTTTCTGGCGCCCTTTTTAAAAAGTAAGCGAGTCTATAGCCTTAATCGCCAAACCGGCATGGTGACACTGTTTAAAAAAGGTAATAAAGAGCGTTTTAGCCATCCGTTTATTGAGTTTGATTGCGTGCTGATGTCCGCCCCTAGTCCACAAGGGCACTTAAATTACAACCTGATGTTGGTGCATCGCTATCATGATTATTCGGTTGGAGTACCGATTGGCAACCTGATCGGCAGTAATGAGATGGTGGCAGAGTATTATCGGTTGTGGAATATGATTCAACGTTATATGGATATCAGCCAACCGATGCCTGATATTTTAGTGCTTGAGCCTGCACGTGAAAGAGACCCAACCACCGCCGCCTATGATAAGCAAACTGGGCGCAATCCGCGATGCTGGCGTGATATGAGTGATGAAGAATATCAGCAAACTCTGAAAAGAATCGCAGAGCAGCAAAAAAATCAGCCAGATACGGGGCCAAAGTTGGATATTTTTGCACATTGATGCATTGAATCTGGCGATGGCCAAGTAAGATCTAGTGAGTTATTTAGTATTTACTCTGCAGTATGGTCGGAATTGTAAGGCTGAGCTTGATTGATGAATGTGTTTGGGACTTACTTAAGATTGCCGTGTTAGTAGAGATTCATTCGCGCACTAGTTTCGTTTGAAATTAAGTTTAAAGTAGAAAAAGTCACCTTTATTAAGGAGCAAATCAATGGCAAATGGTGCATTAGTAGGAGATATCGGATCCGATCATGATGGTTTTCCTCCGACGCCGATCACCGCTGGGTCACCGACGGTAAAAATTGATGGCAAAGCAGTGGCAAGGCAGGGCGACCCGCTAGAGCCTCATGATAAGCCGCAAAACCCAAGCCACCCACGTGCAATTAAAGGGGGCTCGGGTAGCGTTATGATTGATGGCAAGCCCGCCGCGCGAGTCGGCGATGCCGTTGACTGCGGTGGCGTAATTATTGGTGGTTCATCAGTCAATATTGGTTAAGGTTGTAGCCCATTTAATCAATAAAGCGGCGCTTCAAACCTTGAGTGCCGCTTTATTGTTTTAAGCGCAGCACCTTTAGCACCAGTGAGCCAGCGTTATCCCTCTTTATGAAAAGAAATTCTACGGACAGAAACGGAGCGAACAATGATCCGCCATATCTTATTAATCAAATTCAAACCACAAGCTCAGCCTGCCAACATCCAACAGCTCAAGTCGCTGTTTGAAGCCATGCCAGAGAAAATCGAGGGGGTCGCTGCCGTTGAGTGGGGCGTGAACGACAGCCCTGAAGGCAAAAACCAAGGTTATACCCACAGCGTTTTAATGACATTTACCGATGAGCAAGCACGCCAAAATTACCTACCTCATCCAGAGCATAACGTGCTAAAGGATGTCTTTCGTCCTTTGCTCGAAGAGATCATCGTTTTCGATTATTCGATTTAGTCACAAGCCAATAATCCTAGAGGCGCTCACCCCATGTTGGGTAGGATGGACTCTAGATTCTTTAGCTTGTTTGGCTTGAGTGTTAGCTAAGGGGTATTCTTTTCGCCATGATGTACCACCAGAACAGTCGATATTTAGCCGTTAGTACATTCGATGGTACATTAAATCATTGATGTCACAAGAGACTATGAATGCTGAATAATTTGGTACGTATTGATTTAATTGGCTTTGTAGGTTTTGACGGATGTTATCGGAGAGAAAGTGGTGGCCCCTCCCAGACTTGAACTGGGGACCAATCGATTATGAGTCGACTGCTCTAACCACTGAGCTAAGGGGCCAAATTAGGTGTGTGATTATAGGGGATGGAGTTATGAGTGTCTACCCGCAAAATAGGGTAAATGCGCTTAGTTTTTATCCACTTAAACTATGAGATACAAAAAAGGTGAGCTTGTGCTCACCTTTTAGATTGGATAGGTTGCGATTACTCGTCTAAGAAGCTGCGCAATGTTTCAGAGCGGCTTGGGTGACGCAGTTTACGCAGTGCTTTCGCTTCAATTTGGCGGATACGCTCACGCGTTACGTCAAACTGCTTACCAACTTCTTCTAGCGTATGGTCTGTATTCATATCAATACCGAAACGCATACGCAGTACTTTCGCTTCACGAGGGGTTAGGCCAGCAAGAACGTCACGAGTCGCTGCTCTTAGGCTGGTGGCCGTAGCAGAATCAAGTGGTAGTTCAAGGGTTGTATCCTCGATAAAGTCACCAAGATGCGAATCTTCGTCGTCACCGATAGGTGTCTCCATAGAGATTGGCTCTTTAGCAATTTTCAGTACTTTACGAATTTTATCTTCTGGCATTTGCATGCGTTCTGCCAATTCTTCTGGCAGAGGCTCACGGCCCATCTCTTGCAGCATCTGACGTGAGATTCGATTCAGTTTGTTGATCGTTTCGATCATGTGCACTGGAATACGAATAGTACGTGCTTGGTCTGCAATTGAACGTGTGATAGCTTGGCGAATCCACCAAGTGGCGTAAGTTGAGAACTTATAACCACGGCGGTATTCAAACTTATCTACCGCTTTCATCAGGCCGATATTACCTTCTTGGATAAGATCCAAGAACTGCAGGCCACGGTTGGTGTATTTCTTCGCGATAGAAATAACCAGACGCAAGTTTGCTTCAACCATCTCTTTTTTCGCTCGACGAGCTTTCGCTTCACCGATAGACATGCGACGGCTGATGTCTTTAATGTTTTGTACATTCAAAGACGTTTCTTCTTCGATCATTTTCAATTTATGAATTGAACGACGAATGTCTTCTTCTTGCTGTCTGATTTTTTCTGCATAAGGTTTTTCTGAAGCGAGTACTTCATCTAACCATGCATCGCTTGATTCATTGCCAGTGAATAAGGCAATGAATGATTTCTTAGGCATTTTACCGTATTCGACCGCAGCTCTCATGATCAGACGTTCTTGAGTACGAACGCGATCCATAGAGGTGCGAAGCTTGTTGACTAGGTAGTCAAATTGCTTTGGCGTGAGTCGGAATTCACGGAAAATATCCAACATCAACTCGGTGGCTTGGGCGGCTTTATTGCTGTCATAGCCATGCTCATTTTTCGCGAGTTGAAGATTTTGATACTTGTTGCGTAGTTCGGTGAATTTTTCTAGCGCAAGCTCAGGGTCGATTCCTGCATCTTCTTCAGAGTCAGTATCTTCGCTGTCGTCATCGTCGTCATCATCAAGATCGTCTTCATCAGCAAGGTCAGCGCTAGCAAGCTCTGAACCGATATGGGTCGCTGTTGGGGCGTTCGTTGCATCTGAGTCAGGATCAACAAAACCTGATATCAGGTCTGTTAAACGAAGTTCTTCAGCAAGAACTTTGTCAAATTGCTCTAAGATGTATGGAATGGTGCCTGGATATTCAGCCACTGCGCGTTGAACTTGGTTAATACCATCTTCAATACGCTTAGCGATATCAATTTCACCTTCGCGAGTCAGCAGTTCTACGGTACCCATTTCGCGCATATACATGCGCACAGGGTCGGTAGTACGACCAATTTCGCTTTCTACACTGGATAATGCAGCGGCTGCAGCTTCGGCAGCATCCTCATCGGTGATTGCGTTGTCATCATTTAGAGCAAGATCATCGGCATCAGGGGCAGTTTCTACCACCTTAATGCCCATGTCATTGATCATCTGAATGATATCTTCTACCTGCTCGGAATCTACGATTTCTGCTGGTAGGTGGTCATTTACTTCGGCGTAGGTCAGATAGCCTTGCTCTTTGCCTTTAATGACAAGTAGTTTTAGCTGTGACTGCGGATTTTGATCCATAGACGGTATCCAACTTCATATCTGGTGAAGGAATTAGTATGCGAAATGCAAACCACATATACTAACAAATTTATTCATTGCTGACTATTTAAACTGGGTTACGCTTTCAAGTCTTTCATTAAGTCTTGAAGCTCCCGTCTCTCTTCGGCTGATAAACCGACGCTTCTTTCTTTTGCCTGCAGGTTTTCAATTTGCTTTTCGATGCATTGAGCCAATATTTTGTCCAATGAATCTAAAAATAGTTCTTCTTGGTTGTCTTCAACAAGTGGAATTTCCCAACTTGCGAGGCGAGACAGAAGGGTCTCGTTTTTATTACCGCGCCAGTGTTCAAGCAATTGGCCTGTAGTAATATTGGGGTACGCTTGACAATTCTCAAGTACCTCAATTAATAAACTTAAACCGGGTATGGGCAAGGATTGAACGCTGGAAATATCAGGCACCATTTCAGCATAGCTTGGATTTTGAATAAGCAAAGCGATCACTTCACGCATCGGTGTGCGTTTGAGCTCTTTGTGTGGCTGTGAGCGGTGTTTGTCTGATTCTGGCAGTGATGGCTTTTTATAAATCCCAGTTTTTTGCCCTAATATTTTGAGCAATTGCGCTTGTAGAGATGTGTCTGGCACTTTATTAATCAGTGGTAGTGCCAGCGCCTCAAGCGCCGCTTTCCCTTCGTTATTACCGACATTAACTTGTGACAGTAGGTTGGTGAATAGGTATTTGGATAGGGGTTCAGCATCTTGCACTAACTGTTCAAAGGCCGCTTTTCCATGGGTTCTGATGTAGCTATCTGGGTCTTCACCGTCAGGTAAAAACAGAAATTTAAGAATATTGCCACTTTTGAGATAACTCAACGCATTTTCCAGTGCGCGCCACGCCGCTTCTCGCCCTGCTCGGTCACCATCATAGCAACAGACCACCGTATTGGTTTGGCGAAAAAGCAGTTGCAGGTGATCGCCAGTAGTTGAGGTTCCTAGCGAAGCAACCGAGTAGTCCACTCCATATTGCGCCAGTGCCACCACATCCATATAACCTTCAACAACTAATATTTGCGGGGGTTCACGATAGGCTTGCATGACATCGTATAGGCCATACAGCTCTTTACCTTTATGGAAAATGGGGGTTTCTGGGGAGTTCAGGTATTTTGGCGTTCCATCACCCGTAACGCGTCCACCAAAGCCGATCACTCGTCCGCGGCGGTCGCGAATGGGAAACATAATACGTCCACGAAAACGATCGTAGCGGTTGCCTTTGTCATTTTCGATCAACATACCGCCAGTGACGAGCATCTCTTGGCTTTCTTGTTGCTGACCGAAGTTTTTGCGCACTAAATCCCATTCGTCAGCGATATAGCCAATACCAAATTTCTGCACGATTTCGCCAGAAAGACCGCGATCTTTCAGATACTCGATGGCATGACGATTACCCGGAACTTTGAGTTGGTTGCGGTAAAACTGCGCAATGCTGCCCATTAAGTCATAAAGGGTGCGTTTTTCTTCACTATTGGCTTTAGGGGCTGATGAGAAATGGCCACTAGAGCGTTGCTCTCGGGGAACTTCTAGCCCCACAAAAGAAGCCAATTCTTCGATGGCCTCGACGAATTCAAGGCGTTCATATTCCATCATGAAGTCGATGGCGTTGCCATGCACGCCACAACCAAAGCAGTGATAGAACTGTTTTTCTTGGCTTACACTAAATGAGGGCGTTTTTTCATTATGAAATGGGCAGCAAGCACCGTAGTTCTTACCTTTTTTCTTAAGTTTCACACGTGCGTCTATGATGTCGACAATATCAAGTCGAGCAAGGAGATCATCAATAAAACTGCGAGGGATGTGTCCTGCCATAAAACCTAAAAGAAAAGATTAAAACGAATGATTAGATACAAACAAGCCGTGCGCTCCAGAGGATAGCACGGCTTGATGCAATTTGATGCGGGCATTTAAGCGAGTTTAGTTCGAACTAATCCGCTGACTTTACCCATATCTGCACGCCCTTGAATTTGCGGTTTCAAGACAGCCATCACTTTCCCCATGTCTTGCATGCCAGCAGCAGCGGACTGGGTGATCGCATCATCAATTAATGCGCTCACTTCATCATCGCTCAACGGCTGAGGCATAAATGCCTCAAGGATAGTGATTTCTGCTTGCTCTGCATCTGCGAGATCTTGACGATTGGCAGCTTCATATTGAGCGACAGAGTCGCGACGCTGTTTAACCATTTTTACCATCACAGCAAGAATATCGTCGTCGTTCAGAGTGATCTGCTCGTCGACTTCTCGTTGTTTGATCGCGGATAAGGCTAAACGAATAGTGCCAAGGCGTACTTTATCCTTGGCTTTCATCGCTAATTTTTGCTCTTCTTTGAGGATATCAATTAGAGCCATAACTCTCGTTCCTTAATGGAAAAAGGTTATTAGTACAGGCGAACGCGACGTGCGTTTTCGCGAGCTAGCTTCTTAGCGTGACGCTTTTGAGCTGCTGCTTTAGCGCGTTTGCGAACGGTAGTTGGTTTTTCATAGTGCTCACGACGACGCACTTCAGAAAGGATACCTGCTTTTTCGCAAGAGCGCTTGAAACGACGTAATGCAACATCGAACGGTTCGTTTTCACGTACTTTAACTATTGGCATATGCCTTTCACCTCAGGGGTTATTCGTTAACGCTGATATTTTGAGGCTTAAACCACAAGATTTCTTGTCTGTTTGCTCGGTTATCAGCTTGATCAAAAATGGTGCGGAATTTTAATCCGATCGCAATAGCTTTGTAAAGCACTTTGTCGATTATAGTCTGTACAAAATTTGTTTACGGAGCCAAGGCGGGGTAACATGGTGGCCATTTCCAATTGTTGATGAAAGCGTGCTGAGAAAATTATGCGCATTATTGGTATTGAAACCTCGTGTGACGAGACTGGCATCGCCATTTATGACGAAGAGAAAGGCTTACTTTCTCATCAATTGTACAGCCAAGTAAAACTGCACGCCGATTACGGCGGTGTGGTGCCGGAGCTTGCTTCTAGAGACCATGTTAAAAAGACCATTCCACTGATAAAAGCAGCGATGGCTGAAGCGAATTTGACGCCTGCGGATATTGATGGCGTGGCTTACACCGCAGGTCCTGGTTTAGTGGGTGCGCTGCTTGTTGGCGCGACGATTGGCCGTAGTTTGGCTTATGCGTGGAGTGTGCCAGCGGTGCCTGTTCACCATATGGAAGGGCACCTTTTAGCTCCGATGCTTGAAGATAATCCGCCTCCGTTTCCGTTTGTGGCCGTACTGGTTTCCGGTGGTCATTCCATGATGGTAGAGGTGAAAGGGATTGGTGAATATAAGATCCTCGGAGAGTCTATTGATGACGCGGCCGGTGAGGCGTTTGATAAAACCGCGAAGCTGATGGGGCTTGATTATCCCGGGGGGCCATTGTTGGCTCGTTTGGCTGAAAAAGGAACGCCAGGGCGTTTTAAGTTTCCGCGTCCGATGACGGATCGACCAGGGTTAGACATGAGTTTCTCTGGTTTAAAAACATTTACAGCCAATACGATTGCAGCTAATGAGAATGATGATCAGACCCGAGCGGATATTGCGTATGCCTTTCAAGAGGCGGTGTGTGGCACTTTAGTGATTAAGTGCAAACGCGCCCTTGAGCAAACTGGCATGAAACGCATTGTTATTGCCGGTGGCGTGAGTGCCAATAAGCAGTTACGCGCAGAGCTTGGCGCACTGGCGAAAAAAATTGGTGGCGAAGTGTATTACCCGCGTACTGAGTTTTGTACCGACAACGGTGCAATGATTGCTTATGCGGGTATGCAGCGTTTAAAAAATGGTGAAACAGTCGATTTAGCGGTGCAGGCAACACCTCGCTGGCCGATTGATCAACTTAAATCCATTATTTAGCGGGTGTCGCAACGGCCTCTTTTTAGAGGCCGTTTTGTTCTTTGGTACTTCCGTTTCTGTGGCGTTCTGTATTGATTTTAATTAGCCATTGCTTACATTCTGCTCTGAGCTGTTATCGCTCATATCAATGCTACAATGCCAACCTACTTTACTAATATTGGATTCACAATGAAGACATTTGTTATTGATGATTGCCAGATGCGTTATTTGGATCAAGGGCAAGGTGAAGTGCTTGTTTTCGGTCACAGTTATCTGTGGGATAGCGCAATGTGGGCACCTCAGGTGGAAGCGTTGAGTCAACACTACCGCTGTATCGTGCCTGATTTATGGGCGCATGGTCAGTCAGATTTTGCACCGTCATCCATGAATACACTGAAAGATTATGCTCAGCATATTTTGGCTTTGATGGACCACTTATCGATTGAGCAGTTTTCTATCATTGGTCTTTCTGTAGGCGGAATGTGGGGGGCTGAGTTAGCCGTTCTTGCGCCTGCACGCGTGAAATCATTAGTGATGATGGATACCTTTGTTGGTCTAGAGCCTGAAGTCAGCCATACAAAATATTTTGCCATGCTCGATGCGATTGCGGCGATGCAGCAAGTGCCAGCACCGATTGTTGATGCAGTTGTACCGATGTTTTTTGCAAAAGATGGCGAGCAGCAAGCTCCGGCATTAGTGGCTGGATTCAAGCAACATTTATCGGCGCTTACTGGTCAACAAGCGGTGGAAGTGGCTCGGTTGGGGAAAATGATCTTCGGTCGTCGTGACATGATTGAAGAGGTGGAGCAATTGAGGTTGCCAGTGCTGATTGCAGCTGGCGCTGAAGATATGCCTCGTCCGCCTCTTGAGGCTTACTTAATGAATGATGCCATTCACGGCAGTGAGTTAGAGGTTATTGCTAATGCTGGACATATCAGTAACTTAGAGCAACCTGAATACGTTACCGCCATGTTGACCCGTTTCTTGAAAAAAGCGCTTAGCTAGTCTTCTCTAATTACCGGGTCATGCTTAATCAAAAAAGGCTTCGTAAGAGGCCTTTTGCTTATTCGTCATTGACGTTATTTGCAAGCGGGTTTATCCATCATCCAAGCTAGCTCAAGAACCAAGTGTTTTTTTCTCACCCACTTTCGGCTCAGTGCCAGCCAATAACCGTTTAATATTTTGGTGATGACGAAACACGATAAGGCAGCACAGCATCGCTACCGGTAAGGTATATTGCGGTTTGATCAACCAAGTGTAGAACGGAGCGAGCAGCACGGTAACCAAAGCCGCTAAGGATGAATAGCGAAATAAAAATGCAACGCTGACCCAAGTCAATATGATAAGTGCGGTGAGATCTAAACCGATCGGTGCGATCGCTCCCAGTGCTGTTGCAACACCTTTTCCGCCTTTAAAATGAAAGAAAATAGGATACATATGGCCAAGGCAAGCGGCGATGGCGACTAGGCCCAATAGAATGGGGTCAATTCCCAAATAGTAGCTGCCCCATACGGGAATAGTACCTTTGAGCATGTCACACAGCAGTACCGCGATGGCGGCTTTTTTTCCACCAATGCGTAATACGTTAGTTGCTCCGGGGTTATTTGAGCCCATATTGCGAGGATCGGGCAGGCGTAATAAACGGCAGATCAACACCGCACTTGAGATCGAACCCAGTAAATAGGCAGAAATGATCATTATCAGTGCGAGTGGTGTCATAAGTACCTCTGCAGTGGAAATGCCCTAAAGCAAGTTCACAAGCCATTGTTAACCATGATGAAAAGCAAAAAAATGTTTTGGATTTCGCATCTCGACTCAGTTTGGGTATATGATATCGCGATTAGGCAAAATAGTACGATTTTTTACGTAATTAGGGTATCCGACCTCTAGAGGAAGAGACGCAAAAATGGACAAAGTCTTTATTGAGCAGCTGACGGTAATCACGACTATTGGCGTGTATGATTGGGAACAAGAGATTAAGCAGAAGTTGGTGCTCGACATCGAAATGGCGCACGACAATCAACCTGCAGGTAAAAGTGATGATGTGATCGATGCATTAGACTACGCACAAGTGAGTCAAGCGGTGATCGCACATATTGAAAATGGTCGCTTTTTATTGGTAGAGCGTGTTGCAGAAGAAGTAGCAGAGCTTCTGATGCAGCGTTTTTCTGTTCCTTGGGTTAAAATTCGCTTAGCAAAGCCCGGCGCGGTAGCACAGGCATCCAGTGTTGGCGTTATCATTGAACGAGGCCATGCATGACGGCGGTCTATGTTGGCGTCGGTTCTAATATTGAAAGACGCAAACATACCGAAGCGGCCATCGAGGAATTGTCGACCATCGGAAATCATCTACAGATCTCGACCATTTACGAATGTGCATCGGTTGGGTTCAATAGTGCGGCCTTTTATAATTTAGTTGTTGCGCTGGAAACAAGGCTTTCGTTGAGTGATTTCGTGGCGCAACTTCGAGCGATTGAAGCTCGATGGGGGCGCGACCCGCAGGCGAAAAAATTTCAAGATCGCACCTTAGATCTCGATATCATCTTGTTTGGTGAAGAAATTTCAGCGCAAGATCCTGAACTGCCACGCAGTGATATCTTTAAATATCCATTTGTCATACAACCACTTTACGATTTGTCACCGGAACGGATCGTTCCCAATGATGGTCGTAGTGTGCGTCAAATATGGCAACAGGCGATCAACTTAGAATCGCTCACCCCTGTCAAACTTTGGTTCGACATTAATTAATAAGAGTCAGTAATGAGTTATTTAGAAGCGTTTTTTTTGGCTTTGATTCAAGGCTTAACCGAATTTTTACCTATCTCCAGCTCCGCCCATTTAATTTTGCCTTCAGCCATTTTAGGCTGGGAAGATCAAGGTCTTGCCTTTGATGTGGCGGTGCATGTCGGCACATTAGCTGCCGTGGTTATCTATTTTAGGAAAGAAGTCGTGACTTTACTGCGCGCTTTTTTTGCCTCGATTTTTAAAGGCGAGCGCAGTAAAGAATCGAAACTGGCATGGATGATCGTACTAGCAACCATTCCTGCCTGTATTTTCGGCTTTTTTATGAAAGATATTGTTGAACTCTACCTACGCAGTGCTTGGGTGATAGCAACCACCACTATTATTTTTGGTCTATTACTGTGGTATGTCGATAAAAACGCTCCATTAGCGGATGATGAATACCAAGCCGATTGGAAAAAATCGCTGATGATTGGTTTGGCACAAGCAGTTGCGGTGATCCCCGGTACCTCTCGCTCAGGAGCGACCATCACTGCGGCGTTGTATCTTGGTTTTACTCGTGAAGCGGCCGCGCGTTTTTCTTTCTTGATGTCGATTCCTATCATTGTTTTGGCGGGTGGCTATTTAGGGTTAAAGCTGGTGACCAGTGGCGAACCTGTGCATTTTGGTTTCTTAACAACGGGTATCCTGACCTCCTTTATCAGTGCTTATATTTGTATCCATTTCTTCTTAAAACTGATTTCTAAAATGGGTATGACTCCGTTTGTCATTTACCGTTTAATTCTGGGTGGCGGCTTATTTGCGTTCCTAATGATGAGTTAAATAAAGGCTTGTGGTATAAATAGCCATCATTTTCGTGCTGTGTTAGAGCGTCACTTTTTTTAAACAGCACGCTTTGTTTATCGTTTACGTTCTCTTTCATAGTGAACGTTTTGAATGGTTATAGATGTGATGCGACTTTTTGCGGTGACATTGGCGTTATTATTCGGTTTATTACAGTACGATTTGTGGCTCGGTAAAAATGGCATTGCTGATTATCGAACCATTGTCGATGAAATTGACGTGCAGCAACAAGTAAACGAAAACCTAACGCTACGAAATTCGGAAATGTTCGTCGAAATTGATGATTTACGACAAGGATTGGACGCGATTGAAGAGCGAGCGCGTCATGAATTAGGAATGATAAAAGCAGGTGAAACTTTCTATCGATTGGTCGGTGAGGATAGTCAATAAATGCCGCACAGTACGCTTTCTCTTACCGCGATTGTACCGGCTGCTGGTGTTGGCAGCCGAATGCAAGCAGATCGTCCGAAACAGTATTTAACCATACACAACAAAACCGTTCTCGAACACACAATAGCGACGCTGCTCGCGCACCCTAATATTGATCGCGTTGTTGTCGCCGTCAGTGACGATGATCCTTACTATTTTGCTCTGCCATTAGCCACTAACCCCAATGTTATTCGCGTCAGCGGTGGTCAAGAGCGAGCCGACTCGGTGCTCTCGGCGCTGCAATATGTTTTAGCTAATTCCCTAGGTGAATGGGTTCTCGTGCATGATGCAGCGCGGCCTTGTCTTACTTTTGCAGATATTGACCGATTGATTACGACAGCTAAAGAGCATCCAGTAGGTGCGATTTTAGCTGCACCTGTTCGAGACACAATGAAGCGTGCTGATGGCGAAAACAACATTGATCATACCGTTGATCGCGTCGCATTATGGCACGCACTCACCCCCCAGATGTTTAGAGCCAAGCCGCTTTTTGAGGCTTTGTCGGACGCGTTAGATCAGCAAGTCACCATCACCGATGAAGCATCCGCAATGGAGTGGCAAGGGTTACATCCAGCGTTGGTCGCTGGGCGAGCGGATAATCTCAAAATTACACAACCCGAAGATCTCGCTTTAGCTGAGTTTTATTTAGGTCGTACTTCTTCACTAGCCGCAATAGGAAATAACCATGATTAGAATTGGCCACGGTTTTGATGTTCATAAATTTGGCGGTGAAGGCCCAGTCATCATTGGGGGAATTGCCGTTCCTTATGAGCAAGGCTTAATTGCTCATTCCGATGGTGATGTCGCCTTGCATGCTTTAAGTGATGCGCTGCTTGGCGCGATTGCCGCAGGTGATATTGGCCGCCATTTCCCCGATACCGATGATAAATGGAAAGGGGCAGATAGCCGTGAATTATTGAAAGATGTCTATCGCCGTGTGAAAGCGCAAGGCTACCGTTTAGGCAATGCCGACGTCACCATTATCGCGCAAGCGCCGAAGATGGCGCCGTATATTGAAGCGATGTGCGCTGCCATTGCGCAAGATCTTGAAACGACGCTAGATAATATTAACGTCAAAGCAACCACAACCGAGCGCCTTGGTTTCACTGGGCGCAAAGAAGGTATTGCTTGCGAAGCGGTTGTCTTATTGATCAAATGTACTACAGATTAAATGCACGGTTGATCAAAGCATAATATTGCTTTAATAAAACGACCCAGCAAATTGAAGAGGTAATGGCAATTCACTTGCCTCTCCTTCTATGTAAAAACACGTTATTGATGGACTTCCGCCAACGAATGGCACGCTCAGTAACGCGCAATAGCGGCTCATGCGTCGCTGTTTTTATTATTACCGCCAACTCGCGTCAGCGACGGATGAAAACATGTCAGATATATTATCTTCATTGGCTTACCTTTGTGGTAAACCAGCCGCTAAAGCCAAAATAAAAGCCAAGCCAGAGCACTTTAAAGTGATTGAAGACTTAGGATTCGAACTGGCAGGAAGTGGTGAACACTTAATGGTTCATATTCGTAAAACTGGTGAAAATACCAGTTTTGTGGTCAATGAATTGGCTAAAGCATGTGGTGTGAAATCAAAAGATGTGAGTTGGGCTGGTCTGAAAGATCGTCATGCGGTTACGCAGCAGTGGCTCAGTGTACATTTACCAAAAGGTGAGACGCCAGATTTCACCGAGTTTTTGGCTCAATATCCGAGCATCGAAATTCTGGAAACTACGCGTCACAATAAAAAGTTGCGCCCCGGAGATTTAGTCGGCAATCATTTTGAAATCACGCTTTCTGAAGTCACCGACACCGCCGAAGTAGTGACGCGATTAGAGCACATCGCCACGCACGGTGTGCCTAATTATTTTGGTAGCCAACGTTTTGGCAATCACGGCAATAACCTCAGTGAAGCGCGTCGCTGGGGAAAAGAGAACGTGCGTTCACGTAACCAAAATCAGCGCAGTTTGTATCTTTCGGCGGCCCGTTCGTGGATTTTCAACCAAATTGTCTCTGCCCGTATCGAGCAAGATAAGTTACACCAATTTATCGAAGGAGATATCGCACTTGAGGGAGAGAAAACGACCTTAGTTACCTTGGCGAATCTTACCGATCTCAATAACAAACTGGCATTGAATGAAGTGCAAATAAGTGCTGCTTTGGCGGGCGATAACGCACTACCGACGCAAGGTGAGGCTTTAGATTTAGAACAAGTTCACCTTGATGCTGAACCTGACTTGATGGCACTGATCCGCAGCAATCGTATGCGTCATGAGCGCCGGGCGCTGATGCTTAAGCCTCAGAATCTTTCTTGGACAGTTGAACAAGACAATGTGACGTTACGTTTTGATTTAGATGCAGGAAGTTTTGCTACCTCAGTCATTCGCGAATTGGTTGAAGAGATAGCGGTTGAACGCGAGTTCTAAGGAAAAAACTCGATGAAGATTTTATTAAGCAATGATGATGGTGTATACGCGCAAGGTTTAAATACCCTAGCACGCGCGCTGGCGGATCTCGCCGAGATCGTGATTGTCGCGCCGGATCGTAATCGGTCAGGAGCCTCCAATTCGCTGACATTAGAGCAGCCGCTTCGTGTGGATTTCATTGCACCCAATACCTATTCAGTGCAAGGCACACCAACCGATTGTGTGCATTTTGCACTCAATGAACTGCTCAAAGATGATCTGCCTGATTTGGTGCTGACAGGCATCAATCATGGTGCGAATTTGGGCGATGACGTGCTCTATTCGGGCACGGTTGCGGCGGCGATGGAAGGGCACTTTCTTGGGGTGCAAGCGATCGCGTTTTCACTGGTCGGGACGGCTAATTTTACTACGGCAGCCCAGATAGCACGTCAGTTGGTCGAACAGCATCTCAATGCCCCGATCCCAACCAATCGATTATTGAATGTGAACGTACCAGATCGTCCATTTGAGGAGTTAGCGGGTATTCAAGTGACGCGTTTAGGTGCTCGCCATCACGCAGAAAGTATGATTAAGCAGAAAGATCCTCGTGGGCATGATATTTATTGGTTAGGTCCTCCGGGTAAAGAGCAAGATGCAGGGCAAGGGACTGATTTCTATGCGATTGAGCATGGTTATGTCTCCTTGACGCCGTTGCAGGTTGATCTCACGGCTCATGAGTCACTGCCAAGTATGGATAACTGGTTGAAGGAAAAAGGGTAATGGCCAATCCACATGCCGACAGATTAATTGAATTTCTGATCGCGAATGGTATCCAAGATCAAACCGTTTTGGATGCCATTCATTGTTTGCCAAGAGAAAGCTTTGTTTCTCAGGCGATGATGCATCAAGCCTATGACAACAACGCGTTGCCGATAGGCCAAGGACAAACGATTTCACAACCTTACATTGTGGCAAAAATGACGCAGCTTTTAGAACTTGAGCCGCAGAGTAAGGTCTTAGAAATTGGCACAGGATCGGGTTATCAAACCGCTGTGCTTGCCCAGTTGGTTGAGCATGTGTATTCGATTGAACGGATCAAGTCATTACAGTGGGATGCGAAGCGTCGTTTAAAGCAACTTGATATTTATAACGTCTCCACTAAGCATGGTGATGGCTGGTTGGGCTGGGATGCTAAAGCTCCTTTTGATGCGATCATTGTTACGGCGGCAGCTGAATTTGTCCCAAATGCGCTGCTTGATCAGCTTGCGGAAGGTGGCCGTTTAGTGATCCCTGTCGGCAGCAGTGAGCAGCAGTTATTGAAAATAGTTCGCCAAGGCGATGATTTTATTTCTAACACCATTGAGATGGTGCGTTTTGTTCCTTTAGTTGCCGGTGATTTAGCTTAGTGATGATGAGTAACCTAAGAAACAGAGTAATAATGGTGCTAATTAGTAGCGTCCTTATCGGATGTGCTGCTCATACACCTGCACCCGTTTCTGGGCTCAATAAAGACTATAATGCCATTCCTCGTGGTAGTTATCGCGGCAGTTTTTACGAAGTGCAAAAAGGCGATACGCTCTATTTTATATCTTATGTCACAGATAAAAATGTAAACGACTTGATCCGTTTCAATAATTTAAAAAAACCTTACACCATTCATCCCGGTCAAAAACTCAAATTATGGATCCCCAATTACACGCCTCCTGCTTACGGTGGTAGTGGTGTAACAGAAGTCATTGTGGCTGCAACCCCTTCGAGTGCAATGGCTGGCTTAGTTTCCCCCCCAATGGTTGTAGACGGAGTGAGTAAAAACTCTAATCAAAATAGTGGATCTAATGCCGCAAGTTCTTCGACCAAAGTCGCAAAGAAAGATCCTCCTAAGGTAGTTGAACAATCGAAATCAAAAGAGTATGTTGATTCAAAAGGTAAGCAAAATGTTAATGCTAATGTAACCTTTGCTAAACCAAAAGATGATAAAGTTTCAAAATGGTTATGGCCGACACAAGGGAGAATAATTAAAAACTTTTCAGCAGGCGATCAAGGAAATAAAGGGATCGATATCGCAGGACAGCGTGGTCAATCCATTTTATCAACTGCTGCAGGAACCGTTGTCTATTCGGGAAATGCATTAAGAGGTTACGGCAATCTTGTGATTGTTAAACATAATGATAACTACCTCAGTGCTTATGCTCATAACGATCGGTTACTGGTAAAAGAAGGACAAAGTGTTAAAGCTGGCCAAAAAATAGCAACCATGGGCAGCTCAGGAACCAGCAGTGTTCGTTTACACTTTGAAATTCGTTATCAAGGTAAGTCGGTGAATCCAAAACGCTACTTACCGTAAACATACTTGAAAGAGTCATGTAGCGACATTAGAAAGTAGTAATGTCTTGCTAGCTCGCCAGGGGGAGGCGCTATGAGTATCAGCAATGCAGTAACGAAAGTCGAAGAGTTTGAAGACCAAGAGATCATGGATTCGATTGAGGTTGATGAAGAACTCACCACCACTAAAAGCCAAAGCGATGACGATGTTCAAATCGAAGATGCCAAAGAAGGATTTGATGCGTCAACAAAAAGCTTAGATGCAACACAGATGTATCTTAGCGAGATTGGTTTTTCTCCATTATTAACAGCTCAAGAAGAAGTACTTTATGCTCGTCGTTCACTGAGAGGCGATGAAGCTGCTCGTAAACGCATGATCGAAAGTAACTTACGTTTGGTCGTTAAAATTTCTCGCCGTTATGGTAATCGTGGCTTAGCTTTACTCGATCTAATTGAAGAGGGTAATTTAGGCTTGATTCGTGCGGTAGAAAAATTTGATCCAGAACGTGGCTTTAGATTCTCAACCTATGCTACTTGGTGGATCCGTCAAACCATTGAACGTGCATTAATGAACCAAACGCGCACTATCCGTTTGCCAATTCACGTCGTTAAAGAGTTGAATATCTACCTTCGCACGGCTCGCGAGCTATCGCAGAAGTTAGATCACGAACCTACCGCAGAAGAAATTGCGTTCCAACTGGATAAGCCAGTAGAAGATGTCAGTAAAATGCTGCGTCTGAACGAGCGTATCAGTTCTGTTGATACACCGATTGGCGGCGATGGTGACAAAGCACTACTCGATATTATCCCAGATGCGAACAACTCTGATCCTGAAATTTCTACGCAAGATGATGATATCCGTGAATCACTACTGAATTGGTTAGATGAACTGAACCCAAAACAAAAAGAGGTACTTGCACGCCGTTTTGGGCTATTAGGTTATGAACCGTCCACCTTAGAAGAGGTAGGCCGCGAAATTAACTTAACCCGTGAACGAGTTCGTCAAATTCAAGTGGAAGGCCTACGTCGTTTGAGAGAGATCTTGGTTAAACAAGGCTTGAACATGGAAGCGCTGTTTAATGTTGAATACGACTAAAGGTTGGTTCAACAAGACCTTGATTCATAAAACCATTGATTCATAAAACCATTGATTCATAAAACTATTGCATAAAAGCATAAAAGCATAAAAGCATAAAAGCATAAAAGCACAAAAGGCACCGACTTAAAATCGATGCCTTTTTTATTTTTAATATCAGATTGTTACATTAGCTTCTTCAAGCGATAAAGTGCTTCTAACGCTTGGCGAGGCGTTAGATCGTCAGGATCAATAGCTGCTAATGCCTGTTCGACTTCGCTTGGGTCTGGGATCAAACTGAGTTGATTAGCAATATCTACGGTTGAGCTTTTGCTGCCATTGGGCTGCTGTTGGCTCAATAACTCGAGCTGCGACAGTTTAGCGCGCGCGTTTTTGATCACTGTTTTAGGCACGCCAGCAAGACCTGCCACTGCTAGGCCGTAAGATTTACTTGCCGCCCCTTCTTGAACCGCATGCATAAAGGCAATGCTATCGCCATGTTCCACGGCATCTAAATGCACGTTGGCTAAGTGAGGTAACTGGTTTGGCAGCTCGGTCAGTTCAAAATAATGAGTGGCAAATAGCGTTAGCGCGCCAATTTGGCTTGCGAGCCATTGCGCACTTGCCCAAGCCAGTGATAACCCATCATAGGTACTGGTGCCGCGGCCAATTTCATCCATCAATACCAAGCTATTTTGTGTCGCATTATGCAAAATGTTGGCAGTTTCGGTCATTTCAACCATGAAAGTAGAGCGACCAGAGGCGAGATCGTCCGATGCACCAATGCGGGTGAAGATGCGGTCAATCGAACCGATGCGTGCTGCTTCTGCTGGCACATAGCAACCGATATGCGCTAATAAAGTAATCAATGCAGTTTGGCGCATGTAGGTCGATTTACCGCCCATGTTAGGCCCGGTAATGATCAACATTTTTCGTTGCGGATTGAGCTCAATTGGGTTGGCAATGAAGGGGTCATTCATCACTTGCTCAACGACAGGGTGACGGCCCGCTTGAATATGGATCGCTGGCTCTTTACTCAAGGTCGGGCGACAGTAATCTAAGCTTTCAGCGCGCTCGGCAAGGTTTTGCAACACATCGAGCTGCGATAGCGAAGATGCAAGGTTTTGCATCTGCTCTAAATGAGGCAACAATAAATCAAATAACTCTTCCCAAAGCTGCTTTTCCACTGCCAGTGCTTTTGATTTCGAGTTGAGCACTTTATCTTCATGCGCTTTTAGCTCGGCAATAATATAACGCTCGGCATTTTTCAGCGTTTGGCGGCGCACATAGTGAGGAGGAACAAGGTGACTCTGGCCACGGCTGACTTGAATGTAGAAACCGTGAATCGCGTTGTAGCCGACTTTGAGCGTATCAATGCCGTGACGTTCGCGCTCTTCAGCTTCTAATTTATTCAAGTATTCGGTTGCGCCGTTGGCTAAATCACGCCATTCATCCAGTTCGGCGCTGTAGCCATCGGCAATCACGCCACCATCACGAATCACAACTGGTGGGTTGTCTTTGATCGCTCGCTCAAGCAGTGTGCACAGCTCATCCAATGGCTGTACATGATGAGTTAACTGAACTAAGTGGGGTTGCGATAAGGGTTGCAGTATTTCACTGAGCTGCGGCAATTGCTGCATCGCATGTCGCAGGCGTGCTAAGTCTCTTGGGCGAGCGGAACGCAATGCCAAACGAGCAAGAATACGTTCAATATCGCCAATCTGTTTCAGCACAGGTTGTAATTCACTAAACAGAGCAAGCTGTTTCAACTCGCCGATCGCATCAAGGCGTTGATTCAACGTATCAATACAGCGCATCGGTTGGTGTAACCAGCGTTTGAGCATGCGGCTGCCCATTGGGGTGGCGCAATGATCGAGCACTTCCGCTAAGGTGTTATCAAAGCCACCGGACAAGTTCTGCGTGATCTCTAAATTACGGCGCGTGGCGGCATCTAAGATCACCGAGTGATCTTGGCGATCAAACGTCAGCGAACGAATATGAGGCAGTGCAGTGCGCTGCGTATCTTTCACGTATTGAATCAAGCAGCCAGCGGCGCATAAGCCCAGTTTAGCCTGTTCTACGCCAAAACCGACCAAATCACGCGTACCAAATTGTTGGTTCAACTGCTGTTTTGCTGTCTCTAACTCAAATTCCCAAATAGGGCGGCGACGGTTTCCTTTGCGGTTGCCCATTAAAGTGACTGGCGTGAAATCTTCAGGGAAGAGCAGTTCGCGCGGTGCGGTGCGTTGCAGTTCGGCGGCCATCGCCTCTTCGGTTTCTGGCTCACTCAGTTGGAAGCGCCCTGAAGTGATGTCTAAGGTTGCGTAGCCAAAGCGACCATCGTGGTGGTAGATGGCAGCAATTAAGTTATCGACTCGCTCAGAGAGCAAGGCTTCATCCGTGACCGTACCGGGCGTGACAATCCGTACCACTTTACGCTCAACGGGGCCTTTGCTGGTGGCAGGATCGCCAATTTGTTCACAAATCGCGACGGATTCGCCCTGTTGTACCAATTTCGCTAAGTAACCTTCCACGGCATGATAGGGAACGCCCGCCATTGGAATAGGCTCACCCGCAGAAGCACCGCGTTTGGTGAGTGATATTTCCAGCAATTGCGATGCGCGTTTAGCGTCATCGTAAAACAGCTCGTAGAAATCGCCCATCCGATAAAAGAGCAGAATATCGGGGTTTTCGGCTTTCAATTGCAGATATTGCCGCATCATCGGGGTGTGCTGTGGTGAAGACTCGGCGGAAGATGCGCTGGATTTGCTCATGTTATTCGTCACTCGATTATCAATGGCTGACTGTGAAAATGACCACCCTACAGGAATGGCAGCGGCCTTAGCTCTGACATGAGTTAGAAAGAATCGTCAGAACATGCATTTAAATAGTTGGAGAGGATAACAAACTTCGCTATTGCTGAGCAATCAAGGGATGCTGATGTGGAAGCAAAGCCAAGGGCTAAAGAATGATGAGCGCGTCAGCACTGATTAGCCCGTTGGGGTGGAGATTTGATCTAAGAAAAAAGACCGGATGAGAGATAACGATCGCCTCGATCGCAAATGATGGCAACAACCACCGCTCCGGGATTTTGTTGCGCGATTTGTAACGCAGCGAAAACGGCGCCTCCAGAGCTGACGCCAGCGCAAATACCTTCTTGGGTTGCCAAAGCACGAGCCGTATTGATGGCATCTTGCTCTTCGATATCGAGTACCACATCAACACGTGATGATTCAAAAATGCCGGGTAAATAAGCTTGAGGCCAGCGGCGAATGCCCGGAATTGCACTGCCTTCTGCTGGTTGTAAACCGACAATGCTTATCTCTGGATTTTGCGTTTTTAGATAGCGAGAAGTGCCCATGATGGTGCCCGTTGTGCCCATACTTGAGACAAAGTGGGTGATTTCCCCGTGGCTTTGTTGCCAAATTTCTGGGCCAGTAGAATCGAAATGAGCTTGCGGGTTGTCGGGGTTATTGAATTGATCGAGTACTTTTCCTTTGCCTTCACTTTGCATTTTTAATGCTAAATCGCGCGCTCCTTCCATGCCTTGCTCTTTGCTGACTAAAATGAGCTCACAACCATACGCTTTCATCGCGTCTTTACGCTCTTGAGTGGCATTATCTGGCATGATTAAAATCATTTTGTAGCCTTTGATGGCGGCCGCCATTGCCAGCGCAATACCCGTGTTGCCGCTGGTCGCTTCAATGATGGTATCGCCCGGTTGGAGCTCTTGGCGACGCTCTGCTTGCACTATCATATTGAGTGCTGGGCGATCTTTGACTGAACCTGCTGGGTTATTGCCTTCTAGCTTGACCAATACGGTGCTTGAGGTGTGAGCCGCCAGTCGCTGCAAGCGAACTAAAGGCGTTTGCCCGACATATGCTTCAATCGTTGGAAAGTCCGCCATCATGTTGTCCTTAATTTTTTTAGTCGGAAGAGTAAGATGACGTATCCACCTTACCGAACACTACTATAAAGTCGTGCTGATAATTGGCATACAATTTATTGCTAGAGTTTATTCCAAAAAGTTCTAGTTATCCTCTTTGTTATAATTCATTTTCCTCATACTCTAATTGCCAAGGACGCCATTTTGGCCGTAGTGATTAGGGAGTAGCAATATATGAAGTTCATCAAGTCAGCCTTAGCCAGCTTATTAGCCGTAGGATCGTTGAATGTTTCGGCCGCGGATCAAACCATTCTCAACTCATCGTACGACATCGCTCGCGAGCTGTTTGCTTCTTATAACCCAGTGTTTGAAAAACACTGGCAACAAAAGACAGGCCAAACAGTGGAGATCAAACAGTCGCACGGTGGGTCATCTGCGCAAGCTCGCTCAATTTTGCAGGGGTTAGCCGCCGATGTAGTGACATTCAATCAGGTAACAGATGTTCAGGTGCTGCACGATCGTGGCAAGCTTATCGATGCTAATTGGCAAGAAAAATTGCCCAATGCAAGCTCACCTTACTACTCCACGACCGCATTTTTAGTGCGCAAGGGAAATCCAAAAAATATTCAAGATTGGGGCGATCTCGCTAAAGCTGATGTGGCTTCTGTATTCCCCAATCCTAAAACCTCAGGTAATGCACGTTATACCTATTTGGCCGCGGTCGGTTATGCACAAAAGACTTTTGGCAAAGAGAACCAAGCCGAGCAGGATCAATTCCTCAAACAATTTTTAGCTAATGTAGCGGTATTTGATACTGGCGGCCGTGGTGCGACTACTTCGTTTGTTGAACGTGGCATTGGCGATGTGCTGATTACGTTTGAATCTGAAGTGAACAATATTCGTCAGCAGTATGGCGTGGATGAATATCAAGTCGTGGTGCCTAAGACTTCTATCTTGGCCGAGTTTCCTGTGGCCGTGGTGGAAAAAAATGCCAAGCGTAAAGGCACGCTTGAGGTAGCCAACGAATATCTCGCTTATCTGTACAGTGAAGAAGCGCAACGTTTGCTGGCTGGGTTTAATTACCGCGTTCATGATGAAAAAGTGAACGCAGAATTTGCTGATCGCTTCCCTGAAGTTGAATTGCTAACAGTTGAGAGCATTGCTGGTGGGTGGGAAAATGCCATGAAACTTCATTTTGCCAATGGCGCGAAGCTTGACCAACTTCAACGTCGTTAATTCGTCATCGCCACCTGCGCTGAGTGTGGGTGGTTTTCTTACGCATCCGTTTTGTTTCGAGGGTTTATGAGCCATTCCTTCACCGCTTCTTTATCTCGCCCACGCCATAAAAGGGTGCTACCCGGATTTGGTATTAGCCTCGGTACTTCGCTGTTTTTTGTCAGCTTAGTGCTGCTATTGCCCGCCAGTGGTTTGATTATGCAAACGAGCCAAATGTCGCTCACCGAGTATTGGCAGGTGGTGGCGGACCCTCGTGTACTGGCCAGTTACAAAGTAACGGTGGGCGCGGCACTCATCGCCTCATTGTTTAATGGCTTGCTAGGATTATTGCTCGCTTGGGTGCTGGTTCGTTATGATTTTTATGGCAAACGTATTCTTGATGCTTTAGTCGATTTACCGTTTGCTTTGCCTACCGCCGTTGCAGGCATCACGTTGGCGACGCTTTACTCATCCAATGGCTGGGTGGGCAGCGTACTTGGCGAGCTTGGAATTAAAGTGGCTTATACCCCCTTGGGGATTGTTGTCGCGATGGCGTTTACCAGTATTCCGTTTGTGGTGCGCACGGTACAACCCGTCTTGGAAGAGATCTCCAAAGAAGAGGAAGAAGCGGGAATGACGTTAGGCGCATCAGACAGCGCCGTATTTTGGAAAGTGATCATGCCTTCGATTCGTCCAGCACTATTGGTTGGTATTGCACTCTCATTTACGCGTAGCTTGGGCGAGTTTGGTGCAGTGATTTTCATTGCGGGCAATATGCCTTACGTCAGTGAAATTACCTCATTAATGATTTTTGTACGCTTACAAGAATTTGATTTTCCGGCGGCGAGTGCCATTGCCTCGGTAGTATTGATGGCATCGTTATCGCTGCTACTACTGATCAATCTATGGCAGGGCGCATACCTGCGTCGAATTCATGGACATTAAGGAACCGATGATGAAAGCACATCAACCGTTACGAGTCGGTGAAGCACCTTGGGTGAAGTGGAGTTTGATTAGCTTTGCGCTGTTTTGGGTTGCATTGTTGCTGATTATCCCGCTAGTGAGCATTTTCAAACAAGCCTTTGCCAGTGGTTTATCGACTTATATTAGTCATTTAATTGAACCCGATACGCGTCATGCCATTGGTTTAACACTGCTAGTTGCGCTACTCACGGTGCCAATTAACTTAGTGTTCGGCGTGTTATTAGCTTGGGCAGTGACTCGTTTTGAATTTCCGGGTAGAAAAATATTAACCACTTTAATTGATATTCCGTTTGCCGTATCACCGGTTGTTGCAGGCCTTCTGTATTTACTGCTTTACGGCAGCAGCGGCTGGTTAGGCGAGTGGTTGTTTGAGCGCGATCTGCAAGTGATGTTTGCTTGGCCGGGAATTTTATTGGTCACGGTTTTTGTGACTTGCCCGTTTGTCGCGCGTGAGCTGATCCCGCTGATGCAGCAGCAAGGCCGCTCGGATGAAGAAGCCGCGGTTATTTTGGGTGCATCTTGGTGGCAACTGTTTCGTCGCGTCACCTTACCGAATATTAAATGGGCACTGATTTACGGTGTCATCCTAACCAATGCGCGTGCCATTGGTGAATTTGGCGCAGTAGCGGTTGTGTCTGGCAATATTCGTGGTGAAACCAATACCTTACCGCTACATGTGCAGCTACTGTATGAAGATTATCAATCGGAAGCGGCGTTTGCTAGCGCCTCGCTATTGGCTTTCATTGCATTATTAACCTTAGTTTTTAAAGCTTATGTTGAATGGCGTCAACACAACAATCAGACAAAAACGAACAGAGAGCAAGAGACGGTATGAGTATACGTTTAGACAACATTTCCAAACAATTTGGTCAATTTCAAGCGCTCTCTCCGCTCTCGTTACAGATTGATGATGGCGAGATGATTGGCTTACTTGGTCCTTCAGGCTCAGGCAAAACCACTTTGTTGCGTATTATTGCCGGCCTTGAAGGTGCTGATAGCGGAACCATTCATTTTAGAGATCGCGATGTGACTCATGTCCACGTCCGCGAGCGCCGAGTTGGCTTTGTGTTCCAAAACTACGCACTTTTTCGTCATATGACGGTGGCCGACAATGTCGCGTTTGGTTTGCAAGTGATGGATCGCCGTCATAGACCAGCGGCGGCGGAGATCACCAAAAGAGTCAAACAGCTATTGGATATTGTACAACTTGGCCATTTAGCTGAGCGCTATCCTGAACAACTGTCCGGCGGGCAAAAGCAGCGCATCGCCTTGGCTCGCGCTCTTGCAACAAAGCCGGAAGTGCTACTGCTGGATGAGCCTTTTGGCGCACTGGATGCCAAAGTGCGTAAAGAATTGCGCCGCTGGTTGCGCAGCTTGCACGAAGAGCTCGGTTTTACGAGCGTATTTGTCACCCACGATCAAGATGAAGCACTTGAACTCTCTGATCGCGTGGTCGTGATGAGCAATGGCCGCATCGAACAGATCGACTCGCCAGTGCAGCTTTATGCTCAACCGAACAGTCGCTTCGTCTTTGACTTTTTTGGCAATGTGAATGTATTCCAAGCCAACTGGAATAACGAGCAGTGGGTCAATGGCCAATCGTTTATCTTACCGCCGAAAGATCACGCGATTAATCAATCAGGAAAGTTGTATGTGCGCAGCCATGAGTTGAGCCTATCGAACAAACAAAATAGCCAAGCTTCATTGCCTTTTGAAGTGGTCTCTGTTAACCCTGTCGGCGCTGAAGTGCGAGTTGAACTCGCGCCAGTCGGCTGGGAGAGTGAGCAATTATGGGAAGCAAAATTAACCCATAGAGCATTGAGTGAACAACCGCTCACACGAGGCGACAAAACCTTTGCTACACCACAAGTGGGCTACTTTTTTGGTGGGGAGAGCAGTACTCCGCACACCATTCGTTGGCCATTCTTAGACGCAGATAGTTTAATGTTTGAGATCTAAATACAACGGAGAACGATTCAGAATGGGTACGCTTGCGTGCCCATTCTGTTTTCTGGAGATTCAATCTGCTATAAAGGTTCAAGCGAAAATAACGTGGCTTTGGAGAGGGCGTAATGAAAGCGATTTTTGCATTAAGTGAACAATTAGGTCAGCAATTGTTAGCACAAAAAGAGATCCTCACCAGTGCTGAATCATGCACTGGCGGTGGTGTGGCATTTGCACTTACCGAGGTTGCAGGAAGTTCGGCTTGGTTTGAGCGGTCATTTGTGACCTACAGTAATCTCGCTAAACAAGAGATGCTCGGTGTCAAAGCACAGACACTGGTGGATTTTGGCGCGGTTTCAGAACCCGTTGTGCGCGAAATGGTACAAGGAGCACTTTTGCATTCCCAAGCCACTATTGGTGTAGCGATCAGTGGTATTGCTGGTCCTGACGGTGGTAGCGCAGAAAAACCAGTGGGAACCGTATGCTTTGCATGGGCTTCTAAGCAAGGCTGGGAACGTGCTGAGACGCTTTGTTTTAAAGGTGATCGCGCGCAGGTGCGCAAGCAGGCGATTACTCATGCATTACAAGTGGTGAGTCACTTTTTATCGCAGCCAAATTGAACCTAGTCGAAATTTTTTCGACACAGCTATAGACACTGTATGAATCAACAGTATAATTAACCCCAATTGGCGACTAAAGAGTCGATAAAAAATTTAACGAGCCGCTACCCACAGCGACAGTTTGGAGAAAGTAATGGACGAAAATAAGCAGAAGGCGCTAGCCGCAGCACTGGGTCAAATTGAAAAGCAATTTGGTAAAGGTTCGATCATGCGCCTTGGTGACAACCGTACAATGGATGTTGAAACCATTTCTACCGGTTCACTTTCTTTAGATATTGCATTGGGTGCTGGCGGTTTACCAATGGGACGTATCGTTGAAGTCTACGGCCCTGAATCATCAGGAAAAACAACGTTAACGCTGGAATTGATCGCAGCAGCACAACGAGTGGGTAAAACCTGTGCTTTTATCGATGCAGAACATGCCCTTGACCCAATTTATGCTAAAAAACTGGGTGTAAACATCGATGAGCTGTTGGTTTCACAACCTGATACGGGCGAACAAGCGCTTGAAATTTGTGATGCCTTGGCCCGTTCTGGTGCCATTGATGTTATCGTCATTGACTCTGTGGCTGCACTGACACCAAAAGCTGAAATTGAAGGTGAAATGGGCGATAGCCACATGGGCTTGCAAGCACGTATGCTTTCTCAAGCGATGCGTAAGTTAACGGGTAACCTAAAACAGTCCAACTGCATGTGTATCTTCATCAACCAGATCCGTATGAAAATTGGTGTGATGTTTGGTAACCCTGAAACCACAACAGGTGGTAATGCCCTTAAATTCTATGCTTCAGTTCGTTTAGATATTCGTCGTACAGGCTCTATCAAAGAGGGTGACGAAGTCGTGGGTAATGAAACGCGTATTAAAGTGGTTAAGAACAAAATCGCGGCTCCCTTTAAACAAGCGGATACTCAAATTCTTTACGGACAAGGTTTTAACCGTGAAGGTGAATTGGTTGATCTTGGCGTGAAACATAAATTGGTTGAGAAAGCGGGTGCTTGGTATAGCTATAACGGTGATAAAATTGGTCAAGGTAAAGCAAACGCCTGTAAATTCTTGAGAGAGAATCCAGCCGCCGCCATGGCTCTTGATACTAAGTTACGTGAAATGCTGCTCAATCCAGCCGAGTTAATTGTTGAAGAACCTATTTTGAGCGAAATGCCTCAAGAAGAAGAGTTGTAATCTTCTCCACGTTTATATTTCAACAAAGCCCTGCAATGCAGGGCTTTGTTTTATCCATGACCAATAGGGACAGTATGTATTCCTCTAAATTCAAATCGACGTTATCGTGCAAAGAATGCGCATTGCAATTACTGAGTCGGCGAGATCACAGCGAGCATGAGCTACAGCAAAAGCTCATGAGTAAAGGGTATGATGCGGAAATTATCGTTCAAACAATGAGTTACTGCCTTGAGAACCATTATTTGGATGAACTGCGCTATGCCGCAAGTCAAATAAGACAACATGTCACTAAAGGTCATGGTGAGCGGCGTATTCGACAAGAGCTGAGCCAAAAAAGAGTCAGTAGCGATGATATTGAAACCGCTTTACATCAAGAGCCTCAAGATTGGTTTGAATTGGCAAAAGCGGTGGCTGAAAAAAAATTCAGAGAACCTGCGGAAAAAGGTTCAAAAGAACATGCCAAACAAGTGCGTTTTTTGCAGTATCGAGGTTTTAGCTTCGAGCAAATTAGCTACGCTTTATCATCATCGGAAGCTTAACTCTTCGTCTGATCCGCAATTTATTTCCTGCCATGCCTTTTCTATAAGAAAACTAGTCGAACTCTTGTCCATGCTTTACAATAACGCAAAATTCTAACTTGAGTATTTCAGGAAGAGCTGCATGTTTATGAGCACTGATGAGGTTCGCCGCGCGTTCCTCTCGTTCTTTGAAAGTAAAGGACACCAAATTGTTGATAGTTCATCATTAGTCCCCGCTAATGACCCAACCCTGTTGTTCACAAATGCAGGAATGAACCAATTTAAAGATTGTTTTCTTGGTTTAGAAAAGCGTGCTTATACACGTGCAACAACGGCGCAACGTTGTGTGCGAGCTGGTGGTAAGCATAACGATCTGGAAAACGTTGGTTTTACCGCTCGTCACCATACCTTTTTTGAAATGTTGGGTAACTTCAGCTTTGGTGATTACTTCAAAGAAGACGCTATTGCATACGCGTGGGAGTTTCTTACTGTAACACTCAAGTTGCCCGCTGATCGTCTACTGGTTACCGTGTATGAAACCGATGATGAAGCATTTGATATCTGGAATAAAAAAGTAGGCATTCCGGCTGAGCGCATTATTCGCATTGGCGATAAACCGGGTGGTAAAGCTTATGAGTCAGACAACTTCTGGCAAATGGGTGATACGGGTCCGTGTGGTCCTTGTACTGAAATTTTCTATGATCATGGCGATCATATCTGGGGTGGTCCTCCAGGTTCTGCAGAGGAAGATGGCGATCGTTTCATTGAAATTTGGAACAACGTCTTCATGCAGTTTAACCGTCATGCCGATGGCACGATGGAGCCACTTCCAAAACCTTCCGTTGATACCGGTATGGGTATTGAACGTATTTCTGCGATCATGCAGGGTGTTCACTCAAACTATGAAATTGATGTGTTTCAAGCCTTGATTAAAGCCGCCGCTGATGTAACGGGTTATGACGATCTTTCCAATCAATCGCTACGCGTTGTTGCTGATCACATCCGTTCTTGTGCTTTCTTGATTGTGGATGGTGTGATGCCATCGAATGAAGGCCGTGGCTATGTACTGCGTCGGATTATTCGTCGAGCGGTGCGTCATGGTAATAAATTGGGCGCACAAGGTGCCTTCTTCCACAAACTGGTTGGCCCATTAGCACAAGTGATGGGAACGGCTGGTGAAGAACTGAAAAAGCAGCAAGCGCTTGTAGAAAAAGTGCTGCGCATTGAAGAAGAGAACTTCGGTCGCACTCTTGAACGCGGTATGGCGATCCTCAATGATGCACTCGATAATTTAGAGGGTAGCGTACTGGATGGTGAAACTGTCTTTAAACTTTACGATACCTACGGTTTTCCGGCTGATTTAACTAATGATGTTGCACGTGAACGTGAGCTGACCATTGACGAACAAGGTTTCGAAAAAGCGATGGAAGAGCAGCGTCAACGAGCGCGTGAAGCGGGCCAATTTGGCACTGACTACAATGCAATCATTAAAGTTGATACCAATACCGCTTTCTGTGGCTACAGCGCGACACAAGGCGAGAGCCGCATTGCCGCTATGTTTGTTGACGGCAATGAAGTTGACACTCTATCTGCGGGTGATAAAGCGATTTTGATCTTGGGTGAAACACCTTTCTACGCTGAATCCGGTGGTCAATGTGGTGATGCAGGTGTTATTCAAACGGCCACGGGCTTGTTTAAAGTTGAAGATACACAAAAACTCGGCAACGCCATTGCTCATCACGGTGAACTTATCGAGGGCGTACTCGCCAAAGGCGATGAAGTGAAAGCCATTGTTGATGCTAAGCGCCGCGCTGCAATTTCACTGAACCACTCTGCCACACATTTGTTGCATGCTGCACTTCGCCAAGTATTAGGTTCGCACGTGGCGCAAAAAGGCTCATTGGTAAAAGCGGAAAGCTTGCGTTTTGACTTCTCTCATTTAGAAGCAATGACGCCCGTAGAGCTAAAAGAAGTGGAACGCCTAGTGAACGCGCAAATTCGCCGTAACCACACGATTGAAACCAATATCATGGACATCGAATCGGCAAAAGCCAAAGGTGCTATGGCACTGTTTGGTGAAAAGTACGACGATGAAGTTCGTGTATTGTCGATGGGTGATTTCTCAACCGAACTGTGTGGTGGTATTCACGCAAGTAACACCGGTGACATCGGCCTATTCAAAATAGTTTCTGAAGGCGGTATTGCCGCTGGCATTCGTCGTATTGAAGCGGTTACGGGTGAAGGCGCGCTGGATCTATTGGATCAACAGCAGGCTCAATATGAAGTCAAAGTGGCTGAAATGGCGGCTAAAGCGAAATCTTTGGAAAAAGAGTTGCAGCAGTTAAAAGATAAGCTTGCAGCGAAAGAAAGTGCCAATCTGATCAGCAATGTAAAAGAAATTGCGGGTGTGAAAGTGCTAGTTGCTCAACTTAATGGCGCTGATAACAAAGCGCTGCGTGGTATGGTTGATGAGCTAAAAAATCAGTTAGGCAGTGGCATTATCATGCTGGGTAATGTGGCTGATGATAAAGTGGGTTTGATTGCGGGTGTGACCAAAGATCTTACCGCTAAAGTTAAAGCAGGGGAGCTGGTCAATATGGTTGCCTTGCAAGTGGGTGGTAAAGGTGGCGGCCGTCCGGATATGGCTCAAGCGGGAGGTACGGATGTTAATGCCTTGCCTAGCGCTTTAGCTTCCGTAGATGCTTGGATTGCTGAGCATCTATAAACCGCTGTAATAAGTCACGCTCAATCACTGTTTTTTGATTGGGCGTAATTTTATTTACCAAACCAAGTGGTCTAATTGGCGCAATAGGATACGAGCCAGTTATCTGCTTGGTTTTGTTTTTGTAACTACTGAATCGATACTCAACATAGTGCTCTGCTTTCGATTTGGTCCTAATGAGACTTTGGTCTTGGGAAGGTGAAGATAGGTGAAAAAGCCCCTTATCGTGCAAAAGTTTGGCGGAACCTCGGTGGGTTCAATAGAACGAATCCATACCGTCGCTGAACACATCATTAAGGCGAAGAATGATGGTAATCAAGTGGTTGTAGTTGTTTCTGCAATGTCAGGAGAAACCAATCGACTGTTGGGCTTAGCACAACAAATCGATAGTGTACCAACTGCAAGGGAACTTGATGTTTTGCTCTCTGCTGGTGAGCAAGTGTCTATGGCGCTATTAGCGATGACACTCAATAAATTAGGCTATTCAGCTCGCTCACTAACCGGAGCTCAAGCGAACATTGTGACCGATAATCAACACAATGACGCGACGATTAAAATGATTGATACTCGAACGATTACCGAGTTGCTGGCACAAGATCATATTGTGGTGGTAGCGGGTTTTCAGGGTGTGAATGAGAATGGGGATATCACCACTTTAGGACGTGGAGGTTCTGACACTAGTGCTGTGACGCTAGCGGGAGCTCTTAAAGCCGATGAGTGTCAAATATTCACTGATGTGGATGGCGTTTACACATGTGATCCACGTGTGGTTGCAACGGCTCAAAAATTAGAGATCGTTGATTTCCCGTCAATGGAAGAAATGGCACGTAAAGGCGCTAAAGTTCTGCATTTACCTTGTGTGCAATATGCGTGGGAAAATGAAGTTCCTTTACGCGTATTGTCTACTTTTGATGTAAACGCAGGCAGTCTAATCAAAGGTGAGCAGTGTCATAAAGCAGTATGTGGCATTGCGATTCAACGCGACATGGCGCTTATTACTGTGCAACATGATCATTTCCCGAGTTTAGCCAAGCAGTGCCAAATGCTCGGTGTGGAAGTGTGGAGTGTGATCGAAGAGGCAGAATGGACAGGTGTCATTATAAAACGAGACGCTTGTGCTAAATTAGCTCTGGTTTTCAATGACAAAATCCGTAATAGTGAACCCGTTAGTTTATTGACCACGGTAGGTTTACTAGCTCAGGAATTAGTTGAACGCTCATGTGAATTACTTGCAGAACAAGGGATCGAAGTGAGTTCCCTTTCGGTTGATAAACAATCGTTAATGCTAGTTATGCAGCCACAACATGTTGATAAGGCAGCCAATATTTTACATGAGGCCTATATAACGTCAGATGAGCTATTAGCTTTTCACCTAAAACATGTCTCTTTAGGGTGAGAGCGCACTAATAGATAGTTTACGAAAATATAACTTTTAGTGGATAATAGCGCAGTTGCAATATAATACAGAGATTACTCAAGGAGCAAAGAATGCTAATTTTGACTCGCCGCGTTGGCGAAACACTAATGATCGGTGATGAAGTGACAGTAACAGTTCTTGGTGTAAAAGGTAACCAAGTGCGTATCGGTGTGAATGCACCGAAAGAGGTTTCTGTCCACCGTGAAGAAATCTACATGCGCATTCAAGCTGAAAAAGGTAATGGTAGTGTTGCACCTAGCAACTACTAATTATCACAAGGAAGGCTAGCGAATTTTGCTGGCCTTTTTTATGCTTTGAAGTCACTGATATGACAGAAAAGTTTAATTTCACAGCGCTTTGATTAAATAGCCAACGGTTGATTTGATTTTTGTCGCTTTTACCAAGAAAGTGTTTGACATATTTTTGGTAAAAAGTAATATGTGCCTCCGCAAGACGGTGAGGTGGCCGAGAGGCCGAAGGCGCTCCCCTGCTAAGGGAGTATACGGTTTATAGCCGTATCGAGGGTTCGAATCCCTCCCTCACCGCCATTCTTGCTTATTTGGTTTAGCATCCAAATAAAGAACAATGTGCGTCCTTAGCTCAGCTGGATAGAGTACCTGGCTACGAACCAGGCGGTCGGAGGTTCGAATCCTCCAGGACGCGCCATATTCTTTCGTAAGATTGAATGTGAAAATGCGGTGAGGTGGCCGAGAGGCCGAAGGCGCTCCCCTGCTAAGGGAGTATACGGTTTATAGCCGTATCGAGGGTTCGAATCCCTCCCTCACCGCCATTTATTGACCATGAGTCAATTTTTTTGTTCAGAAATAAAATTTTTGTGATGTAATTCACATCTTGCGCGCTCATAGCTCAGCTGGATAGAGTACCTGGCTACGAACCAGGCGGTCGGAGGTTCGAATCCTCCTGAGCGCGCCACTTATTGAAAGTTAGTGATACTGTCATTAACTCTGCGCGTCCTTAGCTCAGCTGGATAGAGTACCTGGCTACGAACCAGGCGGTCGGAGGTTCGAATCCTCCAGGACGCGCCACTTATTCAAAGGGTCATTGACCCTGATATTGTTAACGATCATCGCTGATTAATATCAAAACTTTGCGCGCTCATAGCTCAGCTGGATAGAGTACCTGGCTACGAACCAGGCGGTCGGAGGTTCGAATCCTCCTGAGCGCGCCACTTATTTAAAGTTAGTGATACTGTCATTAACTCTGCGCGTCCTTAGCTCAGCTGGATAGAGTACCTGGCTACGAACCAGGCGGTCGGAGGTTCGAATCCTCCAGGACGCGCCACTTATTCAAAGGGTCATTGACCCTGATATTGTTAACGATTATCGCTGATTAATATCAAAACCTTGCGCGCTCATAGCTCAGCTGGATAGAGTACCTGGCTACGAACCAGGCGGTCGGAGGTTCGAATCCTCCTGAGCGCGCCATTTATTAAGAAGCCTCGCATTGTGCGGGGCTTTTTTTATGTTGGTTTTTTGTTGCTATTTTGTTAAATTGAAAATGGCAACTATTTGTTTTATCTTGTTAATCTGCAATGTTTTAACTCCCTCTCAGTATCTGCATCATTTTTTGATTAACGTAGCCGTATTGGCTAGTTAAATGCCCTTCTTAATAGAGAAAATTCAGAGTTTTGTGATTTGTGTGAGTAATTGTTCGCCGATTTTGTGTGTTATCTACAAGAGTCCCTTAAACAAAATTGACAATTATTAACCAATCGAGATAATCCTAGTCCACTTGCCAAGATCGCATTTGTAAAAATGCGTAGCAATTGTTGTCAGGATGACACAGAAAGGAAGCAACATGACTACTATTGGAAGCCTATTAGTTGACGCCGCCACCCTTATGATTACGGGGATGGCTGTAGTCTTTATTTTTCTAACTATTCTCGTTTATCTCGTTCGGTTAATGTCAACCTTGGTACCGGAAGAAGTACCACAACCGATCGCAGCGCCGATTCCACATCGAAAAGTTCAACCAAACCCTTCAGCTGTGAGCCCGCAAATTGTGGCGGCAATTTCTGCAGCAGTGCATCAGCACCGCGCATTAGCTAAATAGCATAGAAAGGATGAAAAGGAGTTTATGAGCATGTCTAAACCACTAGCTATTACGGATGTGGTCCTTCGTGATGCCCATCAGTCACTATTTGCCACGCGCATGCGTATCGAAGACATGCTGCCTATTGCAGCAGAGCTCGATAAGATCGGTTATTGGTCACTGGAAACTTGGGGAGGAGCAACGTTTGATGCTTGTATCCGTTTTCTCGGTGAAGATCCATGGGAGCGTTTACGTTCGCTTAAGCAAGCGATGCCCAATACCCCAATGCAAATGTTGCTACGCGGCCAGAATTTACTAGGCTATCGCCACTATGCTGACGATGTTGTTGAAAAGTTTGTCGAACGAGCTCACGCGAATGGTATGGATGTTTTCCGTATTTTTGATGCGATGAATGATGTTCGCAATTTTGAAAAAGCGGTTAAAGCGACAATTGATGTTGGCGCACACGCGCAGGGTACACTGTCTTACACCACTAGCCCTGTTCATAATTCAGATACTTGGGTTGATCTTGCCAAGCGGTTGGAAGATCTCGGCTGCCACTCTTTGTGTATTAAAGATATGTCTGGGTTGCTCAAGCCGTATGAAGCTGAAGATCTGATTACCCGTATTAAATCCTCTTGTGCCGTACCTTTAGCGCTGCACAGCCATGCAACGACTGGTCTTTCAGCGGCAACAGCCGTTAAAGCGGTAGAAGCTGGTATCGATATTTTGGATACCGCTATCTCGTCAATGAGCCAAACTTACGGGCACACACCAACCGAAACAGTGGTCGCTATGCTTGAAGGAACCGAGCGTGATACGGGTCTGAGCCTGACACAGCTTGAACCGATTGCCACTTATTTTCGTGAAGTGCGTAAGAAATACGCTAAATGGGAAGGGCAGTTAAAAGGTGTCGATTCTCGTATTCTTATTGCGCAGGTTCCTGGTGGTATGTTGACTAATATGGAAGGTCAACTAAAAGAACAAGGAGCGGCCGATCGCCTTGATGAGGTTCTTGAAGAGATCCCTCGTGTGCGAAAAGATTTAGGTTTCATTCCCCTTGTGACTCCAACATCTCAAATCGTGGGAACACAAGCGGTGATCAACGTCCTTACTGGTGAGCGCTATAAGAGCATCACGAAAGAAACTGCAGGGGTATTAAAAGGTGAATACGGTGCAACGCCTGCGCCAGTGAATGCTGAGTTGCAAGCCAAGGTGTTGGGTAACCTTACGCCGATCACTTGCCGTCCAGCCGATTTGTTGGATGCAGAAATGGTCGTGTTGACCACTGAATTGCTCGAAAAGGCAAAAGCAGAGGGAATTTCATTAGCGGCAGATACGGTGGATGATGTTCTGACTTACGCATTGTTCCCACAAGTCGGTTTGAAGTTCTTGAAAAATCGTCACAATCCGGATGCATTTGAGCCTGCGCCAACCTTGGAGTCAGCCAAACCTACACCTGCTACCGTTGTGACAAAAGGTGGTATTGAAACCTACAGTGTTAAAGTGGATGGGCAAATTTACACGGTTGAAGTGGGGCCAGAAGGCCAGCTTAGCTCGATTTCTGCCAGCCAGTCTCAAGCAGCACAGTCACCAAGCGTGCCAGCAAGTAACAATGCAGAAGCCGTTCCTTCACCACTCGCTGGCAACATTTTTAAAGTGAATGTTCAAGCTGGTTCTGAGGTGTTAGAAGGGGATGTGTTAGTGATTCTGGAAGCGATGAAGATGGAAACCGAGATCCGTGCGGCACGTGGCGGTATTGTTCAAGATCTTCATGTCAAAGAGGGTGATGCTGTGACTGTTGGTGCACTATTGCTGAGCTTAGCGTAAGGGAGAACCATGGACGGATTACTGACCTTATGGTCTGAAACAGGGATCGCTAATTTTCAGCTAGGCCAAATCTGCATGATTTTGGTCGGTTGTTTACTGCTGTTTTTGGCTATTCGCAAAGGCTTTGAGCCATTGCTGTTATTGCCGATCGGCTTTGGTGCGATTTTAGCGAATATTCCGAATGCGGGTTTTACCGAACCCGGCGGTCTGCTTTATTACGTTTATCATGTTGGTATTGAGACGGGCGTTTTTCCACTGCTGATTTTTATGGGCGTGGGCGCGATGACCGATTTCGGGGCGTTGATTGCAAACCCTAAAACGTTATGGCTAGGTGCGGCCGCTCAGTTTGGTATTTTCGCCACCCTGTTTGGTGCGATATTACTCAACTATGTACCGGGTATGGAATTTACCATGGCCGATGCTGCGTCCATCGCCATCATTGGTGGAGCCGATGGCCCAACCGCTATTTTCCTTGCCAGTAAATTATCGCCGGATTTATTAGGTGCAATCGCTGTGGCGGCTTATAGCTATATGGCATTAGTCCCTATCATTCAGCCACCGATTATGAAGGCACTCACAACACCTGAAGAGCGAAAAATCAAAATGGCTCAGCTACGCCACGTTGGGAAGACAGAAAAAATACTGTTTCCTTTGGCGGTGCTATTGATGACGATTCTATTTTTACCGTCAGCAACGCCATTAGTGGGTATGTTCTGTCTAGGTAATTTAATGCGTGAATCGGGTGTGGTTGAGCGTCTATCCAAGACAGCGCAAAATGAACTGATCAACATCGTTACTATCTTCTTAGGCTTAGGCGTTGGTTCTAAACTGCAGGCTGATAAGTTTTTGAACTTGGAAACATTAGGTATTTTGGCGCTCGGTGCTATTGCTTTCAGTATTGGTACGGCTGGTGGTGTGTTGATGGCGAAAGTGCTTAATAAATTCTCGAAAGAGGATATTAATCCTCTTATTGGCGCTGCTGGTGTGTCTGCGGTACCGATGGCGGCGCGAGTAGTGAACAAAGTGGGGCTTGAAGCTAATCCACAGAACTTCTTACTGATGCACGCCATGGGGCCAAATGTAGCAGGTGTACTGGGCTCTGCTGTTGCAGCAGGCGTTTTGCTTGCTCTTGTTGGCTAAGCCTAGACGAGCTGATGGTTATTTTGCGAGCTAAAGATTAACTAGAAGCAATAAAATGGTATATATTCAAAGGGATGCTGAGGCATCCCTTTCTTTTTATCAATAGGGAAGTTTGACATGGATAATAAACAGATCGCAATTACTGAGTTTGGTGGACCAGAGGTGCTCGTTATTCAAACCAGTGACGTTCCTCAACCTAAGGCTGGCGAAGTGTTAATGAAAGTGGCTTTTGCTGGTGTAAACCCTATTGATGTAAAAACTCGGGCGGGTCTGGGGTGGGCTGCAGCGCAAAACAAAGATAAGCTGCCATGGGTGCCAGGTTACGATATTTCTGGACAAGTTGTTGAGGTGGGGGAAGATAATCGCCGCTTTCAAATTGGAGATAATGTGGCGGGCTTTGTTGGGTTTCCGTTGCGTGGCGGCGGTTACAGCCAATACCTGTGTGTGGCAGAAAGCGAACTCAGTCTTGTTCCTGATGCTGTGACCTTAGAAGCAGCAGCGGTGCTGCCACTGGCAGGGCAAACGGCGGCGCAAGCCCTAAATAAAGCGCAAGTGAAAGAGGGGGATCGCGTATTGATCCTCGCGGGCGCTGGTGGTGTCGGGCACTTAGCGGTACAAATTGCTTTAGCAGCAAAAGCCGAAGTGTATACCACGTGCAGCGAACAAAATTTGGATTATTTAGCGACTCTTGGTGCTCATGCGATTAATTACAATTTTGCTCCTGCTTCACAGCGTTTAGAAGAAGTGGATGTGCTGATTGATTTAGTCGGGGGTGATGCGGCTCTCGACGCTTTGAAATGCTTGAAAGATCATGCGCGTGTCGTTACTGTTCCGACTCTAAGTGCTGAGCTTATTTGTGAAAAAGCAAAATTACTTGGTTTTGAAGCTACAGGCATGTTAGTTGATCCTAATCCTGAACAGCTTGATACCATGCTTTATATGGTCAGCGTTGGCTTATTGAAAACGGAAATTCAAGCTGTTTATCCGATGGCGGAAGTGGCTGCGGCTCATCAACAGATTGAAACAGGCCATACTCGAGGCAAAGTTCTTCTTGATATGAAATGTTAGACATTTTTAGCACCTATTTGGAACCGCTCTCGTATTGGTTTGCTGGCTCTGCTCTGTGGGTGCTTTTTTTTAGTGGTTTTCTCAGTGCTACCTTATTACCGGGAAGCTCAGAAGCGAGTTTATTCGCCACATTAAGCCTGAATCAATTTCCCGTATTTTGGGTTATCGCCGTTGCAAGCGCTGGCAATACCCTCGGCGGTCTGACCAACTATTGGCTCGGTATCTGGTTGCCTAATCGAACTGAAAGCGAAAAGCACGGTCATAAAGCGTTAGCTTGGCTCAATAAATATGGTTATTGGGCTCTCTTATTTAGTTGGCTACCTGTGGTGGGTGATGTGCTTTGTTTGGCCGCAGGTTGGCTACGCATGAAATTTTTACCTACTTTTGTCATTATTTTGATCGGCAAAGCACTGCGTTACATCATGCTTGCCGCTGTATTCTATGGTTTTTTCTAAGGAGCTGTTATGAGAAAAATTTGGCTAGGTGCCCTTTCTCTTATTGCCATTTATGGCTGTTCATCAACGGTCGCACCTATCGCTTTTTTTTCATCATTACCGAAAGGGGTTACGCTGATTGAGCAAGTGGATGCCCAACCAGAAAAAGTGATGATCCCTTATGCAAAATATCAGCTCGATAATGGTCTTACTGTCGTGCTCTCACCGGATCACTCAGATCCTTTAGTGCATGTCGATGTCACTTATCATGTCGGTTCGGCACGTGAAGAGGTTGGAAAATCAGGGTTTGCTCATTTCTTTGAACACATGATGTTTCAAGGAACGGAGCACGTTGGCGATCAAGAACATTTTCGTTTGATCACCGAAGCGGGAGGAACCATGAATGGGAGTACCAACCGTGACCGTACTAATTATTACCAAACCGTGCCTTCAAATCAGCTAGAAAAAGTGTTGTGGCTCGAATCTGATCGGATGGGATTTTTACTCAACGCGGTTTCTCAACGTAAATTTGAGATCCAACGTGACACAGTAAAAAACGAACGCGCACAAAACTACGACAACCGCCCCTATGGCTTGATGTGGGAAAAAATGGCGGAGGCGATGTATGCCGAAGGACACCCTTATTCATGGCAAACCATTGGTTATGTCGAAGATCTTGACCGAGTGGACGTCAACGATCTTAAAGCGTTTTTCTTACGTTGGTATGGGCCGAATAATGCAGTGCTGACCATTGGTGGTGATATTGATGTTCAGCAAACACTTGAATGGGTTAATCAATATTTTGGCACCATACCGGCAGGCCCAGCCGTTGATAACGCACCTAAACAGCCGGCCCAGTTGGCGCAAGATCGTTTCATTACCTTGGAAGATCGCATTCAGCAACCTATGGTTGTGGTGGGCTGGCCAACAGAATATCGCGGTGCTCAAAGTCAAGCCTCGTTAGATGCGCTTGCCAAAGTGTTAGGCAGCGGCACCAATAGTTATCTCTACCAAGCGTTGGTCAAAACTCAAAAAGCCGTCAATGCGGGTGCATTCCAAGATTGCGCCGAATTGGCTTGTACCTTCTATGTTTATGCCATGGCCCCTTCGGGTGAAAAAGCTCAGCTTGCTCCCTTGTATCGAGAGTTAATGCAAACACTCAGTCAGTTTGAACAGCAAGGGGTAGATCAGAGTCGACTTGATCAAATTACCGGTATGGCGGAAGCGAATGCGGTCTTTGCGCTGCAAAGCGTATCTGGAAAAGTGACGCAGCTTGCGTCCAACGAAACGTTTTATGGGCAGCCTGATCGCCTAGAGCAGCAATTAGCTCAGATTCATGCGGTCACCCCAGAGTCAATTCAACAGGCTTATCAGCGCTTCATTGCTCATCAACATAAGGTTACCTTAAGTGTTGTGCCTAAACATAAAGCCGAGCTTGCCGTTCAAAAAGCTAATTTCGTACCCCCTAAAAGAGTGCTGCCCGAGCATCAAACGATAACCGAAGATCAATTGGCTTATCGCCAGGTTGAAGATCCATTTGATCGCTCAATCATGCCTTCTGTGGCAAAAGGTGTGAAAGCACAAATGCCGACACTGTATGAACTCTATTTTGATAACGGTATTGAGTTATTAGCCACACAAACCAGCGAAACGCCGACCGTGCTAATTAATATCAATTTACCAGCAGGGGAGCGACATGCCGCGCGTGGCAAAGAAGGGTTAGCTAATTTAACCGCGGCGCTACTTGAAGAAGGCTCAACTCGACGCTCAGTAGAAGCGATTCAAGCTCAACTCGACACGTTAGGTTCGACTATCAGTGTTACTGCCAATGAGTATTCGACCAGTATTATGGTCTCTAGTTTGAAGAAGAATGTTGCAGCAACATTGGATGTGGTTGAAGAAGTTTTATTTCATCCTGCTTTCAAAGAGAGTGATTTTACACGGCTGAAGCAGCAGATGCTGGAAGGGTTGGTTTATCAGCATCAAACACCGGGATGGCTTGCTTCACAAGCTACTCGTCAAGTACTGTTTGGCAACTCTATTTTTGCGCGTTCAAGTGAAGGCACTGAGCAATCACTAAACGATTTAACATTAGAAGATGTAAAACGCTTTTATGCGAAACATTACACGCCACATGGTACGCAAATCGTTGTCGTTGGCGATATTTCCAAAAAAGAGGTCGCTAAACAGTTAACCTTTTTAGGGCAGTGGCGCGGTGAAGCTTCTCCTTTGTTACGTCCCCAAGTAGTGAACCCACTGACAGAGCGGAAGATATATCTGGTTGATAAGCCTGATGCGCCGCAGAGCATCGTCCGTTTTGTGCGAAAAGGGTTGCCTTTCGATGCCACTGGCGAGCTTTTTCTCAGCCAACTGGCTAACTTCAATTTAGCGGGTAACTTTAACAGCCGCATTAATCAGAATTTGCGTGAAGATAAAGGCTACACCTATGGCGCTGGGAGTTATTTCGCGAGCAATCGAGAAGTGGGCGCTATCGTTTTCAATGCTCAAGTGCGTGCTGATGCCACTGTAGCTTCAATCGTTGAAATAGAAAAAGAGATGGCAACATTCAGTCAAAGTGGCTTAACCGACCAAGAGCTAAAATTTATGCGCCTTGCTGTCGGCCAACAAGATGCACTGACGTATGAAACACCATCACAAAAAGCGCAGTTGCTTAGTAATATTTTGACCTATAGTTTGGATGAAGATTACCTACAGCAACGAAATGAACTGGTAGAAAACGTAAAAAAATCAACGCTCAATAAACTCGCCGCTAAATGGTTTGCACCACAAGAGTATCAAATTATCGTGGTGGGTGATGCGAAAACGTTGAAGCCACAACTTGAAAAATTAGATATTCCCGTAGAAGAGCTTGAAATCATCCGCTAGAGTACACATTTATAGGGGGCAGATTGTTTGCCTCCATTCTACTCTCTTGCTGAGTTAGAGCCGCTTTCATTCGGATCATTCACCTATAAGCGAATCATTATTTTGACTAATTTTGCCGCACGACTTGAACAAGTCACTAAAAAATCAGAAGTGTTTAAGCAGTTTGGCCGAGGCGTTGAGCGTGAAACGTTACGCTATACCCCAGAAGGCTCGTTAGCTCTGACTCCTCATCCAGAAGCACTCGGCAGCGCATTAACCAACCGTTGGATCACCACTGATTTTGCGGAGTCATTGCTTGAATTTATTACACCAGTCTCTCATGACGTGCCGACTTTACTCTCACAACTGGCGGATATTCACCATTTTGCTCAAACCAAATTGGGTGACGAAAAGATGTGGCCGCTTTCTATGCCTTGTTATGTTGGCAGCGAAGATGATATCGAACTGGCGCAATATGGTTCATCGAATACGGGTAAAATGAAAACCCTTTATCGAGAAGGCTTAAAGCGTCGTTACGGCAGCTTAATGCAGATCATTTCTGGCGTGCATTTCAATTTTTCATTTCCAGAATCATTTTGGGATGCCTTGCATGGCGAGCAAACTGAATCCCAGCGTACTGAGACAAAATCGGAAGCCTATTTTGGTGTGATTCGTAATTACTACCGTTTTGGCTGGCTTATTCCCTATTTCTTTGGCGCATCACCTGCGTTATGTTCATCGTTTGTGCGCGGACGTGAAAGCCATCTGCCATTTGAAAATATTGGTAAAACGCTTTATTTGCCTCATGCTACCTCGTTGCGCCTCAGTGATTTAGGTTATACCAATAGCGCGCAAAGTGGCTTGCAAATTGGTTTTAATAGCTTGGATCAATATCTAGAAGGGTTGAATCAGGCGATCCGCACTCCATCAAAAGAGTTTGCAGAACTAGGCGTGTATGTCGATGGTGAACATCGTCAGCTCAACAGCAATGTTTTGCAGATAGAAAACGAACTCTATGCACCGATCCGTCCTAAGCGTGTGGCCAAAAATGACGAAAAGCCGTCACAAGCGTTAGAGAGAGGCGGAGTCGAATACATCGAAGTGCGTTCGTTAGACGTAAACCCGTTTAGCCCGATTGGTATTACTGAAGATCAAGTGCGTTTTCTCGATCTGTTCCTCACTTGGACAGCTCTTTCAGATTCAGATCCGATGGACAATTGTGAGCTGGCATGTTGGCGAGATAACTGGAACAAAGTGATTTTAGAAGGTCGTAAACCAGGTTTAGAGTTACAAATTGGCTGTCGCGGTGAGAAACTGACGCTGCAAGCGTGGGCGCATAATGTATTCGATGACTTACGTAAAATAGCGCAAGTAATGGATAACGCTTGTGGTGGCAACGCATACCAAGCCGTATGCGAGAAACTAAGCTCGTGGATTGATAATCCAGAATTAACCTTTTCCGCCCAACTACTTGAACAGACTAAACAGTTTGGCGGTCTAGGTAAGGTGGGTTGTGCATTAGGAACCGAATACCGACAAGCCAACCTGGCACATCACTATCAAACTTATTCTGAGTCTGTGATGGAAGAGGAAGTGCTGCGTTCTCGAGCCGCTCAGCAACAGATAGAACAACACGATACTCAAAGTTTTGAAGAATTTCTTGAAAGCTATTTTTCGTACCTAAAATGATCTCTCGATCATAATCTAACATTGATAGGCAGAGCATCGCTCTTTGCCAAATAAGGAGAAAGCAATGCCATTACTCGACAGTTTTACTGTAGATCACACTCGTATGCATGCGCCTGCGGTACGTGTGGCAAAAAATATGCAGACGCCTAAAGGGGATACAATCACCGTATTTGATCTCCGTTTTACTGCTCCAAACAAAGATATTCTTTCAGAAAAAGGGATCCACACTTTAGAACATTTATATGCTGGCTTTATGCGCGCGCACTTAAATGGTCATGATGTAGAAATCATCGACATCTCACCTATGGGCTGCCGCACAGGTTTTTACATGAGTTTGATTGGCGCGCCAACAGAAGCGCAAGTGGCGCAAGCGTGGTTAGCGGCGATGCATGATGTGCTAAAAGTAGAGAGCCAAGATCAGATCCCTGAACTAAACGAATACCAATGTGGTACAGCCTCAATGCACTCGTTAACAGAAGCTAAAGAGATTGCTCAAGCGATTATCACAGCAGGTATTGCGGTGAATAAAAATGATGAGCTTGCTTTACCTGAGTCGATGCTCAAAGAGCTGAAAGTGGATTAAAGATCGCCAGATCTGGCCCTTTAAAAACAAAAAGCTTGGCAGTGACCAAGCTTTTTTTCTTTCTTTTATGCAGTGACTGGCGATTAATGTTTTTTGGTTTTGCGTGGAAAGACTTTAACCTGCTTAATGCGGTTTTCTTCTACATCCACAATCTCCATCGCATGGCCAGAGACTTTGACACTTAAATGGCTACTTGGAATATCTTCAAGGTGCTCCAAAAGTAAACCGTTTAAGGTTCTTGGGCCCGTTGTTGGCAGTTTCCACTTCAGCCCTTTGTTAATGTCACGGATATTTGCGCTGCCATCAATCAAGAAGCTGCCATCACTTTGTGGGGTAATTTCATCGGCTAAGCTTGGTGCCATCGAGGTGGTGAATTCCCCCACAATCTCTTCGAGAATATCTTCAACAGTGATCAAGCCATTGATATCACCGTATTCATCAACGATCAGGCCAATCCGCTCTTTGTTGCGTTGGAATTTAAGTAATTGTACGTTGAGCGGTGTGCCTTCCGGGATGAAGTAGACTTCATCAGCGGCACGTAAAATCATCTCTTTATTGAACTCTTTTTTTTCCAACATCAAACGAGAAGCATCACGAAGGCGCAATATGCCCACCGCTTCATCAATTTTGTCTCGGTAAAGCACCACGCGTCCGTGTGGCGAGTGAGTTAACTGACGCACGATAGATTTCCAATCATCGTTAATATTGATACCAGTAATTTCGTTACGTGGGATCATGATGTCGTTCACCGTAACATGTTCGAGATCGAGAATGGAAAGCAGCATATCTTGGTGGCGACGAGGAATAAGACCACCCGCTTCGTTGACGACGGTTCTCAACTCTTCAGAGCTTAGATGATCCTCCGCCCCATGCTTGGCCTTAAGGCCTAGTAAGCGGATGAAACCATTGGTGATGAAGTTAATGAACATCACCAATGGTGACAATATCTTCATTAAGAAGGTCAGTAAGATGCTGCTGGCGTAAGAGACGCGTTCAGGGTAAAGCGCTGCTAATGTTTTTGGCGTCACTTCAGCAAAAACCAGAACGACCAACGTCAGCGCACCAGTGGCAATGGCCACTCCTAGATCCCCATAAAGGCGCATACCAATAATAGTGGCAATTGCAGAAGCTAAAATATTGACTAGGTTGTTGCCAATGAGGATCAAACCAATGAGGCGATCTGGACGATCAAGCAGTTTTTCAACACGCTTTGCACCTTTGTGGCCGGTATTGGCCAAGTGCTTTAAGCGGTAGCGGTTCAAAGACATCATGCCGGTTTCTGAACCTGAAAAATAAGCCGAAATTACGATGAGACCCGCGAGTAGTGCAAACAATATACCCGTTGAAATGTCGTCCAAAACGTGGTTTTTCCTTATAAATAGTGTGATTAAGTAATGATCTAATTAAATGAATGTGTCAATACGCTATCAAACGTGTTGAGTTAGCTCAAAATGATTTCTTTTACAAAACGGCTACCAAAGTAGGCCAGTGTGAGTAAGGTTGCACCAGCGACAGCAAACCAAGTCACTTTTCTACCGCGCCAACCTTTTCGGTAATGTCCCCACAACAATACAGAATAGACAACCCAAGCAATGAAAGACAAAATGCCTTTATGCGCTTTGCCTTGAGCAAACATATCACCGACAAAATCAAAACCAGTAATCAAGGTACCAGTAAGTAATACGTTACCTATCAAGATGATTTTAAACAGTTGCCTTTCTACCATCAGTAGTGGTGGCAAATTGGGGTTGATGGTTAGCATCTTCTTTTTCTTTAGCTTGTAGTCCAGCCAAGCCAATTGCAAAGCGTAGAGTGCGCCAATCGAAAGGGTTGAATACGAAAATAGTGCTAGAGAAATATGCAACAACAGTGGCGGATTGTTTTCTAAGTGAGTCATGAACATGCTGGGAAGAAATGAGGCGGCGCTGACGTTGATCGCGGCGAAGCTATACACCACCGGCAACAGAAACCACAATCGCGTTTTTAACATCGCAATGCTCATCACCAGTGAGATGATAAAGCTTATCAATGATGCCACATTGAGCATACTGAGGTTTTGCCCATTAGCGTTGAAGATTAAATCACTCAGTAACCACGCATGAAAAGCCAGCGCCAGTGCTGAACTGAACAATACTGTCTGCGCACGAATCCCAGTTTGATTAACTAAGCCTGGAATAATGGTCGCTATGGATAAAAAATACAAAATAGTGGCGACTATTGCGATTAAGTTTTCCATACTTCTTACAAAATGGTGGCTGAATTGGCGAATTATACCTTGCATCACGATAATGAGCTACGTTGGATACCGATTGATTTGACATATACCCACCTTAGTTGAGGTCATGGTGCAAATAATTAACAGGGTGAAGGCTTTTATTCGATAAATCGCAGAGATAACTCTTTTTGACCCCCCTGTTTTGGGGACCCAATGTTACGTTTACGGGTTTAAGTCGCTTATCGCGAAGCGTCAATGGGTATGACTATTAGATTGGCTAAGGTATACTGACCCCAATTAATCGCCGAACTAGCGAAGAGACAACGATGTTTGAAAATTTAACGGATCGACTATCCAAGACGCTGAAAAATATCAGCGGCAAAGGCCGTCTCACCGAAGACAATATTAAAGAAACCCTACGCGAAGTGCGCATGGCGCTGCTTGAAGCGGACGTTGCACTGCCTGTAGTGCGTGATTTTGTCGCGCGCGTTAAAGAGGGCGCAGTGGGTGTTGAGGTGTCTAAATCGCTGACACCGGGACAAGAGTTCATCAAGATTGTTCAAGCGCAGCTTGAAGCGGTAATGGGCGAATCCAACGAAGCGCTTAACCTTGCAGCCCAGCCGCCAGCAGTGATTTTAATGGCGGGTTTACAAGGGGCGGGTAAAACCACCAGTGTTGGTAAGCTTGCTAAGCTGCTTAAAGAACGTGATAAAAAGAAAGTACTGGTGGTTTCGGCTGACGTTTATCGCCCAGCGGCCATAAAACAGCTTGAAACTCTAGCTAACGATCTGGACGTTGAATTTTTTCCTTCTTCAGCCGACCAAAAACCGATTGATATCGCCAATGCGGCCATTGACCATGCGAAGAAGAAATTCTTCGATGTGCTGATTGTCGACACTGCAGGCCGTCTTGCTATTGATGAACTGATGATGGCAGAGATCCAAGATCTGCATGCGGCGATTAATCCGATTGAAACATTGTTCGTTGTGGATGCCATGACGGGGCAAGATGCCGCGAACACCGCAAAAGCCTTTGGTGATGCGCTGCCGTTAACAGGGGTTATCTTAACCAAAGTTGATGGTGATGCTCGAGGTGGTGCCGCACTTTCCGTTCGTCATATCACCGGTAAACCGATTAAATTCTTAGGGGTCGGTGAAAAAACTGACGCGCTCGAGCCTTTCCATCCTGATCGTATTGCATCACGCATATTGGGAATGGGCGATGTTCTCTCATTAATTGAAGATCTACAACGTAATGTTGATCACGAGCAAGCAGAACGCCTAGCTAAAAAATTCAAGGAAAAGAAAGGATTTGATTTAGAAGATTTCCGCGAACAGCTCGGGCAAATGCAGAATATGGGCGGCATGATGGGCATGCTCGATAAACTGCCTGGCATGGCAAACCTACCAGCGAACGTGAAAGACAAGGTCGATGATAAGATGTTCAAGCAGATGGAAGCGATCATCTGTTCGATGACCATGCACGAGCGCCAGCACCCAGACATGATAAAAGGTTCACGTAAAAAACGTATCGCGACGGGTTCTGGCACCCAAGTACAAGATGTTAACCGCTTACTGAAACAGTTCACCCAAATGCAGAAAATGATGAAAAAAATGCAGAAAGGTGGCATGAAAGGCATGATGCGTAATATGCAAGGCATGATGGGCGGAATGGGTGGCATGGGCGGCGGTGGTTTCTTTGGTCGTTAACCTAACTCATTGCGATGCTTAAAATTTACTAAAGCGTGATGTCCATCACTGCAAAAGCATAATGCTTCTGCTGGTGAAAAAATAGCTAAACCCCTTGCAAAGCCTCGGAATAAGAGTAAAATTCCGAGGCTTTATTTTGGCACGAGACCCCAGACTGTTTTTCGTAAATGGTTTTTGGGGTTAATTTTATTATTGAGAAAGCAAAGAGGACGACATGGTAACCATTCGTTTGGCACGTCACGGCGCTAAAAAGCGTCCATTTTATCAAATCGTAGTTGCGGATAGCCGTAACGCAGTAACTGGCCGTTTCATCGAGAAAGTAGGTTTCTTTAATCCTACGGCTACTGGCCAAGAAGAAGGCCTACGTGTTGATCTAGATCGCGTTAACCATTGGGTTGGTCAAGGCGCATCTCTATCTGATCGCGTAGCTAAGCTAGTAAAAGACGCTCAAAAAGCGGCTTAATTCTTACTTTTATAGAAGAACATTAGCTTATGTCGATGAAAGGTAAAGAAACAATGAGCAAAGAAAACGAAAAGATTGTTATGGGCAAGTTTGGTGCTACCTATGGCATTCGTGGCTGGCTCAAAGTTTTTTCCTACACAGACGAAGCTGAAAGTATTTTTGATTACAGCCCTTGGTTTATTAACCAAAAAGGCCAGTGGATCGAGTACAAAGTAGAGAGTTGGAAGCGCCATGGTAAGAGTATGGTGGTAAAACTTGAAGGTTTAGATGTTCGAGAAGACGCACATCTACTCACCAACTTTGAAATTGCTATTGATCCCGCATCATTACCAGAATTGTCAGCAGATGAATTCTACTGGCGTGAATTGTTCGGTATGCAAGTTATTACCACTAAGGGGTATAACCTTGGTGAGGTCACTGACCTATTAGAAACTGGCTCCAACGATGTTCTGGTTGTGAAAGCGAATTTGAAAGATGCTTTTGGCCAAAAGGAACGGTTGGTACCGTACCTTGAAGAGCAAGTGATCAAGAATGTTGATCGCGAAGCTCGACGGATCGAAGTTGACTGGGATCCGGCATTCTAACTCTAAAATTTCAGAGCGAGAGAACACATGTGGGTTGGCGTTATAAGCCTATTTCCTGAAATGTTCCGTTCTGTTACTGATTTTGGAGTAACAGGTCAAGCGGTTAAAAAAGGTTTGCTGTCTATTAAAGCTTGGAATCCTCGAGATTTCACTCATGACAAACATCGCACCGTCGATGACAGACCTTACGGTGGTGGTCCTGGAATGCTCATGATGGTTCAGCCTTTGCGCGATGCCATTCATGCAGCAAAACAAGCCGCACCGGGAAAGACGAAAGTCATTTACCTTTCTCCTCAAGGTCGAAAACTCGACCAAAAAGGAGTTGAAGAGCTGGCGACGAATGAGAACCTGGTTCTTATTTGCGGACGCTATGAAGGGGTAGATGAGCGTATCATCCAATCAGAAGTTGACGAAGAATGGTCGATTGGTGATTTTGTGATGACAGGCGGCGAACTGCCAGCCATGACGTTGATTGATTCTGTCTCTCGGTTTGTTCCGGGAGTATTAGGAGATTTCGCATCAGCAGAAGAGGATTCTTTTGCAAATGGCTTGCTAGATTGCCCGCACTATACGCGTCCTGAAGTGTTAGATGGAAAAGAAGTACCTGCGGTACTGAAATCCGGTAATCACGAGGATATTCGTCGCTGGCGGCTGAAACAGTCGTTGGGCCGAACTTGGCATAGAAGGCCAGAGCTCCTGGAAAACCTAGCTCTGACTGACGAACAGGAACTATTACTGGTTGAGTTCATTAAAGAAACTCAAATACATCAGTAACCTATTTAATTTAGTATCAGTTTATTCTAGGAATTTTTAAAATGAGTAACATCATCAAGGCTCTTGAAGAAGAGCAAATGAAACAAGGCCTACCTAAATTCGCACCAGGTGACACTGTTGTTGTTCAAGTTAAGGTAAAAGAAGGTGATCGTGAGCGTCTACAGGCTTTTGAAGGCGTTGTAATCGCAATCCGTAACCGTGGCCTACACTCTGCATTCACTGTTCGTAAGATCTCTAACGGTGAAGGTGTTGAGCGTACGTTCCAAACTCACTCTCCAGTGGTTGATAGCATTGAAGTTAAACGCCGCGGTGCAGTACGTCGTGCCAAACTGTACTACCTACGTGAGCGTTCTGGTAAGTCAGCTCGTATCAAAGAGAAACTTGCTAAGAAGTAATGCTATAAACTAGCGTTCTCATAGTAATAAACAGGGGTCGAGTAATCGACCCCTGTTTTTATATGTGTTTTATATGTGCGCTAATATTGATCTTCTGACCAACCATCACTGTCTGACATATCTGGTGCACCGGGAATACTTTTTTCCTCATCGGCCCACTCGCCAAAATCGATCATCTGACACTGTTTGGAACAAAAAGGACGATAAGGGCTCTGTTCTCCCCATTCGACATCGGCTTTGCACTGCGGGCATTTTACAATGGTAATTTTCTTTGACATAACGGACTTCAAGTAACGATGGATAGGCGTAAGTGTATTACCTAACGCAATGGAAAGTAAGAGTCAGTCGGGAATTGAAGCGGAATTGATTAACAGCAGACGGCGAGATCAAACTCGATATCGCGCCCTGTTGCTTGGCCTGATTGGAATTCGATAAACTTAATCGCGAAGCGATTTTTATGTCCAGAGATCATGGGGTATACCCCATACTCAAGTGGGATCGACAAGCGCAAGATATTGGCGTCTTCTGCATCGCTTTGATAAAAACCTAATCGTGCTAGGCGTGCTTTAAAATGGCCCGTTTCGCGGGTTAACTTCAACCAAAGTTGCAACGCATCTGATAACGGTCGCAGCGTTTCCATCCATTGGTGCGCATCTTGGGTCTTCTTTTCTATCGGAATGTGTAACCAGTAGTGCAGCGCTGGTAGGTCAAAACAGCATGACCCGCCCGGCAAATTAAAGCGTTGGCGAATCGTGCTTAAGAAACGATCTTCTTTGAGTGATTGGCCAAAGCGTTCAGCGCTCATTAAATTACGATGCACCTCGTCGATCTCTTCAAGGAGCGATAGCAACATTTCTTGATCAACACCATCCACATTGAGCCAGCTACGGTAGTTCAAACGCTGTTTTTCAATATCTTTAGCCAACTCGCTTTTGAGTTGGATCTGTTCGAAGATTTCGAGTAAATCAAACAATGAACGAAAGAAGAGTTGGTGTTGAATACCGTCACGAAACTGAGCGGAATGCATCAACTGGTTAAGCAGCGCTTCGACTCTTAAATAGATACGAGTTTTTTCGTTCAGTGGGTGTTCAAACTTATGCGTGGTCATCTAGCTAGCCTTAGGTCCGGTCTGGGTTATTCTTACAGACTTAGGCTGCATATGGCTAGATACTTTTTGTGTAATTCTGTGATTTGAGGCAAAAGTTTTTGGTTTTCTGCGCTATTTTTAATCACATCGTCAGCGTATTGCAATCTTTGCTCACGGCTCGCTTGAGCGGCTAAGATCGAACGTACTTGTTGCTCTGATACCTTGTCTCTTGCCATAGTGCGAGCGATTTGAGTTTTTAGATCAACATCAACCACTAAGATGCGATCAACTAAGGTTTGTAGGTTATTTTCTATCAATAATGGCACAACCAATAAAGCATAAGGCGAGGTGGTTTTTGCTAAATCAGCAATCATTTTTGCACGGATCATTGGGTGAAGAAGCTGATTAAGCCAAGCCTTTTCTTGTTCATCAGCAAAGATCTTTTCTCTTAACTTGGTGCGATCCAATTGTCCATCGGGCTTTAATATGGTGAGGCCAAAGTGCGCGCAAATCGCCGTTAATCCTTCACTATCTGGTTCGACGACTTCTCGAGCGATGATGTCAGCATCCACGACATCAATCGAGAAATGCTGCTGAAATAAATGAGCAACGGTGCTTTTTCCGCTGGCAATCCCGCCGGTTAAACCCACCACTAACCCCATGACGATAACCCCATAATTGAACCTAAATACCAACTCATCATATCGTTACCCCACAACAAGGTTAGCCAGCCAGCAATGGCGAGATAGGGGCCAAAAGGAAAGGCTTTGTCGATCCCTTTTTTTTGCAAGCGCAATTGAATTAGGCCAAAGACAATGCCAACCACAGATGACATGAGGATGATGATGGGCAGATATTGCCAGCCCAACCAAGCGCCGAGAGCAGCCAGCAGTTTGAAATCGCCATAACCCATTCCTTCTTTGCCTGTGACGAGTTTAAACAGCCAATAGATCGACCATAAGCTCAGATAGCCAGCAATGGCGCCGATCACCGCATCTTGCAAACTGACTGGGCTAATGTGCATCAATGATAAGCTGAGACCCGCCCACAGTAGTGGCAGTGTCAGCTTGTCGGGTAACAGCATGGTATCGAAATCGATAAACGTCGCCGCGATGAGCACAAAAGTGAAAAACAATAGCGCTAGTGAAAAATAACTAAAACCGAAGTGGCTAGCCACGACAAAGCTCATAATGGCGGTGAGCAGTTCAATCAAAGGATAGCGTGCACTGATCGGGCCTTGGCAACGGGAACATTTCCCTTTTAAAAAGAGCCAACTGAGTAGCGGAATATTATCAATAATACGGATTGGCGTATCACAGTGTGGGCAGCTAGAACGGGGGACACTGAGCGTGAGTTGTCCTTCCGGTGGCGCAATGTGATATTCGGGAAAGCAGTCAGCGCACTCTTGTCGCCATTCTCGCTCCATGATTTTAGGTAGACGATAAATGACCACATTGAGAAAACTCCCCACGATTAAGCCAAACAACGCTGCAAAAAGTGGAAAGAGCCAAGGGTAATAAATAAAAACTTCCATGCACAGACTCGATAAGTAAAAGATTAGCAGAGCTAATACTATCCTAATACACTCATTAAGTTAAAGATGGGCAAGTACATCGCCACCACTAAACCGCCGACCACCGTACCCAAAAAGACAATGATCAATGGTTCGAGAATTTTGCCTAAGTTATCGACGGTATTATCGACTTCAAATTCGTAAATGGTGGCGACTTTATTGAGCATGTCATCCAATCGGCCTGATTCTTCACCAATCATCACCATTTGCAGCACCATTTCGGGAAAGGCTTCGGTATTACGCATCGCAATATACATTGGCATACCGGCTGCCGTATCACGATAGACCTCATTAATCGCTGTCTCAAAATGGACATTGCCAGCGGTTTTGGCGGTGGTTTTTAAGCTGGCTAAAATCGGAATGCCTGCACTAAAACTGGTGGCGAGTGTGCGACTGAATTTAGCAATAGAGGCTTTGCCTATCACCCCGCCAAGAATGGGAAACTTTAATCCTAATCGGCTGGTTTTTAAGCGTATTAAAAAAGATTTTTGGCGTACTGCTTTCACGGCAATTGTGGTGAGGATTATGATGATTAGTACCCACAAACTGTAACTTTGCACCCAATGAGAGAGTTTCAATACTTGCTGTGTAAACCAAGGTAATTCGGCTCCGAATCCTTTGAACATGCTTTCAAACTCAGGGATCACCATAGTAAGCATTAAGTAAGAAACACCTAACGCGACCAACACCACCATGGTTGGGTAGATGAGTGCTTTAATAACTTTAGCGCGCAGTTGTTCACTTTTTTCTCGATAAGTCGCTAGCCGCTCAAACACTTCAGCCAAGTTACCTGACTGTTCACCTGTGTGAATGAGATCAACATACAAGGTATCGAAATGGGTGCTGGCGGTACGCATCGCTTTGGAAATTGGCGTTCCGGCTTCAACCCCTTTGGTGACTTGCGACAAAATGGATTTCATTTCGGCTTTGCGATGGTTATCTCCGACCAGTTTTAAGGCTTGCACGATGGGCACGCCCGTGGTCAGCATGGTCGCCAATTGGCGTGTCAGAATGGTGATGTCTCTGGCCTTCACGCGATGAGTCAAGCGGGTGATAAAAGAGACGCCCCCTTTTTTGATTTTTTTGATTTGAATGTGCTGTTCTTTAAGTTTGTCACGCACTTCCAGTTCGGTTAAAGCGAGAGTTTGGCCAGATACTTTTTTGCCCGAACTATTTATGCCTTTCCAACGATAATTTTTGAGTTCTGATTTGATTTTTGTGTTCATACAATAGAGTCACCCAATGGCTAGCTAAGAGGGATCAAAGCGTTAGAAATAGAGCACGCGTTGCAGCTCTTTGAAGCTGGTTACGCCGTTTTTGAGCTTTTCAATGCCTGATTCTTGTAGTGTCTGCATTCCGTTGGCTTTCGCGATCTGCTCTATTTGATGAATGCTTGCTTTTTGCATAATCGCTTCGGCCAGCTGTGGGTTAAACGCCATCACTTCATAAATGCCGACTCGACCTGAATAGCCCCCTGTGCATTCGTTGCAACCATGCGGGTTCGCTTCATAAATGGTTTCCGTCGCTAGTAGCTGAAAATGTTGCTGCAACTGTATTGAGGGCACGACGGCAATTTTGCAGTGCCGACAAAGGCGACGAGCCAAACGCTGGGCAATAATTAAACTGAGTGAAGAGGCTAAGTTAAACGCTTCAATTCCCATATTACTTAAGCGAATCACCGTTTCGGCGGCGGAGTTAGTGTGCAAGGTAGAAAGGACTAAATGCCCGGTTTGTGCCGCTTTCACGGCGATTTCGGCAGTTTCTAAATCGCGGATTTCGCCAACCATCACAATGTCGGGATCTTGCCGTAAGAAGGAGCGTAATGCTTGCGCAAAGCCAAAGCCAATTTTTGGCTGCACTTGAACTTGGTTAATACCGGATAAGTTAATTTCAACCGGATCTTCAGCGGTAGAAATGTTCACTTCAGCAGTATTTAAAATGCGTAGCCCCGTATAGAGCGAGACGGTTTTTCCGCTGCCCGTCGGGCCCGTCATTAAAATCATCCCTTGTGGTTTTTTCAGCGCAGCTAAGTAGAGCTGTTTTTGCTGGTCGTTATAACCCAATTTGTCGATATCTAAGTTAGCGGCGCTGCTATCAAGTAGGCGCAGTACGATTTTTTCGCCCCATAAAGTGGGGAGGCTGGAAACGCGCATATCGATGGCGGTGTCTTGATTCAACCGCAGTTTAATTCGTCCATCTTGTGGTAAGCGCCGCTCGGCAATATCGAGTTTGGATAAAATCTTGAGCCGCGCGGCAAGCCGGCGACTTAAGTTGCTTGAGGGACGCTGCGTTTCCACCAAAATACCATCACAGCGCAATCGTACTCGGTAAAGCGCTTCGTACGGTTCGAAATGGATATCGGATGCGCCTTTTCGCACCGCATCAAGCAGGATTTGGTTAATAAAGCGACTGACTGGGGCGTCATCTTGGCTGAGGTCTTCAATCGATTGAATCTCATCATCAGACAGCTTAACTAAGTTCGCCAGTTCATCTTGGCTGATCTCTTTCCCTGAAGAAGAGGATCCTTGAATTGTTCGGCCATACAAGCGCCGGATGGCTGCTTGCAGCGCTTTGTAGTCGGCTAAAACCAGTTCGACTTGTAAGCCTGTCGCAAAGCGAAAATCATCTTCCACTTGTAAATGGGTCGGGTCGGAAACCGCGATGGTCAGGGTTTGGCCATTATGGGCAATCGGCAGTGCTTGGTAACGGGTGATGAGATCACGCAAACCAAGCTGTTGGCAGAGCTGCGGGTAGTCGTAGCGGGTTAAGTCGGTGTCCGGTAGGCCAAAAAGGGTACTTAACTGCTCAGTCAGATCATGAGGATGGAAAAAATCCAAAGCGAGCAAAGCTTCTGGCACACTCGCACCAGACGCTTTGATATGTTCAATAACTGCGTGTTCTTGCGTCGGGCTCAATATCTGAGCCTGACGCAGAATCGCAGGGAGGTTGGTTAGCATATATTTTAACTATGTGGACAACCCGTGGGTGCTGCTGCTGATTTGGTGGAGAAACCAGAGGTTGCACAGCTCCAACCGAGGTCACTGTCTCTAGTAATAATTGCTTTAGCCCCGGTTGGTAGTCCATTGATTGTAAGCTCTATACTTTTACCGTTAGTACCAATAGAAAGAGTTCCGTTTTTTATCGCGCCCTGGCTGACACCTACTTTATTTAGTTCAGTAACATTTGCTGGAAAGCTACCTTCCTCTTGATAGTACAATTCAGCAGGAGTAATAATCGACTTTAATGTTGCAACAGTCGAAGCTACCTCGCTTTTTGTTACGTAATCTTTATAAGCAGGAACGGCAATCGCAGAGAGTACGCCAATAATTGCCACCACAATCATCAATTCAATTAAGGTAAAACCACTTTGTTTCGTTTTCTTATTTGTGTTCATTATTTGATTTGCTCCGTTTGAACGCATAAGGATGGGCAGAGCATAAGAAGCTTGTGGGTTGGTGGGAATGAGATAAAGAGCAGTGCGCGAGCGATTTGGATTTTTTACCTGTTTAGTTGCATATATCAATCACTGAAATACGACTGACTTAAAAATGCCGTCTTGATTTTGATACGCAAGCAATAAAAAAGGAAGCTCGTCCGGCTTCCTTAACTATTTGAAATTTTTGATCTTTATTCCATTAATTGATGTAATTAATTACTGAAAGCGCATTGAGAGATCGAGCGCTTTAATGTGCTTAGTCAGCGCGCCGACTGAGATGTAATCGACACCGGTTCGCGCGTAATCGCCAATGGTTTCTAATGTGACGTTACCAGAATTTTCTAAAGCCGCGCGGCCTGCGTTAATTGCTACCGCTTCGCGCATCATCTCAATACTAAAATTATCCAGCATAATGATGTCAGCACCCGCTTGAATCGCCTCTTCTAACTCTTGCAGGCTTTCGGTTTCGACTTCGACAGGTTTACCGGGGTTGAGCTGTTTAGCGGTGCTGATGGCTTGGGTTATACCGCCACAAGCAATGATATGGTTTTCTTTAATTAAATAAGCATCAAACACGCCAATACGATGGTTAAAGCCGCCGCCACACGCGACAGCATATTTTAGTGCGCTGCGCAGGCCAGGGATAGTTTTGCGTGTATCAAGTAGTCGGCATTCGGTGCCTTCTAGCTGTTTGGCATACTGAGCAGTAATGCTGGCGCAACCTGACAAGGTTTGAATGAAGTTCATCGCATTGCGTTCACCAGTCAGCAGCGCGCGAGCTGGGCCCTCAAGGGTGCACAAAATTTGGTTTGGCTTAACTTGATCGCCATCTTGGACATGCCAGTCAATTTTCACTTCACCACCAAGTTGTTTGAAGACTTCCTCTGCCCATGCTTGGCCACAAAATACGCCATGTTCACGGGTGATGAGAGTCGCAGTATTGCGCGCATCCGCTGGAATAAGGTTTGCGGTGATATCAGCAGTCGCATCCAAGCTGCCACCGAGATCTTCTCTGAGTGCATCGCTAACGGCACGAGTAATTTCCAATGGGAGTTGCTGTTTCAGATAATCAAGGCGTTGTTGGCTGTTGTGTGTATTTTTCATCGCAAATCTAATATGGTGTTGAACAGAGTGAGAATGATACGCTGAGTTTTACTCAAATTCAGCCACTAATCTCGCATTTCCTCTGGCTAAGGTTCATTTTTGTGTGAGTGTAAGGGGTCAACTGATGATCGATAAAAAGGGTTGGTATCAAAGCGCACGTCGAGTGCCATCGCCGTTTTATGATCAGCGAAGCGATGCGCAAGATATTTCATTGCTGGTGGTACATAATATCAGCTTGCCTCCGGGCCAGTTCGGCGGCCCATATATTGAGCAGTTTTTCACTGGCACGCTTGACCCGAATCAACACCCTTTTTTTCAAACCATCCACCAGATGCGCGTCTCGGCTCACTGCCTTATTCGGCGAGAGGGAGAAGTAGTGCAATTTGTGCCATTTAATGCCAGAGCTTGGCATGCGGGCCAGTCAAGCTTTGCTGGCCGTGCAAAATGCAATGATTATTCGATTGGGATTGAATTGGAAGGGAGCGATGAGACGGCTTATACACCTGCGCAATATCAAGCCTTAGCGACTTTGACGTGTGCATTGCAGCGGCGTTATCCGCTCATCACCAATCAACGCATTACCGGGCATCAATACATTGCACCACTACGCAAAACTGACCCCGGTTTGGTGTTTGATTGGCGTTGCTATCGAGCCTTGTTGGCAGCAAATGGCTAACAACAAATAGCGAACAACGAATTAAATCGAATCGTGATATTCCACTAAAATTTGCTCAACCCAGCATTGAATGCGTTCGTCGCTTTGCTCGTATTGCGAATCTTCATCGAGTGCGAGACCAACAAAGTGGCGGCCATCTTTCGTTAGAGCTTTTGACGCTTCAAAATGGTAGCCTTGGTTGGGCCAGTAGCCAATCAATTGAGCACCAATTTGTTTTAGCTCGTCATGCAGCATCCCCATCGCATCGAGGTACCATTCGCCATAACCTTCTTGATCGCCTAAGCCGAATAATGCGACGTACTTGCCTTTTAGCGACACGCCACCGATTTGATCCCATATTGCGCTCCAATCTTCTTGGATTTCGCCAAAGTCCCAAGTTGAGATGCCCAGTATTAAAAGATCATAGTTGCTCATCAAAGAGAGTGGCGTTTCTTTCACATTGTGAATCTCCACCAAATCCTCACCGATGAGCGCACGGATCTTCTCTGCTGCCATTTCGGTATAACAAGTTGTTGAGCCGTAAAAAAGACCGATCTTCATAATTTTGTGTTCGTTTTAAATCAAGAATAGTGAATTCTAACCATAAAATGACGCACTTTGCAGCGATTATCCTGCCGATGATGTTTTTTTATGGTATTAAACCAGTGGCTCACATAACCTGAGCAACTCGATTTTCACCACAGAGGTTTGATGTGTCTGAATATATTTCTCCTGATCAAGGGGTTGTGGAACAGTTTTTAGATGCGATGTGGATGGAGCGTGGTTTAGCTGAAAACACGCTCTCATCGTATCGCAATGATCTGACGAAATTGTTGCAATGGATGCAGCACAATAATTATCGCCTCGATTTTATTAGTGTCACTGGTTTGCAGCAGTACCAAGCGTGGCTCGCTGATCAAGATTATAAGCAAACCTCGCGGGCGCGCATGTTGTCGGCGATTCGTCGTTTATTTCAATATCTTCACCGTGAGAAGCTCCGCGGCGATGATCCGAGCGCGCTCTTAATTAGCCCTAAATTGCCGCAGCGTCTGCCTAAAGATTTATCCGAGCAGCAAGTGGAAGATTTATTGAATGCTCCCGATACTAATAATCCTCTAGAATTACGTGACAGAGCGATGTTGGAACTCTTGTATGCAACAGGGCTACGGGTGACCGAATTGGTTTCACTGACCATGGAAAATATCAGTTTACGTCAAGGCGTAGTAAGAGTGATTGGTAAAGGTGGCAAAGAGCGTCTTGTACCGATGGGCGAAAATGCCGTTGATTGGATTGAAACTTTTCTTGAACAAGGGCGGTCTACTCTGCTGGGCGAACAAACGTCGGATGTGGTTTTCCCCAGCCGACGCGCAAGGCAGATGACTCGTCAAACCTTTTGGCACCGAATTAAACACTACGCAGTGATCGCACAAATCGATGTGGAAAAACTCTCCCCACACGTATTAAGGCATGCTTTTGCCACGCATCTACTCAATTACGGTGCCGATTTGCGTGTAGTGCAAATGCTGCTCGGTCATAGTGACTTATCGACCACGCAAATTTATACTCATGTTGCGACTGAGCGACTTAAACAATTACATAGCGAGCACCATCCAAGGGCTTGAAAAGGTGAATTTAATGAGCGTATTACGCCAACTGACTCTTCTTACATTGCCACTTTTTGCTGTGGCGTGTAACGCCGAAACCACAGAGCAAGTGACGTCAACGGCTGTGCAAGCGGCTGTGCAAGCGGCTGCGCTTGATAAAACGGTTTTTGAACAACGTTTTTCTAAACTCGGATTGGAAGTACTGAGTGTTCAAGCCTCTGATATTCCGGGAGTGATTGAAGTGCAAACTTCCGGTGGCGTGCTGTTTTCTGCGCCTGACGCGAGCCATTTTATCGCCGGAACCTTGTATGAATTAGATAAGAATGGTGGTTATGTCGATGTGTTAGCCAAACGCCAAGCGCCCGTTAATGCGGCGAAGATCGCGCAGTTTGAATCGAGTATGATCGAATACAAAGCCGCCAATGAAAAATACGTGGTGACTGTTTTTACTGATATTACCTGTGGTTATTGCACTCGTTTGCATAGTCAAATGAAAGGGTATAACGACCTAGGGATCACCGTGCGCTACATGGCTTACCCGCGTCAAGGCGTTACGGGGCAGGTAGCTGATCAAATGGCCGCTATCTGGAATGCAGATGATAAAATGGCAGCGATGAATGAGGCAAAAACCAATCATCAATTGCCAGAAGCAGGGCAGAACATCCAACAAGCTAAGCAGTTGATTACCAAACACTATCAGCTCGGGCGTGAGTTAGGCATCAACGGCACGCCTGCGATTTTCCTACCGAATGGCGAAATGGTTGGCGGTTATTTACCACCAGAGCAACTGTTGCAACGCCTTCAGCAGATTCAATAACTTTAGGAGTCGGGCTTGAGTGTTCTTGAGCCCGCTGATTTATGATTGAGATAAAACAAAGACCAGCCCCCGATCTTTCGCAACTTCCTGACACGATTCCAACACTGCTTAAACGTATCTATATCAACCGTGGTATCACGAACCTTGAACAACTCGACAAGGCTGCGAAAGCACTGCATTCCTACCAACAATTAGGTGGTATAGAGCAAGCGGTACAACTACTTTTTTACGCCATTGAGCAGCAGCAGCGCATCATAGTCGTCGGGGATTTTGATGCTGATGGCGCAACCAGTTGCGCCTTATCTGTTTTGGCGTTGCGAATGTTGGGATCGAACAATGTGGACTATCTCGTGCCTAACCGTTTTGAAGATGGTTATGGCTTAAGCCCTGAAGTGGTCGATCAAGCGATTGAGCTTGGCGCGCAGATGATCATGACGGTCGATAATGGCGTCTCCTCTATCGACGGGGTGCGTTATGCCAAGCAGCAAGGGCTGACTGTCTTGGTGACCGATCACCATTTACCGGGACACGAGTTGCCAGAGGTTGATGCGATGGTGAATCCCAATTTGTCTAACTGCCCGTTTCCCTCGAAGGCATTAGCCGGCGTAGGGGTGGCTTTCTATTTGATGATGGCGCTGTGCGTGCATATGCGAAAAAACGGCTGGTTTACTCGACAAGGTATGAGTGAACCCAAGTTGATGGAGCTGATTGACTTAGTCGCACTGGGTACTGTCGCTGATGTTGTGCCGCTCGATGAAAACAACCGCATTTTAGTGCATCAAGGTTTGCAACGCATTCGCGCCGGGCATGCAAGGCCGGGTATTCAAGCTTTGATTGAGGTTGCTAAACGTGACGCGAGGCGTTTAGTTGCCTCGGATTTTGGCTTTGCGTTAGGGCCACGCATCAATGCGGCAGGGCGCTTGGATGATATGTCATTTGGCGTTGAGCTGCTAATGTGCAATGACATTCACGCTGCGCGTCGAATGGCCAGTGAGCTGGATAGCCTTAACCAAACTCGTAAAGAGATTGAAGAGGGTATGAAGCAAGAGGCGCTGGCTTTTTGTGAGCGCTTACAACTGAGTGAAAATAGCGAATTGCCGCACGGTTTAGTGCTGTTTCAACGTGATTGGCACCAAGGTGTAATTGGTATTTTAGCCTCACGTATTAAAGATAAATATCATCGCCCTGTGATTGCGTTTGCCGATGGTGGCGATGGCAGTATCAAAGGGTCATGCCGCTCTGTTGCTGGGTTACACATGCGCGATGTGCTGGATCGCATTGATACACAAAACCCCGGTTTAATCGCCAAATTTGGCGGTCACGCGATGGCGGCAGGTTTAACTATTGCCGAAAAAGAGTTTGAGCGTTTTGCTGAGCTGTTTGATCAAGCCGTACGTCGCGAGTTAGATGAAAGCGCGCTCAAGGGCGTGATTTTATCCGATGGAGAGTTAACACCTGAAGAGTTCTCGATGCACACCGCTGAAACCTTGCGTTCCGGTGGCCCATGGGGGCAGGCGTTTCCTGAACCTCTCTTTGACGGTGAGTTCAAACTACTGCACCAAAAGCTGGTGGGGGAAAAGCATTTGAAACTGATGCTTGAACCGTTATTCAAAGGCCACCCAACCAACATTATGATCGATGGCATTGCTTTTAATGTCGATTTAAGACGCTGGCCAGATGCGTCGGTGAAAACGGTGCGTCTTGCGTATAAGCTTGATATTAATGAGTTTCGCGGCAATCAGTCACTGCAATTGATGATTGATCACCTCGAAGCGAAGTAACGGCTTGATATTTCTCTTCTTTCGATGCGTGACATAACCTTCCCTCCCTTAGAAAGGGGAGATCTCAACGAATGTTTGCTCTTACATTCCCTCCCCTTCAAGGGGAGGGCTAGGGTCTGTCTCTTGATCAC
>NZ_CP031479.1:2502179-2663352 GCF_003390515.1 Vibrio anguillarum | reverse complement strand
GATTTGTGTATAAGAGACAGGGTTAGGGTGGGGTATATCTTTTGATTGATTTTGTGTTTTTCGAATTACACCCCCTCCCAGCCTCCCCCTAGAAGGGGGAGGAGCCAAAGAATGTGTCCTCTAGAAAGGGTAGATGACAACGAATGTTTCCCCATTTCTAGCCCATCATTTCCCCATCTGTATTCATTTTGTAATTGGTCTGACCAATAATATTGCTGTTTTAATCGACTATTGTTATCAAAGTGTTTAAGCGTGGGCTGTTCTATGATTTAGGTCAACTTTTGGCTGGACAGCTACGTTTTAATTATGTTAATTTCTGCACCAACTTGAAATTGGTATTACCAATTGACTGCAAAGAGTAGAAGAATAATAAATTATGGCTTATCAAAGGATTCGTCAGCCAAAACTCTCTGATGTAATTGAACAGGAGTTAGAAAGGCTGATAGTGGAAGGAACACTCTCTCCGGGGCAACAATTGCCTCCAGAACGAGAACTGGCAAAACAGTTCGAGGTGTCTCGTCCATCCATTCGTGAAGCCATTCAACGCCTCGAAGCCAAGCGTTTATTAACCCGCCGTCAAGGTGGAGGTACGTTTGTCAGTGAGAACATTTGGCAGAGTTTTTCTGATCCTCTGCTAAATTTATTGTCTAGCCACTCTGAAACCCAGCTCGATCTATTGGAATCGCGCCACGCGATGGAAGGTATTTCAGCTTATTTCGCAGCATTGCGTGGTACTGAGGAAGATTTTGCTCGCATTCAAGCCTGTTTGGCGAGAATTGGTGAACAACAAGCGAAAAAAGAGGTCGAAGCAGAAGCGTCTGCGGTGGTCGCGTTTTTAGTCGCTCTTACTGAAGCGGCCCACAACGTGGTGCTTTTGCATATTGTTCGCAGCCTCGCTCCTTTGCTTGAGCAAAATGTTCTACAGAATTTAAAACTATTACACCGCCGCCATGAAGTGGTGGAGAAAGTAAGTAGACACCGAGCTAATATCGTGGATGCGATCGTTTCTGGTCAGCCGGAAAAGGCGCGCGAAATGTCCCATTCTCACTTAGCTTATATCGAAGAAACATTGCTGGATTTGACCAAAGAAGAGTCTCGTCGTGAGCGTTCGTTGCGCCGAATTCAGCAGGGTAATGAGTCGTAACCTACGGCGAATTGCTTGTTTTATAGATCCAACCAATAGAAGGATAGATCGCCATGTCTGACATGAAGCATGACGTAGATGCACTGGAAACTCAGGAATGGCTAGCCGCCCTTGAGTCAGTTGTACGTGAAGAAGGTGTAGAACGCGCTCAGTTCTTACTTGAGCAAATTCTAGATAAAGCACGTCTAGACGGTGTTGATATGCCAACCGGTATTACCACGAACTACATCAACACCATTCCAGCTGCGCAAGAACCAGCATACCCAGGTGACACAACGCTTGAGCGTCGCATTCGCTCAATCATCCGTTGGAACGCGATTATGATCGTTCTACGTGCATCGAAAAAAGACCTCGATCTTGGCGGCCACATGGCGTCATTCCAGTCTTCTGCTTCGTTCTACGAAACATGTTTTAACCACTTCTTCCGTGCGCCTAATGAAAAAGATGGCGGTGACTTGGTTTATTATCAAGGTCACATCTCTCCAGGGATCTACGCACGTGCGTTCGTTGAAGGCCGCCTAACGGCTGAGCAACTTGACAACTTCCGCCAAGAAGTGGATGGCAAAGGTATTCCTTCCTACCCACACCCGAAATTGATGCCTGAATTCTGGCAATTCCCGACCGTATCTATGGGTCTGGGGCCAATTTCTGCAATCTATCAAGCGCGTTTCCTCAAATATCTTGATGGCCGTGGTATGAAAGACACTTCTGAACAGCGTGTATACGCGTTCCTAGGTGATGGCGAGATGGATGAGCCAGAATCACGCGGTGCGATTTCATTCGCCGCTCGTGAGAAGCTTGATAACCTATGTTTCCTTATCAACTGTAACTTGCAACGTCTAGACGGCCCAGTAATGGGTAACGGTAAGATCATCCAAGAACTTGAAGGCCTATTTAAAGGTGCAGGTTGGAACGTTGTTAAAGTGATTTGGGGTAACAACTGGGATTCTCTACTGGCGAAAGACACCACAGGCAAGCTGCTTCAGTTGATGAACGAAACCATCGATGGTGACTACCAAACATTTAAAGCGAAAGATGGTGCTTACGTGCGTAAACACTTCTTTGGTAAATACCCAGAAACAGCGGCGCTTGTTGCTGATATGACTGACGATCAAATTTTCGCGCTGAAGCGTGGTGGTCACGAGTCTTCTAAACTGTACGCAGCCTTTACTAATGCTCAAGACACGAAAGGCAAGCCAACCGTGATTCTGGCGAAGACCGTTAAAGGTTACGGCATGGGTGAAGCGGCAGAAGGTAAGAACATCGCTCACCAAGTGAAGAAAATGGACATGACTCACGTGCTGCAACTGCGTGATCGTCTTGGTCTACAAGATCTTCTAACAGATGAAGCTGTGAAAGAGTTGCCATACCTAACATTGGCAGAAGGCTCGAAAGAGCACGAATACTTACACGCTCGCCGTAAAGCGCTAAAAGGTTACACACCTCAACGCTTGCCTAAGTTCACTCAAGAACTTGTGATTCCAGCGGTTGAAGAGTTCAAGCCTCTGCTTGAAGAGCAAAAACGTGAAATCTCAACCACAATGGCGTTTGTCCGTGCGTTGAACATTTTGCTCAAAGATAAGAGCATTGGTAAAAATATTGTGCCAATCATTGCAGATGAAGCACGTACTTTCGGTATGGAAGGTCTGTTCCGTCAAATCGGTATCTATAACCCACACGGTCAGAACTACACTCCTCAAGACCGCGACATCGTTTCTTACTATAAAGAAGCGACTTCAGGTCAGGTACTGCAAGAAGGGATCAACGAGCTGGGTGCTATGTCTTCATGGGTTGCTGCTGCAACTTCATACTCGACAAACGATCTGCCAATGATTCCGTTCTACATCTATTACTCTATGTTTGGTTTCCAACGCGTTGGCGACATGGCATGGATGGCAGGTGACCAACAAGCACGTGGTTTCCTATTGGGTGCTACTGCTGGTCGTACGACGCTGAACGGTGAAGGTCTACAGCACGAAGATGGTCACTCGCACATATTGGCGGCGACGGTTCCTAACTGTCTTTCTTACGATCCAACATTTGCTTACGAAGTTGCAGTCATTATGCAAGACGGTATTCGCCGCATGTATGGCGATCAAGAGAACGTGTTCTACTACCTAACGCTGATGAACGAGAACTACGCAATGCCTGAAATGCCACAAGGCGCTGAAGAAGGTATTCGTAAAGGTATCTACAAATTAGAAAGCTACGCTCCACAAGGAACGACTGGCTCTAAAGGTAAAGTTCAGTTAATGAGCTCAGGTACGATCATGAACGAAGTACGCAAAGCGGCTCAAATCTTAAGTGATGAGTACGGCGTGGCTTCAGATGTTTACTCAGTAACATCATTCAATGAAGTGACTCGTGATGGCCAAGCATGTGAGCGTTACAACATGCTTCACCCTGAAGCGCAGCCGCAAGTACCTTACATTCAAACGGTAATGGGTAGCGAGCCTGCCATCGCAGCAACTGACTACATGAAGAACTACGCTGAGCAAGCGCGTGCGTTTATCCCGGCTGAATCATACAAAGTACTAGGTACTGATGGTTTTGGTCGTTCTGATAGCCGTGAAAACCTACGTCGTCACTTCGAAGTGAACGCAGGTTACGTGGTGGTTGCCGCGCTAAGCGAACTAGCGAAACGTGGTGATGTTGAGAAATCAGTTGTGGTTGAAGCGATTAAGAAATTCAACATCGATACTGAAAAAACAAACCCGCTATACGCTTAATTAAGGTAGGAAAGAATAATGGCAATCGAAATTAATGTACCGGATATTGGTGCGGATGAGGTTGAAGTTACTGAGATTCTTGTCAGCGTTGGCGACAAGGTTGAAGAAGAGCAATCTCTTATTACTGTAGAAGGTGATAAGGCTTCTATGGAAGTACCAGCTTCTCAAGCGGGTATTGTAAAAGAAATCAAAGTAGTCGCTGGCGATAAAGTATCGACCGGTTCACTTATCATGATTTTTGAAGCAGAAGGCGCTGCGGTCGCAGCGCCAGCAGTGGAAGCTGCACCAGTTGCGGCTCCTGCTGCCGCGGCTGTCGCTGAGCTTAAAGAAGTTCACGTGCCAGATATCGGCGGTGATGAAGTGGAAGTCACTGAAATCATGGTCGCAGTCGGCGATTCAATCGCAGAAGAGCAATCTCTACTGACGGTTGAAGGTGACAAAGCCTCAATGGAAGTACCTGCTCCATTTGCTGGTGTACTGAAAGAGATCAAAGTGGCTACGGGCGATAAAGTATCGACAGGCTCACTGGTGATGATCTTTGAAGTGGCGGGTTCTGCTCCGGCGGCAGCCTCTGCTCAAGTGGCAGCACCTGTAGCCGCAGCACCAGCCGCTTCGGCAGCAAAAGAGATCCACGTACCGGATATCGGTGGTGATGAAGTCGAAGTGACGGAAATCATGGTGGCGGTTGGCGATACCGTGAGTGAAGAGCAGTCTCTTATCACCGTTGAAGGCGATAAAGCATCAATGGAAGTTCCTGCGCCGTTTGCTGGTGTTGTGAAAGAGATCAAAGTTGCAGCTGGCGATAAAGTGTCAACAGGCTCTCTTATCATGGTGTTTGAAGTTGCCGGAGCAGCGCCCGTTGCCGTAGCGGCCCCTGCGCAAGCAGCGGCTCCAGCCGCATCAGCGCCAAAAGCGGAAGCGGTAAAATCAGCTGTGGCAGCACCTGCCGAGTTTGAAGAGAACAATGAGTACTCTCACGCATCACCGGTTGTACGCCGTATTGCGCGTGAATTTGGTGTTAACCTAGCGAAAGTTAAAGGTTCTGGCCGTAAGAGCCGCATCCTAAAAGAAGACGTGCAAAACTACGTGAAAGAAGCGCTTAAGCGTCTTGAATCGGGTTCTGCCGCAGTGGCTTCTGGTAAAGGTGATGGCGCCGCGCTTGGCTTGCTACCTTGGCCAAAAGTGGACTTCAGCAAGTTTGGTGACACAGAAGTAAAACCGCTTTCACGTATTAAGAAGATCTCTGGTGCTAACTTGCATCGTAACTGGGTGATGATCCCACACGTTACCCAATGGGATAATGCGGATATCACCGAGCTTGAGAACTTCCGTAAAGAGCAAAATGCGATTGAAGCGAAGAACGACACTGGCATGAAGATCACCCCACTGGTGTTCATCATGAAAGCGGTAGCGAAAGCACTAGAAGCATTCCCATCGTTTAACTCTTCACTTTCTGAAGATGGCGAAAGCTTGATTCTGAAGAAGTACGTGAACGTGGGCATTGCTGTTGATACGCCAAATGGTCTTGTTGTTCCTGTCTTCAAAGATGTGAACAAAAAAGGCATTTATGAGCTATCAAGAGAGCTGGCTGAAGTATCGAAGAAAGCCCGTGCAGGTAAACTGACCGCTGCAGACATGCAAGGTGGCTGTTTCACTATCTCTAGCTTAGGTGGTATCGGCGGTACAGCGTTTACGCCTATCGTTAACGCGCCAGAAGTCGGTATCCTTGGGGTATCTAAGTCTGAGTTTAAGCCAGTGTGGAACGGTAAAGAGTTCGAACCACGCCTACAACTGCCACTATCACTGTCATACGATCACCGTGTGATTGATGGTGCGGAAGGTGCGCGTTTCATCACATTCCTAAATGGTGCGCTATCAGACATTCGTCGTCTGGTTCTGTAAGCCAAGTTTAGTGAAAGAGAGGGCGGCTGTTAAAGCCGCCCTTGTTAACACGAATAATTGAACAATTGGATTATGAAGGGTTTTTTCTTAATCGAATTGTCGTCTAGCTCACAGGCTAAATGGATTTACTTTTCACACCATTAACATCTCTGTAAACTGTTGCGGTCTGAAAATAATTCGTTTTAATTCATTTGTTTTAAGTAATTGGCTCAGTCATGGGTTTAATTCATTGGATTAAACACTAAAAACAACGAGAACATCCACTCAGCCTGTTAGGGATAATGACTACAAGAGGTCAAAATGAGCAAAGAAATCAAAGCCCAAGTCGTCGTACTTGGTGCCGGTCCTGCTGGTTACTCCGCTGCATTCCGCTGTGCAGACTTAGGTCTTGAAACAGTACTTGTTGAACGCTACAGCACCCTTGGCGGTGTGTGTTTGAACGTGGGTTGTATCCCATCAAAAGCGTTGCTGCACGTTGCAAAAGTTATCGAAGAAGCGAAGGCATTGGCTCAGCACGGTATCGTATTTGGTGAACCACAAACGGACATCGATAAAATCCGCCTTTGGAAAGAAAAGGTTATCAACCAGTTAACGGGCGGTCTTGGCGGCATGGCGAAGATGCGCAAAGTGACTGTCGTGAACGGTTTCGGCAAATTTACTGGCCCTAACGCCATTGAAGTTGAAGGTGAAGACGGCAAAACCGTGGTTAACTTTGATAACGCCATCGTTGCAGCTGGTTCTCGTCCAATTAAACTGCCATTCATTCCTCATGAAGACCCACGCATTTGGGATTCAACGGATGCACTTGAACTGAAAGAAGTTCCTGGAAAACTGTTGATCATGGGTGGTGGTATCATCGGTCTAGAAATGGCGACGGTTTACCACTCGCTAGGTTCTAAGATTGATGTGGTTGAGATGTTTGACCAACTTATCCCAGCGGCGGATAAAGACATGGTTAAAGTCTACACCAAACGTATCAAAGACAAATTTAACCTGATGCTTGAAACCAAAGTAACCGCTGTTGAAGCAAAAGAAGATGGTATCTACGTTTCAATGGAAGGCAAAAAAGCACCAGCGCAAGCTGAGCGTTATGATGCCGTTCTTGTTGCTATCGGCCGCGTACCAAACGGTAAGCTGATGGATGCTGAAAAAGCAGGTATTGAAGTGGATGAGCGCGGCTTTATCAATGTTGATAAGCAAATGCGTACTAACGTTCCTCATATCTTCGCGATCGGTGATATCGTTGGTCAACCAATGTTGGCGCACAAAGGTGTGCATGAAGGCCACGTAGCGGCCGAAGTCATTTCTGGTAAGAAGCACTACTTCGATCCTAAAGTTATCCCTTCAATTGCGTACACTGAGCCAGAAGTGGCTTGGGTTGGTAAAACTGAAAAAGAAGCCAAAGCAGAAGGCATTAACTACGAAGTCGCGACATTCCCATGGGCAGCTTCTGGCCGTGCTATCGCTTCTGATTGTGCTGACGGTATGACTAAGCTTATCTTTGATAAAGAGACTCACCGCGTGATTGGTGGCGCTATCGTTGGTACTAACGGCGGCGAACTGCTTGGTGAAATCGGTTTGGCTATCGAGATGGGTTGTGATGCAGAAGATATCGCTTTGACGATTCATGCTCACCCAACGTTACATGAATCGGTAGGCCTTGCTGCGGAAGTATTTGAAGGCACGATTACTGATCTGCCAAACGCAAAAGCGAAGAAGAAAAAGTAACTTCAACGCTGATGCGTTAAATTGCCGGTTCATTAAATTGCTGGTTAGTTAAATAGTAAAAACCGCTGAATTCAGCGGTTTTTTTATGCTCATAATTCAGAGACTAGGAAGTTAAGCCTAGTGATCTTTTTTATAGATGCAGAGCATGCTGAGGTAGCTTTTCACGAGTACACCCATGCTGGCTTCGTCTTGTATGCGATTTGCTTGTACAAACAGTGAGTAGAAGATACCAAGAAAGAGCGTAGCAAGATGTTCTGGTTCATGCCGATCGCACACTTCGCCACGTTCAATGGCTTTGATAAACATATTTTGTACCAAAAGTTGATTAGTACGATTGGTGGAGACAAAAAGTGGCCACACTTCTTCGCGCGTTGAAGCGCTCCATTCAAACCATACTTTTAACCAGTGACAATCTTCAATCACAAGAGAAATCATCTTAGTGGTGATGTTGGTTAAGTTATCTTTCGCATGCAAATCAAGATCAATATTATCTGCGAGGAAGTTTGAAAACTGACGTACAACATGAGTGAGTACGTCGTCGACTAAATCTTCTCGGGTTGGAAAGTAGTTAAAGACAGTAGCGACTGAAACTTGGGCGATTTCAGCAATATCTGCGTGGCCACCTCGGCCTATTCCTCGTGTAGCAAACACTTCAAGGGCGATTTCCATCAGTTGAAGTTTGCGTTTTTGTGGTGATAAGCGAGTTCTGGGGCGTTTTTCTATCGATGTTTCCATGAGTTGTTAATCCTTGCCAATGACTGTTGAATTGAGCTTTTCGCTCTAATGATTATTTTGTTAGTTGCTTTAAAGCTTTATGAGTGTACTGCTGCATATGGTTGAGGTCAACGTTTCGAGTTTGTTTTTTGTGCGATTGTGTTAAATCTTATCGGATTCAACGTGTTTTATTGTGTGTTTTATTGATGTGACGTATGTGCTGTGAAGGTGTTCGCGGCAGCGTAGGAGCTTTTTTTCATCATATCCAGAGTTTTGCTAATTATTTAACTATCCTGTGTGGCAGTGGTACTATACGCGCCAAGCTAGTTACGCGACGCCATCATTAAACTGCGATGATCGTAGCGTGTCGCATCACCCGAAAAGAGAACAGTATGAAACATACAGTTGAAGTGATGATTTCTGAGCAAGTGGTTCAGGAACGAATTCGTGAATTAGGCAAACAAATCACAGAGCATTACCAAGGTAGTGAAGATCTGGTACTGGTGGGCTTGTTGCGCGGCTCATTTGTCTTCATGGCAGACTTAGCTCGCGCGATCGACTTAGTTCATCAAGTCGATTTTATGACCGCGTCAAGCTATGGCAACACGATGCAAAGCTCACGTGATGTGCGCATTCTGAAAGATCTGGATGATGACATTAAAGGTAAAGATGTGTTGCTGGTAGAAGACATTATTGATACGGGTAATACACTAAATAAAGTAAAAGAAATTTTGTCTTTACGTGAACCTAAATCCATTCACATTTGTACTTTACTGGATAAGCCTTCACGCCGTGAAGTACCTGTAGAGGTCAAGTGGATCGGTTTTGAAATCCCAGATGAATTTGTCGTGGGCGTAGGTATCGACTACGCGCAAAAATATCGTCACCTACCTTACATTGGTAAAGTTGTGCCGCAAGCGTAATTTTGCCAGCGATAATAGAATGCCCACTAACTAAATAGTGGGCATTCTATATTTTTAACTATCAGTTTTAACGGCAATTAACACGCTGTTATCGACACAGCAAGTTATGTTGCGCATTAAGAATTTTTTCCATCGCTTTTTGATAGGTGTCGTTGACTCGCTCACGTGAATCGCAGCGAACGCCTAAGTATTCCAAACGTCCGTCTTCAATACCGTAGACCACGCCATGCAGCTCGACATCTTGGCCGCGCTCCCATGCGTTTTGCAGTACGGTTGAGTTACCTAAATTATACACTTGCTCGGCAACGTTGATTTCGCACAATTTGTCAGCTTTATCTTGTTCTGGCATTGCATCTAAGTAGGTACGGTGCTTAAGGTATAAGTCACGCACATGCAGTAACCAGTTGTTGATCAAGCCCAGCGGTGGGTTATCAATCGCTGCGTTGACGCCACCGCAGTCATAGTGCCCACAGATGATGATGTGCTTGACCTTCAGTACGTCAACCGCGTACTGCACTACAGAAAGGCAGTTAAGGTCGGTGTGAATCACTTGGTTTGCAACGTTGCGGTGTACAAACAGCTCACCAGAATAAAGCCCAGTCAAACGCTCGGCCGGAACTCGGCTATCAGAACAACCAATCCATAGAAAATCTGGGTCTTGCCCGCGAGCGAGTTTTGCAAAGTACTCAGGACGTTCAGCCTTAATCGATTCAGACCAACGTGAGTTATTTTCAAAAAGCTGTTTCAGTTCTGGCATCTCACTTCCCTTAAAAATAGTTCAATCGCATCAATAGTAATGCGCAAGAATAGGCCTGACTATACACAATGTTACAATTCTGTTCTCTTATAAAATGACAAAACACTCACTCATCTGACGAGTTTTCCTAGTAAAAAAATTAAACTGCTTCCATCGCTATTTGGATGCCAACAGAGAATCAATCACATGTAAAATAATGGTTAATTATTAGAATGATGATTTGTTAGAGTGAGACAACCTATTTTGAGTATGAGGAAAAGCATTGTGTTTAGAGGCCGTTTTGCCGATATCGACCTAAAAGGTGACGTCTTTGGTGGCGTCACGACCGCGATTATTTCACTGCCACTTGCCTTGGCTTTTGGTGTGGCGTCTGGTGCGGGTGCAGAAGCAGGGCTTTGGGGAGCAATATTGGTGGGACTGTTTGCTGCCTTGTTTGGTGGTTCATCTACATTAATTTCTGAACCCACAGGGCCAATGACGGTCATTATGACGGCCATTTTAACCAGCATGGTGTCGCGTTATCCTGAAACGGGGCTTGCAGTTAGCTTCACGGTTGTCATGATGGCAGGCGCTTTTCAGATTGTACTTGGCACTTTAAAACTCGGGAAATACATTACCTTAATGCCCTATAGCGTGATCTCCGGCTTTATGTCAGGAATCGGGGTGATTTTGATTATCCTGCAGTTATCACCGCTGCTTGGTCAGGCGGCTCCCGCTGGGGGAGTGATGGGAACGTTAACCGCGTTGCCCGAGATCATTAGCCAGATGAAGTTCAGTGAGCTCTTTCTTGGTTTGTTAACCTTAGGCATTTTATTTTTTCTCCCGGCTCAATATCGCAAACAAGTGCCCGTTCAATTGGTCGCTTTAGTCGGCGTGACGCTTGTTTCGGTACTGTTATTTGATAGCGAAGAGATCCGCCGTATTGGTGTGATCCCTGCTGGCTTACCCTCTTTTGTTATTCCAACCTTCAATGCCGAGATGTTCACCACCATGGTGATTGACGCTTTAGTACTCGGTACGCTCGGCTGCATTGATACGTTGCTCACCGCGGTAATTGGCGATTCTCTAACGCGTAAAGAGCATGATTCCGATAAAGAACTGCGAGGGCAAGGGCTGGCTAATATGATCGCGGGTTTATTGGGTGCGTTGCCGGGTGCAGGTGCAACCATGGGGACGGTGACCAATATTCAGGTCGGCGCGCGTTCTCCTCTGTCTGGTGTAGTTCGTGCCTTAATATTAGCCTTAGTGGTGTTGGTGGCAGGAGGCTTAACCGAACCGATTCCAATGGCGGTATTGGCAGGGATTGCGGTGTATGTTGGTTTTAACATTCTTGATTGGAGCTTTATCCAACGCGCGCATAAAGTGAGTGTGCAGGGGATGGCCATCATGTATGGCGTGATGCTGTTAACTGTCTTTGTCGATTTGATTGTTGCGGTTGGCTTGGGCGTTTTTATCTCAAATATTTTGATCATAGAACGCTTGAGCCGCGAGCAAGCTCGCCAAGTGAAAGCCATTAGTGATGCTGATGAAAACGATGTGCCATTGACTGACAGCGAACGAGCTTTATTGGATAAAGCCAATGGTAAGGTGCTGTTTTTTTATCTCTCAGGGCCGATGATTTTTAGTGTATCTAAAGCGATCGCTCGCCAGCACAATCACATCAGTGACTATGAAGCGATGATTTTAGATCTTACTGATGTACCTATGATTGATGTGACGGTTGGACTTGCTTTAGAAAACGCGATTAATGATGCCTTAGATGCTCACTGCGCGGTCTACTTACTTTGCCCAAATGTGCACACTAAACAGCAACTGGAAAAGTTTCATATTTTGGATCTGGTGCCAACCGAGCAGACTTTTTCGTTTCGTTATGAAGCGCTCAATGCTGCGGTTAAGCAGGTAGCCCAAAATCGTTAAGCGTTAAGGTTGTGCAAGAATGAATTACGCAGATCGCTGGATCTGCGTTTTTTATTTTATCAATTTCTAATGTTGGGTTGAAAAACGCGAGCCTTAGCAGCACATTGGATAGGTTAATATCACAAAGAGTGATCCGTCGAATGTACGCATTAGAAATAGAACAATTACGAAAAACTTACGCTGGTGGGTTTGAGGCCCTAAAAGGGGTGAGTTTACAGGTTGAAAAAGGCGATTTTTACGCACTGCTTGGGCCCAATGGGGCTGGGAAATCAACCACCATTGGCATTATCTCTTCGCTGGTCAATAAAACCTCTGGCACCGTTAAAGTGTTTGGTTTTGATATTGATAAAGATCTTGAGCTTGCCAAACAACACATTGGTTTAGTGCCGCAGGAGTTTAACTTCAACCAGTTTGAAACGGTTGAGCAAATTGTGTTGCAGCAAGCTGGGTATTACGGCGTGACGAAAGCGTTAGCGAAAGAGAGGGCAGAGAAGTACCTCTCAAAACTCGATTTGTGGGAAAAACGTAAAGAGCGTGCGCGTAATCTTTCTGGTGGTATGAAACGCCGTTTGATGATTGCTCGAGCCTTAATGCATGAGCCTAAGTTACTGATTTTAGATGAACCCACCGCAGGGGTCGATATTGAACTGCGCCGTTCGATGTGGGAGTTCTTAACCGAAATTAACGCGCAAGGGATCACCATTATCTTAACCACGCACTATTTAGAAGAAGCGGAGATGCTGTGCCGCAATATCGGCATTATTAACCGAGGTGAGCTTATTGAAAATACCTCGATGAAGGATTTGCTGGCCAAATTACAGCTCGAAACCTTTATTCTAGATATCGCAGAGAATTCTCCGCCAGCGCCACAACTCAGTGGTGTGATCTCGCAAACCATGCTCAACGGTTCGTTACAAATTGAGTTGGAGAAAACGAAAGGGCTAAATTCAGTCTTTTCACAGTTAACAGAACAGGGAATTACGGTGCTTTCGATGCGCAACAAAGCGAACCGCCTTGAAGAGCTGTTTGTCAGCATTGTTCAACAGCAAAGCCGAGGATAATCATGATGTATCGTTTATATTGGACGGCTTTTTGCAGTTTGCTGACTAAAGAAATCAACCGTTTTACGCGTATTTGGGTGCAAACCTTAGTTCCGCCAGCCATCACCATGACGCTCTATTTTATTATTTTTGGCAACCTAATTGGTTCGCGTATTGGCCAGATGAACGGCTTTAGCTATATGGAATATATTGTCCCGGGCTTAATCATGATGTCGGTGATCACTAACTCATACTCGAACGTCGCCTCTTCTTTCTTTAGTGCGAAGTTTCAGAAAAACATCGAAGAGTTGTTAGTTGCGCCTGTCCCTAACTACGTCATTATCGCCGGATTTGTGATGGGCGGGGTAGTGCGTGGCTTGCTGGTGGGCACGATAGTAACCCTTGTGTCGCTGTTTTTTGTTGATCTCAAGGTCGATCATTGGGGAATCATTGCGGCGACGGTTTTTCTCACCTCTGTTGTGTTCGCTTTAGGCGGCATGATTAACGCCATTTTTGCTAAAACCTTTGATGACATTTCGATTATTCCTACCTTTGTATTGACGCCATTAACCTACTTAGGTGGGGTATTTTATTCGATCAGCCTATTGCCTGACTTTTGGCAAGCGGTATCGAAAATCAACCCAATCGTCTACATGGTTAATGCCTTCCGCTACGGTTTTCTTGGCGTGTCGGATGTGGGAATTGTTACCTCGTTCAGTGTGCTTGGTATTTTTGTCGTGGCCCTGTATGGGGTTGCGCATTATCTGGTTTCGCGTGGTATCGGGTTAAGGACTTAATAGTTCCTCCCCCTTTTAGGGGGAGGGAATTAGTTTTGTGATCGTTGGGAGTAAGCCATTAATGATGATCGACGTGGTTTGTTAAAACAGTTTCTGTCCAAAAATGAGCTAAAAATTTATCACTATTTATTGTCATTTCATCAACCTTAGTAGTAACAAACCTCAAAAATGATCAAACTATATTGTTCTCCGACAATCGCGTTAACCTCAGTTAAATAACGATACAAAAAAGGTCGCTCCTTATGGGCGACCTTTTAAATATATGGTTTTGAAGTGAAAATGAGTCATCACTTCATCACTTGAAATAGCAATTACTCTTCTTCAGGGTCCGCTTTCGTTTCGGCGCTAAATTCCAACACTTGGTTGTCGATTAAGCGTACTTTACCCAGAAATGCAGACACTAAGATCACCGCTTGTGTGGTCTCATTCGAGATCAGTTGCAGCGTTTTGGCATCGCGAATAAACAACTCATCAGGTTGTAGCCCAGCGGCGCGCAGTTGATCACTGGCATCTTCAATGATCGACGAGTAATCGTCGCGGCCACCACGCAGTGCACTGCTTATCCAACGCATGGTGCGAGCAAGGACAGGCGCACGTTGGCGTTCATCCAACGTCAGCAGCCCGTTACGTGAACTCATCGCCAAGCCATCCATTTCACGGACGGTAGGGACGCCGACAATCTCGATATCCATACAAAGATCGCTGACCATTTGGCGGATCACCGCTAACTGTTGAAAATCTTTTTCACCAAAACAGGCAACATTCGGCTGCACTATGTTGAACAGCTTAGCGACTATGGTTGCAACGCCACGGAAATGCCCTGGTCTTGATGCGCCTTCTAGCATATGAGAAAGCCCCGGTACTTCAACAAAGGTCTGTTTTTCTAATCCTTGCGGGTACATTATTTCTGGGGTTGGGGTAAAGACCAAATCAACCGCTTCCGCGTTGAGTTTACTTAAGTCTTCATCCAGTGTTCTCGGGTAGTTATTTAAGTCATCCGCGCGGTCAAATTGCATCGGGTTAACAAAAATACTGACCACGACCACATTGCCCTCTTCACGTGCTTTACGCACTAGGGTTAAGTGGCCTTCATGTAAATTGCCCATGGTCGGTACAAAAGCGACTCGGCGGCCTTCACGCTTATACTGTTTGATCTGCTCGCGAAGAGCTGAAATGTCAGCAAAAGTTTGCATGAATATCTCCTTTAGGCGATGGTATGAGCGTCATCAGGGAAAGCGGCACTTTCTACATCTGCGATGTATTTTGCGACGGCTTTACGCATATCCCCTGTTTCAGCAAGAAAGTTTTTCGAGAATTTTGGCATGTAATTCGCCGAAATTCCGAACATATCGTGCATTACTAGAATTTGTCCATCGGTCACGTTACCTGCGCCAATGCCAATCACTGGCACATCAAGCACTTCGGTAATTCGCGCTGCTAGGCTGGCCGGTACACACTCTAATAACACAATTTGTGCGCCAGCTTCTTGGAGCGCCAACGCGTCTTTGACCATTCGGTCTGCTTTTTCTTGGTCGCGGCCTTGTACTTTATAGCCACCAAAAATATTGACCGATTGTGGTGTTAAACCAAGGTGTGCGCAAACCGGAACCGCGCGTTCAGTCAGCATTTTCACCGTCTCGACCAGCCAATCACCACCTTCGATTTTGACCATATTTGCACCCGCTTGCATCAATTTAGCGGCGCTTTCACAGGCTTGTTGTGGTGTGGCATAGCTCATAAAAGGCATATCAGCCATCAATAAACAGTTAGGGCTACCAGCACGCACGCTGCGTGTGTGGTAGGCAATCTCTTCAACGGTGACGGGTAGGGTATCTGTGTGACCTTGTAGCACCATGCCTAGAGAATCGCCCACTAATAATACAGGCATCTCTTGGCTTTCAAAAAGCTGAGCAAAGCTTGCGTCATACGCGGTGACGGTTGCAAATTTACGACCTTGTTGTTTCCATTGGATCAGATCGTTTATGGTGATTTTTTTCATTAAATGTCCTTACGAGGCGCTGGCGAGTGCCAAATACCGAGCCCGTTACGTTCGACGAGCGGTAACAGTTGATTAAGCTCAGTCCCATCAGGGAGTTGTAAACTTGGTGCAATTTCGGCGAGCGGATAGAGCACGAATTCACGTACTTTCATTCCGTAGTGAGGAATGGTCAATCGCTCGGAATCGATCACCTCATTGCCGTAAAGAAGAATATCCAGATCGAGTGTTCTTGGCCCCCAACGTTCTTCTTTGCGAACACGCCCCTGTTCTAACTCGATGCTTTGGGTACAATCGAGCAGTTCAAGTGGCGTTAAATCGGTTTCTATCGCAACCACCGCATTGATGTAATCGGGCTGATTTTGTGGCCCCATCGGTGTACTACTGTACAAGGATGAGGCGCTTAAAAATCGAGAGTGTGGCAAACATTTCAAGGCTTCAATGGCCTGCTTAGCTTGCGCGATTGGGTCGCCTAAATTACTGCCAACAGCAATATAAACGAGAATCATGATTCTGGGCGGCTCTTTTTATTACGTGGGCTTCTGCGGCGGCGTACATTCGGCTTGTTACTTGCGCCACTTTCCAAATCATTTGCCATCGCTTGGCGCATATCTCGCCCGGCGCTTTCAAAGGTTGTCCACCAGTCAGCCAGCTTCTTCGTCTCTCCGCCTTCGATCTCGCCACGCATTTGTAGAAAATCAAAACCCGCTCGGAATTTGTTGAGCTCCATCAGGCGGAAGGCGCGTTTCCCATTACGACGTGGTAAGCGCAACTGCAATTGCCAAATTTCGCGAATTGTCGCGGTATGACGACGAGGTATCGCGAGGGTTTTCACCACTTGGTCAAGGATGAGGTTACTCGCTTCCATGACGGCGTCGTAATAGGCGAAATTACGCTGCTGCATTAACGCATCAGCCAGTTTCACTGTCGGGTACCAGAACATGGCAGCAAACATGAAGGCTGGGTTGATGCGTTTACCTTCTTCAATACGCAGGTCGGTTGAATCTAAGACCAGATCCAACATCTGTTCTGTGTGCGAGTCGTAGTCTGGAGTGAACTCTTGAGCTATCACAGGGAACAACTGCTGGAACAGGTTGTACTCACGCATTAAGTGGTAGGTTTCTAAACCGTGGCCAGTTTGCAGCATCTTTAGCGATTCTTCGTACAAACGTGCCGCAGGAATATCTTGCAGTAAAGGAGCAAGATGTTCGATTGGGTCGGCTGTCTCTTCTTCGATATCGAAATCGAGCTTGGCCGCAAAACGAATCGCACGCAACATGCGCACTGGGTCTTCACGGTAGCGCGTTTCAGGATCGCCAATTAAGCGGATGAGCTTATCTTCTAAGTCTTCCATGCCGCCAGCATAATCATGAATGCTGTAATCACCGATGTTGTAATACATGGCGTTAATCGTAAAGTCCCGGCGTTCTGCATCTTCATCAATGGTGCCGTAGACGTTATCACGTAGCAGCATACCCGCTTCAGATTGTGCTGAGACGTTTTGGCTCGGCTCTTGATGGTGTCCACGGAAAGTCGCCACTTCCACTACGTCGCGACCAAACATGATGTGCGCTAAGCGAAAGCGACGGCCGATCAAGCGGCAATTGCGAAACTGTTGGCGTATTTGCTCTGGTGTTGCATTAGTGGCGATATCAAAATCTTTTGGTGTCTCACCTAATAGTAGGTCACGTACTCCACCACCGACTAAATAGGCGTCAAAACCTGCGCCATGAAGTCGGTATAGCACCTTGAGCGCATTATCGCTGATTTGCTTGCGCGAAATATTGTGTTCATCACGAGTGATAATATTTAGAGCTAAGTCTTGGTAAACGCGATTTTCGCGTGGTGTATAGTCGTTTTTATTCATGTGCATCTGGCAATAATTGGTTTTTGCCAACCTTGCTTTTGTTATTTAAAGTGCCCGTTCGGGACGATTTTGCGGCTAATCATAGCGTAAGGATAGCCTTTTGAGAATCACGGTGTGATCTCGGTCTCCCGAGGGAGTTGTTCAACGTGCCAATTCTGACTGCCCCAAAAGATAATTTCATCGATGGAAGCGTCGCTAATCTCTTGTTTTATCTCAAACCCTAAAAAGCGCATTGCCTTAAGCAAGGTAGGTTTAGGATTTTGAATATCAATGGCTGTGGCATGATTCTGTTTGGATAATTTATTGCCATTACCATCCATCGCGAGCGGCAGGTGCAGGTAGCTTACCGGAGTTTTATGTAAGCAATGATACAAGCTGATTTGTCGTCCTGTTGGTTCAATTAAATCGGCTCCCCGCACCACTTCCGTCACTCCTTGAGCGATATCATCGAGCACTACGGCAAGATTATAAGCAAATAAACCGTCACGTCGCTTAATGATGAAGTCTTCCTGTGCTAATGCTTTAGGAATGTGAATTTCGCCATGTTTTTGGTCGAAAAATGACTCTACCGGTGTATCAACACGCAACCTAACCGCGCAATCTTCGGTTAATGTTGGTTTTTTATAGCGGCATGTACCGGGATAAAAGCCACCCATCTGTTTAATTTGTTTACGCGTGCAATCACAATAATAGGCTTGCCCTGATTCAAGCCAAGCCTCAATTTGATCTTGGTATAAAGTGTGGCGCTGGCTTTGATAAACTACCTCGCCATCCCAATGCAAACCATAGGCTTCGATGGCTTGAAGTATCAGGGTGGAGGCTCCAGGCATTTCCCTTGGCGGATCTAAATCTTCGATGCGAACCAACCACTTACCTTGCTGTGATTTTGCTTGAAAGTAGCTGCCAAGTGCAGCGATCAAAGAACCAAAATGAAGTGGGCCTGAAGGTGATGGGGCAAATCGGCCAATATAGTGCATTGCGATTCATCCAAGTTACAAGTTATTTGGGTATCGAGTGAAAACAAAAAGGGAGCTTTAGCTCCCTTTTTTAACACAAACAAAAGGTAAGATTAACCTTGCATCTGTTTTTCTTTAAGTTCGGCTAGCGTTTTGCAGTCAATGCAAAGGTCCGCCGTTGGCCGAGCTTCTAAGCGACGAACGCCGATTTCCACGCCACAAGATTCACAAAAACCAAAATCATCTTCTTCAATTTTGCTTAATGTTTTTTCAATTTTCTTGATCAAGCGACGTTCACGGTCACGGTTACGCAATTCCAAGCTGAATTCTTCTTCTTGAGAAGCGCGATCAACGGGATCGGGAAAGTTTGCGGCTTCATCTTGCATATGGTGAACGGTACGCTCAACTTCTTCACGAAGTTGGTTGCGCCAAGCACTTAAAATTTTTGTAAAGTGAGCTATTTGCTCAGGTGACATATACTCTTCACCTGGCTTTTCCTGATACGGCTCAACACCTGCAATGGCTAGGATGCCTATCGCTTTTTTCTTTAATTCCGGCATGCAGCATCTCCTACTAACACCTAGTCAACTGCGCGAGCAGCTAATTTTAGGCGGGTATCTATAGCAAAAAGATCTATAGGAGGCAAACACTCAATCGTAAACTTATTGTCAATGTGAAGGCGCCATCAATTTTTTGTCACTAATGGGCGAATTCTACAGTGTTAACGAGCTTGATTTCATTCCTTGAAAGTACAGCCTTGTAGCACAGTACTTCCACCCCTTCTTTTTGCGCTTGTTTCAATAATAGTGAATAGTTTGCGTCTATATGGAGTGCAGGCGAGACTTTTTCAATCCCTGAATGCAAAACAGCAAACAAAAGTACTGCTCTGCTTCCACTTTTTGCCATTTCCGTTAATTCACGCAAATGCTTTTGTCCACGCGTTGTAACGGCATCGGGGAAATAACCTTGTCCTGAATTGCAGGCGACATCGTCGTGTGGAGAGTAACGCTCATCCAATAAGGTGACGCTTTTCACTTCTATATAGCACGTCGGTTTAGAGGGTGATTTGAGCAAGATATCAATTCGGCTATTTTCTTGGCCGTAGCGCACTTCAGTTTGTAATTGCTCATATCCTTGCAGCTCTTTGATGATGCCGTTTTGAATCGCTTCTACTGCCAGCGTATTCGCCCGAGCCGTGTTGACGCAAATGCAGTGGCCTTGCTGGGTTTCAGTCAGCTCCCAACTGTGTGGGTATTTACGTTTAGGGTTGTCTGAGGTGGAGAACCAGACACGATTACCCGCCTCGGCGCAGCCCGTCATCGCGCCAGTATTGGCGCAGTGAATAGTCTCTTGTTGACCATCGGCAAACTCAATGTCGGCCAAAAAACGCTTGTAGCGTTTGAGTAAGGTCGCGGATCGAAGTGGAGGATTGAACTGCATTTATCTACTGTTTTTATGTACAATGTTGCCGCCATTTAACCATAAGGATTGCACATTGTCACAATTGCCCATTCAAGCTGTGATGCCCGAGCTGCTGGCGGGAGTACAAGCTCACCCACAGATGATTGTCAAAGCCGCTCCTGGCGCGGGTAAGTCGACCCACTTCCCGTTACAGCTATTAAAAGCGCAATTATTCACGGGTAAGATCATCATGCTTGAACCGCGTCGTTTGGCGGCGCGCAGTATTGCTTGCTATTTAGCACAGCAATTAGGTGAGAGTGTTGGGCAAACCGTCGGCTATCGTATGCGTGGTGAGAGTAAAGTCAGCGCAGCGACGCAGCTTGAAATTGTGACAGAAGGGATCATGACACGTATGATCCAAACCGATCCTGAGCTAAGCGGCATCGATCTCTTGATCTTCGATGAGTATCACGAGCGGAGTATTCACGCGGATACGGCTCTCGCATTGAGTTTGGAAGTGCAATCAGCGCTGCGAGAAGATCTTAAAATCGTCGTAATGTCGGCAACCTTAGATCAACTGGCATTGCAGTCATTATTACCCCAAGCGCTTTATGTGCAATCTGAAGGTCGCGCTTATCCAGTTGAAGTGCGCTATGCACCGCTGCGAGCCAATGATTATCTTGTGCCGACGATGAGCAAACAGATTGAAGGCTTGATGCGAGCTGAAAGTGGCTCTCTGCTGGCATTTTTACCTGGCGTTTCAGCCATTAAACAGCTTGAACAGCAGCTCGCACACTTAGCCGATGAGTTTGATATTTGTCCTTTATACGGGCAGTTGAGTCTACAAGCGCAGCAAAAAGCGATTGCGCCTGCAGTAGCAGGCAAACGGAAAATTGTGCTAGCGACTAATATTGCCGAAACATCGCTGACCATTGAGGGGATACGCTTAGTGGTGGATGCAGGGCTAGAGCGGATAGCGAAGTTTGATCTTAAAACGGGCATCACTCGTTTAGAGCAAGTGAAAATTGCCCAGTCATCGGCGCAGCAACGCACGGGGCGCGCCGGACGCCTAGAACCTGGTATCTGTTTGCGCCTTTACAGCGAAGCACAATATAAGCAGCAACCCCAAGTGCCGAGCGCGGAAATATTGCACAGTGACTTAGCGCCTTTGGCGATGGAGCTTGCGCAGTGGGGTGTGGTGTCGGTCAACGATTTGCCTTGGCTGGATACTCCACCACCAGCAGCGATGCAGCAAGCTTGGAGTCTATTGCATACGCTTGGTTTGATGGACAGCAAACAGCAGCTCAGCGCATTGGGTAAAAAAGCGCAGTCACTTGGTGTGGAACCAAGGCTGGTGAGCATGCTGCTCAAAGCCCATGAAACGAGTGATTCAATGCTCAATACGGCGCTCGCTGTGACCGCTTTATTAGAAGAGCCTGAGCGCAATGTGCTGGATTTACAACATAGCTTAATGCGTTGGCAGCAAGCGACTCACCCTAAAACACAAAACCTACATCAGCGTGCCACGATGCTTGCGCGCGCACTCGGTGGCCAATTTCAGCTAAAAAAAGTGGATGAATCATTGCTGGCGTTGGTGCTGAGTTTGGCTTTTCCCGATCGCATTGCCCAGCGTCGCAGCGAGTCGCAACGGGGGCAGTTTTTACTGGCGAATGGTCACGGCGCGCAAATGCGTGACGATGAACGCCTCGCGGGCGCGCACTATTTAGTGGTGGTGGATTTAATGCGCAGCGGCTCACAAGCGAGTCAAATCTTTGTTGCGACAGAGTTGGACATTGATGCACTGCAAGCCTATTTTCCAGAGCTATTTAGTACACAAGAACGAGTCGATTGGGATGAGAAAGCAGGGAAACTGTGCGCGGAAAGGCTAACTCTGTGCGGTAAATTGGTCATTGAGCGTGAAGCACTGCAAGAGCCTGCTCATGAAAAAATGACGCAAGCCTTGCTCAATTATGTCCGTCGCAAGGGGCTATCGGTATTACAGTGGAGCGAAGCGGCGAGCGCTTTATTAACGCGCATACGCTGCGCTGCGCAATGGCTACCGGAAGCGGCGTGGCCTGCTGTCGAGGAACAAGCGCTGCTTGATGATCTTGAAATTTGGTTAGCCCCCTATTTAGTCGGAGTAAAATCGGTCAAAGCGTTAGCGAAAGTACCGCTTCTTGATGCACTCAATGCCTATTTAGGTTGGCCATTAAACCAAGAGATTGATCGCTGGCTTCCAACTCACCACTCGCTACCCACAGGTAATCGAGCCGCCATTCGTTATCAACTGGGCGTGGAGCCGATGCTGTCGGTTCGTATGCAGGAGATGTTTGGCGAGCAAGATTCCCCTACCATCGCTCAAGGGCGCAAAAAAGTGGTGATGGAACTGCTCTCACCTGCGCAGCGACCTTTGCAAGTAACTCAAGATCTCGCCGGTTTCTGGCAGGGCGCTTATAAAGAAGTACAAAAAGAGATGAAAGGGCGTTACCCAAAACACGTTTGGCCTGATGATCCTGCCAACCACATAGCGACGACGAAAACTAAGCGGCAATTAGCACAATGACAACCCAGAAAAAGCCTACGGGCACTCAAAAAAATAGCGTAAAAAAACCTTCACGTCGCCCGGCTAAGAAGCCTTCAGCGCCACGCAAAGCATGGTGGAAAATTGTGTGGGGTATTGGCTGGAAACTGAGCCTTGCACTGGCTGCGGTGCTGTTGTTTGTTGGTATTTACTTAAATAGCGTGGTTAAACAACGCTTCGAAGGCCAGCTTTTTGATTTACCGACCGTCGTGTATGCACGCATTTTGAATTTAGCACCCGGTGATGACATCCCGCTGCAAGAGCTGCGCAATGAGCTTGATGTACTCAACTATCGCAAAGTGAACCAGCCACGCTATGCTGGCGAGTACTCTTCATCATCAAGCAAAATTGAGATCATCCGCCGCCCTTTTGAGTTTGCCGATGGCCCTGAGCCTGACCGCCATGTGATGCTCCATTTTAATGACAGCGGTTTAGTTCGTATCCAATCTCTTGAGCAAAAAGGGGATTTAGGTTACGTGCGTATTGAGCCCAAAATGCTCGGCATGCTTGAAAAAGGCAACGATGAGCAGCGGCTATTTCTACGTCGTGATCAGTTTCCTGAAGTGATGGTGGATGCGTTGCTTGCGACCGAAGATCGCTATTTTTATCAACATGATGGCATCTCTCCATTTGCGATTGCCCGTGCTTTAGTGGCCAACATTAAGGCTGGGCGCACCGTGCAAGGCGGCAGCACGTTAACTCAACAGCTGGCAAAAAATATTTTCTTATCTAGCGATCGAACCTTATGGCGTAAAGTGCGTGAAGCTTATATGGCGCTCATTATCGACTATCGCTACAGTAAAGATCGCATTTTAGAAGCCTACCTAAATGAGGTCTATTTAGGGCAAAGTGGCGGTGAGGCGATTCACGGTTTCGGCCTCGCCTCACGGCTTTATTTCGGTCAACCATTACAAGAATTGCGCATTGATCAATTAGCGTTGTTGGTGGGCATGGTTAAAGGGCCTTCTTATTATAACCCTGCGCGTTACCCTGAACGTGCTAAAGAGCGTCGCGACTTGGTTTTAAAGCTGATGATGCAGCAAGATATTTTGACGGCTAAACAGTTTGAACAAGCGGCCAGTCGACCGTTAGATGTGCAAAAGCATCCTCACATTGCCAGCCGGCAACCAGCGTATTTTCAGCAGTTAAAAATTGAACTGAAAGAGAAAGTGGGTGAGACCTTCAAAGCGGATACTGGCTTGCGCGTTTTTACCTCGCTCGATCCTGTTTCGCAAGCCAAATTGGAGCTGGCGATTGATCGACAAATTCCAGTGCTTTCCAAAACGGCGGGGAAAAACTTAGAAGCCGCAGCGATCGCTGTTGATCGAACCAGTGGTGAGATCCGTGCCATGGTTGGCGGTAAACAGACCGGTTATGACGGTTTTAACCGCGCTTTAAATGCAAGCCGTCCTATCGGCTCGTTAGTCAAACCAGCGGTCTATCTCACCGCACTCGCACAGCCAGATAAATACAACTTAGCCAGCACGCTTATCGATAAACCCATCACACTCAAAGGGAACAAAGGTGAAGTGTGGTCACCGCGCAACTTTGATCGTCAGTTCCGTGGTGAAGTGCCGCTGTATCTCGCGTTAGCTAAATCACTTAATGTGCCTACGGTACAATTGGGCATGCAGCTTGGGATTGAACAAGTTTCTGACACTTTGGTGCGGCTCGGTGTCAACAAAGAGGAGATCCGTCCTGTACCGTCGATGTTTCTTGGCGCGTTCTCTCTGACGCCTTATCAAGTGGCGCAGATGTACCAAACCTTAACCAACTCGGGTAAAAAAGCGCCCTTATCGGCGCTGCGCTCGGTATTGGATTTAGAGGGCAATGTGCTCTATCAATCAATTCCCAAAGTATCCCAAGCCGTTGAGCAGCAAGCGGCGTGGCTTACAACTTATGCGATGAAGCGAGGAGTACTTGAAGGGACCGGGCGCTATCTCAATAATCAGTTCGCTTGGGCGGCATTGGCGGGGAAAACTGGTACCACTAACGATAGCCGCGACAGTTGGTTTGTCGGGGTGGATGGTCGTGAAGTCACCACGGTTTGGCTTGGCCGCGATGATAATCAGCCGATCAAACTTACGGGTTCGAGTGGTGCATTACGGGTGTACGCGGAATATTTACAACATCGGATCCCGGAAAAATTACTTCTTCCTTGGCCGCAAGGCATTACTACGATTGGCTTTAAAACCAGTTCCGAGGGTGAATTAGTCCAAGATTGTCACAACGAATTTAAACTGCCCATGTGGGATAAAAACGGCGCATTGAAACAGAGCTGTGATAAACAACCAGGACAATGGTTAAAAAATCTCTTTCAGTGGTAGCTGGGGGAGTTTATATTGAATTGATTTCAAAGGGATTTAAGGAAGAGTCGTGAAACAGTTTTTAAGTAACTTATTGTTCTTGGTATTCATGTTTCCTGCGACTTTCGCGGTGGCTGATGAGCCACAAGCTGAAAAACCTATGCTGGACAGTGCTGCGCGCCCTAAAGTTGCCGTCGTTCTTGCGGGAGGAGGGGCAAAAGGTGCAGCGCACATTGGCGTTCTCAAAGCGCTGGAAGAGATGCGCATCCCCGTTGATTTCATTACTGGTACCAGCATGGGCGCTTATGTGGGCGGCCTCTATGCCAGTGGTATGAGCGCCGATGAAATTGAAAGTTTAATTTACAGCGTGGATTGGAATGAAGGTTATCGTGACCGGGTCAACCGTAGCCAACGTCGTGTTCGGGATAAAGAGTACGAAGACCGCTATCAACTGACCACCGACCTTGGACTGCGTTGGGGGGAGATCCGCGCACCACGCGGTGTGGTGCAAGGGCAGAATATGTTGCGTATTTTGCGAGAAACGTCGGGCAATCTCTCTGAATTTCAGTCCTTTGATCAACTGCCTATTCCTTATCGCGCGGTAGCAACTGATATCATTGCTCTTGAGGAAGTGGTGCTGGATCGTGGCTATTTAGTGGATGCGATGATGGCGAGTATGTCAGTACCCGGAGCACTGCCACCTTACGAAGTTGATGGTCGTTGGTTAGTCGATGGCGGTGTGACCAATAACATGCCTGTTGATGTTGCACGTGCCTTAGGGGCTGATATTGTTATCGCGATCGATATCAGTACCGATTACAAAAACCAAGAAGCTTTCACCACCTTTTTGACGGTAGCCGATCAGCTTTCCAACTATCTCGTACAAAGAAGCACTCAAAAACAAGCACGTTTATTGAATGAGCGAGATGTATTTTTACGCCCTGATGTCGGCAGTATGGAAACCACTGAATTTGATAAAATGCCTACGGCTTATAGGAAAGGGTACGATATCGCAATGGCGAACCAATCGGTATTGGCTTCGTTGTCATTATCGAGTGCTAGTTATCAACGTTATGTGGAAGCAAAACAAGCTCGCCGCAGGGCTTTAATTTATGGCGATGATGTAAAGGTTGATGAAATCGTACTCAACAACCGCAGTCATTACAGCGATCAATTGTTAAAAAACCGTTTACATTTAAAGACAGGACAACCGCTATCAACCGAGCAGATTGAAGCGACGGTCGAAAATCTCTATGCATTGGATCGCTTTGAGTTAGTGACCTATGAATACCGAGAATTTGAAGGAAAGAACCAACTGGTCATCGATGTAAAAGAGAAATCTTGGGGGCCAAATTACCTCAATTTTCGCTTTTTCTTAGAAGATGATTTTCATACGGATAGTCAGTATGCGCTGGGTATCTCTTCTAATTTCACTAACTTAAATTCGTTTGGTTCTGAATTACGTTTCAATCTAGAAATGGGCACCGATAAGATCATCGAAGCGGAGCTTTTTTCTCCTCTGTTCTCAGGGCAAAAAGCGTTTACCTCTGCCTTGGTCACGTTTAGCAATGATAAACGTAATAAGCCAATGCAAGGGTTTGATGACACCAGTCTAGAAGCCAGTAAAGATTATTTACCGATCGCGTATTTAGAATGGATTGGAGAATTGTCGCTTGGTTATCAAGATAAATTATGGCGAGAGTTTAAGGTAGGGATCCGCTATACCGACGGGGAGGCTGAAGTCTCAAATTGGCCATCCATGGGAAATATGGATTACACCCGTGCTGGTGTGTTTGCTAACTACCGCATTGATACCTTAGATGACTTCAGCTTGCCTACCCATGGTGTTTATCTTGATCTTGAGTATCTTGCATCGCACGATAAAGTTTCTGGCGTCTCTTCCGATCTTGAATCAAACGATACCGTGTATGAATTTTCCGGTGAATTGATCGCTGCTTATAGCCTTGGCAGGCATACTTTGGTCGGTAATCTTGATTACGGTGTGGTACAAAGTAAAAATTCTAGTGAGCCGATAAACCCTAAATCCATTGGTGGTTTCTTAAATTTATCTGGTATTCCTCGTAACAGCTTGATTGGACAGAATAAAGCGTTCACCAGTTTGGTGTATCGTTATCGCTGGTTTGATAATGACTTTGGCCTGTTCAGTTCCCCATTTTATGTCGGTGCATCAATAGAATACGGCGGTGTATGGTCTGATCCTGATCTAAGCTTTGATACCGCCCCATTATACGGTGCGGGATCGGTGTTTGCCGGTGTTGATTCGCCGATTGGACCGATTATGTTTGCTTATGGTCGAACCGAAGATAATTTTGATTCGATATACTTGAGTATTGGCACTACCTTTTAGCGAGAATTGAGCTGAAAAGTGGGCGGTAAGTGACTCAAAAATCATAGAACTTTAGTCTTAAGTTGCTATGTTGGTCAAAATGATAAGATTTTAATTTAAAGTTAAATTTGCTATTCTTCGTCCCACAGTTTGGCCTCTCTGCCGCTGATTACATAAAAATATCTGGCAATGGAGAGCCAAGTTTCCAAGGATGTTTGCCCATCATGTCAATAATAATGGGGTAAACCGCAATGAGAGGAAAAAGTCGTGCTTGAAGCCTACCGTAAACACGTCGCAGAGCGTGCTGCCGAAGGAGTTGTTCCTAGACCCCTAAATGCTGAACAAGTCGCAGGACTTGTTGAACTGTTGAAAAATCCCCCTCAAGGTGAAGAAGCGTTCATGCTTGATCTCCTTGAAAATCGAATTCCTCCCGGTGTGGATGAGGCCGCTTATGTTAAAGCGGGCTTTTTAACCGCCATAACTAAAGGTGAGGTCTCTTCACCGTTAGTGAGCCGCGCAAAAGCTGCGCAACTACTCGGAACTATGCAAGGCGGTTATAACATCGAGCCGCTAGTTTCATTGCTTGATGATGCTGAGCTGGCACCGATTGCGGCTGATGCACTATCGCGTACTCTACTGATGTTTGATGCGTTCTATGACGTTGAAGAGAAAGCAAAAGCGGGTAATGCACATGCACAAAAAGTGCTGCAATCATGGGCAGACGCAGAATGGTTCCTTTCAAAACCGGCGCTTCAAGAGAAGATCACGCTAACCGTATTTAAAGTTACTGGCGAAACCAATACTGATGATTTGTCACCAGCGCCAGATGCATGGTCACGCCCAGATATTCCAGTGCATGCACTAGCTATGTTGAAAAATGAACGTGAAGGCATTCAACCCGATAAAGCAGGCAGCATTGGCCCTATCACTCAAATCGAAGCTCTAAAAGAGAAAGGCCATCAGCTAGTCTACGTGGGTGATGTGGTCGGTACAGGCTCGTCTCGTAAATCCGCGACTAACTCTGTTTTGTGGTTTATGGGTGACGACATCCCATTTGTGCCTAATAAACGCGCGGGTGGCTACGTGCTCGGCGGTAAAATTGCACCTATCTTCTTCAACACCATGGAAGATGCCGGTGCGTTACCGATTGAAGTTGACGTTACCAAGCTCAACATGGGTGATGTGATTGATGTCTACCCATTTGAAGGTAAAGTGTGTAACCACGACACTGGCGAAGTGCTTGCCACGTTCAAGCTTAAAACCGATGTATTGATTGATGAAGTGCGCGCTGGCGGCCGTATTCCACTGATCGTTGGTCGTGGTTTAACGGATAAAGCACGCGAAGCACTAGGCTTAGAAGCGTCAACAGTATTTCGTCGCCCAGTTGCAGTGGCTGATACAGGCAAAGGTTATACACTGGCTCAGAAAATGGTCGGTAAAGCATGCGGCGTGACGGGTGTTCGTCCGGGGACTTACTGCGAACCTAAAATGACCACGGTTGGATCGCAAGATACCACTGGCCCGATGACACGTGATGAATTGAAAGATTTGGCGTGTCTCGGTTTCTCTGCTGACTTAGTCATGCAATCTTTCTGTCATACCTCGGCTTATCCAAAGCCTGTCGATGTGAATACCCACCATACCTTGCCTGATTTCATCATGAACCGTGGCGGTGTTTCACTGCGTCCGGGTGATGGCGTTATTCACTCATGGCTAAACCGTATGTTGTTACCTGATACCGTCGGTACTGGTGGTGACTCGCATACACGCTTCCCGCTTGGCATTTCATTCCCAGCCGGTTCTGGCTTGGTTGCTTTTGCGGCCGCAACGGGTGTGATGCCACTGGATATGCCAGAATCTGTCTTGGTGCGTTTCAAAGGTGAAATGCAGCCGGGCATCACGCTGCGCGATCTAGTGCACGCGATTCCTTATTACGGGATTAAGCAAGGCCTGCTTACAGTGGCGAAAGCGGGGAAAATTAACGAATTCTCTGGCCGTGTGCTAGAAATCGAAGGGGTTGAGCACTTAACGGTTGAGCAAGCGTTTGAACTTTCTGATGCCTCGGCAGAACGCAGTGCGGCGGGTTGTACGGTTAAATTGTCACAAGCCTCAATTGAAGAGTACCTCAACTCTAACATCACTATGTTGAAGTGGATGATCGCCGAAGGTTATGGTGACCGCCGTACTATTGAGCGTCGCATTACGGCGATGGAAGCGTGGCTAGCCAATCCTGAGTTGATGCAAGCGGATAGTGATGCAGAATACGCACATGTGATTGAGATTGATCTTGCTGAGATTAAAGAGCCGATTTTATGTGCGCCAAATGACCCAGACGATGCGCGCTTACTTTCTGATGTACAAGGTACGCCTATTGATGAAGTCTTCATCGGTTCTTGTATGACCAACATTGGTCACTTCCGTGCGGCAGGTAAATTGCTTGAGAAGTTCAATGGTCAGTTAGATACGCGTTTGTGGGTTGCGCCACCGACTAAGATGGACAAAGATCAGCTTATCGAAGAGGGCTATTACGGCATCTTTGGTCGCGCTGGGGTACGCATTGAAACTCCAGGATGTTCGTTATGCATGGGTAACCAAGCGCGTGTTGCCGATAAAGCGACCGTCATGTCGACTTCGACCCGTAACTTCCCGAACCGTTTAGGGACCGGCGCGAATGTTTACCTTGCTTCGGCAGAGCTGTCGGCCGTGGGTGCCATCTTAGGCCGCATTCCGACACTGGAAGAGTACCTAGAGTACGCGAAGCAGATCAACGCAACTGCAGCTGATACCTATCGCTACCTCAACTTCCATCGTATGGCGCAATACACTAAAAAAGCAGACAGTGTGATTGTCCAGCAAGCGGTGTAAGAGCTATCCAAGCTAACCTCCTAATAAAAAAGCCACCGATTCGGTGGCTTTTTACCATTCTAGCTTCTCACTCAATGCTGAAATAACATTAGATTAAGTTCGATCGGTGGCTGCATCCGCCAACAATGACTTGCCCCATAATTTATAACGTTGTTCTGTCAATGGAGTTAAAATGAGTGTGAACGTCATATGGTATTCAGCGAAATAGTTATTGCCTGTAAGACAAGCTAAAAACACACGCGACATTACGCGCGGTCATTTCTACATTTTGCGCCGCTTCGGCAAGGGCTGTAGGCAAGTCGACCGAGCGTGGAACGACACTGAATACCGCATCAATGCCATGTGGGTGAACAACGGCGCAGTCTGCTGATAAGCAGCCTGCAATGCCGATCACTGGCACGGAAAAAAGTTTGGCAGTGCGCGCAACACCGATTGGCGTTTTACCGTGAATGGTTTGGCTATCAATGCGTCCTTCCCCAGTGATGACTAAATCGGCATCCTTTACCACATCGCTAAGGTTCACGGCATCCATCACAATTTCAATGCCCGGACGAAGGCTCGCTCCTAGTAGACCAACCAGCGCCGCACCTAAACCGCCTGCCGCGCCAGCACCCGGCATCTCTTTAACATCACGACCTAATTGCGTTTTGATGATGTTTGCATAATGAGCAAGGTTGGCATCAAGTTGCGCGACCATCTCGGGTGTTGCTCCTTTTTGTGGGCCAAAGACGTGCGAAGCGCCTTGTACGCCGCACAGTGGATTATCGACATCGCAGGCGACCTCCAGTTTGATGCGGGCTAAACGTGGGTCCAGTAGTGTGAGATCAATCGAGGCCAGTTTCGACAATTCACCGCCCCCAAAGCCTAATGGATTGCCATCTGAATCAAGCAGTTGAATGCCGAGGGCTTGCGCCATGCCGAGGCCACCATCGTTGGTTGCACTACCACCAATGCCGATGATGATGTGTTCAACACCTTGATCGAGCACGGTTTTAATCAGCTCACCAGTACCGTAGCTGGTGGTGTTCATTGGGTTGCGTTGCTCTGGCGGCACAAGGTGTAAGCCAGATGCGGCCGCCATCTCAATGATCGCTGTTTTACCATCACCCATTAAGCCATAAAAAGCCTCGACTTGCTCACCTAGCGGCGCCGTCACCGTTGTGGTAACAATCGATCCATTAGTGGCATCAACCAGTGATTGGACCGTCCCTTCGCCGCCATCAGCCATCGGTAACTTAATGTAGTGCGCATCGGGCAACACTTGTTTGAATCCATTCTCTATCGCGGTGGCGACTTCCATTGCCGTTAGGCTCTCTTTATAAGAATCTGGAGCAATAACAATTTTCATTTTTAACACCTTAACTGCGTTAAACAAACAGACCAAATACGCCAAAAATCATCACAGAAATGAAGGCAATCACTAAACCTACTGCCGATTCATAAGGAATTAAGGTGAGACGCTCACGAATGTCCATATGTACCGCTCCGCCCGTGGCATGGAAGAAACTACCGTGTGGCATATGATCAAGTACGGTCGCACCTGAATGGATCATGGCAGCTCCTGCCAGCGCAGGTACGCCTAGCTCGAGTATAGTGGAGCTAAAGACGCTGGAGGCAACGGCTGTACCTGCGGTGGTGGAAGCGGTCGCCAGTGACATCATTGCACCTGAGATCGGTGCAAGCAGGTAAGAAGGTAACCCAGAAGCGGTCAGTACTTCGATTAAACCGCCTTTAAGACCTGAATTGGCGATGATGCCGGCTAAAGTACCAGTACCAAGCAGCATAACCGCAACCGGAGCCATGCGTGTTAAACCTGAAACCGCGAAGTGGTTAGTGTCTGCAAATCGTCCCATCACTACCGCACCGACTAATCCGCCTAATGGGAGTGCAATTAAAGGATCCACATTGATGCCAGCGATAGGGCGTAGTGCGAGTAACACAATCGCCACTAATGGTGCGATGATCGCTGAGCTAAAGCGGGGTAGCCTAGAATGATCCACCGCAACGACTTCACTGGCGGAGACTTTACTTCCTTTATTGACTAAACGTTTGGCAATCAAGTAAGCCACAATAAGTCCACAGATCCCAGGAATAATACCCGCCGCCATTACAGAAGTAAGTGGCACGTTAAACGCGTCGGCTGCGGCAATCGCATTAGGGTTAGGTGACATTACGTTACCCGCTTTACCGCCGCCAATCATCGCTAGCAGAATGGCCGCCTTGGAGAGATCGGCACGGCGAGCGATCGCCAGAGCGATAGGAGATACGGTGATTACTGCCACGTCGACAAACACGCCGACCGCAGTCAAAATTAAGGTTGCTAAGGCCAAGGCAAATAAAGCGCGAGTTTCTCCAACCTTTTTCACTATGGTTTCTGCAATGGAAGTGGCAGCGCCTGATTCAATCAATACACCAGCTAAAATACCTGCTGCAAGAATGCGTAGCACCGCGGTCACAATGCCTTGTGCGCCACCAATCATCAGAGCAACGGTGTCGGTCAGCGATACACCGCCGATCACGCCACCGACCAACGCGCCGATGATCATGCCATAGGCGGGTGGTACTTTTTTTAGAATGAGCGTGATAGCCACGACTAATGCGGCCAGAGCTCCGAGAGTTGAAACTTCAATCATCTTCTATATCCATATTTTTTATCAGTGATTGGCTGCAATATAGGGAGCAAAAATAAAAGAGTCTTCAGTCTATTGCACAGATTACTGGCTTTGATACGACTGATTAATTGTGCAAATGCACAACTTTATGTTTTTATTTGAAGCAAGATAAAGCCAAATAAAGGTGAGTAATGTCATTTAACTGATTGAATTTTAAAGCGGTTACTTGCTCAATTTTTTCAAGCCTATAGCGCAAGGTATTACGGTGAATATGCAGTGCTTGGCAAGTTTGATGAACATCGCAGTTTTGCTCAAAATAATGGCGGAGGGTTTTAATTAATATTCCCTTAGTATCATACCGTTCCAGCAGGGTGTAGGGTTGGCGTAACTGCTCGCGGCTCCATGGCTCATGCTGTACGCTATTGAGCAGTACAGGTAACTTATCATCTTGATAAAAGAAGACGTCTCCCTGTTTATGGTGGGAGGCTTGCATCGTCAACTTGGCGGTTTGATAAGATTGAGCCAGCCCAGAGAGCGTTGGAAAATAATCACCTAGTGCAATTTTGATGGTGAATTTTCCCTCTTTTTTCACTCGCTTCAACAGTTGATTGACTCGTTTAGTTTCGGCCTCTTGTGACCAACCTTTTTCGGTGAGTGAGATGGGTTTTAAAACCACTACTTCGTTGTGAGAAACTGAAATGATCCCCACCAAATTGTCCCGTTCAGGGTATTCCAGCAGATGCACTAACTGCTGTAAGTGTTCTAGCGATAAGGCGGTATCGTTATCTGGGATCAATTTGACCACGGCAGCGATACGCGGCTGGGAAAGGTCGAGCCCTAATCGTTCGGCGATTGAATTGAGCTGTGTTTCATTGAGAGTTGCACCTTGAATTAGTTGTAATAGCAGCTCTTCACGGTGGCGCTTATTCCACTGTACTTGTGCCATCAGTGCAGCTTGTTCAACGATAAGCTCCGCCGTCATTTTGACCAGTTCGCCATAACGATGAACCTCCGTTGGGTTACCGGAAATTCCAACCACGCCGATCACCCGTTGTTGATAAATGATGGGGAAATTGATGCCGGGTTTAACGCCTTTTAGGTAACTGGCGGTGGCATGATCAATTTCAACCACTCGATTTTCATTGATGGCTAAAATCGCCCCTTCGTGTTTCTGGTGTAAACGAGTGGGATCACCTGAGCCAATAATGCGTCCCTTTTCATCCATTACGTTGACTGAATAAGTGATGATCTTCATCGCTCTTTCTACAATCTGGCGTGCGGTGGTTTCTGTGATCTGCATAATCTCAAGTGGTTTCGTTAGCCATAATCACCGATAATAACAAAGTTATCCGTATCCCCAAGCACCAATATCGAGAACCCGATGGACTACGAATTTAAAAAAAACACCCTAGATGGGAGCTATTACTGCTCTTTTTCGATGGGGCACGAAATTATTGGCCGTTGGCTACAAGAGGAGATCAGCAACGATCTTCCCAAAATAGATCAAGTTATTGCGCTAATGGCAGCATCGAAACGTGCATTTAATCAAGAGCAGACGCTTGAGGGGCAGGAGATCAGCGTAATGATTCTTGCCGATGAGGTCACGGTTCAGGCCAATGTTTTGACGCATGGTGAAGCGCTTGATAGTGACAGTGAGTTTGATTTTTACGATTGTGAAAGCACCGCAAGCTGCGGCATCGATGATTTTGCTTTGATGATCAAGCAGTGGTGCGAATTTGTACGTTACTCACCTGCGGACTTCACTTAGCGCTGCACAAAACTGGTGAAGATTAAACACTTCGCTTTATTTGTGGGAAAGGGTTGCACCTCATTTGTGCAACCCTTTTCTTTTTGGCATAAGAAATGGTTGCAAATCTTTTAAAATCATTAAGTTAAAAAGTTGGCACGCAGCTTGGATTGTATTGATCGTAAACGGACTACTGCTTGTGAGAGGATGCAATGAAACTGATCAACGCGATAATTAAACCATTTAAGTTAGACGATGTGCGTGAAGCTTTGGCCGATGTCGGCATCGAAGGGATGACGGTTTCCGAAGTGAAAGGCTTTGGTCGCCAAAAAGGGCACACCGAGCTCTACCGAGGAGCGGAATATCAAGTCGATTTTCTGCCTAAAGTGAAATTAGAAATAGCGACACAAGCTGAAAATGTCGATCGCGTGATAGAGGCGATTATCAAAGCGGCGCACACCGGAAAAATTGGTGACGGAAAAATTTTTGTGTATGACCTCAGCCAAGCTGTGCGTATTCGTACTGGCGAAATGGACAGTGAAGCACTGTAAAGATTCAAAGGATTGGAGATAACCATTATGGAATTAGCAGCAACGGTAACAGAGCTACGTTACGCACTCGATACGTTTTTTTTCTTGATTTCGGGTGCGTTGGTGATGTGGATGGCAGCTGGCTTTGCCATGCTAGAGGCGGGTTTAGTTCGTTCTAAAAACACCACTGAAATTTTAACCAAAAACTTTTGTTTGTACGCGATTGCCTGTACCACGTATTTAGTGGTTGGTTACAACATTATGTATGTTGATAACGCAGAAGCAGGCTGGCTGCCTTCATTCGGCTCCTTGATAGGTAGCCAAGCAGAAGGCGCGGATCACTCCCTTGAATCAGACTTTTTCTTCCAAGTGGTGTTTGTGGCAACCGCGATGTCGGTGGTTTCTGGCGCTGTCGCTGAGCGAATGAAATTGTGGTCGTTCCTTATTTTTTCCGTCATTTTGACCGCATTCATTTACCCAATGGAAGGCTATTGGACTTGGGGGGGGGGCTTTCTTTCAGCTGCCGGTTTCAGTGATTTTGCCGGCTCTGGTATTGTTCACTTAGCGGGTGCATCGGCGGCGCTAGCTGGGGTCATCTTGTTGGGAGCACGTAAAGGTAAATACGGTAAAAATGGTGAAATTTACCCTATTCCGGGCTCCAACATGCCACTTGCGACTTTGGGTACATTTATCCTGTGGTTTGGCTGGTTTGGTTTTAACGGCGGTTCACAACTAATGCTGTCTGATTTTGAAAACGCGACAGCGGTGGGTCAGATTTTCCTCAACACCAATGCCGCTGCAGCAGCGGGTTCTATCGCGGCTCTATTAGTGTGTAAAACCACTTGGGGTAAAGCGGATTTAACCATGGTACTCAACGGTGCGTTGGCCGGGTTAGTGGCTATTACCGCTGATCCTCTCTCTCCATCACCACTGTATGCGGTAGCGATTGGTGCTGTAGCGGGTGTGTTGGTTGTGTTTAGCATTATAGCCCTTGATAAAGTGAAAATTGACGATCCTGTGGGCGCAATTTCAGTACATGGCGTATGTGGTTTGTTCGGTTTAATGGTTGTGCCAATCAGCAATACTGATGCGAGCTTTGGCGCTCAACTACTTGGAGCCGCAGTGATTTTCGCTTGGGTATTTGGTGCAAGCCTTGTGGTTTGGGGCATCCTGAAGGCAACGATAGGCATTCGAGTTTCGGAAGAAGAAGAATTAGAAGGGATGGATATGCACGACTGTGGGGTAGGGGCCTACCCAGAATTCGTGACAATAAAGTAATATTTTCTTACAGATAACCTACCTAAAAACCTGCCGATTAAGGCAGGTTTTTTTATTGATTGAATTGTTTTTCAATCTATCATCAATATAATAACGAAACTGATAAACATTATCATTACCAATTTTAAAGGGAACTAGAAATGAAGAAACTGCTTACTCTGTCTGCGATGGCATGTAGTGTGATGGCTCCGAGCGCGATGGCGGCAGAGGAGGTCAACGTTTACTCATACCGCCAACCATTTTTGATTGAGCCGATGTTTAAAGAGTTCACTCAACAAACGGGCATTAAAGTGAATGTGAAGTTTGCGAAAGAAGGGATTGCTGAGAAATTGGTACAAGAGGGTGAGTACAGCCCTGCTGACGTGATTTTAACCTCAGAATTTAGCCGTCTTTTTGAGTTATCTGAAAAAGGTTTAGTCCAAGCGGTGGATAACAAAACCATTGAAACTAACATTCCCGCCCAATATCGTGATAGCGCAGATGAGTGGTTTGCACTAACAATACGTACCCGTAGCGTCTACTCATCACGCGATCGCGTAGGCAAGCTGGGTGATGACTTCAACTACGCTGACCTCGCGAAGCCTGAATTTAAAGGCAAAATCTGTACTCGTAGTGGTAAGCACCCTTACAACGTGGCGCTGGTTGCATCCATGATTGCAGAGCAAGGCGAAGCGAGCACTAAAGTTTGGCTTGAAGGTGTCAAAGCCAATTTAGCACGTAAGCCTCAAGGTAACGATCGTGACCAAGTTAAAGCGATTAAAGAAGGTTTGTGTGATGTCTCATTGGGTAATAGCTATTATTTAGGGAAAATGTTAGCTGATGAGAAGCAAAAATCATGGGCTGAAGCTGTCTACATCAACTTCCCAGGTCAGAATGCGCAAGGCACGCATGTTAACGTGAGTGGTATGGCGATGGCGAAGTACGCGCCTAACAAAGAAAACGCAGTTAAGCTGATGGAGTTTTTGACCAGCGATAAAGCACAGCACATGTACGCTGACGTCAACTTTGAATACCCGGTAAAAGCAGGTGTTGAGCGTTCTGCACTAGTCGCTTCATGGGGTGATTTTAAAGCGGATCCACTGCCGCTCGAAAAAATTGCCGACAATCATGCCGCGGCAATTAAGCTGCTTGATGAAGTGAAATTTGACCTTTAATCGGTTCTAGGGGTATAACAGTGCCCCTATTCTATTGAAGGTGCATGAGATGTATTTGCAAACGCATTTATGTGTCAGTAAGCCTTATTGTAATTAGGCAATGAAAGAAAAAAATACATTATGGAAAACCAGTAGTGCTAGTGTCACTGTGCTACTGGTTTTGCCGATCTTAGCCATCTTTATTACCGCTGCGGGACAAAGTGATGAGGTTTTTTCTCATCTCATGTCAACCGTGATGCCCACCTATACCTTTAATACCGTCGTATTAACGTTCAGTGTGATGGGGCTTTCTTTGCTATTTGGCATTCCCACTGCTTGGTTAATGGCGATGTGTAAGCTGCCTACCGAACGCATTTTACAATGGGCTTTGGTGTTACCACTTGCGATGCCCGGCTACATTATTGGTTACATCTTTACCGGTTGGTTTGACTACGCAGGCCCAGTGCAAGTGTTACTTAGAGATCTTACTGGCTGGGGCGCAGGTGATTACTGGTTTCCCGACATTCGCAGTTTGGGCGGGGCAAGCATTGTGCTTGCGCTGGTGCTGTACCCATATGTTTACCTACTGTGCCGTGCAGCATTCATGGAACAAAACGTCTCCTTATTGCAATCCGCTCGTCTATTAAAATGCTCTCCGTGGCAGAGTTTTCGTCTGATTTCACTACCGCTTGCACGGCCCGCGATGGCGGTTGGCCTCTCCTTAGTGGCGATGGAAACGGTGGGTGATTTTGGTACGGTGAGTTACTTTGCCGTTAATACCCTAACGACTGCGGTGTATGACACTTGGCTCGGTTATTCTAATTTGAATGCGGCAGCGAAAATATCCGCCATCATGTTGGTGATTGTATTATTACTGCTGAGCGCAGAGCGCTATAGCCGTCGTAAACAGAAATTATTTCAAAGCCAATTTAACAGCCATGAAGATTTTCGCTATCAGTTGCAAGGGTGGAAAAAATGGGCCGCTTTGTGTTGGTGTTGGGGGCTAGTTGCGCTCGCGTTTCTTCTGCCTTTATTGCAGTTGGTCTCATTCGCTTATCACTATTTTGCGAAAAGTTGGACTTCGGAGTTCCAAGACTTTGCGATCAATAGCTTAACGGTTTCGTTGACGACAGCGCTGGTGGCGGTGTTGATTGCTTTGGTCGTGAATTTTTGCCATCGGTTGAACGCCAATGGGGTGACTTTAGCCTTTATGCGCTTGTCTTCTATGGGTTATGCGGTTCCCGGAACCGTGCTAGCGATTGGTGTGATGGTTCCGGTGCTGTTTATGGATCATTGGGTCAATGATGTTGCTAAAGCGATGCAATGGGGGCGACCGGGTCTTATCTTTTCTGGTTCGATGTTTGCTATTATTTTTGCTTTAGTGGTGCGTTTTTCGGCCGTGGCGATTGGTAGCATAGAAAGTAGCCTCAATAAAGTCTCACCTTCTTTGGATATGGCGGCTCGAACTATGGGTTATCGATCGAACGCTATGCTGTGGCGAGTTCATCTGCCATTGATCCGCCGTGGTACGCTTATCGCTGGGTTGTTGGTGTTTATTGAGTCAATGAAAGAGCTGAATGCCGCTTTGTTATTGCGTCCGTTCAATTTCGAAACCTTGGCGACCTATGTTTATAACTACGCATCGGATGAACAATTAGAAGTGGCTGCTTTGCCTGCGATACTCTTGGTCGCGGTTGGTTTAATTCCGCTTATCGTCGTTAACCGTTCACTGGAGCAAAATCACTGATGAGTTGTGCGCTGTCTATTCATGATTTGACTTGCAAATATGAAAACCAAACGGTTTTACAATCACTGTCGCTGGAAGTCAAACAGGGAGAAATCGTCTGTTTATTAGGAGCAAGTGGTTGTGGGAAAACGACCTTATTGAAAGCTATTGCGGGTTTGCTGCCGCTTAGCTCTGGGGTGATGAGCCTTAATTGTGTAACGATTGATGATGGTCAACATTGGTTGCCACCGGAAGCGCGAAACATAGGGATGATTTTCCAAGATTATGCGCTGTTTCCTCACTTAACTGTTGCGGAAAATATCGCGTTTGGATTGCGTCAACTCTCTCAAACCGAGCGCAAAGCGAAAGTCGAAGAGATGTTGGCGTTAGTGCACTTAGCTGAGCTGGGAGATCGTTATCCTCATCAACTATCGGGTGGGCAGCAGCAGCGAGTGGCGATTGCTCGCTCCTTGGCGTATAAACCGGATCTGCTACTGCTTGATGAGCCGTTTTCCAACATCGATACCCAAGTTCGCCATGAGTTGATCGGTGAAATTCGCAACATTTTTAAAAAGCAGGGTGTGACGGCTATTTTTGTGACCCATAGCCGCGAAGAAGCTTTTGCTTTTGCTGATAAAATGGCAGTAATGAACCACGGTGTGATTGAGCAATATGGCACCGCATCAGAGCTGTACTACCAACCGTCGAGTAAATTTGTGGCCGATTTCTTGGGTGGTGGAAGTTATTTAAGCGCCAAACGAATTTCAGAATGGCAATTTGAGACCGATTTAGGTGTGGTTGACGCCAAAGCTCAGCAACCCATTGAGCTTGAAGCCAAATGCGAATTACTACTGCGGCCACAACACATTCAAATTAGTGCGCAGCAAGAGAGCAAAGTCCGCGTGTTAGAGCAGCAATTTATGGGCGATCACTGCCGTTATGTGATTGATGCGTATGGCAGTAAGTTGCTGGCGAGTTCTTCACAGCCGTTGAGCGTCGGGCAAAATGTTGCAGTCAGCATTGATACGCAAGGTGTGTTGGCTTTTTAAAAAAAGCCCGGCATGACGCCGGGCAAGTGTTCTTCATCGATATACCTACAACCTCTTCATACTGTGCGGGTATAGCGACTCAAATTTGAGTCGAAGTGGGTAAAAGCTATAACGATAGAAAATCTTTCACCTGTTGAAGAACACGTTCTGCAGTGTCTTTATCCGCCATTTCAGCAAAAATGCGTAGCAATGGTTCAGTGCCAGAGAAACGAGCAATAACCCAGCCGCCGTTTTTAAAGTAGACTTTGGCTCCGTCTTCGTAACTGACTTTCTCAATCTCATACTCAAATTGAGGCAACTGTTTCTCAACGTAAATTTTGTTATACAACGACTCTTTTTGTGCGGCTTTAAATTTGCAGTCACCTTCTGCGGTGTAGGCGTAACCGTATTTCGCGTAAATTTCCCCCAGTAATTCGGAGAGTTTTTTACCTGTCACGCTGATCATTTCAACCAACAAACTCGATGCAAAAACCCCATCTTTACCTTTGATGTGTCCACGAATGGTTAAACCGCCGGAGCTTTCACCACCAATCAGTGAATCATCCGCTTCCATTTGTGAGCTGATGTGTTTAAAGCCAACGGGGACTTCAAAACTTTTCTCATCGTGGTCAGCGGCAATTTTATCCAGCAGGTGGGTGGTGGCGATGTTACGCACCACGGATCCTTTCCAACCCTTATATTCAAGCAGGTAGTAGTAAAGCAGGATCAGTACTTCATTAGGATGGATGAAGTTGCCTTTCTCATCAATAATACCAAGTCGGTCTGCATCGCCGTCGGTACCTATCCCAATATCGTAACCTTCTGCGGCCACTAAATGTTTGAGACGATAAAGAGTCGCTGCATTAGGGGAAGGCATTAAACCGCCAAAATCGGGGTTTTTGCCATCATTGATCACATCCACATCGCAGCGGCCATTGATCAGAACCGTCTGCAATGCATTTTTCGCGACGCCAAACATAGGGTCAATCAACACACGCAGGTTGGCTTTTTTGATCGCTTCAATATCGATAAAGTTGATGATTGAATCGACAAACTCATTCATTGGATTGATGATGACAATCGATTTATCTTGCAGCGCTTGTTCAAATTCGACGTGTTTTACATCGGCAAGCGTCAGTGACGCGATTTGTTGTTCAATTTTTTGCGTGATCACCTCATCAGCGTCTCGTCCACCTTCAATGAACACTTTGATGCCGTTGTAGTCCGCAGGGTTGTGGGATGCCGTAATACACGCCGAATAGGCGCAATTCATCTCTTTGGCCTTGAACATCACAATAGGGGTAGGAACAAACTTATCGATAAAACTTACCACCACGCCATTCGCTGCTAAGACTTGCGCAAACCAACGTGCGGCTTTGTCAGAAAGAAAGCGGCGGTCGTAGCCGATAACGAACCCGTTGTTAGCCACATTTTCGTGGTTAATGATGTTGGCAAGTGATTGAGCCACTAGACAGACGTTGTCTTTGGTAAACTCTTCACCAATAAAGGCGCGCCAGCCACCTGTACCAAATTTGATCATAATAAAATCCTTGTGGGACGAATGTTGAGCCTCAGCTCCTTCGCGCTGAGGCTCAAATCGCGTTAACCGAGAATAACCACTACATCGTTGACACTGCCTTGTGCCATGACAGGAATCACGCCTTCTACTGCTTCGCCATTCACTGTGATTGTTTTCACCCCTTTACTGACGGAGTTCGGGTTTTGCACTGTGATGTTGTAAGTCGCGCCGCGCCATTGGCGAGTGACTTCAAAACCAGGCCAATTAGTAGGAATGCATGGGTCTACGACGAGGCCATCAAAACCGACACGAACACCCAAAATGAAATTGGTGACGGCAAAGTAGGCCCAACCAGACGTACCTGTTAACCATGGATGGTTTGCACGGCCGTGATCTTGGTGATCTCGTCCCATAATGAACTGCACGTATGAGTAAGGTTCGGCAACGCGCTTTTCAATGATGTCGTTTTGGTTATAAGGGTTTAATGCGTCGTAGAACTTCATGGCTCGATCACCACGGCCAAGCTTCGTTTCTGCAACCCATGCCCAAGGGTTTGGATGTGAGAAAATAGCGCCATTTTCTTTAACACCTTGATAAACACGAGTAACGAAACCGATGTCATCATTAGGGGTTGAGAAGGAAGGTGCGTTCAGATGTAGACCGTATTCGGAGAATAGATTCTCATCAACGGCATCCATCGCTTTTTCACCACGCTCTTGCGACACTGCGCCCGATAAGACGGCGAGTGTGTTTGATTCAAGGTGAACTCGACCTTCAGTTTGCTGAGCGGTTCCTATCTTGTCGCCATTTTTCGTCAGGCCACGGATATACCAGCCACCTTCTTCATCCCAAAGGTGAGTTTCACAAGCTTCACGTACGTTCGCCGCCATTTCGGTATATTTCGCAACATCCTCTGCATTGTCACGGTATTTTGCAAGGTCGATAAACTCTTGCAGCGCCCAAAAGTGAAGGAAAGAAACCATAGATGATTCGCCACCACCTAAGTTCAAGCAGTCGTTCCAGTCAGCGCGTAAGCCTTTGCAGATACCTGTTTGCCCCACGTATTCTGCCGAGAAGTTAAGCGCCGCCTTCATGTGTTCGTAAACCGTTGCATTGCCACCATCGGCGTAAGGGATCACTTCATCAAAGAAGGATGTTTCACCCGTTTCCATCACGTATTTACAGATGGTTGGAACGAGCCAGAGATGATCGTCAGAACACGTATCTTCAATGCCGTGGATCTTATCTTCATCACTTGGTGTTGGTACAACGGTTGGCGATTTTGATGGTTTGACATCCACTTTTTCTGGATCAAACCAGTCAGGATCAAATAGGTGTAGGCCATAGCCCGCTTTGACTTGACCACGAAGCAGATCAACCAAGCGTTTACGGGTCATCTTCGGGTTTGCGTGCGGTACTGAAATGGCATCTTGCGCCGTGTCACGGTAACCAAGGCCAGTACGACCGCCCACTTCAATGAAAGAGGCAAAGCGAGACCACACCACACACGTTTCCGCTTGATAAAGCGTCCAAGTGTTGATCATGGTATCAAGGCCTTCATTCGGTGATTTTACTTGGAATTTCGCACAACGTTCATCCCAATGCGCTTTGATCCCAGCAAAAGCGGCATCGACATTAGCCAAGTCTTGGTACTTAGCACGCAAACGCGCGCCATTGCCTTTACCAATTCCCAAAATATAAGCAAAGCGAACTTCTTCACCCGGTTGGATCACAAATTGTTTGTGCAGCGAACCGCAATGGTTGTAGCAGGTTTGCGCGCTGTTCGAGCAGTGACCACGTTCTACTGCAATGGGATTGGCTTCGTCACGATACAAGCCGAGGAAGGTATCGCGTTGTCCATCATAAGAATCTGGATCAAACGTCGAGGCTAAGTAGTAAAAGCCTTCGAAATCATTGGTGTTGTAGTAAAGATCGTACTCAATCACACCCGCGTGATAAGCGGTACCTGCAGAGTAAAGCGACATCTGATGGTTTTGGTTATCGGATTGAATGTGGCTAAAAGAGAATTCAACAAACGAAAAAGCGCTGATAGTGCGAGTCTCAGTGGAATCGTTTTTAATGACGACATCCCAAATTTCAGCATCTTCGCCTTTCGGTACAAAGAGAGTTTTAGTGGCAGTAATGCCGCTGTATTCACATTTGAATTTGGAGTAAGAGAGGCCGTGGCGGACTTCATACTTCGCTTCTTCTAAGCTTTTTGCTACGGGTTGCCAAGAAATAGACCAATAGTCGCCAGTTGCATCGTCACGTAAGTAAACATAGTGCCCCGGGCGATCAAAAGAAGCGTTCGGGCGAAATTTGGTAACACGGTTATATTCTGGTGAATTGTAAAAAGAGTAACCGCCCGCGTTATGAGAGATCACGGTGCAGAATTTTTCTGTCCCTAAGTAGTTGGTCCAAGGCGCTGGAACGTCAGGGCGTGTGATGACATATTCACGATTGTCGTTATCGAAATAGCCGTATTTCATTGTCATTTCCTTTTAAACAAACTGCGTCTTTTGCAGCCAAAAATTATGCTAGTGAAAACCAAGGAGAGGTAATGCCGACTCCAAGTGTTGTGTTTATTTCCATGGTGCTCGGTAACGGATGCCTTGCTTGTCCAACATAGGCAGATGTCCTTTGAGCCGTGACAGATAATCTTGCCAATCACGATGCACTTTATGGGTCCATCCTGCTTCGGCGAGTGCAGTTAAGCGTGGGTAAATCATGTATTCCATACGCTGTGGGTTATTGATTAATTCACACCATAAAGCGCACTGAATACCGAGAATTCGCTTACGGAGTGGATCGTTTTCGGGCACTTCGGCTAAAGGTTCATAGCGATAGGCTTTTTCTAATGGGGTAACACCTGCCCAGTCAACGCCCGGTTCTTCTGGTGCATAATCTTGAGCAATATCCAGATACGTGTACTGACCGGGTTGTAAAATCACATCAAACCCCTGTTTCGCGCAGTTCAATGCCGCCGCTTCAGAAAGCCAAGAGTAGATAACAGTATCTTTACTGACCTTATTGCCATGATGCGCTTCTTCCCAGCCGACCATGCGTTTGCCAAGCGTACGCAGTTTTTGTTCGGCATAACGTAGTAAGTGTCCTTGTAATTCTTTGGCCTCGGTATAGCCATTATCAGCCATCAGTTGTTGACATTTAGGGCTGTTAATCCAGACCCCATCGGGCACTTCGTCGGCACCAATATGGATAAAGGGGGATGGAAATAGCTCAGAGAATTCTTGCAAGACGATATCTAAGAACTCATACGTACCTTCAAGGGCGGGGGAGAGGACGTTATCGTTATAATATTGAATGCTGCGATAGTGTGATTGATCCTCTTTATCGGTCAGCAGATGAGGCAGAGATTTGATCGCGGCGCGGCAATGTCCGGGAACATCAATTTCAGGGATCACTGTGATACCACGCTCTTGAGCGTATGCGATAACCTCTTTGATCTCTTGTTGTGTATAGAAACCACCGTGGCGCTGCGTTAACAAGCTGTATTGAGGTTCGAGCACTTCATCAACCCCTCGCCATGCACCGATGTCGGTGAGTTGTGGCAGTGCTTTAATTTCGATACGCCATCCTTCGTCATCGGTCAAATGCCAATGGAACGTATTGAATTTGTAATGCGCTAATTGGTTAATAAGCCGCTTAACTGTCTCGATTCCATGAAAATGGCGCGCACAATCGAGCATCATGCCTCGGTACTTAAAGCGTGGCGCATCACTGATTTTGACGCAGGGGACTAACCACGATTGATCTTGAACTTGAATCAACTGCAACAGGGTCGCGCTAGCATACATAAAGCCTTGATGGCCACTCGCCTCTAAGCGAATGCCGGTACGATCGACGTTGAGTTGATACGCGCCCTCGTCAAAGGTCGGGTTAGTGCGGTAGATAATATCAGCGCTACCAATGGGTTTGGGCTGAAAATCAAATATACGGTTGAGTTCCTGTTGTAACCAAGTCGCAGCTTGCTCAGCGCACGTGGATTGCAAGGTAATTTGGCTCGAAGTTGTTAAGGTGTAATGCCCTGTGCCGGATTCAATCTTGTTTGGTAATGGAATGAGACTGAGGCTCGCGGCTTCTGTTGCGGGTATTTCACTGCGCTCACGATAAGGCGAGGCGAGAGCAATCGGAGTTACGATCACATCATGACGTTCGAGCGGTTGCTCACCATTGCATTGAACAAAAGCGTGCTTTACGCCATCAGTGTAAAAATGGAAAGGGGCGGTTTTGATGCTAAATTCACAGTAAAAATGTGAGTTTGCAGCAAGCACGGTCATATCTGGCGTTAATGAGCAGAAACTGCCTATTTGCACTACGTTGCCATGGGTGATGCTGTCTGGCTGAATGAAGCGATCAATCACAAAATGTAACGACCAGTCTTTTAGGTCTTGATCGCTTAAGTTATGGAACGTTAAACCAAAACGGCAAAATTGCTTCTGTTCTGAGAGTACCGCAAAGTCAATTCGATAGCTCATAGTGATTCCTTAATACAAATTATGCTCGGCTTTGCCGGCAAACATAATCGCGCCTTCGATAGCGTCGAATTGAGGTTGAACAATCCACTGCTGTACCGGTGGAGAAAGCCAATACAAGATACGCTCTGCAATGCTACCCATGAGGCAGATCCGCTTGGCTCCTTTGTTATGAAGAGCGACAAGAAACATTTCGATGTCTGCCGCGGTTTGTTTGAGAAGCTCGATCGCCAGCGCATCACCTTGTTGCGCTAGAGAAAAAATAACGGGAGAGAACTGGCCATAGTCGCGTGGGAGTGCGGTTTTTGACCATTCGACAATCTGATCAACATCGTGGTTAAAATGTTGCATTACATGAGCGCTTAATAATGAAGGCTCGCCGATGCCATCCTCAATGAGCAGCACGCGCTGGATTAGGTGTAAACCCATGATGGCACCACTGCCTTGATCGGATATGGGAAACTCTCGTCCACCCACCACATGCTGCTGCCCGGCGTGTAAAAATAGGCCACAAGAGCCCGTTCCCGCGATCATAATTGCGCCATCGTCGCCATTATGAGCACCAATACAGGCACCGTAAGCATCTGTGTTGAGCGTTAGTGAAGCAAAAGGATGTGTCTGAGACATAAACGCATGCCATGCGGATTTTTGTTCTGCACCAGCCAGAGCAAGACCCACGTGCATCTGAGCAAAAGTCTCTTTCGTCAGCCCGCTTTGGTGCGCCGCTTGAGTAATTGCATCAATGATCGCCTGCATGGCAAGTTCCACACCCAATAAAATATTGGCGCTACCGCTTTTCGCTTCACCTAACAGCGCGCCTTGCTCGTTGCGGATGCGTGCGCGACATGATGTGCCGCCTCCATCAATACCGACATAATAAAAAGTCATGATTGCCTCTCTAAGTCTGGTGTTGAGAAGTGGCAAAACTGGGTTGTGATGGCCAGCAGATACCAAGCACCATGAGGAATCCATTGCTCAGCCCAACGCCAGTTTTGTAGCATGTCATCCTTCTGTTTCGCTGGGTTAAAAGCGATATCTTCTTCATCTTCAAAACCGCCTGTAATGCCATTACACACTCCCCCTTTGGCGTTAAAAAAGCCTAAATGGGGTAGGTAGTCTGGATTGTTGCGACCGTGCCCATCGAGCATGCACATATCGTATGGATTTAATCCGATAATCCAGTTCAATGCATTTTGTGCAAAGGTGGTTAAAGGGGCATGCAGATCTGCGTTGACGAAGGCTTGGGCGCGATAAGCCATACACGCGAGCGATCCTAAACGCGCATTTTCGCCTTGCCACCAGTAGCCGGATTCATTGTCGTGAGCGACAAAAAATGCGCAGCGTTTGTCGCCATTCACAGGTTTTACATATTGGCGTGGGTAGCCAAATGGGTTACTGACTTGATGAGTGATGGTGAGCTCAAAGCGGCAAGCATTCTCAATCACTTGAACGACCGATTGTTTGAGGTGTTCTTCCGTTTCAATCTCGAGATATTCGCACAGTGCAATCACTGGTAGTCCAGCTTCGGCGGCGTGATAATAAGGACGAGTGGCATCACTATTGGCTGCCCAATAATGAGCGATGTTAGCGTCGCTGTGTTGATAAGCGCATAACCTTTGTGCCCAAAGACGACACTCAACCAGATAATTTGCTTGATGAGTTGAGCGGTAGAGTTCAACCGATGCAAGCAGAGCGCAATAGGCATCAATGATGTTCTCTTGACCATCGTCGAGATAGCGCGTGTTATTTTCTTTTAAATGCCAGTAACCATGCTCCGCCGCTGTTAAATAGTGTTCTGAGGTGAAATCACCGTGAACATCTAAACGTGCTGCCACCGCAAGAGCGGCAATCGCAATGCCTCCCCCTTGACGAAATCCGGCTTGATAATCGTCAGACTTGTGGCCAGATTGAGTGGCATAGGCGCAGATCTCTCGCTGCTTAATGTCCTTGCTCCATTTGTCAAAGACCGTTGTATAAAAGAACCCCTCGGAGTTTTGCATGCGGATCAGAAAATCAGCACCAAATAACGCCTCTTCCTTAAGGCGAGTGCGAGAAAATGCAGCAAAACTCGAGTGGTGTTCTAGTTGTGCCAATCCCTTTAGCATATTCCAAACCACCATTGGGGTTTGTTGAGGGTTTAAATAGTTGGCGTAAGAAAGGTGACTCAGATACTTACTGACGTCACCGGAAGCGTCGTACCAGCCACCGTGTACATCGGCAGTGGTTGATGTACCAAGCAGTGGTACGAGCTTATCTTGCTGGTCGAAAATGCCACCACAACGTTGTGATTTGAAGTAGTGCAATACATCAGAAAACGTTTTTTTCATCAGTATCCCTTCACCAATTTCAAAAATAGGGGAGTGGGTATTTTCAAAACGCAGGTAATACTGCCCTGAAGTGGTGTATTGAGAAAAGTCGATCGTATAAAAGCTACCTAAATGCCAATGTGCGACTTTAGCTTGTGGTTCAACAACGAAAGTCGACACCGTTTGATGGCTGTTTGCACAAACAAGCAGGGCTATATCGGAAGAAACACGGAGCGTGTTACTCATTAGTATCGCCTGTTTTGGCCCTTGTGGCTCATAACCAATATGGTTAATCAGTAGCAGCATTAAACATCTCCAAGCCAGATCTTTGATTTCTCGCCAGCACTTAACCAGTTGAGGCATGTGCTGACTTTGTTTTATAGGTTTACCTAAGGTATTGAAGCCGATGAGGTTATGTCAGCGGCTTCAATCGCTTAAGGTGTGCGTTAGTGATTATTCAAATAAGTAACAACGAACAAAGTGGTTATCAGACAACTGAGTCACCGCTGGAAGTTGTTCACGACATTTGTCACTTGCCTGCATGCATCGACCAGCAAAAGGGCAGCCTGTTGATACTGGAGTCCAAAGTGGAATTTCGCCTTTGTTCCCTTTGAGCTTCTCGTGTATCGATTTACTAGGATCTGGTACTGCGGAAACCAATAGTTGAGTATATGGGTGCTGAGGATCGTGAATGATCTCTTCGGTATCGCCCCATTCCACCATATGTCCGACGTACATGACGGCTAAGTCTTCGGCGATGTAGCGTGCGGTGGCGATGTCGTGCGTGATATAAAGCAGCGACATCTGCTTTTCAAACTTCATCTCTTCCATCAGGTTGAGAACACCCGCACGAATCGACACATCCAACATGGAGGTTGGTTCATCAGCCAGTACCACTTCGGCACCAACCGCGATATTACGCGCTAAGTTGACACGTTGGCGCTGTCCACCAGACAACTGGTGCGGATATTTCGCGGCAGTTTCTTTTGGGGGAATAAGGCCGACTTGTTCCAGTAAATCGTGAACGCGTTCTTCTAACTCTCTCTTATTACCTGACGTCACTTTTTTATGGATAAGCAGTGGACGAGCAATATGATGAAAAATGGTATGAGTTGGGTTGAGTGAGCCAAACGGATCTTGCCATACCATCTGTACGCCTTCGCGATAGCGCATCAGGTCACTGCGTGAAGTGATGTCTAAAATATCGCGTCCTTTGTATTCAATTACACCGGATGTTGGGGCGTACATTTTGGCAATCATTTTAGCGGTTGTTGATTTGCCAGAGCCTGATTCACCCACGACAGCCAAGCCGCGGCTTTTGAACATTTTAAACGATACGTCGTTGATCGCTCGCATCATAGGTTGTTTTAGGGTGTTACTGTTGATTGGAAAATCTTTAACTAGATTTTTCCCCTCAACCAGTAATTCACCGAAATTTTTGCTCATAATTGTCTCCAGAAATTTTTGTAATACAGCTTGTGCTCTACAGTTTCACTTGAGCAATTGGGTCACCGTAAAGGTGGCAACTGGAGAAGCGTCCAAGCTCTATTTGGCGCAAACTCGTTGGAATTTTGGTGCAAGCTTCATGTACGCGATCGCAACGAGCTTGGAAACGACAACCTTGAGGTATATCCAATAAGTTCAACGGGTTACCTGGTATTCCAGTTAACTTCGTTTTAGGGCCTGTCAGTGGAGGGAAAGAACTACCCAGCCCTTTGGTGTAAGGGTGGAAAGGGCTTTCCAGAATCTGTTTAGAAGGAGCCACTTCAATTAATTCACCGGAATACATGATGCCAATTCGATCGGAGAACTCGACCATCAACGACAAGTCATGGGTGATGAACAAGATAGAGAAGCCAAACTCTTCTTTCAGCGCATAGATTTTTTGCAATATTTCACGTTGGACAACCACATCAAGTGCCGTAGTGGGCTCATCCATAATGATCATTTTAGGATTGAGCGCGAGAGCAATTGCAATCACCAAGCGCTGACGCATACCCCCAGAGAATTGGTGTGGGTAATCGTTTAATCGACTTGGGTGAATATCGACAATTTCTAACAAACCTTCAGCACGGCGTTTAGCTTGTTCACGAGTCATGTTGGTATGGCGCATGATCACGTCACAAAATTGCTCTTCCATCGTCAATACTGGGTTCAAAGCGTTCATCGCACTTTGAAACACCATCGACATTTGGCTCCAGCGAAAGGATTGCATGCGTTCATCGCTGTATTTAATGATATTTTCACCATTAAAAATCACTTCTCCACCAGTGATAAACGCGGGCGGCTTATGCAGACGCATCAGTGAAAATGCGATAGTTGATTTACCACAGCCAGATTCACCAGCAAGGCCAAATACTTCGCCAGGTGCAATGTCAAAACTGACGTTGCTGCATGCTCGAACATCACCTGCGTCGGTGATGTAGTCAACGCATAGGTTACGGATTGAAATAAGTGGGTTTGTCATGATTATTTATCTCCGCTCCAAAGTGCATTTTGTGGTGGCAGGTCAGGCTGACGCTCTTTCTTGTCTTGCTCTGCGAGTTTTTTCCAACGCTTCATTCCTTTGTGTGAACGCAGTTGTGGGTTGGCAATTTCATCGACCGCAAAGTTCAGTAAAGCCAAACCAGTAACGAGTAGAGTCAAAGCAATACAAGGAGCAAGCAGTTCCCACCAAGCGCCAATCAGCATAGAAGAGGACGTTTGAACGTTGTACAACATGATGCCCCAACTGATGGTGTTTGGATCGCCAAGACCAAGGAAGGAGATAGTGGCTTCCATCATGATGGCGTACATCACTGAACCGATGAAGCTAGCGCCAACGATGGAGATGAGGTTAGGTAGAATCTCAACGAAAATGATGCGCCATGATGATTCACCCAAGACTTCCGCCGCTCTGACAAATTCTTTCTCACGCAGTGCGAGCGTTTGTGAGCGTACGACCCTAGCGCCCCAAGCCCAGGAGGTGCAGCCAATGATGAGTGCAATGGTTAATGGGCCGGCCTCTCCAATAAATGCCGCGACCACGAATAAAAGAGGATATTGCGGTATCACCAGCATGATATTCATAGCGGCGGTTAGAATGTCATCGACCTTACCGCCAAAGTAACCGGCAGAAACACCAATCACAGTCGCAAGAAAACAGACGGTCATTCCTGCGCCAAAACCCACGGCGAGTGAGACTCGTGCGCCATACACCACTTGTGACCAAACATCGCGTCCCATACGAGAGGTGCCTAACACATGGTCTTCACCTTTTGAGAGTAGTAAGGTGCGGCGGTCAGTCGCCAAGTTTTCAGCAATCCAGCCATTCGGATCTGCTTTAGCGGCTTTGACGACGAACGATGGGTACTCGTGTGGATTTCCGGTACGTTTATCTGGCGCATGTTTGGTGATCAGTGGCGCAGCAAGGGCGATGAATAAAAATAGGCCCAAAATAATGACACCGACCATGGCAACGGTATTGCCGCGAATGAGTTTAATGAGATCTTTCATGATTATTTACCTCCCTTGCGTAGGCGAGGGTCTAGTACGACATAAAGCATGTCCGCCAACAGGTTAAAGAACAGCATAAAGAGCGTCATAATCAGTAGCTGCCCTTGCAGAACTTGGTAATCACGAGCGTTGATCGCATTAAATAAAACGGTACCAAGGCCAGGATAGTTAAAGATAATTTCAATGATGAGCTGACCACCGATAGCCATACCCAAAGACATCGATAGAGCGGTGACACTTGGCAATAAAGCATTACGAGCGGCGTACTGGAAAACCACACGGTTTTCGCTGAGCCCTTTCCCTTTCGCCATCGTTATGTAGTCTTCAGCGAGCAGGTTAATCATGTTGTTACGCATGTTGACGAGAAACCCACCGATTTGTACTAGAGACGCACAGACAAGAGGCAAGAAAGCGTGGTAGGCCACATCTTTAATGAATGTCCAACTTGTCCAATCTGGCATCGTACCAGCAGTGTAGGCATAACCCGTAGGGAACCATTGCAAGCCGATAGCAAAAGTAAACATAGCGATCATCGCAATAACCACTTGCGGAACGGCTTGTATAACCAACATCCCTGGAGTAATAAACGTATCGTAACGACTGCCTCGTTTCCATGCGGCAAAAATGCCCAGTAGAGAACCGATTGAGAACGAGATCACAACCGCAGTACCCGCTAGAAATAACGACCAACCAAATGCACTACCCAGTAATTCATTGACACTTAACGGATAGAACTTAATCGACGTGCCTAATTCCCAACTTAGAATGCTTTTTAAATAGGTCAAATATTGTACGGGTAACGGACCATCAACGAAACCGAGAAGCTGTTTCATTGCTTCGATTCGTTCTGGCGTTACTTGCGTTGTTGCGTTTGCGAACATCATGGTCACTGGGTCTCCAGGCATGGCTCGCGGAATGATGAAGTTCAATGTTGCTGCAACCAGCAACGCGATAAAATAAAATGACAAACGTCTTAAAAAATAACCCATAACTCACACCTTACTCACCCAGTTTTATCCTGTACCTGGTTTCAGGTCGCTCCTAGCGAAATTTAGAGCGAAAAATCCCCTAACGACGAGCGTTATACATTTGCTAGGTATTTAGGGGATTTTATTTAGCGGCGCACGAAGTACGCCGCAAGGAATGAACTTCTACTTACTTAACTGGTTTTAGGTCCAGTACGTGTAATAGACGCTCCGGGATACCAGCCCAAATGTTTGGACGACCCTTAGGATTTTCTTCGTTCCACCAGCCGCTAAAGCGTGCTGTGTTGTATTGGTACATGTAAGCACCTGACATTACAGGGATGGTCACTTGGTTTTCAGCAATGATTTTCTGAATTCCGTGAGCGATTTCTAGCTGCTCATTTTTATCCGCTGTTTTGTAGAAGCTGTCTAGCAAAGTATCTAGCTTATCGTTTTTGTAGAAGTGCATAGCAAAACGAGGCATACCTTCACCTTTCTGTAGTGCAGAGTTGTATGCACTGTTCCAGTATAGATGTGGATCCGCACCGTGGAAGTAGTTGGTGTAAGCGACGTCATAAGTACCTTCAAGCATTGCTTGGTTATAAACCGCAAACTCTGGAGTACGAGCACGTGCTTTGATGCCTACTTCGGCAAGCTGTTCAACGGCAAGTTGTACCGTGTTGTTGAAGTCAGTCCAGCCATTTGGTGATTGAACAAGTAGCTCAAAAGATTTACCTGATGGAGTATCAACAAAACCGTCTTTGTTCACGTCTTTGAAGCCCGCTTTAGCAAGCAGTTTTTTCGCGCCTTCAACGTTGTACGTGTTGTAGCCTTTGTACTTATTGTGGATGTTTTCATCAGACCAAGCTTGGAATGCATAACCTAAGCCTGAAGCGAAGTCATTAACGGTACCGCCGCCATAGAAAGCGATATCGATAATAGTTTGACGGTCAAGAGCCATAGAGAATGCGCGACGGAAATCAACGTTGCTTAGCGCTTCATTTTTTACTGCATCTGGGTTTTTGAAGTTAACCATAAATGCTTGTGTGCCTGATGGCGGATACCAGTAGTGGTGGCTAGGGCTTGCAGCGGCATAAGTACGGTCAATATCTGGAACGAATGAAGAGGTCCAATCGAGTTCAGAGTTAACAATTTTACCTAGCAATTGGTCATTGTTTGCAATTTGAGGTACACGCAAACAGTCAACCTCAAGGTTTGCAGCATCCCAGTAATTCGGGTTACGACATTGGATGTATAGCTGTGGAGTGAAGGTGTCGATTTCAGTAAACGGACCAGTACCTACAGGGTTTTCGTTGGTGAAAGTCGCTGGATCTTTCACATCTTTCCATACATGCTCAGCAACGATAGGAACTAACGAGATTTCATAAGGTACGTTTGAGTTAGCTTCACTTAAACGGAAACGGATTTGGTAGTCGTTCAGTTTTTCTACGCTCGTTACCCACTTGTTGATACCGCGTTGGTCGAGTTCAGGTTTATTTTTCAATAAGCCATAAGAGAACACGACATCATCCGCTGTAAATGCTTGACCATCTGACCATTTAACACCTTTACGGATATCAAAAGTAACACTCATTAGGTCATCAGACATTTTAAAGCCTTCAGCCAAACGCATAACGGGTGTATTACCATGCATTTCGTTGAAGATGACCAGTGGTTCATAGATGAAATCAGTGGTCGTACGTAGGTTTGTTGCTAGATACGGGTTAAAGTTACGTACCATTGTAGGGTAGAAATCAGGTACGATCGTTAGCTCACTGCGTGCGGCTGCTGGAGCTGAAAGGCTCGCTGCGGCGGCGATTACTGCAGCGGCTAGCGCTGTTTTTTTAATATTGGCAAGCATAGCTGTTCCTTACTATTTGCTTTCATTTCACTAATGGATATGAATGTCATCAATTGATAAACACTCTCCAAGGCCTACCTCATTGCGTGTTAACAAACCGGAGGAGTTGGTCAACATGAGTGGCCTGTAGACCTTTGGCAGGAGTAAGAAGACACCTTGGAGAGAAAATTATCAATTTGAATTCCCGTTAAAAACGTCAATTTGTAGAAAGTGACCGTTATAAACGTCAATTTACCATCTTTGGTTTGATTTTTACTCTCATTTAGGTCAGTGATCTGCCTCTCATACTCAATTCGATTAACTTATAGTTGTAAGCGCTCGCTATCTTTTTATCCCTTTATTTTTAATGTTTTTTTGTTTTTTTTGTATCATGAGATCTTGCTCACTTATAGTTTTATCGTTAATTTTTTTACTTAAATTAATTCTGCCGAATTGTTGTGATTCGGTTCGCAATCTGGATCTTTATTCATCTTCAATTGAAAATCTGCTGGTGAAATTGCCTAGAAATCAGTTTTTACTTCCAATTTTTATCATCATTTCCCCTCTTTTTTTCTATTGAGAAGTAAGGTTTATAATACCCAATAAATAAGGCGCAGCAGAGTAATGGATGCTTGAGGTTAACATTGATTAAATTTAACTAGTCATAACTCTGGATGCGTCAATGGGGTGGTTGTTCCGTTGATGGTCATGGAAATATAGTGATAAAAAAGCCTGCAGAGTGCAGGCTTAATGGTGTTGATGTACTTAGAGTGATGAGGTCAGTAGCTTTTGCAATTTATCGCGCTGCGCTTCGATGTGAGAGCGTTCAGGGCCGTGCTCCTGACAATGATCAAGAATGTAATCTAACGAATTAAGAACGGTACGCCAGCGAGGTGTTTTAGGCAGTGTCTCGATACGTAAGTACTTGTCTAGTGTCCGAGTCTGTAATGTGCTTCTATCGAGATACACTCGCCATAGCCCACTCTGCTCTGCAAAGGTAAACTTGCTTTGGTTACTGACCCGTTCCCAGTAATCTAAAGCACTGGTCATTGCTTCAACCAGTACTTCGCGCATTAAATCTTGCTTAGATTGACTCTCTCCCGATACTTTGTCGGCGATACGTGTGAACTCGCCACCGAGTTCTTTGAGCTGCTGCAGTTTTTCTTTATCGCCTTCAAATGCGTAACTGGATAGCGCTTCAATAGCGGTTTCAAGGTTATTGATGCGCGCTGCATTGATGTTTCCACCCACGTTAAAGATGTACATAGCCTGCAACCCAGAGCCATCCGGTAGGCGTAACACATCAGCAGACATATGTTGACGTGTATCTTCGACATAGATATCGATATTACCGCAGTAATGCTCTTGCTCGACGACTAAGTATTTGGGGGCGATGAGTTCTTCCGCATTTGAGCGCTTTAGTTGTTCTTGGCTGCGCCTAAATAACCGAGCAGCCGCTTCGTTCGCAAAGCGGATTTTATGATCGTCTCGAATGCAAATAATGGCCTCAGGAGCGGATTCAAGCTGCTCTAGTAGACGGCCTTGGGTTTCCAATAAACTGGCCTCTACCATTGCTCTATGCTTCAGCTCTTGTTGCAGTTGGTTGTTCTCAATACGTCTTTGTTCAGCTTTGCTGGCCGTTAAATGCGCCGTAATACGTGCAGCGAGCTCTTGCTTATTAAAAGGTTTCGATAAGTAATCGTTCGCTCCCGCTGCAAAACCACGAACTCTATCGTCAGTTTGATTTAATGCCGTCAACATAATGATTGGTAGCTCGGCATGATCGTATGTTTCTCTTAACTTTTCACAGACTTGGTAGCCGCTTAATCCTGGCATCATAATGTCGAGCAGTAGAAGTTCCGGTTTTTCTTTTTCGACCGCGCTAATGACTTCATTGCCATCTTTAGCGGTGCGGACTTGATAGCCTTCTAAACGTAGGAAGCTGTCTAGGACACGCAGATTGACGGGTTCATCATCTGCTATCAGTAGCACTGGGCCTTCTTTATTTTCAGGTAGTGAATGCATTTCAGGCAGTTCAATGTCTGAAATGGTCGGAGATTGGAAATGGCCAGCTTCCATATAGCTTGTCGACTCAATTTCCGCTTTTGATGCTAATGGTAAGGTAAAGCTGAATGTCGTACCGACCATAGGTTGGCTACTGACATAAAGCGTTCCTTGCATTAATTCGATCAATTGACGGCTGATCGAAAGGCCCAAGCCTGCGCCTTGTCGATAACGACTGGCATCTTGCCCTGCTTGAATCAGTGGTTCGAAGATGTGTTCAAGTTGTTCAGCAGGAATGCCTTGTCCCGTATCGACAACTTGGACACGAATCTTGTCATCAACCACATTGGCTGAAATGACAATTTTCCCTTCAGTCGTATATTTAATGGCGTTTCCTACAAGGTTATAAAGCACTTGCTCTAATCGTTGTGGATCGGCAGAGACCCAAATGCATTCATCAGGGATTTGGTTTATTACGCGAATGGGCTTTTTGTTGAGTAGATGGTTAGACAGCTCTAACACTAAGCGTGTTGCGCCGGATAGATCAACAGCACACTGTTTGATATCCAAGCTGCCATAGCGCATTTTATGGTAATCGAGTAAGTCATCGACCAAGTTTGTCAGCCGTTGTCCACTGCTGATGATTATGCCCAATTGATAACGATGATCGGCGGTGATAGTTCCACTTGACCCAGAGATCAGTGCTTCTGCAATACCGACCATACCGTGCAGCGGTGTTCTTAATTCATGTGACGTTGTGGCTAGGAATTCATCTTTTAGTTTGTTAGCGAGATGCAACTCATCGTTCTGTTTGCGGATTAATTGAATGTTGCTTTCGAGCTCTTTATTTTGCGCTTTAATCAGCTGCATTTTTTCTCGGATTGAACGCTGCATACGTTCAAAACTCACTGCGAGTCGACCAATCTCATCTTTACGATCGGTATTGATAACATTTTCATCTAAATCCCCAGCTGAGACTTTTTCTGCCGCCCAAGTGAGCTTCAGTAGGGGAGAGGTAATAAAATTAGAGAGATAATGTGAAGCGATGACGACTAAAATAATCGCGGTTAGCATGGCGAAAATAAATAACTTCTCAAGCTGATGAACTCGCGCATAAGCCTCTTTTTCTGGTATCTCTACGACCAAGGCCCAATTGATGTTTTTGTTTGCAACAGGTGCATAGGCGGCAATGGTTTTCTCATTCAATGTATTGGTGTAAGTACCAACGGCACTCAACCCAGAAAGCGCAAGATTGATCACTTTTTGACTAGTCTCGATTTCTTGCTGCGTGTAAGAGAGTATTCGAGAATGATGATCTTGCCCGACGAGTAAAGTCCTTATTTGCGATGTCGCATTGGTGTCAGCAACGAGCTTTGTGATGCCATTGTTTGGTAGGCGGAACATGGCGTAGCTGTGCAGGTAGCCCTGTTGAATAATGGGCGCGCCAAGCCAAGCAACTGATTGCCCTTCTTGTTGTGAAAAATCAGAAATAATGACTGGTGTATATTCTTCATTGATTTTTCGTTGTTCGCCAACTTGCTGCTCTAACTGACGGAATGTTTTACCCAGATTGCTATCTTTGTATTTTCCGGTCAGTAAATTCGTCCCATAGTTGTCGTGCTTATAAACGGAATAAACGACATCACCATCGAGATCCACCAGTAAAATATCGTCAAAATCAGAACGTTTAAGCAGTTCTAAATACGCCCAATGATAGCGTTTGTGCAGTAGGCGATACCGTTCACTGCCTACATAGCTGCTCGATTGTGGCAATATTGACGTTTTTATCTGATCACCAGAACCAGGAATATAACGCTGCTGGGCATGCTCACGAGCTTGATCAATATCCAGACCAAGTCTTTGGAACGCATTGACTAAGCCGTAAAAGCGCCCCCCACTAGCATAAGCTAACTCTGAACGGACAAACCCCATCACTTCTGATTCTTTGGCCGTGAGGTAATCGAGAACTTGCTGTTGCTTAGTGTCTCTGACTGACAATAAGTGAGACGTGCTTTGTTCTTGAAGATCTTTAGTGTGTGATTGCAGAAAAAAAATGGCAGTCACAGTTAAAGGCGTGATGCTCAAAACGAGAAAAGCCAGCATAAGAGTATTTTGCAGGCGCTTAAATTTTTGCTTACGAGAGAACCTAAACATAGAAAAAGGCATTACTTTCCGTGAGGCTTTAACGGCATGAGGTAGTCGTTAAAGTGAATGAAAAAAACAAAGAAAACCTAAAGTGACGAAATTAACGAGTTTTTTTACTTTGACAAGTAAGTCCTGTGGAAAGCGTGGTCACTAACGCAAAATTCGTAAAAATCATCCAGTTTAGTGACCAATTGAGAGTAGATTACACTTATTGTTGCGACTTTTGTAATGTTTTTTTTGCGTGGTAAATGATGAATTTGTTAGTCTTATTTAACACCTCGCAATGACCATAAGCCTGTTCAATCAGCGGGGTATATTTAAGAAAACTGTTGGCCACAATAAAAAGTTCGCCTTTCGCGGTTTGATGGCTTGGTGCGTTAGCCAGTAAGGCTTCTGTCGCACTATAGCTGGTCTCTAATCCGGAGTGGAAAGGGGGGTTTGAGACGATAAATTGATAATCTTTAGCGGTATCTGAGTAGACATCAGAGGCAAATACATTCCCTGATATGTTATTTGCTATCAAGGTTGCTTTGGTTGATTCAATCGCAAGCGCGCTGATATCGCACAGTTCAATCTCGATATCTGGGTTTAATGTGGCCATTACTGTACCCAGTACACCAGCACCACAACCAAAGTCGAGAACTTTTCCTCTCAGTTTAGGCAGTGTATCGAGTAACAGTTGGCTACCGAGGTCAAACTCGCCATGACTAAATACGCCAGGTAAACTTTTTACAATCAGTGAGTGTTGCTGATACTGCACCTGATAAGTTTTGAACCAGCCTGCAATTTGGAAGCTTGGTGGCTGCTGGGTGCATTGCCCCCAATAGAACGAACAGCGTCGAGCTGAATCATACTTTTTAACCACCCCATAAGCTGCAAACATTTTTTCAATGCTTTTTATGCCCGAGCGGTTTTCACCCACGACCACAATCTCAGTCTCTTTGCCCAGTTTGGCCAACAGCATCGCAAGTAGATATTCAGCTTCCTGCTTCGCTTTGGGCCAGTAAAGCAGAATCATGTCAGCATCGGTTTTTTGCTCAAATTGAGCGCCAAAATGACATGTAATTTGTGAATAGGATTCGAGTTGGCGGTAGTAACCATAATGAGTGGTGAACACCGAAACAGAGCGACAATGATTAGCTAACTCTACAGGAAATAAATCCTCCGCTTCTCCAGCCACTAAAAGATGTTTTCCTTCGAAATAAGCAAGCTGACGCTGGGCAATTTGACTTGGTGCGGTGTAACTGGACATAGTGGGCTCTGCGCTAAAAAAGAGGGGCAGATTCTCGCACAGTCTGCCCCTTGCTTCTAGCTTGATCGTCAGTAAGTCAAAAGTTAGCTATTATCTTGTTGATTGAGAAAACCTTTAAACTCTTCCTCATAAATATTAAACAGCACCATAGTGATGGCAAAAATGAGTGGGCCGTAAATTAACCCAATCAGGCCAAACAGCTGAATACCACCGAGCAGAGAGAAGAAGATCATTAATGTGTTCATGCCCGCGCTCCCTTGCATTAAAAAGGGCCGCAATAAATTATCAATTGAGCCTACAATAATGATACTCCATAGCGCCAAGAATATGCCCCATGTGCTATCTCCGGTTAGAAAGAGATAAATAGTGGCTGGAATCCATATCAGAGCAGTACCGACAACCGGAATAAACGAAGCAAACCCCATCATGGTTCCCCAAAATAACCCAGGGAAACCGGCGAGCCACATACCAAACCCACCCGCAAAGCCTTGCGCTATTGCGGTTAAAAATGACCCCATGACAGCCGATTTGGAGACTTGCTCAATTTCGCAGAGCAACCTGTCTTCTTGACTACGCGACAACGGCAAGATGTGCCTAAGAGCGCTGATGAGCTTATCGTGATCACGGAGTAGGAAAAACAACACGAACAGCATTAAGAAGAAATCCATCAAAAAACTGGTCGCATCACCCAGCACTTTTGCGCTAATACTGACCAAGTTGGTGCCAAATGAACTGGCAAATTGCCCCACTTTTTGTGCGATTTGTTGTGGCTGAATTTCATCAAAGGGCAAATATTGATTCGCAATGGCGAGTCCTTTGACAATCCAAGGATGAGCAAAGGCGGTTTGAATGCCACCATGAGTGACCCATTGGTACATGTTCTGAGAAAATACCGACCCTTGCTGCACAATAGCAGCAAAGACAAACAGCAGTGGAATCACAATAATAAACGTCAAAATAATACATGAGAGAAACGAGGCGGTATTTTTGTATTTGGGGATTTTTCGTTCGAGCCACTCATGAATGGGAAACATCAATAACGAGATGATGAAAGCCATGACAATCGAGTTGATATAAGGTGCAATCAACAGATAACAAGCAATAGCCGCAGCGACAAGTGCCGCAATGAGCACCCAGTGGCTAGAGGTGATTTTCACTTTTTCTGACACGTTGTTAATCCAACCTTGTAAAGTAATAGGGTTATAATGACTGCAAATCAGCGTGTTATCAATGAGGAACTGATGAGATGGGATGTTGTGATAATGAAAAAGGGTGTCAAAACCAGCATAAAAAAAAGTTGAAGCTACCGTGGTTTGCCATCAGCATGATGGCGTTGGTCGTTTTAGTGATTTATTACTGGCAATAATAGCTTGCTTATTGAGTCTGAAATGAATAAAGGGCTGATCTACAGCCCTTTATAATTATGATGAGTCTGCCTAATGGTGCTTATTCCGCTTGAGCTGCCATCATCGCAAAGCAGCGATCGGCCGCTTCTAATGTCGCTTCAATTTCTTTGGAACCATGCGCCAAAGAGGTAAAACTTGCTTCAAAAGCTGAAGGCGCTAAATAGACACCATGATCGAGCATCAAATGGAAGAAGCGCTTGAAACGTTCAATATCACATTTTGCGACTTCTTCATAACAGGTGACGCGTTCTTGATCGGTAAAAAAGAAGCCGAACATGCCACCAACTTGGCTGACCAGCAAAGGAATACCGTGTTTGTCTGCGAGTTCTTTGAATCCATCAGCCAATTGCTTTGTTTTGGCCGCGAGACGTTTTTCATTGCCTTCTTCTTTTAGAAGCGTCAAGCAGGCATAACCCGCAGCCATAGCCACAGGGTTACCTGATAGCGTACCAGCTTGGTACACCGGGCCCGTTGGAGCGATGTATTGCATCACATCACGGCGTCCACCAAAAGCGCCAACAGGCATACCACCGCCAATCACTTTCCCTAGCGTTGTTAAGTCTGGTTTGATGTTGTAGTAAGCCTGTGCACCACCTAGTGCAACACGAAAACCTGTCATTACTTCATCAAAGATCAGCAGAGCGCCTTCTTGGTCACAAATCTCACGTAAGCCTTCATGGAACCCTTCTACTGGTGGAATGCAGTTCATATTGCCCGCGACTGGTTCGACGATAATGCAGGCTATTTGGTCTTTATTGGCCGCGAACAATTCACGTACAGATTCTAAATCATTAAAAGTGGCGGTCAGTGTATGTTTAGCAAAATCAGCAGGCACACCAGGAGAGCTTGGTTGGCCTAATGTTAAGGCGCCAGAGCCTGCTTTTACTAGCAAACTGTCCGCATGACCGTGATAGCAGCCTTCAAATTTTAAAATTTTATCGCGCCCAGTGAATCCACGAGCTAAACGAATGGCGCTCATCGTCGCTTCGGTACCGGAACTGACCATACGCAACTGTTCCATTGATGGAACCAGCTCAGAAACTAATTCTGCCATATCGATTTCCATCTCGGTCGGCGCACCAAAACTGAGACCGCGCTGCGCTGCGCCTATCACGGCTTCACGAATGACCGCATGGTTGTGGCCTAGTATCATTGGCCCCCAAGAGCCGACATAATCAATATAAGCTTTGCCATCAGCATCAAAAATCAACGGGCCGTCTGCGCGGTCGATAAAAATCGGCGAGCCACCAACTCCGTTAAAAGCACGTACAGGAGAGTTAACTCCACCGGGGATTGCACGTTGTGCCTTTTGATAAAGCTCTGCTGATTTGGTCATGGATTTATCCTCTTCTGCTTGTTCGGACCAGTTGGTGTCGCATTGTATACCCAAACTCACCAAAGACACTTTTTTTCACTCATTTTCTGAGCTCATTCACAGCCAAATAAGCGCCGTATAGTGTACAACTCACGCGACAGTGAGTGTTTTTTCAGTGCATAATGCCTCGATAGTTGGAGTTTTAGCTTAAGTGACGGTGAATACTTGAACGAATAGGTCAGGTATTAGATAATCATTGCATTATTAAAAAAGAATCACCTTTACAGGCATAAGTTAAGCATAATAAGTCTGACAGGTATTAACACGAGTGAGAGAGGCCATCGTGAGTGAAGTAAATGTACCATTGTCATTTTCTGATACTGCAGCACAACGCGTAAAAATGTTGATTGCTGAAGAAGAGAATCCAGCGCTAAAACTGCGCGTTTATATTACTGGTGGTGGTTGTAGCGGTTTTCAATATGGGTTTACCTTTGATGAAAATGTAAACGATGGCGATACCACAATAGTTAATAGTGGCGTGACATTAGTGGTTGACCCGATGAGCTTACAATATTTGATAGGTGGCATTGTCGATTACACAGAAGGCCTAGAAGGCTCTCGTTTTTTTGTCAATAATCCTAATGCAACAACAACATGCGGTTGTGGTGCATCATTTAGTGTTTAACTAAAAAAGGTTCGATGCACAATTAATCTACTGTAGCTAATTAAGCTTAATAGCCCTACGTATTTGGATGTTATGTAGGGCTTTGCCTTAACCTTAAGAAGGCAAGAACATAATAAAGGATTATTTATGCCTGATACCAAAATCAGCCGTTCATCTATTGGCCGCTTTTTTTCGCAACGACCTTGGCTACTCTCGACGATTTTTATCCTACTTCTCTGTTTTTGGTTAGGTTTTGGGGCATTGAAAGCGGAAGAGCCCCGGCAAACTGCCAATGACACCATTCCTCTTGCGAAAGTTATTTACCAATCTTTTGAGGCTGAATCGACCGATAAGCATATCGATCTTTACGGTCGGACCGCACCTAATCGTCAAGCTAAAATTGGTGCTGAAATCGCAGGGAAAATTACTCAAATCTCGATAGCAAAAGGGCAGCCTGTCAATAAAGGACAACAGATCGTCTTAATTGATCAAGCTGATCTAGCGGCTCAATTAGAGAGTGCGCAAGCCTTGTTCAAACTCAAACAAAAAGAATTCAGTGCCGCTGAGTCGTTAAAAAATCGAGGCTTACAAGGCGAAGTGGCCTTTGCTTCGGCGCAAGCCGCTTTAGCGGAAGCCAGCGCTGTGCAAAGTCGTGCCCAATTGGCTTTACGTAATACGTCAGTTGTGGCTCCCTTCGATGGCATTGTTCAAGACATATTGATAGAAAAAGGCGATTTTGTCGGAGTGGGTGACCCGATGGTCACCTTTATTGATCTCAGTAAATTAGTGATAGAAGCGGATGTCAGCGAACGACACATCCAAAAAATCAAACAAGACCAAATTGCTCGTGTACGTTTTATCGATGGTTCTACTGTCGATGGCAAGGTTCGTTATATTTCTCGCGTCTCATCGCCTACCACCAACACGTTTGCTATCGAAGTGGAATTAGACAATCCCAATCAAACGATCCCCGCGGGTGTGAGCGCTGAAGTGGAGATGAGTTTAGAAACACAACTGGCGGTGAAAATCACGCCTGCCATGCTTGCGCTTGATGATCAAGGAAATTTAGGTGTTAAAACACTGCAGCAAGATCGTGTTCGCTTCATCCCCATTCAATTGGTAAAAGCGGAGCAAGATGGTGTGTGGCTAACTGGGCTAGGGGATACGGTGGATATTATCACCGTTGGGCAAGGTTTTGTTCGAGATGGTGATCAAGTGATTGCGGTCAAGAAACCTAACCACTCAGCGCAGTAGGGGGCGCCATGTTTTCTATTATTGATGCGGCGCTATCTCGCTCGCGCACTATGTTATCGCTGCTGATTTTTATCTTGATCGCTGGCGTAGCGACCTATTTTTCGATCCCTAAAGAATCGAGCCCTGACATTACTATTCCTATTATTTATGTCTCCGTAAGTCATCAAGGCATATCACCGAGTGATGCTGAGCGCCTTATCGTGCGGCCACTAGAGCAAGAAATGCGCTCTATTGAAGGCGTAAAAGAGATGACGTCGAATGCTTCCGAAGGGCATGCTTCTGTAGTTTTGGAGTTTAACGTTGGCGTTAACCTTGATAAAGCGATGGCGGATGTGAGAGATGCGGTCAATTTGGCCGAGCCGAAGCTACCCGCAGACAGCGATGAGCCGACCGTGAACGAAGTAACATTGGCATCAGAGCAACCGGTATTATCAGTGGTGCTTTATGGCACTTTACCAGAGCGAGCTATCGTACAAATTGCAAGGCAGTTGAGAGACAAATTAGAAAGCTACCGACAAGTATTAGAAGTTGATATCGCTGGCGATCGCGAAGATATTGTTGAGATCATTGTCGATCCCCTATTGATGGAAAGTTACGGACTCGATCAAGGCGATATCTATAACTTAATCGCACTGAATAATAAAGTCGTTGCGGCGGGTTTCGTCGATACGGGCTACGGACGTTTTTCCGTAAAGGTTCCTTCAGTTTTTGAATCCTTGAAAGATGTGTTAGAGCTTCCGGTGAAGGTTGATGGTAAGCAAGTAATCACCTTTGGCGATATCGCGACCGTCAGACGAGCATTTCGGGACCCCGAAAGCTTTGCTCGTTTAGACGGCAAATCGGCGGTGGTGTTGGACGTTAAAAAGCGTGCTGGTGAAAATATCATCGAAACCGTTGAGCTGGTAAAAACGGTAATGGGAGAGGCGCAAAAACGGGAAGATTGGCCAAGTAATTTGTTGGTGAAATACACGTGGGATGAGTCGAAAGACGTTGAAATCATGCTCAACGATCTACAAAACAATATTCTGTCGGCCATTATTTTAGTCGTGATCGTGATTATCGCTATTTTGGGAATGAGGACGGCGCTGCTGGTTGGTATCTCAATACCAGGCTCATTTTTGACCGGATTACTAGTCTTGTCGGTGTTTGGGCTAACCGTCAATATTGTCGTGTTATTTGCATTAATTATGGCGGTTGGCATGCTGGTTGATGGAGCCATAGTGGTAACTGAGTTTGCTGATCGGCGTATGCAAGAAGGTGTGCCGCGTAAAGAAGCGTATCGAGATGCCGCAAAACGGATGGCATGGCCGATTACCGCATCAACCGCTACTACTTTAGCCGCTTTTGCTCCTCTGCTTTTTTGGCCAGATATCACGGGTGAGTTCATGAAATACTTGCCTCTCACGCTTATCGCTACACTGGCTGCTTCATTGATTATGGCACTGCTTTTTGTTCCTGTGCTGGGAGGCTTAATTGGCCGACCGCAACATGCTTCGGCTGCCAGTCAAGCACGGATGATTGCTTTACATGAAGGTGATTTTGCCCAAGCGACGGGCATCACCAAGCTCTATTATCACACGTTGGCCATTGCGATTCGTCACCCACTTAAAATACTGTTCAGTGCGATAGTGCTCGCGATTGTGATTGGTTTTGCTTATGCCAAAGCAGGGCTCGGTGCCGAATTCTTCCCAGAGGTGGATCCGCCTTATTTCACCGTTAAAGTTCGTTCTTATGGCGATCTTTCCATCCAAGAAAAAGACACCTTAATGCGAGAAATTGAGCAGGTGATGCTTGGCCATGAGGAATTTGAGAGCGTCTATACTCGAACGGGGGGAGAGGATGAAATTGGCCAGATTCAAATTACCCCTGTTGATTGGCAATATCGCCGCACCGTCAAAGCGATTATTGAAGAGCTCAAAAGCACCACGGATCAGTTTTCAGGGGTGGAAATCGAGTATAAATTTCCAGATGCAGGGCCACCGGTTGAGCATGATCTGGTGATTGAAATGTCGGCGCGTACTCCTGAAAATCTTAATGAGGCCGCTAAAATGGTCAGAAAGTGGGCTGATAACAATCCCGCGTTGACTAACATCAGTGACACCTCAAATAAAGAAGGGATTGACTGGCGAATTGATATTCGACGAGATGATGCCTCTCGATTTTCAGCCGATGCGACATTGGTAGGTAACACAGTGCAATTTGTGACTAATGGATTAAAAATTGGTGACTACTTGCCTGATGATGCAAACGAAGAGGTCGATATTTTGGTGCGTTATCCAGAGGATAAGCGGGATATTGGTCGATTTGATCAGTTACGGGTCAACACACCCGCAGGTCTGGTGCCGATAACCAATTTTGCGCAGATAAAACCGGATCACAAACAAGATACGATCAAACGGATTGATGGTCGACGGGTTATCGATATTATGGCGGATCTAAAGGAAGGGTATAATCTGGCCCTTGAATTGCCGAAAGTTACTCAAGCATTGTCGGAACTGAATTTACCTAATGGGGTGGAGTTTAAATTACGAGGGCAAAATGAAGAGCAGGAACATTCCTCAGAATTTCTAAAAAATGCATTTTTGATTGCGCTGGTGGTTATGGGGTTAATTCTGGTTACGCAATTTAATAGTTTTTACCAAGCATTCCTCATTTTAAGTGCAGTACTGTTTTCAACGGTCGGAGTATTTGCGGGTCTGCTGATTTTCCAAAAACCTTTCGGCATTATTATGTCAGGTATTGGGGTCATCGCCTTGGCCGGCATCGTGGTGAATAACAATATCGTATTGATAGATACTTATAACCAACTGATACGCAGAGGCTTGTCAAAACAAGAGGCCATCTTACGCACTGGTGTTCAGCGTTTAAGGCCCGTTTTATTGACCACAGTGACGACTATTTTAGGGTTATTGCCAATGGTACTGGAGATGAACATCGATTTGATTAATCAGAAAATTGAGTTTGGCGCTCCCAGCACGCAATGGTGGTCACAACTCGCCACGGCCGTTGCGGGAGGCCTTGCTTTTGCCACTGTCTTAACGTTAGTACTGACGCCTTGCTTGTTGATGTTGGGGCGTAAGGAACCACCACCTACTCTCGAAGAGTAATCTGCTCAATCTTACACAATGAGGCCCACATTATTGGTGGGCCTTTTTTATTATTTATTGGCATAGAGTAATTGGCTATAGCGTTCTAGCTTCCCAAGCCTAATTTGAGCATTGGCGATAAAGGTGGTTTTTGCTTGGCCCGTTAAGGATTTAGATTGCGGTAAAGAGACCGTTCTTGGGTTTTTGTGTACACCGTTTACCAAAAATTCATAGTGGAGATGAGGGCCGGTAACTCTTCCTGTCCCTCCTAAAGTACCAATCGTTTGTCCTTGTTTGACTCGTTGACCCGTTTTGACCATACGTCGTTGTAAGTGTAGGTATTTGGTAATGTAGGTGTTGCTGTGACGAATAAACACATAATTACCATTAAATTGGTTGTAACTTGATTTTTCAACCACACCATCGCCGGCTGCCCAAATTGGGGTACCAACTGGCGCGGCGTAATCGGTTCCTCTGTGTGCGGTGACTTTTCCTGTTACGGGGTGGCGACGGACAGGATTGAAATTCGATGTCACGCGACGAAAATCGATCGGCGAGCGTAAAAAGGCCTTTTTCATGGCCCGGCCATTTTCGTCATAGTAATTGCCTGTTGCATCGTCCAATATTGCTGTGAACGTCGTACCTTGGTTGGTAAAGGCGGCGGCAATGATATTTCCGCGGCCAATTACCTCACCTTCCACCACCTTTTCTTGGAATAGCAGCTTAAATTGGTCACCTTCACGAATATCTAACGCAAAATCCACATCCCAACCAAATATACCCGCTAACTCCATGATTTGGTTTGCCGTTAAACCCGCGCTTATCCCCGCATTCCAAAAATTTGAAGTAATGATCGCTTCGGCATAGTTGTACTGGAACATCAGCTCTTTTTTATCAAACTCAGAAGTAAAGCCATCGCCCGATTTAGTGATACGAAAGGTTTCAAAGGCGCTAATAATGCGATTGAGTTGAACAAGTTCATTATTTTCATCAAAGCCAAATTGCAGCTCATCTCCTGGCTTAAGCCGTGAAAGCTGGCTGTCAATATCACGATTTGTTGCCGTGAGTTGATAGAGTAAGCGAGCCGAAAGCCCAATTCGCTGAAATAATACGGCGGCACTTTCCCCCGATTTAACTTGATAAGTTTCCCAACGCAGCATGGTGGAAGGCGAGATAGATATTCCCGGAGAGAGTGCTTCGGCGTTAATGGTTAATGGATAATGGCGACCAATTTCTAGACGATTCGGATCCTGAGCGAGATCTTCAGGGTTTGGTAGAAATAGCAGCGCGAAAACCATGAGTGCGCTTAAAAAGGCGATGAGGATTCGATGCACCCAAGGGAGACGAGCGAAAATTGAAAGCATATTTAGGTTCGTTTAGTAAATTATAAAGAAATTAGCCGGTTCGTTAGTCTAACTGGTTTCAAAAAGCATCGCTATTCAAGTAAGATGTTCAACTATTAAATTTTGCCAAATCTGTAGGAGTGAACAAGAATGGCGAGTATTGAAGCGGCTTTAGCTGAAATTAAACGCGGCGTTGAAGAGCTAATCCCAGAAGATGAATTGATCGCGAAACTGAAAGAAAACCGTCCACTGCGCATTAAATTAGGTGCTGATCCAACGGCTCCAGATATCCATCTTGGACATACGGTGATCCTCAATAAATTACGTGCATTTCAAGATTTGGGCCATGAAGTCACCTTTTTGATTGGTGATTTCACGGGTATGGTTGGTGACCCAAGCGGTAAAAATACCACGCGTCCACCGCTCACTCGTGACGATGTTTTGCGTAATGCTGAAACCTATAAGACACAAGTGTTTAAGATCCTCGATCCGGCTAAAACGAAAATTCAGTTTAACTCTGAATGGTTGTCTCTATTGGGTGCGGAAGGCATGATCCGTCTTGCATCGAACCAAACAGTGGCACGCATGCTAGAGCGCGATGATTTCAAAAAGCGCTACGCTAATGGTCAGCCTATTGCCATTCATGAATTCATGTATCCACTCCTACAGGGTTATGATTCAGTCGCAATGGAGACAGATGTTGAGCTTGGCGGTACTGACCAAAAATTCAACCTATTGATGGGCCGTGAACTGCAAAAAGCACATGGTCAAAAACCACAAGTTGTCTTGATGATGCCACTGCTTGTTGGTTTGGATGGCGAGAAAAAAATGTCCAAATCAGCGCACAACTACATTGGTGTCAGTGAATCGCCAAGTGAAATGTTTGGCAAAATCATGTCGATCTCTGACACATTAATGTGGAGCTACTACGAGCTGCTTTCTTTCCGTCCATTGGAAGAAGTCGCACAGTTCAAAGCTGATGTTGAAAATGGCACGAACCCACGCGATCTTAAAATCTTGTTGGCGAAAGAGATCATTGCACGTTTTCACTCTAAAGAAGAGGCGGATGCGGCTGAACAAGAGTTCATCAACCGCTTCCAAAAAGGTGCGATGCCAGAAGAGATGCCAGAATTTGAATTTGCAGCGGGTATTGCTATCACTAACCTGCTCAAAGAGGCGGGTTTAGTGGCTTCAACGTCTGATGCGATGCGAATGATCAAGCAAGGCGGTGCCAAACAAGATGGCGAAAAAATCGACGACAGCAAAAATGTACCAGCCGCGGGGACTTATGTTTACCAAGTCGGCAAGCGTAAGTTCGCACGAGTTACTGTAAAGTAAAAATCACAGTAAAGTGAACCGTCTATTCATCAAAGCGCCTAAGGGCGCTTTTTTGCTGGGCCTGATCTTGGCATATTAATTAGCCATTAAATCTCCAATCTGAATGGTGGTTTTTTGTGATTGAGTATGGTTGAAATTGAAACGCATTGGATGCAAAGATCAGAGTGTATTTCGCCAAAGGCTTTGGTACAATTTGCGCACTGCTAATTGAGCAGTACTTTCGGAGATTTTTATGAACAATACCGACCATCCCCCTAGTATGAAGGGAGAAAAATAACCGCTTTCGGTATTGGCGATCTTCGCTCCTACCTTCAGTGGTAGGGCTTATCTTTTCTGATTTACACCTCTCGATTTTTCTCCTGCTCTCTAGTTTGAGATGAAAACTTATCTGTGAATTACATTGATGAACAATGACGTCATTGCTCACCAATATATTGCATTTGGGTATCATTTCGATGGTCGTTACCTTTGCCAATCGGGAGATTCGCCATGACGGTAATGAGCAACATTTATATTGAAAATTCACCTAACTTTTCTTTGGAAGAGATTGGTGCGGCTCGTAATGCATTTTTGCAGTACGAACAGCAAAAACAGGTACATTTATTGGCAGTGATGCCTATCGAAGAGGCAGTGGCGATTTTACGTCACTGTACTATTGGTTATGTTCAGCAACTACTCAGTGAATTAGATAAAGGGGGCTATGACATTCGCGCTCGCCATTACGCTAACCAATTGGGGTTTATTTACTCAGAAGTTGAAACGGCGCAAAGCTATTTAACCACTAGCGTGATTGAACATGTGAAGCAGCGTATTGGCTGGATTATTGTATTGGCACTACTTGGTATCGTATCCGGGCTGATTATTACCCAGTACGAAGATACATTGAGTCAGCTTGTGCTCTTAGCTGTGTATATGCCTGTTATTGCCGCTGCAGGTGGGAATACTGGCTCGCAAGCTGCGACGTTAGTCGTGCGCGCGTTAGCGGTTGGTGAGTTACGCAAACGTCAATGGTTGCGTGTATTATGGAAGGAGTGCCGTGTTGCGGTTTGTCTTGCGTTGGCTATCTCTACGGTGATGGTGGCTCGCATTATGTTGTTTAGTGATGCCAACTCAACCGGGGGCTTTCCACTAGAAAACATTGCGTTTGCAATTGCGGTTGCGCTCTTTATCCAAGTCACCATTTCCACGACGATTGGCGGCTTATTACCCATTGCTGCGCGCGTTTTTAAATTAGATCCTGCGGTATTAGTTAGCCCTGTACTGGCTTCTATCGTCGATATTTCGGGTATGTGGATCTACTTTAACGTGGTGAACTATTCATTAGGACTGAGCTGACTGAACTTAACGACATCTTCAAAGAAGAGCGTCTCAAATTGAGCAATTGGGGCGGTAACACTAGTGTTATCGCCTTGATCTTGCGGATAATAATCAGTGATGAATTGAACAAATAATGTACTCGGTTTTCCTTGTTTATCTAAACCGAAGCCCGCCATGTTATGCGTTCCATAAAGCGAACCACTTTTGGCAATCAGCTGCCCTTGTATAGCTTGGCCACGCATACTACGTCGGTACTGTAAGGTACCGGATTCACCTGCTTTAGGCATGATGTCAATAAGCTTAAGGGTTTGATTATTAATCCAAATGTAATTTAGCACATCCACCATATTTTGTACTGACAGGCGGTTGTTACGTGATAAACCCGAACCATCAGCCAACTGAGCTTGTGCCAAGTTGATGCCTGTTCGAGAAAAAAGGATCTGCTTGATCGCCTCGGTGCCATTACTAAAACTGCCGGGTTGAATAAAAAAATGCTGGCCAAGTGTTTTGGTTAAACTGTCAGCAATCAAATTGTCAGACTCTTTAAGCATCATTTCTAACAACGGGTACAGTGGCATAGATTGATGTGTTGCTATCAATGAACCTTTTTCTATGCTCAGTTCATCTTGCTTTACACCCAGCTTAACCTCGCCTAGCAATTCAATGCCCACTTGTTTGAGTTGCTTATAAATCATACGCGTGGCGTATAAGTTTGGGTCTTGCACGGCAAATTTTAGTGGCAGAGGTTGTGTTCGCTCGGCCAAACAGCCGTCGAGCTGGTAATGGTTCTGCTCTGAAGTACGCAGTTCTAAATCACAGCGAGCGCTCTCTTGTTCAGTCTTAGTAACACTTATTGCGTAGCTGGTCACGTGAATGGGATAGTGCTCAGGCACATAAACCCGAGTTTTCCCGTTCGGCTGCGTATAAATCGAGGCTTGCACGCAATTACCATCCAGAGTGATTGCACTTGATGGGGCGCTATAGCATACCCCCAGAATATCCCAAGGTGATCCAACCGCGCGGTCGTAACCTGAAAAGGCTGAATTATCTAACCAAAGGTTGCCTTTTATTTGTGAGATGCCCTGTTTTTTTAGCTCGCTGAGTAGCTGCTTCATATCTTGGCTGGTTAACGTAGGGTCGCCAGAGAAGTGAATAACAATGTCATCGCCATGTTGAGTTAGCTGAGTCGTGAAGCGAAATTGTTCGCCAAGCTCTAGCGTGGCGGCAAGCGCGGTGAGCATTTTTAAAGTGCTGGCAGGAGGGAAAAGCGCTTGTATGTTATCAGTATCTTGAAAAACCTGTTCAGTGGCTAAAGAGTGAACGAACAAACCCACCCGAGTACCTTGTGGCAGTGTTTGCAAAGGCGCATACGCCAAAGTCGATAAAGGAAGGAAGAATGAGAGGATGAATAAAAAAGCACTGCGGTTTAATAAGAGCATAACACGGCATTTCAGGGCGGAGTGTGCATACAGTATAGCGAGATAAAAAAACGCCTGCTAGCAAGCAGGCGTTTTAAATCTATGACATTAAGCCAAGAATTAGAAGTCGTAACGTAGACCTAGTGCTAGTTCGTCTTCAGATGCAGCTTTACCTACTTTGTCTGAATCAAGTAGGTTGAAGTTGTAAGAGATGTACGAACGGAAGTTAGGTTTGAAGAAGTAAGTTGCATCAACTGCAAAGCTATCCGCTTCATCTTTTTTAGCGCCAGAATTTTTAGACTCTAGGTAGTTGTATGTAGAAGTGAATACAGCTTGACCCATAGTGTATTTTGCTGCTAGCTCATAACCAGTTTTATCTGTTTTGCTTGCTGCTTTGTCTTGACCATCAACAAAAGTACCAGCGAAGTAGAAATCAGAGATAGCGTAAGACGCTGCTAGCATATATTGATCAGAAGACGCATTCGCTGCTGTATCTTGATCTGCGTAACCCGCACCTAGCTTAACGCCAGTGTCGCCGATTGCGTAGATAGCTGATAGAGAGTAGCCATCTGCATTGTTGTCTGTGATTGCAGACGTGCTTTCTTGACGGTCAGCAAAACGGTAGCTTGCTTTAACGCCTAGATCAGCAAATTGACCTTTATAAGCCACCATGTTGTCTACGCGGTCTGCTACAACAATTTTATACGCTGCTTTGTTGCCGTGGTATGACATGATATCGGTAAAGTCAGTGATAACACCTAGCGCGCCGTCATTTTTACCGTAAGTCACTTCACCGAAGTTACCGCCGATACCAGCATAAGTGTAACGGTTGTCCAAATCACCTTTGTTGTCAGCCGTGCCTTCATCAGCAGTAGTAAATTCGCCTTCGTAGAAACCAACGCCGTATAGGCTGTCGTTGATCGCTACTTTACCTAGGAAGTTTAGACGTACGCGTGATGCATCGTCCGCTTTACCATCTTTAAGAGAAAGACGTGCTTCTGCGCGGCCGCCCATTTCTAGAGATGTACCGTCTTGGTTGTATAGCTCACCAGCATTTACACCAGTTACTACTGCAGCAGCTGATACTGCTAAAGCAATCAGAGTTTTGTTCATCTTATTAGTCCTAATTTACTGTCCATAAATATTTTTATTTGCGACGTCTATATCGTCCTTCGAGTGCTTTTGAACATTGAGTTGCATAGGTTGGGTTTTGTAAACCTTCACTAACGTACAACCAAACGTTACTAGCATTTCGTGTTCTACTTTTTACTCTTAAGTTCCGAAATTAGTTAGTAAAATGATATAAAACAGGTTTATGAACACCGTTTTATTTCGTGTAAATAAATGTCAAGTCTTTGTTTTTTATTTGGTTTATTGGTTTTTATCAACTGGTCTGAATAGTTTGTTTTTTATTTTTTTTTAGTGAAGTGGGTCGGTTTTTTGTGCAAAAACATTCGTGAAAATGAGCTTTGTGTCTGTTTTTTATCACTTTCCCCCAAACTCATTCACAGAAACCTGACAGGGGTCACGTGTGATTTAAGATGATTTAGTCACGAAGTTTGATTACACTGATTAGCAACTATGTTAATCCATGTACTACCTAACCTTTGTTGTGTTGGGTAGTTTTGTTTTGCCCAAATACGAATTTTGGCATTAGAGGTATAAAATGGAAAAAGTTCCAATGACAGTTCGTGGTGAACAATTGCTGCGCGAAGAGTTAGATAGGCTGCTAAAATTACGTCCACAAATTACCCAAGCTATTGCAACCGCACGTGAACTTGGCGACCTAAAAGAAAATGCGGAATATCACGCTGCTCGAGAAGAGCAAGGTATTTGTGAGGCTCAAATTCGTGATATTGAATATAAGCTATCTGTTGCTCAGGTGATCGATATCACTAAAATGGAAAATACAGGCAAAGTGATTTTTGGTTCAACAGTGACATTGATTGACAGTGATACTGATGAAGTGAAACGCTACCAGATTGTGGGTGAAGATGAAGCTGAGATTAAATCTGGGCGCATTTCTGTCAGCTCACCGATTGCCCGCGGTTTGATCGGTAAAATGGAAGGTGATGAGGTGATTATCGCTACTCCCGGTGGTGATAAAGATTTCGAAATCGATAAAGTTGAATACCTCTAATTCATTTCAACAACAATCAAAAAGGTCGCAGTATGCGACCTTTTTTTGTCTGTATCCATCAGAGTCAGAGCGTCGATAACGCGACTGATTACTTACGAGGGATCTCGATTTTACGTTGCTCGGTTTGACGAAATAGTACGAGAATCTTACCAATGGTTTGTACTTTTTCTGCGCCAGTCTCACGCACGATAGCATCGATAATCAACTGCTTAGTTTCGCGATCTTCGGATGCTACTTTCACTTTGATCAGTTCGTGGTGGTTGAGGGCAATCTCGATTTCCGCTAGAACAGCCTCAGTGAGTCCATTCGCGCCCATCAGTACAACAGGTTTCAAACTGTGTGCTAGGCCTTTAAGGTGCTGCTTTTGTTTGGTGCTTAGGTTCATTATGCGGCCAATTTTATTTAATATAAGGGTTGAAAAAAGCTATTTTAACGCCATCTATCCCTGAAGACTATATTTTCTACCATACTTTCTTGGATGGAAACATTTCAGTTAGGAATCGAATGAGTAAACAGAAGCATTCGGCCAGCTCTAGTCGCTGGTTGAAAGAACATTTTGATGATAAATACGTGAATGAAGCCAAAAAGAGAGGTTATCGTTCGCGTGCTATTTTCAAAATAGAAGAGATTCAAAATAAAGATAAACTGCTTAGGCCAGGAATGACTGTTGTGGATTTAGGGGCGGCTCCCGGCGGGTGGTCTCAATATTCAGCGGGTATCGTCGGTGATAAAGGCCGAGTGATCGCGTGTGATATTTTGCCGATGGATCCTATTGTTGGCGTTGCTTTCTTACAAGGCGATTTTCGTGAAGAGGCCGTACTAGAAGCACTATTAGATCGTATACAGCCTGATATGGTTGATGTAGTGATGTCAGACATGGCACCTAACATCGCCGGAAATAATTCGGTTGATCAGCCAAGGGCAATGTATTTGGTTGAACTAGCTCTAGATATGTGTCGACAAGTTCTTACTCCAAATGGTAGTTTTGTGGTCAAGGTTTTTCAGGGAGAAGGCTTTGATGATTATGTCAAAGAAGTTCGAAACCTGTTTAAAGTCGTGAAAATAAGAAAACCAGACTCTTCGCGAGCTCGCTCAAGAGAGGTCTTTGTTGTAGCCACTGGTTACAAAGGTTAACGTTTTTGCTGTACAAGGCATAAGTTAACATATGGCTACAGGTTACAAACTGTAGTACCCTACCTTTAATTACAATTAGTTATCGCGAGGCTTACACCTTGAGTGATATGGCAAAAAATTTAATTCTGTGGCTAGTTATAGCTGTCGTTTTAATGTCGGTATTCCAGAGCTTTGGCCCTGGTGATAGTAACGGCAAAGCAGTGGATTACACCACGTTCGTACAGGAAGTTGGCCAAGGCCAGATTCAAGAAGCTCAATTTAACAATAGTGAAATTTCCTTTACTCGTAGAGGCGGTGGTACTCGCTATGTAACTTACATGCCCGTGTACGATCAAAAGCTGCTTGATGATTTGATTAATCAAAACGTTAAAGTACAAGGTACACCACCAGAAGAGCAAAGTTTGCTCGGGACCATTTTTATCTCTTGGTTCCCCATGATCCTACTGATCGGTGTTTGGATATTCTTCATGCGTCAAATGCAAGGTGGCGGTGGCAAAGGTGCCATGTCATTTGGTAAGAGCAAAGCTCGAATGATGAGTGAAGAGCAAATCAAAACCACGTTCGGTGATGTGGCTGGTTGTGACGAAGCGAAAGAAGATGTGAAAGAGCTTGTGGATTACTTGCGTGATCCGAGTCGCTTCCAAAAACTGGGTGGGAAAATTCCAACGGGTGTTTTGATGGTTGGTCCTCCTGGTACAGGTAAAACATTACTGGCAAAAGCAATTGCTGGTGAGGCGAAAGTACCGTTCTTCACTATATCTGGTTCTGATTTCGTTGAAATGTTTGTTGGTGTCGGTGCATCTCGTGTACGTGACATGTTCGAGCAAGCGAAAAAGGCTTCACCTTGTATCATCTTTATTGATGAGATTGATGCGGTAGGTCGTCAACGTGGTGCTGGTGTCGGCGGCGGTCACGATGAGCGTGAGCAGACTTTAAACCAAATGTTGGTTGAAATGGATGGTTTTGAAGGCAATGAAGGCGTTATCGTCATTGCGGCAACCAACCGTCCAGACGTTTTAGACCCAGCATTGCTGCGTCCGGGGCGTTTTGACCGTCAAGTGGTGGTCGGTTTACCTGATGTTCGCGGTCGTGAACAGATCTTGAAAGTTCATATGCGCAAAGTACCTTTAGCTGGTGATGTTGAACCTTCATTGATTGCTCGCGGAACACCGGGTTTCTCTGGTGCCGATTTGGCGAACTTAGTGAACGAGGCGGCGTTATTCTCTGCTCGCGGTAACAAACGCAATGTTTCAATGGTTGAGTTTGAGTTAGCAAAAGACAAAATCATGATGGGTGCTGAACGTCGTTCGATGGTGATGTCTGAAGAAACTAAAGCATCGACAGCTTATCATGAAGCAGGACACGCCATTGTTGGTCGTTTGGTACCTGAACATGACCCTGTTTATAAAGTATCGATTATTCCACGTGGTCGAGCTCTAGGTGTAACGATGTACTTGCCTGAACAAGACCGAGTTAGCATGTCGAAGCTGCATCTTGAGTCTATGATTTCAAGCTTGTATGGCGGTCGTTTAGCGGAAGAGTTAATTTACGGTCCAGAAAACGTTTCAACTGGTGCATCAAACGATATCGAACGTGCGACAGCCATTGCTCGTAAAATGGTTACTCAATGGGGCTTTTCGGAAAAACTTGGCCCATTGTTGTATGCAGAAGATGAAGGTGAAGTCTTCTTAGGGCGCAGCGTGACTCAAACTAAGCATGTGTCTGAAGATACTGCTAAGTTGATTGATGACGAAGTTCGTAAAATTATTGACCGCAACTATGATCGTGCGCGTAAAATCCTTGAAGAAAATATGGATATTATGCATGCAATGAAAGATGCGTTGATGAAATACGAAACGATTGATGCAGGCCAAATTGATGACTTAATGGAGCGTAAAACCGAGATTCGCGAACCTGCAGGTTGGGCTGATCAAGCCAAAGCTCAAGCAGAAAAAGCGGAAGCGGAAAAAGCTCAAGAGCCAAAAGTAGAGCCAGCAGCAGAAGACGAAGTAGCCACTGAGTCCTCAGAAAAGAAAGATGCTGAGTAATCGTTAATATTCAAATTAAACCCCGAGCTTTCTCGGGGTTTTTGTGTTTTAGAGCAAAATGAAGATTCAAACCCCAACAAAGACACTTATCCTCGATCGTCCTCATGTCATGGGTATCTTGAACATGACACCGGATTCATTTTCCGATGGTGGAAAATTTAACGCGCTAGATTTGGCACTAGAGCATGCCGATAAAATGATTGCCGCAGGTGTCAGCATTATTGATATTGGAGGGGAGTCAACTCGGCCGGGGGCTCCAGAAGTGACTCTCGATGACGAATTATCTCGTGTTATTCCTATTATTAAAGCTATTCGTGCAAAGTATGACGTCTGGATTTCAATTGACACCAGTAAAGCTGAAGTGATGCGTCAGGCGGTTGAGGCTGGTGCTGACTTGATTAATGATGTTCGTGCACTGCAAGAGCCGGGGGCATTAGAGGTTGCGGCTAAAGCACAAGTGCCTGTCTGTATCATGCATATGCAAGGCCAGCCACGAACGATGCAAACCAGCCCACATTATCAAGATGTGTTAGCGGATGTTAAGCTCTTTCTAGAAGATCGAGTCGCAGCGTGCGAGCGCGCGGGGATCGCGCGTGCAAATATTATCCTCGACCCCGGTTTTGGATTTGGCAAAACCATTGAGCATAATTATTATCTGCTTGCACATCTAGACGCATTTCATCAACTAGGTTTGCCAATATTGGCTGGGATGTCCCGTAAGTCAATGATTTTTAAACTACTCAATAAAAAACCAGCTGAATGTATGGTGGCGAGCGTTACCTGTGCGGCTGTAGCGGCAATGAAAGGTGCACACATTATTCGTGTCCATGATGTGAACGAAACCATTGAAGCAATGAAAATAGTACAAACCATTATTCAAAATAGTTAACAATAATAATTAAGGAAAAATCATGTCTGACAAAAGACGTTACTTTGGTACAGATGGTGTCCGCGGTAAAGTTGGACAGTATCCTATCACTCCCGATTTCGTATTAAAACTTGGCTGGGCGGCTGGACGTGTATTGGCAAAACAAGGCACGAAAAAAGTCATTATTGGTAAAGATACGCGTATTTCAGGTTATATGCTTGAGTCGGCTCTAGAAGCGGGCTTAGCCGCTGCAGGATTAAAGGCGATTTTTACCGGACCTATGCCGACGCCAGCTGTTGCTTACCTGACTCAAACCTTTCGTGCGGAAGCGGGGATCGTGATCTCAGCGTCGCATAACCCTTATTACGATAACGGCATCAAATTCTTCTCATCCGAAGGGACTAAATTACCTGATGAAATTGAATTGGAGATCGAAGCTGAATTGGATAAACCGATTGAGTGTGTCGAGTCTGCCGAACTTGGTAAGGCTTCACGTATGGTCGACGCTGCAGGGCGGTATATCGAGTTTTGTAAAAGTACCTTTCCATCGCAATGGAATTTATCAAAGCTGAAAATCGTCGTTGACTGTGCTCATGGTGCCACCTATCACATCGCGCCTAATGTCTTTAAGGAACTTGGCGCTGAAGTGATAGCAATGGGGGTTGAGCCAGATGGTCTGAATATTAATGACGAAGTTGGAGCAACGGATGTACGTGCGTTGCAACAGCGCGTTGTGGCAGAAAAAGCAGATTTAGGACTGGCATTTGATGGTGATGGCGATCGCTTAATTATGGTTGATGAGCTTGGCAATAAAGTGGATGGAGATCAAATTGCCTATATCATCGCCCGTGATGCCCTGAGACGTGGAGAATTAAACGGTGGTGTTGTTGGAACACTAATGACAAACCTTGGTATGGAAAACGGCTTAAAGCAGTTAGGTATCCCTTTTGCGCGCGCGGCGGTTGGTGACCGTTATGTGATGGAAAAATTGCTGGCAAAAGGTTGGAAAATTGGCGCAGAAAATTCAGGGCACATCATACTGCTAGACAAAGTGACTACGGGTGATGCGATTGTTGCGGCGTTGCAAGTTCTTGCTTCCGTTGTGGGCAGTGAAATGTCGCTCAATGAACTGGCTAAAGGCATGACGCTTTACCCGCAGGTTTTAGAAAACGTACGTTTTAGTGGTGATTCCAACCCATTAGAAGCCGAAGCGGTAAAAGCAGCTGTAGCTGCCGTAGAAGCGGAACTTGGCAACCAAGGTCGAGTGCTCTTGCGTAAATCAGGTACTGAACCTTTATTGCGCGTGATGGTGGAAGGGGAAGATGCTGAGCTAGTAAAAAATTCAGCATTAAAGATAGCTCAAGCGGTTAAAGATAATTGCTAACCAGGCAAATAATATGAGTTAACCTAGGATTTCATGACCGTAATTCGGCTTGAAATCTTATGGTTAGCTATACATATAGGGTGTTGTTGCCCTTTTTTTAACCGCTTGAAGCATAAACTCCATTTTTTTATAAAATACTCCTTGTCAGCATGGGATGCATTCGTTAGTATTGCGTCCGCCTTCGTTGAGGAGGTCGCTAGCCTTGTTCAAGTCAGTTGATAAGAACGGCGCTGGCTCAACTATTTGGAACATAGGTGGAAGTAATGTTTACAGTTCTACTTGTGATTTACCTGTTGGCAGCGCTTGGTATCATTGGCCTAGTGTTAATTCAACAAGGTAAAGGCGCAGATATGGGAGCCTCTTTCGGTGCTGGCGCGTCAAACACTGTGTTTGGTGCTAGTGGCTCAGGAAATTTCCTAACCCGAATGACTGCAATTTTTGCAACCGTATTCTTCATTCTTAGTTTGGCATTGGGCAATTTGTCTACGCATAAAACTGAATCACAATGGATTGACCCAACTAAAGGTCAAGTGATTGAGCAAACTACGGACACAGCGAGTGACGTTCCAGTAAAATCTGGTGACGAAATCCCGCAATAACTTATCTTAGATAAGTACAAATAATTGCCGAGATGGTGAAATTGGTAGACACACTAGCATGAGGTGCTAGCGCCTTAGGTGTGAGGGTTCGAGTCCCTCTCTCGGCACCATTATTTACAAACTTGTAAATCACTTGATAGAGCGTATAATGCTCGCAAGTCGGACGCGGGGTGGAGCAGCTTGGTAGCTCGTCGGGCTCATAACCCGAAGGTCGTCGGTTCAAATCCGGCCCCCGCAACCAATTCTTTTTGGGTTTTGGATGCAAGTTTGTGCAGTGTCAACCTCACTGCAATTGAGAATTTAGATTCTCAATCATCAGGGTCCAGCAACAAAAAACCCCGACTAATCGGGGTTTTTTGTTATCTGAGTTTCTCAAGTATGAGATTTTCAGATAGTTGCTTGGAATTTAAATTGGGCTCTGTGCCCTTTTTTTGTTTCTGGAGTGGTTTAAATGACTGGTTTAGAAAGACAACTTACTGAAATGCTTGACGCTCCAGTAGCGGCATCAGGTTATGAGTTAGTTGGATTAGAATTTATTCGTGCCGGAGAGCACTCAACATTACGCATCTATATTGATCATGAAAACGGTATTAACGTTGATGATTGCGCAGAAGTGAGCCATCAAGTGAGTGCTGTGCTCGATGTTGAAGATCCAATTTCTGTGGCTTACAACCTAGAAGTTTCTTCACCAGGTTTAGAGAGACCACTTTTTAAAGCAGCGCATTATGAACAGTTTATTGGTCACGAAGTCAGCATCGTTTTGAAAATGGGTGTCGGCAACCGTCGCAAATGGAAAGGAATTATCCATTCTATTGATGGCGAAACCGTTGCAATTAGCGTTGATGGGAAAGAAGAACTATTTGCGCTAAGCAATATTTCTAAAGCTAACCTGATCCCTAAATTTTAGTTCTCCTAGAGAAAAGAGCTTAAGAGGCTAGATTAAATGAGTAAAGAAATTTTAGCGGTAGTTGAGGCGGTTTCGAACGAGAAAGCCGTACCTCGTGAGCGTATTTTTGAGGCGCTTGAAACTGCGCTTGCCACATCAACAAAGAAGAAACATGAAATTGAAGTCGATGTACGTGTTGCTATCGACCGTAAAACGGGTGAGTTTGAAACTTTTCGCCGTTGGTTAATCGTTGAAAATGTTGAACATCCAACAAAAGAAATTTCATACGATGCAGCTAAATACGACGACGAAACAGCTGAACTTGGTCAATATATTGAAGATCAAATTGAATCAGTGACCTTTGACCGTATTACAACACAAACAGCAAAACAAGTTATCGTACAAAAAGTGCGTGAAGCTGAACGTGCGCAAATCGTCGAACAGTTTATTGATAACGAAGGTGAGTTGGTTACTGGCGTTGTTAAGAAAGTAAACCGTGATTCGGTTATTCTGGATTTAGGTAATAACGCTGAAGCGGTTATTTTACGTGATGACCAGCTACCGCGTGAAAACTTTCGTCCAGGTGACCGAGTTCGTGGTCTGCTATATGCTGTACGCCCTGAAGCGCGCGGATTCCAACTCTTCATTACTCGTTCAAAACCAGAAATGCTCGCTGAGCTATTCCGTGTAGAAGTGCCAGAAATCGGTGAAGAGCTGATTGAATTGAAAGCCGCGGCTCGTGATCCGGGTTCGCGTGCGAAAATTGCAGTCAAAACCAATGACAAACGCATTGACCCTGTGGGCGCGTGTGTCGGTATGCGTGGAGCACGTGTTCAAGCCGTATCGAGTGAGCTCGGCGGTGAGCGCATTGATATCGTTCTTTGGGATGATAACCCAGCTCAATTTGTTATCAATGCAATGGCACCAGCAGATGTTGCATCGATCATCATGGATGAAGATACGCACTCAATTGATATTGCTGTTGAAGCGGATAACCTAGCGCAAGCAATTGGTCGTAATGGTCAAAACGTACGTCTCGCTTCTCAACTGACTGGTTGGGAATTGAATGTTATGACGGTTGCTGATCTACAGAAAAAACATCAAGAAGAATCGATGGCTTCTATTGAAAACTTCATGAAGTACCTCGATATCGAGCAAGACTTCGCTGAGTTATTGGTTGAAGAAGGCTTCTCAACGCTTGAAGAAGTGGCTTATGTGCCAGTTGCTGAGCTACTTGAAGTTGACGGCCTAGATGAAGATATCATCGAAGCATTGCGTACTCGCGCGAAGAATGCGTTGACCACGATTGCGCTAGCACAAGAAGAGTCTTTTGAAGGGCTAGAGCCAGCAGAAGATCTGCTCGCACTAGAAGGTTTAGAGCGTGAAATGGCCTTTAAACTCGCAGCGAAAGGCATAGTCACATTAGAAGATCTTGCTGACCAAGGTATTGATGACCTCGAAAATATTGAAGGTCTAACAGAAGAGCGTGCAGGTCAATTGATCATGGCAGCGCGCAATATTTGTTGGTTTAGCGAAGAAGAATAATTCTCAGCAAGGGGAGAGAGCGGCATGACACAACTTACAGTTAAAGCACTGAGTGAAGAAATTGGTACGCCAGTTGACCGCTTGTTAGAACAACTTGCTGATGCAGGCATGAACAAAACGAGTTCTGATAACGTTTCTGATGATGAAAAGCATAAGCTACTGTCACATCTTAGAAAAGAGCACGGTGATACCACTGGTGACTCAGAGCCGACTCGTTTGACGTTGCAGCGAAAAACACGCAGCACATTGAGCGTCAATGCCGGCGGCGGCAAAAGTAAGAATGTTCAAGTTGAAGTGCGTAAAAAACGTACCTACGTTAAGCGCAGTGCAGTAGACGATGAAGCAACACGTGAAGCGGAAGAAGCCGCGCAACGTGAAGCACAAGAATTAGCAGCGCGTGAAGCACAAGCAAAAGCAGAGCGCGAAGCCGAAGAAAAAGCAAAGCGTGAAGCCGAAGAAAAAGCGAAGCGTGAGGCACAAGAGAAAGCGAAGGTTGAAGCACAAACGAATGCAACAGCTAACGCGGATGAGAAAGCAAAACGTTCTGCAGTGAAACCAGAACTTTCTGCTGAAAATAAAATGAAGCAAGAAGCAGCGCGAAAAGAAGCCGAAGAGCTTAAACGTCGTCAAGAAGCCGAAGCATTACGTAAAGCTGAAGAGGAAAGTCAGCGCCAGCTAGAAATAGCACGTGAATTGGCTGAGAAGAATAAAGAGCGTTGGTCTGCTGAAGAAGAGAAAAAGGGTAGTATGGAAGAAAATACAGATTACCATGTTACGACTTCAACGTATGCACGTGAAGCCGAAGATGAAGCAGATCGCCGTGAAGAAGGTGCTAGCCGTAAATCTACGAAAGCTAATAAGAGCAAAATCTCATCTCAGGATGATAAGCAAGAGCGCGGTACGCGCCGAGGCAAAGCTCGTAAAGGTCGTATGGCTAAACCTGCATCGATGCAACATGGTTTTGATAAAACAGCGGTTGTCGCTAAGCAAGATGTTGTGATCGGTGAAACGATTGTTCTTTCTGAACTGGCAAACAAAATGTCAGTGAAAGCAACTGAAGTTATCAAAGTGATGATGAAGATGGGCGCTATGGCAACCATCAACCAAGTGATCGACCAAGAAACCGCGCAATTAGTCGCTGAAGAAATGGGTCATAAAGTTCTCATCCGCAAAGAGAATGAACTGGAAGAAGCGATCCTTTCTGACCGTGATAACAAGTTTGAAGCAGTGCCTCGTGCGCCAGTTGTGACTATCATGGGCCACGTTGATCACGGTAAGACATCAACACTTGATTACATCCGTCGCACACACGTTGCATCAGGCGAGGCCGGTGGTATTACTCAGCACATTGGTGCTTACCACGTTGAAACACCAAACGGTATGATCACCTTCCTTGATACTCCTGGACACGCTGCGTTTACTTCAATGCGTGCTCGTGGTGCTCAAGCGACAGATATCGTTGTATTGGTTGTTGCAGCAGATGATGGCGTGATGCCACAAACGGTTGAAGCGATTCAACATGCGAAAGCGGCGAATGTGCCACTTATCGTTGCAGTGAACAAAATCGATAAAGATGGTGCGAACCCAGATGGCGTGAAAAATGAGCTTGCTCAACACAACATCATTCCTGAAGAGTGGGGCGGTGAGAACATGTTTGTTCACATCTCTGCGAAACAGGGAACTAATATTGATGGCCTACTAGAAGCTATCCTACTTCAAGCTGAAGTTCTTGAGCTTCATGCTGTTAAAGATGGTATGGCGTCTGGTGTGGTGGTTGAATCTCGTCTTGATAAAGGCCGTGGCCCTGTAGCAACCGTTCTTGTTCAATCAGGAACACTACGCAAAGGCGACATCGTACTGTGTGGTCAAGAATATGGCCGTGTTCGTGCGATGCGCGACGAAACTGGTAACGAAGTTACGGAAGCGGGCCCATCAATTCCTGTTGAAATTCTAGGTTTGTCTGGTGTTCCAGCTGCCGGTGATGAAGCAACAGTGGTACGTGATGAGCGTAAAGCACGTGAAGTGGCAAATTATCGTCAAGGTAAATTCCGTGATGTGAAGCTTGCACGTCAGCAGAAATCTAAGCTCGAAAACATGTTCTCTAACATGACAGCGGGCGAAGTGGCTGAACTGAACGTGGTACTAAAAGCAGACGTTCAAGGTTCGGTTGAAGCCATTGCTGATTCACTGCGTAACCTTTCAACTGATGAAGTGAAAGTGAACATCGTGGGTTCTGGTGTGGGTGGTATCACAGAAACTGACGCAGTACTTGCAGCAGCTTCTAACGCTATCGTACTTGGCTTTAACGTTCGTGCTGATGCATCAGCTCGTCGTACTATCGAATCTGAAAACTTAGACCTACGTTACTACTCAATCATTTATCAATTGATTGATGAAGTAAAAGCGGCCATGAGCGGCATGCTAGCACCAGAGTTTAAGCAAGAGATCATTGGTCTTGCTCAGGTTCGTGAAGTATTTAAATCACCTAAACTAGGTGCAGTTGCTGGTTGTATGGTGACTGAAGGCGTTATCAAACGTAATAGCCCTATCCGTGTTCTACGTGATAACGTGGTTATCTACGAAGGTGAGCTTGAGTCGCTACGTCGCTTTAAAGATGACGTGCAAGAAGTGAAGAATGGCTACGAATGTGGTATCGGCGTTAAGAACTACAATGATGTTCGCGTTGGTGACCAAATCGAAGTCTTCGAAACAGTGGAAATTAAACGTACACTGGATTAATTGACTGACGTTGCTGTATTGAAATAGACAGTAATCGGTTGTTGAATACACCATGGGGGGCTGGGTTGAACCATCCCCCCATTCTTTCTATATGTGAGAAAAGATATGTCAAAAGAATTTAGCCGCACGCAGCGCGTATCCCAACAGCTGCAAAAAGAACTCGCCATGATCATACAACGTGAAGTCCGTGACTCACGCTTAGGTATGGTGACTATTTCAGAAGTCGAAGTGTCACGTGACCTTGCTTATGCAAAAGTGTTTGTGACGTTTCTATGCGTTGGTGAGCAGACCCCAGAAAGCTGCTTAGCTGCGTTAAAAGAGCATGAAGTTCATATCCGCATGATGCTTGGTAAACGTATTCGCTTACGTTTGACACCAGAAATTCGCTTCACTTATGACAATACTTTGGTTGAAGGTATGCGCATGTCCAACTTGGTGACTGAAGTGGTCAGCAATGATAAGCGCAGACAGAAAGATGCAGGGCGTGAAGATGAAGCGTCTGCAGAAGAAGAAGGGAATGAATAGATGGCTCGTCGTCGTAAAGGTCGCCCAATCAACGGGGTAATTTTACTGGATAAGCCAACGGGTATCTCCTCGAATGATGCCTTACAAAAAGTAAAACGTATTTATTTTGCAGAAAAAGCCGGACACACTGGCGCGCTCGATCCTTTGGCAACAGGAATGTTGCCTATTTGCCTTGGTGAAGCGACAAAATTCTCTCAGTTTTTACTTGATTCAGATAAGCGTTATCGAGTCATTGCAAAACTGGGTGAGAGAACCAATACCTCTGATTCAGACGGAGAGGTAGTGGAAACACGTCCAATCAATGTGCAATTAAATACCCTACGAGAGTGCATCGAGCGTTTTCGTGGTGAAACCGACCAAATTCCGTCAATGTTTTCTGCACTGAAATATCAAGGCCGTCCTCTATATGAATACGCTCGTGAAGGCATTGATATTCCGCGCGAATCTCGAAAAATCACTGTCTATGATATTGAATTGATCCGTTTCGAAGGTGATGAAGTTGAAATGGATGTGCACTGTTCGAAAGGCACTTATATCCGTACTATCGTGGATGACTTAGGTGAAATGCTTGGTTGTGGCGCACATGTGACCATGCTGCGTCGTACTGCGGTCGCGAAGTACCCATATGAGAAGATGGTGACTTTAGAGCAACTTGATGCATTGCTGCAACAGGCGCTGCGTGATGATGTCGCACCGAAAAATGTGTTGGACTCGTTATTGATGCCAATGGACAGTGCGGTGCAAGATTTGCCGGAAGTTAACCTTATTCCTGAGTTGGCAGACATGGTACAACATGGCCAACCAGTGCAAGTGTTGGGTGTGCCACTTGATGGCACAGTGCGCATGACCATGGGTGAAGAGAAACTCTTTATCGGTGTGGGTGAAATTGACCAAGATGGTCGTGTTGCGCCTAAGCGATTGGTCGTTTTTAGAGACGAAGAGTCGCTTTAAATAGCTATTGCTTAACGTTGGGGATTTCCCTATAATCCCGGCTTCGCGTAGCGGCTGAATCAGAGATTGGCTGCTACACCTTTAAACTTACTCTTATTAGGAGAGCATTATGTCTCTGAATGCAGAAACTAAAGCGGCAATCGTTGCTGAATACGCACGTGGCGAAGGCGACACTGGTTCACCAGAAGTACAAGTAGCACTACTAACTGCTTCTATCAACCACCTACAAGGTCACTTCAAAACTCACAAAGGCGATCACCACAGCCGTCGTGGTCTACTACGTATGGTTTCAAGCCGTCGTAAGCTTCTAGACTACCTAAAAGGTAAAGATTTAGGTCGTTACCAAGACCTAATCAAACGTCTTGAGCTACGTCGCTAAGATCAGTTTGTTCAGAAAAGGGGCTTTTAGCCCCTTTTTTGTTATCTAAATTTGGCACAATCTCTCCTAAGTCGCTATACTACCCGCCGTTAAAGTGTGTTGTATGTACTTTAACGCTTCATACTCATAGCATTACAGTCACCGAAGTCGGCCAGCAGGTCGCGGCTATTAAAAGTAGCGTTCAGATACCAGTGGGAGCGGCAAGCCCAACGCTTTGTTTCCCGTGATATAGAGCCTATTTTTACTAGTCGCGATTCGTAATGTCTTGAGTGTTATTTCATTCAATCTAGAGGCAACTCTAGAGCAAGGATAAACAATGTTTGATAAACCAGTAGTGAAATCATTCCAATACGGTAATCATACCGTCACTCTAGAAACCGGCGTTATCGCACGCCAAGCTACATCGGCTGTTATGGTCACTATGAACGATACCGCGGTATTCGTTTCTGTTGTTGGTAAAAAAGAAGCAGTAGAAGGTCAAGACTTCTTCCCTCTTACTGTTAACTACCAAGAGCGTACTTACGCAGCGGGTAAAATTCCAGGTGGCTTCTTCAAGCGTGAAGGTCGTCCATCAGAAGGCGAAACTTTGACTGCGCGTCTGATTGACCGCCCAATTCGTCCTCTTTTCCCTAATGCATTTAAAAATGAAGTTCAAGTCATCGCGACAGTGATGTCTGTAAACCCAGACGTTCAACCTGACATCGTAACTATGATTGGTACTTCAGCAGCACTTGCTATCTCTGGTATTCCATTCAATGGTCCTATTGGCGCGGCGCGCGTGGGTCACATTGATGGTCAATTAGTGCTTAACCCTAGCATGACCGAGCTTGCAGTATCTCGTCTTGATCTTGTGGTTGCAGGTACAGACAACGCAGTGCTGATGGTTGAGTCAGAAGCGGATAACCTAACTGAAGAAGAAATGCTAGCAGCGGTTGTTTACGGCCACGACCAACAACAAGCTGTGATTAAAGCGATCAATGAATTTGCTGTTGAAGTTGCCACTCCAGCTTGGGATTGGGTTGCTCCTCAAGAGAACACAGTACTTAACAGCAAGATCGCTGAACTAGCAGAAGCTAAGCTTGTTGAAGCTTACAAAATCACTGAAAAAATGGCTCGTTACGACCGTATTCATGAAATTGCTGCTGAAGTAAACAAAGTAATTCTTGCTGAAGATCCTGAAGCAAATGCGAAAGAAATCCACACTATCTTCCACGATCTAGAGAAGACGGTTGTACGTCGTAGCATTATTGCTGGCAACCCACGTATTGACGGTCGTGAAAAAGACATGGTTCGTGCGCTAGACGTACGCACTGGTATTCTTCCTCGTACTCACGGTTCTGCACTATTTACTCGTGGTGAAACTCAGGCAATCGTAACCGCTACTCTTGGTACTCAGCGTGATGCTCAAATCATCGATGAGCTAACAGGTGAGCGTAAAGATAACTTCCTACTACACTACAACTTCCCTCCATACTGTGTGGGCGAAACTGGTTTTGTAGGCTCTCCTAAGCGTCGTGAAATCGGCCACGGTAAACTGGCTAAGCGTGGTATCGCTGCCGTTATGCCTTCAGTGGAAGAGTTCCCATACACAGTTCGTGTAGTATCAGAAATCACAGAATCTAACGGTTCATCTTCAATGGCTTCGGTATGTGGTACTTCTCTTGCTCTGATGGATGCAGGTGTACCAATCAAGTCTTCAGTTGCAGGTATTGCAATGGGTCTTGTTAAAGAAGGCGATGATTTCGTTGTTCTTTCTGACATTCTTGGTGATGAAGATCACCTAGGTGACATGGACTTTAAAGTAGCGGGTACTAACCAAGGTATCACTGCACTGCAAATGGACATTAAGATCGAAGGTATCACCAAAGAGATCATGCAAATTGCGCTAAACCAAGCACAAGGTGCACGTAAGCATATCCTTTCTGTGATGGATCAAGCGATCTCTGGTGCTCGTGCTGAGATTTCTGAATTTGCACCACGCATTTACACCATGAAGATCAGCTCTGAGAAAATCAAAGACGTGATCGGTAAAGGTGGTGCTGTGATCCGTGCTCTAACTGAAGAGACGGGCACAACCATCGAAATCGAAGATGACGGCACAATCAAGATTGCGGCAACCGATAGCGCTCAAGCTAAAGAAGCGATTCGTCGCATTGAAGAGATCACGGCTGAAGTTGAAGTCGGCGCTATCTATACTGGTAAGGTCGCTCGTCTGGCTGATTTTGGCGCGTTCGTTAACATTCTTCCTGGTAAAGATGGTCTGGTACACATTTCTCAAATCGCGGATCAACGCATCGAGAAAGTGTCTGATTACTTGAAAGAAGGCCAAGAAGTTCAAGTTAAAGTACTTGAAATCGACCGCCAAGGCCGTGTTCGTCTAAGCATGAAAGAAGCGGTAGAGAAACCAGCTGAAGAAGTTGTTGCAGCACCAACGGCTGAATAAGCCACTTTAAGCTTGAGAAGCACGGCGCTTTAGTCGCCTTTTCAACATAAAGCATGATATAAAGGGAGCGTTATTCGCTCCCTTTTTCATGCCTAGATTAATGCGATACACCCACTTATCTTGGGCTTTGGGGTACACAGGAGTTTTATTTGTGAAATGGTTTCCAACGGCCGCATTGAGTGCTTTGATACTGATAATGTCGGGCTGCGCGTCAACTCAAAATGACAATCAAAGTCAATGGGTATACCCTCCGATGGCAGTGCCATTGCAGTCTTCATTACAGCAACAAGTTCAGATAGCGCGTTTGACGCAACTGTTACAACGTACTGATCTGCCTGATGATGTGCGGGCCAAAATGTTTTATGAGCGTGGTAACAACTATGACAGTGTTGGGCTACGCACTTTAGCACGTTTAGATTTTGAGCAGTCACTCGCGCTTAACCCGGCGCAGCCTGATATCTTTAATTTATTAGGCGTGTATTACACGCAAGTTGCAGAGTTTGATGCCGCTTATGAGGCATTTGATTCGACATTAGAACTTGAACCTGACAATTTTTACGCTGAGCGTAACAGAGCCATCGCACTTTATTACGGCGACCGTACAGAACTTGCGTTAGAAGAGATTCGCGCACATTATCAACATGATCCTAGCGATCCTTTCCGTGCATTGTGGCTATATATTATTCAAAGTGAAAGCGAGCCTTTGCAGGCACGTGTGGATCTCTTCAATCGCTATCAAGTTCGAGATGATCAATGGGGATGGCTCTTGGTTGCGTTAACGCTTAAGGAGATATCGGAAGAGCAAGCTTTTAAGATGATCTTAGAAGAAGGCAGCGGTAATGCGATACAAGCACAGCGTTTAACTGAGGTCTATTTTTATCTCGCTAAGCGTTACCAGCAAGAGGGAAATTACGCGCACGCGATCGCCTTGTACAAGCTTGCGTTGTCATTTAACGTCTACGAATATGTTGAGCATCGATACGCTTATCTTGAATTGGGGAAAATTTTCCAGCAAGTAAGAGCCGACTATTTAGCTAAGGCGAAAGCTGAGCAGCCAGAGTCTCAGCAATAAGTACCTTATTATATCCTTTTCCTTAAAGCCGCTGACTTTTTCAGCGGCTTTTTTGTTGCTTAACGATCTAAAGATCCATAAAATAGTTAGCCTTGATAACCATTTTGATTTGAAAAACAGTGAAACTAGAAGCTAACTTAGAAAAATTAGAGCGTTTTAGTGCCAAAATCTGGCGTCGGTATAGCAAAGCTGATCCCATTTCACAATTGAGCTTTAATGAATATGATTACCTTAAAGTGATTCAAAGCTCTTCTTTGCCACTGCGCTTAACTGATTTAGCTAATGAGATGGAAGTGAGTAAACCATCGGTATCAAATATGGTTAAAAGGCTTAAAAATAAAGGGTTAGTTCAGACGGCGCAATGCCAAGATGATGCGCGTTCTTACCGAGTTTCTCTCACCGATACTGCGCGTGAGCATTTAGCGGATGAAGCGAAAGTGTACGCTGTTGTCGCAGAGCAAGTGATTAAGCATCTCTCGGAAGAAGAAGCACTGTGTTTTAATATGTTGTTATCCAAAGTATTACTTTAATTTACTTATATAGTTAGCCTTGCTAACTATGGTGTCTGTTATGAAAAATTCAATTTACCGCCAATTTTGGCGCTATACCATTCCGACCGTGGCAGCTATGTTAGTCAATGGCTTGTATCAAGTGGTGGATGGTATTTTTATTGGTCATTATGTTGGTGCTGAGGGATTGGCGGGCATTAACGTTGCGTGGCCTATTATTGGCTTTATTTTAGGGCTTGGCATGTTGGTGGGCGTTGGAACTGGTGCTCTGGCTTCGATCAAGCAAGGTGAAGGGAACATGGCGGCAGCTAAGCAAGTGCTTGCTACTGGTCTATTGTTGCTTGTGATGCTAGCTCCCGTGGTGGCGACAATTCTATGGTTTCTTGCGGACGATTTCATTGCGTGGCAAGGCGTTGAAGGACGAGTCTACGAACTTGGCTTGCAATATTTGCAGGTATTAGTGATCGCTTGTGTCTTTACGCTTGGCTCTATTGCGATGCCTTTCTTGTTACGAAACGACGACAGCCCTAATTTAGCCACATTACTGATGGTGAGTGGTGCGATAATCAATATTCTCTTTGATTATCTGTTTATTGCCGTTTTACATTGGGAACTTACTGGTGCCGCCATAGCAACGGCACTCGCACAATTAAGTGTGACTGTATTAGGTATAGGCTATTTCTTTTCGACGCGAGCCAAGTTGCAGCTGTCACTCTCGGTGATGAGGGTGCAATGGTCGTTGTTACCTAAGATTGTTGCGATTGGTACTTCAAGCTTTTTTATGTATGCCTACGGTTCGATGATGGTAGCGGTGCACAACAGTCTATTTGCTCACTATGGCAGCGCAGTACTTGTTGGGGCATACGCGATATTAGGCTATATCGTCACGGTTTATTACTTAACGGCAGAGGGCATCGCGAATGGTATGCAGCCGTTAGTTAGCTTCAATTATGGTGCTAAAAACTATCTTCATATTAGAAAACTGCTCAAAATTGCAATGAGCATTGCCGTGCTTGGCGGGTTGGGTTTTGTGGTGCTGCTGAACTTGTTTTCCACTCAGGTTGTTGCGGTCTTCAATTCAACTGACCCGCAATTGATGGCAAGCGCTGTACTGGGCTTAAAACTGCATATGTTCGCGCTGTTTTTGGATGGATTTTTAGTTGTCGCCGCCGCCTTTTATCAAGCGACTAATCGCGGCAGTAAGGCGATGTTTGTCACCATTGGTAATATGGCGATCCAACTACCGTTCTTGTATTTGTTACCTAAGTTATATGGTGTGACTGGTGTGTGGATTGCCTTCCCCATTTCCAATATTGCGTTAAGTTTGGTGGTGGGTTTGATGTTGTGGCGAGATTTGCGTGCACTACCTTGTGATAACGCGAAGCAAACCGTGTTCGCTTAACAAGAGCCTCCCCCTTGTCTCTAGGGGGAGGCTACGCTCAGCTTTGTTGAATCGCTAGGCCCGGTAATTGGTGCCAATAGCCGTTACACTGGTGATTGGTTAAAGGGGAGGGATGCTCTCCTTTTTCATTGGCCTTGAACTGCGACAGATGCTCGAATGTCTCAAGACCAAGTGGGCTTAAACGAACGACATCGACCAATCCCGCCATGCTTGGCAAATCATTAGCAAGGTTATAGCAATAGCCCGATTGGGTTTGGATACCGTTGAGGTTAAATACTGCTTGGCCTTCTTGGCTGTGAACCTGAATTCCGGTTGGATACTTGATACAGCAAGTCTCACATTCATCCTTCGCGCGATTTTCAGCCCGTGCGGTAAAGCAGCGTGCGGAGTAAGCCAGTGGCAGGTATCCGTGGCTAAAAACTTCTACTTCAAACTGGTTTTTGATACCAAGCTCATCACATTGTTGCAATACATTGATTAGCCAATCACGGGAGAGTTCAACAGGCATGCACCAACGGATCATCCCTTGCTTTAGGAACAGTTGCAGTGTGCGCGCGTTGTAAGCATTCACGGCGGGCCCAACCACAAAAGGAAGGCGTTTTTCACTGGCGAGTTGAATCGCCGAAACGTCATTTGCTTCAATCGCAAAATCGCCATTCTCAATATACTTTTTCATCACATTGATTTCGCTCGGCGCTTCCAGTAGCGCCATGGTTGAGATCACAACCTGTTTACCCGCTTGTGAAAGCGCTTTGGCGATCTCAAACCAGTGTTGTGGTTTTATCTCACGTCGCTTGGAGCAGACCGATTCACCCAAATAGATCACATCAGCAGGGCTATTGATTGCCTGTTGATAAAAACTTTCTACCTCTTGTTTGGGCCAGAAATAGAGTAAAGGACCCAGCGCATATTTCATTCTCTTCTCCATTCTCTTATTGCCATTGGCGATGGTACGCGCCGAGTGTCGTTTGCGTGCCTTCAGAAACGTTGGCTAAGGCGGTATTCCAAGCCGTTTCTACTTGGTAGGCTTGTGGATTTGCTTGGTAGCGATCAATCGCCGCTCGCCAGGTTTTAGTCACTTGCTCCACATATGCAGGGCTACGTTGGCGACCTTCAATTTTGACGGAAGCAACGTTGGCTGCAAACAGTTCTGGTAATAGTGATAACGTATTTAAACTGGTTGGTTCTTCCAGTGCGTGGTAGCGTTTAGGTTGCCCATCGATCTGCGCTTCAAAACGACCTTTGCACAAGGTTGGGTAGCCTGCATTTTCTCCGGCTGCGTATTTATCAATCAAAATTTCGTTTAAGCGAGATTCCAAACCTGAGTCCGTTTCTTGCCAGCGGACGTACTTCGCGGGCGAACAGGCTCCGACAGTATTGGGTGATTCTCCCGTCATATAGGAAGAGAGATAACAGCGCCCTTCAGACATAATACATAAGCTGCCAAAGGCAAATACTTCAAGCTCGACGTCACTCATCATATTACGTGAGAGCTGTTTGACTTGATGGATTGATAGCACTCGTGGTAACACCACTCGTTTTATATTGAAATTTTGTTTATAAAACTCGATAGCGGCGACGTTGGTGGCAGAGGCTTGCACAGAAAGATGCAGTTCCAGATCTGGATATCTGTTAGTGGCATAATCCAATACCGCGATATCGGCGATGATCAACGCATCCACGCCTAAACTGGCGGCATTATCGACGGCGTGAGTCCAACGCTCGAAGCCATTAGGGTGGGCGAAGGTATTTAACGCGACATGAATTTTTTTATGGTGATCATGAACATATTGCACCGCTTTATCTAACTTCTTACCTGCGAAATTAAGGCCAGCAAAGTGGCGAGCATTAGTATCATCTTTGAAGCCGATATAAACCGCATCTGCACCACAATCGATCGCTGTTTTTAGAGCAGGCAGGTTACCTGCAGGACATAAAAGTTCCATTGATCCGTACGATATCTAAGGGAAAGTAGTGGTATTTTATGAAGCATTATGAATAGCAAATTTGATGTAAGGCAGGTTTGGGGCGAATAAACGAGATTTACTTATTTGGGAGTAGAACGATGACGACGATTTTGAACGAATAACTCTTCTACTTCCTGCCTCGGTTGTGGCCGATAAAAATGGAAGCCTTGAATTGAGTTACAGTTGAGATTAGAGAGTAGCGTGGCTTGTTGTTGGGTTTCCACACCTTCGGCAACGACCGTTAAGTTGAGTGATTTACCTAAATTGATGATGTTTTCAATGACGGTGATTTGTTTAGGAAGTGTATCGATATCCGTTATAAAAGCGCGGTCAATTTTAAGTTCATCAATCGGGAAGCGAGCGAGGTAAGAGAGCGAGGAATACCCCGTACCAAAGTCGTCAATGGACAGAGAAAAGCCCAGTTTTTTGATCGCGTTCAACATTTGCAAGGTGTGTTCGCTGTCGCTCATGACGGCACTTTCAGTCAGTTCAAATGTGATGCAGTTTGGATCAAGCTCCGTGGTGCGAAGCAGTTTTTCCATATAATCAATCAACTTCGGGTTACAAAACTGTTCGGGCGATAAATTGATCGCCACGCGACCTGGTAAAATACCTTGCAGCTTCCAGCGTTTTACGGTCGAGAAGACATCACGCATCACCACTCGGCCTAAATGTTCAATCAGCCCAGCTTTTTCCGCGACAGGGATAAAAGCGCCCGGGTTGATATACCCTTCCACAGGGTGTTTCCAGCGCACCAAAGCTTCCGCACCATTGATGCTGAAGTCGCGAGCATTTACTTTCGGTTGATACCACACTTCAAGGCCATTTTGTTGCAGCGCTTTTTGCAGTTCAATTTCAAGCCATAAGCGCATGCGCGCTTCTTTGTTCATTTGATCGTTGAACTTAATCAGACGGTTTCTACCACGATCTTTGGCTTCATACATCGCCGTATCGGCATTTTGCAACAATACGCGTGCATCGCTACCGTCACCAGGGTAGGCGACACTACCTATGGAGCAGGCTAAGCGTTTACTGAAATGGTGCAGATCAAACGGTTGGTTAATCAAAGAAATGATGCGTTCAGCCAACATTTCAGCGGCGCGACTATTTTCAGGATCAGGCAGTATTAGTCCAAATTCATCGCCGCCAAGGTGGCCCACAATCGCTTGTTGCGGTAGTAAACGTTTCAGCCGTGCTGAGACCTCTTTAATGACTTTATCGCCAATATGATGGCCTAAAGAGTCATTGATGTTTTTGAAGTTATCAATGTCTAAATAGAGCATCACAAGGGGTGTTTCATTTTGAATGAACTGTTCTAAACGTTTAGTGAAACCAAAACGGTTATACAAGTTAGTCAGCGAGTCAATGTGGATATCGGCATGCATAGTCGAAGACAACTGCTTAGGTGCATCTTCTGCATCTTGAATCAAAATCAGTTGTGAGCTATTGCCCAGCACGACGGTGGCTCCAGCGTGCAGTTGAACTTTACGTTCAAAGCCACACTTTGGCCCAGTGAGGCAGACCAATGGTGCCCCTGCGAGTAATAAACTAAGTGGAGAGCTGAATACGGTTTTACTTTTTTCATCGACAAACAAGCGCGATAACTCTTCACCAAGAAGCTCTGAGGTATTTTCAAAACCGAGTAAACGAGCCGATGCGGGGTTAGCAGAGATAATGCAGTCGTCATCGACCAGCAACAATCCATCGGGAAGCAAGCTAGTCAAGGTTGAAAACTTATTTTCCGACTCTTCTAATGAGCGAATGAGGATCTGTTTTTCGGAGGTGTCGATGGCGTGAAACACAATATTTTCGACTTTTTTATCACCCATGATAGGTGATAAAGAGAAATGCAAACTCGTTTCTAAATCGATCTCGTGAAGAGTCAGTTCGGTCTCAAGCGTTTCTCCTTGAAATGCCCGTTCATAATAGGGTTTGAGATGGCGGTAGAAATGCTCACCCAGAATTTGTGAGTCATTCATTCCAACCAATTCGGTTGTGCTCAGCCCTGCAATATCACAATAACGTTCATTGACCATCACATAGTTATGTTGGTCGTTCAAGATGGCAAAAAAGAACGGACTGTTCGACGTGATTTTTGCAAACCAATGTTGTAAATGTTGCGAAGGCATCAAGCTACTACCACTCTCCAGAGCACTTATATTCATGAGGATGTTACAACGTAAGTAACACATTAACTATAACTTTGATTACTAAGCTAGAAAAGGTTCTCAAACAATGTACGTTTTTTGATGCATCACAGGAATTTGCACCCCCACATCCATTATGATTAGGTACTATTGCATTACAAAGTAACGGATAACGCTCGTGATTCACAAGATTCGTACTCAACTAGTTCAAAACGCCGCTTCAATTTTGCGATCCCCAGTCCACTTCTTACCGCAAGTTGTACAAAAAAAAGCCTTGCTAGAAGGGTTGAAAACTATATTTCATGAGGCTTTGCAAGAAGGTGACTTTGAATTTCTTGATGGGAAATGGTTAAAGGTTTCAATTCGCGATTTGAATTTGAATTGGTATATCAGCTATCAAGCGGAACAACTTGTTGTGTCTGATAAGACGGAAGTGGAAGATGTCAGCTTTAGCGGTAACCTAAATGATATGGTGTTGATTGCTGGTCGAAAAGAAGATCCTGATACGCTGTTCTTTCAACGTCGACTCTCCATTGAAGGGGATACCGAACTGGGGTTAGAGGTGAAGAATCTGATGGACAGTGTTGACCTAGAGCTTTTACCAAAACCGTTCCAGATGTTAATAAATCAGCTAGCAGATTTTGTGCATAAGGGCGTACAATCGCCAGTGACACAAAATGAGGTAATGAATGCTTATTCGAACTGAAGCGCCAGCGGATATCTTAGCGATTGACCGCTTATTAAAATCAGCCTTTGAGACAGATGCTGAAGCTAATTTGGTTATGACATTAAGGGAAAACAGCCATTTGACGCTCTCTTTAGTGGCCTGTGATGATGACGGTGAAGTTGTTGGTCATGTGATGTTTAGCCCGATCTTACTCAATGGTGAAGACTTAAATTGGCAAGGGCTTGCACCGTTGGCCGTGAAAAAAGAGTGGCGAAATCAAGGTGTCGCCGCCTCGTTGGTAAAAGAGGGGTTAATCTGTTTGGCTGAGTTCGATTATCCAGCTTGTGTGGTTTTGGGTGACCCGGATTATTATCAACGCTTTGGCTTTAAAGAGGCGGCAAAATCTGATTTTCGTTGTCGTTGGGATGTTCCAGTTGGCGCGTTTCAGATCGTTGCATTAGTCGACGGCGAATTGAGCGGACGAGCAGGTTTAATTGAGTATTGCCCAGAGTTCAACGATCTTTAATCACCGTATTTCTATTCAAAACAGGGAGCCCAGAGCTCCCTGTTTACTTTTATGCCCTTCTCATTTGAAGCTGCCGTGGTGTTGGCTACGTTCGCTCACCCCAATCACATCGTTTATCTAGGCTCATGGGGATGAATTCACTTGCCGCCTATCTGCAACTTCAAGTTGTTTGGGCATAGCTCTTGAGTCATTGGATGATTAACGGTTTCTGTCTTGGCGCTGATTTGTTAGGATTGCGATGTTCAATGAGGTCATAAACAGATGTCACATCACGAAAATCAATATTTACAAGAAATGGGCATCCAGCGTTGGGAGCTTATCCATCCACAGCGGCTGGCTGGCTATCAACCTGATCCGGTGACGCTGCCGAGCACGTGCCGTTTATTACTCGTTTCCCCCCAATACCCGCAACAAGGTGCTCTATTGCTGTTTTCAAGAGTATTGAAAAGTATGGGGCTCGAAATCAGTCAGGCGTGTCATCTTGAGCCTCACTCTCTTAGCCAACTAACAGGCTCCAGCATTGAATGGTTGTGGTTTTCAGGCTGTGAAAAGAGAGAAAGCCCGTTGGCTCAGAAAGTGTTAACGTCACCGCCGCTAGTTGAGATAGATGGCAATACCGAGCTGCGCCGGGCGTTGTGGCAGCAAATTTGTTCTTATGAGTCATAAAACTATGAATATTGATGTTGTGCCTTTATCACTTCCTTATCTTGATGCTATTTGGTCCATTGAGCAGCAAGCCCACAGTTACCCTTGGGCTGAATCACTCGTACGCGACTTGGCGAGTCGTGGTGCATGCCACCATGCTATGTTGGTTGATGGCAAAGTTGTCGGTTATTTCTATGCACAGAATATTGTTGGAGAGGTGACCTTGTTGAATATCGCTGTGGATCCGCAGCAGCAAGGTAAGGGTTACGGAAAATTGTTGATGGAGTTTTTCTTAACTTACTGTGAAAAAGCGCAAGCTGAAAGTGCGTGGCTTGAAGTTCGCGAAAGTAACATCCGCGCTTATAGCTTGTACGAATCGCTGGGTTTTAATGAGCTCGATCGTCGAGTGAACTACTATCCCACTCCGAAAGGATCAGAAGATGCGATCATCATGAGCTACTATTTTTTGTAGCTTATTTTCCATCAGCAGATCGTTTGCAAACTCAGGTTTTTTCATGGTCAGGCGTCTCGGAACTATTTCTGGTGCGCCTTATCTTTTTGATGTTCATTGAGTTGATAGCATGGGCTTGCAAAACGCTTGACGACTTCCTTAGCGGTTAACGGCTTATCAAATAAGTAACCTTGGAACTGATCACAACCCAATTGTTTGAGAGTTTCGAGTTCTTGGCACTCTTCCACACCTTCGGCTATTACCTCCAAATTTAAACGTTTCGCAATCATAATAATCGTATCCACAATTGCTTGGTCACTCTCATCTAGATGCAATTGAGTGACAAAAGAACGATCGATTTTGAGCACATCCACCGATAAAAGTTTGAGGTAACGCAGTGATGAATAACCAGTGCCAAAATCATCAATCGAGATGCTCAGCTTACTTTTTTTAAGTTGCACCATTTTTTGAATCGCACTTTCTACATTTTCCAGTAATAGCCCTTCAGTAATCTCCAATTCAAGATGTTCACCAGTAATACCTGCTTGCTGCATTGCATGGTTAATGTGTTCAACAAAAGAATCTTGAGAAAACTGCAACGGACTGATGTTGATGGCTAAACGGCGAAAATGGGGCGGTAATACTCCTTGGCGCTTCCAAGCGGCGTATTGATAGCACGCTTGCTCTAATATCCAGTTTCCAATCGGAATAATTTGCCCCGTTTCTTCTGCGATGGTCATAAACACACCCGGTGGCAATACACCTTTGGTTGGGTGGTTCCAGCGGATCAAGGCTTCCACACCGACAATATTGTGCCGCTCATCGACTTGAGGTTGGTAATAGAGTTCTAACTGTTGGGTATTGAGGGCTTCATGGAGGCCTTTTTCAATTTCCAGAAACGATTCGACTTGAGCCTGCATTTCTGGCTCATAAAACATGTATTTATTGCGTCCATTCGCTTTTGCGCGGTAAAGCGCTGTATCGGCTTGTCTAAGGACATCGATATTGGTTTTGCCCACTGACGGAAAAATCGAGATACCAATACTCACAGTGCAATAAAGCTGGTGGTCATCAATCGAGTAAGGGTTGGAAATCAGAGCCAGAAGCTGCTGAGCTACCTTCTCTGCTTGTTGGCGAGAGAGATGAGGAATCAACACCGCAAACTCATCGCCACCGATGCGTGCGGCGGTGTAATCGTGTTTAAGCCAGCCATCCATACGCATGGCGATAGCTTTGATTAAATGATCCCCCGTTGTGTGTCCAAGTGAATCATTGATCGTTTTGAAACGGTCGAGATCAAGGTAAAACAACACACCAGAAGTGTGGGTGCGAATACTGTTATCAATGGCATCAGTGAGCAGTTGCAGCAGCAAGCTGCGATTAGCAAGGCCAGTTAACGTGTCGTAGTAGGCTAATTGGTTAAGTTTAGCATCCGCGAGCTCTCGCTCTTTCCATAAAGTATAGAAAGTACCGGCTAACTCACTGAGCTCATTTTTTTGCTGTTGTAATGGCGGCTGTGTTGGACGTTGATTGTTTTGCAATGAGCGAACCCACGAAATTAACGTGGTGATGGGTTTTGACAGCTTGTAGTAAAAAAAGACTAAAAGGATCGAAGTCAGCAACACATTTCGAAAGAGATCAAACAGCAATACTCGTGTGGTTTTTGCAATAAATTCTTTGGCAATGGAAGAGCCGTTGACGGAAAAACTTAAGCTACCTACCACCACACTCGAATTGGGTTGATGCAAGTCAGTTTTAAAGATGGGTATTTCAGGTGTCAGATAATTCGATAAGAGCCGAATAAAAGCAGTCTGCGCTGGAATCTCTCTGCTTTTTTTTGCCAGTGTATCGCCAAAATCATCAATAATTTCAACATGATAAATGGCATTATCAACCATTAAGCTAGAGACGACTTGATTGGCTAATAAGTTGTTGAGGTGATAAGCAGCCTGGCTGGCATTTGAATAATTTTGCAGCAGTTTAAAACGGTAGTGATCTTCAATGCGAGCTTGCTCATGGTGCAGGTCGAGCAAAGTATGATACAAACTAAAGCCTATCCCAAGGATCACCGAGACTAGGAACACTGTTTTGGCTTGTTTAAATGCCAGAGAATTTCTTTGTTTGGTTATCAGCATAATACTCGCTTATTCTCTTCGCCCTTTTTAGTTATAGCTCATATTTATTGATAATTTAATTACAAATAGAAAGGTCGTCATTCCCTTGTTGATTTGTATAGCGACGAAAGTTGCTCCCAGATCAAATATAGGGGAGAATACCGCGCAAATTTGAATCGAACTGCTGATCAGCGTAAGCGCTTCGGCTCTCCCTTATATCAGCATATTGAGAAGACCTGTTTCATGTCAAATACTCCTTTTTTGAGTGAAGTTTCTAAACGTAGAACCTTCGCTATTATTTCGCACCCGGATGCGGGTAAAACCACCATTACTGAAAAAGTTCTGCTATTCGGGAATGCCATTCAAAAAGCGGGAACGGTAAAAGGGCGCGGCTCTAACCAGCATGCTAAATCAGATTGGATGGAAATGGAAAAAGAGCGTGGTATTTCGGTCACGACCTCTGTGATGCAATTTCCTTACAATCATTGTTTGGTTAACTTGCTCGATACTCCAGGGCACGAAGACTTCTCGGAAGATACTTACCGCACATTGACGGCGGTTGACTCGTGCTTAATGGTGATTGATGCAGCAAAAGGTGTTGAAGATCGTACTCGTAAGCTGATGGAAGTGACTCGCTTACGTGATACACCGATTGTAACCTTCATGAACAAATTGGACCGTGAGATCCGCGACCCAATGGAATTGCTTGATGAAGTGGAGAATGAGCTGAAGATTGCCTGCGCCCCGATTTCATGGCCGGTGGGTTGTGGTAAAGAGTTTAAAGGCGTGTACCACATTCACCGTGATGAGACGATTCTGTACGCGACCGGCCAAGGCCACACTATTCAAGAAGAGCGCATTGTTAAGGGCCTCAACAACCCTGATCTGGATAGGGCCGTGGGTGATGACCTTGCCGCTCAGCTGCGTGATGAGCTTGAATTGGTATTGGGTGCTTCTCATGAATTTGATCAAGAGCTGTTTTTAAAAGGTGAGTTGACCCCTGTTTTCTTCGGAACGGCATTAGGTAACTTTGGTGTGGACCATATGCTGCATGGTTTAACTGAGTGGGCTCCGGCGCCGATGCCACGTCAAGCTAATGAGCGTATTGTTGAAGCCACGGAAGAGAAATTCTCAGGCTTTGTGTTTAAAATCCAAGCGAACATGGATCCTAAACACCGCGATCGTATTGCGTTTATGCGTATTGTGTCGGGTACTTATACCCAAGGCATGAAAATGAACCACGTGCGTATTGGTAAGCAAGTGAGTATTTCTGATGCGGTTACCTTTATGGCGGGCGATCGCTCTCGTGCTGAAAATGCTTATGCTGGCGATATTATCGGTTTGCATAACCATGGAACAATTCAGATTGGTGATACCTTTACTCAAGGTGAATCGTTGAAATTCTCAGGTATTCCTAACTTTGCTCCTGAGCTGTTCCGTCGTATTCGCTTGCGCGATCCACTGAAGCAGAAGCAACTGCTTAAAGGTTTAGTGCAGTTGTCGGAAGAGGGAGCGGTTCAAGTCTTCCGCCCACTACAAAATAACGATTTGATTGTGGGTGCAGTGGGTGTGCTGCAGTTTGATGTGGTGGTGTCTCGTTTAAAATCTGAATACAACGTCGAGGCAATTTACGAAGGTGTTAACGTTGCAACAGCACGTTGGATTGAGTGCGCAGATGATAAAAAATTCGAAGAGTTTAAGCGCAAAAACCAAAGTAACATCGCACTGGATGGTGGGGATAACCTGACTTACATCGCGCCGACTATGGTCAATTTGAATCTGGCCAAAGAGCGTTTTCCTGAAGTGGAGTTCCGTGCCACACGCGAACATTAAACCTTGGTGAGTTTGAAGAGAGTGATACTCTCTTCAAACGTTAAAGATAAAAAATGCCGATATTTCAGTATCGGCATTTTTTTATAGGTGGTATTGGAACACTATTTTTTCTTTTTGTTCGCTTTCTTCTTCTTCGAAACCACTTTGACTTTTTTGTCATCGGTTTTCTTTTTCTTTTTGAATACCGGCTTTTTGTGCTGCGGGCGCATATCTTTAATGAAGCGCTCTTTGATCTCCTCGTCGACATAACGCGCGACGCGGTCCATCATCACTTGATCATGGGCTTCAACCAAAGAGATCGCATTGCCTTTTTTTCCAGCACGAGCCGTACGACCTATGCGGTGTAAGTACACATCCGCTGAGCGTGGCATATCAAAGTTGATCACGTGACTTACGTCAGGTAAGTCAATACCGCGAGCGGCCACGTCGGTTGCCAGTAGTACGTTGACTGCGCCTTCACGGAATCGCGTAATGGCGTTATTGCGACGATCTTGTGGCATTTCGCCTTGAATCCAAGCACAAGGAATTTGCGCTTTTTCTAGCTCTGTACGCAAATCAGCTAAGCGCTCACGAGTTTTGATAAACACGATAGAACGTTCGGCTTGCTCGGTGAGGATTTTCTTCAATAGCTCAACTTTGTGCACCATGGTATCGGCGCGGTGATACCATTGAGTGATTTTTTTGCGTTCACGACGAGAAGGATCGGCATTGATTGTTGCTGGTTCTTTTAAGAGATCGGCAGTAAAACCTTCCACACCATGACCTTCCAGTGTTGCAGAGAAGAGCAAGGTCTGTTTACGCCAGCGACATTCCGCAGCGAGACGATCGACGATTGGGCCAAAGCCCATGTCCAGCATGCGGTCAGCTTCATCCAAAATAAGCCATTCAATCGCACGACAATCAAAACGCTCACCTTCAATGTATTCCATCAAGCGACCAGGTGTTGCCACCACAATATCTTGCGTTTTGGCTAAGATGTCGGCGTGCTCTTGATATTGTACGCCGCCGGTGATGGTGACGATATTGAGGCGAGTATTCTTCGCCAGTTCACGAGCTTGATCCGCCACTTGCATCGCCAGTTCACGAGTTGGGGTCAGAATCAAGACGCGTGCAGGGCCGGCTCGCTTGCGCGGAAAATCTAAAAGATATTGTAGCGCGGGTAAAACAAATGCAGCGGTTTTACCGGTTCCCGTTGGCGCAGAGGCAAGAATATCTCGACCATCTAGGGCTTGTGGGATCGCTTCAGCTTGAACTTGGGTGGGACGTTCAAAGCCCATATCTTCAATGGCCGCAATGATGCAAGGGTCAAGATCGAGGTCAGCAAAGGTTTTGATCACAGTGAGTACTCCACAAGCCGTTAGGCTTATTTGGCTATAAAATTAAGGTCGAACATTATAGGGGGATTGGTGATTAGGATCACATGTTATTTCTACATCTTGAGATAAAAATCTTGAGTTAGGGCAATAAAGGCTTCGCTATAACCACTTGATGAGTGAATGACCAACGATGAATCAATCACAGAAGCCGAGGCTAAACTTAGTTCAATCAATAGCCGATGAGCGGGTTTGTGTGCTACGGGTTGTACAGTGCAGCGCCGCTTAAGCTGCCAGCCGAGCGTGAGTGCTTGCTCGATAAATTGTTCCCCTTCATACACGGGCAAAATAAAACAAGCTTGCCCCTCATCGTTGAGAAGGCTTTTTGCTCTGACTAATAAAGCGTGATGAGCAAGTTGATTGGTGTGCCTAGCAGTAGCTCGCTGGGGATCATGAGACAGTTCACCACTGTTGAAATAGGGTGGGTTACAAATAATTGCATCAAAGGACGGTGCAAAAGAGGTGTCTAAAATATCACCTTGTAAAACCTGTATGCGTTGCCCCCATGAAGAAGCATTACTGTTGTATTGGGCCGCTTCAAAGGCAAAGGCATCGATATCGACGGCCGTAATTTGTGCATCGCTAAAACGTTGCGCGCACATTAATGCTAATAACCCGGTACCAGTGCCAATATCGAGAATGGTTTTGGGATGGTGCGTGAAAGCCCACGCGCCTAATAGAACCCCATCGGTACTGACAGGCATTCCCGCTTGTCCACCGTCAATGGAAAATTGTTTAAATTTGAAACGCTTATTTTTGGGCGTGTGACTTTTCATCATTATTTCAAAATATAGCTCTAATTAAGTGATAACCACTATTGTTATCTATTTGTTCGGATTATTCTTCTATCTGTTATGAGAGTGTATGAGAAAATGATCAACACATCATTCTTTCTATTTTTTAACATTTAGAGTTTTAAACTGGTTTTTCACCGATATTATAAATTAATGTAGCGTTTTTTGCTTTGCCCTTGCGAAGTCTTGAGTGTTTCGTCATTATTCGCCCTTAATTTTTAGATTTAGATGCGGTTTCAACCTCATCAACAATGCATACACAACATTTATCAAATAATAATTAAGGGTTATCTGTGAAGCAGACGTTAAAACTAACAGATATTATCGCGGTCGGCTTTATGCTTTTCGCGTTTTTCTTGGGTGCTGGTAACATCATCTTTCCGCCAATCGCTGGCCAACTTGCTGGAGAGCATTTACTGCCAGCCATGACTGGCTTCCTTATTACCGCTGTCGGTTTACCATTGATGACGATTATTGCGATTGCTGTCGCGGGTGGTTCTTGGGAGCATTTAACCAAAGATCTGCCTAAACAAGCTGCAACTATCATGGCAGTGATGATCTTTATCATCATTGGTCCTGCCTTTGCAGCACCGCGTACCGGCCTTGTGGCGTATGAAATGGCAGTGAAACCATTTTTCATTGATGCGCAACAATCGCATTTGACACTATTTTCGATTCTCTTTTTTGTGATTGCGATGTTTTTTGCCTGGTCTCAAGGTCGGCTCATTGACATCATTGGTAAAGTGCTAACTCCTGCTCTATTTGTTGGATTAATTATTTTAGCCGTTGCGGTTTTTGTTGACCCGCAAGGTGAGATGGTGACTGCACAAGGCGAATACCTGACTCAGCCGTTGACGAAAGGTTTCCTTGAAGGCTACAACACCATGGATACGTTTGGCGCACTGATGTTTGGGATGTTAATTGTCGATGCACTGCGTAGCAAAGGCATTACTGAGCGTGCGGCAACCACAAAGTATTTAATCAGCGCGGCGTGCATTGCGGCGGTTGGTTTAGCTTTTGTCTATATTTCACTGTTTTATCTTGGCGCGACAAGCTCTGTGGTCGCTTTTGGTGCAGAAAATGGCGGCGCGGTGCTTAGCCAATATGTGCAAGCGCTGTTTGGCCCTTATGGGCAGATCGTGCTTTCTGTCATCGTGCTACTAGCCTGCCTAACCACGGCAATTGGTTTGATTTCAGCATGCTCAGATTACTTTTGTACATTGACTCCAATTGCGTATAAATCTTGGGTGATCATTATTGGTGTTGCTTGCGCTATCGTGGCAAACGTTGGTTTATCACAATTGATCACGCTTTCTATCCCCGCACTGTATGCGCTTTATCCAGTTGCGATTGCCTTGATTATGTTGACCTTCTTGAGAGGGAAACTACCAAACCCAGCAGTGGCATACCGTGTTGTGCTACTTGTCTCTTTTCTTTTTGCGTTGATCGACGCGGCAAAAGTCGCTGGCGTTGATGTGTCTGCGTTCAATATGCTGCCACTGTTTGAGGTCGGCATGGGGTGGTTGCTTCCGACACTTGCTGCGATGATTTGCATGTTCTTTATTGCAACTACCGTTCAACAAAGTGTGGTTAAAGAAGCGGCATAATCGCGTTTTTACTCGTAAGCATTAAAGAGGCTGAACACGATTGTTCAGCCTCTTTTTTTAGGCGTGCGCCAGCTTTTATTCCAAGAGATCAAACGAATTTTTCCTGTATCTTCGTCACATTTTTAAGTAGAATTCTTCGGTTAAATTCTACTCATAAATGTTGAGCAAACATGTTTGAAATCAATCCTATTAAAAACCGTCTTCAGGATGTGTCAGAGCGCACAAATATCCTGAGGGGGTATCTTTGACTACGACGCTAAGAAAGAGCGTTTAGAAGAAGTGAATGCAGAACTCGAGCAACCCAACGTCTGGAACGAACCTGAGCGTGCACAAGCGCTAGGTAAAGAACGCGCTTCGCTCGAAGCCATTGTCGATACCATTGATCAGTTAGATCAAGGTGTGGATGATGTGGAAGGGCTACTGGAACTGGCTATTGAAGCAGAAGACCAAGAAACCTTCGATGAAATTGGCCCTGAACTGGATGAGCTGGAAACTAAGCTTGAACAGCTTGAGTTTCGCCGTATGTTCTCTGGCGATCACGATTCTTCAGATTGCTATATTGATCTGCAGTCTGGTTCGGGCGGCACCGAGGCTCAAGACTGGACATCAATCCTGCTACGCATGTATTTACGTTGGGCAGAAGCGAAAGGCTTTAAGACTGAAGTGATTGAAGTGTCTGAAGGTGATGTTGCTGGCCTAAAAGGCGCAACCGTGCGAATTATCGGTGATTACGCTTATGGCTGGTTACGCACCGAAACTGGCGTACACCGCTTGGTTCGTAAATCCCCATTTGATTCGAGTGGCCGCCGCCATACCTCTTTTGCCTCTGCGTTTATCTATCCTGAGATTGATGAAAATATTGCTATCGACATCAACCCAGCCGATCTTCGTATCGATGTTTATCGCGCTTCGGGAGCGGGTGGTCAGCACGTTAACACCACCGAATCGGCGGTGCGTATTACGCACATTCCAACCAATACCGTTGTTCAATGCCAAAACGATCGTTCGCAGCATAAAAACAAAGACCAAGCGATGAAACAATTGCGTGCAAAACTGTTTGAACTTGAGTTACAAAAGCAGAACGCAGAAAAGCAAGCCAATGAAGATGCGAAATCTGACATTGGCTGGGGAAGCCAAATCCGATCTTATGTATTGGATGACTCCCGAATCAAAGACTTACGCACTGGCGTTGAAAACCGTAATACCCAAGCGGTATTAGATGGTGATTTAGACAAATTTATTGAAGCAAGCCTGAAATCAGGCCTTTAATGCTTTTTTACCGACATATAAGGTACATGTAAAATGACTGATGCTGTTCAAAACGAAATGAATCAAGAGCAAATTGCGCAAGAAGAGAACAAACTCATCGCAGAGCGTCGCAGCAAGCTGGATCACATCCGTAAGAGCTGTAAAGCGAATGGCCACCCAAATGACTTTCGTCGTGACAGCCTTGCGGGCGATCTTCAACAGCAATTCGGTGAAAAGAGCAAAGAAGAGTTAGAAGCCTTAAACCATGTTGTGGCGATTGCAGGTCGTATCATGGCGAAACGTGGCCCTTTCCTTGTTATTCAAGAAACCTCTGGTCGTATTCAAGCTTATGCTTCAAAAGAGGTTCAAACTGAGCTGAAGGAAAAATACCAAGGTCTAGACATTGGTGACATCATCGGCGTGAAAGGTGCGTTGCACAAATCTGGCAAAGGCGATCTCTACGTTAATATGGAAGAGTACGAATTGCTGACAAAGGCACTTCGTCCGTTACCAGAGAAGTTCCATGGTTTGACTGACCAAGAGATGCGCTACCGCCAACGTTATGTGGATTTGATTGTTAATGAAAGTTCACGTAATGCGTTCATTGTTCGCTCTAAAGTAATGACTGCAATTCGTAACTTCATGATCTCAAAACAGTTCATGGAAGTAGAAACGCCAATGATGCATGTGATCCCTGGCGGTGCTAGTGCGCGTCCATTCATCACTCATCACAATGCGCTCGACATGCCAATGTACTTGCGTATCGCACCTGAGCTTTACCTTAAGCGTTTAGTTGTGGGTGGCTTTGATCGCGTGTTTGAAATCAACCGTAACTTCCGTAACGAAGGTCTTTCTCCTCGCCATAACCCTGAATTTACTATGATGGAATTCTATATGGCGTACGCAGATTACAATGATCTGATGGACTTTACTGAGGAGTTATTGAGTTCAGTTGCACTTGAAGTTTTGGGTTCAACGTCAATGCCTTATGGTGATGAAACGGTAGAATTTGGTGGTCAATATGCTCGCATGAGTATGTTTGAAGCCATCAAACACTACAATCCAGAGCACGCTCAAATCCAAGCGTTAACTGAACAGGATCTGCAAAACCGTGAGCTGATGGTATCTATCGCGAAATCGGTTCATGTAGACGTTGAACCTTTCTGGACTTGCGGCCAACTGCTTGAAGAGATCTTCGGTGAAACGGCCGAACCTAAGTTGATGCAACCGACCTTCATCACTGGATACCCTGCGGATATTTCACCATTGGCGCGTCGTAGCGATAACAACCCATTCTTCACCGACCGTTTTGAGTTCTTCATTGGTGGTCGTGAAGTCGCCAATGGCTTCTCTGAGCTTAATGATGCTCAAGATCAAGACGAGCGCTTCTTAGCGCAAGTGAATGCCAAAGATGCTGGCGACGATGAAGCCATGTTCTACGATGCTGATTATGTTGTTGCGTTAGAGCACGGTCTCCCACCAACGGCGGGTCAAGGCATTGGTATTGACCGTTTGGTGATGTTACTCACCAACACCCATACGATTCGTGACGTTATCCTATTCCCTGCGATGCGCCCACAGCAGTAATTGCTACTTTCGTTCCGATAAACCGCCTAAATAGGCGGTTTTTTTTTGCATTAGTTTGAAAAATTTTGTTCACTAGCGTGGACTAACAGACAACAATTTCGAAAAGATTATGAAATAGTTCCTTATATTAAATGGCAAAGCGCTTATTTGTTGTCTAGTCTTATTATCGAGACAGACTACAGCGCCAAGTCTCGTTAATGTAACAGCCGTCTAATGTGCCAGAAGTAGCACTGCATATAAATTTAAAGATAAGGAATAATAGATGGGCACTCAATTCCGAATGGATTCTGTCCCTGGTTCGCTTGTCGTCGTTGGTGGGACATACGAGCCTTGGTTATCTGTACTTGAACAGGTTGGTTGGCGTTGTACACAATGCGCAGATTTACGTAAAGCGGATGCCTTGTTTGCAGAAACAGGCCCATGCATTGGTATTGTTGATTTGAGCCATGATGAATTCAGCCTCAATGGCATTGCAAATTTGGTCAGCAACCATAAACAAGTACGTTGGTTGGCGTTCATTCGCGAATCACAGTTGAGCTCGGATACGATTTGCCAATTCATTGTTAACTTTTGTATCGACTTTTTTACGGCGCCGATTCCCGATGCGCAGCTACTGAGCACCATTGGACACCAACTTGGAATGCTTAAGTTAGAGAAAAAAGTATGGCCACATTATGGAGCAACAGGGGATATTGGTTTAATTGGTGAGTCCACTCCCATGAAGCGCTTGCGTGATCAGATCAAACGCATCGGCCCTACAGATGTCAGTATCCTCATTTATGGGGAAAATGGAACGGGCAAAGAGACGGTCGCGAGAGCGGTACACAAAACCTCGTCTCGCGCACAAAAACCTTTTATTTCAGTGAATTGCCGAGCTTTATCGGAGAGCCGCTTTGAATGTGAGCTGTTCGGTATTGGTTGTGAAGACTCATCTCAAACTTCATTATTGGAGCGGGCAGATGGTGGGACGATCCTACTCAAAGATATTCTCACGCTACCTAAAAGCCAACAAGCTAACCTCTTGCGCTTCCTGCAAGAAGGAACGATAGAAACTTCAATGGGTGTCAAAGAGGTGGATGTGCGTATTTTGGCCGCCAACTCTTCCGATATTGAAAAAGCGCTGATTGATGGCAATTTTAACGAAGAGCTGTACCACTATATCAACGTATTGCGTATTAATGTCCCGAGCTTAAAAGAGCGGGCGGGTGATATCGCTTTACTGGCACGACACTTCTTGCAGGAGTATTCAAAAGAGTTTAACGCGCAGGCGCGCAGTTTTACTGAAGAAGCGGCGCGCTCATTGGCTCGTTATCACTGGCCGGGTAACGTTCGTGAGCTGATGAATCAGATCAAACGTGTGGTGCTGATGTCCGATTCAGTCATGTTGGATGAATTGCAACTCGACTTACCAAAACGCAGTGATGGTAAGCGCAGCCTAAAAAGCATTCGTGAGCGTTCAGAGCGAGATGCGCTATTACTGGTTTTAGAATCCAACTCAGGGCAAGTATCAATGGCCGCCAAAGAGCTAGGTGTATCTAGAGCTACTATGTATCGCTTGCTTAATAAACATAACTTAATCACTGAAAATACCTATTAACTTGATGATTCTTCAAGTAAAAATGGCCACATTTAATCCATGTGGCCATTTTTTATAATCATATCTTTTGCGAATAAGTTATTCTCTAGCTGAATATGTCACTTATTTGCTGTCATCGGCTTTCATTTTAGGTTAATGCATTGTTTTTTAATTGTTTGAAAATTAAGAGTTGAATAATCACCTCAGTTGCATAGAATTTAACCGTGAGCCGTGCTCACACACTCATTTCACTTTGGATTAACTATTTGCTTGGAGGCGCAACATGAATCATTTCGTTTTTGTTCATACTGTTCGCGTTTCTATCGATCTTACTGCGCCTAAATCGTCTCTTACTACAGACGCCTGTCGTATGTTTGATGATAAAAAAGGCACCGATTTTTAGTTAATCCGTAACCTTGAGATAGGCTGCGGAAAAATGGCAGCTTATCAAAGTGTTGATCCACCTTGCTCGCCCCCATTTTTCCAGCCGTCAACGTTTAGTTTACTACTGGAGAATATTCATGCGTCATTCAATTTATTTACAACTTGCTACTTTACTGGTCCGTGCCGATTTACGCCGTGAAGAGCGTCAATGGCAACGAAATGTTCGCCGTCATGCTTTTGAGCTGCCTTTTAATAGCCAACACTTGCTTAAAGATATTGGCTTAGAAAGTGATGGACGCGCTATTGGCGTTTCAGTCCCTGACTCAACTAAAGCTGAACGTCATATTCGTCATCTTCGCCGTGTGTTAAGTATGCGAATAACAACGTAAAGCGAGGGGCTAGTGGCTTCGCTAGCCCCGAAGATATCTACGGGCAAGGGTTGGAGTAAGTCGTCCCAATTTCTTGAATTTTAAGAAGCAATTCATTACTGAGTACGACATCTAAACTATCGATATTTGTTTTCAACTGCTCTAGGTTTGTCGCGCCAATGATATTGGATGCGACAAACGGACGTTGATTGACAAACGCCAACGCCATCTGTGCTGGATCAAGGCCATACTGGTTAGCAAGCTCAACATAAGCGTGAGTGGCTTGTACACCTTGCGCCGTAAAATAGCGAGAAAAGCGTTCAAATAGGCTGCACCGAGCACCGTCAGGTCTTGCGCCATTTAAATATTTACCACTCAGGCAACCAAACGCCAGTGGCGAGTAAGCCAGCAGTTGGACACCTTCGAAGTGGCTAATCTCAGATAAGCCAATTTCAAAGCTGCGATTCAGTAAATTATAAGGGTTTTGGATAGAGACAATTCTTGCTAGATCGTGTTTTTCTGCCAATTTTAGCAACGTCATTACGCCCCACGGGGTATCATTTGACACACCGATGTAACGCACTTTTCCAGCCTTGACGAGATCATTAAGCGCTTCGAGCGTTTCGATTAAAGTGACTTCTTCTTGCTGATCAGGATAAGGGTAGTTAAGTTGGCCGAACATGTTCGTTTGGCGTTGAGGCCAATGTAATTGATACAAATCGACATAGTCTGTTTTTAAGCGTCTTAAACTATCATCAATCGCTAAATGAATGTTGCGTCTATCGAGTGACATCTTTTCGCGGATGTGAGGCACGTTACGCGGGCCTGCCACTTTAGTCGCTAACACCACTTTTTCACGTTTACCTGATTTTTCTAACCAGTTGCCAATATAGCTTTCGGTCAGACCTTGGGTTTTACCGTTGGGGGGAACTGGGTACATTTCCGCAGTATCGATGAAATTCACACCTTGGTCTAAGGCGTAATCGAGCTGCTCAAAGGCTTGTTGTTGGCTATTTTGTTCACCAAAAGTCATGGTACCTAAGCAGATCTTGCTCACTTCCAGTGTGGAATGAGGCAGTTTGGTGTATTGCATATTCCTTCCTTGATGCTCTCGCTGGTGGAGTGTGTGACGTTTTTACTATAAGCGAAGATGGCAGTGAAACGGAAACGAATTGTGCAGTGAAAGATCAAACGGTTACGTTTTTTCATGAGCAATAACGAGCACTTTTAAATAAAGTGTTGCTCAAGAATGCTCGCGGTAAATTGAGTTCGAAGATAAAAGCCTCGTGGCAGGGTTTTGATAGGTTTGCCATTAGCACCGTAGGCTTCGGTTAATGCTCGCCCGTTTGCCGCTTTTGGCCTGAGCTGTAATACTTCACCGTGCTTAGCGGTGATCTGCTCAACTTTGCCAAGAACGATGAACTCCATCAGTTCTTCCCAATCATTTTTTAGCTGCTGTTCTTGTGCAGGAGAAGGGCTCCATAGCAATGGCGAGCCGACATGGCGCTGGGCTAGGGGGATCTCTCGCTCACCCTCTATTGGGATCCACAGTACTCGAGAGAGTTTATTTCGCACGTGGCTTTGCTCCCATGTTAAACCATGAACACCAGTGAGTGGGGCCACACACACAAACGTTGTTTCGAGTGGTTTTCCAGTGTAACTGATTGGAATACTTTTGAGCTCGATACCTAATTGCTCGAAATCTTGCTGAGGTTTGCTGCCTGCTGTTGCACCCAAATGCCACTCTAATAACTGACCGACCCATCCTTTATCTTTTTTTAAGTCAGGGGGCACGGTCATCTTGGCTTCTTCGGCGAGTTGACTAAAGCTTAAGCCTGCAATGTCTTGAGCTCTAAGCATTAATTCATGTTCAGTTTTAGGTGCAGGTTTCATGATACTTTGAATGATAAAAACGCGATTGTAGCAAATTCTTATACACAATGTGCTGTCGTTTCTTTTGCTTAAAAGATCATCGCAATCCAAGTTATCCACAGGTTGATCGGAAAAATATTCCATTTTTTGTTTATCTGTATGCATTTACAGGGTTTTGCTTGAGAGAGTGGGCCTCTTAATCAGTAAATCTTATTTCTACTAGAGTGGGGGTGTGGATAACGAGCTAATTGGTGGATCTTTGAGCATGTTGTGAAAGGATCAATTTTTTGTTAATCGCAACGTAATTTTAATAATGGAAAATCCAATTAATTAATTGTTTTTTATGTATTTAATTTATTATTATCTTTTTTTTATTGGTCCGTATTCTTTTGCTTTTTGGGGAAGTAAGTCGCTATCTAGAGATTCTTCACATAGTTACTCACAGAAAAGGTGAATAAATGTGGCTGGTGTCGCATTATTTTGTTGATAACTTTAAATTTGATGAAAAGTTATCCAATTAATGATTAGGAACACATAAATCTCGTGTTAATCACACTAGTAAGTTTGCTCCTATTGGGGATATGTGGAAAAATCAAAGCAATTAAGATTTTACTAGAGGTTGGCCAGTGATCGATGGCGATGGTTACCGACTCAATGTTGGTATTGTGATTTGTAACAACCATGGTCAGGTATTCTGGGCGAAACGATACGGACAACACTCTTGGCAGTTTCCACAAGGTGGAATTGACGACGATGAAACTCCTGAACAAGCGATGTTTAGAGAGCTTTACGAAGAGGTTGGGCTTACAAAGAAAGATGTGAAAATCATAGCAACAAGCCGTCATTGGTTAAGATATAAATTACCAAAACGGCTCGTTCGTTGGGATTCTCAACCTGTCTGTATTGGGCAAAAACAGAAATGGTTTCTTCTGCGCTTAGAGTGTGATGAATCAAGAATCAACATGCAGCGCGGCAGTACCCCTGAATTTGATGGTTGGCGTTGGGTCAGTTATTGGTATCCAGTGAGACAAGTAGTCTCTTTCAAGCGAGATGTTTACCGTCGCGCGATGAAAGAGTTTGCATCATTCGCGATGCCATTTAAAGAACGTAATAACAAAGGTAAGCGCAAAAATAAAAGAGGATAGACATGCTCTCTCAGCTAAGGGAAATAGTTGAACAAGTATCCAAGGTAGAAGATGTACACCAAGCCTTGGATATTTTGGTTAAGCAAACGTGCAATGCGATGAGTACCGAGTGTTGCACTGTCTATCTTGCTAACGAAGAAAAACATCGTCTAGAACTGATGGCAACGCAAGGCTTAAAGTTCAAAGGCGACAAAATCCACATCGGTTTTGACGAAGGTTTAGTGGGCTTAGTGAAACGTTCAGCTGAGCCAATCAACATTGCTGAAGCGTCGAAACATCCTAATTTTAAATACTTCAAACAGCTTGGCGAAGAGGTGTATCAAAGCTTTCTTGGTACGCCGATTATTCATCGCAAGCGAGTATTGGGTGTCTTGGTCGTGCAGCAAAAAACACCTCGCTTATTTAGTGAGATGGAAGAGTCTTTTATTGTCACTCTGGCGGCGCAAGTGGCCGTGATTATTGCTCATGCTCAAACACAAGGGCAGTGGCTGCTTTCGAAAAAGCAGTTATCCACCAGTGGCATTGCTGCGTCATCTGGCATCGCGATTGGTGAGTTTTGGTGGGATGACACCCAGCCTCAACTGTCTGATGTTTACCCCGCCTCAACGCTCGATATTGAACGAGAACAAGAGTGGCTAGTGCTGGCGGTAGAAAGCGCCTTGAACGATTTTCGTCGTTTAAGAAAAAAACTCGATAGTGATATTAATAAAGATGCGTTAGCCATCTTCGATCTCTTTACTCATCTACTCAATGATCCGATGCTACGCAACGATCTGAAAAGCCAAATCCAAAAAGGCGATCGTGCAGATTGGGCATTACGGCAGGTTGTGGAGAGTTATTCCAACCGTTTTGCGAAGATGTCAGATGTTTACTTACGTGAGCGTGCACAGGATATTCGTGAGCTAGGTCAGCGACTGCTATTTTTTTTGCACAACACTGAGCATGATCAGCAGCAACTTGATAAACCGATTATTTTGGTGGTACGCGAACTTACTGCTTCAATTCTCGCCGCTATTCCTAAAGATAAATTACTGGCGGTGGTCTCTTTAGAAGGGGCTGCCAATTCCCACGCAGCAATATTGTCACGGGCCTTGGGCATTCCCGCAGTGATGGGAATTTCACTTAATCTCAAGGAGATCAACGGTAAAAAGGGCATTGTCGATGGTTATAGCGGCAAGGTTTTTATCTCACCAAATAGACAAATTCTGGCGGAATATCGCGCTTTAGCTTATGAAGAAAGCGAACTTTCTCAAATGGTTAATGAAACCATTGCAGAAGCTCCTTTTACGCAAGATGGCACACGTATTGAAGTGATGCTCAATGCTGGATTAAGTGCGGATACCAACATCGCAATTAACCAAGGGGTTGATGGTGTCGGGCTGTATCGAACCGAAATTTCCTTTTTGCTGCAACATCGCTTTCCATCAGAAGAAGAACAAGTGCAGCAGTATCGCAGCGTTTTGAACGCTTATCCTGATAAACGGGTGGTGATGAGAACGTTAGACATTGGTGGCGATAAAGCACTGCCTTATCTACCCATTGAAGAAGACAATCCTTTTCTTGGTTGGCGAGGCATTCGTTTTACGCTCGATCATCCCGATATTTTTTTGATTCAACTGCGGGCGATGATGCGTGCCAGCGGCGATAACCAAAATCTCAGCATTTTATTGCCCATGATTTCAGGAACGAAAGAGTTGGACGACGCAATGCGGTTGATTGAGCAAGCGTATCGAGAAGTTTCTAGCGTTGATGATCGGATCATAATGCCCAAGATTGGCATTATGATTGAAGTACCATCGATGATTTATCTTCTACCATTGATTGCGAGCAAAGTGGACTTTGTTTCGGTTGGAACCAACGATTTAACCCAATATTTGTTGGCCGTTGATCGGAACAATGCACATGTTGCTGATGTCTATGACTCCATGCATCCAGCGGTGGTAATGGCGCTTAAACAGATTTTAGAGACTTGCCAGTCTCATCGTATACCTGTTTGTGTGTGTGGTGAGTTGGCCGGAGACCCTATCGGTTCACTGTTATTAATTGGTTTGGGTTATCGCATGCTAAGTATGAATACCTCCAACGTAGCCAAGGTCAAATATTTAGTGAGGCACTCTCAATTAGGACAGTTACGGCAACTTGCTGACAAAGCGTTGATGCAACCTTACGGCAACGACATTTATAATATGATGCACTCATACTTTGAAGATAAAGGCTTTGCTGGCTTTATCCGCGCAGGCAAAAAATAGGAACCAATGTGAATTTTGAGTTGATGGTGTTGCTGGTGTTATTGGGCTCAGTCGTTGGTTTTATGGCTGGTTTGCTGGGCATTGGTGGTGGTTTAATTGTGGTTCCGGCGTTGCTTCTTTTGCTTCCCAAGGCAGGTATTTCCCCCGAACTTAGTATGCATTTAGCGTTAGCGACATCGCTAGCGACCATCATTGTTACTTCGGCTTCTTCGGCATTAAATCACCTTAAATTGGGTAATGTGGATATGTTTGTCGTCAAGTGGCTCATGCCCGGCGTTATCGTCGGTGGGTTTGTTGGCTCAATGATCGCAGACGTGATCCCGACTCAATATCTACCGAAAGTATTTGGCGTGATTGTTTTTTGCTTGGCGATTCAAATGTTTTTATCGATAAAAGCGCAAATACAAAGATCGATGCCCGGTGCGTGGGTGACCATGCTATGTGGCAGTGGTATTGGTATTGTCTCTAGTTTAGCGGGAATTGGTGGCGGTTCGCTCTCAGTTCCTTTTTTGAATCGTCATGGCGTTGAAATGCGTAAAGCCGTCGGTTCTTCTTCTGTCTGTGGGTGTGTGATCGCAATCTCTGGCATGATTGGTTTTATTTTGCACGGTTATCAAGTGGAGAATTTACCACCTTACAGCATTGGCTATGTCTATTTACCTGCGTTAGTCGCCATTGCTTCGACCTCAATTCTCACTACTCGATTAGGAGCGCGTTACGCGACTCAGTTACCGACGGCGGTATTGAAAAAAATATTCTCCGTTTTTCTGATGGTTATAGCGGCAACTATGCTGTTTTAATCACTTATTATCTTCACCTCATTTTTAGTAAGAGAACACGTTTATGTCTCAGGGTTTTATACAGTTCCCAAATATTGATCCCGTGCTGATTGCGATTGGCCCTATATCCATTCGCTGGTACGGCTTAATGTATTTAGTTGGTTTTGTTTTTGCGATGTGGCTTGCCAATCGCAGAGCGGACAAACCAAATAGTGGCTGGACTCGTGAACAAGTCTCGGATTTGCTGTTTGCTGGATTTTTAGGGGTGGTCATTGGTGGTCGTGTCGGTTATGTGTTGTTTTACAATTTTGATCTGTTTCTCCAAGACCCGCTCTATCTCTTTAAAGTGTGGACAGGCGGGATGTCTTTCCATGGTGGTCTACTTGGCGTGATCAGCGCAATGTTTTGGTATGCACGGAAAAATAACCGGACGTTTTTTGGTGTCGCCGATTTTGTGGCTCCTTTGGTTCCATTTGGTTTAGGCATGGGACGACTAGGCAACTTCATGAACAGTGAATTGTGGGGGCGAGTAACCGATGTTCCATGGGCGATCATTTTTCCAAACGGCGGGCCTTTGCCTCGCCATCCATCACAGCTTTATGAGTTTTTCTTCGAAGGGATTGTGCTGTTTATTATATTGAACCTGTTTATCCGCAAAAATCGGCCAATTGGTTCAGTCTCAGGGCTATTTTTGATAGGCTACGGAACATTCCGTTTCCTTGTCGAATATGTTCGTGAACCTGATGCACAATTAGGATTGTTCGCTGGATTTATCTCCATGGGGCAAATCCTGTCGCTACCGATGATCATTGTCGGTGCACTGATGATGGTATGGGCGTACAAGGTTAACCATAAAGTGACTCAATAGTGTTAAGGATAGTTTGTGAAACAGTATCTTGAACTTTGTCAGCGAATTGTTGATGAGGGCGTTTGGATCGAAAATGAACGTACCGCCAAACGCTGCCTAACGGTGGTTAACGCTGATCTCACCTATGATGTAGGTCAGAATCAATTCCCGTTAGTGACAACGCGTAAAAGCTTCTGGAAAGCCGCAGTTGCTGAGCTACTTGGTTATATTCGTGGCTACGATAATGCAGCCGATTTTCGCGCTTTAGGAACCAAAACGTGGGATGCGAATGCGAATTTAAATGCAGCTTGGCTTAACAATCCATACCGCAAAGGTGAAGATGATATGGGCCGCGTGTATGGAGTTCAAGGACGTGCGTGGGCCAAGGCGGATGGTGGGCAGATTGATCAACTGCGTAAGATTGTTGATGATCTTTCACGTGGCGTTGATGATAGAGGCGAAATCCTAAACTTTTACAACCCAGGTGAGTTTCATATGGGCTGCTTGCGCCCCTGCATGTACAGTCATCACTTTTCGTTGTTGGGCGATACTTTGTATCTCAATAGTACGCAACGCTCGTGTGATGTCCCGCTTGGCTTGAATTTTAATATGGTTCAGGTCTACGTGTTCCTCGCAATTATGGCGCAAATTACCGGCAAAAAAGCGGGCGTGGCCTACCATAAGATCGTCAATGCGCATATCTATGAAGACCAACTGGCGTTGATGAAAGATGTACAACTTAAGCGTGAACCGCTCCCTATGGCGAAGTTTCATATTAACCCGAAAATTAAAACGCTAGAAGATCTTGAAACTTGGGTTACCTTGGATGATTTCTGGATTGAAGGCTACCAATGCCATGATGCCATCCAGTACCCGTTTTCGGTTTAGTTGCTCTCTCGCATTATTAAAAAGTACTGTTTTCTAGTTGTAAAAAATCCCCGAAGCGTTGCTCGGGGATTTTTTTGATCTGTCGTGTGGTTTGTTCGTTACTTAAGCCGTTAGTGCCAGTATACCGCCAGGCATAATGATAAAGACCGATAGTAAATAACCCGCAACGACCGCTTTATTCTTTGTTGCCATCTCAGCAATCATTTCTGCGCCTTTAATTGGCAGTTCACGTAAAAATGGAACCCCATAGATCAACACAGTGGCTAATACATTAAAGGTTAAGTGGACTAAAGCAATTTGCAAGGCAAATACCGCAAACTCACCAGAAACGGCCGTTGCCGCGAGTAGGGCGGTAATGCAAGTGCCAATATTAGCCCCTAAAGTGAATGGGTAAACATCGCGTACTTTCAATACACCAGTGCCGACCAGCGGAACCATTAAACTGGTGGTAGTTGAAGAAGATTGAACCAATACAGTGACGATTGAACCTGAAAGGATACCGTGCAGCGGTCCGCGCCCAATGGCATCTTTGAGTATCTCTTTCGCACGGCCCACCATCAAACTCTTCATGAGCTTACCCATGACAGTGATAGCCACAAAAATGGTCGCAATACCAAGTACAATCAACATCACGCCACCTACAACTTCACCAAAAGTGATCAGCTGGCCTTTTAGTGCCGTGATAATTGGGCTCGTGATAGGTTTGATAAAATCGAGTCCTTTCATGCTCATATCACCAGTAGAGAGCAAAGGTGACACAAGCCAATGAGAAATTTTCTCTAAAATACCAAACATCATCTCTAACGGTAGGAAAATCAGTACCGCCAAAAGATTAAAGAAGTCGTGAATTGTTGCACTTGCAAAAGCGCGTTTAAATTCGACTTGGCAACGAACGTGTCCAAGGCTAACAAGCGTGTTGGTTACTGTGGTGCCAATATTGGCACCCATAACCATTGGGATCGCCATTTCAACAGGTAATCCGCCAGCCACAAGACCGACAATGATAGAGGTTACGGTGCTTGAAGATTGAATCAATGCTGTGGCGACTAACCCTATCATCAACCCCGCTATTGGGTGTGAGGCAAACTCAAACAGTACCTTAGCTTGATCACCTGTCGCCCATTTAAATCCACTACCTACCATCGCCACTGCAAGTAGCAGTAGGTAGAGCATGAATGCCAAGTTCGCCCAACGCAGCCAGCGAGTGGTACTCGCAATGGGTGCAGCAGTAGTTGTCGCTTGGTTCATTTTCTTTTCTCCATTGACCTTTTGAGTGTTGTTCGGTCTGTTGTTGAATCTGAGCGAGATAGTAGAGAATAATTATTTCATTTATATGACAGTGGGTTTCTCATTGATAACTCTGATAAAAACAAGTTTCACGGTGACTTTTAATTCTTTATTTATTGAATTTTCATGATGTTATGCGACGTTAACAACGTGGAGGAGGAGAGCGAAGGACGCTAGTTTTAGATATTTTATGACGAAGTTGTCATTTTTGAACTCTAACTGCTCGGTATTAAGATTAGCTAACGTTCTTAAGTTCGGTTTTTCCGAGTTAATTGCTCATTTGGCTTGGGTTTGTTATAAACAACGACCAGATAAAATTGAGTGTCCTTATCATGTTTCACCTCAACTACAATCATCTTTACTACTTCTGGATGGTATGCAAGCAGGGATCGGTCACTAAAGCTGCAGAAGCACTCTTCTTGACTCCGCAAACCGTCACTGGGCAAATTAAGGCTTTTGAAGAGCGCATGGATGGTAAGCTTACTAAGCGTAATGGTCGTAGCATTGAACCGACAGAACTTGGGCAACTGGTTTTTAAATATGCTGACCGGATGTTCGGCTTAAGTTATGAGATGCTCGATATTGTCAATTATAGTCAGCGCTCTAATCTGCTGTTTGATGTAGGAGTGGCGGATGCCCTCTCTAAACGGCTTGTCAGTAAAATACTGATGACGACGGTCCCGGCCGATAGCAGTATCCACTTGCGTTGTTTTGAATCGACCCATGAAATGTTGTTAGAGCAACTTTCACAACACAAATTGGATATGATTCTCTCTGATTATCCCGTCGATTCCAGCCAAAGCCCGGGCCTGTTCAGCAAAAAACTGGGTGAGAGTCACATGAGTTTTTTTTGTTCAGGCAAGGTTGAAAATGTCTCTTTTCCTGCCATTTTAGAGCAGAGAAAGTTGTTGATACCGGGAAGCCGAACCGCGATGGGGCGTAATCTATTGCAATGGTTTGACCGTCAAGGCCTGAAGCCGAATATTCTGGGGGAGTTTGATGATGCGGCATTGATGAAAGCTTTTGCGCGTTATCATCATGATGCAATTTTTTTAGCGCCCTCAATCTATGTGACTGAAGTTGGTGATGATCTTCCTTTGCAACTCATCGGTCAGATTGATGATTTAAAAGAAGAGTACTACGTCATTTTTGCTGAGAGGATGATCCAACACCCAGCAGTGAAAAATGTTTGCGATGCAGATTTTAATAATTTGTTTGTATGATGCTTTCACTACTAACGATAAATAGATTACTATCTCATTATCTAGCAATATTATTAATTATCGCTTGCCAAGTAATACTAATCTAAACTGGTTATACGCCTTCTGATGCCGTTATTGACGCTCTATTGAATGGTTGCCGTCATAAACGGTATAACAATTAAACTACGTAGAAAAAGGTACTAACCTTACTTATAAACTCATAACCTGTTGGGTTAAGGAAGATGCAAACTTGTGATGCGTTTGATGTAAGAAGTTGTTCCAAGGGAGCTTATTCATGAACCTACAAGAAATGGAAAAAAATTCCGCTAAAGCAGTGGTGTTGTTAAAGGCTATGGCTAACGAAAGACGCCTACAAATATTGTGTTTATTACACAATCAAGAACTGTCGGTTGGTGAGCTATGTGGGAAATTAGAATTGAGTCAATCGGCACTTTCGCAGCATCTTGCTTGGTTAAGAAGAGATGGGTTAGTGGATACAAGAAAAGAAGCTCAGACGGTTTACTACACACTCAGCAGCCATGAGATCAAGGCGATGATTGAGTTGTTACACGGTTTATACTGCCGCTAGTGTTTTGAAAAATACACAATCCGAAATTATGTTTCAGTAACATAGTTCGGATTTTTTTATATTAAAATTAGAGTAAATACTTTACTTGACATTGCAGATATAAAAAAACCGGCCTTAGCCGGTTTTTATTTTCGCGTGGAACCAAGTCTAAATTATAGAGCTTTGATTGCTGCAGCGAAACGAGACTTATGGCGAGCAGCTTTGTTCTTGTGAACAAGACCTTTAGTCGACATACGGTCAAGGATTGGTGTAACTGCAGCAAATGCAGCAGTTGCAGCTTCTTTATCGCCAGCTGCGATAGCTGCGATGGTTTTCTTCATGTAAGTGCGCATCATAGAACGACGGCTAGCATTATGCTGACGACGTTTCTCAGCTTGGATAGCGCGCTTCTTAGCAGATTTACTATTTGCCAAGGGTCTAACTCCCAAAAACTTAGTTCGGTGACAATTTAAGGGCGGGGAATATCCCTTATTTGCTCTCAATTGTCAAATGATTTGTGCAAAAACCGTTCTAGGCCAAACAAATTTTGGTATAGGAAGGTCATCGCGGTTAAGATGCGGGGATTCTAACAGTATTTTTTTTCCAATGCTAATACTTATCTGATCTCGCACTGACATTCCTTATGTGTTGCTGTGGATAATGACGTTTTGGCTTGTTTTTCGAGGTAATAGTGAGCAAACGCCTACTCAAATCTGGCTTGATTGTCAGTGCTATGACGTTGATTTCTCGTGTGTTGGGCCTAGTTCGTGACGTAGTTGTTGCGAATTTGATGGGGGCAGGTGCGAGTGCCGATGTTTTTTTCTTTGCTAATAAAATTCCTAACTTTTTACGTCGGCTATTTGCCGAAGGGGCTTTTTCTCAAGCGTTTGTTCCAGTACTGACCGAATACCATTCATCCGGAGATATCAATAAAACACGCGAGCTGATCGCTAAAGCATCTGGCACATTGGGGGTTATTGTCACTTTGGTGACTGTTGTGGGGATCTTATGCTCTGGTGCGGTCACGGCACTGTTTGGGGCTGGTTGGTTTTTAGATTGGCTTAATGATGGTCCTGATGCGCATAAGTTTGAGCTTGCGAGTTTATTATTAAAAATCACTTTTCCTTACTTATGGTTCATCACTTTTGTTGCTTTATCAGGAGCGATTCTCAATACCCTGGGCAAGTTTGCCGTCTCTTCTTTTACCCCTGTATTTTTGAATGTGATGATCATCGGTTGCGCTTGGTTTTTGTCGCCGCACTTACAGCAACCGGAAATTGGCTTGGCGATTGGCGTCCTTCTTGGGGGATTGGTCCAGTTTCTATTTCAAATTCCATTTTTGCTCAAAGCAGGTTTATTGGTTTGGCCTCAATGGGGTTGGAATGAACCGGGGGTTGTGAAAATTCGCACCTTGATGTTGCCCGCTCTTTTTGGGGTATCGGTCAGTCAAATTAACTTATTGCTGGACACCTTCATCGCCAGCTTCTTACAAACGGGCTCCATTAGCTGGCTTTACTATTCAGACCGTTTGCTAGAATTTCCGTTAGGCTTATTTGGTATTGCGATTGCTACCGTTATTTTGCCCGCATTATCCCGTAAACATGTCGATGCCCACAGCGAAGGATTTTCGCAAACCATGGATTGGGGTATTCGTATGGTTTGTCTGCTCGGTTTTCCTGCGATGTTAGGCCTGATTGTGTTGGCAAAACCGATGCTTATGGTGCTATTTATGCGAGGTGAGTTTACCCCGAATGATGTCAATCAAACGGCGTTGTCACTCTATGCATTTGGTTTGGGCTTGATCAGTTTTATGCTGATCAAAGTGCTCGCACCAGGGTACTACTCTCGGCAAGACACCAAAACGCCAGTTCGTTATGGCATTATCGCCATGATCTCTAATATGGTCTTCAATGCACTTTTAGCGTGGCATTTAAGTTATGTTGGTTTGGCGTTAGCTACGTCATTATCTGCTTTTATCAACATGGCACTGCTTTACCGAGGGTTACATGTGCAAGGGGTGTATCAGATCACCCGTAAAACTATTGGTTTTATTATTCGCTTAATGGTGGCCAGCAGTGCGATGGTTGTGGTCATTGTTTGGCAATTGGAAGAAATGTCAACGTGGCTAGAGTGGAGTCTGACACAGAGGGCTACATCATTGGTGATGCTGATCAGTATCGGTGCGGTCAGTTATTTGCTTTGCCTAGCCGTGCTTGGCGTGCGTTTAAAAGACTTAAAAGCGGCGACAGATTAATGGTGATTAGTATATAATCCGTCGGTTTCGCACCTTGCTAATTGAGAACTATAGGTTTTAAGCATTTTCTAATGGAATTGATTCGCGGCATTCACAATATCAAGCCACAGCATCATGGCTGTGTATTAACCATCGGAAACTTTGATGGTGTTCATTTAGGGCATCAGCAAGTTTTGAAGCAAGTATCCAAGAAAGCGCAATTATTGGGTTTACCTTCGGTGGTTATGACGTTTGAACCGCAGCCATTAGAATTATTTGCCAAGCACAATGCACCAGCTCGATTAACTCGATTACGTGATAAATTTGTGCAATTGAACAAGCAGTCGGTTGACAGATTGTTATGTGTGAATTTTAACCAGCACTTTGCTAATTTAACGGCAGAAGCTTTTATTCGTGACTTGTTGGTCGCTCAGTTGGGTGTTAAGTTTCTGGTGATTGGTGATGATTTTTGTTTTGGTAAAAATCGCCAAGGTAATTTCAGTATGCTGCAGCAAGCTGGACAACAGTTTGGTTTTGAGGTGGTAAGTACCCACAGTTTTTGCTTGCAACAACAAAGAGTGAGTAGTACTGCTATTCGTAACGCTTTAGCAAGCGATGACTTAGTGTTAGCTAAGCAGATGCTCGGTCGTGATTACGGTATCAGTGGTCGAGTGTCGCATGGTCAAAAGTTAGGGCGAACCATTGGTTTTCCTACAGCGAACATTCCGCTTAAGCGCTGTGTTTCACCGGTCTCTGGTGTTTACGTCGTCAATGTCTATGGCCTTGATAACTCGCCTATCGGAGGAATTGCCAATATTGGTAATAGGCCAACAGTCAACGGGGTTCGCCAACAACTTGAAGTACACTTGTTTGACTTTCATGCCAATTTATATGGCAAACAGCTAGAAGTGGCACTTTTACATAAGCTTCGAGATGAAAAGAAATTTGAATCTTTTGGAGCGTTAAAGCAACAAATTGAATTGGATGCTGATGCGGCAAGGGTGTGGTTGCATCAGCTAAAGAATTAGTCGGATTATTCCACCGATTAATATCATGTCTAACGTCGCCCAATATAACGGAATTAAGAATCGATGAGTGATTATAAAGATACCCTGAACCTACCTGAAACAGGGTTTCCAATGCGTGGCGATCTGGCTAAACGTGAGCCAGAAATGTTAAAGCGTTGGTATCAAGAAGATCTTTACGGCGAAATCCGTAAAGCCAAAAAAGGCAAAAAATCTTTCGTATTGCACGATGGCCCTCCTTATGCCAACGGTGATATTCATATTGGTCACGCACTGAATAAGATTCTTAAAGACATTATTATCAAATCGAAAACCTTATCTGGTTTTGACGCGCCTTACATCCCAGGTTGGGACTGTCACGGCCTACCTATCGAATTGATGGTAGAGAAAAAAGTCGGCAAACCGGGCCAGAAAGTGACCGCGGCTGAGTTTCGTGAAAAATGCCGTGAATATGCAGCAGGTCAAGTGGAAGGCCAGAAAGAGAGCTTTAAGCGTTTGGGCATCATGGGTGAGTGGGATAAACCTTATCGCACCATGGATTTCGCCACCGAAGCGAACATTATTCGCGCATTGGGTAAAATTGCCGATAAAGGCCACCTGCTGAAAGGTTTCAAACCCGTTCACTGGTGTACTGATTGTGGTTCAGCACTGGCTGAAGCGGAAGTTGAATACAAAGATAAAGTGTCACCTTCGATTGACGTACGATTCAAAGCAGCCGATGAAGCGGCGCTGCTTGAAAAGTTCACGCTCGCGGCTGATCACGCCGGCCACGGTCAAGTGTCGATTGTAATTTGGACAACCACACCTTGGACCTTGCCAGCTAACCGCGCAGTCTGCTTACGTGATGATCTTGAATATGTTTTGCTGCAAATTGAAGCAGACGGTGAACGCCCTGCTGAACGCATTATCGTTGCGTCAGAACTTGCAAAAAGTGTCATGGATCGTGCTGGTATCAGTCATTACCACAACCTTGGTTTTTGCCAAGGTGCAGACCTTGAACTAATGCCTTTTAATCATCCATTTTACGCATTTACTGTGCCTGCGATTTTGGGTGAGCACGTAACTACTGAATCGGGTACTGGTGTCGTTCATACTGCACCTGGTCATGGTCAAGAAGACTTCGTGGTCGGTCAGCAATACGGCCTTGAAGTAGCCAACCCTGTCGGTTCAAACGGCGTATATCTAGCAGACACCGAGCTATTTGCTGGTCAACATGTGTTTAAAGCGAATGACTCTGTACTTGAAGTACTGAAAGAAAAAGGTGCTTTGTTGCACCACCATGCCTACGAGCATAGTTATCCTCATTGCTGGCGTCATAAAACCCCAATCATTTTCCGTGCAACACCACAATGGTTTGTCTCTATGGAACAAGCCGGTCTGCGCGCCCAAGCTCTAGAATCGATCAAAGGCGTACAATGGATGCCGGAATGGGGTCAAAGCCGCATCGAAGCAATGATTGAAGGTCGTCCTGAATGGTGTATTTCTCGTCAGCGTACTTGGGGTGTACCGATTGCGCTATTTGTGCATAAAGAGACGGCAGAACTTCATCCTAATAGCCCTGCGCTGATTGAAACAGTGGCGCAATTGGTAGAACAAAAAGGGATTCAAGCGTGGTGGGATGTCGACACTGCTGAGATCTTGGGCGAGGAAGATGCCAAGCATTACGAAAAAGTACTCGATACACTGGATGTGTGGTTCGACTCTGGTGTAACTCACTACGCCGTTGTTGATAAGCGTGAAGAGTTCAATGGCCACGGTGCAGATCTGTACCTTGAAGGTTCAGATCAGCATCGTGGTTGGTTCCAATCTTCATTGATTTCATCGGTAGCAATGAAAGGTGCTGCGCCTTACAAACAAGTATTGACGCATGGCTTTGTGGTCGATGGTCATGGCCGCAAGATGTCAAAATCAATCGGCAACGTGGTTGCGCCAAAAGATGTCACCAATAAACTGGGTGCAGACATCCTGCGTCTATGGGTTGCATCGACTGATTACACTGGTGAAGTGGCGGTTTCTGACGAAATTCTAAAACGTTCGGCGGATGCTTATCGCCGTATCCGTAATACAGCACGTTTCTTCTTAGCCAACCTCAATGGGTTTAACCCAGCAACGGATATGGTTGCAGCTGATGAGATGGTGTCGCTGGATCGCTGGGCCGTAGGCCGTGCCTTTGCGGCGCAACAAGAAATTGTCAAAGCATATGAAGAGTATAATACGCATGGCGTGATCCAACGTTTGATGCACTTCTGCTCAATTGAAATGGGTTCGTTCTACCTTGATGTGATTAAAGATCGCCAATACACCGCTAAACAAGGTGCACATGCACAGCGTAGCTGTCAAACGGCGCTGTATTACATCGTTGAGGCTTTGGTTCGTTGGATGGCACCGATCATGTCATTTACGGCTGATGAAATTTGGAACGAAATGCCAGCGATGCAAGCTAATGGCGAGCCGCGTGAAAAATTTGTCTTCACGGGTGAGTGGTTTGAAGGTCTGTTTGGGTTAACTGAAGGCGAAGAGTTGAACAATGAATTTTGGGCAGAGATGCAAAAAGTTCGTAGCTCGGTGAACAAGTTGCTTGAAACTGCTCGTAGTGAAAAAATCATTGGTGGCTCATTACAAGCTGAAGTGGTGCTGTTTGCTGATGATGCTTTAGTGGCTCAGTTAAACAAGCTTGAAGATGAACTGCGTTTTGTACTGCTGACATCAAAAGCGATAGTGAAGCCTCTGGCTGAGAAAAACGATGCGGCACAAGCAACGGAAACTGCAGGTTTGTTTGTGTTGGTGAGCGCAACCGAAGCAGAGAAGTGCGATCGTTGTTGGCATCATACTCCTGACGTAGGCACTATCACTGGTCATGAAACTATTTGTGGCCGTTGTGTGTCGAACGTGGATGGTGAAGGCGAAGTTCGTAAGTTCGCTTAATAATATTGGGATTCAATATGGCAGAGCAGACGCTTACTTGGAAACAATCAGGAGTTCGCTGGCTATGGCTAGCGCTTCTGGTCTTTACCTTTGATGTCGGCATAAAGCTGATGGTCATGGATAACATGGGGTATGGTTGGGCAAATCGCATCGAAGTAATGCCTTTTTTTAACCTACTTTATGTACATAACTATGGTGCGGCATTTAGCTTTTTAGGCGATCAAGCGGGTTGGCAACGTTGGTTGTTTACCGCTATTGCCTTTGCGGTGACGGGGCTCCTCACTTACTGGATGAGTAAGCTGCCTGCGCAAGAGAAGTGGCATAATATCGCTTATGCCATGATTATTGGTGGCGCAATCGGCAACGTGTTTGATCGTATCGTACACGGTTTTGTGGTTGATTATCTTGATTTCTACTGGGGTAATTATCACTGGCCAGCATTTAACTTGGCTGACAGTGCCATTTGCCTTGGTGCAGCAATGATTATCCTTGATGGCTTTCGTAAAAAAGACGATGCGCACTCATAATGGCTAAAATAGTTGAATAACCCTAAGCGCTGTCTGTTGATTCAGGTGGCGCTTTTTGTTTACTCTTCATCTCTAAAAATATGGTGGCGATAGGCGTACTAAAAACGGGCATTTTTATGTCGTTATGGATGCCTTGTCTCCACACTAAAAATAAATAAAGAGAAATCACGTGACGACGATAAAAGCAAATAGTGCGGTAACCCTACACTTCACCATTAAATTAAAAGATGGCTCTATTGCGGATAGCACTCATAATATGGGCAAACCAGCGAAATTGGTTATTGGTGATGGCAGTCTAAGCGACAATTTTGAGTTGTGCTTAATCGGTCTGAGTGCCGGAGAATCCAAAACCATTGAGTTAAAAGCCGAAGACGCGTTTGGTTTGTCTAACCCCGATAACATCCACCATATGGATCGCGCCAAATTTGCCGGTAATACTGAGGTGGAAGTTGGCACGATTATGGCGTTTAGTGGCCGCGATGGCTTAGAAATTCCTGGTATTATCACCGCTATTGCGGGCGATTCGGTAACGGTTGATTTTAACCACCCACTTGCAGGACAAGATGTCATTTTTGATGTTGAAATTTTGTCTGTAGAATAATTGGCAACTTGCGATAACCCTATTCAATGAGCAATGAAATGAAAATATTGTTAGCCAACCCTCGTGGTTTTTGCGCCGGTGTTGATCGTGCGATCAGCATTGTTGAACGCGCACTTGAGCTGTATCAGCCTCCGATTTATGTACGACATGAAGTGGTGCATAACCGCTTTGTGGTGGAAGGGCTGAAGCAGCGCGGGGCCATTTTTGTTGAGGACTTACACGAAGTACCTGATGACAATATTGTGATCTTTTCTGCTCATGGCGTTTCGCAAGCAGTGAGACTTGAAGCGAAAGCGCGTGCATTAACCGTGTTTGATGCCACTTGCCCCTTGGTGACTAAAGTGCATATGGAAGTGGCTCGAGCCAGTCGCCGCAGTATGGAAGTAGTGCTGATTGGCCATGCAGGTCATCCTGAAGTGGAAGGAACCATGGGCCAATACGCCAGTAAAAAAGGCGGCATGTACTTGGTTGAAAAACCGGAAGATGTTGAATCACTAAAAGCTATCGTTAAAGATCCGACTAATTTACATTATGTTAGCCAAACCACCTTGTCGGTGGATGAAACAGCCGATGTGATTGATAAATTGCGTGAAGTGTTTCCGGATATTCAGGGGCCACGTAAAGATGATATCTGTTACGCGACACAAAACCGCCAAGATGCAGTGCGTCAACTTGCATTGGATGTTGATTTGGTGGTGGTGGTGGGCTCGAAAAACTCATCCAACTCTACGCGTTTAAAAGAATTGGCGGAAAAGCTCGGAACGCCGGGTTACTTGATTGATTGCCCTGAAGATATTGATCCAACGTGGTTCGATGGTAAGAAAACCGTTGGCGTCACGGCCGGCGCATCGGCACCCGAAGCATTAGTGAATCAGATCCTAGATCGAATTAAAGAGCTTGGTGCTCAATCGGTTGAAGAAGTGCTTGGACGAGAAGAGAACATGTTTTTTGAAGTGCCCAAAGAGCTGCAAATCAAGCAAATCGACTAGTCAATAAAAAGCATTTGAATTAGACGTACCAATAAAAGAAGAAGGGCTTCCAAATGGAAGCCCTTTTCTATAACGCAAGCGAAGCGTCATTCACACTATGCAGTTTCTGTGACTGCTTTCGGTTTTTCTTCATCGGTAAGTTCGATGTCGCCTTTACCTTTGGAGATTCTAATTACATATATGGTTACGGACAGTGAGAACAAAATACCGGCAATGGTTGATGCTTGCATCGGTAAGCCAAAGCCTAATGCACTGTTATTAAGAATGAAGGTGGCACAAACTGTGGTCATAAACATCGCGGGGATAGTCGCAATCCAATGCAGTTTGTTGTGGCGTAGTAAATAGGCGGAAGCGGTCCAAAGCATCATTACTGCTGTGGTTTGGTTGGCAAAACCGAAGTAGCGCCAAATAATACCGAAATCCACTTGAGTGAGAATGGCACCCAAAACAAACAGCGGCAGTGCCATGAACAAGCGATTACGCAGCGTTTTTTGTTCCATATTGAAATATTCAGCTAAGATCAAACGACTAGAGCGAAATGCAGTGTCGCCTGAGGTGATCGGTAGGATAACCACACCCAAGAAGGCGATGATGCCGCCAAACACACCTAATAAGCCAAAGGATGCGCTGTACACAACGTTACCCGGGCCGCCGTTTTTCACCGCTTCTGATAATCCTTCCAATGAGCCAAAGAAAGAGAGTGCAATCGCACACCAGATAAGTGCGATAATGCCTTCACCAATCATGGCACCGTAAAACACGAAGCGGCCATTTTTTTCGTTTTCCATACAGCGAGCCATCAATGGCGACTGAGTTGCATGGAAACCAGAGATAGCACCGCAAGCAATCGTGATAAAGAGCGCTGGCCAAAGTGGTAGGTCGTTCGGGTTCATGTTGCTGAACATGTCGCTCATTTCAAAACCGCCCATCACAGTGTGTTCACTGGAAAGTGCAATCGCGGTCATTAAGCCAACCGACATAAAGATCAACAATGCGCCGAACAGTGGGTAGAAACGGCCGATGATTTTATCGACAGGAACGATGGTGGCGAGAATGTAGTAAGCGAAAATGATCACCACCATTGAGGTCATGCTCACCGTTAGACTCGTTTGCTCGTTAATCAGATTGGTGATCATCCCCGCAGGCGCAGAAACGAAAACAACCCCCACAAGCAGTAGCAGTACAATGGCAAAAATGTTCATAAAATGTTTGGCGCCATTGCCTAGGTAACGGCCAGTAATGGTGGGCACTGAAGCGCCGCCATTGCGTACCGACAACATGCCTGAAAAGTAGTCATGCACCGCACCTGCAAAAATACAGCCGACGACAATCCACAACATTGCTGCAGGACCATAGAGTGCGCCCATGATTGGGCCGAAAATTGGGCCTACGCCAGCAATATTAAGCAATTGTACCAAGTAGACTTTTTTGGTCGACATAGGAACATAGTCCACGCCATCACTCATGGTGTGGGCCGGTGTTTTACGGTTCTCGTCAATACCAAATACTTTTTCTACAAAAGCGCCGTAGATAAAGTATCCGGCCAGTAGGGCTGCGACACAGGTAAGAAACCACATCATAGCAATTGTCCTTTATGAATGAATTAAGCTCACTGTGGATAATAAAGGGCTCTGTGACGAGAAACATCTGCTTTTCCAGTGAGCGGCACTATAGCCAGTTAAGTGGCTATTTCACACAATAAGTGGTTTAGGGCTCGTCTCATCATCTGGATCAATAATGCTTTGCTGCTGGGAGGCAATGAGTGGCATCTTACAAGCAATCTGCTAGGCTAATTGAATGAAAATAAGAACTTAAGGACAACAATGAAAAAATTAAGTGTATTGTGCGCTGCTGTGTTGATGGTTGGGTGTGCGGCCTCTGATGCTGAATTAGCACAAAACAGAGATTGGCAACAAATTGGTTATCAAGATGGAGTCACTGGTCATACTCAGCGCAGCTATAAAAAGCTTTCTGAGCTCGGTTCGGTGCAACAAGCCGATTACGAAGCGGGATACGTTAAAGGGCTAAGCGAGTATTGTAACCCCAATTTCGCCTATCAAATTGGATTGTCAGGACTATATTATGAAGGTGCGTGCGAAGGAACCGAGCAAGCACAGCGCTTTCGCATGGAATGGCAACGGGGTTGGAATGAGTTCACTAATTAACCCACCTATTGATGGGTTATCCATTTAAGATATCGCTATTAGAGAAAATATATGCATGAAGAGTTTATTGCTTTAGCTATTGCAGCCATTGGCGTTCTTGGTTTGACGTGCCAGTGGTTAGCATGGAAGTTGCGTCTTCCTGCTATTTTATTTTTATTAATTGCGGGCATTGTCGTTGGTCCGTTGACTGGGTGGTTAGAACCTCAGCAGCTATTGGGAGAATTATTATTCCCTTTGATTTCTCTTGCGGTTGCGGTGATTTTGTTTGAGGGTAGCCTCACACTCAACTTCAAAGATATTCGCGGCGTCAACCACACTGTGTGGAGCATTGTGTCGCTTGGAGCCCTAGTTTCATGGGGAATAACCAGCGTTGCGTCGTATTATTTATTGGACTTTGATTGGTCACTTGCGCTGCTGTTTGGCAGTTTGACCGTAGTTACCGGGCCGACCGTCATAGTACCGCTGCTACGTACCGTGCGGCCAAATGCTCGACTTTCCAATATATTGCGCTGGGAAGGAATACTCATCGACCCGTTGGGTGCACTGTTTGTGGTGATGGTGTATGAGTTTATTATCTCTAGCAGTGAAGCGCATAGCTTATACGTTTTCTCTTTAATTATTGGTGTTGGTTTAAGTATAGGAGCGGCCGCTGGCCAAGCCGTCGCTGTCATATTGAGGCGAGGCATGTTGCCTGAATATTTACAGCCTTTTGCTGTATTGGCTGTGGTACTTGGCGTCTTTTCCGCTTCTAACGCCATCGAGTCAGAGTCTGGCTTACTGACGGTGACGGTGATGGGGATGTGGCTGGCAAATGCTAAAAACGTCAATATTCAGCATATTCTTCATTTCAAAGAAAACCTGACTATTTTGCTAATCACTGGCCTCTTTATCCTTTTGGCTGCACGCATCGAGCTGGCTGATTTCCAAGCATTAGGGTGGAGTGCATTGCTGTTGTTGGTGGTAATGCAGTTAGTTTCCCGTCCGATGTCCATTTTTATTGCAACCGTGCGCAGCTCATTATCTTTCAAAGAGAAAACTTTTTTGGCTTGGGTGGCGCCTCGCGGTATTGTGGCTGCTTCTATTTCTTCTCTATTTGCTATCAAACTGACAGCGGCAGGTGTAGAGGGAGCGACACTATTAGTGCCTTTAACGTTTATGGTCATTATTGGAACGGTGATTTTACAAAGTGCGACGGCGCGTCCTATTGCAATGGCATTGAAGGTGGCAGAACCTGCTCCGCGTGGTTTTTTGATTATTGGTGCGAATGACGTCGCTCGAGCGCTTGGAAAGGCGTTTGCGAAATATGATTGTCGCGTTGTGCTCACCGATTCTAACTGGGACTACATTAGTCAGGCGCGAATGGCGGGGCTAGCCAATTATTATGGTAATCCGATATCAAGCCACGCCGATGAATATTTAGATTTGATTGGTATTGGTCATGTGGTTGCACTTAGCCCTGATAAGCATTTCAATATTATGGCTTGCATGCATTTTCTCAGTGATTTCGGTGAAAAACGCGTATTTTGTTTGAACGATCATGCCAATGACAATAGTAGCGATAAACACAAAGTGGCTCAGGAATATCACGGTTTATCACTTTTTAATGGTGAAGTGAGTTATAAAAAATTAGCCAGTTTGATCAACCAAGGTGCAGAAATTAAGCACACAAAACTGAGCGAAAGTTTCACCTACCAAGATTATCTCCAGCAGAACAAAGAACATTTTGTTTTGCCACTGTTTATGGTGAACGTCAAAGGCCGTATCCAGATGCACCATTCTATTCAGGAGTTTTTACCTACGGAAGGTGAAATAGTCGTCTCGTTGATCAAACAGAGCCAGAGCCACTAGTGGCTCTCGTGTTCACTTTCCATTGCCCGGCGAAGAAAACCATCAGACTCAGTCAATTTATCCATAGCTTCTGCATAACTTAACCCCGTCAAGTGCATCAATATCGCTACTTTTACATTGTTGTTGCTTTGGGCTAATAAGTATTCAGCCTCAGCGCGTTCACAGTCGGTTGCTTGCATCACAATTCGCACCGCTCTGGCGATGAGTTTTCGGTTAGTGGCCTTAACATCGACCATTAAATTTTGGTAACTCTTACCAAGACGGATCATGCTAGCGGTGGTGAGCATGTTGAGTACCAGCTTCTGCGCTGTACCGGATTTTAAGCGCGTTGAACCGGTCAGAGCTTCTGGCCCAACGACAGGGCTAATGGCTATTTGCGCCAATTCTGCAATCGGGGAATCCGGGTTACATGATAGGGCAATGGTTGTCGCGCCCAAATCATTAGCATACTCCAAGGCACCGATGACATAAGGTGTTCGCCCACTAGCGGCAATGCCAACAACCACATCTTGATCCGTAAAATGAATACTTTTGAGATCTTGAATGCCGAGTTCTGCGCAATCTTCCGCCCCTTCTTTAGCACTGAACATGGCCTCTTTCCCACCGGCAATCAAACCAATCACCATCTGATCGCTAACCCCAAATGTTGGAGGGCACTCTGATGCATCAAGAACGCCTAATCGACCACTGGTTCCTGCGCCAATGTAGATTAATCGACCACCATGTTTGAATGCATAGGTAATTCGATCCACGGCTAAGGCGATCTCCGGAAGGACTTTTTCGACGGCCAGCGGAACGTGTTTATCTTGTTGATTGAGCCGTTCTACAATTTCTTGTGCTGATAGTAGGTCAATATCCATTGTGTCAGGGTTGCGACCTTCGGAAATAAGGTGAGAAAGCGCAGAGAGCAGCGCGTCATTAGTCATACCATTCCTTACTTATTAATGAGTAAAATAGACCACACCCAACGAAGCGAGAGCGCTTGCTCCGGTTACTTCTGGTAGATTGCTGGGTAAATTATGCAGACGACGTTGAGCAAGCCAAGCAAAAGCCATCGCTTCCATGTAGTCACTATCCACCCCTTTATCGCTGGTGGGCATGATGCGCCAGTGTGCTAAATGGGCCTGCAAACGTTCAACCAATAGCGGGTTACGGGCACCGCCCCCACACAGCAGCAATTCCGGCGCTGGCCCACATTGGTAGTGTGCGACTTGCGTGGCGATGGTGAGTGCTGTGTATTCACAGAGTGTACGTTGCACATCTTCTGCTGCTAACGAAAACTCAGCCAATATCTGCTGAAGCCAAGGGAGATTAAACAGCTCGCGACCTGTACTTTTCGGTGCATTCAACGCAAGGTACGGCTCTTGATTGAGACGTTCGAGTAGTGGTTGGTGTACCTTTCCCGATCTCGCCCACATGCCATTATCATCAAACTTATGGCCTGTCTGTTCAAAGCACCACGCATCCATCAACATATTGCCCGGGCCCGTATCGTAGCCTAATACTTTTTGCTGCGGCCGCAGTACCGAAATATTAGCGATGCCGCCAATATTGAGTACTACAACGCTCGAATCGGTTGATTTGAAAATGGTGTCGTGAAATGCAGGGACTAATGGAGCTCCTTGGCCGCCGAGCGCCATATCTTTGCGACGAAAATCAGCCACTGTGTCGATGCCAGTTTTGCTGCTGATGATATTGGCATCACCGAGTTGCATCGTAAAAGGCGTATTACCGTTGGGTTGATGAAAAACCGTTTGGCCATGGCAGCCAATCGCGCGAATATCGCACGCTTGATAGCCTGATTGAGCCAGTAAAGCGATGACTGCATCAGCAAACAGATGACCGAGCAAGTGGTCTAACTCGCCAATCTCTTGCACATTGGTTGATTGCCCAATACAGACATTCAGCAAACGCTGTTTGAGATCTTCTGGCATTGGGAAATCAGCGTGAGCCAATAAACGAATTTGGTTGCCATCCATTTCGACCAGCGCTGTATCGACACCATCCATGCTTGTGCCAGACATCACACCAATGTAGCGTTCAATGCTCTTCATTCGCTTCTCCTTCAACTCGAAAACAAAATCATTGTAATAGAAATTCAAAGCGAATAACCTCGTTAAATTAACTGTTTAAGTAAATTTTTGGAGTGAGCATGGGACCGTTGTGGCTAGATGTGGCAGGCTGTGAATTGAGCGCTGAAGACAAAGAGATTCTTGAGCATCCCACTGTCGGCGGGGTCATTCTTTTTGCGCGTAATTATCACGATAACGCGCAGTTGCTTGCGCTTAATAAAGCGATTCGCCATGCAGCAAAACGTCCGATTTTAATTGGTGTCGATCAAGAAGGTGGGCGAGTACAGCGTTTTCGTGATGGGTTTTCGCTGATCCCTGCCGCGCAGCAGTATGCCAAGCAGAATAATGGTGAAGCATTAGCTCGCCAAGGTGGCTGGCTGATGGCGGCGGAGTTGATTGCTCATGATATTGATCTCAGCTTTGCTCCTGTATTGGATAAAGATCATGCGTGTAAAGCGATTGGTAATCGTGCTTTTGGTGATGATGTACAGAGCATCATTCGCCACAGTTCAGCCTATATGCAAGGTATGAAAGAGGCTGGCATGGCAACAACAGGTAAACACTTTCCCGGTCACGGCGGGGTAATCGCTGACTCGCATCTTGAGACGCCCTATGATGAGCGCAGCACGGTGATGGAAGAGGACATGGCAATATTCAAAGCGCAGATTGAAGCCGGAGTGCTCGATGCCATGATGCCTGCACATGTGATTTATCCTCACTATGATGATCAACCTGCCAGCGGCTCTGCGTTTTGGTTGAAGCAAGTACTTCGCCAGCAGTTAGGGTTCAAAGGATTAGTCTTTTCTGATGATTTAACAATGGAAGGGGCATCTGTCATGGGCGGGCCAGCCGAGCGCTCGCATCAATCGCTAGCCGCTGGATGTGACATGATTTTAGTGTGCAATCAACGCGCAGCTCAAATTGAAGTATTGGATAATTTGCCGATTTTGGATGTGCCAGCGGCTGAGTCTCTACTCAAACGTCGTGCTTTTAATCTTCCTCAACTGCAAAGTACTGAACAGTGGAAGCAAGCTTCAGAAGCGATGAAACGACTGCTTGGTGAGTAAAAAAATGGCGCTGTGCGTGAAAGCTTCAGCGCCGTTATTTTCTATTCGTTGCGGTTAGTGAAAACCCAGAACTTCTTTTAAATTTTTTAGATAACGTCGGCTGACGGGCACTTTGTGATCACTAAGGGTGATGATTTCCGCCAGCCCATTGTCCAATAATTTGATCTCTTTAATGGCCCTAGTATTGATTAAATACTGGCGGTGACAACGAACCAGTTGCGTTCTTTCTTCCAAAATTTTGAGCGTTAATTGGCTGGTGGCTCGTTGTAAATGGGTTTGCACATGAACACCACTGATGTCGCTCAAAGCAAACTCGACATCTTTGGTGGCAATGATCACAATTCTATTTAATCCAATGCAGGGAACTTGATCTAACCCTGCTGGTGATAAAATCGAAAAATCCTGCTTTTTGTGCCCTTGGCGAACTAAACGTTGCAGCGTTTTCTTTAAGCGCTCAGGGTCAACTGGCTTGAGTAGATAATCAAACGCATTTTCCTCAAACGCTTGCAGCGCATACTGATCATAAGCGGTGACAAACACCACATTGGGCATCGTATCTGGGTCAAGCATCCCTAGCAGCTCAATGCCAGTAACTTGTGGCATTTGGATGTCGAGAAACACCACGTCTGGCTTTAGCTGATTGATTTTTTTTAACCCTTCGATCGCATTACTGGCGTGACCAATCACATCAACATCGCCCGTCTCTTCTAGTAGCTCAGTCAGTTCTTCCCGAGCGAGCAGTTCGTCATCAATAACCAGTGCCGATAGCATGTTATTCCCTTAGTTAAATCCTTGATGAGGAATGAGAAAGCTCATTCGTGTGTATTGATTAGCCAATACTTCCGTTTTTAGTGCGGCTTGTTCGCCAAATTTATTAGTTAAGCGTTTATTGACAATTTGCATGCCTAAACCATCGTAATCTTCATTCGGAGCTTGGTAACTGCCCGCATTATCTTCCACTACAATTTTGTATCCTTCCGTTTGCGCTTGGCTGTAGATTCGTACCCGTCCGCCTTCTAACAAGTTAGAGGTGCCGTGCTTTATCGCATTTTCTACCAGTGGCTGTAGAGTAAAACTGGGTACATTGCGCTCAAGCAGTAATGCATCATCGATGGCAATATCCACTTCAAGGCGATCGGCAAAACGCGCTTGTTCTATGGTTAAGTAGGCTTTGACATGTGCTAATTCTTCTTTAAGAGTCACTGTCTCAATATTTTGTTTGAGGTTACTACGAAAGAAGTGCGAAAGATGCTGGATAAGTTCTCGCGCTTTGTCGGGATCACGGCGGGTGATGGCACTAATGGTATTGAGCGCATTAAACAGAAAGTGGGGGTTGACTTGAGCATGCAGCAGTTTGATCTCGGCGCGAGAAAGCAGCATCTGCTTTTGTTGGTATTCGCCGTACAGAATTTGGCTCGACAGTAATTGTGCAATCCCTTCCGCCATTGACATGTTAATGGTTGAAAAAAGTTTACGCTTCGGCTCGTACAGCTTTATGGTTCCAATTACGCGATCACCTGCTCGAAGTGGAATGATTAACGCTGAACCGAGTTTGCAGTTTTTAGAGAGTGAGCATTGATAAGGGGAATCTTTTCCGTCGAGGTAAATAATGCGGTTTTTGGTGATCGCATCCAGTGTACTTTGTGAAGAGATAGGCGTATTGGGTTTGTGGTGGTCATCACCGATACCGATAAACGCGAGTATTTTTTCTCTATCGGTGATGGATACCGCGCCAACATTGGTCATTTCGTAAACAATTCGAGCGACTTTACCTGCATTGTGTGGATTAAAACCGTTGGCCAAAATGCCAACTGAACGCTCAGCAATATTCAGTGCGCGACGAGAAAAGGTGGCGGAATACTCTTCAAAAATGGTTTTTCTGTCTTGTAAAATGCTCATGAATAGCGCCGCGCCGACTGAGTTAGCGATGATCATGGGCGCGGCGATGGTCGAGACTAAGGCGTATGCATCAACAAACGGTTTAGCGACTAACAAAATTACCAACATTTGCACTATCTCAGCAAACAGTGTTACGGCAAAGACAATGCTGGGGCTAAACAGGAGTCGCCCTTTGCCCTTTCTCAGTAAATAGGTGTGCAGCAATCCACCAATCAACCCTTCTGCAGTGGTTGAAATAGCGCATGCCACATCGGTAAAACCGCCTAAAGTGTAGCGATGCATACCGCCAGTAAATCCAACCGCAAACCCCACAATGGGGCCACCAAATAACCCACCCATAACGGCACCTATCGCCCTCGTATTGGCAATCGCATCGTTGATCTGCAAACCAAAATAGGTGCCCATGATGCAAAAGAGGGAAAACAAAACATAGGTACTGATTTTGTGGCTAATTCGACTGGAAATGTTAAGCAGCGGCAAGAAAATGGGTGTTTTGCTCAACATATAAGCGAGAACGAGGTAAACACACATCTGTTGCAGTAAGGAAAGAATTAAATCCATGTCAAAAACCCGTTGGTTTGGTGATCCCCTTTTCACTTGAAGCTACAGTGGTATTGGCTTTGTTCATTTTCCTAAGCGTAGAGTTTTCTATATACATTAGGATTTATGTACGGATGGCCAGACTGTAACACCAATCTCTTTGGGTATGATTTACGATTCATCCTCACTATTTTAGGTGAGATAGAGAGAATAAAATACGCGTCAGCTTATATTTTTTGCTTTAATAGAAGATAAATACGTATGTAATTTTATTTTTACACATAATGTTTTTTTAAATTTACACTTGAAATGTTTTTAAAGCCTGTTAATTTGTCCTTCATTGGTGTTTAGGTATGCAATAAGATTTTTTGTAAACAAATAATTACAGGTGATGAGATGCAAAAAAGTGAACTAAGTAATATTAACATCAGTGATGAGCAAGTGCTGATCACTCCGGAACAATTAAAAGCTAAGCTGCCGCTCAGTCATCAAGCTCGCCAGTTCATTCAACACTCTCGTCAGACAATTGCCAATATTATCCATAAAAAAGATCACCGTTTACTGGTGGTGTGCGGTCCTTGCTCTATTCATGATATTGATGCGGCAAAAGAGTACGCAAAGCACTTGAAATCACTCTCAGAGCAGTTGAGTGATCAACTGTACATTGTCATGCGTGTTTACTTTGAAAAGCCGCGTACAACGGTTGGCTGGAAAGGGCTGATTAACGATCCTCATCTTGATGGCAGTTTTGATATCGAACATGGTTTACACGTTGGTCGTCAATTGTTAGTTGAGCTAGCGGAGATGGAGATCCCTCTGGCGACCGAAGCGCTTGATCCGATCAGCCCTCAATATTTAGCCGATACATTCAGTTGGGCTGCGATTGGTGCACGCACTACGGAATCCCAAACACACCGAGAAATGGCCAGTGGTTTGTCGATGCCGATTGGGTTTAAAAACGGCACCGATGGCAATTTAGCAACGGCAATCAATGCGATGCAAGCGGCATCATCCAGCCACCGCTTTATGGGCATTAATAGTGAAGGGCAAGTGGCCTTACTTACCACTCAAGGCAACCCAAATGGGCATGTCATTTTACGTGGCGGTAAGCAAACCAACTACGATTCAGTGTCGGTCACCGAGTGTGAGCAAGAGATGGCAAAACATAAATTGGATGCCTCGTTAATGGTGGATTGCAGCCATGCTAATTCACGTAAAGATTACCGTCGTCAGCCGTTAGTCGCTGAAGATGTGATTCATCAAATTCGTGAAGGAAATCAGTCTATTATTGGCTTGATGATTGAAAGCCACCTCAATGAAGGTAATCAATCTTCTGACCTTCCTCGCAACGAAATGGAATACGGTGTATCGATTACGGATGCCTGTATTAATTGGCCATCAACTGAGGCACTATTACGACATGCTCATCAAGAGCTCGTTCCGTTCTTAGAAAATCGCCTAAAAAAAGGTGAATAAAGGGAAGTGCCATGGCTGTTGAACTTAACGAATTACGTGATCAAATTGATGCTGTCGATAAACAAATGGTCGAGCTGCTTGCACGCCGATTAGCTTTGGTTGAAAAGGTGGGGGAAGTCAAGAGCCGACATGGTCTACCGATTTATGCTCCCGATCGAGAAGCGGCGATGCTGGCTTCTCGCCGCGCTGAAGCGGAAAGAAAAGGCGTCCCGCCACAACTGATTGAAGATATTTTGCGCCGTACTATGCGTGAATCTTATGCCAGTGAAAAGGATTCTGGCTTTAAGTGCTTAAACCCAGAGCTGCGCTCTGTGGTGATTATTGGCGGTCATGGTCAACTTGGTGGTTTATTTGGCCGTATGTTCAAACTGTCGGGCTATCAGGTGAAAGTATTAGGCAGTAAAGATTGGCATCAAGCCGATGAGATACTGCATGATGCCGGTTTGGTTGTAGTGACGGTTCCTATTCACTTAACCGTCGGTGTGATTGAAAAACTTGCTCATTTGCCTGCCGATTGTATTTTGTGCGACCTCACATCGATTAAGTCTAAGCCGCTACAGGCGATGCTTAAAACACACTCTGGCCCAGTGGTTGGATTACACCCAATGTTTGGTCCAGATGTCCCTAGTATGGCCAAGCAAGTGATCGTCTATTGCGATGGGCGAGGAGAAGAGAGTTATCAGTGGTTGCTAAAACAGTTTTCGATATGGGGAGCGAGTTTGTGCCAGATTGATGCCGCAGAACACGATCACGGCATGACCTTGATCCAAGCACTGCGTCACTTCACTTCGTTTGTATACGGTTTACATCTTTCTAAAGAAAATCCGAATATCCAAAAATTACTGCAGCTGAGTTCACCGATTTATCGTTTAGAGCTGGCGATGGTTGGACGGCTTTTTGGTCAAGACCCTCACTTGTATGGCGATATCATTTTCTCATCGGAAGAGAACGTTGAGATGATAAAACGTTTTCATGCTTGTTTTGGTGAGGCGTTAACCTTACTTGACGGGCGTGAGAAGCAAGCTTTTGTGGAAAACTTTAGCAAAGTGAGTGATTGGTTTGGCAGTTATTCACAACAATTTATGCTTGAAAGTCAAAACCTGTTAAAACAAGCGAACGATGCCATTCATCGTGTTTAAGGCTGTCTGAACGGCGAGTGCGGTTGTTGTGAATACGGCCGCCGCTCATTCTTCCGGTTCATCCCCTAAATCAGACAAGTATTCCAGTTCGCGATGGAGCAAACTTTCATCACCCATGTTTAATTCAACTAAACGTTTCAAATGGCCAATACTTTCAATATCAATGTGATTGATGCTGACACGAATAATGTTGTTTTGAATGTGGATCAACTTGGCGACTAGATTAATAGTGACATCGCTGTCTGGTAGTGTGAAATGGACTTGTGCCATTTCATTGAGCACTAATTTGTCCGCGTCAGGGCATGAGAGCAATAGCCCATGCAGCGACAAATCTTGAATCGTTGTGGTGATGGTATATTTACCTTGCAATAAGGTGGCAGGCATCTGATAGATGATGCGTGAAAAGCGACGTCTTTCAATCATGGTACTCTCTCTTGTTGAGCGTTGACCTGTGCCAGCTTCGGCTCTGTATCGATCATTGAAAAATTATACCCATTAAGTTTAGACCTAATTGAAGGCAGTGTCGCGAATCCTGCATCTTGTTGTGTGATGCGTGATGTACAAGTAACAAAAAGGCCGCAATAGATTGCGGCCAAAGACTTCAAATACAGAGTTATTTGGTCATACGCTTGTATTTAATGCGGTGTGGTTCAGCCGCTTGAGCGCCCAACGTCTGTTTTAACCACTCAGTGTATTCGCTGTAGTTGCCTTCATAGAATTTCACTTCACCTTCATCACGGTAGTCCAGAATGTGGGTCGCAATACGGTCTAGGAACCAACGGTCGTGCGAGATAACCATGGCGCAACCTGGGAATTCCAGCAGCGCTTCTTCCAATGCGCGTAGCGTTTCAACATCCAGATCGTTGGTTGGTTCGTCGAGTAATAGGACGTTGCCGCCAGCTTTAAGCAATTTGGCTAAGTGAACACGGTTGCGCTCACCACCCGATAGCTGACCGAGCACTTTTTGTTGATCGACGCCTTTGAAGTTAAAGCGAGAGCAGTAAGCACGCGCAGGAATTTCAAAATTGTTGATCTTGATAATATCCGCCCCTTCAGAGATCTCTTGGAAGACGGTATTTTTGTCGTTCATGCTGTCACGGAACTGATCAACCGAGGCTAATTTCACGGTTGCACCCAATTCAATTTCACCAGAATCTGGTTGCTCTACGCCACTTAGCATTTTAAACAGCGTTGATTTACCCGCACCGTTAGCACCGATGATGCCGACAATCGCTCCTTTCGGCATGCTAAATGACAAATTATCAATCAGTACGCGATCACCAAACGATTTGGTTAAGTTACGAACTTCCAATACTTTATCACCTAAACGTTCGCCCGGCGGAATGAAGAGTTCGTTGGTTTCATTACGTTTTTGATGTTCAGTATTATTAAGTTCTTCAAAGCGTGCCATACGTGCTTTGGATTTTGCTTGGCGGCCTTTCGGGTTTTTACGAACCCATTCCAGCTCTTTTTCAATCGTTTTTTGACGAGCACTCTCTTGAGATGATTCTTGCTTTAAGCGTTCATCTTTCTGTTCGAGCCACGAGGTGTAGTTACCTTGCCAAGGAATGCCTTCGCCGCGGTCAAGTTCTAAAATCCAACCAGCAGCATTATCAAGGAAGTAACGGTCGTGGGTGATGGCGACGACTGTGCCTGAATAGTCGACAAGGAAGTGCTCTAGCCAAGCAACAGATTCCGCATCTAAGTGGTTGGTTGGTTCGTCAAGCAGCAGCATGTCTGGCTTTTCAAGTAGCAAACGGCAGATCGCCACACGGCGGCGCTCACCACCAGACAAAACGGCAATTTTAGCATCCCATTCTGGTAGACGAAGTGCATTGGCCGCACGTTCTAAAGCGTTCTCTAAATTATGGCCATCTTTGGCCTGAATCAGAGCCTCGAGCTCACCTTGCTCTTTGGCTAACGCATCAAAATCGGCGTCGGGTTCTGCATATGCCGCATAAACAGCATCGAGGCGAGTTAGTGCGCCAGCCACATCAGAAACGGCCTCTTCCACCACTTCACGCACGGTTTTTGATTCATCCAGTACTGGTTCTTGAGGCAAGTAGCCGACTTTCAATCCTGCTTGCGGGCGTGCTTCCCCATCAATATCAGTATCGATGCCAGCCATGATACGTAACAGGGTGGATTTACCTGAACCATTGAGACCTAAAACACCGATTTTAGCTCCAGGGAAAAAGCTCAGAGAGATGTCTTTGAGAATTTGACGCTTAGGCGGGACAATTTTACTCACCCGCGACATGGTATATACGTATTCAGCCATTGCCGATTGTTCCTAATCTTAGTAACAGAAGAAAGTGGTCATTTTATACCAAAGCGATCGCATTTGTTACTAGGTACCTAATTTTTAGAGCTTAGATGGTGTTTTTCATCGATAAAAAAGTAACGAAACATTAAGTTACTAAGTTCATATGTCGCACTTTTATGAATTTAATATTATTTACATCTATGGCCTTTACTTTTTTATCTAGAATCAGCGTAATGAAACGGAAATTCCCTTGCTTTGGATAGGACGAGAGCACATGGCGCTCATGCATTTTATAAGACCGCAGCGATTGTTATCATCAATATTAGCGTTGAGCTCCTTGGTGTGCGGCACCGCGTTTTCAGGCGCAATAGAGGACTTGGATAGTCAACGAGAGCTGTATGATCAAGCTCAGAGGTGGCTTGATGAAGATAAAGTTGATGAAGCTAAAAAAATTAGAAATAAGATCAAAAACTATCCATTGACGCCTTATCTGGATTATCGATCTCTGCTGGTCGATATTGGTAATAAACCGCCATTAGCGGTTCAGGTTTTTATCGATACACATCAAGATTTCCCGTTTTCAAACCGCATTCGAGCACCGTATTTAGATGCGTTGGCGGCGAAAGGAAAATGGGCCACCTTGCTTGATTTTCAAAAAGCGGAGCCGAATGATGAGCCTTATCGCTGTCATTACTACAATGCGCATTACCAAACAGGCCAGCGAGATATTGCGTTCAAAGGCGCACAAAAATTATGGCTCAGTGGCAGTAGCATTTCTGACGCCTGTGATCCACTCTTCACCGCATGGAGTGAGCAAGGCGGGTTAACCGATGACTGGTTGCTTAAACGAATGTTATTGGCGTTTGATGGGCGTAATTTAACGCTAATGAAATACTTACAGAAAAAATTAGTTAAGCCAAAATCACAGGCGACAGCGCAAGCGATGATCGATCTCTACCGCTCGCCAGAAAATGTGTTGACTTTTGCTAAACAATACACCGATGGCACGTTTAATCAGCAGTCGATTCAATTTGCGTTAGAAAAGCTAGCACGCCAAGATGCAAAGCTTGCGCAAAGTGTGTACCAAACTCTTCTCGATCAGAAAATACTGTCGGATGCTTATCAGCGTCCTATTGCAGAATATATAGCCAGAATATTGCTTGATACCGAGGAGCAAGCACTCGCAAACTGGCGAGATAGTGTGATAGCGCAAAGCTCAAACAGTCTTTTGCTCGAGCAGAGGATCCGCAAGGCACTGACCGTTGGTCGTTGGGATGAAGTGAAATTCTGGACAGAGCAGCTCCCCGCTGATGAAAAAGCCAGCTTACGTTGGCAATATTGGCTTGGGCGCGCTGATATTGCGTTGGGTGATGAAGCCAAAGGATTACAACGTTTAAATGCGATGATTGGGCAACGTAATTTCTACAGTGTCGCGGCCGCTAATATGGTGAAACAGTCAGTAAATTATCCCAGTACATCGATTAAGCTTAATCCCAATTTATTGACGCCGTATAAAAAAGCCTTAGTACGGATCCAAGAGTTGATTGAACGAGATAAAATCGCGGCTGCAAAAAGTGAATGGAAATGGTTACTCGATCGTGCAGATACAAAAGAAAAAGAGATGCTAGCAGCCTACGCCGACTCCCAACGTTGGTATAGTTTAACTGTGACAGCCTCTATTTCGGCGCGGATGTGGGACAACATGCAATTGCGTTTTCCATTAGCCCATCAATGGTGGTTTAACTTCTATGGCCAAAAACACGACATTGACCCAATTATGCTGATGTCACTTGCTCGTCAAGAAAGTGGAATGGATGTTGAGGCTCAATCGCCCGTTGGCGCTCGCGGTATCATGCAGATTATGCCGAGCACGGCTAAGTATACGGCTAAAAAATATCAGCTGACCTATAACGATGAGCAAGAGTTATATGAGGTGGGCAAAAATATCGAAATAGGCAGCCATTATTTAAATGGATTATTAGAGCAATACGGCGACAATCGAATTTTTGCATTTGCTGCCTATAACGCTGGGCCAAATCGCGTCAATCAATGGCGAGAGAAAACACAAGGCAAGTTAGATGCTTACGCTTTTATTGAAGCGATCCCTTTTCGGGAAACCCGCGGGTATGTGCAAAATATTTTGATGTTTGAGACTTACTATCGAGATTTGATGGGGATTGAAGGTGAATTTCTCAACCAAGATGAGCTCAATACAAAATATTAATTCCAATACGAAGTGAAAGTTCTACAATAGCGGAACGTATCACTTTGCGAGTACATTCATGCCACACCAACCTGAGTACACTGATTGGCAGCAGCTAATGGAATTGGTTAAATCAGCCACAGAGCAAGAGCAGCACGCAATGCTACTCACCATGATGATGACCCCAGATGAGCGAGATGCGCTCGTGGCGCGTGCGAACATCTTATGTGAGCTACTTAAAGGGGAGTTATCACAGCGGCAGATTAGCCAATTGCTCGGAGTAGGAATTGCGACCATTACGCGTGGCTCAAATGAGCTCAAAAGTAAATCAGAACAAGAAAAGTCGCAATTAGCCGCTCTGCTACTCAAGGTGTCTTAAGGGTTCCTTGAGTTTGCCAACCTTTTATAAATTAGCAGGGAAATGCTCTGGGTTGATAAAAGGGATTAACGCGAGGATCAATGCTTGATGGTAGACCGAGCTGCGAGTGAGTTGGTTATGAGTGAGCAGGCTGATCGCCCCACCTTTCTGTTTGATATTTTGGCAGTCAAACAGTTTATCCATCACATCGCCTAGCTCATTTTCATGGCTTAACAGCTTCAATACTTGAGGTGGTAGCATTAAGCTGGCTGAACGCGATTCTCCTCGATGAGTGGCGGATTCAATCACCATCCACGCAAAAGTCACTGTATTCTCAATGCCCGCTTCTAACCCGACGTAATAATCTGCCGTGGGATCTTGCTCTTTCGCATTTCGTACTCGGTTAAGTGCGCCTTGATGGGTTTCTTCATCTGTCATCGGTTGATCCGCGACACCACTGGGCACACTCACCCCTTTAAATGAGAAAGTATCCTGCGGAAAGGTACTTTCAAATGCACTTTTGACTGCATTGATTTTGGCCGGGTTAAGAGAGGCAATGATCACATTTTTCATAAACAGCGTTTAACTCTTTTTGTTGTTGATACCATGAAACCAACGCATTTAATGGCATTGGTTTGGCAAAATAATAGCCTTGCATGAAATCACATTGGTAATCAGCAAGCCAATTATGCATCTCTTTACTTTCAATCCCTTCAGCTGTGACTTGCATTGATTGAGAGTGGCAAAGTTCGATCAAAGGCTTAATGATCTTGTGATTGTCAGTGGTGATGAGTGTATCTAAAAAAAGCCGATCGAACTTAATTTTTTGTACTGGATATTGCACCAATTGAGTAATGGAGGTGTAACCAGAACCGAAATCATCAATCGCCAATCCGTAGCCTAAATGCGATAGTTCGTGAAGCAGTGGAAAACCTTTTGAATTGGCAGAAAAAGTTTCTGTAATTTCAAAATCAATCAAATGGGGAGGAACTGCATTCTCCTGCGCATGTTTATGAATGTAATGAGCTAACTGTAAAGAGTTTAATTCTGCTGATGAAAGGTTAATCGATAACTGAACAGGGTGTTCAAACATCGCTTGCAGTGCATGGAACTCCTCGAAAGCTGAACGGACGACCCAGCGATCAATGTTGCCAAATAACCCGGTTTGTTCGGCTATCGGAATAAATTCTTTTGGTGAAATCGTACCGAGCAGGTTGGATTCCCAACGAAGTAAAACTTCAAATCCTGAGACTGTATTGCCAGCACGATTTAAATAAGGTTGATAGACCAAGCTAAATTCCTGATCAAAATCCCCTCGGCGTAATGCTTGCTCAATGTTGGCTCTGCGCTGAACACCCTTATTGAGCTCTGGCGAGTAGTAAGCTATTTGGTTCTTCCCGGCATTTTTTGCTTGATACATGGCCGTATCAGCATTAGATAATAATTTTTCTAAGGTATAGCCATCGGTTGGGTAGGTGGCTATGCCGATACTTGCTGTGATTGGGAAGTTCCCGAGTGGTGAATTGTGCTGATTTTGTAGTGGAGCCAGTAACTGGCTTGCAAATTCGCTTGCGGCTTGTTTAAAAGTACTAGGGGCAGAGATAAAAATTGAGAACTCATCCCCAGAGAGTCGAGCAGCTAAACTTTTAACTTGATACTTTTCAAAGGAAAAGTTGCGCAATGAGCCGATATGTTGTGCAAAATTGACTAACAATACATCACCAATCTGATGTCCATATTTATCATTGACGTATTTGAAATTATCTAAATCAATATACAAAACCCAGATGTTATCTGTGTGTCTTGCTTTTGCTAGCACTCTTTCTACCGATTGTTGAAAGTGGTGGCGATTGGCAAGTTTTGTTAAGTGGTCGTACTCGGCAAGTGCTTTTGTTTTCTTATATGTGGTATCAAGCTCCTGATACATATCGTAAAAACGAGAGGATAGCCGGCCAATTTCATCGTTACTCTTGAGAGTTTCGATATTGTCACGCTGCTTATTCTCTACTTCTTTCAATTGTTGATCTAATTGGGATATGGGCTTGATTACATGCCGGTATAATAAATACAAAAGCAGCAACACAGTCACTAGAGTCGATATTCCAAACGACAACGCTAACCGTTTTTTAATGGCATAAAGTTTGTCGTTAATTAGATACTGTGCAGGATCAAGCGTGGCATAAAGATCTGATTTTAATTCAACAGTTTGCGTTAATCCTACCTTTTTAATATCCGCTACGTCAGTGAAGAAAATGGTACTTCGGTTATCAAATTCTATTTTCTTCATCAGTCGATTAAAGGGTTCTAGTACGACGAAAACAACAACAAAGAAAATTTTATCGCGGTTATAGCTAAGCGGTGTCGTAAGTGTTTGAGTATCTAAAACATCATACCGAACTAGAATACCTTCACCGCTGGAATTTGTCGTATAGTCAACATAAGAGGTTTTCTGTGTGCTATCGAAAGTGTCTTGTATGTGGTTGAGAATTTTTGTATCGATTTTAGCGAAGGGGTCACCACTATTTTCGGCATAATAAAGAACATTTTTGCTGCCATCCAAAATCGATAACGCAATGAAATTATTCTCTTGTGATTGGAGAATGTCCAATGTTTGCTGAAAGTTATCAACCAGTTCTAACTCTCGATAAGGGTTGCGCTCATGTGCAACGTAGTGACGAATGATATCGCTTTTCGTGAGGGTGTAAGCGTAGCTATTCACCAGGTATTGGGTTTGACGAAAGTGACCCGCGAGTTTTTCCATACTCAGTTGAAGATAGCTTTCTTCTCTTTTCAGCAAAGCATCTTTCTGATTGGAGTAGATAATGTAACTAGATGCCACTGCACTGAGAAGAATAACCGGTGTTATCAGCAACAGAATTCTATTGTTGAGCTTCATGTTGTTCCAAAATACTGTTAATGATTTTTGCTCTCAAACTAATATCGGCAGGGAGCAATTCGCTATCAATAATGCCTTGCTCTAACAAAGCTGGGTTTGGAAATAATGATGCATCATTTCGGTAACTATCTGGCATTAAATTTAGGGCACTTAAGTTTGGTGTCGCAGCTTTAATATCTTTTGCATTTATTGCGGCAACTTCTGGGCTCAATAAGTGGTTTATAAACTCTTTTGCATGTTCTTTATTTTTTGAATTGCTGTTGATGGCTAAACAATCAACCCAAATATAGGGTCGGCCTTGCGGGGTGACAAAATCCCAATCATTGCTGCCAAAATACTTATTCAATGAAAATTGGTCACCGCTGTATGCGAGTGCCATATCTAAGCCATCACTGTCAGGATGGCTTCGGACGTAACTCAATATATATTCATAGGTTAAGATATTGCGATTCACGGATAGCATCTTTTGATAAGCCTGTTTCAGTGCATTATCGTTATTTGTAATTGGCGATTGTTGTTGGGCATACAATGCTGGCAACAGGGTTTCAACTGTATCGTGAAGCATCCCCACATGGCCTTGGAGTGCTGGTGGCATGTCGATGAGATCAGCCCAGTTTTTGGGTTTGGCTGGAAATTTACTTTTTTTGTAGACGATGCCTACGGTTCCCCAAAAGTAGGGAATGGCGTGGCTACCGCACGCTTGATTCCATTTCGTATCATTATGCTTTCTATTCGGTAGAGCACTCAGATCTTCAAAGGTGTTGAGCCGAGAGTAGATAAGAGCTGATACGTTATCTAACACTACAATATCAAAAGGTAGCTGGACACTTTTGACCATCAATAGACTGCGTTCATCGTCATTATCAAAATGATATAGATTAATATCGATGCCGCTACTTTGCCGCCATTGATCAACGATTTGCGGTGACATAGTGTCTTCCCACAAATAAATATTGAGCTCTGAGCTTCGAATGTGCGCTGAAATGCCTAGCAGAAATAGCATTAAAGCCAAAGGATGGATTTTCATCATGATATAAGTAGATGAACCTTATTTATTGGAAAAGGGCATCGTTCACAATGAAAGTGTCACAGATATCTTATGACGTGCGGAATATATTCCGTGAATTCAAAGTAGGCTGACAGCCCAAAACATAGTGATTAATTATGTGTGAAATGATTGGGCATTATATGAACTATGTTGATTGCTGTCAGCTGACTTCTGTCAAATATTTGACTTAAATGTGATTATTGAAGTTTTACTTGGGTCGGTTTAACATTTTCGCTTGGGTAGCAACCTAATACTTTTAAATGCTTAGTGATTTTTGTTAGCTCATTCAATGCTTGCTGCATTTCAATGGAATCAAGATGTGATTCAAGATCAACATAGAACATTTCTTCCCAAGGATTACCCATAATAGGTCTCGATTCCAATTTGGTCATATTGATGCCGTAGCGTTGCAGCACTAACAAGCTTTCAACAAGTGAACCAGCTTGTTGTGATGTCGACATGATTAATGTCGTCTTCGCTGGAATTTGAGTAGAGACTTCCACGGGTTTTCGCGCAACAACAATAAAGCGAGTCTGGTTTTCTGTTTGATTGGCGATATTAGATTTGATCGATTGTAAGCCATACAGTTTACCGCTAGAAGCATTGCCAATTGCGGCAACATCGTTGCGATTAAGCTGCTGTACTTTTTGCATCGCATCAGCGGTGCTCGCACAGGTTTCAAGTGTAACGCCTTTTAGGCGGCTTAAAAATTCGCTGCACTGCTGGTGGGGCTGTGGGTGTGAATAAAGGATTTTAAGCTCTTCCAAACGTAATTCAGAGGTGGCGACCAAGCAGTGCTCAATCGGTAAAGTGAGCTCACCGACAATGTACAAGGTAGTATGTTGCAGCAAATCATACACTTCGTTAATTGAACCTGAACTGGTATTTTCAATCGGCAATACCCCATAGTCAGCATGACCTGATTCAACTGTTTTAGTGACTTCTTTAAACTGATCGCAATTGAGTTCGATCAACTCTGTATTTTTACGACTGAAGTACTCACGAGTTGCAAGATGGGAGTAAGAACCTTTAGCACCTAAAAAAGCAACCCTTGCGAGCGGTTTACGGCTTAGTTGCGGATTGGCTAGATTCTGCAAGTATGCTTGCTGTAGCAAGACGGAGTCTTCAATGATGGTATGAAATAGTTTAGTAATGTACTGAGCATCTAAATTGTATTTTTCTTTACCAGTATTAATCAATTTGACTAAAAGTTGCTGTTCACGTATTGCATCTCTCACTGGTTTTGCGGTTTCCACTTTGCTTTTAGCGACTTCAATGCTGAACTTTCGACGCTCTGCCAGTAGGTTCAGCAGTTGATCATCAAGCTCGTTCAGTCGCAAGCGGATCTCTTCAAGTGAATAGTGCTTTTCAGTCATAAAAATGTCCTTGTAAAAAAGCCTCCCAGTGGGAGGCTTCCTGTTCGTTTTTGACTTATCTTCTGTCAACGACCATGCCTCCAAGGTTATTGGAGAAAAAAGAAGTCAAAAAAGAACAGTGAGGTTAAGTGCATAAGAAGGTGATTTCTCTTTGAATGTAAAGACACAATAAGCAAGCAACCGTAGAGCGTCAAGCAAAAAAATAGCGCTTGAAAGCGCTATTTTTCATCATATTAAACTTTATTCAACTTCTTCTTCTACTTCCGGTTTGTCGGTACGACGAGCTTCCGGTTTATGGCGCAGTTTGTTGAGTTGGCGTTCTAATTTTTGTTCTACCTCATTGATAGCTGCGTAAAGATCTTCGTGGGTTGCAGAAGCGACTAATTGTCCTTTGGGTACCGTGATAATAGCTTCGAATCTTTTTTGTTTATTGGGCTCTTCACTAAAGCTAGCTTGGCATCCTATGATATCCACTTGCCATTTTTCTAGTTTTTTAAATTTGCTCTCAATGTGAGTGCGGATTGCAGAGGTGATGTCGATATTTTTACCAGTGATAGTTACTTTCATAGATGTTTTCCTCTGTTGCATCCCTCATGGGTTAACTTCAGATTACTGATTTAACACTAAAGTAATGTGATATAGATCACTTTATTGAATGTGATTTCAAAGGGCGAGTTTAAACGTGATCTCACGCAAAGAGTGCTGACAAAGAGTAAAGAAAAAGCTTGTGATTCCTATCAATCTGGATAGATTGGTTAAAAGATCAAGCTAAGAATTTCCCATTTTTAGGGTGTTTTTGCGGCCTAAAAAGAGCGCTGCTCATTTCTTATTCAAGTGTTTTTTGTGATCTTTATTCTAACGATGTTTTGAACACCTCCCTTTTTATTTCAGTTTTCCCTGCACCACTCATTTTCCAGCCGTCTTTTGCTGGCGTGTTATTATTCCCATCGACTCCAAATAAAAAAACCACTCAAAGCGTGAGTGGTTTTCATGGCGTACCTAAGCTTATTGCAAACTATTGTGGATTGAGTGCAATTAACTTTTGAGTTCTGGCAATGGCATCGTTCAGTTTGAGCTGTTTATACGCTTCCAACTGAATGTGTAATGATTTGCGAGCCGCTTCAGTGTCTGGATACGTTTTTTGTAGCTCCTGAGCACGGTTGATGGCCGCAATCCAAGATTCACGGCGTAAGTAAAAATCAGCTGTGGCAAGGTCATATTCAGCCAGCCTATTTTTTAACGCGAATAAGCGTTTATGAGCATCTTCTGCATAAGGGCTTGTTGGGTAGCGTTGCAGCAGTTTCTTAAAATCAGCAAACGCAGCTTTTACCGGTTCTGGATCACGATCCGCGCGATCGACATTAAATAGGTCATGCATGAAGTTGCGATCTTGCGCCATATGCGTCAAACCACGCATGTAGAGTACCCAATCCATTTTTTCATGGGTTGGATTCAAACGGGTAAAGCGTTCAATGGTCGCTAAACCTAACGCAAGATCATCGTTTTTGTAGTAAGCGTAAATAAGGTCAAGTTGAACTTGTTCTGAATACGCGCCGAAGGGATAACGTGAATCTAACGCCTCAAGTTTTTGAATGGCCGTTAACCAGTTACCACTTTGCAGTGAGGTTTGCGCTTCTGAGTATAATTCAGAAGGCGGCACATCAGGGACAATCTCTTCGCTGCTTGAACAGCCAAATAACAGTGATAATGCGAGTAAGCCTGATAAAGTGTGGTGTTTCATGACAGGAGTCGTTTCCTTGAATTAATGCTTCTTAATTGAGTGCGTAATCGCTTTACAAATCGTTTCGTTACTTTCTTAGCAGTAACAGATACAATGACGCCATATTTTATCCATACTAGACGCTATTAGTCTCACGGTTTTTAAAAAAGTTCGATATGGCTCAGCAGATTGAATTAACAAATACAGTAAAAGATAGCCAGTTAGGTCAACGTTTAGACCAAGCTGTCGCTGAATTATTCGCAGATTTCTCTCGTTCACGTCTAAAAGAGTGGCTTTTAGAAGGCAAAGTTCAGGTCAATGGTGAGGTGATCACTAAACCAAGAACGAAAGTCATGGGGGGAGAAATCATTACGGTCCAAGCCGAGCTTGAAGATGAAGAGCGTTGGGAAGCGCAAGATATACCTTTAGATATCGTGTATGAAGATGACGATATTATGGTCATCAACAAACCACGAGATTTTGTCGTTCATCCAGGCGCGGGTACTCCAGATGGCACAGTCTTAAATGCACTGTTGTTCCACTATCCAGCTATTGCAGAAGTACCTCGTGCGGGGATTGTGCATCGTTTGGATAAAGATACGACTGGTCTAATGGTGGTCGCTAAAACGGTTCCTGCACAAACACACTTAGTTCGAGCGTTGCAAAAGCGTAAGATTACGCGTGAATATGAAGCGATTGTGATCGGTACTATGACTGCTGGTGGGATGATCGATAAGCCGATTGGCCGCCACTCAACAAAACGTACATTGATGGCGGTAAGCCCGATGGGTAAACCAGCGGTAACTCACTATCGTGTGGCCGAGCATTTTCGTGAACATACGCGACTTCGTTTGCGTTTAGAAACGGGCCGTACTCACCAAATTCGTGTGCATATGTCATATTTACAGCATCCTTTGCTTGGGGATACCGCCTATGGTGGCCGCGCTCGCATTCCGAAAGGGGCAACGCAAGAGCTGACCGATATGATCCGTGGTTTTGATCGTCAGGCTTTGCATGCCGTTATGCTTCGACTTGAGCATCCTGTGACTGGTGAAATGCTAGAATTTCATGCGCCAGTACCTGACGATATGATCATTATGGCGGAAGCTTTACGCGTAGATACTAAGTTGAATAAAAAAGACGAGTTCTAATGCAGAAGATCATCCCTAACTGGAATGCACCTAAACATGTAAAAGCTTTCTCCTCGACTAGAGTCGGTGGCTTTTCGTTAGCTCCTTATCAAGGGCTGAATTTAGGCATGCATGTTGGGGATGATCCTTTATCCGTTGAAAAAAATCGCCAATGGCTAACGCAGCAAGCGGCGATGCCCTCTGAACCTATTTGGCTTGAACAAACGCATTCAACACAAGTGCTAGAGGTTACTCAACCTACTCAGCAGATTCTGAGTGCCGATGGTGTTTTTACCCATCAGCATAATGTGGTTTGTTCTGTAATGACCGCTGATTGCTTACCTGTTCTACTCACTAATCACCAAGGCAGCGAAGTGGCTGCAGTTCATGCTGGTTGGCGCGGTTTAGCTAATGGGATACTCGAAAATGCGCTCGCCAAATTTTCTAGTGATATCCTAGCTTGGCTCGGTCCTGCTATCGGTCCTACGGCATTTGAAGTCGGTGATGATGTATACCATGCCTTTGTTGATCAAAATACCAAGGCAAAGGCCGCATTTTATCTTCAAGAGAATGGAAAATGGCTAGCAAATATTGCACAGTTAGCCACGTTAAGGTTGCATCAATGCGGTGTTTCAGAAATATCAGATAGCGGCCTTTGTACCTTCCATAATCCTCATCAGTTTTATTCCTATCGACGCGACGGAATCACAGGTCGCCAAGCTTCATTTATTTGGATCGAAGAGTAACTTACGCAAGATCAATCTTCCCTAACTTGCCCCTTGAAAAAGCACTAGTACGTAGCCATCTTTAGCTACGTAAGATTAGTTTCTCAATTAAGGTGAGGAAAGTTGGTATGCGTCTTGATCGATTTACAAGCAAATTTCAAATTGCCATTTCTGATGCTCAATCATTGGCATTAGGCCGTGATCATCAATATATCGAGCCTGTTCATTTGATGGTGGCATTGCTCGATCAAAATGGCAGTCCAATTCGTCCACTTCTTACTATGTTAAGTGTGGACGTTATGCAGTTGCGCTCGAAGCTCAGTGAGATATTAGACCGTTTGCCAAAAGTTAGCGGCATCGGTGGTGATGTTCAGCTTTCTAGCGCAATGGGTACTATGTTCAATTTGTGCGATAAACTCGCGCAAAAACGGCAAGATTCCTACATTTCTTCGGAAGTATTTTTGCTAGCCGCACTAGAAGATAAGGGCGCGCTTGGTCAATTACTCAAAGAAATAGGGCTTACCGAGAAAAAAGTTTCTGAAGCAATAGAAAAAGTGCGTGGAGGTCAGAAAGTGAATGATCCAAATGCAGAAGAGCTAAGACAAGCGCTTGAGAAATTCACAATAGATCTAACTGAACGAGCGGAACAAGGCAAACTTGATCCTGTCATCGGGCGTGATGATGAAATTCGTCGCACCATTCAAGTATTGCAACGCCGGACCAAAAACAACCCCGTGATTATTGGTGAGCCCGGTGTAGGTAAAACGGCGATTGTGGAAGGGTTAGCGCAGCGCATTATTAATAATGAAGTACCAGAAGGTCTACGTGGCCGTCGAGTATTGTCATTAGACATGGGGTCTTTGGTCGCAGGGGCTAAGTATCGTGGTGAATTTGAAGAACGCTTAAAATCGGTGCTTAACGAGCTAGCGAAAGAAGAGGGTAATGTCATCCTCTTTATTGATGAGTTGCACACTATGGTCGGTGCAGGTCGAGGCGAAGGCGCAATGGATGCGGGGAATATGCTTAAGCCCGCTCTGGCTCGAGGAGATCTACACTGCGTCGGTGCGACCACTTTAGACGAGTATCGTCAATATATAGAGAAAGATCCGGCACTTGAGCGACGTTTCCAAAAGGTACTGGTTGATGAACCTAGCGTAGAAGACACAGTAGCTATTTTGCGTGGTTTGAAAGAGCGTTATGAGCTCCATCACCATGTGGAGATCACCGATCCCGCTATTGTTGCTGCTGCGAGTTTATCGCACCGTTATATTTCTGATCGCCAGTTGCCCGATAAAGCGATTGACTTGATCGATGAAGCCGCTTCAAGTATTCGAATGCAAATAGATTCAAAGCCAGAATCTTTAGATAAGCTTGAGCGCAAAATTATTCAGCTGAAAATTGAGCAACAAGCGCTAACGAATGAACACGATGAAGCGAGTGAAAAACGCTTACAGGTGTTAAACGAAGAGTTAAAAGTGAAAGAGCGCGAGTTTGCCGAGCTGGAAGAAGTTTGGAATGCGGAAAAAGCAGCTCTTTCGGGTACTCAGCATATTAAGTCCGAATTAGAGCAAGCGCGTATGGATATGGATTTCGCACGTAGAGCGGGTGACTTGAACCGTATGTCAGAACTTCAATATGGCCGAATTCCTGAACTTGAAAAGCAGCTCGACCTTGCAACTCAAGCTGAAATGCAAGAGATGACTTTACTGCGCAACAAAGTAACTGATGTAGAAATTGCGGAAGTGCTTTCAAAGCAAACTGGTATTCCAGTTTCTAAAATGCTGGAAGCTGAGAAAGAAAAACTGCTGCAAATGGAGGATGCGCTGCATCAACGAGTTATCGGACAAGTTGAAGCCGTCGAAGTGGTATCAAATGCGATTCGCCGTAGCCGAGCTGGGTTATCTGATCCAAATAGACCGATTGGTTCCTTCTTATTCTTAGGGCCAACTGGTGTGGGTAAAACTGAATTGTGTAAAACACTCGCAAACTTTATGTTTGATAGTGAAGATGCCATGGTGCGAATCGACATGTCTGAGTTTATGGAAAAACACTCAGTAGCACGATTAGTCGGCGCGCCTCCAGGTTATGTGGGCTACGAAGAGGGTGGCTACTTGACCGAGGCTATTCGTCGTAAACCGTACTCGGTTATCTTGTTGGATGAAGTTGAGAAAGCACACCCTGATGTCTTTAATATCCTGCTACAGGTATTAGATGATGGGCGCTTAACTGATGGACAAGGACGCACAGTTGATTTTCGTAATACAGTGGTAATTATGACCTCAAACTTAGGGTCTTCACAAATTCAAGAAAAATTCGCAAGCTTGGATTATGAAGGCATTAAAAAAGAGGTAATGGAGATTGTAGGTAAACATTTTAGACCAGAGTTCTTAAACCGAGTGGATGAAAGTGTAGTATTCCATCCGTTGGCGCAAGAACAAATTAAATCGATCGCTTCTATTCAATTAGCCCGTCTTGGTAAACGAATGGAAGAGAAAGGTTATCAGCTTGAGGTATCTGAAAAAGCGTTAGAGCTGATTTCTCAAGTTGGGTTTGATCCTGTTTACGGAGCAAGACCATTGAAACGCGCGATTCAACAAAGCGTTGAAAATCCATTAGCGAAAGAAATCTTGGCAGGAAGAATCCTACCGGATAAAAAAGTTAAGCTAGTTGTTAGCAATGACCAAATTATTGCTCATCAAGACTAAACATTTACATTCAAAAGGGCCAGAAATGGCCCTTTTTGTTTGAAAATTACTCTCATTGGTTCTTTTGTGAGCTGTCGGTTCGTTTTTATGAGAAAGTTTCATTTTAAGACTTGTGTCCTTCTCTAAACTACCTATAATGCGCCTCGTTGTCAGGGCAGTGCTAGTTACTTCTGCTGATAACAGATGGACACTTGTTTAAAAGAAATAATCGATAAAGTGTTTGACACTTAAGGTTATATCGCTAGAATGTTCGTCCGCTTTGAATGCTTTTAGATAAGCATCCAAGCAAGCTCTTTAACAATATAAAC
>NZ_CP031479.1:2471480-2474547 GCF_003390515.1 Vibrio anguillarum | reverse complement strand
TTGATACCAAACACATTCAAGTGTTCTTGGGAAAGCTTACTACGGTAAGTTTTCAAAATTGAGTCCGGCAAAATCAAACGTCTCGCGCTCATTCAAATAATGAGAGACAACCTTGGTGACTTGTCCACAACACGAAACTTCTTCGGGTTGTATGGTTAAGTGACTAAGCGTACACGGTGGATGCCTTGGCAGTCAGAGGCGATGAAGGACGTAGTAACTTGCGATAAGCGTAGATTAGGCAGTAACAGCCACTTGAGTCTACGATTTCCGAATGGGGAAACCCACGTGCATAAGCACGTATCCTTACCTGAATACATAGGGTAAGGAGGCAAACCGGGGGAACTGAAACATCTAAGTACCCCGAGGAGAAGAAATCAACAGAGATTCCGAAAGTAGCGGCGAGCGAAATTGGACTAGCCCTTAAGCTTTTAATGATGCAGGTGAAGCCTCTGGAAAGTGGCGCAATAAAGGGTGATAGCCCCGTAACTGTTCCATCATTATAAGTGAAATCGAGTAAGGCGGGACACGTGTTATCCTGTCTGAACATGGGGGGACCATCCTCCAAGGCTAAATACTACTGACTGACCGATAGTGAACCAGTACCGTGAGGGAAAGGCGAAAAGAACCCCTGTGAGGGGAGTGAAATAGAACCTGAAACCGTGTACGTACAAGCAGTAGGAGCACCTTCGTGGTGTGACTGCGTACCTTTTGTATAATGGGTCAGCGACTTATATTCAGTGGCAAGGTTAACCGAATAGGGGAGCCGTAGGGAAACCGAGTCTTAACTGGGCGCTTCAGTCTCTGGATATAGACCCGAAACCGGGTGATCTAGCCATGGGCAGGTTGAAGGTTGAGTAACATCAACTGGAGGACCGAACCGACTAATGTTGAAAAATTAGCGGATGACTTGTGGCTAGGGGTGAAAGGCCAATCAAACTCGGAGATAGCTGGTTCTCCCCGAAAGCTATTTAGGTAGCGCCTCGGACGAATACTACTGGGGGTAGAGCACTGTTAAGGCTAGGGGGTCATCCCGACTTACCAACCCTTTGCAAACTCCGAATACCAGTAAGTACTATCCGGGAGACACACGGCGGGTGCTAACGTCCGTCGTGGAGAGGGAAACAACCCAGACCGCCAGCTAAGGTCCCAAATTACTACTAAGTGGGAAACGATGTGGGAAGGCTCAGACAGCCAGGATGTTGGCTTAGAAGCAGCCATCATTTAAAGAAAGCGTAATAGCTCACTGGTCGAGTCGGCCTGCGCGGAAGATGTAACGGGGCTAAGTAGTAAACCGAAGCTGCGGCAATACAGTTTACTGTATTGGGTAGGGGAGCGTTCTGTAAGCCGTTGAAGGTGTGTTGTAAAGCATGCTGGAGGTATCAGAAGTGCGAATGCTGACATGAGTAACGATAAGGGGGGTGAAAAACCTCCCCGCCGGAAGACCAAGGGTTCCTGTCCAACGTTAATCGGGGCAGGGTAAGTCGACCCCTAAGGCGAGGCTGAAAAGCGTAGTCGATGGGAAACGGGTTAATATTCCCGTACTGCTTATAATTGCGATGGGGGGACGGAGAAGGCTAGGTGGGCCAGGCGACGGTTGTCCTGGTTCAAGTGCGTAGGCTAAGAGACTAGGTAAATCCGGTTTCTTGTTAGGCTGAGACACGACGTCGAGCTGCTACGGCAGTGAAGTCATTGATGCCCTGCTTCCAGGAAAAGCCTCTAAGCTTCAGATTATAAGCAATCGTACCCCAAACCGACACAGGTGGTCGGGTAGAGAATACCAAGGCGCTTGAGAGAACTCGGGTGAAGGAACTAGGCAAAATGGTACCGTAACTTCGGGAGAAGGTACGCTCTTATTGGTGAAGTCCCTCGCGGATGGAGCTGACGAGAGTCGCAGATACCAGGTGGCTGCAACTGTTTATTAAAAACACAGCACTGTGCAAAATCGCAAGATGACGTATACGGTGTGACGCCTGCCCGGTGCCGGAAGGTTAATTGATGGGGTTAGACTTAGGTCGAAGCTCTTGATCGAAGCCCCGGTAAACGGCGGCCGTAACTATAACGGTCCTAAGGTAGCGAAATTCCTTGTCGGGTAAGTTCCGACCTGCACGAATGGCGTAATGATGGCCACGCTGTCTCCACCCGAGACTCAGTGAAATTGAAATCGCTGTGAAGATGCAGTGTACCCGCGGCTAGACGGAAAGACCCCGTGAACCTTTACTACAGCTTGGCACTGAACATTGAACCTACATGTGTAGGATAGGTGGGAGACTTAGAAGCGCAGTCGCTAGATTGCGTGGAGTCGACCTTGAAATACCACCCTTGTCGTTTTGATGTTCTAACGTAGGCCCCTCATCGGGGTTGCGGACAGTGCCTGGTGGGTAGTTTGACTGGGGCGGTCTCCTCCCAAAGAGTAACGGAGGAGCACGAAGGTGGGCTAATCACGGTTGGACATCGTGAGGTTAGTGCAATGGCATAAGCCCGCTTAACTGCGAGAATGACGGTTCGAGCAGGTACGAAAGTAGGTCATAGTGATCCGGTGGTTCTGAATGGAAGGGCCATCGCTCAACGGATAAAAGGTACTCCGGGGATAACAGGCTGATACCGCCCAAGAGTTCATATCGACGGCGGTGTTTGGCACCTCGATGTCGGCTCATCACATCCTGGGGCTGAAGTCGGTCCCAAGGGTATGGCTGTTCGCCATTTAAAGTGGTACGCGAGCTGGGTTTAGAACGTCGTGAGACAGTTCGGTCCCTATCTGCCGTGGGCGTTGGAAGATTGAAGGGGGCTGCTCCTAGTACGAGAGGACCGGAGTGGACGAACCGCTGGTGTTCGGGTTGTCATGCCAATGGCATTGCCCGGTAGCTAAGTTCGGAATTGATAAGCGCTGAAAGCATCTAAGCGCGAAGCGAGCCCTGAGATGAGTCTTCCCTGGCACTTTAAGTGTCCTAAAGGGTTGTTCGAGACTAGAACGTTGATAGGTTGGGTGTGTAAGCGCTGCGAGGCGTTGAGCTAACCAATACTAATTGCCCGTGAGGCTTAACCATACAACACCGAAGGGGTTTTGTGG
>NZ_CP031479.1:2322346-2471043 GCF_003390515.1 Vibrio anguillarum | reverse complement strand
GCAGAAATGCTGAGGCTTTTTGCTATTTTTCATCTCCTTATTATTTTTTAGAACATTCCTGTTCTTCAATAACTTCAATAAAAGTATCGCCCCCATACTGCATTAAACCGATCTTTTCTGTGCTAATTTTAAGTTTGCATTTTTACGGCATCAGTAGGTAATGCTTGCTAAGATAGTGGCAATATCCTCGTAGGGAAAAATATAAGATGAATCCAGTCATTGAAACTATTCTTGCACATCGTTCTATCCGATCTTTTACCGATCAGAAGATAACTCCAGATCAGCTGAGTACAATTATTTCTGCTGGTATTGCGGCATCATCATCGAGCCTATTACAGGTTAATTCAATCATTCGTGTTACGGATAAAGATAAACGCGAGCAGTTGGCTATACTGGCGGGCAACCAAGCTTATGTTGCAAGCGCTGCTGAGTTTTTAGTGTTCTGCATTGACTACCAACGTCATTACGCCATTAATCCTGAAGTAAAACCAGAGCTGATTGAACTCACTTTGATTGGCGCTGTAGACGCTGGGATCATGGCACAAAACTGTTTATTGGCGGCAGAATCGATGGGATTGGGTGGTGTTTATATTGGCGGCTTAAGAAATTCACCTAAAGAAGTGGATGAGTTATTAGAGCTTCCTTCATATTGCGCAGTGTTATTTGGTATGTGTTTGGGGTATCCGGCTCAGAATCCACAACTAAAACCTCGTTTATCTCCTGAGGTAATTGTTCATGAGAATACCTACCATGCTTTGAGTTATGCTGAAATAGAGCAATATGATGAGACGATGAGGGCTTATTATCAGACGCGTTCTTCCAATACCAAGCAAGCGGCTTGGTCTACAGAGGTAACGGCTAAATTAGCACAAGAATCTCGACCTCATATGTTGAACTATCTCAACAGTAAAGGCTTAGCACACCGATAAAAAAAAGAGCCCAATCTTAACGATTGGGCTCTTTTACAATGATTAGGCTAAACCTTGAATAACGACGAATTTTTCAAGTAGTTGATGTTCAGTTTCTATGTGTTCTGGATCGGTAATGATGCAGTTTGTTATCGGACATACGGATTGACAGGTGGGCTTGTCGTAATGTCCTTTGCATTCAGTACATAGATTAGGATCAATTTCATAGATCCGGTTGCCCATAGAGATTGCGCCATTTGGGCATTCCGGATCACACATATCACAGTTAATGCATTTACTGGTGATCAATAATGCCATGACTACTTGCCTACGGGATTACGAGTATCTTGGCCAGCATTCAAGTTACGCATTAACAGAGCAAAGTTTAAATCCAACTCTTCAGGAACCGGGATATAAACAAAGTGACCGTTTCCTTTTGCGTCATCAACAGTTTCACCTTTGCGGTTTTCCATTGCTTCAAGTCTGAAGACAATATTCCCTTTTGGGGTCATCAGCTCTAAACTATCACCTAAGATAAACTTGTTTTTAACTTCAACTTCAGCCATTTCACCACGACGTTTACCCGTAAATTCGCCAACAAATTGCTGTGAATCTGAGACTGAATAGCCATAGTCATAGTTTTGATAAGTATCGTGTGTGTGGCGTCGCAAGAAACCTTCGGTATAGCCACGGTGTGCAAGGCTTTCTAAAGTGCCCATCAGGCTTTCATCAAATGGTTTACCTGAAACTGCGTCATCAATTGCTTTGCGGTACACTTGAGCTGTACGAGCGCAATAATAGAAAGATTTAGTACGGCCTTCTATTTTTAATGAATGCACGCCCATTTTCGTCAATCGTTCTACATGCTGTACGGCTCGTAGATCTTTTGAGTTCATAATGTAGGTGCCATGTTCGTCTTCAAAAGCGGCCATCTTCTCTTCTGGACGATGGCTTTCTGAAAGCAAAACCACATCATCAATCGGTTTGCCTAAACCAAGTGTATTATCAGGGCGCTCTTCTTGTACCTTGATAGTTTGAACTGCTGCTGGATCAAATTTCTCGACAATTTGACCGGTTTCGTCTTCTTTGGCTGATTCAACTTTGTATTCCCAACGACATGCATTAGTGCATGTTCCTTGGTTTGGATCACGTTTATTAATGTAGCCAGACAATAGACAGCGACCTGAATAAGCCATGCATAATGCGCCATGAACAAAAATTTCGAGTTCGGTCGTTGGACATTGCTCACGAATTTCTTCAATTTCTTCCAACGAAAGTTCGCGTGATAGAATCACTCGTTCAACGCCTTGGGATGCCCAGAACTTAACTGTTGCCCAGTTAACAGCATTGGCTTGAACTGAAAGGTGAATAGGCATTTCAGGAAATGCTTCACGAACCATCATGATAAGCCCAGGGTCAGACATAATGAGCGCATCTGGTCCCATTTCAACCACAGGCTTTAGATCTCGGATGAATGTCTTAAGTTTTGAGTTGTGGGGTTGAATATTACAAACCACGTACAATTTTTTACCCAAAGCATGTGCTTCATCGATACCGATTTGCAGGTTTTCATGGTTAAATTCGTTGTTGCGTACACGAAGGCTATAACGAGGTTGGCCGGCATAAACGGCATCTGCACCGTAAGCAAACGCATAACGCATGTTTTTTAGACTGCCCGCCGGTGATAGTAGCTCGGGGACAAAAGGGGTATGTGTGCTCATTGTTTTTCTCTAATCTGATCTCAAGTCAGGCCAATACCACCTGATGGTATTGGAGGGGCGCAAATTTTACGTTAAAAATAACCTTATGCCTAGTAGGGATCGTAAGTGATACAAAAAAGCCCAACACTTTTAAGGGTATTGGGCTTTTGCATGATGCTTTTGTTAAGCGTTCGGGTGAGGAAGGCCGCCGAGAACGTCAAATAAGTTAGGCAAAAATGCCGACATTTCACCACACATTAATGAGAAATCGGCATCAAAGCGAGCCGCTTGCTCTTCTCGTGGAATATCTTCATTTTGTTCTTTGAGCTCATCGCTAAATGCCAAACGCTTAATGCTACAATCTTCAGCCAGAATAAAGCTCAGGCGATCTTGCCAGTTCAATGCCAGTTTAGTGACAACTTTATTGGCTTCAATATGGCTTAAGATCTCATCGCTTGTCAGTTCTTGTTTCTTACAGCGGATCACTGCGCCATCTTCTAATAACGACTTTAATTCAGCTTCATCCAACAAGCTAAACCCTTGTGGCAGTTCGCCACTTTTAACCCACTGAGTAAGTGTTGTTTCTACCGCTTGTTCTGGGATCGCAGGTACTACGGGTAGGCTACCCATGGTTTTGCGTAGCAGCGCCAAAACGTCCTCAGCTTTTTTGTAGCTTGCTGCATCGACTAAAATGAAGCCTTGCTTGGGTAGAATAAGCACAAAGGTGAGATTGCTGCGGCTAAATGCTCTAGGTAGGAGATCGATGACAATATCTTCCTTGAGGCTTTCCTTCTCCTTTTTCTTGAGAGGTCGCCCTTCTTCCACTTCCATCGCTTCAACTTTGGCATTCAAAGAATCTTTAATGACCGAAGCAGGTAACATCTTTTCTTCTTTTTTCGCGCAGATCAGAATACGGTCTTCAGAAACGTGGGTCATCATGTCGCCGTGTTTACCCATTGCGTTAACCCAACCAAATTTTTGCTTATCTTGGCTGCCGCATGGCGTAAAACGAAATTCGGCCAGTTGTTTTTCGAGCTGATCGGCGTTGAATTCTACATCGCGATTAACACGATAAACCATACAGTTTTTAAACCACATATTCTTTCTCTTACTTAATTAGAAGACGCAACATGATAGGGGATTTGAAAGCTAAAGTCTTAAATCAATTTCAAAATATAATCATGAACTTGATAAGAAACTTATATGAAAAATTGTTTGCAAAGGTCACAAAAGTGTCATAATTGTTTCCCATAATGCATAGCGTTGATTACATAGAAAGGTTATTCAAATGTCTAGAAGGATTCTGGTTGTTGAAGACGAAGCACCCATTCGCGAAATGTTGTGTTTCGTGCTTGAGCAAAAAGGTTATCAAGCTGTTGAAGCGGAAGATTACGACACGGCGGTGAGTAAACTGGCTGAACCCTTTCCCGATCTTGTGTTATTAGATTGGATGTTGCCCGGCGGGAGTGGTATCAACTTTATTAAGCATATGAAGCGTGAAGAATTAACACGCAACATTCCGGTTGTGATGTTAACCGCCCGTGGTGAAGAAGAAGATAAAGTTCGCGGCCTTGAAGTGGGTGCGGATGATTACATAACCAAACCTTTTTCGCCTAAAGAGTTGGTAGCTCGTTTGAAAGCGGTTATCCGGCGCGTCACACCGACAGCACTGGAAGATGTGATCGACGTGCAAGGATTGAAGTTAGATCCTGTCTCTCATCGAGTAACGGCTAATGATAATGCCTTAGAGATGGGGCCGACGGAATTCAAAATGCTACACTTCTTTATGACGCACCAAGAACGCGTCTATAGCCGTGAGCAGTTATTGAACAATGTGTGGGGTACCAACGTTTATGTTGAAGACCGCACTGTCGATGTTCATATACGCCGTCTGAGAAAAGCGTTAGAAGAGGCTGGCCACGATAAATTAATTCAAACAGTACGTGGTGCCGGTTATCGCTTTTCATCCAGAACATAAAGGATTAATTAAGGTACGAAATGGTTGAACGTTTAACGTGGAAAAGGCTGGCTTGGGAGCTGGCTTTTTTTTACTCTCCTTGGATTATCGTTGGCTGGATCTTTGGCCATATGGCTTGGCTGCTGCTAGCGGCTACGGCGTTGCAACTGATTTGGCATTTGCATAACCAAATGCGCTTGTCGGCTTGGTTGTGGGATGAAAAACGTTTAACGCCGCCTTCCGGGACTGGAAATTGGGAATACCTGTTTAATGGGATTTACCGTTTACAGCAACGTCAACGTAAAAAACGCAAAGAACTGACCAATTTGATCCGCCGCTTTCGTAACGGGGCTGAATCGCTACCCGATGCGGTGGTGGTGTTCCGTGACGAAGGGAACATTGTTTGGTGTAACCGACTTGCACAACACCTGCTCGGTTTTCGCTGGCCAGACGATGCAGGTCAACCTATCTCAAATTTATTGCGCGCCCCTGATTTTATCAAATATCTGCAAAAAGATGATTTCACAGAACCACTTGAAATGCGCTCTCCACTTAATGTTGAGCGCATGTTAGAGCTGCGTATTGTGCCTTACACAGAAGGTGAGCATTTGATGGTTGTGCGTGATGTCACTCAGTTGAAACAGTTAGAAGGCATGCGCCGAAATTTCTTTGCTAACGTTTCTCATGAACTGAGAACGCCGATGACGGTGTTGCAAGGGTATCTTGAGATGACAGAAGACCCTGACATGCTGGTAGGGCCGATGTGGCCTAAGGCACATGGAGTGATGACTGAGCAGTTAAACCGTATGAACAGTTTAGTCAATCAACTGCTGACGTTGTCAAAAATTGAAGCGGCGCCAATGCATGAGCTGGATGAAGTGGTTGATGTTCCGGCTATGTTGGAAGTACTTGAAAAAGAAGCGATCAGTTTAAGTGGCGATCATCATCATCGACTGCATTTTGATGTCGATAAGCGACTTAAAGTATTGGCCGATGAAGATCAACTGCGCAGTGCTATATCAAACCTTGTTTATAACGCCGTCAAATATACGCCTCCGGGAGCGGAAATTAATGTGCGTTGGTATCAAAACGCGCAAGGTGCTTGTTTAGACGTGGTGGATAAAGGGGAAGGGATTGAGCCACAGCATTTACATCGTTTAACGGAACGTTTTTATCGTGTCGATAAAGCACGTTCGCGAGATACTGGAGGAAGTGGGCTTGGGCTCGCGATTGTTAAGCATGCATTGTCACATCATGACACGCATTTGCAGATTCACAGTGAAGTGGGGGTTGGCAGCAAATTCTCTTTTATTTTGCCTAAACGTTTGGTTGTGCTGTCATGATACATCGCATATTTACAGCCTTTCTCTGTTTTTACTTACTGATTACCACGAACGCCGTGAGCGCTCAGCCGCTCGTGGATTACTCAAAAACTAACGGTGTTGCAGGTAGTTTACTTTCAGTGGGGTCAGACACTCTGGCAGGAATGACGACGCTCTGGGTTGAAGAGTTTAAGACGATCTACCCAAATATCAATGCTCAAGTTCAAGCCTCAGGTTCTTCCACTGCGCCTCCTGCTTTAACTGAAGGAACGGCGCAATTTGGCCCAATGAGTCGACCGATGCGTGGTCGTGAGATTGAAGCATTTGAACGCGCACACGGTTATAAGCCGACGGCATTGCGGGTTGCGATAGATGCCATTGGTATTTTTGTACATCGAGATAATTCAATCAAAGGGCTTAATTTTACTCAATTAGACAGTATTTTCTCATCCACGTTGCGCTGCGGTGCTACACAACCGACCAATACTTGGGCGCAATTGGGCGTTGATGAGGATTGGGCTAAGCGGGGAATTCAACTGTTTGGCCGAAATTCGGTGTCGGGAACTTATGGCTATTTCAAACAAAACGCACTGTGTGGTGGCGATTTCAAAAAGGGAGTAAACGAGCAGCCGGGATCGGCATCGGTTGTACAATCGGTTGCTTCGTCGATCAATACTATCGGTTATTCTGGTGTTGGTTATCAGGTTTCTGGTGTGAAATTGATTCCGATAGCCAAACAAGGCGATCAGTTTATTGCCGCAAGTTATGAAAATATTCTATCAGGTGCTTATCCGTTATCTCGCTATTTGTATGTGTATGTGAATAAACATCCTAATCAGGATCTGCCACCCATGCAGCGAGAATTTATCCGTTTCATTTTTTCTAAGCAAGGACAAGCGATTGTTGGGAAAGATGGTTATGTGCCTGTCAGTGCCGAGTTTGCTTTGCAAGAACTAGCTAAAGTGGGCATAAAATAACGAGCTGTTCGCTCGCTATTTTTAATCAAACCCAATTCAAATTAAACATTGAGCTGCCAACCGACACTTCGCCAATACTGTTGTTCGCACATCAGATCCGCATGTAATAATTTATTATTTTCTAACCAATTGGCGTCTTCACATTCTAGTTTCCACTCATCATCTTTTGCGCTGAGCGTTAACTCAGGAAGAGGATCATCATTACGTTGGCTATTGACAACAATCGCTAAACGCAACACGCGGATGAGGCCAATAATGTGCTTTTTCTTAAACAAGGTGAAATCATTCATTTCTTGCAGCTTGAGGGATTTGCGTTGAAAGCGCGCTAAGGTCGATAGCACTTGCTGTTGCTCGCTGTTAAAACCGGGCATGTTGGTGTGACGCAAGATATAAGCAGAGTGTCGGTGAAAGCCTTGTAAGTTGATGCTCAATCCCACCTCATGCAATAACGCTCCCCATTCCAAAAGATCAAACAGTTCGCTGCCTTTTTTCAATCCTAGCTCTGGGGTCACATTCTGTAGAAACTCTTTTGCATGGCCTTTGACTTTAGCGGCATGCTCTAAGTCGACTAGATGCTTCATCGCGAGGTTTTCAGTGGTACGTAAACGGATATCGGAATACTTGAACCGATCTTCCATCTCATAAAGCAAACCTTCTCGTAATGCACCATCAGAAAAATGCATCTCTTTCACACGCAGCGATTTTAAAACCGCGCTTAAAATGGCAACTCCCGCAGCAAAAACGGGTTTTCTATCGTCAGTCAATGCGCTGAGTTCGATCTCATCAATACTTTGCCATTCACAGAGTTTTTCAATGAGTTTATTGACTCGCTCAAGCGTGATGATGCCATCATCAAAGCCCAAACCAATCAGTACTTCGTGAATGGCTTTGATGGTTCCTGACGAGCCGAAGGCGACTTCCCACCCTTTTTTGCGATATTTCGCCGCAATAGATTCGATTTTTTGCTCGGCGGCTAATATCGCATGAGCGAAGTTTCTGCTTGAAAGCCTACCATCAGCGAAGTAACGGTCGGTATAGCTGACGCATCCCATTTGCTTGCTGTTGATTAGGTCTGGATCAAACCCTTGGCCAATCACCATCTCGGTACTGCCGCCACCGATATCCACCACCAACATAGACGCTGCTTGAGGTTGAGTATGTGCCACGCCTAAATAAATTAAGCGTGCTTCCTCAGCTCCGGGAATGATTTCAATAGGGAAAGGCAGTACTTGTTTGGCTCGTTGCAAGAATGTATGAGCATTATTGGCTTGACGCAGTGTATGCGTGGCCGCGATACGCACGTTTTCAGGTTCGAAACCTTGCAACCGCTCGGCAAACATCGCTAAGCATTCAAGTCCTCGCTCTATGGCATCGGCATCCAAATTTTTTTGTTCATCTAACCCAGCCGCCAAGCGTACACGTTGCTTATGGCGGCTCACCAGTTGCAGGTCTTGATCGACGACTTTGGCCACCACCATATGAAAGCTGTTAGAGCCTAAATCGATGGCCGCAATATCGCGAATAGTATTAGTTGGGTTGATTGTCATGTAAGGGTTCTTTGCTCTTTCTGGTCTGTCTTTCTACATTCTTAAGATAGTCGTAGATGGCAAATTGCGAACGCACTTTTTTACGGTTACCACGTTCTACATAATTATTGCTCATCTCTTTGTCTATCCAGCGCGCTTTCACTGTATCGGTAAATTGTAAATTCATAATGTCAATCATACGCTGTTTCAAACGTGGGTCACGAATTGGTGTCGTTACTTCGATACGATGATCGATATTGCGCGTCATCCAGTCGGCAGAGGAGATATACACCAGCGGGTTGCCATCATTGTGCGTAATAATGACACGAGGGTGTTCCAAAAAGCGATCAACGATGCTGATGATTTTGATATTGTCACTCACGCCCTCAATTCCCGGAACCAGTGAACACATGCCCCGGACGATCATCTTAATTTGTACGCCCGCGCTACTCGCACCATACAGTTTATTGATCAACCCTTTATCCACTAAGTTATTTAACTTTAAAGTGATTGCGGCTTTTTTACCAAGTTTCACATTGGCGATTTCACTGTCGATTAATCGATAAAGCTGAATCCGAGAGTTTCTTGGCGACACAATGAGATGGCTAAATTTAACTGGTCGGTAAGGGTTTTCAATATAGCCAAACACGTTTCGTACTTCGGTAGCAATTTCATTGTCGGCGGTCAGTAGTGAAAAGTCCGTATAGATACGGGCGGTTTTTTCATGGAAGTTGCCCGTGCCGATGTGTGCGTAGCGAACGATGTTGTCCTGTTCTTTGCGGCTAATGAGCAGCAATTTAGAGTGAATTTTTAATCCGGGAGCACCGAAAATTACTTGGACCCCCGCTTCGGTTAAAATACGTGACCATTCAATGTTGGCTTCTTCATCAAACCGTGCTTGTAACTCAACCACTACCACCACTCGTTTGCCATTGTGTACCGCATCGACGAGCGAGTTCATTAGGCGAGAATCTTTGGCAACACGATAAATATTAATTTTGATGCTGATCACTTTGGGATCAAATGAGGCTTGTCTTACCAACTCGGTAATGTGTTCAAATGAGTGGTAAGGATAGTGAAGTAGAATATCCTGAGCGCGAATCGCATCAAATGCATTGGCAAAACCTTCAAAGTCAGCACATTGCATGGGTGGTAGCGGCTTGTTTTCTAAATAGTCACGCCCCACGTTTGGGAACCCAATAAAATCTTTAAAGTTATGGTAACGACCACCAGGAAGAAGGCTATCATAGTGCGATATTTTGAGTTTTTCGCACAAGAATTTAAGCATTTTTGTCGGCATTTCGCGTTCATAAACAAAGCGTACGGGCATAGCACTTAAGCGTTGATTCAACCCTTCTGACATCTGTTCTAACAAACTGTATTCGACTTCCCGTCGCAAGTCATATTCCGCATCACGTGTCATTTTCATCGCGTACCCCGTGAGCTCTTCATAGTCAAAAAAACCGCGGAAAATCTCATCGAGGCAGTGGCGAATGATGTTGTCCAATAAGATGATGGTTTTGCGGCGTTTGCCCTTTTGCTCCGGCACCATGACAAAGCGCGGTAGGTGGTCTGTCGGGATTTCAATCAGCGCATATTGGCTGCGGTCATTGTGTTTGAGATCAACGGCAATGTAGGCATATTCATCTTTCAAAAATTGCATGACATCAATGTCGTCAGTCATGAGCAGCGGTGTAATATGCGGGCGCACTTCTTTATGGAAATACTTAGTGATCCATTTTTTCTGAGTCTCATCCAACTGCGTTTCATTAACCAAGAAGATACGGCGGCGTGCCATTTCTAAAATAAGCTCATTATAGAGATTGTCGAAATCTTGGTTGAGTTTGAATGCCTTACTTTGCATTCGTGTCAGCAAATGCTTGGTAGTATCGTTACCACCACGTTCTCGGTTGATCAAAATTTGCCGTTTTACATCGGAAAAGCGAACTTTATAGAACTCATCCAGATTGTTAGAAAAAATACCTAAAAACCGTATTCTCTCGATTAAAGGCACGGTTTTATCTGCGGCTTCTTGCAATACGCGTTCATTAAACGAAAGCCAGCTCAATTCCTTGTCGATATACAACTTGTCCGTACTCATTCATGTTACCTTTTAACTCAATTGACGTTTTTTACTGACTCACCCTCTGTGTGCTGATTGTGCGATTCTGCACAGCAATCAATTCGGGTATTGATGATTATGCAAACTATGCCTTTTATGTGACATTTTTATTTCAAGTAGGCAAGTTGAGTATAGTTGTTTTATTTTCAGTCGTTTATTGCGAGTTGTAATATACTTGTCACGAAAATTACATATTATACGCAGACAGGAAAAAGGGTAGAGAGAGCAATGGCACCAAGTGAATTTTCATTGAAGGAACGTGACAGAAAACGGTTGATAAAAGACCGTTTGGTTCGCCTTGCAGTGAGTTTTGGTGGCGTGAGTGTACTTGGCGCTTTAGTTCTGATTTTTGTCTATCTTGCGATGGTTGTTTTCCCTCTTTTTGGTAGCGCAAAAATTGAAAGGAACGTGGCGCAAGTGAGTATAACCACTTCCAATCCTCAATTTTTGGCCATAGATGAATACGGCGAGAATGCCTTTGTTGTTGACCTTAACGGCAGCATGAACTTTTGGCCCTTGGACGGCAAAACGGAACACGCATTGTGGTCGGATAGTCTCCCCATTCGCGTTGATCTTTTTAGCCAAGCTCCCCCGCTGGATGGGTGGTTTGCCGCTAGCAATGTGGCGGGAGAGGTCTTTATTGCTCGCCCTAAATTCAGTTATCTGCATAGCATGGAAGGTCGCCAGTTTTCTCCTTATCTTGAGCGCGTCAGTTTACCTTCTACATTTCGGCTGACTCATAAAACGCAAACGTTACGCCAGTTTGCCTTCGCCGTTACTGATGAGGCACTTTTCTTCGCTTCTTATCTCGATAATGATGAGGTGATAGTACAAACCTTAACGAGTGATAACGTTGAGCCAATTCAGCGCTTTGTGTTTCAAGGCTCATTTCCTTCTTTGGACCAATTGCTTTTTACGCCAGATGGTAAAACGCTTTATCTTCGCTCAGGGTCCGAATTGGTTGTTGCAGTTAAGAGTCGTCAAGGTTATTTCGTGCGAGAAGTGGTTGATTTAAGCCAAGGTAATTCCGATCGAGCCGTGGCACAAATCAACTTATTGTCCGGTGCTTATTCGCTACTGGTGACTCACCGTAACGGCTTAGTGTCACAATGGTTTGATGTGCTGCAAAATGAAGAACGTCAACTGACTCAGATTCGTAAGTTTAAATTAGCGCCGCAGGTGATGCTGTTACTGCCGGATACTTATCGCAAAGGTTTTTACAGTTTCTACCCTAATGGCACAATCCAAAGTCATTATACGACCAGTGAAAAACTGGTGTTGTTTGAGAGGATGTACAACAAAGCCCCTCAATTGGCCGCCATGTCCAATAATGAGCTTTATCTCGCTACGTTAAGCGAGCAGAAGATCAGCGTGGCAAAAGTGGATAATGATTATCCTGAAATATCACTCTCATCATTGTGGCAAAAAGTGTGGTACGAAAGTTATCCAGAGCCTCAATATGTGTGGCAATCGACGTCAGCGAACGATGAATTTGAGCCTAAGTTTAGCCTAGTACCGATAGCCTTTGGCACTCTTAAGGCCGCAGCATACGCAATGTTATTTGCGATACCGATTGCGGTGTTTGGCGCGATTTACACGGCTTATTTTATGTCACCGAGAATGCGCCGAGTGGTGAAGCCGTCGATTGAATTGATGGAAGCGTTACCAACCGTCATTATTGGTTTTTTAGCGGGGTTGTGGTTTGCACCATTAATTGAAAGCCATCTCGCGGCGGTCGGAGCGCTGCTGCTATTTTTACCCATTGTGATGTTACTCGTTGGGCTAGGTTGGCACCTATTACCGAGAGCATGGGTGCGAAATTTCTCAAATGGATGGCACGCATTGATACTAATCCCCGTATTAGTCGTTAGTGCAGTGGTTATCTTTTCGTATAGCAGCCAAATTGAAGTTTGGCTATTTGATGGCGATATTCAGATTTATCTCGCGCAAAACGGCATCGATTTTGATCAGCGTAATGCGCTGGTGGTTGGTTTTGCGATGGGTTTTGCCGTCATTCCAACCATTTTCACTATTGCGGAAGATGCGATCTTTTCCGTACCTAAACATCTTTCTGATGGGTCATTAGCATTAGGCGCAACACCTTGGCAGACATTAACCAAAGTCGTGTTGTTAACGGCAAGTCCTGGCATATTCTCGGCGATCATGATGGGTTTGGGGCGAGCCGTCGGAGAAACAATGATCGTTCTTATGGCGACGGGTAATACACCCATTTTAGATTGGAATATTTTAGAAGGGATGCGCACCTTATCGGCAACGATTGCGGTTGAGTTACCAGAGTCGGAAGTGGGGAACTCCCATTACCGGTTGCTTTTTTTAGCGGCACTATTGCTACTCATGTTCACCTTTTGTGTGAACTCGATTGCTGAATGGGTCAGACAAAGGTTGCGTGCCAAATATCGCGCTTTGTAATCAATTGGGAAAAATCATCACAAATGTTTAAGTGGTTTCAATCAGGTTCACCTTGGATATGGTTAACATGCGGTGCTGTCAGCATCAGCCTGATTTCGGTATTGGGCTTGCTCCTGTTTATTGGTTGGAAAGGATTAACCTATTTTTGGCCGACGCCACTTTATCAATGGCAAACTCAAGAGGGGCAAGCACTGGTTGGTCAGCTCTACTCTGAGGAAAATGTGCCATTAACACACTTAAGAGCGTTAGATATTACATGGCCCAAAGCCATACTGGATGCTGGGGAAGTGAAGCGGCTCAGTATCAAAGTCGCTAACCGAGAGCGAAATCATGCGGACTTTGTCTCGATACTGGATGTTAAACTGTCGGATAAACAAATGCCTAGCGGGTGGGCGGTAATAGAACGTAAGAGTAACGGACAGTTTTATGGCAAGCCGATTGTTTATGTGCAAACCGATGGAAGCGAGAGTTCGGATGTTCAGACCATGCTCGCTGCAGGAATGCAGGATGTCGCGTTATTGAGAGAGCAAATTGACGATGTGATTGACCAAGAGATCCGAGTCATTGGCTTTGCCGCCGAAAAATTACGTTTAGAGAAGCGTCGTAAAGAACTCAATGGAAAGCTAGAACGAACCTATTTAGAGCACTATTTTCATAAAAAGCAGGATTTGGATAGCCAATTAGCTATTGCCGAACAAAAGTTAGATGCGCTGCGCCAGCAAATGAATGGGCCGTCGTTGATTGTTGAAGAGATGAGTGGGCAACGAGTGGCGATTCCACTTAGCCAAATTCTCGATATTTGGTATCCCAATGATATGACTTTGGGGCAAAAATTGGTCCAGTGGGGAAAGCAGGTGTGGCTCTTCCTATCAGAAGATCCCCGAGAATCGAACTCTGAAGGCGGCGTATTTCCAGCCATCTTTGGTACAGTGCTGTTGGTGTTGTTGATGTCGATTATTGTCATGCCACTTGGTGTTGTAGCGGCTATTTATCTGCACGAATACGCAAAAGAGAATCTGTTTACTCGTATCATTCGAGTTGCAGTTATCAACCTTGCTGGTGTGCCATCGATTGTTTATGGGGTGTTTGGTCTTGGTTTTTTTGTTTACACCATAGGCTCATCGATTGATACGCTACTCTATAGCGAAAGGTTACCGGCCCCCACTTTTGGCACGCCTGGCTTACTGTGGTCGGCGCTCACATTAGCGGTGTTAACTCTACCCGTAGTGATTGTGACGACGGAAGAAGGGTTAACACGGATTCCCAGCGCAGTACGCCATGGCTCGTTAGCATTGGGCGCTACCCATTTTGAGACGATTTGGCGCATAGTATTGCCGATGGCAAGCCCTGCGATTATTACTGGGCTTATTCTCGCCATTGCGCGAGCCGCGGGTGAGGTTGCCCCTTTGATGCTGGTGGGTGTGGTCAAACTGGCGTCAAGTTTGCCTGTGGATGGCGAGTTTCCCTTTGTACACCTTGAGCGAAAATTCATGCACTTAGGTTTTCATATTTACGATGTTGGTTTCCAAACGACCAACATCGAAGCGGCTAGGCCACTGGTGTACGCCACTTCATTTTTATTGGTGACAGTGATTGTGGCACTGAATTTAACGGCCATCAGTATCCGCAATAACTTGCGTGAGAAATATCGAACGTTAGGGCAAGATTAATTATGTTTTCCATCAATCAAACTTTGGGTTATCACGCCCCGTTAGATGTTAATAATCTGAGCGATCAACAAACGGCGATTGCGATTGAAGATCTGAATCTGTTCTATAAACAGACTTGTGCGCTGAGCCATATCTCAATGCGTATTCCCAAAGGGCAAGTGACGGCGTTTATCGGCCCTTCAGGTTGTGGTAAGTCAACCTTACTGCGCTGTATTAACCGGATGAACGATCTGGTCGAAGGGTGTCGAGTTGAAGGTGAAGTCAAACTGCATGGTAGAAACGTCTATCACCCAGATGTAGATGTTGCCACGTTGCGCCGCCGAGTGGGGATGGTATTCCAACGACCTAACCCATTTCCGAAATCCATTTATGAAAACGTGGTGTATGGACTTCGTCTACAGGGAATTAAAAATAGCCGTACTTTAGATGACTCCGTTGAGCGAGCTTTAAGAGCCGCTGCGTTATGGGATGAAGTGAAGCATCGCCTACATGAAAATGCATTTGGCCTTTCGGGTGGGCAGCAGCAACGCTTAGTGATCGCCAGAGCGATTGCTATTGAGCCAGAGGTGCTGTTGCTTGATGAGCCAACCTCCGCGTTAGACCCAATTTCTACGTTGACCATCGAAGAGTTGATTAACGATCTCAAAACCAAATACACAGTGGTGATTGTGACGCATAACATGCAACAAGCGGCAAGAGTGAGCGACCATACGGCTTTTATCCATATGGGAAAATTGATTGAGTATGCGGATACTGACTCTATTTTCACCTCCCCATTGAAAAAACAGACGGAAGACTATATTACTGGTCGATACGGTTAATACTTTCGTCAATAGCGATATTCAAAAGGAACGATGATGCATCTAGGTCGCCACATTTCAGGACAGTTCAATGTTGAACTTGAATCGATTCGCACTCATGTATTGACGATGGGCGGGCTGGTGGAGCAACAACTCTCTTTTGCGATGCAAGCATTGCATAAAGATGATGCCGATCTGGCCAGAAAAGTCGTTCGGGATGATCACAAAGTGAATGCGATGGAAGTTTCTATTGATGAGGCTTGCACGCGTATTATCGCTAAGCGACAACCGACAGCCAAGGATCTGCGCTTGATCATGGCGATCATCAAAACCATTACCGACCTTGAACGAATTGGTGATGTTGCCACCAAAATTGCCTACGTCACTATCGAAAGCCCTTCACCTAAAGAGAGCAAATTTCGAGTTTCTCTTGAACCCTTATGCCGGCAAGCCATTGCAATGTTGCACCAAGTGTTGGACGCTTTTGCGCGGATGGATCTTGAATCGGCTGCTGAAGTGTACCGCTTGGATGATAAGCTGGATGCCGAATATGAAGCCGTGATCCGCCAACTAATGACCTATATGATGGAAGACCCTAAAAATATCCCACATATATTACAAGTCATGTGGTCTGCACGAGCCATCGAACGCGTGGGCGATCGCTGCCAGAATATCTGCGAATACATCATCTATTTTGTCAAAGGTAAGGATGTGCGCCACTTAGGTAAACAATCGATTGATGACATCCTCAAATAGCCTTTTGGGTAAAGTAAGGTGAAGGAAAGTTGTTCACCTTACATCAAGACATAACGGTCGCCGAAGTTAAGAAAGCTGGCGTAATACCTCTTGGATTTTAGCCGGATCGGTAATTGGGATGAGGGTGTCATCGACAGACTCTTGGCCCATTTTCACCGCATTGGCGATCATATCCATGCTACTTGCACGCGTGGTTTTGCCGGACAAATGCACTTCTGTGATGCCCGTTTCACGGATAATGTCAGTCACGTTTGATGCGTTTAAGCCAGCCCCAGCCATAATAGAGAATCGACCATTCGCCAGTTTCACCATGTGTGCAATTACGGCTCGTCCTGCATAGGCATCTGGCGCTAACCCTGAAGTAAGTACACGCTCACACCCTAATTTTGCAATGTCTTCAATCGCTTGTTCATAGCTGTGGCATTGATCAATCGCACGGTGGAAAGTGGTACCCAATCCTTGCGCGGCTTGCATCATCAGTAAGCTTGCTTCAAGGTTGATGGTGCGATTCGGATTCAAAATACCAAAGACGATGCCGTCTAGTCCCGCCTGTTTTGCCATCTCGATATCGATCAACATCGAATCGAGATCATCCTGATCATAAAGAAAGTCGCCTTGACGTGGACGAATCATCGCGTAAACAGGAACGCTCGATATTTGTGCGGCCTTTTTCATTAAACCAAAGCTGGGCGTCAGTCCACCCAATGCGAGCGACGAACACAATTCAATGCGAGTAGCCCCGCCTTTAATGGCGTTGTGTAGCGATTCAATATTATCAATACACACTTCAACTTGAATATTCATAGCAAAATCCTGCTGGAAAAATTTGGTTAATGTTAGCAAGTTAGAGTAGTGACGTCTGTGTGATTGAGGTAAGAAATAGGGGTAAAGTTTACCAACCAATGCTGCCTCATTTTCGCTAAATGAACGACAACGAAAAAGCCCAAAGCGTTAGCTTTGGGCTTGGATAAGGACTTTACTTCTTAACTGATTGGCGATGCGTTTTACGCTTTATTATATGTCCAACCATTGACCCGAGTTGAGCGCGGGCTAAGGAGAATTATTTCTTGCCTAGGTCGTCTGAGTGCTCAGCTAGGAATGCTGCAACACCTTTTGGAGATGCATCCATACCGGCTTTGCCTTCTTCCCACTGTGCTGGGCACACTTCACCATTCTTTTGGTGGAAGTTAAGCGCATCAACCATACGTAGCATTTCGTCGATGTTACGGCCTAGTGGTAGGTCGTTCACAACTTGGTGACGTACAAGACCATCTTCGTCGATGAGGAAAGAACCACGGAAAGCAACGCCTGCTTCTGGGTGCTCAACATCGTACGCTTTACAGATTTCGTGCTTCACGTCAGCGATTAGCGGGTATTTCACTTGGCCAATACCGCCGTTTTCGATAGCGGTATTACGCCATGCGTTGTGAGAGAATTGAGAATCGATAGATACACCGATTACTTCAACGCCTTTCGCTTGGAAATCTTCGAAGCGTTTGTCAAAAGCGATAAGCTCTGATGGGCAAACGAAAGTGAAGTCTAGTGGGTAGAAGAAAACAACCGCTTTCTTACCTTTAGTAAATTCTGCGAAGTTGAAGCTATCAACGATTTCACCGTTACCAAGAACAGCTGCTGCAGTAAAATCAGGGGCTTTACGACCAACTAGTACCATTTTTTTGCTCCTAAGAATAAGGTTTAGTTCCAAACCAGTGATGAGCACTGGTCCAGTCCGTTTTTGAACGAGACAAACTATAGTACAGATTGTAGGATAGTAAAAAGCGAAATAAATAGATTGGTCTCATCGAAAAAAGCGATGAGCTCTAATGACGGAATCAGAAACGGTACTCAAATAAGATAGTAGTAGAACGATGAATAAATGGCCCAGTTTGAAGCAGTTGCACTATTTAGTAACACTCTACGAAACACGGCACTTTAGTGATGCCGCTGAACGTTGTTTCGTTAGTCAATCTACCCTAAGTAAAGGGATCCAAAATTTAGAGGAATTAATAGGTTGCCCGCTTTATGAAAAGGATAAGAAAGCTCCGTTAGTGTTTACCCAAGCGGGAGAGCTGGTTGTTAGCCAAGGAAGAGAGTTACTTGCCAAAGGACAAGATTTAGTGGAACTCGGCAAGGTTTGCCAAGGCGATGAGATGCAAGGTCAGCTTAAGCTGGGTTGTATTCCAACCATTGCTCCATTTTTACTGTGTGATTTAGTGCAAGAAGTGAATGTCCGCTTTCCGAAGTTGAACTTATTATTACGAGAAGATACGACGACGAACCTTTTGGCTGCACTGCGTCATGGAGAGCTTGATGTGTTGATTTTGGCTTTGCCTGTCGATATCGGCAAAATGGAGAGCCGAGTCGTGGGGATTGATCCATTCAAAATGGTGATCAGCCGTCATCAAATGGATAGCATCCGTGTGCCAATCAAGTATGCTGACCTGCCTGATGAATCGGTGTTTTTGCTCGAAAATGTGCACTGTTTAACGGATCATGCTGTGTCGGCTTGCAAGTTAACCGCCAAAGAGAAAATTAATCCATTTACCGCAACCAGTTTACATACCTTAGTGCAGATGGTCGCCAATGGTTTAGGGACGACTTTCATTCCACAAATGGCAATCAATCATGGCTTAGTTGAAAACCAAAATTTAGTGGTCATCGAGCCTCCTGGCCAGCAAGCGTATCGAGAGATTGGTTTAGTCTGGCGGCCAAGTTCATCGCGAACTCACACTTTTAAGCAGTTAGCGGATGTGGTTTCTGGTTTACTTTAGCGATTAGTCTTACTCTTTCCTTTGCCTAAAAAATCAAAAAGTCACTTTTAATGTGGCTTTTTTCAGTTTTTTATTCTGTTAGTGTTTTTAAACTTGTAAAATTTTACAAACAATTCTTGATGAAGTTTTCATAAAATCAAAAATCTTTACAGCCACAATTTTACACATCCTATTTTCTCTTGCGTTTAAAAATAAGGCATCTGTCTTGCTCGGTTAGTCGTAAATTCAAGCCTTACTGCGTCTCACATCATTTCGAACGTCTGTTTAAAACTAAAACCTGCCTTTTTGAGTTGTGTAATAAAATAACGTAATAACTTTTACATTTAACAAGGAAATCAAACATAGGTTTGAAACGGGATAAAACTTTGTTTTTAACCTTTCATTAACTTTATCTCTTTTGCTGAATGATGAGTTAATGTAAGGTTTAATAAGGTTTTGTAAGACTTATGTCTAGCTTGGTTAGGCTTGAAATATTGGATTGACTGAGAGAAAGTGTCGGTAGAGATAAGTCAGTGGATAGCAAAAAATGAGCATTTGAATTTGTGGTTTTTAAATTACAAATGTAGTTGCAATGGTTTTAAGGAAGAACGTTATGTTTGCACAGACCCCAGAAACAGAGTTAGCACTCAGCAAAGAACACCACGAAGCCAAGCTTGAGGTTGTTGGTGCCGTTGGCCCACATCACCAAGCTATTTTCCCTTCAGAAGCCCAAATCTTCTTGTCCACTCTGTGTGCTAAATTTGCAAGCCGTGTCGATTCGCTGCTGGATGCTCGAGAAGAGCGACAAACACGTATTGATAACGGAGAACTGCCGGATTTTCTCAAGGATACGCAAGATATTCGCGAAGGAAGCTGGAAAATTCTCGGTATCCCACACGATTTACAAGATCGTCGAGTGGAGATTACGGGGCCAACCGACCGAAAAATGGTGATCAATGCATTGAATGCTAACGTCAAAGTGTTCATGGCGGATTTTGAGGATTCGATGTCACCAGCATGGGATAAAGTGCTGGATGGGCAAGTCAATTTGCGTGATGCCATTGAAGGAACTATTAGCTATACCAATCCTGACAATGGTAAGTGCTACCAGCTTAAAGATAACCCAGCGGTGCTCATCTGTCGGGTACGCGGTCTGCACCTTAAAGAAAAGCATGTTAAATATGCAGGGCAAAGTATTCCGGGTTCGCTGTTTGATTTTGCACTCTACTTTTACAACAACTACAAATCATTGCTTAAAAAAGGCAGTGGCCCTTATTTTTATCTTCCAAAACTTCAGGCCTATCAAGAAGCAAAGTGGTGGAGTGACGTTTTCCATTTTACCGAAGAGTATTTTGGGTTAGAAACTGGCACCATTAAAGCCACCGTATTGATTGAAACCTTACCTGCCGTGTTCGAGATGGACGAAATATTATTCTCGCTTAAAGAACACATTGTCGGCTTAAATTGTGGCCGCTGGGATTACATTTTCAGTTATATCAAGACATTGAAAAATTATCCGGATCGGGTGCTACCAGATCGCCAAGTTGTCACAATGGAAAAGCCGTTTCTTAACGCCTATTCACGCTTGCTGATCTACACCTGTCATAAGCGTGGCGCATTTGCGATGGGCGGTATGGCCGCGTTCATTCCAGCTAAAGATCCCCAAGAAAATCAGTTGGTTCTCGATAAAATTCATCACGATAAATTGCTCGAAGCCAATAATGGTCATGACGGTACTTGGGTTGCCCATCCCGGTTTAGCGGATACGGCAAAAGCGGTCTTTGACCAAGTACTTGGCGAGCGTTGTAACCAATTAGATGTTACGCGTCTGTCTGATGCGCCGATTTATGCCAATGAGCTATTGACCCCGAGTGAAGGGGAACGTACCGAGCATGGCATGCGTCATAATATTCGAGTTGCACTTCAGTACATCGAAGCATGGATCTCCGGCAATGGCTGTGTCCCCATTTATGGGTTGATGGAAGATGCGGCGACCGCAGAGATTTCTCGAGCGTCAATATGGCAATGGATCAAGCATGGAAAAGCCTTGGATAACGGTCAGATTGTTACCAAAGCGCTTTTTGAGCAGTATCTTGCGCAAGAAATTGAAGTCGTGAAACAGGAAATCGGCACGCAGCGATTTGCACAAGGACGATTTAGCGAAGCGGCACAATTGATGGCTCGCTTAACTACCAGCGATGAGCTGGCACATTTTCTCACCGTTCCGGGTTATGACTACCTAGATTGATGAGATTTAAAACCAATAACTAATAACCAATTACTGACAACCAATAACGTGAAGCTGTTTTCAAAAGCAGAATAGGTCGTACTGCTGAGAAAAGGATGACAGTGCGCTTGCGCATCAAAATAAGAGGGATAGACCATGACATTAACTCGCCGCCAACAAATCGAAGCTCTAGAAAAAGATTGGGCAACCAACCCACGCTGGAAAAATGTAAAGCGTACTTATACTGCTGCTGAAGTGGTTGACCTGCGCGGTTCAATCACTCCAGCCAACACTTTGGCCCAACGTGGCGCTGATAAATTGTGGTCACTGGTTAACGGCAGTGCCAAAAAAGGTTATGTGAACTGCTTGGGTGCATTGACAGGTGGCCAAGCGGTACAACAAGCCAAAGCGGGAATTGAGGCGATTTATCTCTCCGGCTGGCAAGTAGCGGCAGACAACAACACCGCTTCCACCATGTACCCAGACCAATCGCTCTATCCAGTCGATTCTGTTCCATCGGTGGTCAAGCGCATCAACAACTCGTTTCGTCGTGCCGATCAAATTCAGTGGGCGGCCGGAAAATCACCGGAAGATGAAGGTGGTATTGATTACTTCTTACCGATTGTTGCTGATGCTGAAGCCGGTTTTGGTGGCGTACTCAATGCTTACGAGTTGATGAAGTCGATGATTGAAGCAGGGGCGGCCGGTGTGCACTTTGAAGATCAGTTGGCGTCAGTAAAAAAATGCGGACACATGGGCGGCAAGGTTCTGGTTCCGACTCAAGAAGCGGTTCAAAAATTGATTGCGGCACGTTTGGCCGCTGACGTATCAGGGACAACCACTTTGGTCATTGCTCGTACTGATGCAAACGCGGCGGATCTACTGACCTCGGATTGCGACGCATACGATCGTGATTTTATCCAAGGTGAGCGTACTCAAGAAGGTTTCTATCGCGTGAATGCTGGGATTGAGCAAGCGATTTCACGCGGTCTCGCTTACGCGCCGTATGCTGATCTCGTGTGGTGTGAAACCGCTAAGCCTGATTTGGATGAAGCCCGCCAATTTGCCGAAGCAATTCTAGCGCAATACCCAGATCAACTGCTGGCTTATAACTGTTCTCCCTCTTTCAACTGGGAGAAAAACTTGGATGCAGACACTATTGCTCGTTTCCAGCAAGAGTTGTCGGACATGGGGTACAAATATCAATTCATCACCTTAGCGGGCATTCATAACATGTGGTACAACATGTTTGAGTTAGCACATGCTTACGCGCAAGGTGAAGGTATGCGTCATTACGTTGAGAAAGTTCAGCGTCCAGAGTTTGAAGCAGCATCAAGAGGTTATACCTTTGTTGCACACCAACAAGAGGTGGGAACAGGTTACTTTGACCGGATGACCAATACCATCCAAGGTGGCAGCTCTTCCGTGACCGCGTTAACGGGCTCTACTGAAGAAGACCAATTTTAATTAGCGATACTTCCCAATCATTATCTGTGTAACACCTTTGAGCGGCGTAAGCCGCTCTTTTTTATGTGAGGCACTTATATTAGGGAGTGAGCGTTATTCAATATCGACTTCGTCCGGTTCACTCTCTTCTTGTAGCTCAAGTAAGGTAACAGCTACCCCAATAAAGTCCGTGTCAGTAATAATGCCCACTAGTTGGCCTTTATCTACAACGGGTAAGCAGCCTACTTTATGTTTTTGCATGTAGATAGCACTCTCTTTTAACCCCGCTCGCGGGTCAACCGTCATGATTTCAGTATGCATCACCTCATATAACGGCGTTGTCAGTGTATATGATTGATCTTCAGAGATGTTTTTTAAGCTCGACTCTTGCGCGGCAAGAATATCTCGATGAGTAATGATACCGAGCAGTTTTTTGTGTGGATCGACGATAGGGATGTGGCGAATATCCAACGCTTCCATAGTGTGCTTAGCATCGGCTAACGTGTGTGTACGCAACAGGGTATGGGGGTTGCGAGTCATCATGTCTTCTATTTTGATCATAACGAGCTCCTTTTTATTATTGACCTGATTCAACTATAGTTTTTTCTGCGCAAAATATCTGAGAGCTCCCGCTATTTTTACTTTGATTGATGCGTAAAGATTGGGTGCCATTTTCATGTTTAATTACATTAAATTTAGATCTGGGTCTGACGAGCGAAGGTGTTTACGTATATACTACGGCGCTTAAAAAAAATTACGTCATCCACTCAAAACGAACAAGATAAGAACTATGCAAGTTTCAGACTTTCACTTTGAACTTCCCGATGAGCTGATTGCTCGTTACCCAACGGCTGAACGTACGGCGAGTCGCTTACTGCAATTAGACGGTAACAGCGGTGAACTGGCGGATGGCTCATTTAAAGACGTTCTTGACCGAGTTCAGCCCGGCGATTTATTGGTTTTTAACAATACACGTGTCATCCCGGCTCGCATGTTTGGGCGCAAAGCTTCAGGCGGCAAACTGGAAGTATTGGTCGAACGAATGTTGGATGAACAGACGATTTTAGCTCATGTTCGCTCATCTAAGCCGCCAAAACCGGGCAGTGAGTTGTATTTAGGAGAGCATGACGAATATCATGCACACATGGTGGCTCGCCATGACGCGCTGTTCGAGATTCGTTTTACAGCGTCAAAGACGGTACTGGAGATCTTAAACGAGATTGGCCATATGCCGTTGCCGCCTTACATTGACCGCCCTGATGAAGATGCTGATAAAGAGCGTTATCAAACCGTATACAACCAAAAACCGGGAGCTGTCGCTGCACCGACCGCCGGTTTGCATTTCGATGAGGCTCTGCTTGAGCAAATCAAAGCGAAAGGCGTCGAATTTGCTTATGTAACCTTGCATGTTGGCGCTGGAACCTTCCAGCCAGTACGAGTCGACAATATTCACGATCACCATATGCATGCTGAATATGTTGAAGTGCCACAAGAGGTAGTCGATGCCGTCAACGCGACGAAAGCGCGTGGTGGCCGAGTGATCGCTGTTGGAACTACGTCGGTGCGCTCACTGGAAAGTGCCGCGCAAGATGCGCTTAAAAAGTGCACTGAGCTGGTTCCTTTTTTCGGTGACACTGAAATTTTCATCTTCCCTGGTTATGAATATCAGTTGGTGGATTGCTTAATCACTAACTTCCACTTGCCAGAGTCGACACTGATTATGCTCGTCAGCGCTTTTGCAGGTTATGATCATACTATGGCCGCGTACGCGCATGCCGTGAAACATCAATATCGTTTCTTTAGTTATGGTGATGCGATGTTTATCACCAAGAACACCAATTAACGAGTGCTAGCATTACGCTAGGAGAAGAAGCTCCGCTTCGTTTTTCGCTAGGAATTGGCGACCGCTCTAGAGGGGTGCTTGCACCTAATCATGATACGTCAGACTGTTTCTCTGACATTGGAGGCTTCGTGAAGTTAACATACGAACTTAAAAAGAAAAACGGAAATGCTCGCCGTGGGCAATTAACCTTTGAACGTGGCACTGTGCAAACACCGGCATTCATGCCTGTAGGTACTTACGGCACAGTAAAAGGCATGACACCGGAAGAAGTAAAAGAGACGGGCGCAGAAATTTTGCTCGGTAATACTTTTCACCTGTGGCTGCGCCCTGGCCAAGAAGTGATGAAAATGCACGGCGACTTGCATGATTTTATGAACTGGCAAGGCCCGATCCTCACCGATTCAGGTGGTTTCCAAGTGTTTAGCTTGGGTGATATTCGCAAAATCACAGAAGAAGGGGTGCATTTTCGTAACCCAGTCAATGGTGACAAGATTTTCATGGACGCAGAAAAGTCGATGGAAATTCAAAAAGATCTGGGCTCTGACATTGTGATGATTTTCGATGAGTGTACGCCGTACCCTGCGACGCACGACGAAGCGAAAAAATCAATGGAGATGTCTTTACGTTGGGCGCAGCGTTCACGTGACCATTTCGACAAATTAGAGAACACCAACTCGCTATTTGGTATCGTGCAAGGCAGTGTTTACGAAGATTTGCGTGATGTTTCCGTGAAAGGTTTAACTGAGATCGGATTTGATGGCTACGCGGTTGGTGGCTTAGCGGTGGGTGAACCTAAAGAAGACATGCACCGTGTACTTGAGCACACCTGTCCACAATTGCCAGAAGACAAACCACGCTACCTGATGGGTGTCGGTAAACCTGAAGACTTAGTGGAAGGGGTACGTCGCGGTATCGATATGTTTGACTGTGTGATGCCAACGCGAAATGCACGTAATGGCCATCTATTTGTGACGGGTGGTGTGATCAAGATCCGTAATGCAGTACATAAAACCGATACAACTGCGCTGGATCCGCATTGTGACTGTTACACTTGCAAAAATTATTCGAAGTCGTATTTACACCATCTGGATCGTTGTAACGAAATTCTGGGTGCGCGTTTAAATACTATTCATAACTTACGTTATTACCAACGCCTGATGGCAAGCATTCGTTTAGCGATTGAAGAAGATCGCTTCGACGCGTTTGTTGAGGAGTTTTATGCTCGTCGCAATCGTGAAGTTCCACCAATGGGCCAATAACGGTTTTGCTGCGTTTTGCTTGATTTGTGAAGTGATAAACTTGAAATTAAGCCAACGCAGCCCAATTAGAATTACATTACACAACAATATTTTAGAGGACGTTTTCAATGAGTTTAATTTCTGTAGCACACGCAGCAGGTGAAGGTGCATCACAAGGTGGCGGTTATGAAATGCTGATCATGCTTGGTATGTTTGCGGTTATTTTCTACTTCATGATTTACCGCCCACAAGCCAAACGTGTTAAAGAGCATAAAAGTTTGATGGCCGCCATGACTAAAGGTGATGAAGTGTTAACCAGTGGCGGTTTAGTGGGTAAAATCACTAAAATCGCAGAAGACAGCGATTACATCTCTATCGAACTGAATGTGAACAATGAAATTGTGATCAAAAAAGATTTCATTACAGCGGTGCTACCAAAAGGTACGCTTAAGTCTTTATAACAGCTAAAGGATCCTTGCTGTGCTAAACCGTTATCCGTTATGGAAGTATTTGTTAGTGGTGTTCGCCATCACTCTCTCTGCTTTATATGCACTTCCAAATATTTACGGTGAAGATCCGGCAATTCAAATTACAGGGGCGCGTGGCGCCTCTGTTGATATGTCAACGCTGGATGCTGTCACCAAAGCTCTTGATAAAGAGAGCCTTTCTCATAAATCCATTGCTCTAGAGAATGGATCAATTCTTGTTCGATTTAACGATACCGATACTCAAATCAGTGCGCGTGATGTGGTGAGTGAAGCGTTAGGCAAAGATACAATTGTTGCACTTAACCTTGCTCCTTCAACGCCTTCTTGGTTGGAATCGATTGGCGCGGCACCGATGAAGCTTGGCCTTGATCTGCGTGGTGGTGTTCACTTCTTAATGGAAGTGGATATGGATGCCGCAATGGAAAAATTGATTGGCCAGCAAGAAGAAGCGTTTCGCAGCGAACTGCGTGATGAAAAAATTCGCTACCGCGCCATTCGCTCAGTGGGCAACGACCGAGTGGAAGTCACTTTGCGTGACGATGAGCAATTAGAGCAAGCACAGCAAGCATTAACGTCGAAACATCCTGATATGACTTTTACTACGTCTAAGGCTGACGGTCGCTTTGCGCTGATTGCTCAATTTACTGAGCAGCGTTTGCAGGAAGTTCGAAATTACGCCGTTGAGCAGAACATCACGATTTTGCGTAACCGTGTTAACGAATTAGGGGTCGCTGAACCCTTAGTGCAGCGTCAAGGTGCCAGCCGCATTGTGGTTGAGTTACCGGGGGTTCAAGATACTGCTCGTGCTAAAGAGATTCTTGGCGCAACCGCGACTCTTGAGTTTCGTGAAGTTGATGACAAGGCTGATTTAGCCGCCGCGGCTTCTGGTCGTGCTCCTGCTGGGAGTGAAATCAAATCTGATCGTAATGGTCGCCCGGTTGTCTTGAAAAAACGCGTGATTCTAGGTGGTCAAAGTATCACGGATGCCAGCTCTAGCATGGATGAATATGGTCGCCCGCAAGTGAACATTTCGTTAGATAGCGAAGGCGGAAATAAGATGTCGGCGTTCTCTAAAAAGAACATTGGCAAGCTTATGGCAACGGTATTTGCAGAGTACAAAGACAGCGGCCGTCGGACACCTGATGGCAAAGTGATTCTGGATAAGCATGAAGAAGTGATCAACCAAGCAACGATTCAGTCGGCTCTTGGGCGTAACTTCCGTATCACGGGAATTGATTCTGCTGCAGAAGCTCAAAACCTTGCACTTTTACTGCGTGCAGGTGCGTTAATTGCGCCAATCTCTATTGTTGAAGAGCGTACCATTGGTCCATCAATGGGGCAGCAAAATATCGATATGGGCATTCAAGCCTGCATCTGGGGTATGGTTGCGGTGATGCTCTTTACGCTGCTTTACTACCGTGGTTTTGGCTTGATTGCCAATATTGCATTGATGGCGAACCTTGTGCTCATTATTGGTGTGATGTCGATGATCCCAGGGGCGACAATGACCTTGCCGGGTATTGCGGGCATCGTATTGACGGTTGGTATGGCCGTGGATGCTAACGTTCTGATCTTCGAGCGTATTCGTGAAGAGCTCCGTGATGGACGAAATCCACAACAAGCTATCCACCAAGGCTATGCTAACGCGTTCAGTACCATTGCTGATGCCAACATCACTACGTTGATTACGGCAATCATTCTATTTGCTGTGGGTACTGGAGCCATCAAAGGGTTTGCCGTCACACTTTCTATCGGTATTTTAACCTCAATGTTTACCGCTATTATCGGGACTCGCTGTATTGTGAACCTGTTATATGGTGGTAAACGCATTAAAAAATTGTCGATCTAAGGCTAGGAATTACTATGTTTCAGATTCTAAAAGCAGATAAAACGATCGACTTTATGCGTTGGTCTAAATTTGCGTTTTTATTCTCTCTGTTAATGATTGGTGCGTCTATTTTCACTTTATCAACCAAGTGGTTGAACTGGGGACTGGACTTCACCGGCGGTACTTTGATTGAAGTTGGGTTTGAACACCCAGCTAATCTTGAAGATATCCGCAGTGCTTTGGAAGCGAAAGGGTTTGGCGATGCGACGGTGCAGAATTTCGGTTCCGCGCGCGAAGTGATGGTTCGTCTTCGTCCACGTGCTGACATGGTTGGCGAGACGTTAGGCAACCAAATTCTTTCTGCTATTAAAGAGGGGACAGGAAAAAGTGTCGAGATGCGCCGTATTGAGTTCGTTGGCCCGAATGTGGGCGATGAATTAGCTGAAGCCGGAGGCTTAGCGATTTTGGCTTCGCTCATCTGTATTTTGCTTTATGTCTCTGTTCGTTTTGAATGGCGGCTCGCTGCGGGTGCGGTGATGTCACTTGCACACGATGTGATCATCACGCTTGGCATCTTCTCTATTATGCAAATTGAGGTTGATTTAACGATTGTTGCCGCTTTGCTGACCGTTGTCGGTTACTCGCTCAACGATACGATTGTGGTATTTGACCGTATCCGTGAAAACTTCCGTAAATTGCGTAAAGGTGATTCAGCCGAGATCATGAACAGCTCAATTACCCAAACCTTGAGCCGGACTTTGATTACATCGGGAACCACCTTGCTGGTGGTGATCGCACTCTTTGTACAAGGTGGTGCGAACATACATGGTTTTGCCACCGCTTTACTGCTCGGTATCACCGTGGGTACTTATTCATCTATCTATGTCGCATCAGCGTTGGCATTGAAATTAGGAATTACCCGTGAGCACCTGCTTCCACCTCAAGTGGAAAAAGAGGGTGCGGAGTTCGACGAACTTCCTTAGCAGCCTGAAAGTTTCTTAAATAGCCAAAGCCGCAGAATATTCTGCGGCTTTTTTCTACCCCATCCCACACCGCGGTCACTCTAAGTAGCAAAGTATAAAACGAAACTAAAAAAGCCTCGTATATTGCTATACGAGGCTTGAATCAATTTTGACGGTGTTGATGGTATTTAGTGCAACCTATTTAAGAATAGCGCTGTTACCGTTATCACGAATGTGTTTCAGAATCGCTTTAACACCACGGGCACTTGAACCTACAATGTTGCCCGATTTCATGTATTCAGTACCGCCAGAGAAATCGGTAAGAATAACGCCTGCTTCACGAGCGATCAGCTCGCCAGCGGCTAAATTCCAAGGTCTTAAACCCAGTTCAAAGTAACCATCGACACGGTTTGAAGCCAGGTAACATAAATCAAGCGCAGGAGAACCAGTACGACGGAAATCAGCACATTCAACAAACAGTGCAGACATGATTTTCATGAAAGATTCGGCATGTTGCTTTTGTTTGTATGGGAAACCAGTAGCGAGAATAGTGCCTTGAAGATCTTTTAACTGTTTAACACGAAGGCGTGAGTTGTTTAATTGCGCACCAGCACCACGTTGAGCGGTAAACAGCTCATTGCGCATTGGGTCATAAACACAAGCAACTTCTGTTTTGCCTTTAATGCGAACCGCGATGGAAACGGCGAAGTGGGGTAAACCTTTGACGAAGTTTGTTGTGCCATCCAGTGGGTCGATGATCCATTGAACGTCCTTATCTTTACCGTCGATAAGCCCGTTTTCTTCAGCAACGATACTGTGTTCTGGGTAAGAACTTTTGATTGTATCGATGATCATAGTTTCTGCTTCTTTGTCTACGTTAGTAACAAAGTCATTAGTCCCTTTCTGAGTTGTTTCGATTTTCTCAGTATTTTCTAGTGATTTAGCAATATGGTTACCAGCTTTTCGCGCAGCGCGAATAGCAATGTTTAGCATTGGATGCATACAGTTTTCCCAACGGATGTTAAAGAACGAAAAAGCGGGCAGCAGTATAACAAAGTTTTATTAAAAAGGAAGTGGCTATTTTTTGCTCGGTTGTTCATGTGTAGCTAAAGGACCTGACCATTTTAGTCAGGTTTATGTTAGTATTCTGTCGTTTAAAATAGAGTGGCGTACAACGTAATGCTAGACAATGTAAAAATCATTTTAGTAGGGACATCTCATTCAGGAAATATTGGTTCTGCTGCCCGAGCGATGAAGGTCATGGGCCTAAGTAAAATGATTTTGGTTTCGCCTCAATGCGAGGTAGACGCTCAAGCGATCGCTCTAGCTGCTGGAGCAAGCGACATCGCTTTAAATGCGGAGGTCGTGGATACGCTAGAGCAGGCTGTCGCAGATTGTGGCCTGGTGGTTGGGTCAAGTGCACGCTCACGAACTTTAGAATGGCCAATGCTTGAACCACGTGAATGTGGTGAAAAATTGGCGCAAGAAGGGCAGCAATACCCGGTTGCTTTAGTGTTTGGCCGAGAAAAAACCGGGCTGACCAACGATGAACTGCAAAAATGCCATTTTCATGTATGCATTCCGGCTAATCCTGAATACAGTTCGTTAAACCTTGCTATGGCCGTACAAACATTGAGTTATGAGGTGCGTGTTGCCTATCTAAATAATGAAAAAAAAGGTTATCAAGCCCAGCCAGAAGAAGCGTATCCTCTGCATCACGAATTGGAAATGTTCTATCAGCATCTTGAAAAGGTAATGATACAGACACAGTTTATTTCAAAAGAACAGCCGGGACAGATCATGAATAAACTCCGTCGGCTATTTTCTCGTTCGCGTCCAGAGTCTCAAGAAATCAATATATTACGTGGTGTGTTGACCTCAATTGAGAAGCATCGCAGCAATCAATAATTATCCAGATTAATAATAGGGTTAAATACCTGACTAAATTAGTCAAATAAATACTTGACCTATTTAGTCAGGTATGGAAAAATTCCAACCACATAATCAATGTGGATACGGTGATATGAGACTTACATCTAAAGGAAGATATGCGGTTACAGCCATGTTAGATGTGGCTCTGCATTCGCAACAAACCCCAGTGCCACTGGCGGATATTTCCGAACGGCAAGGCATTTCGCTCTCTTACCTTGAGCAGCTGTTTTCTAAACTGCGTAAAGCGGGGCTAGTTGCTAGTGTGCGTGGTCCAGGTGGTGGATACCGCTTAGGTGCAGATGCCTGCTCAATTTCGATTGGTACTGTGATTGCCGCTGTTGATGAATCAGTTGATGCAACAAAATGTAATGGAAGAGCCGACTGCCAAGGTGGTACTCGCTGCTTAACACATACGTTATGGCGAGATCTTAGCTCTCGCATTAGTGACTTTCTGAACAACATTACTCTTGGCGAGTTAATGATTGATAATGAAGTACTAGAAATTTCTGACCGCCAAGGCTTGGGCCTGACGGTGAACCACGGGTTAACCAATAAAAATACCAATACCGTGATTATCGGCTCGGTGCCCGTAGGTCTTAATGCCCGCTCATAGCGGCAATGTTTACATTGGAGTAGAAAATGAAACTGCCTATTTATTTTGACTATTCAGCTACCTGTCCAGTTGACCCTCGCGTGGCTGAAAAGATGGTTCAGTACATGACGATGGATGGTGTTTTTGGTAATCCAGCATCGCGATCGCACCGTTATGGCTGGCAGGCAGAAGAAGCCGTAGACACTGCGCGTGAGCAAATTGCTGAACTGCTTAATGCTGATCCTCGCGAAATCGTATTCACGTCCGGTGCGACAGAGTCAGATAACCTCGCGATCAAAGGTGTGGCGCATTTCTATGCCAAGCAAGGTAAGCATATCATTACCTGTAAAACCGAGCATAAAGCGGTGCTTGATCCATGTCGTCAGCTTGAGCGTGAAGGTTATGAAGTGACCTATCTTGAGCCAGAATCGAATGGCTTGATTGATCTAAAAAAATTAGAAGCGGCAATGCGTGATGACACAATTTTGGTGTCGATCATGCACGTGAACAACGAAATTGGCGTAATTCAGGACATCATGGCGATCGGTGAGCTTTGCCGTGAACGCAAGATAATTTTCCACGTAGATGCAGCGCAATCTGCCGGTAAAATTCCCCTTGATGTTCAAGAAATGAAAGTGGATCTTATCTCCCTTTCTGCGCATAAAGCGTATGGACCTAAAGGGATTGGCGCATTATATGTTCGCCGTAAACCTCGTATCCGTCTTGAAGCGCAAATGCACGGTGGCGGCCATGAACGTGGTTTCCGTTCAGGCACATTACCAACGCACCAAATCGTAGGTATGGGTGAAGCATTCCGCATTGCCAAGCAAGACATGCAAAAAGATTTTGACCACGCAAAAGCATTGCGTGACCGTCTACTCGCTGGTGTACAAGACATGGAAGCCGTGAGTGTGAATGGCGATTTAGATCAGCGTGTTCCGCACAACCTGAATATTAGTTTTGCCTTTGTTGAAGGCGAATCGCTACTGATGTCTTTAAAAGACTTAGCGGTATCATCAGGTAGTGCTTGTACGTCGGCCAGCTTAGAGCCGTCATATGTACTGCGTGCGCTTGGTTTGAACGATGAAATGGCACACAGCTCGATTCGTTTCTCATTTGGCCGTTTTACGACCGAAGAAGAAGTGGACTACGCCGTTGAACAAATCCGCGTAGCCGTAAGCAAATTACGTGACATGTCTCCTCTATGGGATATGTATCAAGAGGGTGTGGATTTAAACACCGTTGAATGGGCACATCACTAGTCCTTTAAAAGGCACTGGTTTATTCCCAAGGAAATAGAGGATTAGAGGTAACTATCATGGCATACAGCGAAAAAGTAATTGATCACTATGAAAACCCACGTAATGTTGGCTCTTTTGATAAAGAAGATCCAACAATTGGTAGTGGTATGGTTGGCGCTCCAGCTTGTGGCGATGTAATGAAGCTACAAATTAAAGTGACGCCAGAAGGCATCATTGAAGATGCAAAATTTAAAACCTACGGTTGTGGTAGCGCGATTGCTTCGAGCTCACTGGTTACTGAATGGGTGAAAGGCAAGAGCATTGACGAAGCGGCAGCCATTAAGAACTCTGAAATCGCGGAAGAGCTAGAGCTTCCACCAGTGAAAGTTCACTGTTCGATTTTGGCGGAAGATGCGATCAAAGCTGCGGTTGCCGATTATAAAAAGAAACACCAACAATAATATTAAGGGAGTGAATGATGGTTCACTCCCATAAGTTCAAACTAAGAATCTAAGGTTGTAGTATGGCCATTACCTTAACTGAAACAGCAGCGCATCGCGTTCGAGCATTCCTAGATAACCGAGGCAAAGGCGTAGGTTTACGTCTTGGAGTGAAAACAACAGGCTGCTCGGGTATGGCTTACGTGCTTGAATTCGTTGATGACGTTAACGAAGAAGACGAAGTGTTTGAAGATCATGGTGTCAAAGTGATTATCGATTCGAAAAGCCTCGTCTACCTTGATGGCACACAGCTTGACTATGTCAAAGAAGGGCTAAACGAAGGTTTTGAGTTCAACAACCCGAATGCAAAAAGCGAATGTGGTTGTGGTGAAAGCTTCAACGTGTAACGGATTGGCTTTCGGCGTGACTAGGCTCACTTGAGCCTAGTGTCGAGCACTAGGAGCAATGTGTTAATGAACTATTTTGAATTATTTGGGCTACCAAGTCAGTTTGCACTGGATGGTAGCCTTCTTTCTTCTCAGTTTCGTGCGCTGCAAAAACGGTTTCATCCCGACAACTTTGCCACTGCGTCTGAGCGAGATCGCCTGCTTGCTGTGCAAAACGCCTCACAAATCAATGATGCTTATCAAACATTAAAATCGCCGATCAGTCGCGCAGAATACTTGTTGCTTGAACAAGGCATAGAGTTACGCGCAGAACACCAAACCATGCAAGATCCGCTGTTTTTAATGGAGCAAATGGAGCTGCGAGAAGAGCTTGAAGCCATCGCCTCACAGTCTGATGTTGAAAGTGCGTTATTCGATTTTGAAAACAGAGTTAGCAAGATGTATAAACAGCATCTTACCTTGGTTGAGCAACAACTTAATCAGGCTCAATGGAACCTTGCGGCTGATACGGTTCGCAAGCTTAAATTTATTGCCAAGCTCAAAAATGAAATAGAAAGAGTCGAAGAACAGTTACTCGGCTAGTTCGATAATAAGGACCAACCCATGGCATTACTTCAAATTGCAGAACCCGGTCAAAGCTCTGCGCCGCATCAGCATAAACTCGCAGCGGGTATCGACTTGGGGACAACCAACTCATTAGTCGCATCGGTTCGAAGCGGTAATGCGACGACGCTTGCTGATGAACAAGGACGCTCGATCCTCCCTTCGGTGGTCCACTATTCGGCTCAAGAGCGTTGCGTAGGCTTTGATGCCAGAGCACACGCGCAAGTTGATCCTGCCAATACCATCATTTCTGTGAAGCGTTTGATCGGCCGTTCACTGGCTGACATTCAGGCGCGTTATCCCACATTGCCTTATCGCTTCAAAGCCAGTGACAACGGTTTGCCTATTTTGCAAACGGCGCAAGGTGATAAGAACCCGATTCAAGTTTCCGCCGATATTCTTCAATCTCTTGCTCAGCGTGCCGAAGCGTCGTTAGGTGGTGAATTAGCGGGCGTGGTGATTACCGTACCTGCTTATTTTGATGATGCGCAACGCGTGGGCACCAAAGATGCCGCTCAACTTGCCGGCTTGCACGTACTGCGTTTACTCAATGAACCTACCGCAGCAGCGATTGCCTATGGCTTAGACTCAGCGCAAGAAGGTGTGATTGCGGTTTATGATTTAGGTGGCGGTACGTTTGATATCTCTATCTTACGTCTGTCGAAAGGCGTGTTTGAGGTACTCGCGACTGGTGGCGATTCCGCGCTCGGTGGTGATGATTTTGACCATTTGATTGCTGACCATTTTTTGAGCCAAATCGGCTTAGCTGAACCGCTCACTGCAGAGCAGCAACGAGCATTGCTTGATGCGGCCACCGAAGCGAAAATCGCCTTATCTGATACCGATAGTGTCGAGGTTTCTGTGCTGGGTTGGCAAGGGCGTTTAACTCGCGATGAGTTTAACCAACTCATCACGCCACTAGTAAAGAAAACCTTACTATCGTGTCGTCGAGCACTCAAAGATGCCGAGATTGCTGCAGATGAAGTGTTGGAAGTGGTGATGGTCGGCGGTTCAACTCGTACGCCACTGGTTCGAGATTTAGTCGGTGAATTTTTTGGTCGCACACCACTAACTAGCATCAACCCTGATGAAGTTGTCGCGATTGGTGCAGCAATTCAAGCCGACATTTTGGTGGGTAATAAACCCGATTCAGAAATGTTACTGCTGGATGTAATTCCCCTGTCGCTGGGTATTGAAACCATGGGTGGCTTAGTGGAAAAAATCATCCCACGTAACACCACCATTCCTGTTGCGAAAGCTCAAGAATTCACCACCTTCAAAGATGGTCAAACAGCCATGAGCATCCATACGGTGCAGGGTGAACGTGAGATGGTAGACGATTGCCGCTCATTGGCTCGTTTTTCACTAAAAGGTATTCCACCAATGACGGCGGGTGCCGCGCATATCCGCCTAACTTATCAAGTTGATGCAGATGGCTTACTCTCCGTGACAGCGATGGAAAAAAGTACGGGAGTTCAGGCGGAAATTCAAGTTAAGCCCTCGTATGGACTGAGTGATAATGAAGTAGCAAATATGCTGCGAGATTCGATGACGTTTGCCAAACAAGATATGCAGACTCGCGCTCTGGCAGAGCAACGTGTAGAAGCCGATCGTGTTATCGAAGGTTTGATCTCTGCCTTACAGGCCGATGGTGATGAATTGTTATCTGAGTCAGAAAAGCAGATCCTTCTGAATGCAATAGAAGATTTAATTGTGCTGCGTAATGGTGATAGCGCCGATGCCATCGAGCAAGGAATTAAAGAGACAGACAAAGCCAGCCAAGATTTTGCTTCACGCCGTATGGATAAATCCATTCGCAGTGCACTTGCTGGTCAATCGGTAGATGATATTTAAAGAGAAAAATTATGCCTAAGATTATTGTGTTACCTCACCAAGAGCTTTGTCCTGAAGGTGCCGTTCTGGAAGCGCAAGCAGGAGAAACCGTACTGGATGTGGCGCTGAAAAATGGTATCGCTATTGAACATGCGTGTGAAAAATCCTGCGCATGCACGACTTGCCATATTATCGTTCGCGAAGGGTTTGACTCACTTGATGAGAGTGATGAGTTGGAAGATGACATGCTTGATAAAGCATGGGGTCTTGAACCTGAATCTCGCCTTGGCTGCCAAGCTAGAGTCGCTAACGAAGATTTAGTGGTTGAAATTCCAAAGTACACACTCAATCTGGCTTCTGAAGATCATTAATCCTATTGAGCGTATCAACGCCCGTTCACTGTTTGTAAAAGGAAAGCAAAATGAAATGGACCGATTCTCGTGATATTGCGATCGAGCTTTGTGAGCAATACCCAGACGTAGATCCTAAAAATGTACGTTTTACGGATCTACACCAGTGGGTGATGGAACTGGAAGAGTTTGATGATGAGCCAAACCGTTCCAACGAAAAAATTCTCGAAGCGATTATTCTATGTTGGATGGAAGAGATCGACTAAGACTATTGCTAACATGATGGTTATTCAGTAAAACATCACAGAGTTAACAATTTTAACTAAAAAGAGCGGACCGAATGGTCCGTTTTTTTATCAAGTTGACATTTTGACCCTACAAAATGCTAACATCCCTTGGTTATTTAATCGTAATGGCACAGGTGAGGCCATATTCAGGCAAGGAGAAACCATGTCTACAAAGATGTCCGTATTTATCAGCCAACAAGCTGCCCAGCCTCAGTGGGGAGAAAAGGCGATTGTTTCGTTTTCAGAAAATGGTGCCACAATTCATGCTATTGAGAGTGAGCATGAACTCAGCGCGGTTCAACGTGCCGCGCGTAAGCTTGATGGGCAAGCTATCAGAGCTATCAGCCTACAAGGTGACGGTTGGCACTTAGAAAATATTTGGGCTTTCTACCAAGGTTATCGTGAAGCGAAAAAACTCAACACACTAGAATGGCAACCGCTGAGTGAGTCAGATCAAGCCGAGTTAGAATATCGTATTAAAGCGACGGAATGGACGCGCGATATCATCAATAAAAGCGCCGAAGAAGTCGCGCCGCGTCAGTTAGCGACCATGGCGGCTGAGTTCATCAAATCGCTAGCCCCTGAGCATGTCAGCTACCGCATTGTCAAAGATAAAGATCTACTCACCGAAGGTTGGGAAGGTATTTATGCGGTTGGTCGCGGCTCCGAGCGCACATCAGCTATGCTGCAACTCGATTACAATCCGACAGGAAAAGAAAGTGCTCCTGTTTTTGCTTGCTTAATTGGCAAAGGCATTACTTTTGATTCTGGTGGTTACAGTTTAAAAACGTCCAACTTTATGTCGGCGATGAAAGCAGATATGGGGGGCGCTGCAACGATCACCGGTGGTCTTGGTTTGGCTATCATGCGTGGTTTTAATAAACGTGTGAAACTCATTTTGTGTTGTGCAGAAAATATGGTTTCCGGACGCGCCTTGAAACTGGGTGATATCATCACTTATAAAAACGGCACCACAGTTGAAATAATGAACACCGATGCAGAAGGCCGCCTAGTGTTGGCCGATGGCTTGATTTATGCCAACGAGCAAAAACCACAGCTTATTATTGATTGCGCGACATTAACGGGTGCCGCCAAAAATGCACTCGGCAATGATTACCATGCACTACTCAGCTTTGATGATAGCTTATCCCAGCAGGCATTGGTGGCAGCTCACCAAGAGAAAGAAGGCTTATGGCCTCTGCCTTTGGCTGAGTTTCATCGCTCTATGTTACCTTCAAGCTTTGCGGATCTCTCTAACATCAGCTCAGGTGATTATTCACCGGGAGCAAGTACCGCAGCGGCCTTCCTCTCTTACTTTGTTGAAGATTACAAAAAAGGGTGGCTGCACTTTGATTGCGCTGGTACTTACCGAAAATCAGCAAGCGATAAATGGGCCGCAGGTGCAACGGCAATGGGGGTGCGTACATTAGCACGCATTTTGACCGACCAAGCTCAATAATGAAAAACCGCTCAACTCTCTGTTTTGGGCGGTTCACTATAACTAAAAAAACAAAAGAAAAAGGATAACCTTATGGCTCTAGAAAGAACATTTTCTATCATTAAACCCGATGCGGTAGAACGTAACTTGATTGGTGAAATCTATCACCGTATCGAAAAATCAGGTTTGCGTATTATCGCTGCGAAAATGGTACATTTGAACGAAGAGCAAGCGAGCGGCTTTTATGCTGAGCATGAAGGCAAAGCGTTTTTTCCAGCACTAAAAGAATTTATGACCTCAGGGCCGATCATGGCTCAAGTGCTTGAAGGTGAAGATGCTATTGCTCGTTACCGCGAATTAATGGGTAAAACTAACCCAGAAGAAGCGGCATGTGGAACCATTCGTGCTGATTACGCATTAAGCATGCGCCATAACTCAGTTCATGGCAGTGATAGTCCTGAATCGGCGGCACGTGAAATCGCTTTTTTCTTCCCAGAATCAGAGATTTTCTCTCGTTAATCTTGGCGTTTTTTATCCCAAATTATTTCGATTAAGGCCTCACGTTGTGAGGCTTTTTTATACTCGTATGATTGGGAGCTGCAGAGTAAAAACAATCCGCCAAGCATTGAATGACTTAGTAATTGAAGGGTTGTACAACCCTTGTTGTTACTGCATAAAGGCTGTACAATTCGCGCCCTTATTTATTGTTTCCGTCGTTGAGAGGCCACATGACTATTGAAAAAGTCAATCTGCTTGATTTTGATCGCCAAGGTCTGCGTAAATTTTTTGCTGAAGAGCTCAGTGAAAAAGCGTTCCGCGCTGATCAGGTCATGAAGTGGATCTACCATTTTGGTTGTGATGACTTCGAACAAATGACCAATATCAACAAGAAACTGCGTGAACAACTGCAACAACGCTGTGAAATTCGCGCGCCGATCGTTTCACAAGCACAACACTCGTCTGATGGTACGATTAAATGGGCGATGCGTGTTGGCGATCAAGATGTTGAAACGGTTTACATCCCAGAGGAAGACCGAGCGACTTTGTGCGTCTCTTCCCAAGTTGGCTGTGCTCTGGAATGCAAATTCTGTTCAACGGCTCAGCAAGGTTTTAACCGTAACCTCAAAGTGTCTGAAATTATCGGGCAAGTTTGGCGCGCAGCGAGAGAAATTGGCCTTGAGAAAGAGACGGGTCGTCGTCCGATTACTAACGTAGTAATGATGGGGATGGGTGAGCCTCTGCTCAACATGAAAAACTTGATCCCAGCGTTAGAGATCATGCTGGATGATTTAGGTTTTGGCTTGTCAAAACGTCGTGTCACCGTGTCCACTTCGGGCGTGGTTTCTGGTCTTGATCAAATGACAGGGCAAATCGATGTTGCATTAGCGATTTCATTGCATGCACCCAATGACAAATTACGCAGCGAAATTATGCCGATCAATGATCGCTGGGATATTCAAGATTTCTTGGCCTCAGTGCGTCGTTATATCGCCACTTCAAACGCTAACCGTGGCAAGGTTACGGTGGAATATGTGTTGCTGGATCACGTCAATGACGATATGGACCACGCGCACGAATTGGCTAAGTTGATGAAAGGCACGCCGTGCAAAATTAACCTGATCCCATTTAACCCTTATCCCGGTTCACCTTATAAAAAACCGAGTAATTCACGTATTGACCGTTTTCAAAAAACACTGATGCAGTATGAACACACAGTGACGGTGCGTAAAACTCGTGGAGATGATATTGATGCCGCTTGTGGACAGCTAGTCGGTGATGTGATTGATAGAACCAAACGGACCAAAATGAAACAAATGGGTGGCGATGTCATTCCTGTCAAATCGGTCTAAATCGGATGATAAAGCAAAGCCAGAGATTCCTCTGGCTTTGTGCATTTTTACCATTTGAAATAATTTTCCGCGATTTTGACGTCAATTTTATGAAAAATATTGACCTAGCTGTAATTTCTTTCCTAAAGCCATGTTGTTTAACGTCAAATATCCATTAGAATTGCTAACTGACGTAATGTTAAATTTGAACTGTCGCCTGCATCAATGAATGCAAATTTTTCACCGTGTTGGAATGCACCATTTTATTACTACGAACTAATAACAATAAAAGTGATGACGGTGCCATTCGAGCCATAACATAATGAGATGTACAAAACGGATGACTACTGAACAAGAACAGATTATTGCAGATGTAAAAACAGACACGGTGCAACCCGGTACTTTATTAAAGGCAAAGCGTGAAGCGTTGGGATTAACGCAAAAGCAAGTTGCCGATAGGTTGCGGTTACGTCTCTCTATCATTCAGAGTTTAGAAGAGAATAACTTCGCCTCGGACCAAGTGGCGACGTTTACTCGCGGTTATTTACGTTCCTATGCGAAGGCCGTCGGGATCAAAGAGTCAGTTATTTTAGCTTCCTTTGATGATTGCTATCCTACGGTTGTCGCTGAACAACCGATGCAAAGTTTTTCGAAGAAAACCAAGCGAGAGAAACACGATAGCCGTATTATGACGCTGACATGGGGTATTTTTGCCATCATTATTGGTATTTCCTCATTATGGTGGTGGCAAAACCAAGAACAAGAGAATGTTGTGGTTGAGAGTTCACCATCAATCACGTCGACATCGGTTGAGCGTTTGCGAGATGAGGATTTCACGACCGTTCCTGAATTAGTACCTACGGTTGACGAATCTCAAGTAGAAGCAGAAGCGGTGGATGCCCCTGTAGAAATCAACACTCAGGCTGCAGAACTCATCCCTTCACCTGAAGATGATACAGCCGAAGCCGACCTGAGTGCGAGCGACGATCCTGTATTGGATAAGACGCCACCGCAGGATGCAACGAATCCATACGCTCCTCTAACGCTCACATTCAGCGCAGATTGTTGGATTCAGGTGAAAGATGCAGCAGGCAAAACCCTTTCCACTGGGATTAAAAAATCAGGGCAAACCGTAACCTTGCAAGGTGAAGCTCCGTTTCAAATCATTCTTGGCGCGCCTGAAAGCGTTTCAATGACATTTGCAAGTGAACCTGTAGACCTTTCTGGGTATACTTCCGGTAAAGTCGCTCGATTCACCTTACCTTAGAAAATACTATGCAACACGAATCTCCAATTAAGCGTCGTTCATCGACGCGTATTTATGTCGGTAATGTGCCCATCGGTGATGGTGCTCCTATTGCTGTTCAATCTATGACCAACACGCGCACTACCGATGTTGCGGCAACGGTCGCCCAAATTAAAGCGTTAGAAAAAGTCGGGGCTGATATCGTACGGGTTTCAGTACCGACAATGGACGCGGCAGAAGCGTTCAAGTTGATCAAGCAGCAAGTATCCATCCCGCTGGTGGCTGACATCCATTTTGATTACCGCATTGCGTTGAAAGTCGCCGAATATGGCGTTGATTGCTTGCGTATCAACCCTGGTAACATTGGCAACGAAGAACGTATTCGCGCCGTGGTCGATTGCGCACGTGACAAGAACATACCCATTCGGATTGGCGTGAATGGTGGGTCGCTCGAAAAAGAGATCCAAATGAAATATGGTGAGCCAACACCGGCCGCTTTAGTCGAGTCAGCGATGCGTCATGTCGATATTCTTGAAAGACTCAACTTTGATCAATTTAAAGTCAGCGTTAAAGCATCGGATGTTTTTCTCGCCGTTGATTCCTACCGTCTACTGGCTAAACAGATTGCCCAACCTCTGCATCTTGGTATTACGGAAGCAGGAGGCGCAAGAGCCGGTGCAGTTAAATCGGCAGTGGGCTTAGGTATGCTGCTTGCCGAAGGCATCGGCGACACGCTGCGTATTTCACTGGCTGCGGATCCGATCGAAGAGATCAAAGTCGGCTTTGATATTCTTAAATCGCTGCGTATTCGCTCGCGAGGCATTAACTTCATCGCTTGTCCAAGCTGTTCACGTCAAGAGTTTGATGTGATCGCCACAGTCAATGCGTTAGAGCAACGTTTGGAAGATATTTTGACACCTATGGATGTCTCGATCATCGGTTGCGTGGTTAATGGCCCAGGTGAAGCTGAAGCTTCTCATCTTGGTTTGGCTGGCAGCAACAAGAAAAGTGCATTCTACGAAGACGGCGTCCGCCAGAAAGAGCGTTTTGATAACGATGATCTGGTCAGCCAACTCGAAGCGAAAATTCGCGCGAAGGCCTCTATTCTCGATGAGAAGAACCGAATCAACGTGACTCAAATCGAACAAAATTAATCTCAACGACCTTACGGTAAGTATTGTGGCAAAAACAATTCAAGCAATTCGAGGCATGAACGACTGCCTCCCAACTCAGTCTCCACTTTGGCAAAAAGTGGAAGGCACAGTGAAAAACGTGATTAGTGCATATGGCTACAATGAAGTACGTATGCCTATCGTTGAGATGACACATCTATTTAGCCGTGCGATCGGTGAAGTGACCGATGTGGTTGAAAAAGAGATGTATTCTTTTGAAGATCGCAATGGTGACAGTTTATCGCTTCGCCCTGAGGGTACCGCAGGTTGTGTCCGTTCTGGTATCGAAAATGGTTTGCTCTACAACCAAGAGCAACGTTTATGGTACATGGGGCCGATGTTCCGTCATGAACGTCCGCAAAAAGGGCGCTATCGTCAATTCCACCAATGTGGGGTTGAAGTGTTTGGCCTGGATGGTCCTGATGTTGATGCCGAGCTGATTATGATGACCGCGCGTTTGTGGCGTGAATTGGGCATCGACAAACATGTTCGTTTGGAACTGAACTCAATTGGTTCTCTTGAAGCGCGTGCCAATTACCGCACCGCTTTGATTGACTATTTAGAGCAGCATCAAGAGGTGTTGGATGAAGATGCCAAACGTCGCATGTACACCAACCCACTGCGTGTACTCGATACTAAAAATCCAGATATTCAAGCGATTTTAGGTGACGCACCCAAATTGTCTGAGTATCTAGATGAAGAATCCAAGCAACATTTTGCAGGCTTATGTGAACTTCTTACCGCTGCGGGTATCGAATACCAAGTTAACGAGCGCTTGGTGCGCGGCCTAGACTACTACAACCGCACCGTATTTGAGTGGATCACCGAAAGCTTAGGTGCTCAGGGTACGGTTTGTGGCGGTGGACGTTATGATGGCTTGGTAGAACAACTGGGTGGCAAAGCGACACCGGCAGTGGGTTTTGCCATGGGGTTAGAGCGCTTAGTGCTGATGATGGAAACACTGGAACTGACCGACGTGCGTCGCAGTGTCGATGTGTACATGGTCAGTGCGGGTGAAGGCACTATGATGGCAGCAATGAAACTTGCTGAGCAGTTGCGTGAACAGGTTCCGGGGCTGCGTGTTATGAACCATTTTGGTGGTGGTAACTTCAAAAAACAATTTAAACGTGCTGATAAAGTGGGCGCTGCGGTGGCTTTGGTATTAGGCGAAGATGAAGTCGCAGAAAGCACAGTAGTTCTCAAAGATCTTATCGGTGGTGAACAAATTACGATTTCTCAAACTGAAGTCGCGAGCAAACTGACGCATCTTGTGTAAGCAAGCGCATTTGAGACATCTATTAAAGAGGACAGGAAGTGGAACTCTACGATACTGAAGAACAACAAGTTGAAGCGATAAAAGATTGGTGGAAAGAGAACGGTAAAGCCGTGATCTTTGGTGCTGTAATTGGCCTTGGTGGCTTGTTTGGTTGGCGTTACTACCAAGATAGCGTTATTGCTGCGCAAGAAGCCGCTTCTGAAAGTTATAGCAAAGCGGTAACTCAGTTAGCTGCAAAAGGCGCAGAAGCAGAGATGGTTGTTGAGAGCTTTATTGATAGTAATAAAGGTACAGAATATGCCGTCTTAGCCGCACTACAACTTGCAAAAGTTCAAGTAGAAGCGGGTCAAATTGATGAAGCTTTAGCACAGCTTGAATGGGCAAAAGCAAACACCAAAGATGATGCTATTCTACCGTTAGCGACCTATCGCGTGGCCCGTATTAAAGCGGAACAAGGCCAGTTTGATGCCGCCTTAGCTGATCTTACGACCATCACAGAGAAAGGGTGGGCGGGACGCATTGCGGAACTGCGTGGTGATATCTCATTGCGTAAAGGCGACACGGACGCGGCTTATGCGGCATACACGGAAGCACAACAAGCTGACGATGCAAGCCAAACGCTACAGATGAAACTGGACGATCTTGCCAAATAAGGGCACAAGTTGATGAAAAAGTTGTTCAACAAAGTGCTCGTTTCTGCCGTTGTGCTTGGAGCACTTGCAGGGTGTGCTAGCGAAGAAGACACCATTATTATGGCTCCTGTGCCAATGGTAACGAGTGAATTTACGCCCACAACTCAGTGGAGCACATCGATTGGTGATGGCGTAGGGCATTACTTCTCAAAGTTATCTCCAGAATACGCTTACGACAAAGTATTTATTGCTAGTCGTGATGGTTTGGTGAAAGCCTTGAACCCTAAAACGGGTAAAGAGCTTTGGAAAACCGATCTTGAACAAGATGGCACTATGCGTTTATCCGGCGGTATAGCGGCGGCCTATAGCCAAATTTACATTGGTAGTGAAAACGGTTTAGTCACTGCGCTTAATGAAGCTACGGGTGAGCTTGTATGGCAAGTTAAAGTCGACGGTGAAGTGCTAGCAGCTCCGGCTGCAGATGCGAACATGATCATTGTTAATACCAGTCGTGGCACTTTGGTGAGTTTAGACCAAGCGACGGGTGAGCAAAAATGGACCATCAGTACTGAAGTTCCTAATTTAACGTTGAGAGGCGACAGCAAACCTGTTGCGGTATCGGGCGGTGTTTTTTGGGGAACCTCAGGTGGCCGTCTTGCTGCCGCTATCGTTGAGCGTGGTCAGTTGATTTGGCAACAACCGATTGGCATGCCTAAAGGTGCCACTGAAATTGACCGCCTAGTCGATGTTGATGCCTCACCTATCGTGATTGGCGGCATGCTGTATGCGGTTGGTTTTAATGGCCAGTTGATCGCCATTGATCTGCGTTCGGGCAAACCAGCTTGGAAGCGGAATTACTCTTCAGCAACAGACATGGCTAGCGATGGTGGCCGATTATTTGTGGTGACCGACAAAGATCATGTGGTGGCTGTGGATACAAGAAGCGGTACCGAACTTTGGAGCAACAAACAGCTTGAACACCGTTTGCTAACTGCGCCAGCGATTATCAATGGCTACCTTGTGCTAGGTGACAGTGAAGGTTATCTACATTGGATTGATCGCAGCAGTGGTGAATTCGTTGCCCAACAGTTGGTTGATAAGAGCGGTTTTGCGGTGAGTCCTCTCGCTGTCGATGATGGTTATGTCAGCATGACCCGTAATGGCAATGTAAAGAAACTGACGATTAAAAAATAAATCGTGATATAATTCACATTCGGCTCCTGGCTGGTAACAGTTAGGGGCCGTTTTATTGAATAAATAGATGTGGTTATAGGTAAAAATTTAATGCTTGCTAGCAAGTGTTTACCTATAACTACATAAGAGAAAATATTGTAGAGGTTAGTATGGTTCCTGTTGTTGCTCTTGTTGGGCGTCCCAATGTCGGTAAATCTACGTTGTTTAACCGATTAACTCGCACTCGCGATGCGTTGGTGGCGGATTTCCCCGGTTTAACGCGTGACCGTAAATATGGCCAAGCTAAATTGGGTGAGCACGACTTCATTGTTATCGATACTGGCGGTATTGATGGTAGTGAAGAGGGTGTAGAAACGAAAATGGCTCAACAGTCATTGGCCGCGATTGATGAAGCTGATGTTGTGCTATTTATGGTTGATGGTCGCGCTGGTTTAACGGCGGCTGATGAAGTGATCGCCCAACATCTGCGTAAGATTGAAAAGCGCGCTATTTTAGTCGTGAATAAAGTGGATGGCATTGACGCTGATGCTGCAAGTGCTGAGTTTTGGCAATTGGGCGTCGATCAAATGTACCAAATTGCTGCCGCTCATGGCCGTGGTGTTGGGATCCTTATCGACCGAGCTTTGAATCCACTTGCTGAAGAAATGATCGAGCAGGCTGAAGGCGAAATCGAAGATCTAACCGACTTTGAAGATGCCGAAGAAGAAAAGTTAGATTACACCGAAGAAGAAGCCGAAGCTGAATACAAACGTCTGCAAGATCAGCCGATAAAACTGGCGATCATTGGCCGTCCGAATGTCGGTAAATCGACACTCACCAACCGCATTCTCGGTGAAGAGCGTGTTGTGGTTTACGACATGCCCGGAACGACGCGAGACTCCATCTACATCCCGATGATGCGTGATGAGCGCGAGTATGTATTGATTGATACTGCTGGCGTGCGTCGTCGTACTCGCATTAACGAAACGGTTGAAAAATTCTCGGTCGTCAAAACCTTAAAAGCCGTTGAAGATGCAAACGTTGTTCTGTTAGTCATTGACGCTCGTGAGAATATCTCAGATCAAGATCTTAGCCTGCTAGGTTTTGCATTAAACGCCGGACGTTCGATAGTGCTTGCAGTCAATAAGTGGGATGGGCTCGATAACGACGTCAAAGAACGTGTCAAGAAAGAGCTAGACCGCCGTTTAGGCTTTGTCGATTTTGCTCGTATCCACTTTATCTCTGCATTGCATGGTACGGGTGTTGGTCATCTATTTGAATCGGTTCAAGAAGCGTATAAATCGGCGACAACACGTGTTGGTACATCGGTATTGACTCGCATTCTTAAAATGGCAACCGATGATCACCAACCGCCTATGGTTCGTAGCCGCCGCGTAAAACTTAAATACGCTCACGCAGGTGGTTATAACCCGCCGATTATCGTTGTACACGGTAACTTGGTGAATGAGCTGCCAGATTCTTACAAACGTTATTTGATGAACTATTACCGTAAGTCTTTAGAAATCATGGGTACGCCTATTCGTATCCAGTTCCAAAGCAGTGATAACCCATTTGAAGGAAAAGTGAATAAGCTGACCTTATCTCAAGAGCGTAAACGTAAACGCTTAATGACGATGATGAAAGGACGCAGCAAGTAGCCTTCCTCATAATTGAAATACCCAAGTTTAGACTTGGGTATTTTTTTGCCTAAAATTTATCATTGGCGATAGAGTCTCACTAACGTGGCGGTCTGGAAATGAAGTGCAGTGCCAAAATGATTGAGTGAAAAACAGAGCATGGCAACGTTGCTGCTTTGTATAAGTATCAAACAAAATGAGTAGAACATTTCGCCAAAAGATCATTTTCACATATCCTGATTTCTTTGGTTTTTTAGTTGTTAAATGGAGCTTTATATCGTTATAAATCCATATGCAGAATATGTAACTTATGCTTTCGGTGTGTGGTTATATAAATGTTCTTTTGAGAGTAGATCGCTGAACGGAGCAGATAAAGCAAATGATCAGGCAGAGATCTTTTATCGATCATAGCCTAATGTGTATGAGGTGGTTGGTGAGCCTAAAGGTATTGTGATAGAGATCAAAGCTGAACTCTCGATAATCCGAGACCATACGTGCCGTTTGATGAAGTGTCGGCTATCACATGCACGATCTATCTACGCAAACGAGCTATCTATTAAAACGAACGATATAAAACATCTACCAAAATCACACTATGTGAAAGATGTTATGTGAAAGACACAAAGAGAGATGGGATCAATATGCAGGAAAATCTTTGCCCTTGTTGCCAAAATCCACTGGTGTGGGATGGGCGTTACCATTGTGCTCAGTGCAAACATCACTTTAACAAAATTGGTTTTTGCCCTGAGTGTGATTCGGAGCTGGAGAAATTGCAGGCGTGTGGCGCAGCAAACTTTTTCTGTAATTCATGCAATGAGCTCAAATCAAAATCTAAGATTCGATTTGAGTTTCAAGCACAAGATTAAGTGATTAATTAACGGTAGAGAAAACTTCGCCATCCGCCACTCGCGTAATCAATTGATCGCCAGTTTTTAGATCGCAAGCGCGGTGAATCACTTTGCCTGAGCTATCTCGCGTGATCGAATAGCCTCGTTTTAGTGTCGCTAATGGGCTTACTGCGTCAAGCTTCTCTGCGGCTAGCGTTAAACAGTGTGCTGTGCGCAGGAGCTTTTTCTCCATTACGTCCAGCAATCGTTGCTCGCTTTTGGCTAGTCGATGCTGCTGCTTCGCTAAGGTTTGTACGGGAGAATGCAACTGCAGTTGATGGTATTGCTGGCCAATGTGCTCGCGCTGAGTCGAAATATAGCGCTGTATCGCCCGCTGTAGGCGCATTTCTGTGTCATCAAGTTGCTGGCTTTGACGCTGCAAGCGATAAGTGGGGTGCTGTTTCTCTAGCGCGTGAACCAAAGCGCGTAAATGATGCGCTTGTTGACTGGTGTAATAGCGCATCGCACTTTGTAGCTTGTGCTGGTATGAGGCGAAAGCTTGTCGCTTATTACTGTTGTCTCGGCTGACTAATTCTGCAGCAGCGGAGGGGGTTGGGGCACGTACGTCAGCCACAAAATCAGCAATCGTCACATCGATTTCATGCCCGACGGCACTGATAATTGGGATCTGACTAGCGGCAATTGTGCGCGCTACGATCTCGTGGTTAAAACACCATAAGTCCTCTAAAGAACCGCCACCGCGACCCACAATCAATACGTCACACTCTTGCCTCGCATTTGCTCTACCAATTGCTTGAGCAATTTGAATGGCCGCTTGTTCGCCTTGAACCAGTGTAGGATAAATGATGACGGGCAAGCTTGGATCGCGCCGCTTGAGCACATCAAGAATATCAAACAGGGCTGCGCCAGTTTTTGAAGTAATAACTCCGACGCATTGAGGATTTTCCGGCAAGGGGCGCTTATTGGATTGTGCAAAAAGCCCTTCCGCGGCCAACTGCATCTTCAGCTTTTCAAACTCTTGCTGGAGACGACCATCCCCTTCGGGTTGCATGCTCTCGATAATGACTTGGTAGTCACCTCTGGGTTCATAAAGAGAAAGACGCGCTTTAACAAGTACCTGCTGGCCATTTTTAGGTTTGAAGGTCACAAAGCGATTATTGCCTTTGAACATCGCACATTTTACCTGCGCGCGAGAATCTTTGAGTGAGAGATACCAATGGCCAGAAACCGGAGCGGAGAAGTTCGATATTTCACCAACGAGCCACACAATGCCCATTTCATTTTCAAGTAACAGGCGTACTTCAGCATTGAGACGAGAGACAGTGTAGATGTTTTCGTTGGTCAAAGAAGGCAAGGCTAATCCCCTAGACGAGGGTATGGAAATTAGCGGCAATATAATACATATCAAGGGTTGGAATGCAAATTAAAAATGAAAAAATGAGTGGTCAAGCGATTGCCTCGGGCGTATAATCCGACCGCAATATCAATCCAAATCGATTTATCCTGTTCATTGTGTATTAGGGCAAATTGAGACAACTTGGATTTACCTTTTATTCACTCCTCTTAATTGTGAGATATTGCAAATGCTAAGAATTGCCAAAGAAGCGCTGACATTCGATGATGTTCTTCTCGTACCAGCACACTCCACCGTTCTCCCAAACACAGCCGATCTCCATACTCAGCTGACCAAAAATATCGCACTGAACATTCCGATGATCTCAGCTTCTATGGATACAGTGACAGAGGCTCGCCTTGCGATCGCTCTTGCCCAAGAGGGTGGTATTGGTTTTATCCACAAAAATATGCCCATTGAAGAGCAGGCTGAACAAGTCCGTCTTGTCAAAATTTTTGAAGCGGGTGTAGTCACTGCGCCAGTAACAGTTCGCCCTGATGCAACCATTCAAGATGTGATTGCTTTGACAGAGAAACATGGTTTTGCCGGTTTCCCTGTGGTGAGCGATCACAATGAGCTTGTCGGTATCATCACCGGCCGCGATATTCGCTTTGTTACTGATTTAACAAAAAAAGTTGAAGCAGTCATGACACCAAAAGATCGCTTAGCCACAGTTAAAGAGGGCGCATCTCGTCAGGATGTACAAGAGCGCATGCACAAAGCGCGTGTTGAAAAAGTCTTGGTAGTGAATGATGAATTCAAACTGACTGGTATGATCACCGCGAAAGATTTCCATAAAGCAGAACGCAAACCGAATGCTTGTAAAGATGAACAAGGGCGTTTACGTGTTGGTGCGGCTGTTGGTGCCGGTGCTGGCAATGAAGAGCGCGTAAAAGCATTAGTGGAAGCAGGAGTGGATGTTCTACTGATTGACTCTTCTCATGGCCATTCAGAAGGTGTACTTAACCGTATTCGTGAAACGCGCGCCGCTTATCCTGATCTCGATATTATCGGCGGCAATGTTGCAACGGGTGCCGGTGCGAAAGCTCTAATTGACGCGGGCGTAAGCGCGGTCAAAGTCGGTATTGGCCCGGGTTCAATCTGTACAACGCGTATTGTAACGGGTGTTGGTGTTCCTCAAATTACGGCGATTTCTGATGCAGCTGAAGTGGCTGATCAATACGGTATTCCTGTGATTGCTGATGGCGGTATTCGTTTTTCTGGCGATATTTGTAAAGCGATTGCTGCTGGTGCATCTTGCGTGATGGTCGGCTCCATGTTTGCAGGTACTGAAGAAGCTCCGGGCGAAGTTATTTTGTTCCAAGGTCGTTCATATAAAGCTTATCGCGGTATGGGTTCGCTGGGTGCAATGTCTCAAGGTTCTTCTGATCGTTATTTCCAATCTGACAATGCGGCTGACAAGCTTGTACCTGAAGGGATCGAAGGTCGTATCGCTTATCGAGGCCGTCTAAAAGAGATCGTTCATCAACAAATGGGTGGTTTACGCTCAAGCATGGGCTTAACTGGCTCGGCCACTATCGAAGATCTGCGCACTAAAGCCGAGTTTGTTCGTATCTCTGGTGCAGGTATGAAAGAGTCACACGTGCACGACGTTCAAATTACCAAAGAAGCGCCAAACTACCGCTTGGGTTAATGACGAACCACGAATAGCTTGAAGCTTATGGGGAGCGCGATGCTCCCCATCCACTACATTAATGATTGAGATTGACCTTAAATGACTAAAGATATCCATGACCAACGTATTCTGATCTTAGATTTCGGCTCTCAGTACACACAACTGGTTGCCCGCCGTGTTCGCGAAATCGGTGTTTATTGTGAGCTGTGGAGCTGGGATGTTGAAGAAGCGGACATCCGTGAATTCAACCCAGATGGCATTATTCTTTCTGGTGGCCCTGAAAGCGTGACTGAAGCCAACTCTCCGCGTGCGCCACAATATGTGTTTGATTCTGGCGTACCTGTGTTTGGTGTTTGCTATGGCATGCAAACCATGGCTGAACAGTTGGGCGGAAAAGTGGCCAGTTCTGAGGAACGTGAATTTGGTTATGCAGCTGTACAGCTAATGGGTGAATCGGCCCTGTTTAGCGACCTTGAGCTAACGCAAGACGTTTGGATGAGCCACGGAGATAAAGTGGTGCAAATTCCGGCTGATTTTGTCAAAACAGCGCAAACGGAAACTTGTCCTTATGCGGCAATGGCGAATGAAGAGAAAAAATATTATGGCGTGCAATTTCACCCAGAAGTCACGCACACCAAAAACGGTCTAAAAATGCTTGAGAATTTCGTTCTCAACGTTTGTGGTTGTGAGCGTCTATGGACGGCTGAGTCTATCATCGAAGATGCGGTTGCTCGTATTAAAGAGCAAGTCGGCGACGATGAGGTGATCCTTGGCCTATCGGGTGGTGTAGATTCGTCAGTTGTGGCGATGCTGGCTCACCGAGCGATTGGCGATAAATTAACCTGCGTATTCGTTGATAACGGCCTATTGCGTCTGAATGAAGCTCAGCAAGTAATGGATATGTTTGGCAACAAGTTTGGTTTAAACATCATTCATGTTAATGCAGAAGATCGTTTCCTCAACGCACTGCAAGGTGAGTCTGATCCGGAAGCGAAACGCAAAATCATCGGCCATGTGTTTGTTGATATCTTCGATGAAGAATCAAAGAAATTGAAAAATGCCAAATGGCTTGCGCAAGGCACGATTTACCCAGATGTGATTGAATCGGCTGCCTCTAAAACAGGTAAAGCGCACGTGATTAAATCTCACCATAACGTTGGCGGTTTGCCTGATGATATGGAAATGGGATTGGTTGAACCACTGCGTGAGCTTTTCAAAGATGAAGTGCGCAAGATTGGCCTAGAGCTTGGTCTGCCTTACAACATGCTTTACCGCCATCCGTTCCCTGGTCCAGGTCTTGGCGTACGCGTGTTGGGCGAAGTGAAGAAAGAGTACTGTGATTTGCTGCGCCGCGCCGATGCTATTTTCATTGAAGAGCTGCATTCCGCTGATCTGTATAACAAAGTGTCACAAGCTTTCACGGTTTTCTTACCTGTTCGTTCGGTAGGCGTTATGGGTGATGGACGTAAATACGATTGGGTTGTATCGCTACGCGCTGTGGAAACCATTGACTTTATGACAGCACATTGGGCGCACCTGCCTTATGAGTTCTTGGGTAAGGTTTCTAACCGTATCATCAATGAAGTGAATGGTATTTCTCGTGTGGTTTACGATATTTCAGGTAAGCCACCAGCCACCATTGAGTGGGAATAATTCCTTTAAAAAAGCGTACTCCTCCGGTGAGTGCCCTGTTATGATTGCTGCGAAATAGTCGGGGAGCCGATGCAGATTCTGCATCGGCTGAGATCGAAATTCGAGACCCGTCGAACCTGATTCAGTTAATACTGACGTAGGGAACTATGAGCACTTTGTCACGAGCCGAATAACAACGGCTAACCTTTGTAAATTCGATTATCGAACTTTCCAAACCACGGTCAAAGTCAGTTCCTGTATGTCTTGTCATAGGAGCGACCATGGCACAACCAATACAGAAACACACACAAGAAACGACGCTATTAAACATACCTGTTGTACTCACCATCGCAGGGTCTGATAGCGGTGGAGGGGCAGGCATTCAAGCCGACATCAAAGCGATATCGGCAACTGGCAGTTTCGCGTGTTCCGTTATTACCGCCATTACTTCACAAAATACTCAAGGCGTCTCCGCCATTTTCCCCATTCCACTTGATCATATCGAAAGCCAGTTAGATGCCGTCTTTAGCGACTTGAAGATCGTGGCCGTTAAAATTGGCATGCTAGCCGATGCCAGTATCATCAAGATCGTTGCCAAAAAAATGCAGCAATACCAACCCAAGAGCCTTGTGATAGACCCCGTGATGGTGGCGACCAGTGGTGATTTATTACTTGAGCAATCGGCAATCAGTACATTAAAAGAAATGTTGATCCCTTTGGCTGACATCATTACCCCCAATTTATTTGAGGGAGCAGTACTTACTGGCAAGCCGGTTCCTCAATCTGGAGTCGAAATGAGCGGTATGGTGGCTGATTTACGAGCGTTGGGTGCAAAGGCGGTGCTGCTAAAAGGTGGGCATTTAGAACAAGATGAAAACAGCAACGATCTTTTGATCATGCAATCTTCGTCAGAATTACTCAGTGCGAAGCGTTTTCCAACCCAAAATACCCATGGGACGGGTTGCACGCTCTCTTCTGCGATCGCTTCTTATCTTGCTCAAGGAAATAACCTGCACAAATCCGTGTATTTGGCTAAGCAGTACATATCGCAAGCCATTGGCTATGCCGATGAACTGGATGTTGGCCAAGGTCGCGGCCCAGTTCATCACTTTTTTACTGGCCACGCTCATGTGCGCTAAGCCATTGCCGGTGCGATGATGCTTGAGAAATTTGAGGCATTGGTTGTTCACTTAACCTGATGAAAAATAGATTGAACTCTAAAAGCCTCAAGCTTTTTTGAGGCTTTTTCATATTTATCGACTTGCCTTCAAAGGGCGATGTCGCCGTACGATAATTGGTTTACATCATGATGAAACCACTCGCATTTTGACATTTAATTAATAAGTTTCACTGTCAACAATGGCTCGGCTATCCATACTATTTTCACCGTACCCACTAAGCAAAAAATAAGGGATTGATATGTTGAAAACAAAGCATTTAGCCATGCTGATTAGCAGTGTCTTAGCCGCAAACAGTTACGCGTTAAATATCTTACCTGACCCTGAAAATTCCGCGGGTTATATTGTCTCTAAAGTAGAGCTACAAGCGGCAGAAAAAGCCAAAACAGCGGATCCCATGTATGCCATCTGGTCGAAAGCACTAGAAACGCGTTCGAATGCGATTGTTGAAGCAATAGTACCGGGTTTAAGTTCTAACCCTGAAAACGTCAAGCGTGTTGAACGAGTTTTTCCACAGTACGAGTGGGATTTCTTAACTCAAATGGCGGCTCCCGAATACACCTACACACGCTTCTTACGGGCAATTGGCAAATTCCCCGCATTTTGTGGCGAATATACGGATGGCCGAGATTCAGACGCAATTTGTAAAAAATCCATTGTGACGGCTTTTGCCCATTTCTCACAAGAAACGGGTGGTCACATTGCGAAAGACAACGTATCTGATAATCCGAATAGGCTTGAAGAATGGCAGCAAGCATTAGTTCATGTGCGTGAAATGGGTTGGTCTGAAGGGCAAAGTGGCTACACAACCGGTTGTGGCCAAAATGATTGGCAAAATGCTCGTTGGCCGTGCGCTGCTGGGCAAGGTTATTTTGGTCGAGGCGCGAAGCAGCTCTCTTACCATTTCAACTATGGCGCTTTTTCTGAAGTGATGTTTGATGGTGATGCCAAAGTACTGCTCAATAACCCCGGATTAGTAGCGGATTCTTGGTTGAATTTAGCCTCAGCGATTTGGTTTTTCTTAACACCTCAAGCACCGAAACCGGCAATGTTGCACGTAATTGACCGTACATGGACACCTTCGCAACGTGAAAGCGATGCTGGTATTGGCTATGGTTTTGGCACCACAATTAACGTTATCAATGGCGGCATTGAGTGCGGTGAACAGAACAAAGATAAAGGTCAACCGGTTAATCGTATTCGCTACTGGGAAGGGCTAGCCGATCATTATCAAATACCGATTGAGTCTGATGAAAAGAATACCTGTTGGCAGCAAACGCCTTACGGTAGCTTAAATTTGAACGGTGCGACGGATGTGCTGTATACCAACTGGGATGGTAATTGGAAATATTACTCTGATCGCCCAGGTGGCTACTCGTTTGAATGTGAACTGGTTGGTTTCCAAACTGCGTATTCAGCCCTTGTTGCTGGTGATTACGAAAAATGTGTGACTAACTTTTATGGTTCACATTCTAGCTGGCCCCAAGTGCGTGTTGTGGATGCGATTGATCCCGGTACGCCACCAGAGCCGCCAGTGGATGGCATCGTCGGCTGGGAAGCAACAAAGGTATATAACACGGGCGATAAGGTGAGCTATAAAGGCGCTACTTATGAAGCTAAGTGGTGGTCACAAGGTAATGAACCCACTCAAGGTGATCCTTGGAAGCTTATTACGGGTGAACCAACAGCGCCCACAACACCTGACCCTGTTGAGCCACCACCAGTGGTCAATGAGCCAGAACCGCCCGTCACGCCAGAGCCTACGCCACCAAGCAGTGATTTTTCAAGCTGGGTTGCAGGGGTTACTGTTGCAAAAAATGGCGATAAAATTACGCATAATGGAAAGTGTTTTATGGCTAAAAATAACCCCGGAGTATGGGAATCACCCACGCAAAGTAACTGGTTTTGGGATGAAATAAACTGTCAATAGAGAGTAACATTTAGCAAAAGGAGAGCAGCACGATCGAATTCGGTTGCTCTGCTCTCTTTTTGAACAATCAAGTGGTTAAATTTACAATCTTAGTTTTCGTTAACGTTCTTTCCATTTTGTGTGCTACTCCACTAAAATCCGCGCGTAATTTTTATCAACATTTTTTAAGGTACTCGCGAATGTCTACTAAATTGGCCAATCCAGCGCCGCTAGGCCTAATGGGTTTTGGCATGACGACTATCCTGCTTAATATCCATAACGCAGGCTTTTTCCCTATCGACTCTATGATTTTGGCGATGGGTATTTTCTACGGTGGTTTAAGTCAAGTCATCGTGGGTATCATGTGTTTCAAACGTGGTGACACTTTTGGTACCACAGCGTTTACCTCTTACGGCCTATTTTGGCTCACATTGGTTGGCCTGATTGTCATGCCATACATGGGACTACCAGCAAGCCCTGCTCACTTTATGGGTTGGTACTTAGCGTTGTGGGGCATTTTCACTGGTTTCATGTTTATCGGTTCATTGTGCTACCCACTTGCTAAACAAGTGGTATTCGGCTCACTGACCATTCTATTTGCTTTACTAGCTGCGCGTGATTTCACTGGTAGCGAACTTATCGGCACGATTGCTGGCTTTGAAGGCATCTTCTGTGGCGCAAGTGCGATTTATTTTGCAATGGCTCAAGTTCTGAATAATGAATATGGCCGTGTTATTTTACCGATTGGTGAAAAGAAAGCGCAAAACGCTGTTGTCGAAAAGTTGACGACACAAGAAATCGCAGCCTAATACGGGTTGATGAAAAAGAAAAAGGGTTAGCGTTTGCTAACCCTTTTTACGTTTACCTTGAATGCTTTTTGCTGATGAGCTTAGCTAATCCGTTAGGATGATGGTTGTTCAACACCCACGGAGCTTTCTTCTACGGTTGGTTCTTGTCCCGTTTTGCGTTTATATTTTCCTTCCCAATATGTCGCATTCTTAATGCCGAGTTTTACTGGGTTGAAAAGATACTCATCGACACCTTGTTTTTGTTGCTCTTCATAATCTTTGAGTGCTGCAATAGCTGGTTTAGCCATAAAGAAGATGATCAAAATCCCGACTATGTTTAGCCACGCCATCAAACCCACGCCCACATCACCCATTGCCCAAGCAAGGTTCGCGGTTCTCACTGTGCCGTAGAATACCGTTGCGATGATCACTACTTTAAGAAGGAACATCAGGCCATCGACTTTAAAGGTGCGGCGAATGTAAGCAATATTCGTTTCAGCAATATAGTAGTATGCCAAAATCGTGGTAAAGGCGAAGAAGAACAGAGCAAACGCAACAAAAGGTTTACCCACGCCCGGTAGTGCGCTCTCAATCGCCATTTGGGTAAATACTGGGCCATTGGCGCTGATATCCGCCGCGATGTTCTGTACTAAAAATGCACCTTCTGCGCCGCCGTGTACGTTATAAGCACCAGTGATCAGAATCATGAACGCGGTTGCGGAACAGACCAGCAAAGTATCAATGTAGATAGAAAATGCTTGCACTAAACCTTGCTGGGCTGGGTGATCAACACTCGCGGCAGCCGCAGCGTGCGGTCCAGTACCTTGGCCTGCTTCGTTTGAGTAAACACCTCGTTTTACCCCCCAACCAATCGCAGCACCAATACCTGCCATTGGTGTGAACGCATCACCAATGATCATGGCAAAAATACGTGGTACTTCACTGATGTTAAGCAGGATGATAACAAACGCAGTAATGACATAGGCCAAAGCCATAAATGGCACCACGACCTGTGTGAAGTTGGCGATACGCTTAACACCACCAAAGATGATGAAAGCTAAAATAATTGACACTACGGTACCAGTAAAAATCTTAGCAAAAGTGAAGCTACCGATAGTGGTTTCAATGATTGGGCCAGCCCCAAAAGCCGCTTCTACGGCATTACCAATGCTGTTGGATTGCACGCCAGGTAAAAGCACACCACAAGCAAAGATGGTGGAAATGGCGAAGATCCATGCATACCATTTTTGTCCCATCGCTTTTTCGATGTAATAAGCGGGGCCACCACGGAATTCACCTTCATCTTCTTCTTTATAAATCTGTGCCAGAGTTGATTCAGCATAAGCAGTCGCGGCACCAAAAAAGGCCACTACCCACATCCAGAAAATAGCACCAGGGCCACCAAAACCAATTGCCGCGGCTACGCCTGCAATGTTACCCGTACCGACGCGTCCCGAAAGTGAAACGGCCAAAGCTTGGAAAGAGGATATCCCTTTGGTTGAGCTTTTTCCGGAAAGAAGAAGTCGCCACATTTCAAAAAAGTGACGGACCTGAACGAATCGGGTCACAATTGAGTAGAATAAACCCGCACCAAGGCATAAATAAATTAGCGCCGGGCTCCAGATTATTCCATTCAGAAAATCAACAAATGACTGCATATGCATTTCCCTGTTTTAGTAGTTTTGGTGAGTGTTGTGTTTGCTTTGTGGGCAACATATTAATCTTTTTGTAACTTAGATGTTAATTTATTTATCTGTGAATAATCGTTAGCGTGATGAGGAACACAAAATGCTAACGAAATGTTAAATGATAGGTGGGTTAATTAGAATTGGCTAAAATTTCAGCGCATATGGGTTGGTCACCCGAAAGGTTGGAAATTAAATCCTCTCGGATGAATCATTATGCATAATAACTTTCCACTAAGGTTTAGCTAATAATAAGCATTTTCTATTGTGACTAGTTGATGAGGTAGCGAGAGAGATTCAACTCATGAATTGGTAAAGCACAAGTTTGCTCACTGACAATGTCGGCAAGAAGCTGTCCAGATCCGCAAGCCATCGTCCACCCTAAGGTTCCATGTCCGGTATTGGTGTAGAGGTTTTCAAATGGAGTGGAGCCTATAATCGGAGTCCCGTCAGGCGTCATTGGTCTAAAGCCTGTCCAAAATTCAGCTTGTGCTAAATCACCGCCTTGAGGAAAGAGATCGGTCACGACTTTTGCAATGGTTGCTTTGCGCGCATCAGGCAAGGCAGGATCAAACCCGGCTAACTCTGCCGTGCCCGCGACACGAATTCGATCCTCAAAACGAGTGATGGCCACTTTATATGTTTCGTCCATTACCGTTGAACGTGGGGACAGTTCGGCGTCGACAATCGGCAGCGTTAGTGAGTACCCTTTCACTGGATAAACAGGAATGGAGATACCCAATGTCGCCAGTAAAGCGGTAGAGTAACTGCCGAGTGCGACGACATATTTGTCTGCTTTTAGCTCACCTTTATCGGTTTGGACAGCGGTGATCTTTTTGCCTTCAGTGGTTAATGTTTTTATTTGTGTATCAAACAGAAATTGCACCCCACGGCTTTTCGCGAGCTCTGTTAATTGTTGGCAAAACAGATAGCAGTCCCCAGTTTCATCGTCGGGGAGGTACAAACCACCTCGCAATTTATCGCGTACAAGAGCAAGCCCCGGCTCTTGCTTAATGCACCCATCGACATCAAGAAGCTGATAACGAATCCCACTTTGCTCGAGTAGTTTGATGTCCTTTTGTATCGCTTGTAGCTGTTTTTCGCTGCGAAATACTTGCAACGTTCCAAGCCGACGGCCTTGATATTGCAGGTTATGTTGCTGATTCAGGTCAGCCAAACAAACGCGGCTGTAATTGGCAATCGCCAGCATTCTGGCTTTATTGATGTTGTAACGATCCTGTTGGCAGTTCAATAACATTTTACCCATCCACGCCAACAGCTGTGGGTCGATAGATGGTTTTATTTTCAACGGTGCATGCTCTTCAAACAGCCACTTTAATGCTTTTTGTGGGATGCCGGGTGCAGCCCAAGGGGAAGAGTAGCCGTAAGATATTTGCCCTGCGTTAGCAAAACTGGTCTCTTTTGCACCTTGTGATTGGCGATCCACCACCGTTACTCGGTGGCCCGCTTGTGATAAATACCATGCGCTGGTTAGCCCGATGACGCCGCTACCTAAGACGATCACGTCCATTACTTGCTCCTAAGATAGTTGTTGCACGTAGTTTTATTGCTTTACCTTTTATTAACAATCGATATAAATTATCACCAGTGTTTAGAATATCTATAAGCAAAAGCGATGAAAGGTAATACCTTATCCACATTGTCGACATTTGTGAAAGTGGCGCAATACAACAGTTTTAGTGAAGCAGCAAAGAGTTTACATTTAACGACAGGAGCTATTAGTCAGCAGCTTATCCTGTTAGAGCAGAAGATCGGTTTTAAACTATTTGAACGGCATTCTCGTGGTATTCGCTTAACTGACGAAGGACGAACTCTTGCTAGAGTGGTGAAGCAGAATATTCAAGATATTGAAAGTACTATTGCCTATCTTAATCAAAGTCGAAATATTAACGAAATCAAACTGAAGTCAACCCCATCATTTGCATTTAAATGGCTTGTACCTCGTCTAGAAAACTTCCATAGAAAACATCCAGATATCCAAATTCAAATATTCGCTGAGGGAGCGCTGGTAGACAGTGACCGACGAGACTACGACTTAGCGATTGATTATGGTCCATTGCCCTACAAAAAAATGAACGCGGAACTGCTATTTGAAGAGTACCTGCTACCAGTGATGAGCGCAGCCTACCTGCAAGCTCATCCACAATTACAGCATAGCCATTATCAGCAAGAAAGCTGGAATGGTGTCGTGCTACTGCATGATGCTATGCCGTGGGCAAATGCGTCGCGAGATTACGAATGGCTTTATTGGGCGTCAGAAATGGGGGTAGACATAGCGACTCAACAAGGTCATTTTTTCAATCGTACTGATATGGCGATGTCGGCCGCAGAAGCCGGAGTTGGAGTTGCGATGGCTAGAATGGCATTGATTGATAATGAATTAGAAACAGAGCGTTTGGTTTCCCCCTTTAAACCGCTCAAAGCAAATGCGGGCTATTATCTGATACATAACGGAAAAAATGATTGTATTGCGGCGTTTATTAGCTGGCTTAATCAACAAACCTAAGTTTAGAAAAAGTGACTTGTTAGAATTTATCGCCCTTAACCGAAGTGCAGGGCGATTTCATACAGTTAAGTTAATATGGTGTCTGAAGAGTCAGCTTATTGTTCTTTCTCTTTGAGCAATTCATTAAACTCAATTCTTGCTGCTTGTGCTGCCTCTGAGGCTTGTAGTTTATGCTCACGAGCAGCCATTGCTGCTTCTGTTAGACTTTGTATCTCTGTTAATTGATCTTCAGGAGCTTCCCCAAGTTCTAAACCATTCTCACCACGTGCCAGTGCTTCTAACCGAATCACTTTCTTCAACTTCCAGATTGCAGCTAGGCTTTCTCTTTCTTGTTCTGCCGCTGTCATTGCTTCATCTTTTAAGCGTTCGAATTTTGCTAATGCCATTCCCTCTCTTGACCAAGGGTCTACATCAGGGAAATCTTCGATATTGATGACTGGATCTTCGTAGCCTTCTTGGTGGGCTAAGTCTAGAGTTGCTGCTTTGAGCCCTGAAATCATTAACATTACAGCAATGATGAGTAATGGCAAACCACCGACGATGGCTGCTGTTTGTAGGGTTGAGAGCCCCCCCATAAACAGTAAAACCGAAGGCATAAAGGATAGTACGAATGCCCAAAATAGACGATTCCAGCGTAGAGGATCTTCAGTCACATTATTTTGCACCACAGAAGCTAAAATAAATGAGATGGAGTCAAAAGTTGTTGCCGTAAAAATGATACATAAAATAGTGAAAACGGCAATCACTATGGTACTCATTGGCAGTTGTTCAAGTATGGCAAAAATCGCTTTAGTGGCGCCGTGTTGATTTAGAATCGATACCACGTCCAGCTGCCCCGTTAATTGCAACGATAATCCATAGTTACCAAGAACCATAAAATAGAGTGCACAGCCCATCGAGCCAAAGAAAATGGAACCTGCGACCATTTGTTTAATAGTGCGACCACGAGAAATTCGCGCAACAAATAAGCCCATGCTAGGTGCAAATACTAACCACCATGCCCAATAAAAAATGGTCCAATCTTGTGGGAAATGAGTATCTGAAAATGAGCCATATCCACCAAATGGTTCTGCCCATGTAGCCATGATAAAGAAATTTGACAGCATACGACCAATAGAGTCGAGGCCCGTTTCCAATATAAAGATCGTTGGGCCTGCGACTAAAATAAAGGCCAACAGCGCTAATGCTCCCCAGAAGTTGATGTTACTCAGAACCTTAATTCCGTCATCCATCCCTTTGTAGGACGAATAAGCAAATAATGCCGTACACAGTAGTAAGACCCCAATTTGGCTGGTGGTGGTAGAGGGGATTCCAAATAAGTAACTAATGCCTTCATTAATCAGCGGAGCTGCTAAACCAAGGGTCGTTGCTGCACCACCGAGTAAACCAAAAATGAACAAAACATCAATCAATTTACCTAATTTTCCGTAGCTTCTCGCTTCACCAATTACTGGCATTAATGCTGAAGATATTTTCAGTACTGGCTGCTTACGTACGTAGAAGAAATAGGCAATCGGCAGAGCAGGTATAAGATAGATGGACCACGCTATTGGCCCCCAGTGGAAAATGCCATATGTAGCAGCCCAGCGGATTGCTTCTTCACTGCCCGCTTCCAATTGGAAGGGAGGATTTTGATAATAGTATGCCCATTCGATGGTGCCCCAGTATAAAATACTGGCTCCAATTCCCCCACAAAATAGCATGGCGGCCCATGATCCCGTTGCAAATTCAGGTTTTTCGTCAGCATCACCAAGTTTTATTTGGCCAATATCACTGAAGATAATGTAAATCATAAAGAAAAAAGCCGCTAAACCAAGTCCAAGATAGAGAAACCCTAGTTTATCGGTCATAAAGGTTTTGGCGACGCTGATCCAGTATTCCCCTTGTGTTGGCCAAACCAACAGCGGCACGATTACTGAACACAGTAGAGCAAGCGCACCAAAAAAAGTGGGTTTGTCGATGAGTTCAAAGTGTTTTTTCATAAAATTCTCTAATATCCATTTGCTGAGAAAGAGCAAAAAGTCTCGTAAATTGGAGAGCAATACTATGAGCTTATCTGATTATGACAATTAGAATTTCATATGGTAACGACTCATTATATTTGTAATATATGTTTGGTGAATAAATAAGTAAGGGCAGGGTTATTCATTGGATGGAATGACTGTTCTGTTAACCTTTTATTTCGGTCATCTTATAAGTCTTTAACGTTTTAATCAGTATAAGTAATAAGGTATATGGCCGTGCTGATAGGCTAAATAGCGTCGGTATATTCAAATTAGCTGAAAATCATCAGCAAATTTGTTGTGGTTTCTATGCTCTTTTGGCGTAGTACACTGCTTAAAAATCAAGAGGAGTTATTTTATGTTTCATGCCCATGTTTATTTTGATCTCGCAGAGCAAGCAAAAGCACAACGCGTACAACAAAAAATTGCCCAACAACGACATGATGTACAAGCCATGTTTGGCTTAGTACCAAGGCTTGTTGGCCCGCACTTAAAGCCGATGTTTGAAGTACACCTTGCTGACAATAGCCACGGATTTATTGAGTGGCTAGATGAACATCGGGAAGGTCTTAGCGTGTTGATCCATCCGGTTTCTGGAGACGATAGGTATGACCATTCTGAGGGACAAGTTCTGTGGTTAGGAGAGACTTTAGGGGTGAACTTAGCCGTATTGCGTTAGAGGATGCCTATCAAATTAATAGCCACAGTGAATTAGTGTTTAATGCTCATCTTGTCTAGTCTGTACAGAACGCAGCAGAAACAATAATCGTGGCAAGGTTTTGAAGAAAAAGGTTTTTCGAACAAGTCGTGACCGCAGGCTCATCACCTCTCGTTGTTATTGTATATACATGATGTTGTTCTAAGTTTTGTTGCATTTGAATTTAATACAGTGAATGTTCAGCCAATATCGACCGTGCTGAGTGTTTTTAGAATAAATCAAGCACACTTAAATAGCCGCAGTAATGCGAAGCAAGGAGAACGCAATGGAGAATAAAGGTATGAATTCGGGCGGTAAATGCCCTGTCATGCACGGCGGAGTAACTTCTGCTGAACTATCCAATATGGATTGGTGGCCAAAAGCACTGAATCTTGACATTCTTCACCAGCACGACGTGAAAACCAACCCAATGGGTGCGGATTTTAATTACCGCGATGCGCTAAAAACATTGGATGTTGATGCCTTGAAAAAAGATCTCAAAGCACTAATGACCGATAGCCAAGAGTGGTGGCCTGCCGACTGGGGGCATTACGGCGGTTTGATGATCCGCATGGCATGGCACTCCGCTGGGACTTACCGAATTGCAGATGGTCGCGGTGGTGCGGGCTCTGGCAACCAGCGTTTTGCTCCGCTTAACTCGTGGCCTGATAATGCCAACTTAGATAAAGCTCGTCGCTTATTGTGGCCAATCAAACAAAAATACGGCAACAAAATCAGTTGGGCAGATCTGATGATCTTGGCGGGTAATATGGCTTATGAATCCATGGGGCTTAAAACCTTTGGTTTCGCTTTTGGTCGTGAAGATATTTGGCACCCAGAAAAAGACACTTATTGGGGCTCAGAAAAAGAGTGGCTAGCGCCAAGTGGCGGAGAAAATAGCCGCTATTCCGGTGTGCGTGATCTAGAAAACCCGCTTGCTGCCGTGATGATGGGCCTGATTTATGTAAACCCTGAAGGCGTTGACGGTAATCCAGATCCGCTTAAAACCGCACATGACATGCGCGTCACTTTTGAGCGCATGGCAATGAATGATGAAGAAACCGTTGCGCTGACAGCGGGTGGGCATACGGTGGGTAAAGCGCATGGTAATGGTAGCGCTGCGAACTTAGGGCCAGATCCTGAAGGGGCGGACTTGCATGAACAAGGCTTGGGTTGGAATAACCATGCCAGTCGCGGCATTGGCCGTAATACCGTCACCAGTGGTATTGAAGGTGCATGGACTACGCACCCAACCCAGTGGGATAACGGCTTCTTCCACCTGTTGTTTACCTACGAATGGCAACTGACGAAGAGCCCTGCTGGCGCGTGGCAGTGGGAGCCAATCAACATCAAAGAGGAAGATAAACCGGTTGATGTGGAAGACCCAAGCATTCGTTATAACCCTATGATGACCGATGCCGATATGGCGCTGAAGATGGATCCTGAATATCGCAAGATCTCAGAGCGTTTCTACAAAGACCCAGCGTATTTCTCTGAAGTGTTTGCGCGAGCTTGGTTTAAGCTTACTCACCGTGATATGGGACCTAAAGCGCGTTACTTTGGCCCTGATGTTCCGGCAGAAGATCTCATTTGGCAAGATCCCATCCCCGCAGGTCGTAAAGATTATGATGTGGATGCAGTAAAAGCAAAAATAGCGGCCAGCGGCTTAAGCATCAGTGAGATGGTCAGCACCGCATGGGATAGTGCTCGTACTTTCCGTGGTTCCGATAAACGTGGTGGCGCGAACGGTGCGCGCATTCGCTTGGCTCCTCAAAAAGATTGGCAAGGTAATGAGCCAGAAAGACTTAGCAAAGTGTTGACTGTCCTGGAGAAAATTGCCGCTGAAGCGGGTATTAGTATCGCCGATACCATTGTTTTGGCGGGTAACGTCGGTGTTGAACAAGCGGCCAAAGCGGCAGGCGTTAATATTACTGTGCCTTTTACTGCAGGGCGTGGTGATGCAACGCTTGAACAAACGGATGTGGAATCGTTTGATGTGCTTGAGCCACTGGCGGATGGTTTCCGTAACTGGCAAAAGAAACATTACGTGGTTAACCCAGAAGAGATGCTGTTAGATAAAGCGCAACTATTGCGCCTGACCGCCCCAGAAATGACCGTATTGATTGGTGGATTGCGAGTGCTCGGTACAAACTATGGCGGCAGTCAACATGGTGTATTGACAGACCGTGTTGGGGCGTTGACTAACGATTTCTTCGTTAACCTCACCGACATGAATTACACTTGGAAGCCAACAGGCCGTAACTCTTACGATATGGTTGAGCGTAAGAGCGGTAAAACAAAATGGACAGCGACTCGTGTTGATCTGGTGTTTGGCTCAAACTCCATTTTGCGCTCATACGCTGAAATTTACGCGCAGGACGATAACAAAGAGAAGTTCGTCAAAGACTTTGTCGCTGCTTGGACCAAAGTCATGAACGCCGATCGCTTCGACGTGTTGTAAACCCTCTTCACTCAGTAATCTTGATATTAAGGCCCTCTTAGCGAGGGCCTTGTTGTGCCTTGGTTTTCTCTCTAAACGGCTTGTTTATAAAAGACTGGTCCCTAAAAAACGAGTGTTTCTAAAAACAGACGGAACCTAAAAACAGACGGTATCTAAAAAATAGAGGGCATCTAGGAAGCATCACACAGCGATATATTTTATTGTAATTCCAAGTGCGCCAGTGTTTTGAAGTGCTTGAAGGTTTCGCATTGCGACAGACTTTTACCTAATTTTTTATTAATCAGCACTTGGAAAAGATCATACAGCCCCATCGCCTCTTCATAGTCACATTTACTTAAGGCGAGGAAAAAGATCAGATAGGCTTTTTCACCATTACCCCATTCAATTCCACGCGGTGCAGCGACGGTGTAAACCATCGAACGTTTAGCAAATAGTTCAATTGAGTGAGGTAGAGCAATGTATTCGCCCATCATGGTTGAAACCAAACTCTCTCGCTCTTGCAGTGAAGCTCGGTATCCTTCCTCTACCAACTCCGTTGATTCAAGATGCGAGCAAACCTGCTCAAAGAGGAGTGATTGCTCAATGACGTCATCAAGGTAGAGAAATTGAGCCTTGGAAAAATACTTATCCAAAAGATAAGAGTGCGTGCGATCAACCAACACTTGTTTGCCCAGTTCTTCCAATTGATGTTGGGTAGGGAAGGGGTCAACCACAAAGCTCTGAATCTCTCTATTGGCTAAGGGCATGGTGGTAATAATGAGGTCCGCTTGCGTGGCATCAGCGGTGATCAACTGTTCAGGGGAATAAACCGTTTTCATATCCAATTGCGGATACTGGCGGCGGATGATCGCTTCTAGCCCAAGTGTCGCGGCATTACCGGCGTCGCAATACAGGAGCGCTTTGGGTGTACGATGACCTAAATGGTAATTACGCTCAAGCCCCACACCAATGTGAATCACAAGATAGCCTATTTCGTGCTGTGTCATGCAGTAACCCGTCTCTCTGATCCAGTCTGCGATGGCCGATAAGGTAATACTGTAAGCGAGTGGGTAGTGCTGTTTGATATGTTCGGCCAATGGGTTAATTGTGGCGACATGATGTTTGACACGAATGATCATATGGCAGACGTGGTTGTGAAGATCGCGGCGTAATAGCGCATCGTCACGCACATCGTAAGGGTAATTTTGATAGATATAATCAAAGATGTGAGTGACTAGAGCATCGGCTTCATGCTGTACACCCTGGCTAAGGAGTGCTTGATTCGTCGCAATTCTCGCTTGAATGTGAATCGCCAAGGCGGCAATTTCATGGTTATTGGCGGGTAACAGCATCGGTAGCGCAGAAAATAACGCTTTGGCAATTGGTAGCGTCGTTTCATGAACATCGTTTTTAGAAAATTCGGTAAGCTCTTTGCCACACGCGAGCCTGTGCAGTGTGACGGCAGCATAAAGGGTTAACCAACGCAGCCCAATATCGTTGATATAGAGTGTATGGTTGGTCAACACTTCACGAAAGCGCGCTGCAAAAATTTGCTGAGATTTTTCAGGGAAAATCGTACTAATAAAGCCCAGAGCTTGTTTTGTCTCTTTTTGTTCGATGTAGATAAGTTGTGTTAAACGGGAGCGAATCGCCATTTCTGGGCCTTGGATCAGCATGCCCAAACGAGGTTTACTTTCAATCGATAAACCAAATGTGGCCAGTTGGCTGCGTACATCAACCATATCATTTTGAATAACGGTGCGGCTTAGATTCCATGTCTCGGCCAATTCGTCAATTTTTACGCCTTGTTCTGCCGTTAATAGCAGTACTTGAATCTGGATGATGCGCTCTTTACTGGTCCTTGGAATCGTTTCTGCATTTTGCACCCTCGACAAAAAATGCTCGAAAGTTGATGGGTTGTAAATATTGAGTTGGTAACCGGAACCGCGCTGGTGGAGAAGATGTGCGCCATGATTGACCATCACATTATTGAGCAGCGCGACATCGGTGCGTATGGTGCGTGTCGAAACATTAAGCCGTTGCGCAAGTTCGTCCTGAGTCAAAGGCGAGGCGGATACAGCATCCAACAGATGAATTAGGCGAGGGTGCGGTAGCTTGTACATCATCGATTCCCATTCCAGCATGAACAGCGCTATCTAAAAGGTAAAATGCACTAAAGGCAATAGATAGCCAACGCTTTGTTATGCCGGAGCACATGCTCCGGCGTCGGTGTTATGAATGTGCCAGTTGTTTTTGAGTCATGGCCAGCAGGGTTTTCACATCCTCGGGGCGAGTCTGTCCGGTTTTCTCATCGATGATTGAGCTATAAATGTGTGGAATGACTTTTTCGACTCCAGCATCGAGAGCGATGCGTAAAATCTCTTCAAAGTTGTTTAGATCAATACCACCCGTTGGCTCTAACCAAAAGTGGTGACGAGCACAGGCGTTGGCAACTTCTTGGTACTCAGCTTTGCATTTTAGCCCCTGCATTGGGAAGAATTTGACTGAGCTGCAGCCCATATCTTGCAACATGGCAATCGCCGTATCAACGGGAACAACCGCTTCTTCCATACCTGAACTTTTCGGGCCAGTTGAGATTTTAACCAAGCCAACAGTGCCTGATGGTGAAATCAAACCATTCACGATAGTGTGATGTTGACCTAGCGCTTGACGCGTAGCCCCCACACCAGTAAAGACTTGATTGACATGCTGAGGCTGTAGTATTCCGGCTAAAGCCGTCACCATATCCGATTGTTTGGGATCCCCTGCGCCAAGGCCAATCGATAAAGCATTCTCTATTTTTTCAGCGCACGATTTCATATCAGCCGCAGCGCTTGCGGTATCTGGGTAATCTTTCGAGAGCATACCGACCAACACATGGCCTTCTGCGGCTTGGTAGACTTCAATCGCATTATGATGAGAGCCCGCCAGCACATTGAGACATACACGGTCAGCGTAAAAATTAGGGCTTAAAGACATTCTAATGACTCCTGATTCAGTTGGTTCATGGCGCTAAGAATAAGTTCAAGTTGATGAGATGAAACACTGCGGACATCAAATTCAACTGAACCTTCATTGGATTTGTAAGCGCGGCAGTAAATCGCTGGGTTACCATTTTGGAGGCGTGTGACGGCTTCATTAGCGCTGATACCAAATTGTTTGGCATCAAAACTCACTTCTGCACGTGCGATATCTCGGCCTGCACTGTCCCAAACCACGCGCGCGCTTATCCCTTCAATACGGTTTAACCCCTCGATAAATGGCGTCATTTTATACACCATTTGTTGGCCAGTTTCTTGTTGGCGGCTTAAGTACAACTCAATGGCATGCGTTAGGCCTAAAATGCCTTCTTTACCGACTTTCATGGCACGGCCAATCCCTGCAGATTGCTGCTTAACCCATTCAACATATTGATGTTTCCCAATCACTAAACCGCTGGTTGGGCCTTCAATCGCTTTCGCACCACTGTAGATAACCAGATCAGCCCCTTGCTGATAATAGAGTTGTAGATCCTCTTCTGCTGCTGCATCAACAATCAACGGAAGCTGGTGGTCTTGAGCCACTTTGGCCGCTTGTGCCACGGTTAACATGCTTTTTTGCACACAATGGTGCGATTTAATGTAGAGAATGGCGGCGGTATTGGGGGTGATTGCCGCGGCTAATTGTTCTGCGCTGCATTCATTAGCCCAACCGGCCTCAATCAGGTTACCGCCGCCAAGATTTACCATGCTGCCAACCGGGGCACCATAATTGACGTTATGCCCTTTGGGGATCACAATATCCGTTGCGATCGGGTGCGTTTTTGCATGCAGATGCTCAAGCAGATAAGGGTTACCACGCACAATGACTGCCGCGACACTCTGTGCAATCCCCGCAGAAGCACATGAGACGACGACTGCATTTTCAACTTGCAGCAAACGAGCAATATATTGGCCAGTTTTGTTCACCAAATCGCTCATTTCAAAGTAGTTGTTCATCCCAAAACAGACAGTCTGTTCCACTTCGGGTTGCGGAGTAGAAACACCAAGAGCTGTCATACGGCCAGATGCGTTGATCACTTGTTTCAAGTGATATTTTTCAAGAATGGAAGACATAATGCTGTTGTCCTTGTTCAGTCAATACAAGCTTGCCGTCAATAATGGCAGCAAGAGGCGTAAATCTCTGTTGTCCAGTTCGATGCTGGTGATGAGTATCGGTGTAGTTAACCGACGCTTTATTGATGGTGTAGAGCGTTAAATCGGCATCATAGCCTGCAATTAAGTGCCCCTTTTTCGCTAGGCGAAGTGCTTGCGCTGCTTGACTCGTCACGCGCTCAATGATCTGCTCATGGGATAATCCGAGCGTAAAAAACATCGACATCAGGTGGGCAAGACCGTAAACCGGGCCATTGAGCCGGTTTTTACAGTAAATGTCAGAACTGATTGTATCGGGCAAAATCCCTTGTGCGATGGCCTGCTCCGCCACCTCAAAACTGAAACTGGCACTGCCGTGGCCGATATCAAGTTTCAGGCCTCGAGCTCTGGCCTGTTGAACGCTGCTTTTTATTTCCCCATGACAATCAAGAATGCGGTTAGGCTTGCCATTAAAGCAGTGAGTGAGAATATCGCCTTTGCCCAGCAGAGCGACAATCTCATCCAAATCTGGCGGCGCATTACCGACGTGCACCATCAATGGAACGCAGCCGCATTGCTGTTGTAATGCTTTGGCTGCATGAAGTGGCATTAAGCCATTGTGGCCGACAACACTACCGCTCATGCGTGCTTTTAAGCCGACAATAAATTCGGGATGACGAAGCAGTGCTTGCTTTGCGCTATCCAGATCAATGTCGTTAGCATCGGCCAGTTCATTTTGGCGCAACAAGCCAATTTTCGAGATGTTAAGTAGTGCGTGCACATGGGTTGTGCATTGCGCTGCAAGCTGCGCAAAATCATCCACATCGTTTGTGCCTGTGCTGCCCGCATCAATGACAGTCGTCACGCCACCGGACACCCCAACGTTATCGGGGTGGTCGTTATAAATAGGCGAGTTCGGATAGCAGTGAGTGTGGCCGTCAATCCAACCAGCACTCACAAAAACGTCATGATCTAAATCGACGGTCTGTTTTGCCAATGAACCAGCAAGATCGCCCACCGCCGCTATTTTGTTGCCCTGAAGGGCGATATCGATACTACACCCACCCGCTTGTTGGGCATTTTTGATCAGGATGTCATACATAATTTGCATCTCACGCTCTTCGCTCATCGGCGCGAAGAGCGATTCTCAGTAGAATTTAAACCCCAGCTTGTTTTACAGTGCGATAGGAAAAAGAGCTCCTAACGCCATCGCTCCGAGAATTGCACCACCCGTAATCGGTTTACCCCACACATAGAAAATTAATGCGCCACCTAGAGAGCCGATCCCAATCGGGATAGAAGCGGCCATCGCAGATAAAATGATCAATGGTCCAAGAAAACGGCCGGAGCTATTGCCTGCTCCCATCATCACATCAGCCCCGTAGGTTGAATCGCTTTGGTTGATGGTAAATTTACGTGCCAGCACAATTAAGCCACCAATCGCCAAACCAGCGAGCATGCCTGTGATTAACGAAGCGGTGAAATTTTCAAGAGGATAAACAATGCCAGCACCCAGTAGTAAAGCTGGAATCCCTAAACCCACACCGGTTTGCACTGCGCCACCGATATCCAAAATGCCCACGAGCGAACCTTCAATGATGCGAGCAAACAGAAAGCTTGCACCAAAAGCGGCCACCGCACCGTACGCGCCTGTATCCATCCCTGCTCGCAGCATGGAAACAAACGCCACTTCGTTAAAAGCACCGACACCGTATAAGTAGTACATGTGCGTTCCGGCAAAAACCCCGGCTGAAAGCAAGCCCACAAAGATCGGGAAAGACCAGTCGGCATACCAAAAGTTGTGTTTCATTTTTTCGTCCATGGTCAACTCCTTATTTACCACTGATCATGAGATGGATGTTTTCAAGCCACAAAGGAACTTGCATATGGAAAGCTTCGATAAATTTCATGTCGAACCCGCGGAAGAAAGCACTTAACGCAAACAGTGCAATAATCGCCGCCATCATGATCTGGGTTACTTTGTTCCAACCACTCTCTTCAACACCTTTACCAATCAAAATACCCAGCACCAAACCAGGAACGGCGTTGCCCATAATCATCTGAGCTAAACCACCAAAGATAGTGGCCCAAAAGCCCGATTTCTTACCCGCTTCAATTGCCGCTAGCCAGAAAATAACCGGCATGACGGTATTCACCAGTAAGTTTGCCGCTGGTACTAATACCTTTACTGCCGTGACTTGCAGCGCCGCAGGAACGGCCGCCGCCGTTGAGTTAAGAAACGCAACCACAATTGCACCGATAATGGCGCAAGCAATGCCCATTCGTTTTGGATCATGCAAGGTAGTGGCAAGGTCGCGGTTTTTTATCATCAGCGCCGCCGCGCCCCAGTTCGGGATGATGCGGTGGTCAACATCTTGAGTGAATGCCCCTGCCGCAACCGTTGAGGCCCAAGCATTAAAGAAGAATCCAAGCCCAAAAGAGAAGTGAGAGGCAGGGTCGCCTTCACACGAGTTCAACTCTCCCAGAGTACGAAATGCACCCATACCTTGGATAGTTGGAGCATGGAACATCCTTGCCGCGCCTACTCCAACGCCGATACCGACTAAGCCACCAATGATGATGGACTTAAAGAGAATGATAAGAAACATGTCAGGGATCCTTATAGTGACCTGTTAACGTTTGAAATCGACCTGTTCCACATCGATGTGGGTCAGGCTGACCGTAACCTCTAGCTTGACGCTGTATTGGCGTCGATCTCTTGCAAGAAAGAAGAAAAGGAATTTCTCTCGCTTTACTTTCTCTTCTGCTTGCAAAACGTTGACGTCTAACGGCTCAATCCGGAGGAGAACTTTTGCGTTATTCTTAAGCAACGTGGGTTGTACTTGGCTTAAAGCCGCGGCAAAAGCCTGCTGCTTTGTTTCGCCCTTGCCACTCACGGTTACCTTAGTGGTTAACTGCTCTTTCATGCTTTGACGCCATGCTTAGCCACAAACGCCTTCACCAGTTTTTCGCCCAGCTCTTCTTTATCCATAAAGCCGAAACCCAAAACCACACAGCCTTCATTGATCGCGGTTATTCCTTCCTCAACAGAGCGCATTCCATAACGGCATTGATAGCCATATTTTGTTTGCGCTGTGATAGCACCAGCGCCGCCGCTGCCGCAAAAAGAGATCCCTAAATCGGCTTGCTGCTGATGCATGACATCACCTAGCTTCATGTCTGCGGCCATGCCGGGAATAACGGTCACTTCAGCGCCTGCCGCTTGAGCACCAGCTCCTACTTTCTGACCTTTGCCCATGCGATCACCAATAACGACTTTGATTACTGACATGTTGTTTCTCCTGCTGTTGGGTTTAATTCGTTTTCTTTAGCTACTTCAAAATGGACCGAAAGCAGATGCGCTTCTTCATAAGCGAGGTTTTCCATCCAACGACACACTTGCTCGGCCAAGGTGAAACAAATGGGAGAGATTTCATCAAACATCTCCATATCGAGTTCAGGTAACGACTCACCGCTAAATGAGCGCCAAACCATCGCTTTGATGTGTGTTTCGAGCATTTTTTTCTGTAGCGAATCGGGGTAGATAGCGTGTGAATTAAGCAAGGCAATGGCTCGTTCGGTGAGCGACAAGCCAAGCTCTATAATCTGTGCATCATCCATGCTAATGGGTTGAGAGTTTTGCACCGTGGGATTCTCCAAATGTTTAGCTTGGAGAAGAAAATAGCGTAAAAGGGATCAAGGGTGGATAAGCCCTATTTCCACTTCCAAATGGAAATAAACCGTGGCTAGTAACATTCGCGCGGTTTTATGTGATGTGTGAAGAAGATTTATGGGAGTAAATGCGCTGAAAAGGTGATTTGAATCGCTATTTTAAGCGCAAATTTATCGTCTCTTTATTTGCTGCTTATCACAAAATAACTGACGGTTATTTTGGTTTTATGTTTATTTCCCCAATCGAGCATCAGGAAGCATGCAATATTAACGGAGGATAGCTTTGAGCCGAGCAAAAGTACGCATGCTGTCGGTTGCGAGCATGGGAGCGTAGTCAGCGTTTTGTGCCTCAAGCTGATAATGGTTTGGTCCTATTTTGCGTACTACGCGTAGCAAGTAGTGGTTATCACCCGTTTCATCTTGAGTTTCAATCGCCATGACCAGATTAGAAATTGAACCTGCGCTCTTTGGTGTGACCCATTCAAGTAGTAGTAAATCACCATCTTGAATCGGGTTTTTACCTCCATTCATTGAATTACCTGAAGCGGGGGCAATGAAATGTCTTGTTGGGTCAAGCTTACCGTAACCATCGGCGACTAAATATTGATCTTGAGTATCATGAGTACCTTGCTTGAAATGACCGCAAGCAATTTTTAGATCGGGGTAGAGGGGCAAATAGGTACCTTTTTCGCTTGCTTGGCTTGGTAACGGAAGGATCTTGGCCGAAGTTTGGATTGGCTTCGAGTTTGAATGTGCTTCTTGCTTACTGACTCGCTGTATGTATTCGGCAAAACGCAAATCGACAAGTTCTTGAATAAGATCATGAAGCTGTGGCAAATCGGCATTGTCTACAGCAAAAGTGGGTAAAAAGCGGTGATTATCCACCTTAAACCATGCATGGCCAGAAGAGTCTGGGCTTGTAAACGCTTTGACTGGGTTTCGATTCCAGTAATTTAGCCATTCGGATCCTGTTGCGCTAAATTGCTTGGCTTGTTCGGTGAGATCTCGTCGCATCAAATCAGGTCTACGTGATAACACTTTATGACTTTGAATCGCTAGCTCATTCAATGTTGGGGGCTTTCGCAAACCATCAAGCTCTAATAGTGCTTCAAGTAAAACGGCTTTAAAGCATTTGCTCATCGCTGTGATTTCGACTGCTTTGAGCAAAAACTCGTCATATTTCGTCAGTCGTTGAGTCAGTGCTAAGTCACTTTCTTGGTCTGCCACGAACCTAAACCAACTTTTCATCAAGCGGCGTACTTTACTGAGATCATAGCCATGGTGGAAAAATTCGGCGGCACTTGGTCGGTGTGCGAGTTGATGCTTGAGATCTTGGTAATCTTCAGCCGCAGTTGAACGTATCTGTTTTGCTAAGGTTTGCCAAAATTGCAGCAGTTGTGGATCAAAGTTGACATAGCAACCGGCCGCTAACGAAGTGGTTTGGTTGGTCGTTTTGACTATTTCTTTCAGTGAACCCACATTGAGTAGGGTTGCGGGCCGATTTAAAAATGAAGAGTGATTACCGATAAAATCTAACACCATTAATTGCTGTTTACCTGTACTCGGAGATTGGCGCAAACCGCGGCCTAATTGCTGTAAAAAGAGTATTTTTGATTCGGTGGGACGAATCATCAAAATGGTATCAATCGCGGGTAGATCGGTTCCTTCATTGAACAGGTCGACAGAAAAAAGAATGTCGATACTTCCTTCATTCAACTGTTTTAGGGCGTCGTTTCGACGTATTCGAGAGTCACTATAGACGGCGATAGCGCGAATGCCTTGTTTGGAAAAGTATTTCGCCATGTAATCGGCATGACGTTTAGAAATACAGAAAGCTAATGTGCGCTGTTGTTTTCTGCCAAACCAATGTTGATAAATATGTTCGGCACGCTGCTTGGTTGCAAATGCACTGTCCAAAGCTGTGGGGTCAAATTTACCATTGCGCCAAGGGATTTCTTGATAATCGACGAATTGATCGTAAATACCGTAGTAATGAAATGGCACTAAAATTTTCTCATCAATGCCATGCACCAAGTTACGCTCAAACACTAAATTGTTGTCGCAAAGCGATAATATATCGGCTTGATCAGAGCGCTCGGGTGTTGCGGTTAAGCCTAAAAGAAACGCTGGTTGGAAATAAGCGAGTAAATCTCGGTAACTACGTGCACTCGCGTGATGAAATTCATCGACAACAATATAGTCAAAATCATCGGCTTTGAAGCGCGCTAACTGCGCTTTTTTACCTAAGGTGGCGACTGAAGCAAAAAGATAATCAGCTTTCTCTGTTTTTTCAGCTCCGTTGTATAAGCCAGTTTTAGCGTTAGGTATTAATTTACTAAATGTGCTTTCAGCTTGAGTCAGAATCTCTTCTCGATGGGCAACAAACAAGACGCGTTTTGCTTGCATCTGTTGAGCATCAAAAGCGGCTAACCATGTTTTTCCCATTCCAGTCGCTAAGACAACCAAGCCACGTACATAGCCTTGCTCACGGCTCTGGTTTAGCGCTGATAAAGCCAACACTTGCATTGAGTTTGGGGTAGGTATCTCCGGTGCTTCATCGGCTCCATCCAACAGTGTTAATGAACGTTGCATTGACAGTTTTTTGTAGCGCAGTAAGTAGTCATCTATCCAGTGATGGGAGAGAGTCATACTCTGTTCATGAGAAAAAATAGCTGAAAACTGCTCACGAATATATTCAAATTCTTGCGCTGCGGGTGAAGTGGCTGGTTGCTCAAAATCGTGGCGTAAAGCCCACTCATAGCTTTGTAGTAATGCTGTTTTACTGATGTTATTTGAACCGACCCAAGCACACCCTTCACTGATGGTCCCTTGTTCTGTTTTAACAAAAATGTAAGATTTCATATGAAAGCTATGTTGACTTTCACAAGTAAAAATACGGCATTGCGCTCCACGTTCCGCCAATATCATAAGGCGTCGTAATGCGACTGGGTGGGTTATTGCTAGATAGTCCGAAGTCAGTAATTTGAGTGAGGCTCCACTTTTTAGAGCGTCAAGAATAGGGTCAAATAGTAAATCCAATCCGGAAGGTTGAACGAAAGAAACCGAGATCTCTATTTCACTAGCGTGGTTAATGGCTTGGATTAACTTAGGAAGTAGCGGGTCTTGTTTCCCTCCCGCACTTAATTTTGGACCGCTATATAAAGTGGCTAGACCCTTGTTTCTATGAGCGCTCATCGCTCTTCACTTTTTATTAAAATAGCATTCAACCACTGTTCGTTTTGGCGATCCGCTCTTAAATCATTGGTTATCCAGATTTTTGCCACATTCAATGGGGCATGAGCGATCCACTGTGCTAAACGTTGTTCATCACCGTTGGTAAATCGACGGCCATCACGTTCTACTTCCCCTGTCCCATATTTAAAAGAACAATATAGAGGGGCTAATGGTTTTAGCTGAGAAGCTAAATGAGTAAAGGTATCTGGAAGATCCAACTCACCAACATGCAGTAACGATGCGCAAGCCCAAATACCATCAAAAGATTGATCACTTTGAAAATCAGCAAAGGTTGAAACGGTGACCGGAATTTGAAGCAGTTGAGATGCTAAGCTTGCTAATTCTTCACTGGCGTCAAATGCCACCACTTTATAACCCTGCTCAATGAAACTTTTTGCATCTCTGCCAGAACCACAACCAGCATCAAGGATGATGCCCCCTTTTGGAATATGGGGCGTAAAGTGTTCCATCAGCGAATGGGTATCTACTTCTTTGGTTGATGCAAAAAACAGTTGGGCATTTTGGTTGTAGAACTCGATAGACATAATCGCTCCTCAAAGTGAACGCTATTCTAACTATCTAATACCAAAGGCTCAATTGATTGCAATACAAGTGTGATCAACTGAGTTGTTTTAAGTTTTTCGTGCGCAGACAGCTAGCCTAAAGTCGCCATAGAACTCAAGTGATGTTCTATTCAATAAGAATGACTAATTAACCATTAATATTATTAATTTCACTTATTCCACAGAGGGCTTTACTCTGCACTTCGGCTTCAATTTGAATGAGAAAGAAAAATATGACAGCGATTACTGATTTAGAGGTTTTACTGCAATCCATGTCACCCGAGTTGGTGGGCGGAAGTTATGTGTTTTGTACTGTGCAAGGGGCATTAGTCGATTATTTGCATTTAGAACCCGTGGCGACATTTCAAGAGCGTGAAGGGCTGACCTTGGTCGTTGAGCAGCAAAAGGCCGTTGCGGCGCAGCTCGATTTTGAATCGGTATTCAGCTTAATTACGCTGACGGTTCATTCAAGTTTAGAGGCGGTGGGTTTAACGGCCGCTTTTGCAACTAAGCTAGCTTCGTATGGCATCAGCGCTAATGTGATGGCGGGCTATTATCATGACCATATTTTTGTGCAAAAAGAGAAGGCAGAAAAGGCGATGGCGGCACTCAAAGAGTTCGCACAATAATGATTTCCTTGCTACCTGCAACTCCAAGTTGTTTGGTGATAAATATTCAAAATAGCATAGTTTGATGCAACCAATCGGTTAAGTGTAGAGGATAAGTGTATGAGTAATATGGTAATGAAAGTGAAGACGGCATCTGGTCGGCAAGTGACCTATCACCGGAATTTAACGGCGCTGCGCCAGTCGTTTGACCAAGCAGGGATTCACTATCAGTTGATCGAGACGAAAGTGGTTGCGGTTCGTTCTCCTCGCTGAATGAGTTAGCGTACGTCAGTCAATTTTTATTCAGGGATGATTGAATGTGTCAAAAGGGGGGTGGTGATGCGTTTGTTGAGTTTGCATTTTTGTTTCCAAAATTGAGAAACATATTTTCGAGAATAAGCGTGTATTGATAAGAGTCTTTTCTAGGATTTATACCGAATGCCGTGATATTATCCTGCGCCCAACGGTCAGGTGGTGGGTTTATAAACCACTACAGGCCTTATTAGTAGCAGATAGTTTCATTGTTGTGGATGATGATTCTATGTAAAAAGAGACCGTATTTTGCTTGATATATTACGCGAAGTATTAGGATGGACATCTGTCGCATTCTATATATCACTCACTATTTTTAATTCGATGAAGTTTACTCGCTATGCTGCATTTGCTTCGGCTGCGAATGACATTGCTTGGTCAATTTTGATGGGCTGGTGGCCTAAAGTCATCCTTAACCTGTCGGTTGGTGCCATTAACGCATATCGATATGTGAAAGATTTTACTAACACCAGCAAAATGGTGATCAATTCTGCTGCGGTTTTGATGGCGAGCGGTATTCTTTATATTGCTTATGTGGCCGTAAGCAGCTTTATCAATAACCCCACACTTGCCGAAGCCTTGCAGTTTGGCGATCTCGCGTTAATTTTGTTGGCACTGTATATGACTGACCTGAAAAGGTTCCGTTTGCTCATGTTCTTATCGGGGTTTGTTGGTATGGCTGCCTATTTCGGTAACCCACAAATGATGATTATCAAAGCGTTGGTTATTGGCATTATGGCTTACAAGCTTTTCCGCGCCGATAAACTCACGACAGTCGCTACCCATCAGCAACAAACGAATGCATAACTGCGGGTGTGTAAACTGACCTCCGCATTTGTACAAGAGAAACATCAGGGTGGCGTCCTAAGTTGAGATTGGCGCGCCTTCTATTTATTAAGCGATAGTCATTGAGCTGCCATTATTTAGAGCTACTTGGTAAAATCATCAATTTCCTGCTTCAAAAGGAACTAAACCCGCGTCCATATATTTCCAACTCACTTTAAAATGTTAGCTTGTTATAGCAACTTAATCTAAATCAAGAGCGCTGATACTGAGCATTTTACCCATCCTCACCATCTATCAATAGCGATTTTAACGCATCGGGAGAAGAGGGGAGCAGTCCGACTTTTAAGCCAAATGGTTTGAGTTGCCAATAGGCGACATCGTGCCAAACTTGAGCAAAACATAGTCTTGTTCATCTGAACTAAGGTCTTCAATATCTAGGTATTTAACCCAGTACCGTCTACTAGCGCCGCTAGGCATAATATCGTCTAGAAACTTTAACCATCTGGGTTTACCCATGTCATCAAAAAAGAATGAGACAGGGTGGTTGAGTGAAACAGCGTGAAATTCATCTTTATCGTGATGCTCTAGAGCATAGTCGCTGAGGTAGTTGAGTTCAGTCACTCGGAAATTATGTTGGCTACTTTTAGGGAACGAGATAATACCAATATCTATCCATTCACCTTTGATAAAAGCTTGTACGGTTAGTTCTTCCATCGACAACACCTCTACTTATCAATGAGTAAAATTTTACTCTTAAAGTTCTTTTCTTTTAAGTTATGAGTAACTATTTACTCGTTAATGTGTAATGAGATTCTTTGTGAGTAAATTGTTACTCATAATCTGTAAGTCAAAAGTTTTGATGAACAGAATGGATGATTTCAGCGATGAAAGCTGCGATAGGAAGTGGGGCGTTAATAGTTTGTACAGTGATGCAAGTTGTTCGTAATAAATGAACAGTTACCTTGAATGAACAAAGTGGTTGAGGTGAGCTGTAGCGGTGTTACGAGGAATGTTACGAAGTGACAGAGATTAAGTGAATCTCGATGAGACTCCCTGAACCACTTAAAGCTAGATATGACAAGGGATTAGAAAAGAAAAAAGACGTCCGGAGACGTCTTTAAACTATGATTTGGTGGAGCTGGCGGGATTTGAACCCGCGTCCGAAAATCATTCATCATTGGTACTACATGCTTATTCGATCTTTAATTTCACCATCAAACTGCGAACCGACACGCTATCTAATGGCTATCCTGAATTAGTTTTAATGCTTTGTCTCTCAGGCGGGAGACGCGGCACGAGCTTGTTTGGTTTTGACTCTCTGTTGTTCCCCGTCTTACGAGCGGAAGCTAGGGCAGAAAGGCTCTTGGCAGGTTATTAAGCTGCTAGTGCGTAGTTTTCGTCGTTTGCGACTATTTTTTTGCGGCTTTTAACGTGGCAAACCGCCCCACGGCATGCACCTCAGACTGCAAAATTCCCGTCGAATCCAGAATCAGCCCCAAGTGTGTTGACGCATACTACCAGAAAACCTTTGTCTGTCTAGCTTTCTGCGTCTAAGTGGTCAAGATTAACGCAATGAGCTCTTCATTACGCGTGCTTTCTCTCTTGCCCAATCTTTTTCTTTTAAATCATCACGTTTGTCATGCAGTTTTTTACCTTTCGCTACACCAATTTTGATTTTCACCCAAGAGCGAGACCAATACAGTGATAGTGCGATAAGTGTCATGCCTTCACGGTTGATGCGTCCATAAAGGTTGTCCAGTTCACGGCGGCTGATTAACAGCTTGCGCACGCGAGTTGGGTTGGCAACCACGTGAGTGGATGCTTGCTGCAGTGGCGTTATTGTCATTCCGGAAACAAAGGCTTCTCCGTCTCGCATGAAAACGTAGCTTTCTGCGATATTAGCTTTGCCTTGACGAAGAGATTTGACTTCCCAGCCTTGGAGCTCCATGCCAGCTTCTACTTCATCTTCGATAAAGTATTCGTGGCGAGCTTTTTTATTTACAGCAATGGTATTGCTACCTGCTTTTGAGTTTGATTTTTTCTTTACCATAGTGGTGGCATTATACGGTTTGGTTTGAGCTTAGGAAATCCTTTTATTTGCGTAGGATAAGAATAAAAGTAAAATTGTTACACACCAGACTCTTTCGGTGGTGATGAGGAGAGAATATGAAGCAAGTCAGTCGTTCTGCTTTAGTGTCTTTTAGTGCAGAACAAATGTTTAATCTCGTGAATGACGTTGCTCGTTATCCTGAATTTTTGCCAGGTTGTTCTGGTTCTCGCGTTATTGAATCTTCCGATTTGTCGATGGTGGCTTCGGTGGATGTTTCAAAGGCAGGGATAAGTAAGACGTTCACAACGTCGAATGTGTTGGTGGCCAGTGAAGCTATTTTGATGAATTTGGTCGATGGTCCTTTTAAGGCTTTAAAAGGCGGTTGGTATTTTACTGCACTTGATGAACAGGCCTGCAAGGTTGAACTTAAACTGGAGTTTGAATTTTCGAGCAAAATGGTGGAATTGGCTTTTGGCAAGATATTCAATGAATTGACCAGTAATATGGTTAACGCATTTACCAAACGAGCGAAACAGGTGTATCAGTAATGAGTATTGAATCTGAGATGATCCATGTTGAGGTAGTCTATGCATTGCCTCACGAGCAAAGAGTACTGAATTTGGTGGTAGACAAAAACTCAACCGTCGAAACGATAATTCAACAGTCCGGTGTGCTTGAGCTCTACCCAGAGATTGATTTATCAAAAAATAAGGTCGGGATTTTTAGTCGTAACGTTAAGCTAGATTCGACGGTCAGAGACCGTGATCGCATCGAAATTTATCGTCCGTTATTGGCCGATCCTAAAGAGATCCGTCGCAAGAGAGCCGAGCAGGCAAAAGCGCAACAGTAAACGTTGCTGCGGTATTGGGTGCAAGATAAAGGGCTCGTTATGAGCCCTGTCCGTTAGTGTCACTCATTGTGAGGTGCACTTTGGGTATCATTTGTTTGAACGTGTTTTCGTTCAGTTTACGCCTTCAAAAAACCGTTCGCTAGGAGGGTAGTCGCCACTGATTTCCATCAAAGCACCTGCGGTATTAAATGTCGCAATCAGGTTTTTCTGTATCGATTCTTTGTGGCCTTCCGTGTGGTGATAAATGTAATACCAAGTATCGGGATAACCGTTTTCAATAAGCATCGGCGACCCCATGACAAACCTAACCTGTTCTTTGCTCATACCGAACTTGAGTTGATCGACGGCTTGCTGTTCAACGTAGTTGCCTTGGTTAATATCAATACGATAAACGAGTTTTTCTAATAAAGAGCATCCAGTTAGCATTGTCATTGCTAAAGGGACTGCGATTAACCACTTTTTTAACTGCATATTCAAAATTCTTTGCCAATAGGTCGTAAAACTGGACTGATAATAAACAAGCTCGCAGCAGAAGTAAAAAATAGACTGAGCTACGAGCTAGTTGAGACTGCAAATTTTGAGTTTGGTTGCAAACCTAAAAAGAAAAATGTCAGCTTAGGCGGCGATCAGCAGTTCTTTCGCATTAGCAAGGGTAGATTCGGTGATTTGGCTACCCCCTAAAAGGCGAGCAAGTTCAGCGACGCGTTGTTCATTGTCTAACCGTTTCATTTGTGTTTCTGTCTTTCCTGCTTTGGCTTGCTTGCTGACAAACAGTTGTTGGTGCCCGCAACCTGCCACTTGTGGTAAGTGAGTCACACACAGTACTTGAGTTGATTCGCCTAATGTCCTTAACATTTTTCCGACCACCGCAGCAGTTGGCCCACTGATACCGACATCGACCTCATCAAAAATAAGGCTAGGAGTGTCTACTTTTTGAGCGGTGATCACTTGGATTGCTAGAGATATCCGTGACAGTTCTCCGCCTGACGCGACTTTAGCGATAGGCTGCAGCGGTTGACCTGGGTTGGTCGAGACTAAGAAGGTTACGGTGTCAAAACCCAGTGGTGATGGATGCGTTGTTTCATGATTAACTTCGATGCAGAACTTGGCTTTTTCCATGCTCAGTTCGTGCATGCTATTGGTGATTAATTTATCCAGCTCTTTCGCATAACGGCTACGAGACTTATGCAGTTTGTCGGCACAGGTTGCAAACTGCTGATACTGTTTGGCAACGTTACTTTCCAGTTCTTGTAATTTATCTTCAGAGCAGTCAAGTTGCGCTATTTGTTTGAGCAGATCTTGGTGGTGGTGGTAAAGCGTTTCAGGAGCGATGTAGTGCTTGCGCGATATGGACATCACTTTAGAGTAACGTTCTTCTACATAAGCCATACGTTCAGGATCGACATCGATACTGTCCAGATAGTTTCGCAATTCACTGTTGGCTTCTTCGAGTTGGATGATGGCTTCAGCCACCATGTTGGGTAAGGTGGCAAGTTTTTCATCTAACTCGGCCAGTTCAAGCAAGGCGTGGTTGGCTGACTGCAGCAAACTTAGCGCATTGACTTCTTGCCCCTCATAAATAAGTTCAATGGCTTGCTGGCAAGTGGTAGCAAGCTCGCCACTGTTGGCTAAACGTCTGTGCTCTTGTTCGAGTTCGGTGAACTCTTCTTCACCAATCGCCAATTCATTGAGTTCTTTGATTTGATATTCCAGCAGTTGAACTTGAGCTTGGTTTTGTTGACTATTTTCTTTGAGTTGATTGAGCTGGTTATCTGCTTGACGCCACATTTGGTAGGCTAAGCGTGTCTCTTTGACAAGATTCACGTGACCTGCGTATTGGTCCAGCATGCTCATTTGATACTCACTTTTCATCAGTTGATGATGGGCGTGTTGACCGTGGATGTTGATCAGTAATTGACCTAGAGCTTTGAGTTGTGAAAGAGGCACAGGGCTGCCATTGATGAAGGCACGAGAGCGGCCATCTTTGGTGATGATTCGGCGTAAAATACACTCTTTTTGGTCGAGCAAGTCATTGTCTTCCAACCAGCGCGTGGCGTTGAGGTTATTGTCCAAAATAAAGGCGGCGCTGACTTCGGTTTTTTCTTCACCCTGCCTGACCATTCCTGCTTCCGCACGGCCACCAAGACATAAACTGAGCGCGTCAATTGCAATGGATTTACCCGCACCGGTTTCGCCAGTAATGGTAGTCATTCCTTTGGAAAGCTCTAACTGCAATGATTTAACAATAGCAAAATTATTCACACTTAAATGAGCCAGCATTTCTGTACCTATATAATCAAATAACACTGTATAAGTGAACAGTATAAACTGTTTTTTTATACAGTAAAGATGCCTGTCAGAAAACTATGAGTATTGTAAACTGCGCTGAGTTTAGTGCATGCGACAGGAAGTGATTTATGTTGCTTGATAGCTCTGGCTTTCTAGTGAATTTTACTTCATTCGATGGGGTTAATTAGTTTTGAATTGATTATTAAATGCTCATTAAATAGTTTGACGAGGTTCACAAAAAAGATAGAATACGCAACCTGTATACAATGTAACAAGGTGTAGTAAATGATGAACTCAGCACTTCTTTCGCTATTAGAAAAGAAAAGCACCTCTGAAAAAGGTAAATCCCAATCGACATTGGCTGATAAACTATCGAGTGTCATGGTGTTTGGCGCGACAATCGCCGTAGTTGGTTTGCTAGGGTTAATCTACATTGCATAAATTCACATAAAAAAGACGCTTGATGCGTCTTTTTTATCATCTAGAGAATAGCGCTTACTTGGTCGCTATCACTTCAATTTCCACTTTCGCATCCATAGGCAGGCGAGCAACTTCCACGCATGAGCGCGCTGGAAAAGAGGCTTGGTGGCTTTCAAAGACCATCGTAATTCTCGTCATTAGTGGGTTGCCATTGGTGTAGTGAAACTGACTTAACCGCTGAATGTCGGTAATAGGTTCATCATTGACATAAAGTGGAATACTGCGGTTGCGATACCAAATAAGATCAGCATGCCGATCATTGCGTTGCCACCCGGTGCCATAAATCCTTCTTGACCACCTTCTAAAGTGCGTGATTTACGAGCCAATAACGCTGGAATTAAGCAAGCCCAGATTGTTGCAGCAGCACCCGCATAGCCAATCGCCAGAATAAAGCCGAAAGGGAACAATAAAGAAAGGGTGAGTGGTGGAATAAATGTCACTAGCCACGTTTTAGTTCGACCTTGTTTGTTGTCTTCAAATTTAAACAGGTCTGCCAGAAAATCAAAAACACCTAAGCCTACTCCAATGAACGAAGAAAGAATGGCTGCCATTGAGAAGGTGTTGATTGCGTGCGATACCTTGTCTGAATCAATCACAGAGCCTAACGCTGCTAACAGAACTTCAACGTTACCACCTTGGGCAATCACTGGGCCGAAATTGCTACGTGGTAGGTTACCGTAAATACTGGCCATCCACAGGAAGTACAGACATAGTGCGATAACGGTACCGCCCAAAATGGCGTATTTTGCGCGATGCTCACACCCATAGTAAGAACGCATACTGGCCACTGAGTGATGATAACCAAATGAAGTTAACGCCACAGGTAACATTGCCATAGCGTATGGGGCATAATTGGATTCTTCGTTAATGCGGTCGAAAAGTACGCTAGTATCTATGTTAACGGCTAAACCAGAAACACCAAATACGAAGCTCAGTACCATAAAGGCAATAAGAACAATAGAGATCCTGTCGACTGCTCGAGTAGAGTGCCAAACGAAAAGAGAGAAAACAGCAACAAACAGGACTGATGTGATTTTGTTATTGATACCTAAAACACCTTCTAGAATTAAACCTGAAGATGTGATGTAAGCATAAAGTAAGATACCGCCGACAAAATAAACTGCTAAATTATTAATTCGGTTGACGTTATCGCCAAGGATGTCTTTGGTCACAGTGTTGAAAGACACTTTAAGATCGTAACGCTTGAATGCTTCCAATAGCATCCAACCCGAGAGTGTCATCATGATCATGGTGAAGGTAATTGTGATAAGAGACCAAGTCGTCCAAGCGCCTGCTCCCGCACTCGGTAAACCTAACATTCCGGCTCCGACACAGACGCTTGCTATGATACAAGCTCCGCCTACTAAAGATGGATTATTGTTCATAATCGTTACTCTTGTTTAAGTTTCATGTTGAGGAAAAAGCCCGCTAAATTTATAGATTTTGTTTTGCTCGATTTAGAAGGAAATAGCGCGCCAATTAGGCGCGCTTTAGTTAGTGATTATTCAACTTCCTTTAGACGGGCTGTGAAGTGGCGTAGCACTTGTGGCTCGTAGGTGAAATCGAGTCCCTTTACGTTGTGGGCATTCTCTTTTACTTTCCCAAATGCTTCGATAACGAAGTCCATATGCGTTTGAGTGTAAGTAGCACGAGGAATGGTTAGGCGTAACAACTCAGCAGGACAAGGGTGTTGTTTACCCGTTGCAGGATCACGGCCTAATAGTAGCGAACCGATTTCCACCGCGCGGATACCGGCGACTTTGTAGAGTTCACAGGCCAAAGCATGAGCTGGGAATTGATGCGAAGGGATATGAGGTAATAGTTTGCCTGCATCAACGAATGCTGCGTGGCCGCCAGCCTGCTGACACACAACCCCAATGGCTTCTAGGCCATCAACAAGGTACTGAACCTGACCGATACGGTACTCTAGCCAGTCTTGACGCATGCCATCGTATAGACCGACAGCAAGACGCTCCATTGCACCACCTTCAAGACCACCATAAGTAGGGAAACCTTCTTGAATCACACAAAGCGTGCGGCATTCCGTGTAAGTGTCCATCATCGATTCATCTTTGAAACACAACAGACCGCCCATTTGAACCATTGCATCTTTCTTCGCAGACATGGCTAAACCATCTGCGTATTTATAGGTTTCACGAGTGATTTCTTCGATAGTCCAATTTTGATAACCCGGTTCGCGTTGCTGAATAAAGTAAGCATTCTCAGCAAAGCGCGCAGAGTCCATGATGACAGGAATATCGTAGCGTTGAGCAATCTCGTATACCGCTTTTAAGTTAGCGATAGAGACAGGCTGACCACCGGCAGAGTTACAAGTAATCGTGCTGACAATGTAAGGCACGTTCGCAGGCCCTGCTTCTTCAATCGCCATTTCCAGTTTCGCGATATCAAAGTTACCTTTGAAATCTGCATTGACAGATGTATCGAACGCATCTTTGGTATAGACGTTTTTCGCCACGCAGCAGTTAACCTGAGTGTGACCTTGAGTGGTGTCGAAGAAGTAGTTAGACAGCGCCACCATTTTTGAACGGTCTAGGCCTTTTTCTTTTTCACGCTTTTTAATTAGAACAGGAATATAGATTTGCTCTGCACCACGGCCTTGGTGAGTTGGGATAGTTAACTCATAACCGAAGATATCTTTCACCGCATTCGCCAGCGCATAGTAGCTGCGGCTGCCACTGTAAGCTTCATCACCCATTAGCATTGCTGCTTGCATTCTTTGAGTAATAGAGCCTGTGCCGCTATCAGTGAGAAGGTCAATAAATACATCGTCACTATCGATAAGGAATGGGTTCATACCCGCTTTAAGGATGGCCTCTTCGCGATATTCACGTGTTGTACGTTTTACTGGTTCAACAACACGAATGCGGAAGGGTTCTGGTAAGTGTTTAAAGTTTTCCATGATAATACCTTTGAATAATTTAAATTTCGTCAGGCGATATTAGTCAACACCCTTTATATATTTAGAGTGCAAAATATCGCGCCAAATAATTAGCGATAAAATTCGAGTGAAATAAATCTATTTGAGAATAACCAAGTAACAACTTTAAATTAATAAAGATGAATGCAAGTATCGAAAAGCGATATAAATAGATTTAGTGTTGATGCTGATTGTTTGATGGATTCGAAAGAATGCAGAAACAACCAAGCAGGTTAGGCGTGTGCAAAAGATGGTAAAATTGAGATTTGATAGTCGTGCGTGTACCAAGCTAGGGAGCTTGACCATAACTTATCTTGAATTTTTAGATTTTTACTCATATCTAAATCCGTGGTGAGTTATAGCTGGTTGACTGATGGAACGATTCTTAACCAAGTTGATCAGTAAGTAAATTGATAGAAATAATAATTGTGATCGAAGTCCTTAACTTGAATATGGAATAAATCATGGCTCACAAATAATCAGCTATAGGATAAGTAAATTTATGATAGAAAATAAATAGAAATTTTAAAACCCATTAAATATTAATGATTCCCTGTAAAAAAGACCTCGATATTATTAATCGAGGTCGACAGTCAATAGAAGGTGAAGAGGTTGGTTTAAAACAATTTACTCGACCAACCCAGTTTCTTTCTTAACACGTGATAGTAGCTGTAATCTTTAGGATGAATGAGCTTTAGAATATTTGGGCTTTGGTAAATATGCACTTCATCACCGGGGGAAACCGGTAGGGATACTTGTCCATCGCAGCTAACTTCCTGTGTTCCGCGATTATCAGGCGAAACCAGCAGTTTTATCTGGCGGTTGCCATCCACAACTAAGGGGCGGCTTGAAAGGGTATGCGGGAACATGGGAACCAGTGTAATGGCGTTTAAACTGGGGGATAAAATCGGCCCGCCGCCAGAAAGTGAATAAGCGGTAGAGCCCGTTGGGGTAGAAACGATAAGGCCATCAGAGCGTTGAGAAAAAGCGAAGCTATTATCTATATAGACTTCAAATTCAATCATATGTGCAATTTTGCCGGGGTGTAATACGGCTTCATTAAGCGCTGCATTATGGCTTTTGACTTGCCCGTGGCGATGAATTTCTGTTTCCAGTAAGAAGCGTTGTTCTTCTAAATATTCGCCATTGAGTACTGCAAGTAGCCTTGGTTGAAAATCTTCTGGGTTGAGATCGGTCAAAAATCCTAAATTGCCACGATTCACCCCAATCACGGAAATGTCGAAGCGTGATAATACGCGTGCGGCACCGAGCATATTGCCATCGCCCCCAACCACAACCGCAAGGTCTGCTTTTTTGCCGATTTCAAGCAAGCTAGCGAAATGTTCCGCAGGTACACCTTCCAATATTTCGCTGAGACGATCATCAATAAAGACCGGATATCCCATTGAAGTTAGCCATTGATAAAGCTCTTTATGTGTTTGAATGGCTTGTTGATCTCTTGGTTTTCCAATGATAGCGATCACTTCAAATGGTTTTTTCATAAATTTTCCAAACTAATTAGGCTTGAATCAGGATTGTTCATCCCCATAATAAGGGCAAGTTATGCCTTTGTGCGAATTTTTGTGTGCTTAACTTTTTGAACTGTGGAGGTTAAGCGCAAAATAGTTGGATTCTGGAGATATCATGAACAACGAAGAAAACAAAATCAAAGAAGAAGAACTACAGCAAGAAGTAGTGGGTCAAGAAGCTGAAGTCGTTGGTACTGACGCGGATATCGATTGGAACGAACAAGTTGAAGTCGATGAGAAAGAGTCCCAAATTGCGCAATTAGAAGCGGCGCTACTGTCGAGCGAAGCAAAAATTCAAGAGCAAAAAGACTCGGTGCTAAGAGCGAAAGCGGAAGTTGAAAATATGCGCCGCCGTTCAGAGCAAGAGATCGATAAAGCGCGTAAATATGCGCTGAGCCGTTTTGCTGAAGAGTTGTTGCCAGTGTTAGACAACCTAGAGCGCACGATTCAAGCTGCTGACGCTGAGAACGAAGTGGTGAAACCGCTGGTGGAAGGTGTGGAACTGACACACAAAACTTTCATTGGCGTAGTTGAAAAGTTTGGCCTGAAAGAGATTAATCCTGAAGGCGAAACATTCAACCCAGAATTGCACCAAGCAATGTCAATTCAAGAGAGCCCAGATCATGAACCTAATACTGTGATGTTTGTGATGCAAAAGGGCTATGAGTTGAATGGCCGAGTGATTCGCCCTGCGATGGTCATGGTATCAAAGTAAAGAGTTGCGAAATAAGCCAAATGCTTTATTGGCGTTAATTTATTCAGTGCCAAAGAGAGGTGTACGTCGCCTCTCTTTTTTATGTCGAAATCGATTAATGTCGAGATAGAAACCTTCACTAAGTGATTTCGGGATTGAAAAAGTCGTTATTTACGCTGTTTAGTCGAAATATCATAACTTTTTTCAATTTTGCCCTTGAAAAGGTGCTGAGTGACCTTATTTATTGGGCATACGAGAAACGAACATCCTTGTTTAGTTTGTGAGTAAGGGTTGAAACCCTGTTCTCCCTCCCCCACATAGGGGGTAGCATAAAACAAAAATAGAATTTATTTGGAGATAGCCTGATGGGTAAAATCATTGGTATTGACTTAGGTACTACTAACTCTTGTGTTGCTGTTTTAGATGGCGACAAACCTCGCGTTATTGAAAACGCTGAAGGTGAACGTACAACCGCATCGGTAATTGCATATACAGATGGTGAGACGCTAGTAGGTCAGCCTGCAAAACGTCAAGCGGTAACAAACCCAACCAATACGCTATTTGCAATTAAGCGTTTGATCGGTCGTCGTTTTGAAGACGAAGAAGTTCAACGTGATATTGAAATCATGCCTTACAAAATCGTGAAGGCTGATAATGGCGATGCTTGGGTTGAAGCAAGAGGCCAAAAAATGGCCGCTCCTCAAGTTTCAGCTGAAGTTCTGAAGAAAATGAAGAAAACAGCTGAAGATTTTCTTGGTGAGCCAGTTACTGGTGCCGTTATTACGGTTCCTGCATACTTTAACGATGCACAACGTCAAGCAACGAAAGATGCAGGTCGTATTGCAGGCCTTGAAGTAAAACGTATCATCAACGAACCAACAGCGGCTGCACTTGCTTATGGTTTGGACAAACAAGGTGGCGATCGCGTTATCGCGGTATATGACCTTGGTGGTGGTACATTTGATATTTCAATCATCGAGATCGATGAAGTTGAAGGCGAGAAAACATTCGAAGTTCTAGCAACTAACGGTGACACACACCTTGGTGGTGAAGACTTTGATAACCGCATGATCAACTATCTCGTTGATGAGTTTAAAAAAGAGCAAGGCATCAACCTAAAAACTGATCCACTTGCGATGCAGCGTCTAAAAGAAGCCGCAGAAAAAGCGAAGATTGAGTTGTCATCAGCGCAACAAACAGATGTGAACTTGCCTTACATCACCGCTGATGCTGCTGGTCCTAAGCACATGAACGTGAAAGTGACACGTGCGAAACTAGAATCTCTAGTCGAAGACCTTGTTCAGCGTTCGCTTGAGCCACTAAAAGTGGCGCTGGCTGATGCAGACTTGTCTGTCGGCGACATCACTGACGTTATCCTAGTGGGTGGTCAGACTCGTATGCCTATGGTTCAGAAGAAAGTGGCTGAATTCTTTGGCAAAGAAGCGCGTAAAGATGTTAACCCAGATGAAGCGGTTGCTGTTGGTGCGGCCATTCAAGGTGGTGTGCTTGCAGGTGAAGTAAAAGACGTACTGCTACTTGACGTAACGCCTCTGTCTCTCGGTATCGAGACAATGGGTGGCGTGATGACTAAGTTGGTTGAGAAAAACACAACGATTCCAACTAAAGCGAATCAAGTATTCTCTACCGCTGAAGACAACCAAAACGCAGTAACGATCCATGTTCTACAAGGTGAGCGTAAGCAAGCCATGTACAACAAATCGCTAGGTCAATTTAACCTAGAAGGTATTCAAGCTGCACCACGTGGCATGCCACAAATTGAAGTTGTGTTTGACTTGGATGCGGATGGTATCTTGCACGTGTCTGCGAAAGATAAACAAACAGGCAAAGAGCAGAAGATCACTATCCAAGCGTCTGGCGGTTTGAGCGATGCTGAAATCGAGAAAATGGTCCAAGAAGCTGAAGCAAACAAAGAAGCGGACAAAAAGTTCGAAGAGTTAGCGACAGCACGTAACCAAGCGGACCAAATGATTCACGGTACTCGTAAGCAAATTGAAGAAGCGGGTGATGCTCTTCCTGCTGACGATAAAGTGAAGATTGAAGCGGCCATTACTGAGCTTGAAGAAGCGAAGAAAGGTGAAGACAAAGAAGCGATCGACGCTAAAGTTCAAGCGCTTATGGCTGCTGCTCAAAAACTGATGGAGATCGCTCAGCAAAAAGCTCAAGCACAACAAGCGGGTGAAGGCCAACAACAGTCTGCAGAAGACGATGTCGTTGACGCTGAGTTTGAAGAAGTCAAAGAAGACAAAAAGTAATTGATTGAGTTCCCTCCTTTTAAGCGGGGAGGGCTAGGGTTGGGTGGCTCGCGAGTTTAACCCACCCTAACTTCTCTAAGAGAAGAATGAAATCAACGGTATTATGCGGGCGTTTGGGGTAACTCTTACGCCCGTATGTCTGTAATTAATGAAAACTCATTGGTGTCCATCTAACTAACAGTGTCTTTTTAGTTTGAATTCACTAGAATCTAGAGCCATTAGTTAGGTCGATATAAACACCAAGCGGCAGCGTGTCGTTTGCGGTAACAAATTGGTGACGAAGAAGATGTCAAAACGTGATTTTTACGAAGTATTAGGCGTAGGCCGAGATGCCTCTGAGCGCGATATTAAAAAGGCGTACAAGCGCCTAGCAATGAAGTTTCACCCTGATAGAAACCAAGGGGATGACAGCGCTTCGGACAAGTTTAAAGAAGTAAAAGAAGCGTATGAAATTTTAACCGATTCGCAAAAGAAAGCGGCTTATGATCAGTACGGTCATGCTGCTTTTGAACAAGGCGGAATGGGCGGTGGCGGCTTTGGTGGCGGCAGTGCTGATTTTGGCGATATCTTCGGTGATGTCTTTGGTGACATTTTCGGTGGTGGTCGCCGGGGCGGTGGTCAAGCGCGTGCACAACGTGGTGCTGACTTGCGTTACAACATGGAACTGTCTTTAGAAGAGGCCGTTCGTGGTTGTTCGAAAGAGATTGAAGTGCCAACACTGGTCCATTGTGATTCTTGTGAAGGTACTGGCGCGAAGAAAGGCTCGTCTGCGCAAACGTGTGGAACCTGTCATGGTCACGGCCAAGTACAGATGCGCCAAGGATTTTTCGCTGTACAGCAAACCTGTCCGACTTGCCATGGTAAAGGTAAGATCATTAAAGACCCATGTAACGTGTGTCACGGACAGGGGCGTAAGCAAAAAACCAAAACGCTTAATGTTAAAATTCCAGCCGGTGTGGATACGGGCGATCGCATTCGTTTATCTGGCGAAGGTGAAGCGGGAGAAATGGGCGCTCCAGCGGGGGATTTGTACGTACAAGTTCACGTCAAAGAGCACCACATTTTTGAACGTGATGGCAACAACTTATACTGTGAAGTCCCTGTAAGTTTTGCTATGGCGGCACTTGGCGGTGAAGTTGAAGTTCCAACACTCGATGGTCGTGTAAACTTGAAAGTGCCAGAAGAGACGCAAACAGGGCGCATGTTCCGTATGCGTGGTAAAGGTGTGAAAGGCGTACGCGGTGGGGCGATCGGTGATTTGGTTGTCAAACTCGTGGTTGAAACACCAGTGAAACTGAGCGCGCGTCAAAAAGAACTATTACGTGAATTTGAAGAAACTTGCGGTGGTGAAGCGGCAAATAAGCATAAGCCTAAATCGGAAGGTTTCTTTAATGGCGTGAAAAAGTTCTTCGATGATTTAACCAGCTAATTCACTGTTGAATTATTATCTATCCAATAAGGCCTGCAATGCAGGCCTTATTCGTTCCTGATACAGGATGACTTTGTCCTCCCCTCACAAACTGAACCTTTGTGGTGTTCTATTTCCAACATGCGCTTGGGGCTGATTCGTTGGTTGATTTCAATGTCATGACCTTATCGCTTGTAAGGCACTCATCCTTGTCTTGGCCTCTGGTGCTCTGCGCCGTCGCGGTGATGGTGTAGCTACTGGTTGCGGAGCTGGCGACTGAAAACTGATAGCGTTCAGCATCGCTTTCACAGATGACGCAATTTCCCCCTGAAATGATTCCGCTCCAGTCATAACCCTTATCGTAGTGATGCTCCAGTTCCAGTTGAATTCTCCCCATATCGGCGAGAGCGGTGGTTCGGTGCCCTTTTAAAACGTGCTTGGTATAACTTGGATAAGCGATTGCAGACAGTACGCCAATAATCACAACCGCAATCAATAATTCGATCAATGTCATCCCGAACGACCGCCGGTTGTGGTTGTTGCATTTAGAATTTCGAATCATCACGTGGAGTTCCTTGTTGATTTACCCGCTATTTTTATTAGGTGATAGCATTCGCGCAAGGTGAATTTTGTTTCATATTTTAATTACATAGGAATTTGGGAAATGGCTCGCGGGTTTACTTTACTTGAGCTGCTTATCACGGTTTCCGTTTTGTCTATTTTACTCACGATAGCGGCTCCCAATTTCAAACAAGTCAGTGATACGCAAAAGATGCAACGTTTAGCGGGTGAGATTAATGGCTTGATGATGAGCGCCCGTTCGGAAGCAGTAATGAGAAAGCAGCCGCTATGGGCACATATTGTCATGTCGGGTTCGGTTAATAGCCAAGGTGAATGGCAAATCGTGCTGACTAATTCAGGAACCTATCCCGGGGGGCAAGTGATTTCATCGCTATCGGGGCAACCTTATCGAAATATTGAATTGGGGGTGAATTACCCGTCAAATCAGATCCATTTTGAAGCCATTAATGGCCGAGCTGTAAATGGGAGCCTTGATTTTTCAACACACCAAGGTGCACTCAAATTCACGACCTATAGACCTTCAGGACGAATGCGCCTATGTGGTAATGGAGGAGACTATTTTGGTTTTAAGCAGTGCAGCTAACATACCGAGAGCAAAAAAGCATACCTATAAAGCTCATATCGCTGAAACCAAGCAGATGGGGGCAACGTTAATTGAGTTCATGGTGGCATCCATGCTTGGCTTGATTGCGATAGCCATTATCGGCTCTGTATTCATCACTGGGCAGAAGGTAGCGACCGAAAGAGGCAAGGAGCTACTGCTACTGCAACAAGTGACGGGCGCGCTGCAATACCTCAAACAAGATATTCAACGTGCAGGTTATGATGGCGGTCATGGTAACTCACTCACGTTATTGGATAGCGATGATATCGTTTTTGTTTCGGCCGACCAATCAACGCTCGCGTATGCCTACCTTGATGATACGGGGGTAACGAAACAGATCAGAAATGTTGGGTTTGTCATGACTTCTGGCGCGTTGGGTGTCTGTGACAGGCCGACGTCTGTGATTTCAGGGGCTAAAACCGTTTCCCAAGCGACGGCTGGTTGCTCTGCTATTTTTGATACTAACCAGATTAATGTGACTCATTTTCAAGCCCAGCGAGCATCATTAGCAGCGAATGGTGTGAGCTCAGCCTACATGACGATCTCTATGGCAGCAGAGTTGGTGGGGGATAGCCGTGTATCAACATCATTTGGAGTGGCAATAAAACAAAGGAATTGGCAGTAATGAAGCAAGCTCAGCAAGGCGCTGTAACGTTATTGATCACCACGCTTTTGTTGGTGCTCGCTTTAGTGGTGGCATTAGGCTCCTACCGTTCACTCTTTTTTCAGATCAAACGAGCACAAAATGAGGTGCAAGCGAGGCAACAGCATTGGCGAGCAGAAGGGGGGCTTGAGTGTGGTTATAGCCATATTGTGAACAATAAAAATAGTTCAATTCCCAATAACCTCAATACCTTGTGTGTCGATTTAGAGTTAACGTACCTCTCTGCAGACCCTACTAACGCCAGTACACTTATGTCCCAGTATCAAATGACGACGTTGAAAAAGAACATTCTGTTTCAACGTGGGAGAAGTCCAGGAGCCATTCGTTCTACTTCAGACTTAATAGTGTTTGGCTCTACACTTATTTCTCCACCAGATCCCGGGCCCAAAAATAGTGATGGGAAATATGAATGCGCGGCTATCGCCGTTGCTAAATATGTTATTGCTACGGCGGGAGTGACAAATAATGGTGTTGGGAGTGCTATTCAAAAACCAAGCGCTGTTTTTGACAATAGTGCCGATTGCGCGCCGACGCATAAAACGAACAGTAGTTCACAAAGCGGTATTTGGAAAAATAGTAGCGGTCTTTATGAAGCAGTCGATGTCAAAAATGATATTTACCGAGATGAAACGCTAAACCCATTTAAAGATCTCTTTGGTTACGAACGGGGAGAATGGGAAAAAGCACGCGACGATACTGAATTTAAGTTCTTGAGTTACACAATGACCAGTGGTGATGTTGATTGTGTTTCGAAATTTAAAGGTGCTTTGGTTCTTGGTCAGCCGAATCAAGTATGGATTGATGGCAGTTGTCAACTTAACCAAGCATCGATTGATACAATGTCCACCATACAAAATGCTCATCCTGGAACTTACCTTTTTTTGCTGGTGCATAATGGCGTGTTAGGGATTCGAGGGAGTGGCAGCATTCAAGGGGTGCTCTTTCATTTTAACAGTGGATTTGCCGCTGATACGGCAAATTGGAATGGATTTGATACTGAACTCATCGCGGATCTCAATGCTAATTTTGATGCACCGATAAAAACATTGTACGGCAGCGCTACCACCTTGACGCCAAAGCACGCTACCTACTCACAGTCGGGATCTTTTCAATTTACCGGAGGAATGGCCTTTGATACCCAAGGTCAGATAGCACTATTTTATAACTCGCTACGTTTGCAATATAACAGTGATATTGAAAACAGCTTTTCCTTTTCGGTTCCACCTAGATGGCAAAAAGGTTCATGGAATGATCTCTAAGCAGCAAGGATTTAGCCTAATAGAAGTAATGATATCGTTTGTTCTAATTGGTGTTGGGGCACTGGGTTTGGTCAAATTACAAGTGTTGGTTGAGCAAAAGGCGGATTTTGCCGTTCATAGTATCGAAGCACTACATTTGGCCGAACAAAAGTTGGAATGGTTTCGTAGCCGTGGCGCTTCTGCCGCGATTTCTACTCTCACGCCAGCGAATTTTGATAGTGATATTGTCAACGGACAAGATCACTCACATCCCTTTTATACACTCAGTTGGTCAGTACCAACGGTCTCTTTATCGGGCTCACTGAAAACCATTTATATCGAGTCCTATTGGCATGATCGTCAGGGAAATAAGCAGTCGGTTGAGCTGAAAACCATGATTTCGCAGTTCAGTGAGTTTGATTAGCGTCTCGATGCTTATATAAAAATGAAATATTTGATTTTGCAAATTGGTTACTGATTTGTAGGAAAAAAGAGCATAAGAATGTGTTTGGATTGTTGTGGCGGAATGCTGTTTTTGCAAAACATGTCCCCGTTTTTGTAAAAAACTGTAGAAGCTTGTGCTTTGGTTGAGGCTTTTTTATAGAATAACCGACGATTAATAGGTCGGCTAAATAAATTGATATAGGCCTACAGCAGCAACATCACATATGGAGTTACGAATGAGTAATCAAGTCGTAAAACAAGCACCATTTCCGAAGCCGAGCGGTATGGATCGCTTTTTAAATTTTATTGAACGTGCAGGAAATAAAATTCCTGACCCTGCGATTTTGTTCTTCTGGGCATTGATTATTGTTTGGGTTTCATCGGCACTGTTATCGAATGTGACATTTGATTTGACCAACCCTCGAACGGGTGAAGCATTGCAGGTGAATAACCTACTGACAGGTAAAGCGCTCGCGAGTTTTCTAGCCAATATGGTGACCACATTCACCAGTTTTGCGCCGCTAGGTATCGTGCTGGTTGCCATGCTCGGTGTGGGAGTGGCTGATTCTTCAGGGTTTATCACTACAGGCCTTAAGAAAATGCTAAATTTCACGCCAGCGAAACTACTAACACCGATGCTGATTTTGGTGGCGATAGTGTCGCATACGGCTGCTGATGCTGGTTATGTATTGGTTATTCCTCTGGGTGGGATTATTTTCCATGCGGCAGGGCGTCATCCACTGGCCGGTATTGCAGCCGCATTTGCTGGTGTTTCTGGTGGCTTTTCAGCGAACTTTATCCCTTCTGGTATTGATCCTTTGCTCGCTGGTTTTACACAAACCGCCGCACAAATTTTGGATCCTCAATACATAGTGAATCCGCTGGCGAACATTTTCTTCACGGGTTTATCTTCGGTGATCATCGTCGCGATTGGTTGGTATGTGACTGAGAAAATTATTGAACCTCGTCTAGCGAATATGCCTGTCGATGAAGATGCGGAAATAGCGCCTGATCTAGGAACATTCAGCGCAACGGAATCGAGGGCATTTCGTTTTGCTGGCTGGGCAATGGTGGTAGGTATTGCATTACTAGTAGCGGCTTTGATCCCAGAAAACTCAGCACTGCGTTCGCCTGATGGTGAGCTAACGGCCTTTTCTGCTCCAGTGATGAAGTCGATCGTTCCTTTGATTTTTATCTTGTTTATTATTCCGGGAATTGTGTATGGCCGAGTGGCTGGCACCTTTAAAAACAGTAATGACGTGATAAAAGCGATGTCTGGCACCATGGCTACGATGGGCGCATACATAGTGATGTCGTTCTTCTGTGCTCAGTTCCTATCAGCGTTTGGTCAATCTAATATTGGTACTATGTTGGCATTGTATGGTGCCGAAGGCCTAAAAGCGATGGACTTACCCGGCCAAGCAACGATTGTGGGGATGATTTTACTCACGGCTAGCGTTAATTTGCTGGTGGGTTCGGCCTCGGCAAAATGGGCATTGATTGGTCCAATTCTGGTACCTATGCTGATGGCGGTAGGGATTTCTCCCGAGCTATCGCAAGCGGCTTACCGCGTGGGCGATTCGGTTTCTAACATTATCTCTCCACTGATGGTCTTCTTCCCATTAGTCGTGGTGTATTGCCAACGTTATGTAAAATCGACGGGCATTGGCACCTTGGCTTCAATGATGATGCCTTTCTCCATTGCGATGCTGATTGGTTGGACGCTGTTCCTGCTCGCTTACTGGGCTTTTGGTATTCCGCTAGGGGTGCAAGCGCCTTACACATACAGCTTGTAGCGTTAACGTTATTTATCGAGTCTGAATTAAAAGCCCGCGAGTGTATCGCGGGCTTTTTCAATCTCATTTGTGCAGATGTTGCGCGTGAAATGCTAAGTGATCATCAATGAAACTTTGAATGAAAAAATAACTGTGATCATAACCTTTATGCATTCTTAACGAGAGTGGGCTATTGCTCGCTTGTGCAGCGGCGAGTAAGCGTTCAGGTTTAAGCTGTTCGTGTAAAAACGGGTCTTCCTCTCCTTGGTCAACCAAAATGGGTAAGGATGATGAGTGAGTGGTGAGCAATTCAACCGCATCGTATTGTTTCCAATCTTGCTGGTTATTACCAAGGTAGTGGCGAAATGCTTTTTGCCCCCAAGGGCAGTGTATTGGGTTGCTTATCGGGCTAAAGGCTGAAATCGAGCGATAGCGTTGAGGGTTTTTCAATCCGATGGTTAATGCACCATGGCCACCCATACTGTGTCCTGCAATCGCTCGCTGTTGGTTTACGGGAAAATGTTGCTCTATTAAGGCTGGAAGTTCTTGCACAATGTAGCTGTACATTTGGTAGTGCTTATCCCAAGGCGCTTGAGTTGCGTTGAGGTAAAATCCTGCGCCAAGGCCAAAATCATACGCTCCTTGCGGGTCGTCAGGAACACCTTCACCTCTTGGGCTGGTATCGGCGGCAACAATCGCGATACCGAGCTTAGCCGCGCTTTGAAATGCGCCAGCTTTTTGCATGAAGTTTTCATCGCTGCATGTTAAGCCGGATAACCAATACAACACCGGAACCGATTGATAGGCCACTTGAGGTGGAAGATAAATAGCAAAACGCATACTGCACCCTAGTACTTGTGATGAATGCGTGTACTGTTTATGCCAGCCTTCAAATACTTTGGCTTGGCTAATGTTTTCAATGTGCATAGCAAGTTTCCCCACCCAGCCCTTTAAGAAAAAAGGGCTGGCTATTAAGGCTTATTGGTCAAAATGAATCACAGAACGAATACTTTCGCCTTTATGCATTAAATCAAAGGCTTGGTTTATATCCTCTAAACCCATGGTATGGGTAATAAACTCTTGCAAACCAAATTCGCCCGCCAGATAGCGCTCGACAATGTGTGGCAGTTCCGAGCGGCCTTTTACGCCGCCAAATGCACTACCACGCCATACTCTGCCCGTCACTAATTGGAAAGGGCGAGTTGATATTTCTTGGCCCGCGCCAGCCACACCAATAATGACCGATTCTCCCCAGCCTTTATGGCAGCATTCTAACGCTTGGCGCATTACATTGACGTTACCGATGCACTCAAAAGAAAAATCAACACCGCCATCAGTCATCTCAATAATCACTTCTTGGATTGGCTTAGTCAGAGTTTTCGGGTTCAGGCAGTCCGTTGCACCAAGCTGAGTAGCAAGCTCAAACTTACTCTCATTGATATCAATGCCAATAATACGGCTGGCACCGGCCATTCTTGCGCCAATAATGGCGGAAAGCCCGATGCCGCCTAGGCCAAAGATGGCCACAGTATCACCTTGTTTAACTTTGGCCGTATTAAGCACCGCGCCCATGCCCGTTGTGACACCACAACCGAGCAAGCAGACCTCTTCTAATGGCGCCGCTTTATTGACCTTAGCCAAGGAAATTTCTGGCAACACGGTATACTCAGAAAAGGTGGAGCAACCCATATAATGGAAAATGGGTTGGCCGTCTTTATAGAAACGTGTAGTTCCATCAGGCATTAATCCTTTTCCTTGCGTTTCACGTACTGCTTGGCACAGGTTAGTTTTACCTGATTTACAGAATTTGCATTCACCACACTCTGCGGTGTACAAGGGAATGACATGATCTCCTACCTCGACGCTGGTTACCCCTTCACCAATCCGCTCAACGATACCGCCGCCTTCGTGGCCGAGGATAACCGGAAAAATCCCTTCAGGGTCTTCACCAGATAGCGTAAAGGCATCGGTATGACAAACGCCGCTCGCAATAATACGCACCAACACTTCGCCTTTTTGGGGCAACATAACGTCAACCTCCTCGACTTTTAGTGGTTGATTTGGCCCCCACGCAATCGCCGCGCGAGATTTAATGAATTGATGTGATGACATAAGATTTTCCTTTGCACATTACTTGAAGTTTCAAGTGAGTTGGGGAGAGTGACAGTATATTCCCTTCTTGAAATTTGATAATCGGTCTAAAATAAGAATCACTTTTACTTATCAGTAATAATTAAGATGGCGAGTTGGGAAGGCATTCATGAATTTGTTGCGGTGGCTGAAACTGGAAGTTTTACCGCAGCAGCGCACAAACTATCGACATCAGTGGCGAATGTCAGTCGACGTATTGCGCTATTAGAAGAGCGCTTGGCGGTAAAGTTGTTGCAACGTACCACGCGGCGAGTCTCCCTGACCGAAGCGGGTCAACTCTATTATCATCAGTGTCGGCAATTGGTTGAAGGCTTAGCGCAGGCTGATCTTGCTGTCACGCAGATGCAGCAAACGCCGTCAGGTTTACTGAAAGTGACCGCTCCGGTGACTTATGGTGAGCAGAAAGTCGCGCCTTTGCTGCATGAGTTTTTACAGTTACATCCTCAATTGGAGTTGGAACTGATACTCACTAACCAAAAATTGGATCTGATTGCGGAAGGAATTGATGTCGCCGTACGATTAGGGCAGTTAGATGATTCGAGTTTTATTGGCAAAAAGTTATCCAACCGACAACTGTTTGTCTGCGCTAGCCCTGACTATTTGGTGAAATATGGCACTCCCTATTCATTGTCAGAGTTGGTTCATCACCAATGTTTACAAGGCACTATGAACTATTGGCGATTTAAGGATCAGCAACGCTCTCGTGAAATCGGTGTTAAAGGAAAAATTAAATGCAACAGCGGTGTGGCGTTATTGAATGCCGCGTTGCAAGGGATTGGAATCGCACAATTGCCCGACTATTATGTAGAGCCGTATTTGCTCTCGGGTAAGTTGCAAGAAGTGCTACATCAGTACCGAGATGATCGTGAAGGTGTATGGGCCTTATACCCACAAAATCGCCATTTGTCCTCAAAAGTTAGGCTGCTGGTGGATTTTCTGGCAGAACGGCTATCGTCCGCTAACGGCAAAGGCTAGTGAAAGAGAAAATAGGATATATGAATACACAGTTTACCGTTCAAGATCAAAAGTTTATGCGCCGAGCCATCGCGCTTGCCAATCTTGCAGAACAAGCAGGTGAAGTGCCTGTGGGCGCTGTGCTTGTTAAAGATGGCGAAATAATTGCTGAAGGTTGGAATGCCTCTATTGGTCAACATGATGCGACAGCGCACGCTGAAATTCAGGCTCTGCGTCAAGCAGGTCAACAGTTACAAAATTATCGTTTGCTTGATACTACCTTATACGTCACTTTGGAGCCTTGTCCAATGTGCGCAGGCGCACTGCTGCATAGCCGAGTCAAAAGGATTGTCTTTGGCGCTCCAGATCTCAAAGCTGGGGCGGCCGGTACGGTGCTGAATTTATTTGAAAGCCAAGCCTCCTATCATTACGCGACGGTCGATAAAGGATTGTTAGAAGAGGAGTGTCGGGAGCAACTGCAATCTTTTTTTAGACGAAGACGCGCAGAGATACAGGCGGAAAAACAGCGGAATAAGCAACAGAGTGATGGGTTTTAGCAAACATCCACTTTGAGTAGATGTTTGCCGCTGAAGGTTAAGCAGAGATTAATTGCATAAACGCACGGTTACGCCAGATAATTTTCTTTTTATTATTGGATAACATACGCTTACGACGGTTCGCTGCCACCGTTTTATTAAGGTGTTTTGATAGCTTTTTACGTTTAAGCATAAACAACCTCCTACTGCTGAGTTTTGACAATGATCCCTAATGGTTTAGGGTGCCTTATGACAATCTTAATCTGCCTTTATAGTGCAGGATTGTTACCATAATATGAAACTTAGGAAACGATCTTTTTCACGTTTTGATGTATGGGCTGCACACTTGGAAATCAAGTGTGCAATTTTCGTTCAACGTGGAAGATTTAGCTATTATTATGCTTATTGAGCTATGGGGTCGAGATACTGATTATCCTGCGCCTCATCGGCCGATTCCATAGCTTCTAACGCGGCCTCCTCCTCCTCAATACTGATCACAACCAAATCATCAGTACCTGAACTATTGTCTATCTGCTTTTGTTGATCAACATGGCCAATAATACTTTGATAATAGCGACGAATATTTTCAACGTAGGCCTTGGCTTCGTCACCTCGCGCGTAGCCATATCGAGTCTGGCTGAAGTATTTCTTTTGTCTCAGTTGAGGGAGGCGTTCTTTGACTTCAGTCCATGAATCAGGGTTCGCACCTTGTTGCTTGGTTAAGCGTCTTGCATCCATCATATGCCCATAGCCGACGTTATAGGAAGCGAGAGCAAACCAAATTTTCTCATGTTCTGGGATGGAGTCTGGTATACGCTGTACCATCCGACGCAGGTATTCGACACCACCACGAATCGATTGTTCCGGATCGAGTCGATTGGCGACACCAACACTTCTTGCCGTAGGGAGAGTCAACATCATCATACCGCGGACCCCGGTGGGGGATTTAGCTAATGGATTCCAGTGAGACTCTTGATAAGCTAAGGCGGCAATCAATCGCCAATCAAACTCGTCAGAATATTGTTGGAAAAGAGGGGCCCATTTTGGTAAGCGGACATCGAGTGCTCTAATAAAGGCGCGCGTATCGACATAATCAAACGTGCCCACGTGACCAATATATTTCTCTTCCAAGGCCGCTAATTGACCAGATTGTTTAAGGTTGCCAAAAAACTCAATCATCAAGGCGTATAAGCTTTCATCTTCAGAACGACGCATATACCAAGCGATAGGCTGATCTTCAGTTAATTCAAAGGCGACGGCTAAGTCAGGGTAGATTCGCTGCGACAGCGAGACTTCGACCGAATCAGCCATGGTAAATAGCAGTTCGCCATTCGAAACCTGTTTTAAAAGGTCGTTAACGTCGGCGTTATTATTCACATTGTACTGAAACTCTGGGTAGATCTGTTTAATGTCGCTGAGCGTATTTTCAAAGTGGGATTCATTCACGATAGAAAAAACGCTGTCACCTTCATGACCAGCAATCAGTTCCGGTTGTTTTTCCAGTAATTGTTTTAAATTTCTTGGACGCCAGTTGCCTTTCTTATAGACGACTTGTTGGCTGACATAGTAATAAGCGGGCCCTGTTCTGAACTCATTCAAGCGTTGATTCGATTGACTTAACCCTGCTGCAACAACGTCGATTTCCCCATTTTTCAGTGCAGGAAAGAGACTAGACAACCGATAAGCGGGTTTCATCTCTAGTTTAACCCCAAGCTGATTGGCAAATTCGCGTGCTAGTTCGTAGTCCAGCCCTGCCGGGCCATCTGGGCCAATGTAGTAGGAGAGTTGATTGTTCAACGTACCCACTCGCAATACGCCACGTTCACGAATATGGTCAAGCTCGCTTTTAGGATCTGAATCGATTTGGCAACCGACGACAAAAAGAGTGAGTAGGAAAATGGACAATGAGCGATGAAGCTGAATCAGATAATACTTTGGCATTTATGAGCGATCTCTTACATCAATTACTGCCTTTATATCAAAGGCGGCCATATTGGCAAAGTTTCAGATCAAAAACGGATGAAAAAGTGTCGGCGACCACGCTAATGTGGCTGTATTTCAAATTTGACAAAAAAATGACGCAAACGGTTGCTTTTGGTGTTACGTCACAAAAAGAATTCCTTTATAATGCGTTCGAAATCACGAGGTGAAATTGGTATGTATTCAGTTTTCTTTTATTAACTTATTGTATTTTAATGATTTTGAATTCATTCCAATTACACCTCAACCCACTGTATAAGAGACCTAAGCACATGAGAATTTTGCGTGGCTCCCCAGCGCTTTCTGAGTTTCGTGTTAACAAACTCGTTGAACTTTGTCGTGAACAGCAACTGCCTGTATCGGGTATTTACGCGGAGTTCATGCATTTTGCTGATCTCTCTGCGGATTTAGACGCTCAATCCCTTGAAAAATTAGAGAAACTACTCACTTATGGCCCAACGATTCAAGAACATGAGCCACAAGGTCTTCTTTTACTGGTCACTCCTCGCCCTGGAACCATCTCGCCTTGGTCTTCCAAGGCGACGGATATTGCGCATAACTGTGGTTTGAATGAGGTGAAGCGCTTAGAGCGAGGCACGGCTTACTACATCGAATTAGATCGCGAACTTTCTCAACCGCAACTTGTTACGCTTTATTCCCTGCTGTACGACCGAATGATGGAAGTCGTGTTTACCGATTTCGAATCAGCAACTTCACTGTTTAAAGTCGCTGAACCTGCTCCCGTAGCGTACGTCGACTTGCTGAATGGCGGCCGCTCAGCGCTTGAAAAAGCAAACGTTACCCTTGGGCTTGCATTGGCTGACGATGAAATTGATTATTTGTTCGAAAGCTTCGTCACTAAGCTTGAGCGTAATCCAACCGATATCGAATTAATGATGTTTGCTCAAGCAAACTCTGAGCATTGTCGCCATAAAATCTTCAATGCCGATTGGACTATTGATGGCGTTAAGCAAGATAAATCGCTGTTTAAGATGATCAAAAACACTTATGAAGTGACTCCTGATCACGTGCTGTCTGCCTATAAAGATAATGCCGCCGTCATGGTGGGTTCAGAAGTTGGGCGTTTTTTCCCTGATCCAGAGACACGCCAATATGGTTATCACCATGAAAAAGCGCATATTTTAATGAAGGTGGAAACACACAACCACCCGACGGCGATTGCTCCTTGGCCGGGCGCATCAACGGGTTCCGGTGGTGAAATTCGTGACGAAGGTGCAACGGGTATTGGTGGAAAACCTAAAGCCGGGTTAGTCGGTTTTACTACTTCAAACTTGCGTATTCCTAATTTTGTGCAGCCTTGGGAAACGGATTTTGGTAAACCGGGGCGCATTGTCACGGCACTCGATATTATGCTGGAAGGCCCGCTCGGTGGCGCGGCTTTTAACAACGAATTTGGTCGTCCCAACTTGTTAGGTTACTTCCGTACTTACGAAGAGAAAGTTAACTCTCACGCAGGTGAAGAAGTGCGTGGTTATCACAAACCAATCATGATTGCTGGTGGGATGGGGAATATCCGCGACGAGCATGTGCAGAAAAAAGAGATCCCTGTTGGCGCGAGCTTAATTGTACTCGGTGGTCCAGCAATGAACATTGGCCTTGGTGGGGGCGCCGCTTCTTCGATGGCATCTGGTCAATCTGCGGAAGATCTTGATTTTGCGTCGGTACAGCGTGAAAACCCAGAGATGGAACGCCGCTGCCAAGAGGTGATTGATCGCTGCTGGCAACTCGGTGAGGCGAATCCGATCGCTTTTATCCATGATGTGGGCGCTGGTGGTATCTCAAACGCATTGCCTGAGCTTGTTGATGATGGTGAACGTGGCGGTATTTTCCAACTGCGTGATGTACCTAACGATGAGCCGGGAATGAGCCCGCTTGAAATTTGGTGTAATGAATCACAAGAGCGTTACGTACTGGCTGTAGCGCCAGAAAACATGGCGCGCTTTGACGCCATTTGCCAACGTGAGCGCGCGCCTTATGCTGTTGTGGGCATTGCCACTGAAGAGCGTGAACTGAAATTGGAAGATTCACATTTCGACAATACGCCAATTGATATGCCGATGGACGTATTGCTTGGCAAAACACCTAAAATGTATCGTGATGTGAAGACGCTGAAAGTTAATAATCCAGCACTTGATCGCCGTGATATCGAATTGAACGAAGCGATTGATCGTATACTGCGTCTCCCTGCGGTTGCAGAAAAAACCTTCCTCATCACCATTGGTGACCGAACCGTCACTGGCTTGGTCGCTCGTGACCAAATGGTTGGTCCGTGGCAAGTGCCAGTAGCAAACTGCGCGGTCACTGCGGCAAGTTATGATACTTACCATGGCGAAGCGATGTCGATGGGTGAGCGCACGCCAGTTGCCTTGCTGGATTTTGGGGCATCGGCACGTTTAGCCGTGGGCGAAGCGATCACCAATATTGCCGCTACCCATATCGGTGATATCAAACACATTAAGTTGTCGGCGAACTGGATGTCACCAGCGGGTCACCCAGGTGAAGATGCTGGTTTGTATGAGGCAGTAAAAGCGGTCGGTGAAGAGCTTTGTCCTGCGCTCGGCCTGACTATCCCAGTGGGTAAAGATTCGATGTCGATGAAGACCAAATGGGATGAAAATGGCGAACAAAAAGAAGTGACCTCTCCGCTATCATTGGTGATCACGGCATTTGCTCGTGTTGAAGATGTACGTAACACCATCACCCCTCAGTTAAGAACCGATAAGGGCGAAACCTCACTGGTTTTGATTGATTTAGGTAATGGTAAGAATCGCTTGGGCGCAACGGCGTTAGCACAAGTCTACAAACAGTTGGGTGATAAACCCGCAGACGTAGATAATGCGGCGCAGCTTAAAGCTTTCTATGAAGCGATCCAAACCTTGGTCGCGAATCAGCAGATTATTGCCTATCACGATAAAGGTGACGGTGGTCTATTCGTTACTCTAGCTGAAATGGCCTTTGCTGGTCATTGTGGCGTGAAAGCCGATATCGCCGCGCTAGGTGATGATGCGTTGGCCGCGTTATTCAATGAAGAGCTGGGCGCAGTCATTCAAGTTCGTCACCACGATTTAGAGACGGTGATCTCGACGCTAACGGCGCATGGTTTACAAGCGTGTTCACACGTTATCGGTCGTGTTGACGCTTCTGATGAACTAGCCATTACCGCTGGTGAACAACCTATTGTTGTGCGTAACCGCACCGAACTTCGCACCATTTGGGCTGAAACTACGCATAAAATGCAAGCGCTACGCGATAACCCGCAGTGCGCGGATCAAGAGTTTGCAGCAAAACAAGATAACAGTGATAAAGGTCTTAACGTCAGTTTGAGCTTTGACGTGCAACAAGATGTTGCGGCACCGTATATTGCTAAAGGCGTGAAGCCAAAAATGGCTATTTTGCGCGAGCAAGGGGTTAACTCACACGTTGAAATGGCGGCAGCGTTTGATCGCGCAGGCTTTGAAACAACCGATATACACATGAGCGACATCTTAACGGGTCAAGCGGTGCTTGAAGAGTACCAAGGCCTCGTCGCATGTGGTGGGTTCTCTTATGGTGACGTATTGGGCGCGGGCGAAGGCTGGGCGAAATCAGTGCTGTTTAATGTACAAGCTCGTGAACAGTTCCAACGTTTCTTCCAACGTGAAGATACTTTCTCGCTAGGAGTGTGTAACGGCTGTCAAATGCTGTCGAATTTGAAAGAGTTAATCCCCGGCGCGGATTTATGGCCGCGTTTTGTGCGCAATGAATCAGAGCGTTTTGAAGCGCGCTTTAGCTTAGTGGAAGTGCAGCAATCTGATTCACTGTTTTTTAATGAGATGGTTGGCTCGCGCATGCCGATTGCGGTTTCGCATGGCGAAGGGCGCGTTGAAGTTCGTGATACAGCACATTTAACGGCGATTGAACAATCGGGCACCGTTGCGCTGCGTTTTGTGGATAACAACGGCCATGCCACGCAGCAATATCCGAACAACCCAAATGGTTCACCAAATGCCATTACAGGCTTAACGACTCAAGATGGCCGTGTGACGATCATGATGCCGCACCCAGAGCGCGTGTTCCGCACGGTAGCGAACTCTTGGCATCCTGATTCTTGGGGTGAAAACAGCCCATGGATGCGTATGTTCCAAAATGCACGTAAGAACTTAGGGTAACTCACCTTGTCGCCAGTGAGAGAAACGACTTAGTCTTGTTATTCCAGCCGCTGCAACTCAGCGGCTTTTTTGTTTACTTTGAGGATGAATTTTTTGTAAAAAATGCAGAAAAAAATTGTGATTTGTGCTCTAATGCCGCGCTTACCAAGGGATGGTGTTCAACATCCGCCGCCATATAATATAATGGCGCGCGACAAACGTTGATGAGTAATCCCTTATTATTCCCTTAGGAAAACGAAAATGTCAGAAAGTAAAAAATTTACCATCAAAGTGACTGAAAAGCGCAATGGTTGGGCGGCGGAAATCGTACGTCAAGTGACCTCTCGCAGAAGTGTTGTTTCAAAGCGCGAAATGGGTTTTGAAAGCGAAGCACAAGCACAAGCTTGGGCGGAAAAAGAGCTCAGTGGCTTTATTGAGAACCAAGCGAAACGCAATGAGCGTAAGGCTCTGGCAAGAAAAGAGAAAAAAGCTTAGTACAAAAAATCTGAGTGCTGTGCTTTAAGAACTGTTATTTGAACGAAAACCCGCTTTAAATTAGCGGGTTTTTTATGCCTTAACGAAATTGACCGATTTGCGGTAAAAACTCAAAACCTGCACTGGCTAAGCGAGCCTCTAATGCTGCCCGATCGATATCAAAGTCATCCGCCAGCTTATCAAGATCGCCATTAAAATCATCACGTAGCTTCATATTGATGATGCTCATCAGCATGATTGGATCCATTGTGGCAAAATTGGCTAAATTCATCACTTATCCTCGAAATCAGAAATCAGCAAGTTAGCTGCCGCAAAGGCTGCTTGCTCTCGAACCGCTTTTGACAGCGATTCGTCTGCTGCGACATCATTCAAGGTTTTGATGGCGCAGGAGATTGCTTGAGGAATATAAGCTTGATCACCACTGCCTATCTGCGCATAAAGCTCGCGCACTAATTCACAACAACCGTAAACTTGCATAGATTAAATCCTAACTAATGATAATGGCTCTCAATATACACATTACGTTTGGCAAAGACAAAATCAGAACTTGCGTTTGCGCAAGCTCTGATTGCATGTGATGAAACTTTAAGCATTCACTTGCTGCTCTAGCGCCATGACCAGATCGTCGGCTAGCTGTAGTTGCTTAGCGAGCTCGTTCAGATACGCTTTTTCCATGAAATTTTGTTCATCGGCGATAAGTAAAGAGGCCAGATAAAGCTCACTCGCTTGTGCGGGCGTTGTGGCTAACTGTGCAATAGCCGTGGGATCGAGCGGTTTATGCAGCTCATTTTTTACCAGCAGCTGCAATTGGTTATCTGCGCCCATTTCAGAGATGGCTTGCTCAATTTTCGCCATTTCTTGTTCATCCACATGGCCATCAGCTTTTGCGGCGGCAATCATCGCTTTTAGGATCAGCGTGCTGTGGCTAGCATCATTAGGGTCAAAGCTAGACTGCGGTTGAGTGGTCGTTTGTTTTGCTTGCCAGTCATTATACGCTTTATAGGCTAGTGCGCCGAGCGCCGCTGCTCCACCAATCCCTATCACTTTAGTGCCTATTTTTTTTGCTTTCTTCGAGCCCATCAATAAACCGATTAGGCCACCACCGAGTGCACCAGCTCCTAAGGTTTTGAGTTTACTTGAATCTTGTGTGATAGCGCCGAGTTGGCTTGAACCTTGTTTTACGATGTCTGAATTCAATGCTTGGTTAAGCAAACTTTTTAGATTCATAGGTCACCTCCATTAATAATGGATTAAAGAATAGATCACCGTAGATGAATCGAAGATTAATATGCTTGAAAAAGCTTTTGTGGCTGGTGACAAAATAAAAAAGGTTGCCATTTAGGCAACCTTTTCAATAGCACACTTTATTAGGCGATTTGAGCATTAATAAAGGAGACTATTTCATTCATAGCGACGGCCGACTTCTCACCACTGCGGCGATGTTTATATTCGAAGTTGCCCTCATCCATACTGCGATCGCCAATAATGATGGTATGTGGTACACCGATCAGTTCCATATCTGAGAACATTACACCCGGGCGCTCTTTACGATCATCAAATAGCACTTCAATACCTGCTGCGGTCAGTTCCGCATACAGTTTTTCAGCAGCTTGCTGGACGCGCTCTGATTTGTGCATGTTCATGGGGACAATCGCCACTTGGAAAGGTGCGATCGCGTCAGGCCAGATGATGCCGTATTTATCGTTGTTTTGTTCGATGGCTGATGCTACAACGCGTGATACACCAATGCCGTAACAACCCATCTCTAAAATGGTGTTTTTACCATTGGAATCAAGAACGCCACAGTTCATTTTCTCAGAGTAGTTAGTACCCAATTGGAAAATATGACCCACTTCGATACCGCGTTTGAGCATTAGTGTCCCTTTGCCACATGGGCTTGGGTCGCCTTCAACGACGTTACGGAGGTCTTCCACTTTCGCTAGCTCAACGTCACGGCCCCAGTTGATGCCAAAGTAGTGTTTGCCATCGATGTTGGCTCCTGCGCCAAAATCGCTCATGACGGCTACGCTGTGATCAACGATAAACGGCAATTCAAGACCAACAGGGCCAAGAGAGCCTGGGCCTGCACCAATCAGCGCGCGAATCTCTTCTTCGCTAGCCATTTCTAGCGGAGCGGCAACTTCAGCGAGTTTCTCGGCTTTGATTTCATTGAGTTCATGATCACCACGGATGATCAGTGCCACGATAGAGGCATCGATCTCATCAGATGCTTTTACAAACAGTGTTTTAACTGTTTTCTCAATCGGTAGGCCATGCTGCTCAACCAATTCAGCGATGGTTTTGGCGTTTGGCGTATCAACCTGCGTCATCTCTTGAGTTGGCGCGGCGCGCTCAACGGCTGGCGCAATGGCTTCCGCTTTTTCGATGTTGGCGGCGTAATCCGATTCAGTTGAGAAGGCGATGATGTCTTCACCACTTTCAGCCAATACATGGAACTCATGAGAGCCGTTACCACCGATAGCGCCGGTGTCGGCTAATACTGGGCGGTAATCAAGCCCCATGCGATCGAAGGCTTTACAGTAAGCTTCGTGCATCGCTTGGTAAGATTTCTCTAAGCCTGCTTTATCAATATCAAAGCTATAGGCATCCATCATGCAGAATTCACGAGCACGCATCACACCAAAACGAGGACGTCTTTCATCACGGAATTTGGTTTGAATCTGGTACAGGTTCAGCGGCAATTGCTTGTAAGAACTGACTTCGTTGCGTACCAAGCTGGTGATCACTTCTTCTGCTGTTGGACTAAGCACAAACGGACGAGTATGGCGGTCAGTAAAGCGAAGTAGCTCAGGGCCCATTTTCTCAGAGCGGCCTGTCTCTTCCCACAGTTCAAACGGTTGCACAACGGGCATCAAGGTTTCGATTGCACCGGCATTGTCGATCTCTTGACGAACGATGTTTTCGACTTTACGCAGCACACGTAGACCAGTAGGCAGCCAGGTATAAAGACCTGAAGCCAGCTTACGGATCATACCTGCACGTAACATGAGCTGATGGCTCACGACTTCTGCGTCGTTTGGAGTCTCCTTCAAAGTAGAAAGAAGATATTTACTGGTACGCATTCTATGGTATCCGTTTCATTATGGTTAAAAGCGCTCTCCAATGAGAGGCTAGAATTAAGCCGCTAATAATATCAGCCAATCGGCTTTGTCAAAAGCGTTCTATTGCGGTTACTGAGACTAAGTTGTTTGCGATAGTGAATTTTACGTTCAGATCGAACAGATTTACCGCATATTCTTTATGATCGATTTTGTGTTTCTTATAGGCTGGGCGAGGGTCTTGAGCCAGCACTTGCTCTATGACGGCTTTAACCATGTCGTGATCTGCACGCGCATTCAGTGCTGTTAACGCCGCTTGGCTAAAGGTCACTGCGATCTTGTCGGGCTCGCTCTCGGCATAGCCACCGCTGGCTGTGGCTATCGAATCGGAATAGGGAATATAGGGTTTGATGTCAATGATCGGTGTGTTATCAACTAAATCTACGCTGCCTAGTTCCAAATAAACCTGATCACCTTGTTGAGTGACGCCTTTCAATTCAACGGCAGACATACCGATGCCGTTAGGTCGAAACGTAGCCCGTGAAGCAAATACGCCGATCCGCTCATTTCCGCCTAAGCGCGGTGGGCGCACGGTCGGTTTCCAACCAGCATCGAGGTTTTGGTCAAACAGAAAAAGTAACCAGACATGGCTAAATTGTTCGATACCTCGCACCGACTCTAAGCAATTAGCGTGACCGATGAGCTTGACTCTCGCGCTTGCGCTCGCCACTAAGCGAGGTTGGCGAGGAACGGCAAATTTTTCTTTATAAGGCGTTTCAATAGTGCCAATCGGAGCAATGGTGTGCATATCCGTATCCGTCTTTTTTCACGTTGGTTGAGAAAAATATCACATTTAAGCTTGCTTTTCTTCTTGGTAATGATTATTAATTGACATGTTATAACATAACAATTTAAGCGAGGGGAAATTGATGAAAGACGGAATTCATCCGCCATATCAAAAAGTGGTTTTCCACGACACCAGTGTGGATAAGTATTTTATTGTGGGTTCAACGCTAAAAACTGATCGGACGATCGAGTGGGAAGATGGCAACACCTATCCTTATTTCACCTTAGATGTGTCGTCTGAATCGCATCCGTATTACACCGGTAAGCAGCGAGTTGTTCAAAAAGAAGGACGAGTGGCGAATTTCAATCGTCGCTTTGCTCAGTTTGGTAAGGAGTAAACTATGAAAGTATTAAGTTCATTAAAAAGCGCAAAATCACGTCATCCAGATTGTCAAATCGTCAAAAGACGCGGTCGTTTATATGTAATTTGTAAAACTAATCCAAGATTTAAGGCGGTTCAGCGCTAATGAAGAGGAACGGTTGGACAGGCTAGTGATTGTCCAACCGTCAAAACGTGGTTATTTGTTCGCTTTAGCCAAAATGCGATCCAAATGGTTGGCAAATTCGCGCCGTTCTGTTTGAGAAAGCGCACTTGGTCCGCCAGTTTGGATACCGCTTGATCGCATTGTGTCCATAAAATCTCGAATATTGAGGCGCGCCTTGATGGTCTCTTTGGTATACAGCTCACCACGAGAATTGAGCGCCAAGCCACCTTTGGTTATCACTTCATCGGCCAGTGGAATATCGGAAGTAATTACCAAATCGCCCACTTCTACCCGTTTGACGATTTCGTTATCGGCAACATCAAAACCACTGGGGACTTGCAGTGAACGAATGTTAGATCGTTGCGGAATCGGAACAACATGATTGGCCACAAAAGTACATTCAACGCCCGTCCTTTCGGCTGCGCGGACAATGGTTTCACGAATTACTTTCGGACATGCATCGGCGTCCACCCAAATTTTCATCATTCAATTACTTCTCGTTTAGTTGTGCCTCTAGGGCTGCTACTCGGGCTGACAAAGCGGCTAGTTGCGTTTCAAGTTCGGCTACCTTGTTCACGCTATTTTCCGTACTAACGCTCACTTCTACTTTGGGAACTCGGTGTGCATTTTTCCAACTTTTGATGGTTGCAATCAAGGCTGGCATTGGCACTGAGGTGCTAAGACGTGACTTTACTAAGGCCACACTCGGTTCCTTTCCCTGTTGTTGTAAGAGAGTCAAGATGCTTTCTAGTTCTTGAGTGACATCTTTTGTGAGCATAGGTTGTCCTTTTTGTGAGTGGCTGTGATCTTACCTTTTATTTACCAAGAGCAAAAGTGGCGAAGTGTTGTAAGAGATCTCGCACATTGTTTGTAAGAAATCACAGTGTTTAACGCGGTGTTTGGTGGTGATTTTTTTATAACTATTTGTTTTTAATTAATATATCTATTTCTTTAGGTTGTTTTTTTTAAAATGATATTTTTAGGTGATTGTTTCTTAAAGCCAAACGAGTAAATTGAACCCTGTCGGAAGGATTCTGACAAGGAATTACAAAGCACCAAGGTTTGGTCTCTTCAGGAAGAAGACAAGGTTGTTCACGAAGAATAACCACGCAGGATGCTAGGACAGCGTAAGGATACAACAGTTGGCAGGATGCGAGCTGCATGGATTGGCGATGGACACCTTGTGGATAAGGCAGGACAACATCAGGATGATGTTATGGACACCGCTCAAGGAACAAGTGATGAGTATTGACCGGAGTGTTAGTACCATGGAAAGTTTGGACACCGCTAGGATGGCGATGCAGGATGAGCCGAAGAATTGGCCACTATTATGGATGATGCATGGAGCACACAATTTAGTAGCTGGACTGCTGCGAGTAAGACTTTAAGCCTCGACACATGCGTGTTGAGGCTTTTCTTATTACTTGCATTCTGGCTTTAGCGTGTTGTTGCTTCAAAAAAAGTTCATATGATAAGTGCAGCAAAATAATAACAACAAAAAAACAATCTAGATCAATTACCTCATCGTTCGGTTGGTTTAATTTTCGGCTTCTTTGCAAAAATAGAGTACCAGATTTTATCTGGGCTAAGGCGTATTGCCCTGAGCCTAGTTGAGTCTTTCGGTATTATTTTGCGGCTAACAAGGATTGTACGTGACAACCGTAACAAGAAGAACGCTTCTTCTCCCTTACACCGATTCGTTAGAGTCTGATTTTTTGATGCTCAATTGTTGCGCCAAAAATCGGGCACAGATGAATGGCCCTAAAACGGTCGCTTCAGCAAAACAGCTTTTTCAACGAGTGCTTCATGATCCTCATTTGTACGCAATGGCGGTGTTAGATAATTATAACCGCGAATACATGGGGCATTTGTTCATTGAACTTGACGAAGAGCGAGCAGAACTCGGTTTTCTGTTTGATAAATTGTATTGGGGCAAAGGCATTGCAACTGAAGCATTGAAGGCTTTTTTACCTAAAGCAGCCTACCAATTGCAACGACAAAAAATTACAGCCACTGCTAATATTGGCCACCATGCCTCTATTGCGGTACTCAAAAAACTCGGCTTTGAGCTGTTAGGTGAGAAAGAAGATGTTTTTGGCCCTTATTGGGAATTTGAGTTTACATACGATGAGGCGGCAAATGAAAAGCAGATGGCCTAAAGCCTATCATTTGTAATTCACCTTGATAGCAGTCGTCACCTAGCGCAGAAAACTCAAACCAATAAACGGTATGCCAACGCCAGAGTCCTTCTGGCGTTTTGAATTTATGGCGTCCAAAAGCAACGCTGATCAGCTGTAAGTCGAGTTGTTCGCATTTTCGACTGATCGCCGCTTTTGCTAATTCGGCTTGGCGACGCTGTTGCCAGAAAAGAAAGCAGCCCAAGCTGAGTAATAAAATAGCCAATAGATCGCCTAGCATAAACATTCCAGTTATTGAGTTTTGGTCGCTTGCTGTAAGCGAATTAAGGCATCGGCTAATTCGATCGAAGGGCTAGAATGCAGCAGTGGCAGCAGTACCATTCGCAGTTCTGGCAGCATCACTAAATCAGCAAAGAGCTGGTTAAAGAGGGCTTGATTGCCTGTTTGCGCCAAGCGTAATAAAAACGTTTCGGCAAGTGATGGGTTAGACAATACATGCCACGAGCGCCCTGCAATGGCAATTAATATCTCTTGATGGCTCAAGCGTGGGCTTTGCAGAATACGTTCAACCAAGGTCGCGGTGAGTGCATTATTCGCACCTGATAAGGCTCGTACTAAGGCAGAGAGTAAGAACAGATCAGGTTCGTGGCTTTCGATGTGCAACATTGCCATCTCTTGCAAACGCAGCGCCAACTTATCATTCAACGGTGCACTATGTTCGAGCGCCCCCAGCAGGGCATACAAAGGCTGAGCGGGGAGGTGGTTTAATGCTTTCCTTAGTAACACGCTATTTTGTTCTTTGTTTAAACGAGCACAAATATCAGTAATGCCTTGTAAGCCGACCGTCTGCCAGTTTTCCCAGCCTAAATCCCCACTAAAATAGTGTTGCGCATGCTCATAATATTGGCTTGATGGTAGGTTCAACTGGGCGCGTATTTGGCTGTGGAATACTGCCATTTTGTCGTCGCTCGGTTTAAAGGTATAAGGGTTATTGGCAAGCTTTTGCTGCTGCTCATCGCTGAGGTCTTGATGCAAACGTGACCCCATCGCTTCAAGTACAAACTTGATGAAGTTACCTATCTCAGCTTGTTTGAGTAGGCCGCGTTCATCCAAAGAGAATTTAAGAAACCAGATCCAAGGTTGTTGGGCTTGGTTCCAATACGCGATGGCAAGATGAGCATGACGCTGCAATGGATAGGGATACGGTTGTTGACCTTTTTCTACTTGAGAAAAGTGTGTATTTTCAATCGGGCAGATGCGTCTTCCTAAATCAAAGATCCGATATTGGCTACCACTATTGGTGAGCAATTGGCTAAGCGTATGAATGGTATCCATGGATAAAGTGACCTTAACTTGTGTTCTTGAATAACTATTTTTGATCAATAACTCTCTTTGAACAATAAATGGTACTCTATAGCCCATTTTCAAGGTCACTTAGCAAATTAACTTGGTGAATAATGACAGTAAGCACAGAACTGACCCACCTGTTGAAGCAACTAGAAACTCAGTTACGCAATTCTCAGTGCTGGCAATCTCAGCCGCCAAGCGAAAGCGCATTGATGAGCACAGAGCCTTTCTCCATCGATACCCTCACTCCGGAGCAGTGGCTGCAGTGGATTTTCATCCCCAAAATGTTATTGGCAATTGAGCAGCAAACAGAGCTTCCTCAAGGGTTTTCGCTCACTCCCTATTTTGAAGAGGCATGGCAACATCAAGCGGAATTGGCTGAGGTGATTGCGTTGCTACGTTTGATTGATGAGGTAAGCCAACCATGTTAGAGATTCTGTATCAGGACGATGATTTGGTCGCCGTGAATAAACCCGCAGGAATGCTGGTGCATCGCTCATGGCTAGATAAACACGAAACGCAATTTGTGATGCAAACGCTGCGCGACCAAATTGGCCAGCATGTGTTTCCCCTACATCGATTAGATAGGCCAACTTCTGGCGTGCTCGTGTTTGCACTCTCCAGTGAAGTGGCGGCACAAATGATGCCGATGTTTGCCAACCATCAAATGGAAAAAACGTACCATGCGATTGTGCGTGGTTGGATTGAACAAGGGGATGTGCTTGATTACCCACTCAAAATCGAGCTAGATAAAATTGCCGATAAGTTTGCCAAACAAGATAAAGAAGCCCAAGAAGCGATCACCGCTTATCAACCATTAGCGACAGTAGAAGTGCCGTATTCAACCGGGCGTTTCCCAACCAGCCGCTACTGTTTGGTGGAAATGAAGCCGCAAACGGGCCGTAAACATCAGTTGCGTCGTCATATGCACCATTTGAGTCATCCGATTATTGGTGATACCACTCATGGTGATGGCAAGCACAACCGCCTATTTCGCGATCATTATGACGCGCAGCGTCTGATGCTCCATGCCTCTGAATTACGTTTTACTCATCCGTTTACTGGCCAAGCATTAGTGCTTAAAGCTGGTTTTGATGAGGTATGGCAAAGGCTGTTTACTCAGTTTGAGTGGAGCCAGCCGATATAAAAACAAAACCCTCGCGATGCGAGGGTTTTGAGTATTGGGATGTAACTGAAAGTGGTGTAGCTTATCGAGCTATTCGGTTCATAAAAACCTTCAGTTCATAAAACCGACAGCTTATAAAACGCTCGCTACTTTGCTAAATATTCTTGAATGGAACGCTCGATTCCTTTGGCATCTAAACCTAATTCTGCATGCAGCTCTTCTTGTGTGCCTTGAGCGATGAATTGATCAGGCAAACCTAGATTGAGTACCGGTTTTAGGATTTTCTCTTTCATCATCAGTTCAATGACGCCGGCACCCGCACCACCTGCAATCGCATTCTCTTCCAAGGTCACTAGCACATCATGTTGCGCAGCCAGTTGGCGAATGAGTGTTTCATCAAGGGGCTTAACAAATCGCATGTCAGCCACTGTTGCATTTAGCTTATCGGCTGCTTCAAGCGCATTTGGTAGGAAAGTGCCAAAGTTGAGGATCGCGATTTTTTCATTCGCGATAGCCGTGTCACATTGGCGCATAATGCGTCCTTTGCCAATCTCTAACGCACTAAATTGGGTTTGGATTTCGACTCCCATGCCATTGCCACGAGGATAACGCACTGCGCTTGGCCCTGTGTGTTTATGGCCGGTATAGAGCATTTGTCGGCACTCATTTTCATCGGCGGGTGCCATGATCACCATGTTGGGAATGCAGCGCATGAAGCTTAAATCAAACGCACCTTGGTGAGTTTGGCCATCAGCTCCGACTAACCCTGCGCGGTCAATGGCAAACATAACCGGTAAATTCATGATGGCAACATCGTGGATCAGTTGATCATAACCCCGTTGTAAAAAGGTTGAGTAGATCGCCACTATCGGATGATCTCCCGCAATCGCCATACCTGTCGCAAGGGTGACGGCATGTTGCTCAGCAATCGCCACATCAAAATATTGTTGTGGGAACTCTTTTGAAAAGCGAACCATGCCAGAGCCTTCGCGCATCGCGGGTGTAATCGCCATTAATTTTGGATCTTGCGCGGCCATGTCGCATAAAAAATCGCCAAAGATTTTAGAAAAAGTAGGTTTAGCATTGCTGCTTTTTGGTAGGCTAGTGTGGCTCGGGTCAAATTTAGGAACGCCATGGTAACCAATCGGATCTTTTTCTGCGGGCTCATAGCCTTTGCCTTTTTTGGTCATGATGTGCAAAAACTGCGGGCCTTTGAGCTCGCGCATGTTGCGTAATGTCTTGATAAGTTCAATCACATCATGGCCATCGACTGGGCCGATATAGTTAAATCCAAGCTCTTCAAACAAGGTGCCGGGTACGACCATGCCTTTCAAGTGCTCTTCTGTGCGGCGTACCAGCTCTTTGATAGGCGGTATGCCAGAGAGCACTTTTTTGCCCCCTTCACGGATTGAGGTATAAAGGCTACCGGAAAGCAGTTGCGCTAAATGGTTATTCAGTGCGCCGACGTTTTCAGAGATCGACATTTCGTTGTCGTTGAGCACGACTAACATATCCGGATGAACGTCGCCAGCATGGTTCATTGCTTCAAAGGCCATGCCTGCGGTGATAGCACCATCACCAATCACGCCCACCACTTTGCGATTTTTCCCTTCTTTACCTGCACTGATCGCCATCCCTAAGGCGGCACTGATTGAGGTGGACGAGTGGCCGACAGAGAGCGTGTCATATTCACTTTCTTCACGCCAAGGAAAAGGGTGAAGACCGTCTTTTTGACGAATGGTCGACATTTGCTCGCGGCGACCAGTTAATATTTTGTGCGGGTAAGCTTGGTGGCCTACATCCCAAATCAGCTGATCAAAAGGGGTATTATAGACGTAGTGTAGGGCAACCGTTAATTCAACCGTGCCTAAGCCTGACGCAAGGTGGCCACTCGACTGACTGACGGAATTAAGAAGGTAGTTTCTTAATTCATCACACAACGTTGGCAGAACCTCTTTTGGCAGACTGCGCAGTTCATCGGGTGTATTTGCTAAAGCCAGTGTTGGGTATTTTGAAATATCAAGAGTCATAATTTTGCGCGCTTATAGTTTAGTTCTTGCGCTCGACGACGTATCGGGCGAACTCTTCGAGTGATTCTGTATTGTAGGGTATTGCTTCCAAGGCTTGAAGAGCTTCCTGTAACAGACTTTGTGCTTTATCAATAGCACCTTGTAACCCTAGCAGCGCTGGGTAGGTACTTTTATTGAGTTGTTGATCCGAGCCTTGAGGTTTACCTAATGTCTCGGTATCGCTAACGATATCCAAAATATCATCTTGAACTTGGAATGCGAGACCAACGGCATCGGCATAGCGATCCAATTGTGGTAGTACCGCAAGCCCTTTTTCACCAGCCGCAAGCGCACCTAAACGGATTGCACAACGCATCAAGGCTCCTGTTTTATTGCGATGGATCTCTTCTAATTCCTGCACTGAAACCAGACGATTTTCCGCTTGCAGATCCAACGCTTGCCCTATACACATACCTTGAGCACCGGAAGCTTGAGCCAATATTTGGACCATCTTAATGCGGTTGACTTGCGCATGTTCGGCGAGTTGACCTTCTGCCAAAATAGTAAAGGCCAGTGTTTGCAGGGCATCGCCCGCTAAAATCGCGATGGCTTCGTCAAATTCGATGTGACAAGTGGCTTTACCGCGACGTAATTCATCGTCGTCCATCGCGGGAAGGTCATCGTGGATCAATGAATAAGCATGAATACATTCTATTGCGCAGGCTGGGGTATCGAGTTCATCTGGCGTACAACCAAGCATTTGCCCTGTGATATACACCAAATAAGGTCGAGCTCTTTTGCCGCCAAGTAACAAACCGTAGCGCATCGCGTCAATCAACGGTTGTTTTTGGTGCGGTAAACGGCCTAACCAAAGGTTTAATTGGTCAATATTTCTTTGCTGATAGGAGCTCAGAGCCTCAATCATAGGGCACTCTTTCTACTAAGTTGTGGTATCTACTAGGTTACGATCGACCGTTTCCCTGTGACTTAATTGACAGGTTCATGTCACATAGCGAGCGATGAGATCGATAAATATGAGTCAGTAATAAGTATGTATCAGTAATACGTGCCTATTACTCAGGTAGTTCAGTAAAGTCAGAGAGTGGCGCGTCATCGCTCGCACTGAGCAAAATACTGACTCGCTGCTCCGCTTCACTTAACTTACTTTGTCCAGCACGAGCAAGGGATATTCCGCGCTCGAATTTTTTTAGCGCATCATCTAAGGCTAAATCGCCATTTTCTAGCTGTTCCACTAAGCTATCAAGTTCTTCGATTGTCGCTTCGAAGGACATATTTTCAGGTTTCTTGCTCGCCATAATCTTTTTATCTTGGTAAATATGCACGAAAGTTACCTTAGGGCGTAGTGATGGTCAAATTTAACCAACGATTTTTGTCTGAAAAGTCCCTCTTTTGGAACTGTCACTATCACAAATAATAAAAATAATAATACGATACTTAGCAACCAGACCGATATTTACTGAAATAGTGACGGTGACTCAGAATCTTGGCCATATCAGTGTGCTGGCAACAGTGCATCTTTGCTCAGTTTAGGTATAAACTGAATAGAGAGAATTTCGGTATGATCCAATAATTTACTTAAAGATTTGAATCTATTGCCGATAACGAGTTTAAACTCATTATCGCAGGTAAGCAGCATGAGGAGTGCTTTGTGGATTTAGCAACGCTGATAGGCCTGATCGGAGGCCTCGCTTTCGTTATCATGGCGATGATTTTAGGCGGAAGCCTAATGATGTTCTTCGACGTCACATCCATCTTGATCGTAGTGGGTGGGTCAATGTTTGTTGTATTGATGAAGTTCACGATGGGACAATTCTTCGGTGCAGCCAAGGTGGCAGGTAAGGCATTTATGTTCAAATCCGATGAACCTGAAGATTTGATCGCGAAAATTGTAGAAATGGCTGATGCGGCGCGGAAAGGTGGTTTTCTTGCATTAGAAGAGATGGAAATTACCAATAGCTTCATGCAAAAGGGGATCGATTTGCTGGTGGATGGCCATGATGCTGACGTGGTGCGCTCTGCGTTGCAAAAAGACATTGTATTGACTGATGAGCGTCATTCACAGGGAACTGGCGTATTTCGTGCTTTTGGTGACGTAGCGCCAGCGATGGGCATGATCGGTACTTTGGTGGGCTTGGTTGCCATGCTGTCTAACATGGATGACCCTAAATCAATTGGTCCTGCCATGGCCGTTGCCTTATTAACTACCTTGTACGGCGCTGTTCTCTCGAACATGATTTTTTTCCCGATTGCAGACAAACTCGCTTTGCGCCGAGATCAAGAAAAGCTTAACCGCCGTTTAATCATGGATGGTGTTCTGGCTATTCAGGATGGACAAAACCCACGGGTCATTGATAGTTATCTGAAAAACTACCTCAATGAAGGCAAGCGTGTTTTAGATGTTGATAGCGAATAACGGAGCCTGTAATGGATGATGAAGAAGGCTGTAAATGCCCACCTCCCGGCTTGCCGTTGTGGATGGGAACCTTTGCCGATTTAATGTCGCTGTTGATGTGTTTCTTCGTACTACTGCTCTCTTTTTCCGAGATGGACGTACTGAAGTTTAAACAGATAGCGGGCTCGATGAAGTTTGCTTTTGGTGTGCAAAATCGTTTGGAAGTGAAAGACATTCCTAAAGGGACAAGCATCATTGCACAAGAGTTTCGCCCAGGCCGCCCCGAACCGACACCGATTGATGTCATTATGCAACAAACCATTGATATCACGCAGCAGACACTTGAGTTTCAAGAAGGGGATTCAGATCGAGCGGGTGGTGTTCAGCGTGAAGAAGGTCAATTGACGGGGGGGCAATCCCCTGAAACTTCAACGCAGAATAATCAAAATACTCAATCGGAAATGCAACAACAGCAAGCAGAATCTATGTCGCAAGAGATGGAAATTGTTGAACAGGACATCAAAAAAGCGTTAGCAAGAGAAATCGAACAAGGCGCTATTGAAGTTGAAAACTTAGGTCAGCAATTGGTGATCCGTATTCGTGAAAAAGGTGCGTTTCCCGAAGGTTCTGCATTTCTACAACCTAAGTTTCGTCCATTGGTTCGTCAAATTGCCGATCTGGTTAAAGATGTGCCGGGCATTGTGCGTATTTCTGGCCATACCGACAATCAAAGTGTCGATTCTGAATTGTATCGCTCAAATTGGGATCTTTCGGCTCAACGAGCGGTTTCTGTGGCGCAAGAGATGGAAAAGGTTCGTGGGTTTTCTCATCAACGACTCAGGGTGCGTGGTATGGCCGATACCGACCCAGTCGGCTCTAACGATACGGAAAGTGAACGTTCACGCAACCGCCGAGTAGAAATCAGTATCATGCAAGGTGAACCGCTGTACAGTGATGAAGTTCCATCCGTTCAGTAAGTTACGTTGGATTATGTAAAAACACATAGACGAGCGCTAAGGCTCGTCTTTTTTATGGTTATCACCTCGTGTATAATCCTGCGCCCTTAGCGGTGTATCAGTAGCAAGTAGAATGCGACCCATTGATTCACCACGTTGCCCAATCAGATTGCGAATAGAACTATGAAATTTATTGTTAAGCCCCATCCGGAAATTTTTGTTAAAAGTGACTCAGTACGCAAGCGCTTCACAAAAATTTTAGAGTCCAATATTCGTAATATCATCAAACGAAGAACAGAGTCAGTCGCGGTATTTAACCGTCGCGATCACATTGAAGTGGCTGCGCAAAGTGACCAATACTATCAAGAAGTCCTTGAAATTCTGACTCATACTCCTGGCATCCAGCAAGTGCTCGAAGTGCAGCAATCTGAGTTTAAGGATATGCATGACATTTACGAGCAAGTGTTAGCACTCAGCCGTAATAACATCGAAGGAAAAACTTTTGTCGTGCGTGCTAAGCGTCGAGGAAAGCATGATTTTACCTCAATCGATGTTGAGCGTTATGTTGGTGGTGGTTTAAACCAAGCAGTTGAGAGTGCAAAAGTTCAACTTAAAAACCCGGACGTTACCATCAATATTGAAATAGCCGATGAATTGCTCAATCAAGTGATTGCCCGTTATAAAGGCTTAGGTGGTTTCCCTCTTGGCACTCAAGAAGATTTATTGAGTTTGATTTCTGGTGGTTTTGACTCGGGTGTATCAAGCTATTTACACATCAAACGTGGCTCAAAAGTGCATTATTGCTTCTTCAATTTAGGCGGTCCAGCGCATGAAATTGGTGTAAAGCAAGTGGCCCATTATTTGTGGAATAAATACGGTTCTTCAGCCAAAGTGCGTTTTATCTCGGTCGATTTCGAGCCTGTGGTGGCTGAAATCTTAGAAAAAGTAGACGATGGCCAAATGGGTGTGGTGCTAAAACGTATGTTTATGCGCGCCGCAGGCATGATAGCTCATAAGTTAAATATTGAAGCTTTAGTGACCGGAGAAGCGTTGGGTCAAGTTTCGAGCCAAACTCTAACTAATCTTCGTCATATTGATGGTGTGACAGATACTCTAATTTTGCGTCCTCTCATCAACTGGGACAAAGAAGAGATTATTAAAGTGGCGCGTGAGATTGGAACAGAAGATTTCGCCAAAACGATGCCAGAATACTGTGGGGTTATTTCAAAAAGCCCAACAGTTAAAGCGGTGAAAGCGAAATTAGAAGCCGAAGAAGCGAAGTTTGATTTCTCAATCCTAGAGCACGTAGTTTACAACGCTCGTCAAATGGATATTCGTGATATTGAGAAAGAGAGCCAAGAGCAAGCACCTGAAGTTGAACAAGTGACCGCTATCGAAAAAGATGCGGTGGTACTTGATATTCGTAGCCCAGATGAAGAAGATGACAAGCCACTGCTGATTGAAGGTGTGGAAGTAAAACATTTGCCTTTCTACAAGTTATCGACTCAGTTTGGCGATTTGGATCAATCGAAAACATATCTCTTATATTGTGCGCGCGGTGTGATGAGCCGGCTTCAAGCTTTGTATTTGAAAGAGCAAGGCTTTAACAACATCAAGGTATATCGACCTTAATCGTTATCTCGATACAGAATCGACCGCTCACGTTTTCGTGAGCGGTTTTTTTATGGCTCCGACTTAATCACAGACATAAAAAAACACCGCCCAAGGGCGGTGCTAAAGAATTTGACAGACAGGTCAAACAATAAATACAGGAAGTATATGTTTTGGTGCAGGGGATAACTGCACAAAACAGGATGGTAGAATTCTACCTCACTCGAAATACGAGTTTGCAAACACAACATCGCAACAAAAGCCAATTGATTCATAACTGAATCAAGCCGTTCAGGCCTTGTTGCGGGGTGAAATATAGAATTTCTCTAGCCGCTCGGCAATGGACAATTTATAATGTTTCAGATTAAAAAAACTAATCTAATTTTTGAGTGTACCTATGTCCAGAAGATTGCCACCATTAAACTCGCTGAAAGTGTTTGAAGCGGCAGCTCGCCAGCTGAGTTTTACTCGCGCTGCGGAAGAGCTATTTGTGACACAAGCCGCAGTCAGTCATCAAATCAAAGCGTTAGAGGAATTTTTAGGGTTAAAGCTATTTCGCCGTCGTAATCGTTCTCTGCTATTGACAGAAGAAGGGCAAAGTTACTTTCTCGACATTAAAGATATCTTCACCGCACTCTCTGAAGCCACCGATAAGGTACTAGAGCGCAGTGAGAAAGGGGCATTAACCATTAGTTTACCGCCGAGTTTTGCGATTCAGTGGCTCGTGCCGCGTCTGGCCGATTTTAACCAGCAAGAGCCGGATATTGATGTGCGTATCAAAGCGGTTGATATGGATGAAGGGTCGTTAACCGATGATGTGGATGTGGCGATTTATTATGGACGAGGTAACTGGCCTGGTTTACGCGCGGATAAGTTGTATCAAGAGTTTTTGATCCCGCTTTGTTCTCCTTCACTGCTGTTAGGCCCTAAGCCTTTAGAAACACTGGACGATCTAACACGCCATACTCTGCTACACGATACTTCACGTAAAGATTGGAAACAGTTTGCCAAAGAGAACGATCTTGAAGGGGTGAATGTCAACCACGGCCCCATCTTTAGCCATTCGACCATGGTGCTGCAAGCGGCGGCGCATGGGCAAGGTATCGCACTGGGGAATAACGTGTTAGCTCAGCCAGAGCTGGAAGCGGGTCGCTTGATTGCGCCTTTTGACGAAGTGCTGATGACTAAAAATGCTTTCTATGTGGTCTGTCACGAGAAGCAGGCCGATATGGGGCGCATCGCCACTTTCCGTGATTGGATGCTCAAAAAAGCCAGAAGGGAACAAGAGGTATTGCTAGATGAAGAGTAAGTTATTGCTCACTATCGCGGCTTTTATGGCGGGCGTTGGTGTCGCTCTAGGAGCTTTTGCGGCGCACGGCCTAAAAGCGTATTTAACCCCTTACTTGCTTTCGGTGTTTGAAACGGGAGTGCAGTACCAATCGATTCATGCTTTAGCCATATTAGCGTGTGGTATTTTGCTGCGTTGTCGTTTGGGATCGAAAGCACAAAAATATTTTTTCATTGCGGCAATTTGCTTTATCATCGGCGTCCTTTGTTTTAGCGGCAGTCTTTACGCTTTAGCACTCACGGGCATCAAGTGGTTTGGCCCGATCACGCCATTTGGTGGCGTGTTCTTTATGCTAGGGTGGGGAGTGTTTGGCTATGCAGCACTTAATATTCAAGAGGTGGACCAGTGAAACACGTAATGCTCTATTGTCGTGCAGGCTTTGAAAAAGAGTGTGCCGGAGAGATCCAAGATAAAGCGACTAAGCTAGAGGTTTTTGGTTTTCCTCGTTTGAAAAACAATACGGGTTACGTTTTGTTTGAGTGCTATCAGGCCGGTGATGCTGATAAGCTGATTAAAGAGATCGATTTCCAATCGCTTATTTTTGCTCGTCAGATGTTTGCGGTAGCGGCGGAATTTAGCGATTTACCTAAAGATGATCGTATTTCGCCTATCTTATCTGAACTCGCCGAACTTGAGGGTTTTCCGCGTTGTGGTGACATTCGCATTGAAACGCCAGATACCAATGAAGCGAAAGAGTTGCTCAAATTTTGTCGTAAGTTTACCGTGCCATTGCGTCAAGCGTTACGTGGCAAGGGGATTCTGTCTAACAAAGAGTCGGCGAAGAGACCTGTGCTACATGTCTGCTTTATTCAACCCGGACACTGCTTCGTTGGGTATTCGTACACCAACAATAACTCGCCTTTTTTCATGGGTATTCCTCGTTTGAAATTCCCAGCCGATGCGCCAAGTCGTTCCACTCTGAAGTTGGAAGAGGCTTTCCATGTGTTTATTCCTCGTGAAGAGTGGGATGAACGTTTGGCTTCGGGAATGTGGGCGGTAGACTTGGGTGCATGCCCGGGGGGCTGGACTTACCAACTGGTGAAGCGTTCGATGTTTGTTCATGCTATCGACAACGGTCTAATGGCTGAAAGTTTGATGGACACAGGACAAGTGAAACACCATGCCGAGGATGGTTTTAAATTTGAGCCGCCACGCAAGAACGTGACTTGGATTGTGTGTGACATGATTGAAAAGCCAGCTCGTGTTGCGCATTTAATGGGGCAGTGGATCCTCAAGGGTTGGGCGAAAGAAGCCATCTTCAACTTAAAGCTGCCAATGAAAGGGCGCTATGATGAAGTTTTACAAGATATTGAAAATCTGAAAGTTTTTCTGATTAAAAATGATGTAAAGTTCCGCATGCAGGCAAAGCATTTGTATCATGATCGTGAAGAGATCACAGTGCATGTCCAATGCTTGTCGAACATCTCTCCGCACTAATGCTCCAATAGGTTAATTTAACGCTCCTTTCTAGGAGCGTTTTGCTATTCTGGATGGGATACTTGCGCTGAAAAGCGAATGTCTTGCAAATTAAAACCGAGCTCTATATCGGTCTTTAGTGTGGCAATGTGTTTGCAGACTCGCGCCATATCGATCTGCTCATCAAATTTTTTACGGTATTTCTTGGCCAAATCAGCACTGGCGTAGGCCGCTTCTATGTCGGGAAATTGCGTTAATATCTCTTTTGCTGCTTTGGGACCAATGCCGGCAATGCCGGGAACTTGGCTTGAACTGATGCCCGTTAATCCCCAAAAATCGGTTAATTGGCTCGGCTTTACGCCAAATTCCTGTTCAATAAAGGGTTGATCTAACCAACGATGTTGAAAGTAGTCACGAATTTGTAAAGTGGGGGAGAGCAGTTGGCAGTAGCCTTTATCGGTTGAAATGATCGTTACTTTTTCATCGTGGCTTGCCACTTTCGTGGCTAAGGTGGCCACCAAATCATCGGCTTCATCACCTTCCGAGAGAAGTGAATCAATCCCTAATTCCCACCATGCTTGCTGAATGGCGTCTAAGCCAAGTTGCAGTGCTTCTGGCATCGGCTTCCGGTTCTGCTTATAAGTCGGTAGAAGTTGTGCTCTCCAGCCCCGGTCTTGTAAGTGATGATCAAACACGGCGATGATGTGGGTCGGTTTCGCTTCATTGATGATACGGTGCAAGGTGCGCGAGGTTGTCTCTATGGTTCTTGCCATATCGTTAGGATCGGGTTGTGCGGAGTGCACCCGACGGATCAAATTCAAAGCATCAATGATGACAAGGTGTAAAGACATAACGACCAAAAAATAAGGGCTTAATAAGCCCTTATTGTAATGATCTCACTTAAGATTGCCACTCATCATGGCATAAGTCAGTTTAGCCTTTAATGATTGTGATTATTGGTTGCAATTTTATAGCAAGGTTCATAAGCACTTCCACCGGGTAGCTTCATTCGGTGTTGTGCAACGAAGTCTTTTAGTAATAAATCCATTTTTTTCATTAATTGGGCATCGCCATCGATGATGAATGGGCCGTGACGTTCAATTTCTCGAATGCCTTCCGCTTTCACATTACCAGCGACAATGCCAGAGAAGGCGCGACGCAAGTTAGCAGCGAGTACTTCTGGTTTTTGGTTTAGGTGTAAATCCAAGTTGGCCATACTGTCGTGAGTCGGTTCAAAAGGCAGTTGGAACTCAGGCTCGATTTTGAGGGACCAGTTGAAACTATAAGCATCACCACTATCTTTACGATGCTGACGAACCAGCGGCATCGCTTGGCTCATGATACGCGCTGCTTTTTCTGGATCATCAATGACGATTTGATAATGCTGGCGTGCTTTTTCACCTAATGTTTCGGCAATGAATGTGTCGATTGAACGGAAGTAGGCTTCGCTCTCTTTTGGCCCAGTCAGTACAATTGGCATTGGTTGGCTTGCGTTATCTGGGTGCATCATGATACCCAAAATGTACAGCAGTTCTTCCGCTGTTCCTGCTCCACCGGGGAAAATAATGATGCCGTGCGCCATTCGTACAAAAGCTTCTAGGCGTTTTTCGATATCCGGCATAATCACCAATTCGTTCACAATCGGATTCGGTGGCTCGGCGGCAATGATCGATGGTTCGGTTAAGCCAAGATAGCGTTGTGCGGTATAGCGTTGTTTAGCGTGTCCAATGGCGGCCCCTTTCATTGGCCCTTCCATAGCGCCTGGTCCGCAGCCTGTACAAATGTTCAGTTCACGTAAGCCCAGTTCATGGCCCACTTCTCGCGTATATTGGTACTCAGTAGGGTTGATAGAGTGTCCACCCCAACAAACCACTAAGTTAGGTTCAAGACCGGGAACCAAGGCACTGGCATTACGCAAAATACCAAACACTAAGTTGGTGATGTGAATAGCATTGGTAAGATTTAGGCGCTGATTATCCGCCAGATGCATGTTGACATAAACGATATCGCGTAGGACCGAAAACAGATGTTCTTGAATTCCTTTAATGATCTGCCCATCAACAAAGGCATGTTCTGGTGGATTCGTCAGCTCTAGCTTGATACCGCGTTCACGGCGCATGACAGTGACATCAAAAGATTTATATTTTTCAAGAAGTTCTTTTGAGTTATCCGTATGGCTACCAGAGTTAAGTACCGCCAAAGTGCAGTTACGATACAGTTGATATAGATCGCTCGACGCGGTCTTTTTTAGACGCTCAACTTCAAGTTGAGAAAGCAGATCCATGCTGCCTGTAGGGCTGATATGAGTAATCATACTGGCCTCCTTAGTTGAGAAGTAAGGAAAATGTCCACGCTACGACTAAAGTTGGTTTTTATATATACTCGCTTAGTATGGAGTATAGGTCATGGTTCGTTTAGTGACGGATGTGCGATAGGACGATATAACTGATTGAAATTACAGTATCAATCTAGTTCTTTTCTCGATTGTTAGGAAATGTTTATGCAAGCAGAGTGTGATGTTAAGCACGCTTTAGTTTGGTTTTGTTCAAATAGCGACCAGTTAAGGCCGCGATTTGAATGGGTTTCTTTTGTCTACATCCGATCTGGACTTGTGTTTATTTCCAAACCACTTGGTTAGGGCCGAAACTCTTGGCTTCTAGTAACGAGCGGCGTAAACGTTCAAGTACTTCCTCTGGCGTATCGGAGTCTTTAAAACAGGTACTCGCGGCTGAAAGTGTAATCGTAATACTCTTGTCTCTGAACTTGAAAGGGAGCCTCGATACATGACGTTGAATGTTTTTTACCACCTTGAAACAGTGATTATCTTCTTGATCGGGAAGTAAAATAATAAATTCTTCACCAGAGAAACGTGCCACGGTATCCGTATCGGATGCTTCTTTGGATATGGTGCGGGCAATAATTTTAAGGGCTTTATCACCTGCCGTATAGCCAAAGCTATCGTTGATAGTTTTGAACTTATCAATATCAAAGATTACGATTCGGAAAGTGTGTTGAGCTCTTATCCAGCGCCGATATTCCAGCTCAAGGTGGTCATTAAAGGCCGTGCGATTATAGACTTTTGTCAGTGGATCAAGCAGCAAGCGCTGAGACTGATCTTCCAATCGACGGCGATAATCTTGAGTGAGCTCAAACAGAGCTTCCATTTGATTTTTGCCATAATTTAAGCGTTCAATTAGTGCCTGCTCGCGTTGCTCTGCATGACTTAAGCGTTCAGAAAGTGACGCCATTTCGCATAATATAGGTGAAACGGAGAGCTTAAGATCGTCAATCGCCACAGAATCTTTGATTAGAGTTTGGCTTTGGGTAATCAAAGCGGCGAGTTCAGCATTCATCTCTTGGCGATGTTCAAAGTAACTCTGGCTTTGGTCTGCGTTGTGAGTGCTACTTTTAATGTGTTTTGTGAGTGATGAGTTGACCTGTTCTAAAAACTTCTCAGATGTTTTGCGCTCACTGTTGGTGCCATCAATCACCAGTTTTAGAATCTCTAACGTCAACTCTAAGAGCGTTGATGTCGATACGCCAATCAACAGCTTGGCACGAATATCTACCAGTAGTTCCCCTGATTCACCTTCAAAATCCAATTCAGTGATCAGGTGTTGCAGTTCATCGGATAGCTTGGTCAATAGCTCTCTATCCGCGACATGCAGCTCGCTGATGGCCGTATTCGGGTTCGCTGTTATTATTTTGATTGCACGTTCATAAATCCCAAGCAGTTGAATCGCTTGTTCGGCTTTAGGCTGAGCTTCTGAAAAACTGAGCAGATCACGCAAATCACGCTTAAGTTTGGCGGGTAGGCCAGCAACGCGAAGTAATGTTTCCCCACAATGTTTGATTTGAGAGTCCAAATGAGAGTTTTCTTTTTCCATAACCAAAGTTTGTTGCTTCAACATGCGCTCCAATACGGCTAAGCGAGGTATGAGCGTGCTTACGTCTTTTTGTTGCTCTAGAGCTTCACGAAGATCTGATAAATTAATATTTAGCTGATGATCATTGCCCTGACACGCCAAGCTTAATGATGCGACGATCCGTTTTAGGACAGTATGTTCTCGTTTAAATTTGAACGAAGTGTCCCTGTGTGTCAAACGAACCTGTTCCAACTGAGTTTTCAGCTGCTGTAACTGTGTTTGAATATCCTGTTCGAGAGCGCCCATGTACAACTAAACTAAACTGCGAGGATCGTTAGGATCCTATTAATTGATTTATCGATAATAACAAATTAATTGCCCACGTCACTGCTTTAACACATTGAATGCCGAGTAATTACCCATCTTTTAGGAGTTTTTTGATGCTCTCCTCATTCTTATAAGAAGAATGCACTTTTATCAACCCTTGATTGATGGCGTGCTTGCATGATTTGCGAATATTGTTGGAGGCAAAACTAGCGGCTGGAGCGTTATCGATCGCTTTTAAGTAGACCCAATGGCTTGCTCCTTCTCTCATACTTAGCTCACGAGCCGTGTTGGTTGCCATCAGCAGAATATCGAGCAGCTCTTTATCATTAATCGCCATATAAGCTCTTGGCAAAAACGGGTAGTCGGCGATGCCCATCCGTATTGTACGGTTTAAGCGACGTTCAGGTTGAAATTCATCTATCCATTGCTGAATTTGATCGAATGCGATTTCAGGCGGTGTATTGCGATCGGCATTCGGTTCGATATAGAGCAGATTGGAATCTGAAAAGTGATAAATCCGATTCGGTTCTTTGATTTTCGATTTTAAAAACTGACCAAATTGATGCTCCAATTCTAAGCCAGCTGAATAGCCATGTTCTAAGTACATGTTGCGCAGAAAGGGAATATCAATCATCACAAAGCGGAGGCGATCACTCAGTGGCTCGTGGATGAGTTCACCAATATACCACGGCTCAAAATGACGGCTGCTTTTTTGCATCGCTGAAGGAAGCTTAGCATTGAGCATGCGCAAGTTACGCAAGCGAGAGCGAGAATGGGTAAAGAGCGTGCTGTTGAGTTCATCGATTTCTTCATTTTGCAACTGGATAAGGTAGCCTCTACGCAGTAACAGTAAAAATAAAATAATGGAGATGATAAACAGAATAAAAGCGATCTTTTTGAACTTATTATACTCTTCTTGAGTTTTGAGCAGCGCTTTTTCTTGCCCGACCAGATGTAAGGTTTGTTCTACAAACTCTTTTTGTTGACGAAAAGCATCTTCACTGATCTGATTGAGTTTTTCTTGGCGTATTTGCGATAGTGCATTGCTGCGTTTTATGTTCTCTAAGGCCTGTGCGTACTGACCGTTTTGCTCATAACCCAAGGCCAGTAACCGATAGGCATGCTCTTCAATCTCTTCATCTTGCATCGTTTTAGCAACGCTTAAGGCGTGTTGAGCGTTGCTGATGACCACATCGGCTTGTTTTTGGTGAAAGGCCAATCCTGAATGCAGTAAGTAAGCCTGTGCCTTTAAACGAGGATAATCTTTCAGCTCAAGCAAGTCTTCAGCGCGAGTGAGATACTGGTCAGTTAATGGGTAGTTATAGAGATTAAGGTAGGTCGCCGCCAAACTAATACGCACTTCAATGACTTTTTCCAGATCATTGCGGCTCGTTTCGTGATCGATCACGTTGAAGTAGTGAACGAGCGCTAGATTGTATTTACCTTGCTGGTAATAGACATCGCCCATACGTTGCAATACATCAGCCAAGGCTGGCGACTTGTTATAGCCGTCATAAAAATCGGCGGCTTGAGACAAATGCTCTAAAGCCTTATCGAGCACTTTTCTTTCAAAAAAAAGCTGAGCCAGCAAGGTATTAGTTTTAGCGAGTAGGGCGCTTGAGTTGTTTTCAATCGCGCCCCAGTAGGCAACTAGCAACTCAGATAAAGCACGATTGTAAAAGCCATGAGTGAGAAAATGTTGACCAATAACAATCTGATATTCAATCACGGTTTTCGGTGAGGAGATCGAATCAATGTAAGGCTTTAGGTCAGCAAAAAGCTTATTGGCCAGTTCGATATCATTGGCTTTTGAGGCAATTTCTGCTTTGAGCAGGGTAATTTTATAATCGAGACCTTTTGCCAATTGATCCGCATTTTTGATGGCATCATATTGAATGCTGATCGCGCGTAGCGCCTGCCGAGCGGCGCTTGCATCATTATTATTGAGCCAAATTAGACGAGTTTTGAGTATTTGTACATCCGTGGCTAAATAAGGCAATTGATAGTGTTGCGTGAGCTCTTCAGCAAGTTTTAACGCGGCCAGTGCGGCATCCATATTGTGCAACTGGAACTCTGCTTTGGCTAAAATCTTTAACGCATCAACGCTGCTGCCCGGTGTTCGAATCCGACTGTCGCTTTCATCGCGCGCCATCACTGATGATGATTTTTCTGATTTTTCGGCCAACTTGCGCTGAGTCAGATACTCAGTGGCTAGGGTTTTGGCTTGATTCGGTGAGATATCAATCAACCCATTGGCTTCATTTAACATTGGCGACGAGTAGATAGTGGCTTGTGAAGCCAATGAAAACAGAGCCAGAGTTAAACTGAGCAAAAGTGTCCAGCGCACGTTGATCATCCTAATGCTAATCCTTATTGACGGGCCATACGTTGGTTATGTGTTGGCCGTTCTTGTTCGGTTGAGCGAAATGGGTTGATATCCAAACCGCCGCGGCGAGTGTATCGAGCGTATACTGTTAACTGTGTCGGTTGGCAGTATTGCATAATGTCGGTGAAGATGCGCTCTACACACTGTTCGTGGAACTCATTATGTTCACGAAATGAGACGAGATAACGTAACAGTGCTTCTCGATCAATTTGTTGACCTTGATAATGAATTTCGACGCTGCCCCAGTCGGGTTGATTGGTGATTAAACAGTTCGATTTCAGTAAATGGCTGTGCAGTGTTTCATTGACTTGCTCACCACGCGCGGCACTTTTCAGTAAGCTGGCATCAAATTGGTAACTTTCAATCTCAATATCTTGTCCATCAATGCATTCACCTTGCATAGTCACAATTGCTTGGCCAGTGTAATCGCTCACCGGGTTGAGAGTGACACTGACTGGTGCTCCGGCACAGGCCGATAAATCGTTGGTTAAGCGCTGCGTTACTTCATCCCAACTGGCTATTTTGCTTTGGTTATAGCTATTGAGGTAGAGCTTAAAGGATTTAGATTCAATCAAACTAGCACTTGTCGCAGGGATAGAAACCTCGCCAACTGCCACTTGTGGTAACCCTTTTTCATTGAGCCAAGAGAGCTCGTACAAAGTCCAAATGTCACAGCCTTTAAACGGTAAGCTATCCCCCAAATGCAGATCATCACGGTTTAAGCTACGAGGGACAGGTTGCAGTAAGCTTGGATCGTACTGTTTGGCGTAGTCGGTTTTTTTGCCAAGGGTTAACCCTGCCAGCGCTTTGGCATCGGAATATTTGCTCATATTTTCACGTCAATTCGATTAGAATAAGCAGAATTTTACGCAATCCTAGGGTTGCTGTCATCACACAAGGCAGCGACTCATCAATTTTGGAGCACTTCATGGCACAAACTGCCGAGCAAGCCTTACTTTCATTTACTCAACGTTATCTTGACGCTTACCAAACAAAGCATGGCGAGTCTCCTCGTAATGATGAGTTGGCTGAGTTAGATTCCCCTTGCGCAGTGATGAACGACCAAGACAGTGTGCTGTGGAAGCCTGTCGTCAGATCGGTTGCAGCTGATTTTTCTAACGTAGAAGCAGCGATTGAATTGACTCTACATTCTGATATTAAAGCCTTTTATGGCGTACAGTTTTGTGCGGACATGCCCGCTAAATGGCAAGGCAACGAGCTCGCTCTATTGCAAGTGTGGAGTGAGGATGATTTTGTTCGTTTGCAGGAAAATATCCTCGGTCATTTGGTGACTCAGCGCCGACTAAAACTCAAACCAACCGTGTTTATTGGTGCAACCGATGCGGAGATGGATGTAATTTCGATCTGTAACCTTTCTGGACATGTGATTTTAGAACGTTTAGGTACCGATAAACGCGACGTGCTGGCCGAAAGTGTGGCCGAGTTTTTCGCTAATTTAGAACCTGTGGTGTAACGATGTACGTGGTTGAATTGCAGTTTGAGTGTTTTGATAACACGACTATCTCGGCGGTAGATAAAGCGATTAATGGCCTAATGGATGCTTTACGCTATAACGGTCAAGTGCTTGGACGTGAATTCCCCATCGTGATGGGAGAGGGCGAGTTCTTTGTGCGGGTGGTTTGCCCAGAGCAAGAAAGCTTACACCCTAAGTATCACTCTGATTTTGTTAGGGTGTGCCTGAGTCGCTTGACGGAGGCTAGCTTGCTGGCTCCGAAAGCCCGTTTGTTGGGGCGCGATCTTAATTCCGAGCAAGCCGCTGATGATGTTTTGCCTAGCTGGCAGATACTTTACACCACTTATGTACACACTTGTTCTCCGCTGCGCAGTGGTGACACATTGCTGCCGATCCCTTTATATCGTAATTCTGCGACCTTAAATGGCGATCATAAAGCAGTGATCAAATGGCAAACGGAGTGGCAGGCGTGTGATGAACTTCAGATGGCGGGTGGTTGCCGAGCAGAACACGCTGCACTGCACGAGATTTGCGATGTGGACAGTGTGCTGTTTATTAGAGGATGGGATTTACGAGGACGAATTGAGTTTTTGACCCACGTCCCTACTTATTACTATCAGTATCGAGTTGGCGGCCAGAGCCTAGCGGACGAACAAGCCAGAAAATGCCCGAAATGTGGGGGAGAGTGGCTACTCGATGAACCGCTGCACGACATTTTCCATTTTAAATGCGACCCATGCCGTATTGTGTCCAATATGTCTTGGGATCATATTAAGTAAACAGGTGCGTGTTGTTGATACGAAAAAGCCGATACATCGCGTATCGGCTTTTCTGTTTTTATAGGCTTTTTTGCACAGGTAATAGGTTTATTAATTACCAGCCTTTTACTGCGCCACCGTCAAAAATTTTCGAAGCGGCTTGGTACACTTCTTCTGTTTGGTAGGCTTTAACAAAGTTAGTCACGTTTTCAGCATTCAGATTTTCTGCACGAGAAACAATGATATTGACATAAGGTGACTCTTTATCTTCAACGAACACACCATCTTTTTCAGGCGTTAGATTGATTGAGCTGGCGTAGGTCGTGTTGATGATCGAGAGCGTAACGTCGTCAAGTGAACGAGGCAGTTGCGCGGCATCTAACTCAACAATAGTGATGTTTTTTGGGTTGGCGACCACATCACGTACCGTTGCCAGTAGGCCTGCTCCGTCACGTAGAGTAATAAGGCCTTGCTGTTCTAGCAGCAGTAAAGAGCGACCAAGGTTGGTTGGATCGTTAGGTACCGCAATACGAGAGCCATCTTGAATCTCATCAACCGATTTCACTTGTTTTGAATAGCCAGCAATCGGGTAAACAAAGGTGTTACCTGCAATCGCTAATTTGTAACCGCGGTCAGCGATCTGTTGATCAAGGTATGGCTTGTGTTGGAATGCATTGATATCAATCGAACCATCATCCAGTGCCGCATTAGGGGTAACATAGTCGGTAAACGTCACGAGTTCTACATCTAGGTTGTATTTTTCTTTTGCAATTTTTGCTGCAACTTCAGCAACTTGTGCTTCAGCACCGGCAATGACACCCACTTTGATTTTATTGTTGTCGACCGCTTTTTCACCACAGCCTGCCAGCACGAGTGCTGAAGCGCTAACGGCGAGGGTAAGTAGAGCTTTAAGGCTAAATTTCATGATTAACTCCTTGTTATAAAACGAATCTGTGTTTTAACTTTATTGTGATTTAACGGTGGTCGACACGGCGGACAAACTTATCGCCAATCGATTGAATAATTTGTACTAAGACAATCAACATCACCACGGTGACCGTCATGATGCCTAAGTCGTAGCGATGAAAGCCGTAACGAATAGCAACATCGCCCAAGCCACCGCCGCCAACGGTTCCGGCCATGGCAGAGTAACTTACTAGAGTGACCATAGTGATGGTGACTGAGTTGACAATCGTTGGTAGCGCTTCAGGAAGCAACACTTTACGAATAATTTGGATCGGCGTAGCCCCCATTGACTGCGCAGCTTCGACCAAACCAGTGGGCACTTCCAGCAATGCACTTTCAATTAAACGAGCGACAAATGGAATTGCGCCAATCGTCAGCGGAACAATAGCCGCAGTGGTACCAATAAACGTACCGACAAGCAGTTTTGTCACCGGAATAATGGCCACCATAAGCACCAAAAATGGCACAGAGCGACCAATGTTGACGATGGCACCAAGAATGCGGTTCAACTGAGTGTTTTCGAGAAGGCCGCCTTTTTTGGTGGTATGTAAAATAACCCCCAGTGGAATACCAACCACAAAACCGACGATGCCCGCGACAGCGACCATGTAGAGTGTTTGCCAGGTTGCCATCAGTAGAAGATCGCCATTCAGGTTTAACCAAGCGGTGATGGTGTTAAAGGACATAACCAAGTACCTCTACTTTTACGTTGTTTTCGCGAAGAAATTCAAGAGCGGCCGTATCGTCCGACTCATTACCAAACAGTTCAGCGACCATCATGCCGAATTTAACGCCACCAGCGTAATCAAGGTCAGAACTTAATATACTGACATCAATATTAAATTTACGGGCAATTTGTGTCATCAAGGGAGCATCAACCGTTGCGCCTGTAAACTCTAATCGCACCAGCGGGTAGCTACCTTTTACGCGAGTGGCTTGCAGGCGAGCTTGGTAATCTTCCGGAATTGATAAATCGAGCGTTGAGCGAATAAATTGATGAGCCAAGGCGGTTTTAGGGTGAGCAAAAATCTCGCCAACTGTGCCTTTTTCAACCAGTTCACCGTCGCCAATAATGGCCACTTCGTGGCAAATACTTTTCACCACATCCATTTCGTGAGTAATTAGCAAAATGGTGATATTGAGTGTGCGGTTGATCTCTTTCAATAGATCTAAAATTGATTGAGTCGTCGCAGGATCAAGCGCACTGGTGGCTTCGTCACACAGCAATACTTTGGGATCAGAGGCGAGTGCTCGCGCTATTGCAACACGTTGCTTTTGACCACCACTCAGATTTGCAGGATAAGTTTCGCGCTTATCCGTCAGGCCGACCAGTTGCAACAGCTCCGACACTTTCTTTTCAATGCTATTTTTTTCGACACCAGCCAGCTCAAGTGGCAGAGCAACGTTGTCAAATACCGTACGTGATGAAAGCAAATTGAAGTGTTGAAAGATCATGCCAATGTTGCGACGAGCTTGGCTGAGTTCTGATTTGCTCAGTTGAGTTAAATCAACGCCATCAACCACAACCGAACCTGTTGTTGGAGCTTCTAGCATGTTGACGCAGCGAATCAGTGTACTTTTCCCTGCACCTGACGAGCCAATTACACCAAAAATAGTGCCTTGCTTAATGTGAAGATTAATCTCTTTCAAAGCATGAATTTCCTTATTGCCTTGATAGAAAACTTTATTTACTTGATTAATTTGAATCATCGGAAAACCTGTGCAGGGATAACAGAATAAAATGTTGAACTCTCTCTCACTTGTTGGACGATGCTATGGCTTAACTTGATTTAAGTCAATAGATATTTTTACGTCTAGACGTCTAAACGCTTTAGTGAATTAGGTAGTGATGAAAAAAATAAAGCGTGTAATAATCATCATATCTGGCGTGATATGAGAGAGTTATTTTGGCTAAACCTGCAGTGTTTTTAGATCGCGATGGCGTGATCAACGTTGACCATGGCTATGTTCATGATGAGCATGATTTTGAGTTTATTGATGGTGTATTTGAAGCCACTAAGAAGTTTCAAGACATGGGGTATTTGCTGGTTTTGGTGACCAACCAATCAGGTATCGCTCGTGGGAAATTTAGTGAAGAGCGCTTTTTATCTTTAACGCAATGGATGGACTGGAATTTTGCCGATCACGGTGTCGAGTTTGATGGTATTTATTACTGCCCGCACCATGCAGAGCACGGTGAAGGTAAGTATAAAGAAGAGTGTGATTGCCGCAAACCCAAGCCTGGTATGTTTATCTCCGCACGGGATTTTCTTGATATCGATATGGAAAAATCCGTGATGATAGGCGATAAAGCTGAAGATATGATGGCTGCACAAGCCGCAGGTGTTGGTACTCGTGTGTTAGTGCGTACGGGTAAGCCAGTTACTGAGCAGGGTGAATTACTCGCCACCGTGGTACTTGATAGTATTCGCGATGTCCCTGCTTTTCTTGCACCGTAAAAATTCCCCCCTTTGTGGAAGGCAATATGAATAAATCATTTCTTTTTGTTGGATTCAGTGTTGGTTTTTTAGCAGCATGCTCACCACATTACGCGAACGATTCGCGCGATTACGCGAACGATTCGCGCGTTGAAAGTGAGAACCTGTTCCAGCATTATCAATGCCGTTCTGGTGAGCATTTTGATGTTGCGTATATTGAGCAACAGTCAGCCGTTCTCCGTATTGCCGATCGCGAATATACATTAATACAAATTCCAGCCGCCTCTGGCGCAAAGTATGTGATCGACGATAGCGAGCAAACTCAGCCTCAAACCGTGCTTTTACATACGAAAGGCGATGAGGCTTTGCTCGAAGTGGGATCAACGACTTATCAAGGCTGTACCACTCAATAATTCATTTAAGATAAGCGCATGCTATCTTCCATTTTTATTTACGCTATAGGTTCGCATGAGCAGAAAACTGACTATCTTGGATATTGCAAAACTGTCTGGTGTTGGTAAATCGACGGTTTCTCGTGTATTGACGAACGACCCAAAAGTGAAGCCTGAAACACGAGCAAAAGTGGAACGCGTTATCCAAGATTCTGGGTATGTGCCACTGAAATCGGCTCAGTTAATGCGTGGTGGCAGTGAGAAAGTGATTGGCGTGATTATCTCACGCCTTGAGTCACCGTCTGAAAACCGCGCCGTGGGGCGAATGTTACAGGTGTTGTATCAAAATGGGTACGATGTGGTGATTATGGAAAGCCAGTTTGATCGCACTAAAACGAACGAGCATCTTGAGGTTTTACATAAGCGTAATGTGGATGGTGTGATTGTATTTGGTTTTACCGATCTCGATATCACACAACTCAACCTATGGGCATCGCGAGCGGTTGTGATTGCGATGGATGCCGATAAAGTCTCATCGATTAACTATGACAATTATGGTGTTATTCAAGGCGCGCTTGCTCATTTGACTGCGAAAAATCGAGTTCATATTTCCTACATTGGGGTCGATCCTAGCGATAAAACGACAGGTAAATTACGTTTAGATTCGTACTTAGATTGGTGTAAACAAAGTGGATGCACTCCCAATTATCGCACTGGGCGTTTGCATCATGAAAGTGCCTACCAACTGGTTGATGAAGTGCTGAATGATCAGACTCAAGCTATCGTGTGCGCCAGTGACACTCTGGCACTTGGCGTGATTAAACGTCTCCAAGAATTGGGCCGAGATGATATCGCCGTCACTGGTGTGGGTGGTAATGAGCTGCTCTCTTTTCTTTTCCCTAATATTTACAGTATTGATCCTGGCTATGCTCAAGCGGGAGAAAAAGCAGCTAATTTATTGATTTTACAGCTTAATAATGAAATGAACCCTGCACACATCACTCAACAACCGCTAACAAGCTAACTCCTTATTTCTTAAAGTGAATTACAATTAGTCTGTGATCTTATTCAATTAATGGGATTGTTCCCATTTTTACCTTTTATTATTTATGTCAATATTGCACTTGTAGGTGGGAATGTTCCCATTAAAAAGAAAAACAGACAGTATTCCAATATAGGGTGGGCAAAAGTATGGCCAAGATAGCGAAGCAAGACGTGATACGTCTTATCGAGCTGGTAGGTGGTAAAGAGAACATCGCCAGTGTGAGTCACTGTTTGACTCGTTTACGCTTTGTTTTAAATGATACCGACAAGGCGGATAAAAAAGGACTAGAACAGCTGAGCATGGTTAAAGGGTGTTTTACCAATGCTGGGCAGTTTCAAGTTGTGATTGGTACTGAGGTGGACGAAGTTTACGCCATCTTAATCGGGCTTTCAGGCAAAGAAGCCGTTTCTAAAGATGAAGCGAAGAAAGCCGCTCGCCAAAACATGAACTTTTTAGAACGTGGCATTTCGCATCTTGCGGAAATCTTTGTTCCTTTGCTGCCAGCGATCATCACTGGCGGTTTAATCCTCGGTTTTCGTAATGTCATTGGCGACATTCGCATGTTCGATGGCAAAACCTTGGTTGAAATTAGCCAATTTTGGGCCACGGTTCATTCTTTCTTATGGTTAATTGGCGAGGCTATTTTCTTCTTCCTACCGGTTGGTGTTTGTTGGTCAACGGTGAAAAAGTTGGGTGGAACACCGATACTAGGTATTACTTTGGGTGTGACTCTGGTTTCGCCTCAATTAATGAATGCTTATCTGATCGGTAAGCAGATGCCCGAAGTGTGGGATTTTGGCTTGTTTGTGATAGAGAAAGTTGGCTATCAAGCTCAGGTGATTCCTGCGATGTTGGCGGGTGTTGCTCTGGCGTTTATTGAGACAAACTTAAAGCGCATCATCCCTTCTTATCTTTACCTCGTTGTTGTGCCGTTTATCTCTATCATATTGTCCGTTATTTTGGCCCACGCTTTAATTGGTCCATTTGGTCGCGTATTGGGCGATGGCGTCGCGTTTGCGGCTAAAGCTGCAATGACTGGCGATTTTGCGGTTATCGGTTCAATGGTGTTCGGTTTCTTGTATGCGCCACTGGTCATTACCGGGATTCACCACACCACTAACGCGGTGGATCTGCAATTGATGCAAGAAATGGGTGGTACGCCAATTTGGCCACTGATTGCACTGTCAAATATTGCTCAAGCGTCTGCGGTCGTCGGTATCATCTTTATCAGTAAAAAACACGGTGAGCGAGACATCTCTGTTCCTGCGGCTATTTCGGCTTATTTGGGTGTGACAGAGCCAGCGATGTATGGTGTCAACTTAAAGTACAAGTTCCCAATGCTAAGCGCCATGATTGGTAGTGCTATTGCAGCCGCAATTTGTGGTAGTGCAGGGGTGATGGCGAATGGCATCGGTGTGGGTGGTTTACCAGGTATTCTTTCGATTCAACCACAATACTGGGGTATTTACGGCATCGCGATGCTGGTGGCGATGGCCGTCCCAATTCTGCTTACTCTGTTTTTATACAAACGAGCTCAAGCTAAAGGCGAGCTAGAGCCAGCAAGTGCATAACCTTTCATTCGAGTGGTGAGTTTTCACCACTCATTTTCATTTTGGTAAGTGAGTTGTCAATATGGTTATAACCAAGAGTGATAGTCAGTGGTGGAAAACTGCGACCATCTATCAGATTTATCCCAAAAGTTTTTGTGATAGCGGCAATAAAGGAACGGGAGATATCAAAGGGATCATCTCTAAACTGGATTACTTGCACCGCTTGGGAATTGATGCCATTTGGCTGACACCCATTTATTCATCTCCGATGGTTGATAACGGTTATGACATTTCGGATTATTACAGTGTCAATCCTCAATTCGGTAGCATGCAAGATTTTGATGAACTGCTGGCTCAAGCTCATCAAAGAGGTATCCGCATTATTATGGATATTGTGGTTAACCACACCTCAACCGAGCACGCTTGGTTTCAGTCGGCGTTGGGTGATAAATCAAGCCCGTATCGTGACTATTATATTTGGCAAGACCCGATTAATGGTCAGGCTCCAAATAATTGGCAGTCAAAGTTTGGTGGTAGTGCATGGGCGTTAGATGACGCAACAGGGCAATATTATCTGCACCTATTTGCCAAAGAGCAGGCGGATCTAAATTGGGAAAATCCTCAAGTTCGTGAGGAAGTGAAGCAAGTGATTCGTTTTTGGGCCGAAAAAGGGGTGGATGGTTTTCGTCTCGATGTGATCAATTTAATCTCAAAAGCGCAGGATTTCAGTGATGATCACCAAGGTGATGGACGCCGTTTTTATACCGATGGCCCGCGCGTGCATGAATTTTTACAAGAGATCAGCCAAGCGGTTTTCCAACAGTACGGCAGTGTCACCGTGGGGGAAATGTCCTCAACAACGCTTGAACATTGCCAACAATATTCACGCTTGGACGGCAAAGAGCTGTCGATGGTGTTTAACTTCCACCATTTAAAAGTGGATTATCCGAACGGTGAAAAATGGACGAAAGCACCATTTGATTTCTTGCAATTGAAGCAGATTTTCAACCATTGGCAAACGGGTTTAAATGGTAAAGGGTGGGGAGCACTTTTTTGGTGTAACCATGATCAACCTCGTATCGTGAGCCGTTTAGGGGATGATCAACGTTATCGCGTTGAGTCGGCAAAAATGTTGGCCGCATCGATTCATATGATGCAAGGCACGCCTTATGTTTATCAAGGTGAAGAAATTGGCATGACCAATCCCGGCTACACCGCTATTGAACAGTACCGAGATGTGGAAAGTACTAACATTTACGACATCATGGTGAACCAGCAAGGGGTAAGTCATGAAGCGATGATGGCCATTCTTGCACAAAAATCCCGTGACAATTCTCGCACGCCAATGCAATGGAATGCAGAGCGTTTTGCTGGTTTTAGCCAAGGTCAGCCTTGGCTAGACATCGCAGAAAACTATCAAGAATTGAATGCGCAACGGGCGTTAGCTGATGAGCAATCGGTGTTCTATTTCTACCAAGAGTTGATAGCGCTGCGCAAAAAAATCGGTGTAATTACCGATGGTGATTACACCGATTTACTACCCGATCATAAAGAGATTTTTGCCTACCAGCGACGCAACGCGAAACAGGTGCTGATCTGTATCAATAACTATTATGGCGTTGACACCGAATGCGTGCTGCCAAAAGAGTTACCGATTGAGAAAGCAAAATACCTGTTAGGCAACTATACAGATATAAAACCACTCAAAGTTTTGGAACATCAAGTGCTTCGTCCGTATGAAACACGCGTAATTTTGTTCGATTTAGTATCCTGATTGAGTCCTACCCCTATAGATTCAGTCATTTTTCAGCCCCGAATTTTCGGGGCTTTTTTATCGACTCTGTTTATGAGTCACGGCCCAATGGTACTTTCTTCGTACTCTTATTGATTCAACGCGGTAGGTTCGGCTGTTGATGATTTGTTTAATGTTTTAACAACACCACAACTTTGTTGCTTGGTCACAATTAGTCACACAAAGATGAAACACAATCCGCTATAGTTTGCGTTCTTAGCAAACGGATGTGAAACACAATGAACAGTACTCTCTCCCCCTCTTATCGAGTGGTTCTCGTTGAAGACGATTTAGAACTCTCGGAACTGATCAAAGACTTTCTCAACCACTATGAGTTTTGTGTCTCAACGGTTGCGGATGGGATTCAAGCCGTTGATCGGATTTTGGATGAGCAACCTGATTTAGTCATTCTGGATATTATGCTACCAGGGCAAAGTGGTATGGATGTCTGCCGCGCTGTCCGAGATCAATACCACGGTATGATCTTAATGCAAACGGCGTTGGATGACGATATTGATCAGGTGATGGGGTTGGAACTGGGTGCCGATGACTATGTTGTTAAGCAGGTTAAGCCCCGTTTGCTACTGTCACGTATTCGAGCTTTACTTCGAAGGCAAGCAAGAGGAAGTCAAAGTGACAAATATGAATTGTGCATAGGTAGCTTGTGGATGAATTTGCAACATCGAGCGGTATTACTTGAGCAGCAGCCCATAAAACTCACGACCAGCGAGTTTGAGCTTTTGTATCTACTCGCCCAACATGTCGGCACCATTGTCACGAGAGATGATATCGCTCAGCATGTGCGTGGTTTTGAATATGATGGTTTAGATCGCTCAATTGATCGTCGTATATCACGCTTGCGGCGTGCGCTCGGAGATGATCCTAATGAACCTAAGTTGATAAAAACGGTTCGAGGTAAAGGATATCAGCTCTGCGCTGTATCGGAAGGGAAGTGGTCATGATTCGATCTTTTTGGGTACTCTGGGTAGCTGTGTTTCTGCCGATCTTATTACTCAGTATTCCCACGCAATTTAATCCGATCCCATATCTTAGCCGCAGTATCTCTGAAGAATTTTATAAGCCTGTCTATCAGAGTAACTTTACGTTTCTATCTGAAAAATTACGTCAAGCGCCTCAAGCTGAGTGGACAACGATTATTGACGGCTATGCTAAGCATTTCAGTTACCCACTTCGATTAGAGGCATTAGACAGTTACCACGCCTCCCCAGAAGTTTATCAAGCGTTGCAAAAAGGCGAGATCATTTTTCAAGATGGTGATCCTATGGCACTTTTGCAAAGAGTGTTGAACAGTGACAAAGTGCTCTATTTCGCGATCAATGAACCGAGAGAGCTCGCTGCGCTTAACCAGTCCAGAGGTACATTATACCTCGCGGTAGAAGATCTCCGTAGCCAACCTCGTACTCAATGGCAAACCAGTATTGCTGAGCAAAATAGCCGAATACCTTTAGAGTTGAGTCTATTGCAAGAGCAAGATTTGTCACCCACCGAGCGAAGTAAATTGTTGGCTGATGAAGAGCAGATGACCAGTTATATCAATCAACAAGGCAGCATGATCTTATTGGCTGCGGTGGATGAGAATACGTGGTTACGCGTCGAGGACAATATTTCCTACCAAACCCAATTAAAACTCACTACGGCTATCGGCGGTTTCTTTTTTTTAGCCATTTCTGTGGCCTTAGTTATGTGGATTTATCCTTTATGGCGAGATCTGAAACGTCTGGTAAAAACGGCGAATGAATTTGGCCAAGGAGTATTATCTCGTAGAGCGACGACATCCCGGCTGTCCGTGGTCTCTCAGCTCAGTCATTCTTTTAATAATATGGCAAATAACATCGAAAAGCTGATTGCCAGCCAAAGAACCTTAACCAACGCCGTGGCGCATGATTTGCGAACACCGCTCTACCGTTTACGCTTTGCATTTGAAATGCTTGAGGATGAAGACATTGCCTTAAGCCAGAAAGAAAAATACCGCCAAGTGATTCACTCCAGTATTGAAGATCTCGATCATTTGATTAACCAGACACTTGTTTTGTCGCGCTATAACCGTATCACAGATATTCGCCATTTTTCTTATTGCCACTTTGCCGACAATTTGGTTGCAGAAGCGGAGCATTTCCAGCTTGAAAACCCGCAACTCACATTGCGTGTCAGCGTGTTGGATTCGTTGCGACAGCAAACGATATTTGTCGATAATCGAGCTTTATTGCGGGCCGTTAAAAACTTGCTGAGTAATGCCGCGCGATTTGCGCAGCAAGAGATCCATCTCTCGTTGAACGAATCTGATGGGCAACTTTTTTTGGTGGTCGAAGACGATGGCCCCGGTATTGCGCCAGATGATATTGAACGTATTTTTGAGCCCTTTACTCAAGTGAATAATCAAGAGCGTAATAGTGAAAAAGGCCATGGTCTTGGGCTGGCGATTGTCAAACAGATCACTCGTTGGCATCAAGGCAAGGTTAGAGTAAAAGTAAATGGTTCAGCATTAGGGGGCGCATGTTTTGAACTGCAATGGCCGAAACAGATTTCTTTACCTAATGTGACCAAACTGGATACAAATGGTCAATAAACTGCTGACGATTTATTTGTATTGAGAATGCTACCTTGAATGGGTCGGTGAATCAGACCGCTCACAAGGAGTAAGCATGAATACCAAACTATTAGCGCTGTTTTTAAGCGGCGTATTTCTCTCATCCACCAGTGCCACTAAACCGATGGAATGGATCTCAGCCTTCAGCGATGGGGTTCGCTTAAATGACCAGCTCAGCCAAACCAATACGCAATCGAATGTGATGATGGATTACGCGCAACAAGATGCTGCAATGTATTTGGACGGTAGTGAAGTCGCCTTTCTTTCCACCAGTACCAGTTACTTCTTCTAATGCTTAATCACAGGAAAATATTATGTTTAAGTTAAACCAGTTGTTCGTGATCCTGAGTGTGCTCGCACTTATCGTGGGATGTAAAGCCGATGATTTGAAAGATGCGGATAAGCTGACTAAGCCTACGGTTAATGCTGGTGCTGATCAGATGTTAATACTGCCAGTAAATAGTATTACGTTGAGCGGAACGGCGAAATCTGAGTTATCAATATATGAAATTAAAACGAAGTCTTGGCGTCAAGTTTCTGGGCCTCAATCGCTTACTTTGATCAATGCAGATTCTCTGAAAGCAACGGCGTTTTATCCTACGATTGCTGGCACGTATATTTTTGAATTATCAGTCAAAGACAGTGGTGGAAGAAGCAACAGTGACCAAATGCAGGTGATCATTCAGGCGGCCGCGCAAAGCATGCAGCGAGCCTATATGCAGCAGGTTGATATCGTTGCTTGGCAGTATGCTGATAGGAACCAAGGCATGCTGATCTTTAGTGATTTAGATTCGGTTTCTTTAACCGAAGTGGACACTCAATTAGAGCATGCGCTGGCCTCACTCAATAGCGCTGCTGAGTTTGAGCTACATTTTGCCGCCAATGCTGGGGGAAATATACAAACGGCTTTGTTGTTATTAAATGCCCTTTCTGCTCAAGGAGTTCCGATTTGTTTAAGTGAAAGTTCATCTTGCCACTCTTTGGAACAAGGGTTTTTATTGCAGACTGAACTGCCAGAGAGTATCAATTGCAGTGATGCACAAAGCTGTGTTACCGCTCTGCTTCAGTATATTGAGGGTTAGCTAGATTACTTAGTGACGTCAGTTTATAGAGCTATGATGTAAAGAAACGAAAAAGCCAGCTCGAAAGCTGGCTTTTTATCGTTCTCAATCGAGAAAATATGGTGGAGGGGGACGGA
>NZ_CP031479.1:2207045-2301153 GCF_003390515.1 Vibrio anguillarum | reverse complement strand
GTATCAATCAAGGTTTCTCTTGCGAGAGAATATGGTGGAGGGGGACGGATTCGAACCATCGAAGGCGGAGCCGGCAGATTTACAGTCTGCTCCCTTTGGCCACTCGGGAACCCCTCCAGAGGGTTTTCATACAGTGTGATTTATAGTGCTTATAAGGACACTATTGGCTCACAGTATGCTTAAACAACGTTTTCCCAACGCATTGCTCAAGTGCGGAGCGCATGATAGCAAACTCGCTCTCTCTGTAAAGCCTTTTTCTTATGATTTTGAATTGAATGCTGCCTTTTTGGGCAAAGGGGTGAGGAATGGATAGTTTTGTTCTATTTATACCCTTCCCACTTGAAGCTGCAGCGGTGTTGGCTACGTTCGCTCACCCCAATCACATAGTTTATCTATGCTCATGGGGATGAACTTACTTGCCGCCTACCTGCAACTTCAAGTTGTTTGGGTATAGCCTGTGTGTGACGCCTAAAAAGCAGCCGGAGGAGGCTAAGTTATGACGCACGTTACAGATATTTAATAAGATTTACACTCCTTGACGTTCGAGCGTCGTATAAGCAGTTACAATTCAATCAGTCTATTTATTGTTGAATAAAAACTATGAAAAACACGTCTATTCTTTCGTTAATGATGGTTACCTTGCTTACCACACCGTTAAGTGCGTTCGCTGCGCAAGCACCACAGGCCGTTGCGGTGGTCGCAGAGCGTGTGGCAACTCATCAAGTGTCTCAGTCTCTTTCACTGATTGGTAAATTAGAAGCTGAACGAGCAGTGGAGATCTCATCTGAAGTTTCGGGAAAGGTCAGCCATATTGCGATTAAAGCCAATCAAGAGGTCAAGAAAGGTCAGCTCTTAATTCAGCTTAATGATGATAAAGCCAAAGCCGCACTTTCAGAGGCTCAAGCCTATTTGAACGATGAACAGCGTAAGTTGAAAGAGTTTGAACGTTTGGTCAAACGGAACGCCATTACCCAAACGGAAATCGATGCGCAAAAAGCGAGTGTTGATATTGCTCAAGCACGTTTAGATGCAGCAAACGCAAATTTAAACGATCTGCACATTAGCGCGCCATTTAATGGCACCGTTGGTTTTATTGATTTTAGTTTGGGCAAAATGGTCAGTGCAGGGACGGAATTGCTGACTTTAGATGACCTATCGGTGATGCAACTCGATATCCAAGTGCCAGAGCGTTACCTTTCGTTAATCAGTAAAGGTATGACGGTGACGGCGAAGAGTAATGCTTGGGCAAAAAACGAGTTTACCGGCAAAGTTGTGGGTATTGATTCTCGCATTAACCGTGAAACCTTGAATTTGCGTGTCCGTATTCATTTCGATAACCAAGATGGCAAGCTAAAACCCGGGATGTTGCTTTCTACTAAGTTGAATTTCCCAGCGATTGAAGCGCCCATTATCCCCGTTCAAGCACTCGAATATTCAGGCACTAAACGCTATGTCTATGTGATTGATAGCAATAATAAAGTAATACGCACGGAAGTTTGGCTTGGCGCGCGGATCGACAATCAAGTGGTGATTGATAAAGGTTTAGCCATTGGTGATAAGATTGTGGTGCAAGGTATCGTGAATATGAGAAACGGCATTGTCGTTACTGAAGTCAATGTGGATGGCTCACCGATACAAAAGGATGACAAATAATGTGGTTATCCGATGTTTCAGTGAAGCGCCCTGTGGCGGCGGTGGTATTAAGCTTACTATTGTGCGTTTTTGGTCTAGTGTCATTTTCTAAGCTTCCGGTCCGGGAAATGCCCGATATTGAAAGCCCGGTGGTTTCAATCAGTACTCGCTATGCAGGGGCTTCAGCTACCATCATTGAAAGCCAAATCACTTCTGTATTGGAAGATCAACTGGCAGGCATTAGCGGGATTGATGAAATTGAATCCACCACGCGTAATGGCATGTCACGGATTACCGTTACATTTGAACTGGGTTACGATCTCAATACTGGTGTGAGCGATATCCGCGACGCCGTTGCGAGAGCGCAGCGCTCATTACCGGATGAAGCAGATGATCCAACCGTATTCAAAAATAATGGCTCTGGTGAAGCTTCTTTGTACATTAATCTCAGTTCTTCAGAGATGGATCGAACCCAACTGACCGATTATATCGAACGAGCTTTGATTGACCGCTTTAGTTTAATCTCTGGCGTCAGTTCTGTGGATGTGTCTGGTGGTCTTTATAAGGTGATGTATGTCAAGCTCAAGCCGAATCTGATGGCTGGGCGTGGTGTCACGACTTCTGATATATCAAGTGCATTGCGCAGTGAAAATATTGAAAGCCCGGGCGGGGAAGTGCGTAACGATTCGACAGTAATGTCGGTGCGTACCGACCGAGCGTACAAAACGGCTCAAGATTTTGACTATTTGGTGGTTAAGCGCGCAAGTGACAATTCGCTGATTTACTTAAAAGATGTCGCGGATGTCTTCATCGGCGCTGAGAACGAAAACTCAACCTTCAAAAGCGACGGTGTGGTTAATGTGAGCATGGGCATTGTGCCACAGTCAGATGCTAACCCCTTGGATGTGGCGCAGCGTGTCCATCAAGAAGTCGATAATATTCAGCAGTTTCTACCCAAAGGAACGCGCTTGGCCATTGACTACGACTCGACCGTTTTTATTGATCGCTCAATTTCGGAAGTGTATAGCACACTGTTTATCACGGGTGGTTTAGTGATTTTGGTACTGTACATTTTTATCGGCCAAGTTCGGGCAACGCTAATCCCAGCCGTTACTGTGCCAGTATCATTGATCTCTTCTTTTATTGCCGCTTACTATTTCGGATTCTCCATTAACCTTATCACCTTGATGGCGCTGATTCTTTCCATCGGTTTGGTTGTTGATGACGCGATTGTGGTGGTGGAAAATATATTTCATCACATAGAACAGGGAGAGAAGCCACTGCTGGCGGCTTATAAAGGGACGCGCGAAGTCGGCTTTGCCGTGATTGCCACCACATTGGTATTAGTGATGGTCTTTTTACCGATCTCTTTTATGGACGGTATGGTCGGCCTGTTGTTCACCGAGTTCTCTGTACTTTTGGCCATGTCGGTTCTCTTTTCATCGCTAATAGCGTTAACTTTAACGCCCGTTCTCGGTAGCAAGATTTTAAAGGTCAATGTCAAACCAAACCGTTTTAATCGTTTTGTTGATCGTGTTTTTGGCCGTTTAGAAGCGGGTTACAAATCCTCTTTACGTTTTGCTATCAGTTGGAAATGGGCTGCACCGCTCGTCATCCTTGCATGCGTTGGTGGCAGTTATTTTCTGATGCAGAAAGTGCCTTCTCAGCTCACGCCTTCAGAAGATCGCGGCGTTATTTTTGCCTTTGTGCGCGGAGCGGATGCGACCAGTTATAATCGGATGTCGGCCAATATGGATCTTGTTGAGCAGCGGTTAATGCCCTTGGTTGGCAAAGGTTTTCTCAAGTCGTTTAGTATTCAATCGCCCGCGTTCGGTGGGCAAGCGGGTGATCAGACGGGTTTTGTTATCATGATTTTGGATGACTGGAACGAACGAAGCATCACCGCTCAACAAGCATTAGGGCAGGTCAAAAAAACGCTAACGGGAATTCCCGATGTACGAGTTATGCCCTTTATGCCCGGCTTTCGTGGTGGCTCTAACGAGCCTGTTCAGTTTGTGTTAGGTGGGTCAGACTATCCTGAACTCAAAAAATGGGCCGAATTGTTAAAAACGGAAGCTGAAAATTCCCCCTTTATGGAAGGAGCTGACACCAATTATTCCGAAAAGACACCTGAACTGGTGGTGACGATTGATAGGCAGCGTGCCGCGGAATTGGGGATCAGTGTCGCGGATATTTCAGATACGTTAGAAGTGATGCTCGGCGGGAAGAGTGAAACCAGCTTTGTTGAGCGTGGCGAAGAGTATGATGTTTATCTCCGTGGGGACGAAAATAGCTTCAATAACGCCTCCGATTTAAGCCAGATCTACATGAGAACCGCATTTGGTGAGCTTGTTACACTGGATGCACTTGCGAAAGTGGAAGAAGTGGCATCATCAATCCGCTTGTCTCATTACAATAAGCAAAAGGCGATCACGGTTACTGCAAATTTATCAGCTGGTTACACGTTGGGCGAAGCGCTTGATTTTCTGGATCAGAAAGCCATTGAAACACTACCTAGTGATATTTCCATTAGTTACTCAGGTGAGTCAAAAGATTTTAAAGAAAACCAATCGAGCGTAGCCATTGTATTTGCGTTAGCGCTGCTTGTCGCTTATTTGGTACTAGCCGCCCAATTTGAAAGTTTTATCAACCCGTTAGTGGTGATGTTGACGGTGCCGATGGGTGTGTTTGGCGGCTTTCTTGGTCTATCAATTATGGGACAAGGTATCAACATCTATAGCCAGATTGGGATGATTATGCTGATCGGTATGGTGACCAAAAATGGCATTTTGATCGTTGAATTTGCCAACCAGCTGCGTGACCGGGGGGTTGAGTTTGAAAAAGCAATTATTGATGCTTCAGCAAGGCGCTTACGGCCAATCATGATGACCGCCTTTACTACTTTAGCAGGTTCAATCCCATTAATTATCTCGACAGGAGCAGGCTATGAAAGCCGAGTTGCGGTGGGTACGGTGATTTTCTTCGGTATGGGTTTTGCCACTTTAGTCACTCTGTTTGTTATCCCTGCTATGTATCGTTTGGTCTCGGCATCAACACGCTCTCCAGGTCATGTTGAAGCTGAACTTAATCAAGAACTGCTGCATGATGTTAAAACCAGAAGTGTTCACTGATTAACGTATCAAGAGCCTGCGCCCTGCAGGCTCTTCTTTGTTCACCGTTCACACCTATTCCATTCACCGTTATCTATGCTCATTAGATGAAATCACATGCGGCCGGCTTATCACATCAAGTTATTTGTACATACAAGCGAGATATCAAATGGTTAATGCCATTTTCGATAATCCATCAAAATAGCCAGTTCATTTTTCCTATTTAAATCTTAGGTATTAATTATAGATAGACTCAATTTTGAGACACCCATTGCAATGCGCCTTGCGATACTCTATCCACCTCTTTAATACAGAGACAAAATGAAGTGAATGCATCAGTAATGGCCATGGAAAATAAAAAACTCTCTATCCTCATCGTATGCATGGGAAATATATGCCGTTCACCGCTTTCTGAAGCTGTTTTGAGCCAAAAAGCGCAACAACATGGAATTAATTTATTTGTTGAAAGCGCTGGTACTGTGAATTATCAAGTGGGCCGAAAACCAGATCCCAAAGCAATATCTGTCGCTGAGCAGCGTGGCTATTCAATGTCAAATTTAAGAGCAAGGCAGGTTTGTTCTGAGGATTTCGAAAAATTTGATCTTATTTTTGCCTTAGATAAAGCCAACTTAGCGGATCTGATTGACATTTGTCCTGCTAAACATAAAGAGAAACTTTCACTGTTTCTATCGCATAGTCACATCGGTGTCACGGAAGTCCCTGATCCTTACAAAGGAAATATTCATATGTTTGAACGGGTTTTGGAACTGATAGAGAGCGGGGCCCAAGGGATCATCGAACATATATCTAAACAATATCAATTAAAGGAAAGTGCAATGAAACTTTGTGTGTAACACATAGAAAGTTTTATATGACTTTTTGATTACCCACCCCAAAAAACAAAGCAACAGTTTGGCAATTAATTTCTACTCATAGTTTGTAGGTAGGTGATTAAATGTGGGTGGTTAATAAGTTTTCTCTTATATACATAAAGCAAAAAATGTGAAGAAAATGCGCATTCTAGAGGCGACATCTAGTGGCGGTAGCGTATTTAACCGTTGCTATTCACCATTTTTATCTACTTTTTGAAGAAATAGCGTTGAACAGTTTGTTCTTAACAGTCGTTTAGTTTAGCCCAAGGAAATAAATAAAGTGAAAAAAATACTCATTGCGTTTGGTACACGACCTGAAGCAATTAAAATGGCGCCTCTAGTTCATCAGCTTAAACAAGATAACCGCTTCGACACAAAAGTATGCGTCACTGGCCAGCACAGGGAAATGCTTGACCAGGTTTTAGAGTTGTTTGAAGTGGTGCCTGATTTTGATCTTAATATCATGGAACCAGGGCAAACACTGACGACAGTAACGACTAAAATCTTGAACGGTATGGAAACGGTTCTAAAAGACTTTCAACCAAACATTGTCTTAGTTCATGGCGATACCGCTACAACGTTTGCGACTTCACTTGCTTGTTATTATCAGCAAATTGCAGTCGGCCACGTTGAGGCTGGATTACGCACCGGCAATATTTATTCCCCTTGGCCTGAAGAAGCGAACCGCAAGCTTACGGGTGCATTGACTCACTACCATTTCGCACCAACGGCAACATCTCAACAAAATTTATTGGATGAAAATTATTGCCTCGAGAACATCCATATTACTGGGAATACCGTCATTGACGCCTTGTTTATGATCCGTAACAAGATTCACAACGAGCAAGATCTCAATGCTACGCTGGCACACCAGTTTCCGATGCTTGATAACAATAAAAAACTCATTCTTGTTACAGGCCATCGCCGTGAAAGTTTTGGTGATGGATTTGAGCGTATTTGTGAAGCCTTATCCATCACAGCAAAGCGTCACCCTGACTGTCAAATTCTTTATCCGGTACATCTTAATCCGAATGTTCAAGAGCCCGTCAATCGTCTTTTAAAAGGCATTGAAAACATTTTCTTAGTGGATCCACAACAGTATTTGCCCTTTGTCTATTTGATGGACAGAGCACACATCATCTTAACCGATTCCGGTGGTATTCAAGAAGAGGCACCATCGCTAGGGAAGCCTGTATTAGTGATGAGAGACACCACCGAACGACCTGAAGCGGTAAGCGCGGGTACGGTCAAGCTGGTTGGGACTAACACACAACTGATTTGTGAAGAGTTAGACCGGTTGCTTAGTGATGAGCGCGCTTACCAACTCATGAGTCAAGCACACAATCCATACGGTGATGGCAAAGCCCGTCAACGTATCGCCGACATTCTAGCAAGATAAGATTTAAGGAAAATAAGATGTTTAATAAAGTTTCTGTGATTGGTTTAGGGTATATCGGCCTGCCAACGGCTGCCGTTATAGCCTCGCGTGGTATTGAAGTGATTGGCGTAGATGTCAATCAACACGCTGTCGATACAATCAATAAAGGTGAAATTCACATTGTCGAACCGGATTTAGATATCGTAGTTCGAAGTGCAGTGATGACTGGCAAACTAAAAGCAACTGTGACAGCTGAACCAGCTGATGCTTTCTTAGTGGCGGTACCCACACCATTTAAAGGTGATAATCACGAGCCTGATCTTAGCTATATAGAAGCCGCAGCCAAAGCGATTGCGCCAGTTCTGGAAAAAGGCAACTTGGTGGTATTGGAAAGTACTTCCCCAGTCGGTGCGACAGAAAAGCTTTCCGCATGGCTAGCAGAGGCTCGTCCTGATTTAACTTTCCCACAGCATAAAGGTGATACGGCTGACATTAAAGTAGCGCATTGCCCAGAGCGAGTTTTACCGGGTTATGTACTACAAGAATTAGTCAGTAATGACCGAGTGATTGGTGGTATGAGTAAATCGTGTAGCGAGAAAGCGATGGCTCTGTATAAAACCTTTGTTAAAGGCGAATGCATCATCAGCAACTCTCGTACGGCGGAGATGGCGAAATTAACAGAAAACTCCTTTCGCGACGTCAATATTGCATTCGCGAACGAACTTTCCCTTATTTGTGAGAAATTAAAAATCAATGTTTGGGAATTAATTAAATTGGCCAACCGCCACCCTCGGGTCAACATATTAAATCCAGGACCAGGTGTTGGCGGGCACTGTATTGCAGTTGACCCTTGGTTTATTGTTAACAGCTGCCCAGAAGAAGCAAAACTGATTGCTGCTGCTCGTCATGTTAATGATGGTAAACCACACTGGGTCGTTGATCAGGTAAAACAAGCCGCAGATCAGTTCAAAAAGCCTGTTATTGCCTGCTTAGGTTTGGCCTTTAAAGCCGATATTGATGATTTACGTGAAAGCCCAGCTTTAGACATCACTTTGCATTTAGCACAAGACAATATCGGAAAAATCTTAGCAGTAGAGCCAAATATCCACCAACTACCGGGTAAGTTAGCAGAACATGATGTTGAACTAGTCTCGCTAGAGCGTGCTTTAGAGTTAGCCAATATCGTCGTGGTGCTGGTTGATCACCGAGATTTTAAAGAAGCAGATAAAACGGCATTTGCTAAGAAAGTCGTGATTGATACTAGAGGTGTTGTATAAAAGTGAAGAAAGTTTTATTGCTGATGCCGTTATCGACGCTCGATTGGGGTAGTAAAAGTGCTGGTGGGGTAGATTCAGTTTGCCAAATGCTGGTTAAGTATTTAACTGAACGTAAAGAAAGTGGATTCCAATACCGAGTATTAGCATTTGACCCTTTTTGTCAGGTTGACTACAGTGATACACCTATCAGGCTATCACCTTTTGTTGAAGTTATATTCTGCCCGACAAATGAAAAACGCTATAACTTACCAATTCCTGGGTTCATTGGTACGGCACTTCGGGTCAATGAGCAAATTAAGGTTTTCAAACCAGATGTAGTTCATTCCCACATACCCTCTTGGATGATCGGTGTTGGAAAAAGTGCTAATCGCTTACTAACACTTCATTCTTATAAGCTTATTTGTCGCAAGAGCGTGTCCAAAACTAATGATTTCTTGTATGTCAAAGTTATGCCTTGGCTATCAGACTGTTTCATCGATCGTTATACCTGTGTTGGTCAAATGCTGAAATCAGCCTTGGTACAAGATATTGCAAAGCCTATTTCAGTGATTGGTAATCCGATCGATGAAGCCTATTTTCAGGTAACCCGAAGTCTAAATAAGAGCGATGAAACTTTGAGATTGGTTACTTGTGCCCTTATTAGTCAGCGTAAACGTATTGATCGCATTATTCGCTTGGTTTTTGCGCTGAAACAACAGGGAAAAGACGTATCATTAACGGTCATAGGACCTATAGCTGATAAAGATTGTTATAGCAGATTATTGCAGTTGATCGCAGAGCTTAATTTAACGAATGATATAAAGTTTGTTGGCCGAGCTAGTCGTGATCAGATGTTGATATACTATCAGCAGTCAGATGTTGGTGTGTTTTTATCTGATCAGGAGACCTTTGGTTTGGCCCCGCTTGAAATGTTGGCAACCGGTTTACCTGTCGTTGCTACTCGTGTAGGCGTACTTGCTGAAGAAGATTTTGCTATTAGTGGATTAGTTTTGGTTGATGGTGATGATCTTCAACAGAAAATGGAATCAGTTTTAGCACTAAATAAACTTATTACGGCGGACAAAATGAGACTCGAACGGTGTTTAAATACTGCCGTGATAATATCTCAATATGAAAGCTTGTATTAAATTATCGTTAATAAAATAAGTTAATTATGTTATTAAGAAATATTTTTTCTACAGGAATATTTAATATAGGATCTCAGTTGTTGATCTTTGGGGTTGAGATAATAGTTGCAAGACTATTATTACCAGAGGATTTTGGTATTTATGCTATTTCATTAATTGTCGTTGAACTGTTTTCTATGTTTTCATTAAAATCAATGGCAATCCCATTTGTACAATACTCAGAGTCTAATGATAAAGATCTTTTTGCGATAGCTATTTCAGTACTTATTCTAGGTATATTTTTTTCTATTACTACTGTTTCCGCAGTTAATATATTGGCACAGTTTATTGGACATTATCTAGTATCAGGATACATTATTTTGGGCTGGTTAATACCTGTGCTATCTCTAGAATATGTTTATCGCATGGCTATGATGAAAAAAGAAATGTACTGGAAGGTTGGTGCTGCTGAATTATACTCCGTTGTGATATATGTTATAGTTCTTTATATCCTAGCGAGCAACGGGTTTGGGTATCAATCGTTATTATTAGCATATGCTACCCGCTGCGTCTTTAAATTGATCATCGTGATTATGAGTGTAAAAAATGTTTATTATTTATTTCCAAGCTTAGAGATCAACCGAATTAATAAATATATGAGGATGGCATTAGGGATGACATTTCAGGGTATGTTTTTATACTCGACTGCCAATACGGATAAGTACTTTGCTAACTTAGCTTCAGGAGTTAGTGGTGTTGGAATTTATTCTAGAGCCCTTAAACTGGTTCAAATGCCACTGAACCAAATTTCTCGGAATGTCAGTTCGGTACTCTTTGTTGAGTTTTCAAGATTACAAAATGATATTGATTCAGTAAAAATAATGTATGAGAAAGTCTTAATTGTATTGTGTAGTATATTTTTTTCTTTTTCTGCTTTCATCTATGCATTTTCAGACAAATTGGTTATGTGGATCTATGGTGAAAGCTGGCAGGCAATGGCACCTATTCTTGATGTGGTGACTTGGGGGGCAGCATTAACCTCTATTTCTATCGTAATTGGAGACTTACTCAAATCGAGAGGTATTGTTTATAGGGAATTGGTGTCAAATGTTATTTGTTTATTGGTGTTATTAGTCCTGTCATTAGCGTTGTATGATAAATTAAAATTAGTTGGTATTGCTTGGGCCTTTGTTGCATCCCAGTTAGTATTCTTAATACTTCAGGCATCAATTGTCGCTCGAATTTTAAATATAACTTTATTAAGAAATATAGTTGTATTTATAACGCCATTATTATTTAGTGTTATAATTTATTTCTACTCAATAATCTTGAGAGAAACAGTCGGTGATGGAAACGCATTCGTTTTAGTCGTGGTTTCCGCTGTTCTTTCGATGGCGGTTGGTTACTTGTTATTTAAACGCGGGTTAATTAATAAATTAATTTCAGGTTGATTAAATGAAGAAGATTGCTGTTTTTAGTGGAAATGCTCAGTATAAATTAGGTGGTGCTGAGAGTTGTATTGCAACTATGGTTGAGCTATTGCAGAAGCACTATAAGGTTGTGGTTGTATCAGGTGAAAAAGATGTATATTCTAAATATCCAAAGCATTATTACGGTGAAATAGAAATCATTAAGCTATTTAATGCGAAATTTTTGAATTACTTTGCTAATTTTATTAATTATTTTCGTATTTACCGCCATTTTAGACATAATCAGTATGATCTGGTGATCGCTAATTGTTCAACATCCATTGCTGCTGTGAATGCAGTCAAAGATCAGAATCGTTCGGTAATCTATTATGCTCATGAAGAATTTAGCCTTAATAATAGACCTGAATATTCAAAGCCTATTGGATTGAAGAATAAAATACTGCGCGTAGTAAAGAGAGCTACCGATTACCCATTTTTCAAGTTTCATTGCTACCAAAACTCTAAAGCATTAAAAAGAGCCGATGTAGTTATTGCCAATTCATCTTTTATTGCCAACGGACTGGCGGTACAGGAAAAAATTAAACCTGTGATTATCTATCCATTCACCCCAACTCTTGATAAACCAGTGTTTCCAGAAGATGGGAAAAAATTTATCTCAATGGTAGGAAACAGTGTAGTTAAAGGGCTTGAAACCTTCCGAGCAATAGCACGCCTTATGCCACAACAACAATTTCTAGTCGTTGGTCGTGGATTTGTCGAGCATACTATAGATAATATAACCTTCCGACCACTTTATGAAGACGCCTTACAATTATATCGTATCTCACACTTAGTATTGGTGCCATCAATATGGCAAGAAGCATTTGGCAAAGTGTCGGTTGAAGCCGCTTGCCACGCTGTTCCGGTGATCGTTTCTAACCGTGGTGGCCTTCCTGAGACGGTTCCCGATAAAAAACTTATTGTTGCTGACTACCAAAATGCTGAAGCGTGGAAGTTGGTAATTGAACAAGTATTGAGTGAAAAATTATTATGGGGTATCAAGTGTCAAGAATTTTCAACTAAGTTTGATGCTAATATTGATGCCATTAGCTTAATTAAAACTGTAAAAGATGTTCTCCATGAAAAATAATTATTTGGTATTCAGTGTTGACTTTTCCGGTGTCAGTGAGAGGATTTTTAATGAAATTTCTGCCCAAAATGTGGAGCTAGATATTATTCCGATGCCAAAAATGTGGAGCATATACTTATGGTCATTTATCAGTACTTTTTGTTTCAGTTATAAGAAATGGGTTCAAAAAGCGGAGACTAAATATAACCAACTACATAAAACACCTTGGGCTTTTGACCGTAAAAGTCGTTGGTGTGCTCGTGTATTAAAGCGACGAAGCTCTGCCAGATATCAGGGTATTATTCAAGTTTCTGGGACTTTTGATTGCTTACGTTATTTTAAAACTGATAAGCCTTTCTATATTCTAACTGATTACACAATGTCACTTGCACAGCAGAAACAGGATGCTTTAGTAAAACCATTGCTACCTCTAGGAGAGAAGGCTTTAAATGCTTGGCTTGAACGTGAGGAAAAGGTCTACAAAGCGGCAAAGCGTATTATGGTCCCAAGCCAATATATTAAAAATGCGCTCTATAATGATTACTCAGTGTCAAAATCTTGTATCACAGTTGTTGGTTATGGTGTGAATTTTGATCTAAATGAACCAAAAGCAAAATCTTGGCAGGCTAAAAAAAAACGTACGTTGCTATTTGTTGGTAAGCGATTTGAACAAAAAGGGGGGGATGTCATTTTAAAAGCATTAGATATTTTGAATAAAGACGATGACTTTGCTGAGTTAGTGATTGTTGGCCCACGAAGTAATCCATGCCCTAATCGAGATGATGTAAGCTATTTAGGACGAATTTACGATCGTCAAGAATTGCTGGATGTTTATCAACAAGCAGATGTATTTGTTATCCATTCATATTATGAAGCTTTTGGATTAGTATTGCTCGAGGCTATGATTAATGGTCTTCCCTGTATTGCCAGCGATATTGATGCTATGCCTGATATTTTGGCTGATGGGCGTGGTTTTGTTGTTCCGCTACAGGATGCAAAATCATTAGCGCAAAAAATAAGATCTTTAGTAGTTGACCAAGATTTATATGAAAGTATTTCTAAGAAAGGGGTAAATGCTGTGGTTGAATATTATAATTGGCCTGCAGTTTCCCGACGTTTTCTGGCTGCATTATAAATGTTTAGTCATCCTATTTATAGAACGATACTATTATGTTTATTGGCAGTTTTGCTCGCCACATATATAATTTACTTTTCAGTTGGATTAAATTATGTGGCTATATTTTTTCCATTTTTGTTACTTGGTGGAGTATATTTATGGCGCCATCCTAAAATTCTTGGCTATATTTTTATTCTAGCAACTGTTGATTTTGTAGGCTTTATTGATCCTGAGAAATTTATTCGTCTACCCGGGTTGTTTAAATTTCGTGATTTGCTATATATTATGATGATGTCTATTCTATTGATTGATGGACTACGCAAGGGATGGCATCGCTGGCCGTCTAACAAGCTCAGCCGCGGGTGTTACATGCTTATCTGGGGTTTTTTGGCACTAACATTTGTTCAATTAATATTAACAACGTTGCGATTTAACTTACCACTAATTTCTTCGCTAAAAATTGCACGGGAATTCTTTTATATTGCAGTGTTCTTTTACTTTGCTCGTTTTTTTTCTCAGTATAATGATATTAATGAATTATTAAAATTTATCTCCTATATCTGTGTTATTCAATTTATTTCCATGTTATTACAAATTTTCGGTATCGATATTGGTTCGATTTCGAGGGTTGATCAATTACTAGTTGGTGATAACTACGTAACTCGGGTATATATTCCGGCTTATTTTTATGCGTTAGCAGCAGCTTGTTATTGCTGCATTGTTTTGTTAACTTCACAACCTAAGAATAAGTTGTATATAGCTATAATTCTAATTGCAAGCCTTTCCTCTGTCATACTTTCTTATACACGAACCTATTGGGTATCATTGCTTATTTGCTTGATTTTACTGATGTTATTGTTGCAAAAAAAGTATGTGATAAAATTGATGCGTATTTTTTTTGTGTCGTTGGTATTGGTTTTTCCTATAGTTTTATTTCAATCTGCTAGTATTTTGACCGAACGTTTCTCAACAATTATCAATGAAGTTGGTGATGATGAAGGTAATTTCATTTACCGATTCTCCGAGAATCCACAGCGTTTAGAAGCATTTATGGATTATCCATTTATAGGTCCGGGTTTTATTCACCCTGATTTTGCACCAAAAATTTTAGGCTTCGTTATTGATGAGACAGGAAAAAGTGAAGCGCAAATTCAACGAGCTTTGATGTTACAGACCAATGATAGCGGATTGGTTACCTTACTCGTCAGTTTCGGTTTATTAGGTGCTATCTGGGCGATAGCCCAAATTCTAGTAGTCATCAAGATTGCTCAAACCATAAAGTACTATGGGCAAGTAATATATTTTCCATATATAGGAATTGCTGCTTTTGTTGTAGCAACTTGGCTAACTTGTGTTACGACGTATGGTTTTACCTATTATGATGGAACCGTCGCTATGGCTGTCGCTTTATATTTGTTATCTACAGTTGCAAAAACAATCTTACAAAAAGATTTTAATGAAAAGGTAGGTGGATTATGAAATTATATCGATTGGGTAGCTGGTGCTACAAAAAAAATATACCTGCATTCCCTAAGTTATGCGATTTATTGATCCGCTTGATTCATAACTGTGTTATTTATAGCCAGACCTCAATAGGTAAGGGGACTATTTTGGGATATGGTGGTATCGGAGTAGTTATTCATAAGCATGTTAAGATAGGTTCTAACTGCGTTATTGGCACGAATGTAACTATAGGTGGTCGCTCCAGAGCAAAAGAAGTTCCTGTAATTGGCGATGATGTTTTTATTGCAACTGGAGCAAAAGTATTAGGAGCCGTGAATATTGGTTCAAACTCAGTGATTGGAGCTAATGCAGTTGTTATTAACGACGTGCCCGCTAATAGCGTCGTAGTTGGAGTTCCAGCCAAAGTGATCAAAACGGGTATTAATGCAAAGGATTTTTACTGATGTTTACCAGTTCAATCTATGTTAAGGCGCCAATCTGGCTGCAAAATGTCATGCTTTCTGTGCGGGCGCTTTCACGTAAAATGGTCAGAGAAAACGGCGAGATGCGCGCCGTTCTAAAAGAGATCCAGGCTAATGAGTTTTCGCGCACCCATTTAGGCGATTACCAACAAGATAAGCTTCAAAACACCTTAGCTAATGCTCGTAATCATGTACCGTTTTATCAGAATTTAGACTTACTCAATCTTGAGCTTGAGGCTTTTCCATATCTGGATAAAGCGGTATTGCGTCATGACCACGAGCAGTTTATCTCGCAGAACAAACCTTCTGTGGTAGTGAAAGGGGCTACAAGTGGTACAACCGGCACGCCTCTGACTATTTTGCAAGACATGAATTCAGTTATTCGTGAGCAAGCCTTTGTCGAAAGACAGTTGGCTTGGGCGGGGTATCGTAAAGGTGATAAACGAGCGTGGATCAGGGGCGATATGGTGGTGCCATTGAGTCAAAAACAAGGGTCGTTTTGGCGCTACTCCTGGTTTGAACAGATGATAGTGCTTTCATCTTTCCATCTTACATCGCAAACGATACCTAGTTATCTGCAAGCTATGGTCGATTTTGGAGTTGAAGTGATTCAAGCATATCCTTCTTCGATTGCTACTTTAGCCCGCTATTTAGAGGCTAACCAAAGTTATTATCCGGCGAAGCTCAAATCCATTATCACTTCATCAGAGTCTTTGTCTGCAGAAGATCGCCAAGTTATTGAGACGCGCTTTGGCTGCAAAGTGTTTGATTGGTATGGCCTATTTGAAAGGGTTGCTGCAATTGCTAATTGTGAGCATGGTCGTTATCACGTTCTCACCGATTACTCACATGTTGAATTTTTAGATGCGGGAAATGGTACTCATGAAATTGTCGGCACTAATTTCAATAATAGCTACTTTCCTCTAGTCAGGTACAAAACTGGTGACCATGTCGTATTGTCTGACGAGAAGCAGTGTCCATGTGGGAGATTCTACCCAATAATTGAACATATTAAGGGACGTGTTGGTGATTATCTCGTCGGCGAAGATGGTCAAAAAGTGCATATCCTGAACCATATACCTAAAGGTGTCACTGGGATTATAGCATGCCAATTTGTTCAGAGTGAACGTGAACAGATTGTGGTTAAAGTGGTGGCGGATGCTGAGCAATTTAATGAAGAGCAGCAACAAAAGTTAATCGGTAATACTCAAGCTCGCTTAGGAAGCTCGTTAATTGTCACCATAGAAATGGTGGCAGCGCTTGAGCGTACCGGGAATGGTAAGATTCGACAAGCTATCTGTACTATCAAGGATGTGTTGTGAGAAAAGCGATTAATCTAATGGTCGCCACTGACCTGAAAGGTCAAGGTGGCGTGGCAACTGTGGTTTCAACGTACGCTGATTGCGGTTTTTTAGAGGAAAACCAAATCAAGTTGATTGCTTCACACTCAAGTTTAGACCACGGACAGAAATGGCGAATGACATTACGCTTTATGCTGGCTCTCTGCCAATTGTTGTACTGCTTTGTACGTTACCGAGTTGGCCTTGTGCATATTCACATGTCATCACGAGGTAGCTATCGACGTAAATCTGTGATTGTTCGCCTGGTTAATCTTTTGAAAGGTAAGGTTATTTTGCATTTGCATGGTGCCGAGTTTCGTGATTTCTATCGAGATGAGTGCAATGTGGATCAGCAAACTCACATTCGACGTACTTTTGCTCTAGCTGATCATGTACTGGTACTATCCACTCAATGGCTGACATGGCTACAAGAGGTGATAGGACGAACACAAGGTGTTTCTGTGCTGTATAACGCTGTACCCAGTTTGGCTTTAGATCGCCATCTTGCTCAGCCAGGTCGTATTGCCTTCCTTGGTCGTTTGGGCACGCGCAAAGGTGTGGGTGACCTGATTCAAGCTTTTGCGTTAGTCAAACAGCGTTGTCCTGAGGCGAAGCTTTATCTCGCTGGCGATGGCGATATTGAAATTTATCAGGCTATGGCTAATAAAATGGGGCTCGCTGATTCTGTGTACTGTTTAGGCTGGATTGCTGGTGAGGCGAAGACCAACTTATTGACTCAAACGGATATTTATTGCTTACCCAGCTATAACGAAGGCTTTCCAATGGGAGTGATAGAAGCCATGTCGGCAGGTATTCCCGTGGTAGCAAGTCGAGCGGGTGGGATTCCTGATGCGATCAGCGATGGTGAACAAGGGCGTTTAATTGAGGCTGGCGATGTGGTTGCTTTAGCGCAAGCACTAGGAGATTTGATTGAGCAACGTGCGGAAAATCGACGTATTGCTACGGCCGCTAAACAAAAGTTTGCCGAAAACTTCTCTTTGCAGGCGGTGATCCCGCGTCTACAAACACTCTACGATGAGCTATTAAAATCATGAAATCGACGACTGTAGCTGACATTAGCCAATGTTTATTGAATAAAGCTCGTACAGAACAATTCGCTGGATATGACCCTTTTGATGGACTCAATTCAAGCTGGTTCAAGCGCTTGCCGATAAGCAAAGACTCGACTTTTGGCTTAGCATGGATCCAGTTGTTCAAATGCTCTCCCATTAATCTTCGGCCATGGCTAGGTGTGCCCAAAGCGCGAAACCCCAAAGGCGTGGCTCTGTTTATTCTCGGGTTGCTCGAAGAGTATCAAGTGACAAAAGCCCCCGCTTTACTAACAGAAGCGGAGCAACTTGCGCAGTGGCTAGTGACTCAGCGTTGTGATGAGCAAATCTGGCATGGCGCCTGTTGGGGGTATCATTTTGATTGGAAAGCGCGTGCATTCTTTGTTCCTAAGGGGAAGCCAAATGTGATCACGACAGTCTATGTCAGCCGTGCCTTACACCAATTGGGGCAACTGACGGGGCGAGCTGACTGGGTCGAGTTGGCGCTGCGCAGTGGTGATTTTATTGCTGACCATTTATTGACTCAAAATGAGATCGGGGAGTTTTTTGCGTACATTCCCGGGGAAACGGCGTTTGTGCACAACGCCAGTTTGTGGGCGGCAGCTTGGCTGGCCGTGGTCGGCCGAGAAATGTCTCGCCCTGATTACACCGAGTTGGCATTACGCATTGCGCGTAACAGTGCTCAGGCTCAGGCAGACGATGGCAGTTGGGCTTATGGTACTCGTCATCACCACGGATTTATTGACGGATTTCATACGGGCTACAACTTAGAAGCGCTACACCTTATACGAACTACTTTAGCGACAAAGGAATTTGATGAGGTGATTGCACGCGGTTTTCATTTTTACAAACAGCATCTGTTTGAAGCCGATGGAACCGCCAAGTATTACCACAACAATCCTTATCCACTGGATCCGCATTCAGTATCACAGGCAATTATTACCTTACTCAGTGTTGGAGGCGAGGAGAGTGATGTTGTTTTGGTTAAACGCGTCATTCAGCGTGCTATTCAAACGCTGTACATGCCCGAGCGGGATCAGTTTGTTTATCAACGTAACAAACGTTGGGTTAACCGAATTCACTACGCGCGCTGGACCCAAGCGTGGATGTACTTTTCATTCCGTTTTTATTTAAGAATTACCAATGAGGAATAACCGATTGAAACGCATTAATTTTCTTGGTAGCCCAATGGATGTGGCTTCGATGAGTGAAACTGTTGCTCTGATCCGCGATCGCATTTTGCGACAAGAGTTTACCCAGCATGTAGTGGTCAATGTTGCTAAGTTAGTCAATATGCGTAAGGATTCTGAATTGGCTCAGTCCGTGACCGAGTGTGACATGATCAATATCGATGGTATGGGTGTGGTTTGGGGCGCGCGCTTTTTAGGTCACCAAGTGCCGGAACGAGTGGCGGGTGTTGACTTGTTTCTAGAGCTCAATGCGATGGCTGCACAAGAACAAATGCCAGTGTTCTACCTAGGCGCAAAGTCGGAGATTGTTGAAAAAACGGCTGCGGCCATGCAGGCAAAGCATCCACAATTAGTGATTGCGGGTTATCACCATGGCTATTTTTGGGATGATGAACACGCGATAGTTGAAAAGATCCGTCAGTCAGGTGCAAAACTTCTGTTTGTTGCGATCACATCACCGAAAAAAGAGAATTTTATCAACCGCTGGCAAGAGCAGTTGGGTGTGTTATTTGTGATGGGGGTAGGGGGAACATTTGATGTTGTCGCAGGCCATGTTTCTCGTGCACCCTTATGGATGCAAAAATCTGGGTTGGAATGGTTATATCGTGTGTTACAAGAACCTGGAAGAATGTGGAAGCGTTATTTAGTGACTAATAGTCGTTATGCTTGGCTACTACTTAATGAAAAAATAAAGCGAAAGAATTAAATTGGCTAGGCAAAAGTAAACTTTAGCTTATTTTTATCATCCCTAAATCACCGCCTTGGGCGGTGGTGATTGAATTAAATTTTCGGGAAATTATTAGTTGAATAAATTTTTTATTATTAATTCTTAGTCAATGTGATTGTCTTTGATTTGATAAAAGCTGATCCTTTAATAAAAATCGGATGTATTTTTTATAGTTATCAATTAGCCTTAGCGCCAGTTGTAAAAAATGGTTGTCTACGTTAAAGGATCTATCATGAGCAAACCTCATTATTATCTGGCATCATGCTTGGCACTGTTATTTTCAACCGCTTCTTATGCTGAAGTGGATTGTGAGTGACAGCCAGTGATTGAAGCAAACCTTTCATTAAATCAAAATCAGCTGGCAAGTAACGGTGGATACATTTCCAGGGAAACTGCATGAAGGTCGTTGATATATAAGGGCTGCAAAGATGCTAAGAATCCGCTTTGAACCTATCACTAATCCCAACTATTGAATGTAACCACATGAAAATAAAGATCTGCTTGTAGATCATTTTCGTTGTTTTCTAATGTCTCCTAGACAATATAGGAGCCTAAATATGAGCGAGTTAACCAACCCATTTATGCATTTTCAAATCATTAAAGATTATCGACAGGAAAATAAAATAGCACACAAATTATCAGACATTATTTTGCTGACAATTTGTGGCGTCTTGTCGGGTCATGACGGTTGGGATGGCATTATTGACTTTGGCAATGCTCGCTTAGATTTCCTAAAACGATATGGTCATTTTGAGGCAGGCATTCCATCGGCAGATACTTTGTCTCGTGTGATGGGCATGATTAATCCGGCAGGGTTGCAAAGAAGCTTTATAGCTTGGATGAAGGACTGCCATACACTGACGGGTGGAGAAGTCATCGCTATCGACGGTAAAACATTACGTGGTTCTTATGATCGCTCTAAGGGTAAAGGAACGATTCACATGGTGAATGCTTTTGCTACTGCAAACAGAATGAGTATCGGCCAACAGAAGGTTGATAGTAAAAGTAATGAAATTACCGCGATCCCCAAGCTACTTGACTTGCTATAGGTAAAAGGCTGCTTGGTTACGATTGATGCAATGGGATGCCAAAAGAAAATAGCGCAAAAAATTCTCGATAAAGAAGCGGATTATTTGTTAGCAGTGAAAGGTAATCAGGGAATGCTTGAGCAAGCCTTTGATGATTATTTTCGAATGGACATGCTTCAAGACTTTGACGGCAGTTCTTACAGTACTCAAGAAAAAAGTCACGGAAGAACGGAAACGAGAGTGGCTTTAGTGAACCGTGATTTGTCGGTTTTAGGTGATATTGAGCATGAATGGCCCGAGCTAAAATCAATGGGCATCGTCGCTTCGATTCGCCAAGAATCGGCTGTAGCAACAGAGCAAGATGTGAGTATTCGTTATTATATATGTTCTAAAGAATTAGAAGCCCAAACGCTGCTTGAAGCGACGCGTTCTCATTGGGGCGTAGAGGCCATGCATTGGTCTCTTGATACCGCATTTAGTGAGGACAATTCTCGTATTAGAGCCGATGATCGCGCAGAGGCTTTAGCAAGGATCAGGCAGATGTGTTTGAACCTATTAAAGAGTGAAACCACCTTTAAAGGTGGCATTAAACGTAAACGGATGAACTGCGCAATGGACGAAAACTACCTAAGTAAGGTTCTCGAAAGCCTTACCATGCGGTGATGTTCATGCGGTTTCCGTGTAATTTACTGTGTATGGAGCCAATAATTTCAATGTTATTCTTTTCCTTTAAATAAAGGGTTTTACAAATCTGATATTCGCCAGAGGGAATAATCAGTACATTATTATCATTTAATTGATTCAGTGCATTTTGAAATGCGGATGAATCATCCTCTCCATCATTTGCGATGGCACCATATTCTATTACATTATGAGAAACGACTTCAGCGATAATGGCTGGGCTTAGGCTGATTAAAATAAGTGAAATAAATATGTAACGCAAGATGCCACCCTCTTTATCTAATTGGTTTAAGTATAACAGCATCTATAAAACGCTTCTTGAAAAAACAGAGAGATATTCACTGTAGTCGGTTCGTTTCTCAACTTTGAGATGTCTCATTAGTGAGGCATAAAAATAGGCGTGTTGTGTTGAAATATCCCTTCCATTTATTGATGATTCCGTCAGATTTTTTATTGGCAATTCACGACACCAGTTCCTAGGTTTAAAAAATAATAATTACAAAAAAATCAACCAGATGTATATCATTTCTGGCTTTGAAAAATTAACCACAAGTAAAGGAAGTCTTACAGATGACGTCTCAATATATTGCACTTGCTGTCAGTCTTTTGTCGCTAAGTAGCACCGTGGCTCAAGCCACAACGAATGAAGCCGAAGGGTGTATTATCAGCCGCCTGAATGGCGAAAAATATTGTTTGAATGTAGGAGAGCGCTCGGGATACTCCCTACCTAGCTGGATTTATGCTCATCCAGTCGATGTACAGGCTCCGAGTGGTGTCTCTGTCATGCTGAGTGATTGGGACAACCTGTCTTATAACCGTTTGGCTGTGTTCAATCGTTATACTGGCAACGAAGATCTTAAGAATGTTAAGGCCTACAACGGCGCTTATTTAGATTTTTCTAAACCACGCTCAATGCGAGTGCTGGCTTCTGAAACTTATCCTGAGGCTTGTATCGTTAGCCGCCAAACGGGTGAGCGTTTCTGTTTGAAAGAGGGTGAGCGCTCAGGCTACTCATTGCCTGCTTATATCTATACTCATGAAGTGGATGTGGAAGCGCCACAAGGTTTAGGTGTCATGCTGAGTGATTGGGATAACCTCTCTTATAACCGTTTAGCGGTATTTGGTGGTCATACTCAAAATGAGCAGATGCTAGCAGTCACAGCCTACAATGGCGAAACTCTTGATTTCTCAAAGCCTCGTTCAATGCGTGTTGTTCCTTATGAAGGTGACAGCTCTGCACTCAATATGAAGCTTAAGTGGTCTTGGCAAAGCAGTGCTTTCCAACCTAATTCTAACCAAGTGATGGTTACGCCGGTTGTCGCGCAACTGAATGATGACAATGGCGATGGCAAGATTGATGAAAAAGATGTCGCAGATTTGATCGTAGTGACATTTGAAGGAAACAAATACACCACTGGCGGTTTAGTGCGTGCTTTAAGTGGTGTGGATGGTTCTGAGTTGTGGAGTTATGCGAATGGTGGTGTTATAGCGGATGCGCGTTATTCTCCTGCCGTAGGCGATCTGGATGGTGACGGAATCATTGAAATTGTTACAACCAACAATCGCGAGCAATTCATCACGATTTTGGATAACCAAGGCAACATCAAAAAACAGATCCCAACCACAGAAAGTGGCTGGCGTATTGTTGGTGATATCACGTTGGCTGATTTAGACCATGATGGCAGCGTCGAAATTCTGGCTGCAGATGGTGTGTATAACTACCACACAGGGCTGATTTTTAACCACCCTTGGGCACCGTCATCGATCAACGTTGATGTCGATGGCGATCAGCAACAAGAAGTCTTTTCAGGTGGTACTCTGTTTCAAAATAACGGCGCGATCAATTGGCAATATCATGCCAATGATGCAGTTTGGTTCTCTTCGCTGGTTAACCTAGATAATGATGCTGAGCCAGAGATTATCGCTTCAGTTCCTGCTTCTGCATCTACTGGGCATAACGCACGTTTTGCTGTGCTAGAACACGATGGCACCATTAAGTGGGAAATCAATAATACTGCCAATCCAGGCGGTGGTGTGCAGGCGGTATCTAACTTTTTAGGCAAAGCTCAAGCAGTTGAAACGACTGAGTTCTCAAAAATCTACGGTTATCAACCTAATAGCAATCCTGCTTCTATTGTTTTGGCGGTCGATGGTAAAATCTCTGTTCGTTCAGGATTCGCGATTGATGCGATTGGTGCTTCTGCTTCGACTTTAGTCGGTGGTACGGGAGGCAATCTTAATGCCGCAGTTAACGTCAAAGATATTAAAGCGATTGATCTGACTTGGGGTAAATACTATTGGGGTGGTTATCATTTATTGGCGCTCGATTTTAGAATGAGCAACGGTAGCGTGATTTCTATGGGCTCTAAAAACTATGCTTATTCCAAGCAGACCGAGCGCTTTACTGTACCAGCAGGTAGTCGTATTAAAGGCATCAAAGCTTGGAGCGCTGGTTGGCTGTTGGACGGTGTTCAGTTTGAGTTAGCTACGCTAAATGGTACCAATGATCTGGATGTAAAAGGGATTGTTTACGCGGGTTATGCCGCTGTCGATATGTATAACAGCAAAGGTGAGCGCGTTTGGTCTGTTGCGAACGATGATACTGGCAGCGGTAAAATTGGTGTATCTGCCTATGACTTTGATAATGATGGTATCGATGAAGTACTCGTGCAAGACCATGCTCGTGTACGTGTGTTAGATGGCAAAACGGGTAAAGAACGAGCTTCGTTAGCGCACTCAACGGCGACACTTTGGGAATATCCTATCGTGGTCGATCTGGAAGGTGACAATAATGCAGAGCTGATTGTTGTTGCTAATGATTTTGATAAAAACTATGCCGTTAACCATGGTGTGTTTGTTTATGAATCTGCGGACAGTGCAAAACCTTGGAAGAATGCAACTCGCATCTGGAACCAGCATGCTTTCCATCTGACGAATGTTACTCAAGATGGTGTAGTGCCTACAAATGCGACACCGAGTTGGTTGAGCCATAATACATACCGTTCGAGTACATTACGTGCAACGGTGGGTGGTGAGTCTCCAATTTTTGGTTACTCAAATACTCAGCAATCGCAACGTGCCGTGACGGCGGATAACCAGATGTATCTGCGTTCTGGTTTTGCGATCGATGCGATCGGCACGACGGTCAATAACTTGGTGGGCGGCCCGGTACAAGGTACTAACGGTGGTGTGCTAAGAGCACCGATTGCTCTTGATCAATTGCAATCCGTGGAAGTTACCTCTGGTCTTTATAACTGGGGTGGTTACCACATAGTGGCGATTAAGTTCACGATGAAGGATGGCTCTAGCGTGTTATTGGGGTCAACCTACTATGCGAGCAACAAAAAAGTTGAAACGTACACTGTGCCGCAAGGTAAACGCATCAAGCAGATCAATGTTTGGACTGGTGGCTGGTTAGTTGAAGGCTTGCAGTTTGTATTCGATTAACTGATATCGTTTTAATTCAATAATTGAAAATCCCTCGAGATAATCGAGGGATTTTTTATTAACCAGATATGGAGTAGGGATTGCTCTGGACGTATACCATTCCTACTTGAAGCTGCGCGGTGTTGGAAACATTCGTTTACCTGCAACTTCAAGTCGTTTTTATATATCAGGAATATTTTGAACGAGTGACCAGACTTGGCATTGAATTTGACCAGTGTCCCATCAATAAACACAGCAAGAAATAAAGTGTTGTTGCGGGAGCTTGAAGTGGGAAATCGACACTCATGTGTATCAACATACCAATAATAGCCATCATGGATGATAATCCGATCCCTTTCATCAATCTATTTCTGCGGTTTTTAAACGCATAAAATGCGCGTTGGGCGGCGACTAAGATCATTACACCTAATATCGAAACCATGACAAGGCCTGATTCTAATGTGAATTGGATGTAGTCATTATGAGCATGATCGTAAAACAGTTTTACTTTTCCTTGATTGTAGGAAGGGAAAGTGGAGTAGAAAGTACCAGCCCCAAAGCCAGTCAGAGGCCTTTCTTGTATTGCGACTAGGGAATATCTGACAACATCATCTCTTGATTCACTTTTCAAGTTAGTTTCAATAAGACGTTGTTTGACTTTCTCCAATCCAAACCATTGGCTCACGATGAACGTATCAATGATGAATAAACTGATTATGAGCACATAAACACTTTTGGGTTTCGGTTTGTAAAACAATAGCAACAGCACACAACTTACGGTTAGGGCGATAAAGAAAGCCATATTTCCCATTCTTGAGCGTGTTAAGACTAATGCAATCACCATGATCACGAGCCCTAAACGTACAAAGGCTTTATCAGACAGCAACACGGCTAAAAACTGTTTAGTGATATTTCTAAATCCGGTTTTGTGTGAGCTATCGAGTTTTGCAATTAATAAGCCAAATCCAATGCAGAGATTCAGCATCAAGAAGTTTGCCAGATGATTATGATAGACAAAGCTTCCGGAGGCTCTATTTCCTAGTGGCAGCTTGAATATTATCGAATGATCTAGGTTGAGTAGCAAAATCACGCCAGCGTAAAAGCCTTGGCAAATTCCACTGCTAACCATGACTACTGCGAGAAGTTTTAATTTTTTAGGTGTATCGATGAGGACAAGAGCAATAAGACAAAACTGGAAATAGTGGAGCGATTTGATTGCAGAGACAAAGACTAAACTAGGATCCTGAGTTATATCAAGTTGTGGAATACTTTGGATGAATGACCAGCAAGTGATAAGTGCGATGGGAATGATGACTAATTTTCCCCTTATCAGACAGTTTTTCCAATGCTCAAAAGAGTAGTTGAATAAACAGGCAATAAGCAGCAATGCAATCCAGATTTCATTGAATGACCATGCTAATGGGCGATTACTACCTAAAGGTATGGGCAGCCAAAATACAAAAATGAGAAATATTGGGAAAATGGATTTTTCTATTAGACGCATACTATTAATATCAATTAAGAAGGGCAGGAATATACCTGCCCTAAACTGGATGAAAGCATCGAATTAAACGATCAGTTTGGTGAAGCGGTACCACCACCACTGCCATTGCCGGTTCCAAGTGTTGTGGTGTTACCTGGCACCGTTGCGACTGGAGGTAAGCCACCAGGTAAAGCCGATGGAGTACCTGCCGCTGTCGGTTCAGTAATGGTCGCTGGGTCAGCGCCACCGGAGATTGCAGCAACAATCACATCAGTTGAGTCCATTAAATCCATTGCAATAACAGCATCAACGATAGCTTGAGCTGACTCTGGTGATTTAGTGACAGCAAGCTGAATGACTTCAGAACGCATCTCTTGAGGTGCATTTTTAACGAGTATTGCAGTCAAAGCTGCGACTTGGTCACTCGATATATGGTCAAATACCGTATTGAAGATATCGAGTGCTAGTTGTGGGTGTAGAGTAGACGCTAGGTCCGCCATTTCTAGTGCCATGCTTGGGCATAGTTTCATTAAAGCTTGCAGAGAAATAATGGCATCGTCTGCTTGTTCTAGGCTGGCTCTTATTGTGTCTGTGGCCACTTTATGGTTTTTATAAAGTGAACAAGTAATTTCTGTTTCGGCATATAACCTTGAACTAGCCAGCAAAGCTGAAATAGCAATCCAAAATATCCATAGTGATTTTTTCATTGGTAAGTCCTAAAAGCCTACGATTTACTGTTGCGATGATTATAAGTGAAGTAGTACATCCAGTGATATCGTACTTCTGTTAATAAGGGTTCGATTCTCATTCTTAAGGCGTTTTTATGCGCGAGGTTGTCTTAGTTTGGAGCATAAGTTTGAAGATTGAAGTCTGCTAGTAACGTAATAGATTATTGAGGCCATTGTTATACCAAGTAAGCTTGCCCCTAAATCGAGCAAAGAGAATGATCGTGAACGCGATAACATTTGTAAACTTTCATCAATTACGCAACAAGTCGAGACGATAACTATGGCGAGAAAGATGCTCTGTATAGGGGGAAGAGTGGCGGAAATTACTCGGATAAAAACCAAGGTAATGAATAGCGCAAGTGTAAAGTGGAGATAAATATCACCGCCGAGTGACTTTTCCAAAAATATCGGTATTTCAGCATGAATATTCAGTGTTTTTGCCAGTGATAGCGAAGCCGTACCAAGAGAAAGCAAGGCTAACATGAACAAGGCGATAGGCCGGTTTATTGAATAATGTTTTATCATCGAGATCACTCTAGCGCTCTCTTGCAGAGATTATTTTTCTCAGTATAACGTTGAGGGTTATAAATAATAGCTGCACAGGTAAATTTTAAGAGACCGTTTGATTTTAGATACTGGTAGGCTTCTCCTCGGCTTTGAGGATGAGCTAATGCTCTTGCGGCGTGATCAATAATGATAGTTCGCTGCGGCGCTGAAAAAATAGACCAATGGTTAAGGCCAATCTGGGAAAGTGTGTTGTTCACTTTGGGTGTAAAAGGCCCATATCTGTCGGCTTGCGCAAAATAGAGATCAATATTTTCCCCTTTCAACTGAGTTTCAATCACCAATAAATCAGCCCATGTATCTGACCAAGTGGGTCTCAATAATGCACTTTCCAAGTAGGCCTTTTTTGCATTGAGCAAGCGGCTCTCTTTATCTACATCATCGCCCAAATAGGCTTCCCACTCATAGACCTTACCCAGTAAATTGTGGTAATGAGGATGGTCTCTGTGGTGTTGTAGGGCCTTTAGTATCATGAGTTTTGTCTCATTCACTTGCTCTAAAGTTACACCATCACTGTGCTTTGTCCAGTAGTCGATATTTCTTTCTGTTGCTAGCGCGTAAATGGACGCCGTCAAAAAATGAAATGCAAAATAGAGAGTAACGAGTGCAGTTAGCCCAATGCTCAAACGCAAAGCATGGGCTAAAAAAGGGTGATTCACGACCTTCATGGTTATTTTTCTGGGCCGTAATAGGATTGATATTGATGATAACCGCTATAATTAGAGGCTTTTTTGGTGTTCAGTTTGTTCAATATGACACCATCAATTCTCGCTCCTTGCTGCGTTAAGCGTCCAACCACATCTCTAGCTACTTTAGTGCGTGTGTGTGGAGCATTGATCACGAGTATGGTCGAGTCCACGTACTGCGACAGCATAAATGCATCACTCACGGCTAAACATGGAGGTGTATCAATCACAATTCTGCTATAGCGTGTCTTTAGCTCTTCGAGTAGTGAGGCAAACTTAGGCGAGGAGATAAGTTCAAGAGGATTGTCTGTCACGACTCCTGCAGCCAAAACATCAAGCCCTGATTCTTCATCGGTATAGAGACACTCTTCTATGGTATGCGTACCTATGAGCAAGTTGCTCATTCCTGGCTGTGAACCAGAGATGCCAAAACGGTGTGCAACCGATGGTTTTCTCAAATCGCAGTCAATCAGTAGTGTTTTTTCCATTTGTGCCAGTGAAAAAGCCAAATTGATACTCGAGGTTGTTTTTCCTTCCTCAGGTAGTGAAGAAGTAACCATTACAACATGATGATCTTTGTTGGTGTTGGCAAGTAAATAACCAGTCCGAACGGTTCTAATCGCTTCTGTTAGCTCTCGGTGTTTCGAATCAAAATAGGTTTTGAGCGTCAGGGGACCTCGAGTTTTAATTGCCGGTATAATACCGAGCAAGCTTAGTGATAACTGTTTTTCGACCTGTTTTACATCGAGGAATGTATCATTTACCGCATCAGCAATGAAAGCAACAACGCACGCCAAACCAAACGAAGCGACAAACGCTAACAATACAATCAGTTTACGATTCGGTTTACTTGGGGCGAGGGGCGGATTGGCAAAATCGGTAAAACGAGCAATCGTAGCATTAAAGTCGCTCGATGCACTGGTCTCTTTTTGACGACTTAAAAAGAGATCAAACAGCTCTCGGTTTGTTTGGACTTCGCGCTTTAGCTCTGAATATCGTGCATTTTTTACGGAGAGGCTTTGAAACTCTGATTTGCGTTTCTCAAGTTCCCGGTGTAAAGAACTCTCTGCTTGCTTAGCAGCCTGTAACTCATTGTTGATCCCGTTTAGTAGCTGTTTTAGTTCGGAATTTAAATTGCGTTTAACAGAGGCTAGTTCGGCTTGAGCTGATTTTAGCTTTGGGTGTTTGTCACCATAACGTTTTGATAGTTCCGAGACTTTCTTTTCAGCTTGCACTTCAGCCAATTTGACATCTCGTATCGTCGGGTGGTTAGAGATCTCTGGGATAGATGCAAGGGCAGAGAGGTCACCATCTTGACGGCTGTACGTTTGAGCGACCAAATAAAGAGTCTCAGCTGCAACGCGTCTGTCTCTCGTTTTATTCAATTGAGAGGTCAGTTCTTCAAGTTCTTGAGATGCTAGGCTTTCAACGCCTTGGATATCAACTAGTCCTTCAGATTTTAAAAATGTTTGTAGTTGAGCTTCTGACTTTTTTAGTTGTTCGCGCAAATCACCCATGCGGTTGTTGAGCCAGCTATTCGCCTTCAGTTCAACTTGAAGTTTGTCTTCGATATGACTATCCATAAAGACGTTACCAATCTCATTGGCAATTTGAGCCGATAATTTAGGGTCTTTACTGGTGTAGAAAATATTCACTAGTTGAGTTTTTCTTATTGGGCTAACTTCTAGCCCACGCTTAAACTTAGCCAGAACCAATCGGCTAGTCCGATAGTTTTGGTCTTCCTGTGATATTTCCGCTGGCTCTTTCTTGAACGATTTTAGAACAGGAAACCATTCCAATACATCGAATTTAAACCCAGTTTTTTGATTATTTTCTACAGTAGGGTCAAATTCTGGGTGGCTGGCAAGGTTAAGGCGTTTAATGACTTCCTCTGCGACTCGGTCTGATTTCAAGATCTCTATTTGAGTCAAATAGTATTCTTGGCTTTTGGTATCTAAACCATAGATGTCTTCAATCGAAACGGCTTTTGCTTGTTTTGATTCGATGATCAGTGAGGCGCGAGCGGTATATTGCGAAGGAATCGATAATGCAATCAATACGGCGATGGCGGTAACCATTGTAGAAAAAAGTAGAATACGCCATTTATAGTTGAGAAGAACATGAAAATACTGACGAATATCAATAAGTTCATCTGAGTTCAAGTGATTTTTAATTAAAGAGTTTTCCATACAACTAAGTTACCTAAAAAAAGCTTTCTTCTACGGTGAGAATGTCACCAGGCTGAATTTTATGAAGCAATGTTACTTTTACTGGCTTGGCCTCAGGAGCATCACTTGATGATATATAGATCTTAGTTTTAGACGCTCGCTCAGTGAATCCACCCGCAATCGTAATGGCTTTGTTTACGGTTAACCCCGGATGATACGGGTAACTCCCGGATATTTTCACTTGTCCGTTGATAAAATAGGGACGATATTCGACTATGCTGACAAAAACATTGGGATTAACCAGATACCCATCGATTAAACCATTGTGGATAACAGTTTTTACTTCCTCAATCGTTTTTCCTTTCAGTTTAATTCGTCCCAAAAAAGGGTAATCAATGTTACCACTGTCACCCACACGCGTTTCAATAGATAACTCTGGTTCATCATAAACTTGAATCCGAATTTGATCCCCAACGCCTAACTTATAAAAACTCTCATTGGCCAATGTTGACCAGGAAAGACAACTCAATAGAATGACTAAGAAGTACTTCATCGTAAGTTACATCACACCTTCAATAGCAAAGTAATAAACATTTTGATCGTAGCTTAACGAACTGATGCTGGAATCTCTCGATTCAAGTTGGTAGCCGACTTTGAATGTTAGCCAACGACGAAAATCGTAGCTTAATGAAAGTGTTACCTTACTGGTGTCATCGTCGCGAGCAGTGCTGGTGTAATTCTCGCTTAATAGAGAATAATCGACGTTAGAAGAGATGATGTCACTCCAATTGTGTGTCCAATTTGCGTTATACACTTTGGTATCGATTGAATCACCTGTACCGTCAGTATCGGTTGATTTACGATTTGTTTTCAACTGCACTGCAGAGTATGTGCGGATGAGATAAGTGACATCAATATCCCATGAAAAAGAGTCGAAATCTTCCCTAGAAGAGGATTCAAAATCTTTATGTTGCATACCGACCTTGGCATTTCCCTGCAGTTTCCCTGTTGCGTCCCACGAGGTACCAACATATCCCATATAATGGGTGCTGTCTTTGAGAGTTGAGCCTGGGGCTATATCACTATAATGCCTATCATTAACGATAATTTGGAAAACCAACGATGTTTTTGGCAGCGCTTTATAGTATAGAGAGCTGTTGAATCGTAATTCATCCCAATTTTGGTATTGAGTAATATTTTGGTTGTTTTTATAGTCCAAATTGCCCCAGCCAAGGTTGGTTTCTATTCGACCTTTGGCGTCTTCACCACCAAAACCGTAACCGAGGTTGAAGTTATTGGTGTTGTATTCGTTGTACGACAAATTGAGTGTCGTATCGTTATCACCACGCTGTTCATGAGTTAATGCAAGAGCATAGCTGAAGTCAACTCGATGCTTGGAATTGAGCTCCCAGTCACTGGCTAAATCAAAGAAATGGTCAGTGTAGTTATCTTTGCTAGAGCTGAAAAAATCGCCTCTTTGTAGTCGATAACCTACGCGATGTTTCTGGCCACTTGTCGGCTCTATTGCTAAACCGATACCTGGTTCGAACACTGAATATTGGGAATGTTCGAGATCTTGTGACGCTTTTGCTAAGTTGTCGTTATAACCCGTTGATAAGTTTAAAAACGGTACAATAGCAATCCCTGACTCAGTCATAATTGGGTTAGGTTGCGGTTTTGCTTGTACGGCTGATAACGCAAAAAAAGCCAAACCAAAGGACGCGATTCTATTTAAATTAGTTGTTTTCATATGAGTATGCTTTATCCATTCTAGTAAGCATTCTTGCCTACAAATCCTTTAAATACGGTGAGAAATACGATTTTGATGTCGAACCACAACGACCATCTGTGTATATAGTCCAAATCAAATTGGACACGTTTTTCCATTTTATCTAGCGTATCGGTTTCACCACGCCAGCCATTAATTTGTGCCCAGCCAGTAATTCCTGGTTTTACTTTATGTCTCAGCATGTAGCGGTTAACGATCGTTCGATACTCTTCGTTGTGCGCTACGGCATGAGGGCGAGGGCCGACAATAGACATTCGACCTTGTAGCACATTAATAAACTGTGGTAGCTCATCTAATGATGTCTTCCGAATAAACGCACCAAAAGGAGTCACTCGGGGATCATTTTTTGTTGCTTGTGTCACTTTGTTCCCATTGTCCATGGCACGCATGCTTCTGAATTTCCATACTTTGATAGACTTTCCATCCAGCCCATAACGCATCTGTTTGAAAATAATGGGACCTGGTGAGCTGAGTTTCACGCCTACTGCAACTGCAATAAGGACAGGACTGATTAAAATCAAGATAAGACTACTTAAGACTAAATCTTCAAAACGTTTTAGCCACGTACCTAACCCATTGAACGGTGTGTCAAAAATACTAAAAGCATTAACATCGCCGATGGTATACCAACGCGAATGCAGTAAATTGAAGGTGAAAAAGTCTGGCACAATATAGGTATTCACTGTGCTATCCGAAAAGGCCTCTAGAATCTTGCTGATTCGATGCTGGGCTTGCATTGGTAGTGCTATGTACACACTTTTTACTTCACCGTTTTTGGCAAGTGTTAATGCATCATTAACTTTACCGAGCACTGGAATATCGCTTGCGATACGTTCATCACCCCTATCATCGTAAAAACCCGTCAGTTTAATACCTAACTCAGGGTTATTGATGAGATTTTTCGATAGTTCTAGGCCCTGCGGTGTCATGCCGATAATGACAGCTTTAGTGGTGTGATAACCTTTTTTATGTAGATAGTAAATGACTGTAAATGCGACGAAGCGCCAAAGCAGTAATAAAATAAATGATCCGACAAACCAAAAACCTAAAATTAAACGTGAGAAATCGCTTCCAGTTTTTGTGAAATAACCAACTAAAGTTAAGCAGCCAACAGTTGAAGCCCAACAAAAAGCAGTGTGTAGAGTTAAAACTCTAAGTTTTGTGGTTCGCCAACCGCTGTATATATCAAGGCTTTCAGCAATAAATGAATAAAAAATAACCCCTAAAAGTCCCACAGATATATAAGACATCGTAACGATATGTGAGTGAAACTTTAGTGTAATATACATTGTGATCAGTATTACTAAGCAATCTATCAGGCGGTAGAAAAATTTACCTTGATAGTTAGAAATACGGATCCTTCCTCTTTCACCCATTGTAGAAGCTCCTAACCGCTCAATTATTAAGGTAACGAATAATAATTATTTTTTAGCAGTGCATTCTCATATTAAGCTCCGACGACTTCAACTGATCAGGTGCATCAAAAATAAGACGCGATGTGTGATATATGGAATGGGTGACTGTATTTTGGGTTTTTCAATTTGAGATAGAGTACGGAGAGTCGGATAAGGTGATGTAATCACTTGCTATTACTGCATTAACTTAATGTGGTCACCTTGTTAGACGACCGTTATATAAGAGCTAGCTAATGTTTAAATAAAAATAATGGGGGGCATTTACGGTGTAAGAATTAAGGCTAAATTTGGTTGTATTTTTATCTCTTCTTAATCTTATGGGTATTGCGACAGCTTAAGGGTAAGTCACGCTATATCGTGTGGGTTTATGATTCATTGCTAACACAAGGTTAAGTGAGACAGCCCCGAGCACAGACAGTGTGGCAATGGAAAACGAAACAAAAAAGGCAGAAGCAGCTAAAATTGAGCAATCTATAACCAACTGACTTTTGCCAACAGGGATCCCAAATTTATCTTGAATAAACAAACACAAGACATTAAAGCCACCCAAGCTGGAACGGTGACGAAAGAGAATTAACATGCCAAGACCCATTAATAATCCCCCGGCAATGGCGCAGTAAATTTCATTGACCATTTCCAAAGAAATTACCAAATAAAGATGGTCTGCAAAAATAGAGACTAATGCGCCGGATAGCGCGCTGTTGATGGCAAAGCGATGACCGAATCGTTTCCAAGCCAAAATGTAAAAAGGGGTGTTAGCCAAAAAATAAATGCTACCAAATGAGGCTGGGACTAACTGGCTGATCAGCAGTGCTAAACCAGCGGTTCCACCTGTCAGTAAATGAGCGGACTGGAGAAAGAAGACGCCTTGTGCGACCAAAAAGGTTCCCGTTAAAATGGCAACCCAATCTTCTTTACGTGTGTGTGTTCGCATCGATAAATAATTTTAATAGCTAAGAATGGCGAGCATAGTAAAGAAAAAGTAATATTTTCGGTAGATAGAGAGTGAAAATTGAGGTAAACCTATGTAATTGCAGCTTTACAAGGTGTAAAGCAGAATGGTTGACATACTAACTCATCATTATCCAACTTACTGTTTAGCATGAGTTACCTCACTATCCATTATGAAAAAACTGCATGATAATTTCTGTAATTTGTTCTTTATGACCCAGATCAAATTATGTAGAATGTGCGCCATATTACGGTGACGAAAACGTTTGCTTTTGGTCGTTGTGTGGTTTTTTTGAAACTTTCAGTAAAATCTGAGTCAGGAGATACAGATGCTTAAGCGTGATATGAACATCGCAGATTACGATGCGGACCTGTTCGCAGCTATTCAAGAAGAGACTCTTCGTCAGGAAGAACACATTGAACTTATCGCTTCGGAAAACTACACAAGTCCACGTGTAATGGAAGCGCAAGGTTCACAGCTCACCAATAAATACGCTGAAGGTTACCCAGGTAAACGCTATTACGGTGGTTGTGAGTTTGTCGATAAAGTAGAAACACTGGCGATTGAACGTGCGTGTGAACTGTTTGGCGCAGACTATGCGAACGTGCAGCCGCATTCTGGCTCACAAGCAAACAACGCGGTTTATATGGCGTTGCTTAACGCAGGTGATACCGTATTAGGAATGAGCTTGGCACACGGTGGTCATTTGACTCACGGTTCTCCTGTCAACTTTTCCGGTAAGCTGTACAACATCATTCCTTATGGCATTGATGCAAAAGGTCAAATTAACTACGAAGAGATGGAAGCATTAGCGGTTGAGCATCAGCCAAAAATGATCATCGGTGGCTTCTCTGCTTATTCACAAGTTTGCGACTGGAAAAGAATGCGTGAAATTGCTGATAAAGTGGGCGCTTACTTGTTTGTTGATATGGCGCATGTAGCTGGTTTGATTGCGGCGGGTGTTTACCCTAACCCTGTTCCTCATGCCCACGTAGTGACGACCACTACCCACAAAACATTGGCAGGTCCTCGTGGTGGCCTTATTCTTTCGAATGCAGGTGAAGACTTATATAAGAAGCTTAACTCAGCCGTATTCCCTGGTGGTCAAGGTGGTCCTTTAATGCACGTTATCGCAGGTAAAGCGGTCGCGTTCAAAGAAGCTCTAGAACCAGAGTTCAAAGAGTATCAAAAACGCGTAGTCGCCAATGCGAAAGCGATGGTGGCCGAGTTTTTGGCTCGTGGTTACAACATTGTTTCAGGTTCCACAGAAAATCACCTGTTCCTTGTCGATTTGATCGATAAAAATATTACAGGTAAAGATGCTGATGCAGCATTGGGTGCGGCTAACATTACAGTGAACAAAAACTCTGTACCGAATGATCCGCGTAGCCCATTTGTCACCTCTGGCATCCGCGTGGGTTCTCCATCAATTACTCGCCGTGGTTTTACTGAAGCTGATGCGAAAGCACTAGCTGGATGGATGTGTGATATTTTGGACAACATGGGTGATGAATTTGTTATTCAAGCAACGAAGGCAAAAGTGTTAGAAATTTGTAAGCGTTTGCCTGTATACGCGTAGTTTTACGCACAATAAAAAAGCTCCTAATATTTAGGAGCTTTTTTATTTGGTCATTATTTATTTTATTGAGCACCAATAAGAAGAGTGGCCTCTCGCTGTTGAATGTGCTCTTCAGAATTATTTTGCAATGCTGAGCAATGTGCCTGACTTACATTGAAAAGAGTAATATTTAGTGCTCTCGTTAAATTTGCCTAAACCTTCACCATCACAATACTCAATATTAATATTGCGCATAGTATCAAGTGTCTTTTCGCTATTTAAGGCAAACTTAGAGCCGTCAGCGCAGACAATACGAACGCGGCCATCATCACTCACAGAGTAAATGTTGACTTCAGTATTACAAAGCTCAAAGGAGGCTTCACGATAGTTATCTTGCTGAGTATTAGACGCACAACCGGCCATTAAAGTGGCTGTAACAAGTGCTAATGTACTGATCGTTTTCATATTAATAAATCCCTAGCTTTGTTATCTATTTTCTATGCCGTTAGCCTATAGAACATAGAACATAGAATCAATATTCAAGCTTCAATCATTAACTGAGCAGAGTCCCAAAAACCGATGAGTGAACATCGGCTTGATTGAACTTGTGCTGTGTGGTTATTTCACTTCTAGCCCTTTGGCTTGCATATCCGCATGATAGGAGGAACGTACGAACGGGCCACAGGCGGCGTGAGTAAATCCAAGCTCTAGTGCGATCTCTTTAAGTTCGTCAAATTCAGACGGTGGAACGTAGCGTTCAACTGGCAGGTGATGGCGACTCGGTGCTAAATATTGACCAAGAGTAAGCATTGTGACGTCGTGAGCTCGAAGATCTTTCAATACTTCCACTATCTCTTCTTTTGTTTCACCAAGCCCCATCATGATGCCTGATTTGGTAGGGATACTTGGATGTTGTTGCTTGAATTTCTTCAACAGTTCCAGTGACCATTTATAGTTTGCCCCAGGACGCGCCTTACGATATAGACGTGGTGCGGTTTCTAAGTTGTGGTTAAACACATCCGGTGGGTTATCTTTGAGTAGTTCAAGGGCGATATCCATTCGGCCACGAAAATCCGGTACTAACGTTTCGATACGGATCTCTGGGTTTAATGCTCGAATTTCACGGTTACAGTCGGCAAAATGTTGGGCACCACCATCACGTAGGTCATCACGGTCAACTGAGGTGATAACCACGTATTTCAACTTCATATCCTTAATGGTTTGCGCGAGTTTTTGTGGTTCGTTTGTCTCTGGGGCATTTGGCCGTCCATGAGCAACGTCACAAAATGGGCACCGTCTTGTACAGATGGCGCCTAAAATCATAAAGGTGGCGGTTCCGTGGTTAAAGCATTCTGCTAGGTTAGGGCAAGACGCTTCTTCACACACCGAATGGAGATTATTTTTACGCATTGCCGATTTGATCTCTTGGATGCGTTGGCTATCACTCGGCAGCTTAATTTTCATCCACTCGGGCTTACGCAAAACTTCTTTTTGTTCGGCGGCTGGCATATTTTTTACAGGAATTAATGCCATTTTATCAGCGTCGCGGTATTTAACGCCTTTTTCCATTTGGATCGGTTTGCTCATGCTTTTTACCTTTGAAGAGGTGCTTCTGTGCTGAATTCTACTTGCTCGTAAGCCAATATGTTAACGAGTTCTATTATAAGTTGTTTTTCTACGGTTTGTAGTTCTGTCGGGCCGCCCAGTTCACTGACTTGGGCCATTTCTAAACCCTGATAGCCACAAGGGTTAATGCGTAGGAAAGGGGAGAGATCCATGTTGACGTTTAGCGCTAAACCATGAAACGAACAACCTTTACGGATCCGTAACCCAAGAGAGCAGATTTTTTTCCCTTTGACATAGACACCAGGGGCATCCGGTCTTGCGGCTGAGTCAATACGGTATGCTTGCAAGGTATTGATCACGATCTGTTCAATTTTGGTCACTAATTCTCTTACACCTAATTTTTTGCGGCGCAAATCGATCAAGAAATAAGCCACCAGTTGGCCTGGACCATGGTAGGTAACTTGGCCGCCTCGGTCACTTTGTACCACTGGAATATCGCCAGTATTGAGAAGATGCTCAGCTTTACCTGCTTGGCCTTGGGTAAAAACTGGTTGATGCTCGACAAGCCAAACCTGATCCGGTGTGCTTTCGGTTCTTGTATCGGTAAATTCATGCATAGCTTCCCATACAGGAAGGTATTCTTGGCGACCCAGACGTTTTACAACAAGCGAATTTAACATCAGCGTGACTCATCTACCGTATAAATAAAGTTTTTGGATTATAAACTTCTTCCAGCGAATGGACTACTAATGAGGACGATAAATTTGTCCTTAGTGTGATGGGGTATATGCTAGCTATATGATTTATATTAAAAAAGCAGCCTAAGCTGCTTTCAAAAAAAATTGAATAAATCAAAAAATGAGAGGCTAGGCATCTCAATCACGGTTTTTGGGCTACAGAACCATACGTACGATATCGATCTCGCCTAGCTCTTTGTACAGTATTTCAACTTGCTCGATAGAGGTGACGGTAATGTTAATCGATAAGGAGTGATAAGTCCCTTTTGCACTGGGTTTAACTCGTGGGCTGTAATCACCTGGAGCGTGACGTTGGATAACTTCAAGAACCTTCTCTGGAAGTTCGGGCTTTGCGTGGCCCATCACCTTGTAGGTAAATGAACAAGGAAACTCGAGTAAGTCTTTGAGTTTTGCATCAGAGTTGATAGTCAGCATAATGGAAACTCCCGTTGATAATTCGATTAGCGGTGGCGAATACTACAGCGAATGTTGATGGAACTCAATAATCACAAAGCCGCGGTAAGGCGGCTTTGTTTTATCTTCTACAAGGGATATCAGAATAACCCTTTGAAAAGCAATATAATGTAGTCCCAAAGACGGCTAAATATGCTGCCTTCATCAACATTTTCTAATGCCAAAAGAGGGTATTCAGCCACGTCTTTGCCATCAAGCTGGTAGTAAAGCTTACCGACCACATCACCTTGGCTTATTGGTGCTCTGAGCTCTTTTTCAAGAACAAAGCTTGCGCTGAGATCTTTCGCTTGACCGCGAGGCAGTGTAACGTAAGTATCTTCATTGACACCAAGCGCCACTTTATCTTTGTCACCCATCCAGATTTTTTCTTCGACGAATGTTTCACCTGCTTTGTGTGGCGCAACGGTTTCGAAGAATCTAAAGCCATAGCTCAGAAGTTTTTTGCTTTCTGATTTACGAGCATTTTCATCTTTGGTCCCCATAACCACAGCAACGAGGCGCATTTTCCCTTCCGTTGCAGAGCTAACTAAACTGTACCCAGCATTACTCGTATGACCGGTTTTAATACCATCTACGTTCATACTTTTATCCCACAGCAAACCATTTCGGTTGTACTGGGTAATCCCGTTATAGGTATATTTCTGCTCTGAATAAATACGGTACTCGTTTGGTACATCACGAATCAACGCTTGACCTAGTAGCGCCATGTCATATGGAGTTGAATAGAGATTTGGGTTATCTAGACCGTGTACGTTAGCAAAGTGCGTATTGCTCATTTTTAGTGAACTTGCCCACGCATTCATTAGGTCAACAAAAGCGTCTTCTGAGCCAGCAATGTGTTCAGCCATCGCCACGCAAGCGTCATTACCAGACTGAATGATGATACCTTTGTTCAGTTCTTCTACGGTAACGGTGGTGCCGACTTCAATAAACATTTTAGAAGAGTCAGGGAAGTTTTTAGCCCACGCATTTTTACTGACCACCACTTTATCTTGTGGAGAGATATTGCCACGTTTAAGTTCTTGGCCAATCACGTAGCTGGTCATCATTTTCGTCAAACTTGCAGGTGAAAGTTTGGTGTTCATCTCTTTTTCTGCCAGCACTTTACCTGAATGGTAGTCCATCAACACATAGCCTTTAGCGGCAATTTGAGGAGCATCAGGTATCACGATAGGCGCAGAAAATACTGAGCTAGTAAAGGTTGCAGAAAGCGCAATAGAAGACGCTAGAATCGGTTTTAAGAATGTGTGTTTTTTCATGAGGAATGCAAATTATCTTATTAACTGTCCATATCTTAACAGAAACGACCTATCAAACCAGAGCTTGAATCAAGATCACTGGATTTGATAAGTCACTGAGTGACGGGTTGCGCTTTGATGAAGGCGGTCTCGTAACCGAGTAATTTAACTTTTTCTAGCGTTTGTTGAGTCAGGGCATCGTCATTAAATGGCCCTAAAAATACGCGATGACTGCCATTCACACTGTCTACAAAGCTTTCAACCGTCAATGTTTGACTCAATTGTTCGGATAAAGTTCGTATTCTTTGCTCTGATTTTGCAGAGGCAACTTGGATGAGATATTGAGCCTTCTTTTTCTGTGGTGACGTCGTGATGGGTTTATCGATGGTGATGACTTCGATAGCCACATTCGCAGTCCCGGTTTGAACTACACCCAATTTGTAAGCGGCAGCGTAACTTAAATCAATAATTCGTCCCTCATGAAAGGGACCGCGATCGTTTACCCGAACGATCGCAGTTTTTTTGTTATCTAAATTCGTTACTTTAACGTAGCTGGGTAACGGCAACGTTTTATGGGCGGCCGTCATCGAATACATGTCGTAGATTTCACCGTTGGATGTCAGATGTCCATGAAACTTTTTTCCATACCACGAGGCTTGGCCTTTCTCTGTAAATCCTTTGGCCTCTTTGACAATGGTGTAGTTTATGCCTCTCAAAGTGTAATTCTTGTTGCCGCCCAAACTATAGGGTTCGTATTGCGGATGTGCATCTTCAATATGCTCAACCGAGAGTGGCGTGTTAGGGGCCACGTCGTCTGTTATTGAATAGCGGCTTGAAGAGCTACAACCGATGAGAAATAGACTCGTTAATATAAAGATAAATAGGGATTTTCTCATGCTTAGGTTGCCTTAGAAAATGCTTTTCGGTGAGTGTGGATAGACATCAGTATGCCAAAGCCAGCCATGAGAGTGACCATGGATGTGCCACCATAGCTGATGAGAGCTAAGGGAACACCAACCACGGGTAAAATACCACTGACCATACCTATATTTACAAAAACGTAAACAAAGAAGCTGAGTACAATACTTCCAGCCATCATTCGGCCGAAAGCCGTTTGTGCGTTGCTCGCGAGGTATAGACCACGTCCGATGATAAAAAGATAAATAGCGAGTAAACACAAGATGCCAATCATGCCCCACTCTTCAGCAATGACGGCAAAAATGAAGTCGGTGTGCCGCTCAGGTAAGAATTCAAGTTGCGACTGTGTGCCGTGTAGCCATCCTTTTCCTGACAACCCTCCAGACCCAATGGCTATTTTACTCTGAATGATATGATAACCTGCACCGAGAGGATCGGATTCCGGATTGAAAAGGGTTCTGACTCGGGTTTTTTGATATTCACGCATCAGAAAGAACCAAAGCACAGGTATGAAGCCACCCAAAGCCACGGCGGCAGAAAAAATGATTCGCCAGCTTATTCCAGATAAGAAAATGACAAAAATGCCGGAGGCTGCAATCAATATTGAAGTGCCAAGATCGGGCTGCTTCGCGATTAGCACGGTAGGGATAAACACCATTAACAGCGAAACGACTAGGGTTTTAAAGGTGGGTGGAAGAGAACGTTTCCCTATGTAGCGAGCGACCATGAGAGGCACTGCGAGTTTAAGCAATTCTGAGGGCTGAAAACGAACAAAGCCTAAATTTAACCAGCGCTGAGCTCCCTTGGACGATTCGCCAAAAAACAGCACGCCGAGCAACAACAGTACGCCACAGAAAAACATAAAGGGTGCAAGAGACTCATAAGTTCTTGGGGAAATTTGAGCAAGAAAGATCATCACACCGAGAGCCAGTACCATGCGCATGGCTTGGCGATCCATCATAGTTAAGCTCTGACCGCTGGCGCTGTACATCACGACCAGCCCAAACCCCATCAATAACAAAATACCCAGCAGTAATGGCAAGTCGATGTGCAAACGCTCAAAAAGCGCTCGATTTTGTCCTGTTGAAGGATCCAGTTCCATTATTTTTCAGCCTCTTTACCTAGAATGGCGCGGTCAAATATTTTCCTAACAACGGGTCCACCATTGCCAGAACCTCCCCCTGCGTTTTCGAGTACCAGAGTGACAATAAGCTGCGGGTCATCTACAGGTGCAAAGCCTGTGAATAGGGCATGGTCACGAAGGTGTTCGGCTAATTCATCGGCCTTATACACTTGGTTTTCTGCCAAGCCAAACACTTGCGCAGTTCCAGATTTTCCAGCGCTGACATATTTCATATTGGTAAATGAGCGCCGTGCGGTTCCTTTTTTACCGTGGTTTACAAGACGCATGCCATTGATTGCGATGTCCCAATAGCGTTTCGGCACCCCTTCGATCGGTGGCGAAGTTTCTAATTCTGAAAGCTCTTGCCTGCTAAACTCTTCACCATTTTTGAGCGTCGAACGCAATAAATGCGGCGCAATCACTTTGCCGTGATTAACCAGCACGGAAGTCGCTTTGGCAATTTGCATCGGTGTTGATGTCCAATACCCTTGGCCAATGCCGACCGGAATCGTATCACCTTGATACCAAGGGGTTCGGTGACGTGCCATTTTCCACTCACGCGTTGGCATGTTCGCTTTGCCTTCTTCATAAATGTCTAAACCTGTATAGTCACCAAAGCCAAATTTCATCATCCAACTAGAGAGACGATCAATACCCAAATCGTAGGCGATTTGGTAAAAGAAGGTATCGACAGACTCTTCGAGCGCCTTATTAATGTCCACTCGACCATGCCCCCAGCGCAACCAGTCTCGGAAGGGCCGCGTTTTGGAGTTTGGTATCACCCAATAACCAGGATCATTACGTGTTGTTGTTGGGGTTATAACCCCTTCTTGAAGTGCAGCGACGGCAATAAAAGGTTTAATCGTTGAGCCGGGAGGGTAAATACCAAGTGTCGCTCGATTGACTAACGGGCGGTCTGGGTCATTGAGAAGTTCGTTGTAGGCGGCGCTAGAAATACCATGTACGAATGGGTTTGGATCGTAGCTTGGACTTGATGCCATGGTAAGGACACCGTTATCTTTTGGATCGAGCACTACAATTGAACCTCGACGGCCATCCAACAACTTGTGCACATAAAGCTGCAGATCAATGTCCAAGCTTAATACAATGTCTTTCCCTGCCACGGGAGGGACGTATTTTAAGGTGCGAATGATGCGTCCTCGGCTATTGACCTCAACTTCTTGGTAGCCAGCCGTGCCGTGCAGCACATCCTCATAAAAGCGTTCAATCCCCAGTTTGCCAATATCACGAGTGGCTTGGTAATTGGCTGAGCGCTCTTCGCGTTCTAGACGTTCCATATCTCGGTCATTGATCCTGGATACATAACCGATAACATGAGTGAGAACTTCACCATAGGGGTAGTAGCGCTTTAAGCTTGCGCTTACTGATACACCGGGAAACTTGTGCTGATTGACCGAAAAAATAGCCACTTCTTCTGGTGTTAACTGTGTCAAAAGCGGCACTGAATTAAACCGGCGTGTCTGACGACGCTCTTTTTCAAAGGTGGCAATTTTTTCTGGTGAGATGGTCAGGTATTGCTGTAAGCGCGTGATCGTATCATCCATATCGCGCACTTGCTCAGGTGTGATCTCTAAGTTGAATACTGGGCGGTTTTCCGCTAGTAGCACACCATTGCGGTCATAAATTAACCCTCGATTAGGCGCAATCGGGACGATTTTGATTCGGTTATCGTTGGATCGCGTTTTGTAATCTTGATATTGGTTAATTTGAATATGGTACAAATTGGTAAGCAGAACGCCCACCAGCATGATGATCGCAATAAAAGAGACAATTGCTCGGTTGCGAAACAGCCGAGCTTCTGATTGGTAGTCACGAATTTGGCTACGCTTACGTAACATGAATAGTTATTCTCGGTGATAAGGGTGATTAGCCGTAATACTCCAAGCGCGGTACAAACTCTCTGCCATGACCACTCGAACCAAAGGGTGAGGAAGTGTCAACGGCGAAAGCGACCAGCTCTGCTCTGCGGCGGCTTTGCATGCAGGAGAAAGCCCTTCAGGGCCACCAATTAAAATCGATACATCACGGGCATCGAGCTTCCAACTTTCAAGTTGTTCCGCCAGTTGTTCGGTATCCCAACGCTTACCTGGAATATCGAGAGTAACAATTCGATTGCTTTTTGGCACGGCCGCGAGCATAGCTTCGCCTTCTTTTTGCAAAATTCTTGCAATATCCGCATTTTTGCCACGTTTGCCCGCTTGTATCTCCACTAATTCAAGCGGCATATCGTGTGGAAAACGTCGGCGGTACTCTTGAAAGCCTTCTTCTACCCATTTCGGCATTTTGGTACCAACGGCAATCAACTGAATTTTCAAAACTTAACTCCAAAGTTTTTCAAGCTGGTACAGATCACGGTGCTCTTCTTGCATAACATGCAACATGCTGCTGCCCATGTCTAGCACGACCCATTCACCTTCACTTTCGCCATCCATACCCAGTGGTTCCATGCCCACTTTTTTGACTTCAGTTGCGACATGTTCGGCAATCGAGGCTACATGTCGTTTTGATGTGCCTGTGCAAATGATCATGTAATCGGTGATGCTAGATTTTCCCTTAACATCTAAGGTTTTGATATCAATGGCTTTCATATCGTCGGCTTTATCGGCAAGAAAGTCTTTCAATTCGTGGTGTTGCAAGCGTCATCTCCTTTAAAAATTGGTCTGGTTACTGACAAAATGGCGCGGAGTATAACACGCCTTCAAGCCAACTTTGATACAACGGACTGTGGCAAGCAAAATTCAACACTGATTTGCTGCAATATTGGCCAAGTTGAGGTTTCATACTGAGTTTTAGTTACTCTTTCGGCTTGGGTGAGTAATGCAATCAGCTGTTTGAGTTTATCTCTCGATAGTCTTTTTAAGCTTGCCGCGTACCAAGGTCGCTTGGATTGCCAAATTCGGTACTTATCAAAGATTGAGCCAATCGGCATCTGGGTTAAATCTTGATGCATTTGCAGCAGCAGTAGCAGCTCTTTTTGTAGGCTACGTATCAGAATCACAGGCTCAGTGCCTTCGGTAATGAGCTGGCGTAAAATACGTTGTGACCGATTCGCTTGCCCTTCGAGCAGCGCATCGACCCAGTGAAAGACGGTGAAGTGGTTATGTCGGCTTAATGACTCTTCTAAGCGGATCAGCGTCAGTAAGCCATCTGGATAGAGTAGCGCGAGTTTTTCTAAGCTTTGAGATAGTGCGAACAGATTGCCTTCATGCCATTGCGCCAGCATCTGCACTGCTTCTTGATCAGGTTTTAGCCCCAATGCGCGGCAGCGCATCATGACAAATTGTGGCAGTTTGCTGATATCCGGGGTTAAGCAACTCACCCAACATCCTAGGCTTGAGAGTGTCTTAAACCATTTAGTGCTTTCTTGTGCTTTGGTTAATTTCTCACCGATAATCACAAGTAGTACGTCAGGATGAAGCGATTGACCTAGGGCGACGAGCTCTTTTGCTGTTGCCGCATTTGCACCCGTTTCAGGTAATTCAATTTCAATGATTTTTTTGCTGGAAAATAAACTTAAAGCTTGGCAGCAGTCATAGACTTGATCCCAGTTTAAATGGGCATCGGCACTGAAACGATGACGTTCTTCAAATCCTTGTTCTAATGCTTTTTTCTCTATCGCCACGCGTGATTCTTGCAGCAATAGCGGTTCGTTGCCAAACAGTAAGTAAAGCCCCATCAAGGGCTTGTTTAAGTGATCGGCCAGCTTGTCAGCAAATATTCTCATTACTCGCCTTTAGTTTGTCGCAGGAGCCGTGAATTGTGACGGTTCACTTTCCACGGTGTTTATCTCATAGGCCTGCTGGTCTGTTCGCTGCTGTTCATTTTCTTGTTGTTCAAGTTGATGTTCATTCGCTGCAATATCGGCTTTTAAACGTGCCATTTGGCGTAAAATTTGAGTTGCGGCTAGTTTGCGCATTTCGTCTTCAATCATGTCTCGCTCTACCGATTTAGCGAGAGCAGTTAATGGGTTATCAAGATAGCTACGAGTTACACTGGTTGAAAACGTTTTTATCCCCACTTCAGGCAGAGTGACGCGATACGCTGCATTAAAAGTGAGTTCTTTTTCTGCCGCACGAGTATTTTGATAAAGCGAAAGCGTCCGTTCACCAACACTCTCGCTTATTAGATAGATGTTTGGCACCGTCTCTGAGGGGGAAACAATCTCAATGTCACTCATTCGTAATTGATTTTTTACCATACGAGTGAAGGTACTGTATTGGTCGTAGCTGGTGACAGAGACTCGATTGAGCTCTTCAGGAACGGAGTAATCGCCACGAAGATGAAAGCCGCAAGCGGAGAGTAGGCTGCTCATAATAACAATTAACGATAATTTCAGAGAGTAAGACGAAATTTGGCGCATTGGGGTTAAGTTCTCATATATTTAGGTGACTTATCTTAGCGCTCTATAGCTCTGTGGGTAAGAACGCTAAGATAAATCAACAGGGCAGCGAGCTACCCTGTTGATAAACCAGTTATTACGACATTAGGCTGCGATATTAGTTCGCAACGATGTTCAGTAACTTACCTGGTACATAGATAACTTTACGAACGGTTAAGCCATCCGTAAATTTCATGACGTTCTCGTCCGCTAAACCGAGTGCTTCAACCTGATCTTTACTTGCATCAGCGGCTACGGTCAGCTTACCACGAAGTTTTCCGTTAACTTGTAGGACGATCAGTTTTTCATCTTCCACTAGGGCGGATTCGTCGTAGGTCGGCCACACGGTATTATCTACATCACTCTCACCCAGTGCATTCCACAGTTCAAAGCTGATATGAGGAGTGATTGGGTAAAGCATGCTGACAACCGCTTTTAAAGCCTCGTCGAGAATGGCCCGATCTTGCACGGATTCTTGTGACGCTTTAGTGAGTTTATTCATCAACTCCATAATCGCAGCAATGGCGGTATTGAACGTCTGGCGGCGTGCAATATCGTCAGTCACTTTGGCGATGGTTTTATGCACATCACGACGCAGCGCTTTTTGTTCACCAGTCAGAGAGGCGCTATCTACCGCTTCAGCCACACCTTTAGCGCTATGTTCTGCAACCAGTTTCCAGACGCGCTTTAGGAAGCGGTTAGCACCTTCTACACCAGACTCTTGCCATTCAAGCGTCATGTCAGCCGGAGAGGCAAACATCATGAATAGACGAACCGTATCGGCGCCATACTTATCAACCATCTCTTGCGGGTCGATACCGTTGTTTTTCGACTTAGACATTTTGATCATGCCTGAGTGCTCAACGTTGCGGCCTTGGTTGTCTACGGCTTGAGTGATGCGGCCTTTACCGTCGCGTTCCACTTTTACGTCAGTTGGCGCTATCCACTCTTTGGTGCCTTTCTCGTTCGTGTGGTAGAACGCATCTGCCAATACCATGCCTTGGCAAAGTAGTTGTTTGAAAGGTTCATCAGAAGTGACATAGCCAGCATCACGCAATAGCTTATGGAAGAAGCGTGAGTAGAGCAGGTGCATACAAGCATGCTCAATACCACCGATGTATTGGTCTACTGGTAACCAGTAGTTTGCCTTCGCTGGGTCTAAAATATCGTCCGCTTGTGGTGAACAGTAACGAGCGTAATACCAAGATGACTCCATAAACGTATCGAAGGTATCGGTTTCACGTAGTGCAGGCTCGCCATTAAAGGTGGTTTTGGCCCATTCTTTGTCGGCTTTGATTGGGCTAGTTACACCATCCATCACAACATCTTCTGGTAGAATGACGGGCAGTTGATCAATTGGCACTGGGTGAACTTGGCCATCTTCAGTGGTCACCATAGGAATCGGCGCGCCCCAGTAACGTTGGCGAGAAACCCCCCAGTCACGTAGACGGAAATTAACGGTTTTCTTGCCTTTACCTTCAGCCTCCAGCTTGGCTGCAATAGCATCAAATGCTGCTTGGAAGGCTAAACCATCAAATTCGCCAGAACCAAACAGGACTCCTTTTTCAGTGTACGCAGCGCTAGACACATCGACTTCAGAGCCATCTTCTGGTTTGATGACTGGAATGATGTCTAGGCCATATTTGGTGGCGAACTCAAAATCACGTTGGTCATGAGCAGGTACGGCCATCACCGCGCCTGTACCGTAATCCATCAGCACAAAGTTGGCGATATAAATAGGCACTTCACGACCATTTAAAGGATGAATGGCCGTTAAGCCTGTATCCATGCCTTTCTTTTCCATAGTCGCCAGTTCAGCTTCTGCAACTTTGGTGTTCTTACATTCGTCAATAAAAGAAGCTAAAGCCGGGTTATTTTGCGCTGCAATGGTCGCTAATGGATGACCAGCCGCAATGCCCACATAAGTGACACCCATCAAGGTATCAGGGCGAGTGGTGTAGACGTCGAGATCTGAATGACCGTTGACACCAAACTTGAGCTCTACGCCTTCTGAGCGACCAATCCAGTTACGCTGCATGGTTTTGACCATTTCAGGCCAGCCATCTAAGTTTTCTAAATCGTCCAACAGTTCTTGTGCGTAGGCGGTGATCTTAATAAACCATTGTGGGATCTCTTTTTGTTCTACTGGTGTATCACAACGCCAGCAGCAGCCATCTTCAACTTGCTCGTTAGCGAGAACGGTTTGGTCGTTTGGACACCAGTTAACGGAAGAGGTTTTCTTGTAGACTAAGCCTTTTTGATACAGCTTAGTGAAGAACTCTTGTTCCCAGCGGTAATATTCTGGCGTGCAAGTGGCGAATTCACGGCTCCAATCGTAGCCAAAACCCAGCAGTTTTAACTGGTTTTTCATGTACTGAATATTTTCGTAGGTCCAAGGTGCTGGTGCCGTTTTGTTTTTTACAGCCGCATTTTCAGCGGGTAGGCCAAATGCGTCCCAACCAATGGGCTGCATGACGTTTTTGCCTTGCAGACGTTGAAAACGAGAGACTACATCACCGATAGTATAGTTACGCACGTGACCCATGTGCAGTCGGCCACTTGGGTATGGGAACATAGAAAGACAGTAGAATTTTTCTTTATTTGGGTCTTCACTTACAACAAAGGTCTTGTTGTCATCCCAGTGCTGTTGAACTTTTTGTTCAATATCTTGCGGGTTATATTGCTCTTGCATCGATGATATCCGGTTATCTTGGAATTTGTGAGTTCGGTTAGAACAGAGTCTAATAGATCGACATAGAATACCTAAAGCAGGGGTACACAACAATAGCCAATCTGGTTTGATGGAGGTGGGTGATGCCAAAACGTAAAACAAGTTACGAAGAGATTGTGGATGACGTGATTGAAACGCTCAAACATAGTCCTGATGAAATGTCCCAAGTTTTGCAGACATCAGGTAAGGTTGTTGATGCTGCCAATAATCTCACCAAAGATGAATTGGCGCTTATTTCTGCCTATGTAAAAGCGGATCTCAAAGAATTCGCGGATAGCTTTGAAGAGAGCAGAAGCAGCCCATTTTCATTGATGATTACCAATTCAATTTGGCAGGGGCTTTTTGAAATCACCGATAAAACAAAAGTGGAATGGGTGGAATTGTTTCAAGATTTAGAACGACAAGGTTTGTATCAAGCGGGGGAGATGATAGGCCTTGGGATGTTAGTGTGTGACCATTGTGGGCATAAAACCCAGTATAATCATCCAACTGAAATTATGCCTTGTATTCAATGTGGGCAAACGGCTTTTACTCGTCAGCCATTAAAACCTTAATTGTTGCTGATAGAAAACAACAAAAAGGCGCTGAAATGCGCCTTTTTGAGGTTAAGAGTGAGGTGAGTGACGTCTTGTCCATCCGACGATCAAACTGAGTAACACCCAGACGTAGAGCGGCCAAGTGCCGACAGCGTGATACGGCGTCTCTCCTTTGGTCGACGTGATGGTTGCTTTCAATACGGCCGTTTCAAATTGTGGGATCTGCTGCGTTATTTTACCTTTGTGATCCGTCACGGCGGTGACACCATTGTTGGTTGAACGAATGAGCGGTTTACCCAGCTCTAAAGCTCTCATCCGAGCAATCTCCATATGTTGCAATGGGCCATTTGAATGCCCAAACCACGCATCGTTAGAGAGGGTTAAGATAAAATCTGTTTCATCGGTGACATTCGCTCTGACTTGTTCATTGAAGATGATTTCATAGCACAGTGCCGCGGCTAGGTGTCTACCCTTGGCAATCAGATTCGGTTGAATATAGTCACCACGGCTAAATGAAGACATCGGCAAGTTGAAAAAGGGTGCGATGGGCCTGAGCCAATCTTCAAATGGCACAAACTCACCAAATGGCAATAAATGATGCTTATGGTAGCGAGCGTCAGAGTCATAACGGTAGTCGCCATAAGGGTTGGTGCCAAGTACCAGAATGCTGTTGTAAAAAGAGCGCTCTGGGCTTTGGTTGAGCACGCCTGTGACAATCGCACTGTCGTTCATTTTTGCCGCAGAATCTAAGTTACTCAAATAGGAAGGGATCTCGAATTCAAATGCGGGAATCGCTGCCTCTGGCCATACGATAATATCTGCGTCCCAGTTTTCTCGACTGAGATCGGTGTAGGCCATGATGGTTGGCCAGCGCTGATTGGGAAGCCATTTTTCCGCTTGCTTAATATTACCTTGAATCAGTGCGACGCGAGTTTGTGTGCTGGGATCGGGAGTGACCCAATCGAAATTGCGTAGTCCAAACCCCGTCGCCAATATGGTCAGAGGAATGAGCACGAGTATCCAAGAGCGCTTAAGCCACGTCATTGCTAGAGCGCTAGAACAGAGGAGCGTTAAGAAGGTGACCAGCTCAACGCCTCCCAGTGGTGCGAAACTGGCAAGCGGGCTATCAATTTGACTATAACCAAGCCATAACCAAGGAAAGCCGGTCATTACCCAGCCTCGAAGCCAATCGGTAATTAGCCAAAGCGCAGGGGTGGCTAATAAAAAATGGCTGATGGTGTTATGACGGAAAAAACGGTTGAGTAAGCCAGCGAAAAGCCCAGAATAAAGGGCTAAATAACCGACCAATAATGACATCAGGAACAGGCTGGCAATTTTGGGCATACCACCAAAGGTATCAATACTGACGTGCACCCAACTGATGCCAAAAGCAAAAAAACCTAAGCCCCAGCAGTAACCTATCCATGCTGCTTTTTTAGCTGGTTGCTGATTAATGAGCAACAATAGCAACATGGGGGTGAGTATGGCCAGCGGCCAAAACTGATAAGGAGCAAAAGCGAGTGGGGTTAATGCGCCAACAAAAGCGGCCGCAAGCGGCCGCATTAGGCGATGAAAAAGTGCTTTAATCATCTATCTCATTCTGCTGATGTGAATGGGGTTATGTCACTCTTCTGCTATCACTGGAAGTGATTCAAGATCAGGAATAGTGACTTGCAGTTGAACCACTCGGCGGTTATCTGCTGCGGTGACTTTAAAGCTGTATTTGTCGATCTCTACAACTTCGCCACGGCTTGGCAGGTGGCCAAAGGCCGTCATCACCAATCCCCCTACAGTATCCACTTCTTCATCGCTGAACTTAGTACCAAAGGTTTCGTTAAACTCTTCGATGGTGGTCAGCGCTTTAACTGCAAAAGTATGTTTGCTGAGCTTACGGATATCCAATTGTTCTTCATCATCGAACTCGTCTTCAATGTCGCCAACGATCTCTTCCAAAATATCTTCAATGGTCACTAAGCCAGACACGCCACCGAATTCATCCACGACGATCGCCATGTGGTAACGCTCCTCTCGGAACTCCTTCAATAAGCGATCAACCCGTTTACTTTCTGGTACCACGACTGCCGGGCGGATCACTTCTAAAATGTTAAAAGGTGCACTGTCTGAACCTAAATATTTGAGTAAGTCCTTCGCTAGTAGAATGCCTTCAACATGGTCTTTATCTTCACTGATCACTGGATAACGTGAGTGCTGAGCATCGGTGATCAGCGCAATTAAGGTATCCAAGTCATCGTTTTTATCGATAGTGACCATTTGTGAGCGTGGGATCATAATATCACGCACGCGCATCTCAGAAATCTCCATTACACCTTCAAGCATATCTCTTGTGTCATGGTCGATAAGGTCATTGATTTCAGAGTCGCGGATCACATCTACAAGCTCTTGGCGATCTCTCGGATCACCTTGAAATAATTGGCCTAGGCGTTCAAAAAAGGACTTTCTACTCGGACCTTCAGAATTCTGGGGGTTATCTTCGTTCATTGTTTCTCTAATTTTCCTCGCTATCAGATGTGTGATAGCACACGTATCGTACCGACTTTAGCGGTACTAGCTTCATTGTCTGGAGCTATTCCTTCTCAGCAATATACGGGTCTTCAAAGCCCATTTTTTGCAGAATTTCAGTTTCAAGAGATTCCATCTCTTCGGCTTCATCATCATCGATATGATCATAACCTAGCAGATGTAGACTGCCGTGTACAACCATATGAGCCCAGTGTGCCATCAACGGTTTTTGTTGCTCATCGGCTTCTTGTTCCACCACTTGGCGGCAAATGACAAGGTCACCGAGCAGATCCAACTCTATGCCCGGAGGCATCTCAAAAGGGAAGGATAGCACGTTGGTCGGCTTATCTTTTCCTCGGTAATCGCGATTGAGCTGTTGACTCTCTTCGGAATCAACAATTCGCACAGTGACTTCCGCTTGTTCCTGAAATGGGGTCACCGCGTGAGTTAACCAATGGCTGATATCATCAAAAGTAGGTAACCCTTGCTCATTTTTGACCGCTAATTGTAAATCTAGTTCGATACTCATTATTCACCAACGTTTTTTGTTGCGGTTACTGTATTCACTTCAGTAGAAACATCCACAGACTTTACTTCTCGCTCTTCACGACGACGTTGCTCTTGAGCTTTACGCTCTTTTTGGTCCTGAGCTTCCCATTTTTCGTAAGCGTTGACGATACGAGCAACCACTGGATGACGTACGACATCATCAGACAAAAAGAAGTTGAAGCTGATTTCGTCAACTTCATTGAGCACTTCAATGGCATGGCGAAGACCTGAACGAGCGCCACGCGGCAAATCGATTTGTGTCACATCACCCGTAATAACGGCTCTTGAATTAAACCCAATCCGTGTCAGGAACATTTTCATTTGTTCAACGGTAGTGTTTTGACTTTCATCTAAAATAATAAAAGCATCGTTGAGCGTACGTCCGCGCATGTAAGCGAGTGGCGCAACTTCAATCACATTGCGTTCAATGAGCTTTTCTACTCGCTCAAAGCCAAGCATTTCAAACAACGCGTCATAAAGCGGTCGTAGGTACGGGTCGACTTTTTGGCTTAAATCACCGGGTAGGAAGCCCAATTTTTCACCTGCTTCAACCGCCGGCCGTGTTAACAAAATTCGACGAACTTCTTGGCGCTCTAGCGCATCAACTGCAGCGGCAACGGCTAAGTAGGTTTTACCTGTCCCTGCAGGGCCAATACCAAAGCTGATGTCGTGCGTCACCATGTTAACGAGATACTGAGCTTGGTTAGGCGTACGCGGTTTTATCAGCCCTTTCTTGGTCTTAATGAAGACTTCTTTGCCATGTTGAATACTTGATTCAGACGGCTGCTCAAGGATCCCTGAATCTTTGATGGCTAGATGAATTTGCTCTGGTTCGATATCAGGAATTTGACCACGTATGGGTGAGGTATTAACGTACAAAGATTTGATAATATCCAACGCAGCCGCGGCAGTGTGTGGTTTACCGACTATGGTGAAAAACTGGCTGCGGTGATTAATTTCAACACCAAGACGGCGTTCTAATTGTTTGATGTTGTCATCGAATGGACCGCACAGGCTAGCAAGACGGCGGTTGTCTGAAGGTTCTAGATCTATCTCTAGCGTAACAATTTTATTGCTCAATGTTGCCTCTCAGTTTGCCATGGTACAGTGCCCGATTATGATCGAGCACTGTATGACATTATGCTTAAACCTAAGGTGTAAAAGTGGCTACCCCTAGCTCATTTTCTCGACGTGTTTTCGCCATCATCTGCGTTGGCGAAATCACACTGCGAAGGTCCATGTCTTTTTCGGTACGCACAATCTCACCACGCAGTGAGTTTGCAAATACATCGACAATTTTCACATCGACAAATTGGCCAATCAGATCGGCGGAGCCTTCAAAGTTAACGACACGGTTATTTTCGGTACGGGCGCGAAGCTCCATTAGATTTTTCTTAGATGGGCCTTCGACTAATACGCGTTGTTCTGTACCTAACATCAAACGTGAGTAACGCATCGCTTGTGCGTTGATTGTTTGCTGCAGTTCATATAAACGCTCTTTTTTGGCGTCTTCTGATAAATCACATGGGTAATCAGCGGCTGGTGTACCCGGGCGAGGGGAGAAGATAAAGCTGAAGCTCATATCAAAATCAACGTCTTTAATCAGCTTCATTGTATCTTGAAAGTCTTTATCTGTTTCACCGGGGAAACCGACAATAAAGTCAGAACTAATTTGTATCTCTGGGCGCGCCTTACGCAGTTTGCGAATAATGGATTTGTACTCAATCGCGGTGTGTGGGCGCTTCATCATGGTTAGGATTCGGTCTGAACCACTTTGTACCGGAAGATGCAGGAAACTCACCAGTTCAGGTGTGTCTTCATAAACGGCAATAATATCGTCGGTAAATTCGAGTGGGTGGCTGGTGGTGAATCGAATGCGATCAATACCATCAATGGAGGCGACTAAACGTAGCAGATTAGCAAATGAACAGATTTCACCATCGTGCATAGGGCCACGGTATGCGTTAACGTTTTGTCCTAAAAGATTGACTTCGCGTACACCTTGCGCCGCGAGTTGCGCGATTTCATACAACACATCATCCATCGGGCGACTGACTTCTTCACCGCGAGTGTAAGGTACTACGCAGTAAGTGCAGTATTTTGAACACCCTTCCATAATAGAGACGAATGCAGTTGCGCCGTCTGCTTTTGGTTCTGGTAAACGGTCGAATTTTTCAATCTCTGGGAACGAAATGTCCATGACTGGCGCATCGTTGGTTTGCGATTGTTTTATCATTTCTGGCAAGCGGTGTAGGGTTTGCGGGCCAAAAATAACATCGACAAAGGGAGCGCGTTCACGAATGTGATCACCTTCTTGGGTTGCAACACAGCCGCCAACGCCAATCACGACGCCTGGTTTTTTATCTTTCAATGTTTTCCAACGACCCAGTTGGTGAAAGACTTTCTCTTGTGCTTTTTCTCGGATCGAACAGGTGTTAAGTAATAATACATCTGCTTCCTCTGGCTCTTCCGTTAGCTCGTAGCCGTTTGCAGCGTTAAGCAGGTCGGCCATTTTTGATGAATCGTATTCGTTCATCTGGCAGCCCCAGGTTTTAATTAGCAGTTTCTTACTCATCTCACTTTCGCTCGTCTTATTGGTCTAAATTGGTTGAACTAATGCTCAAATTGTAGCCGCCATCTCGGCGGTAAGCCGCGTATTGTACTGCTTTAAAAAGTCACTGACTAGTCATCCAATAAAATCTCTCGCATGTTCCGTCATCTCTAGATTTTTACCATAGAAAGTGCAGGGTTTTTGTGTAAAAAAATTCGCAAAAAAGAGCTGAAAACGTACAATGAAAATCGACTCAAAACTCAGACGATTAAGTGTAAACAATGAACAATTTTGACGTGGTGGTGATTGGCGGTGGCATGGTTGGGGCGGCAGTGGCGATAGGCTTTGCTAAGCAAGGTCGCACGGTTGCTCTGGTCGAAGGTATAGAGCCTGAAGCGTTTACAATAGACCAAGCAATGGATCTGCGCGTTTCAGCCATTTCGCAAACTTCGGTTCAGTTACTTACTGACTTAGGCGCATGGGATGAAATTATGCAAATGCGTGTTTGCCCTTATCGCCGCCTAGAAACCTGGGAGCACCCAGAGTGCCGTACTCGTTTTCATAGCGATGCACTGGGCCTCCCTCAGCTGGGTTATATGGTCGAAAATCGTCTTATTCAGATCGGATTGTGGGGACAATTTGTGCACTACCCGAATTTGCAGGTTTTTTGTCCTGATAAGCTCAAGCACATTGTGTTTGGCCAACAAAATAGCGTGCTTTTAGAGTCAGGCGCAACTCTTACTGCAACTTGGGTGATTGGTGCGGATGGTGCAAATTCTCTTGTGCGGCAGCTGGCGGGAATTGGTATTACCGCGTGGGATTATCGACACCATTGCATGTTGATCAATGTCGAAACTCATCAGCCTCAGCAAGATATTACTTGGCAGCAATTTTTTCCATCCGGCCCGCGCTCGTTTCTTCCTTTGCCGGGTAATCAAGCTTCTTTGGTATGGTATGACTCACCAAAGCGAATTCGCCAATTGTGTGCGATGAACAAGCAGCAGTTAAGGGAGCAAGTGTTGGCCTCTTTTCCTGAGGAACTAGGCGATATTAACGTGTTGCAGTGTGGGGCATTTCCCCTCACTCGTCGTCATGCTCAGACGTATGCGAAACGGCAATGTGTTTTGGTCGGCGATTCAGCACACACGATTAACCCTCTGGCTGGGCAAGGGGTGAATTTAGGGTTTAAAGATGTAAAAGCGTTGTTAGCTATGACACAAAATCAAGAAGCTTTAACACAAGCGCAATTACGGAATTATGAAACACGCAGAAGGCCGGATAACTTAGTGATGCAATCAGGAATGGATCTGTTTTATAAAACGTTCAGCAACGAGGTTTTGCCAGCAAAGTTGGTGCGCAACGCGGTATTGAAGTTGGCCGAACATTCAGGCCCAGTGAAGGAAAAACTGTTGCAATACGCGTTAGGTTTGTAGTGCGATTTGAGCTGTTTTTGTAGAAACAAAAAACGCTGCAAATCAGCAGCGTTTTTTACATAATAAAAATTTTAACGAATTACTTAGTTACACGTAGAACCGGTGTTTCACCAACAACGACGGTGCCAGAAAGCTTGTTCAGCTCTTTGATTTCGTCCATGTTAGAGATAACAACAGGTGTTAGTGTTGATTTTGCTTTCTCTTCAAGAAGCGCTAGGTCGAATTCGATAACAGTATCGCCTGCTTTAACCGCTTGGCCTTCTTGAGCGATACGAGTGAAACCTTCACCTTTTAGCTCAACTGTGTCGATACCAAAGTGAACGAATAACTCAACACCGTCATCAGACTCGATTGAAAACGCATGGTTAGTTTCGAAAATCTTACCGATAGTGCCGTTAACTGGAGCTACCATTTTGTTGCCTGATGGTTTAATCGCAATACCATCACCAACAATTTTCTCAGCGAAAACAACATCTGGCACATCTTCGATATTGACGATTTCACCAGAAAGAGGGGCAATAATTTCAATCGCACCTGCATCTGAGCTGTCGTCAGATACTAGCTTCTTAAGTTTATCAAACAGACCCATTGTGTCATGCTCCTAACGTTTAATTTTATTCTGTCGAATTATAGTATACCAATCGCCAACAATAGACGACCTATTTTTAGTCGTCTATCTCATTGGTATTAGCGAATTATTGCGTTTTCTCTGCGATGAATTTTTCCACACAAGCTTCGATTTCAGCTGCGGTTGGGAAAGAGAGTGCTTCTTCTGCCATCGCTTTAACTTCGGCGAAGTTTGAGTTGCGGATCACTTTCTTCACTTTAGGGATAGAGATACCACTCATAGAGAATTCATCGAGTCCCATACCAAGTAGAAGTAGCGTTGCACGTTCATCACCCGCTAACTCGCCACACATACCCGTCCATTTACCTTCAGCGTGTGAAGCATCAATCACTTGCTTAATCACGGTTAAAACCGCTGGAGAAAGTGGGTTATACAGGTGTGAAATCATTTCGTTACCACGGTCAACCGCAAGAGTGTATTGGGTTAAATCATTGGTACCGATAGAGAAAAATGACACTTCTTTTGCCAAGTGGTGCGCAATTGCCGCTGCCGCAGGTGTTTCAACCATAACGCCGATTTCGATATTTTCATCGAACGCTAAGCCTTCAGTGCGAAGTTCTTCTTTGTATTCTTCAATGGCGTTTTTAAGCTCACGAATTTCTTCTACAGAGATGATCATCGGGAACATGATACGCAGTTTACCATGCGCAGATGCACGCAGAATGCCACGAAGCTGATCTCGTAAGATGTCACGACGGTCTAAGCTGATGCGAATCGCGCGCCAGCCCAAAAATGGGTTCATCTCTTTTGGTAGATCCATGTACGGGAGATCTTTATCACCACCGATATCCATGGTACGGATAATCACCGCTTCACCACTCATCGCTTCTGCAACTTCTTTATAAGCTTGGTATTGCTCATCTTCAGTTGGTAGCGCGCTGCGGTCCATGAATAAAAACTCAGTACGATATAAGCCAACGCCTTCACCACCGTTGCGTAAAATACCATCGCAGTCTTTTACTGTGCCGATGTTACCGCATACTTCAACTTGGTGACCATCGAGTGTGATAGCAGGTAGGTCTTTTAGTTTTGCGAGCTCTTCTTTTTCCGCAGCAAAATCATCACGAATTTTTTTCGCTTCTTCAAGCTGTGCTTCTGAAGGATTAATGATGATTTTGTTGTTCATGGCGTCAAGAATAAGCATGTCGCCATTCTTTACTTTCTTAGTGATGTCGTTAGTACCAACAATCGCTGGAAGCTCAAGTGAACGTGCCATGATTGAAGTATGAGATGTACGACCACCGATATCACAAGCAAAACCCAGCACGTAATCAAGATTGATTTGTGCAGTTTCAGAAGGTGTTAAATCGTAAGCAACAAGAATCACCCGTTCGTTAATATCACTCAGTGAAACGATATTAATGCCGAGTGCATTTTTAACAAAGCGCGTACCGATATCGCGGATGTCTGTCGCGCGTTCTTTTAGATATTCATCATCAAGAGATTCTAGGGCAGCAGCCTGCTCTTCGATCACGGTATAGATCGCGTTGTCTGCATGCATTTTGTCATTTTTGATGAGTGCTAAAATTTCCTCTTCTAGCTCTTCATCTTCAAGCAACATGATGTGGCCTTCAAAGATGGCTTCTTTTTCTTCACCGAATGTTTCAAGTGCTTTTTGTTTGATCACTTCTAGCTGAGCAGAAGATTTGTTACGAGCGTCATAAAAACACTGAACTTCTGCTTCTACTTGGTCATCTGAAATAGAGTGAGTATTTAGGACAATTTCATCTTCTTGAAGTAGCAGTGCTTTACCAAAAGCAATGCCTGGAGATGCTAGGATGCCTGAAATCATAGCGTTACCTTAAATTGGTCAACTGTAAACGGGAGAATGTGGACTATTGCGCTAACGGTAATTAGTAGCTCAAAATGTAGACTATTTCCAACAAAGCCATTTTGTTTTCACAAAATGGCTTTGAAATAGTGGACCGGATTAATGTAGTTGGTCCATGAGAGCAACTAGGTGATCTACCGCTTGCTTAGCTTGAGGGCCTTCAGCAGAAATAGTCACAACGGTACCTTTTACTAGGCCAAGAGTTTGAAGTTTGAATAGGCTCTTAGCACTTGCGCTTTTGCCGTTAGAAGTCACTGTGATGTCTGCATCGAATACTTTTGCTTCTTTAACGAACTGCGCAGCAGGACGAGTGTGAAGGCCGTTTTCTGCAGTGATTTCTACTTGCTTCTCGTACATGTTATATACCCCAATTGATTTATTTTTTGTTAGTTTCTTCACCAGAACAGCTTAACTGCTAATCAACGGTTCTGCTAGCAGAGTAACGCTGTTTTAGTGTCATAGCTGATACTGATTTAAATTTCATAATCACGATTTCAATCTATGTTGTCATTCGTCATTATAGTTAATACGTTTCTGACTTCTTTATTTCGAAGCTTAAAATAAAACGAGGTGATATTACCAAAGGTGAGGCAAGGATCAACAAAAAAGCCCCTGTATGGGGCTTTTTTAAACGAAAATTTGATTTAACCACCTATTACTGTTGGTTCTCTTTCTCGGTAAATAGGCCAGAAAATAGTGCGGTGCTCAGATAACGCTCACCTGAGCTTGGTAGTACCGCTACAATTGTTTTTCCTTCAAATTCAGGTAGTTCTGCTAATCTATTCGCTGCTACAATCGCTGCGCCTGATGAAATTCCAGCCAAAATCCCTTCCTCTTCCATGAGGCGTCTTGCCATTTCAATCGCTTCTTCTGAAGTGACGGCTTCAACACGGTCAATGAGGGATAAATCGAGGTTGCCAGGAATAAATCCCGCTCCTATACCTTGGATTTTGTGTGGCGCAGGTTTGATTTCATCTCCAGCAAGTGCTTGAGCAATGACTGGCGACTCCGCAGGTTCAACCGCAACTGAGATGATAGCCTTGCCTTTTTGGCCCTTAATGTAGCGACTTGTGCCCGTTAAAGTACCACCGGTTCCGACACCTGCAACGAACACGTCAATCTCACCATCAGTTGCATCCCAGATTTCCGGCCCTGTTGTTTTTTCGTGGATTTGTGGGTTGGCTGGGTTATTGAATTGCTGCAGCAACAAGTATTTTTCAGGGTTGCTGGCAACAATTTCTTCTGCTTTAGCAATTGCGCCTTTCATGCCTTTCGCCGCTTCGGTGAGTTCAAGGTTGGCTCCTAAAGCTTTAAGCAGTTTACGGCGCTCTAAACTCATTGATTCAGGCATAGTAAGCGTCAACTTATAACCACGAGCTGCTGCAACAAATGCAAGAGCAACACCGGTGTTACCGCTGGTTGGCTCTACAAGTTCAACGCCAGGTTTCAGTGTGCCAGCTTTTTCTGCTTCCCAAATCATGTTGGCACCGATACGGCACTTCACGCTAAAGCTTGGGTTGCGCGCTTCAATTTTCGCCAGTACCTTACCTTTGCTGACTTTGTTTAAGCGAACAAGAGGAGTGTTACCAATAGTCAGAGAGTTGTCTTCGTAAATTTTGCTCATTGCGATATTCCTTTATTACACACGTTATATGTGCCTGGCTGTCTGATAAGACACGTGAGTGGATACAGATGCAGAATAGGTGTTAACCTTAAAACGTAAAAGGATTAAAAAGTTATAACTTATAGAGGGATATGCAGGTTGAATCTCCCTCGCACCATCACTGCAGTTTGTTTTTAAATTCACCAACCCACATGGCTGTTGCACCGCATACAGCAACTGGCATGACGATTAAGTTAACAATGGGTATGGTGGTAAAAATCGACACTAAAACACCAAAGCTATATGCCTTGGTCTGTTTTTGTTTCAAATTGTGTCTCATCTGGTTAAAGCTCACTTTGTGGTTGTCAAATGGGTAGTCACAGTATTGTATGGCTAACATCCATGCAGTGAAAATGAACCACAGCAAAGGGCCTAAGGTTTGTCCTAAGGCAGGAATTAGGAGCAATAAGAACAAACCGATTGCTTTGGGTAAGGTATAGATTAATTTTCGCCACTCTCTTGCGAGGATACGTGGGATGTCTTTGACCATAGACCAGATGCCATCGCTGTTGATTGGAGCGCCAATTAATCTTTCTTCCACTTTTTCTGCGAGTAGCCCATTAAATGGTGCAGCGACGAAGTTAGCCAGCGTACTGAAGAAATAGGAGAACGTGGCTAAGATAGTGATCGCGAGCAATGGCCATAAAACGTAACTTAGCCAAGATAAAAAATCAGGGATTTGACCAATAAACTGTTCTATCCACGTATTGAGATGATTGAATAAGTAAAAAAGAGCGCTGCCGACGAGAATGATGTTGATGAGTAATGGCAGAATCACAAAGCGTCGAATGCCGGGGGTGAGTGCTAGCTCTAGACCAAAAAAGAAGTATCCAAAACCTGAACGTTGCTTAAGTGTCATACCGTTATCCATGTGAATATCTGTTAATCAATGCTAAAAAGCTATTCTACTCAACCTGCCGAAGAAGAAAAGCGTGGTGAAAATCACATCATGTATTGAACTTCTCACATTAAGTTGTTCTAAATCGGTACAAACTTTTGGTAAAGTACCCCGATAGACCGATATAACCCACGTTGGTGACACGTTCAATTCAAGCTGGTAAAGCTGAGAATAACCATGCATCGAGAAACTGAGAGTGAAACATGCAGGAATTGCGATTCGTACTCATAATTGTTGGCGCGCTAGCGATAGCCGCGTTGCTATTTCATGGTCTTTGGACCAGTAAGAAAGAAGGGAAGTCCAAGTTTGAGGATAAGCCTCTTGGTAAAATTGATGTTGATCACGATGATACACAATCTGCGACCCAGCGTTCATTTGCTCCGGAAGATGATTTCGAAATTATTCGCAAAGTACGTAAAGAGCCAGATTTTAGTGAAGCGGTTGACCCTCTCATTGACGGTTATTCACCAAGCTTTGAACCTGAAAATGTGCTTGATGAACTCGATGATGTGCCCTCAATATCGATGAAAACCGAATCCCCAAGTCTCAGTGAACAAGATGATGTCATTGCTGACGATAATCAAAAATCCGACGTTCAAGAAGCCGAAATGGAAGTGATTGTGCTGAATGTGCATTGTGCGGGAAATGATCCCTTTGTCGGCACTAAGCTTTTTGACAGTATGCAGCAAAACGGCCTTCTTTATGGTGAGATGGATATTTTCCACCGGCATGCCGATCTGTCAGGTACAGGGAAAGTGCTGTTTAGTGTTGCCAACATGATGCAACCCGGTACATTGGCACATCATGATCCTGCGGAGTTTACTACTCGCGGTATCTCATTCTTCATGACACTGCCTTGCTACGGCGAGCCTGATCAAAATTTCAAATTAATGCTTAAAACCGCTCAACAAATCGCTGATGATTTAGGTGGCAATGTATTGGATGATGCGCGTAATTTAATGACGCCAGATCGATTGGCTGCCTACCGACGCCAAATCCAAGAGTTTAAAAGCGCACGCAACGCGTAGACGCGTAGAATAAACATCGACCATTAAGGGCTCCTAGTCGGAGCCTTTTTTCATGATCCGAGAGAATTATGATGCAAACAATAGAACACAAATTAAGCCAACTTCGTGAGACGCTGCATTATCATGCTGTACGTTATTATGTAGAAGATAACCCTGAAATTCCTGACGCTGAGTATGATCGTTTGATGCGTGAGCTGCTTGAGTTGGAATCGCAGTATCCGGAGTTAGTCACAGCGGATTCACCCAGCTTGCGTGTTGGAGGTAAGCCTTTAGAGGGTTTTGCCCAGGTGACTCATGAAATTCCAATGCTCTCTTTAGATAATGTGTTTGATGAGAATGAGCTTGATGCCTTTCACAAGCGGATGCAAGACCGGATACCGAGTGCCCACTTTAACGCTTTTTGCTGCGAACCTAAGCTTGATGGTTTAGCCGTGAGTTTGCTTTACGAAAATGGTGTGTTAGTACAAGCCGCCACGCGTGGGGATGGCGCGGTCGGTGAAAACATTACGGAAAACGTGCGAACGATCAGTGCTATTCCACTGAAGTTACAGGGAAAAGGGTGGCCCGTTCGTTTAGAAGTTCGTGGTGAAGTGTTCATGCCTAAAGCCGGTTTTGAGCGATTGAACCAACAAGCACTCAAAAAAGGTGAAAAAACCTTTGTTAACCCAAGAAATGCAGCCGCAGGGAGCTTGAGACAGCTCGACTCAAAAATCACAGCTCAAAGGCCGTTGAATTTTTATGCTTACAGTGTTGGTGTGATTGAAGGCGCTGAGTTAGCAAGCAGTCATTATCAGCGCTTTTTGCAGTTAAAAGGGTGGGGGCTGCCGATGTGCCCTGAAACACGTCTAGTCTCTTCAATGGATGAAGTGAAAGAGTACTACCAAAGTATCTTAACTCGTCGCGCTCAACTCGCGTATGAGATTGATGGCGTGGTGATTAAAGTTGATGATATTGAACTGCAACAAAAGCTCGGTTTTGTCGCGCGGGCGCCTCGCTGGGCGATAGCTTATAAATTTCCTGCCCAAGAAGAAATAACGCTCCTGAACGATGTTGAATTTCAAGTGGGCCGTACCGGGGCTATTACACCTGTTGCGAAGTTAGAACCTGTATTTGTGGGGGGAGTCACCGTCAGCAATGCGACATTACACAACGCTGATGAAATTGAGCGCCTAGGCGTGAAAATTGGTGATAGCGTTATTATTCGTCGAGCAGGCGATGTTATCCCACAGATTGTTTCTGTGTTGTTAGACAGACGCTCTAATGCAGTGGTCGATATTGTTTTCCCGCAGTACTGCCCGGTGTGCAACTCTGACATTGAGCGTGTTGAAGGTGAAGCTGTCGCCCGTTGTACAGGGGGGTTAGTGTGTCAAGCTCAGCGCAAAGAAGCATTAAAGCACTTTGTCTCTCGCAAAGCGTTAGACGTGGATGGTTTAGGCGAAAAAGTGATTGAGCAGCTTGTTGATAAAGAGATGGTGAGCACGCCCGCGGACCTCTTCCGTCTAAAAGCAGGGCAGCTAACGGTGTTAGAGCGTATGGGACCAAAATCAGCACAAAATATCGTTAATGCACTGAATGCCGCCAAAATGACCACATTACCCCGTTTTTTGTATTCATTGGGCATACGTGAAGTCGGGGAAGCGACGGCGGCGAATCTTGCGCTCCATTTCGGGTCATTAGACAAAATTCGCCAAGCGACCCATGAAGAACTACTTGAAGTTCAAGATGTTGGAGTTATCGTTGCGAGTCACATCACATCTTTTTTTGAGCAAGATAAAAACCAACGGGTGATTAATGAATTGATCGAACTCGGTATCCAGTGGCCTAATATCGAAAAGCCGAGCCAAGATGCGATTCTCCCTTTACTTGGTAAAGTGGTGGTTTTGACGGGGAGCTTGTCGAAACTCTCTAGAAGTGATGCGAAAGCGGCGCTACAAGAGCTTGGCGCAAAAGTAACGGGAAGCGTCTCTAAAAACACCGATATACTATTTGCCGGAGAAGCGGCCGGTTCAAAATTAGTAAAAGCGCAAGAACTAGGGATCGAAATTCGCAGCGAACAAGATTTGCTTGAGTTAATGAAAAGCTAATTTTTTAAGCATCCCTTCCTTAATAAAGCCTCAAAATTAATTTTGAGGCTTTATTTTTATCTCAAACCTCCACATTAAAATGTCCAGTAATTAGAAAAAAAGCCCTCATTTGCTTCGATGCCAATCAAGAAGAACTTTACTCTCTTTCAATTTATTATTGCGATGCACTTCAAGCTATTAGTGTAATTGTTTTCGTATCATTTTGAAAATTAATGAGTTTTTTGTTTTTATATTTTGTTTTATGACTTATTAGATCTCGATCACTTACTTGGTCAAAGTTTGCCGTAGCTCATATTTTTTTAGATAAAAATTAAGTTCTCATTGATGTTTTCTGTTGCGAAGTTAGTCTAGTGAACATGGATACACGATGTGTATGCAGGAAAAGAGAAAATCAGAAAATTAATGACTAATTTAGGTTTTCAACATAGGAAATGATTTCTCCCTTCGGCGGCCAACTTAAGGGGGAAATAAAAACAGCTATATCTATTTTTAGGAGTTTTTCCATGGACAAAATGTTTAAACGTACTCTTTTAGGCGCTGCAGTTGCTATGGCTGCAGTTGGTGTTCAAGCTGCTCAACTAACGGACAATGTCCAGTTGTACGGTCAAGCTGCTGGTAACCTTTACTTTGAAAGTAAAGGTGATAGCGCGAAAGATGATACTGTTGGTGTGGAAATTGAATCACGTGTCGGGCTTCGTGGCACTCAATCATTCAATAATTTTGGCCCTGATTTTGTGTGGCAAATTGAAACATCTAACGCATTTAATGGTGATACTGGTGGTCAATTTGGTGGTCGTGATACCTATCTTGGTTTAGCATTTGATGATGTAGGTACAGTCAAAGTCGGGCGTCAACTTGTTTCTATCTACGATTATGTAGACTGGCCACACTCAAACCCAGGTTTAGGTAATGTATTTGACTGGCACAATGCAATTGGTGCAGGTTACCAAGACCGTGCAGACCACGTGATCCGTTTCGACTCTGTAGACTACAGTGGTTTCAAATACTCTCTATCTGCCAGCAAAATGGAAAGCTCTACTGATAACGCAGTAGTGAGCTTTGCGTTAGCTTATAACGCAGAACGTTTTGGTATCCACGGTGGTGCTTATCTTGGTTCGAAAGAGAAAACTGTAACTGCAGCTAAAGATGGCTACTATGAATTTGACAGTTCTAACGGTGAGAAAAAATGGGTTGATGCAACGGCTGCTAAGACAGACGAAGCCCAAGCTGCTTATTACTTAGTTGGTGGTAACGTATCTATTACTGACAAGTTGAGCTTGACAGCTGCTTGGAAACATATGACTAACGAAGTAAATAATGTTGAGAAAAAACAGGATGCTTACTCTGCAACACTAGCTTACTGGGCAACATCTGAGTGGTTATTTAAAGCAGGTTATTCTGCTACGACTAAAGCGAAATTTGGCGGTGAAACACAAGCAGAAAGTAGTAGTCGTGCAATTACAGCACGCGCATTGTATGTACTTGACCCATCTGCAGTACTCTACTTTGACGTGCGTAATTACGATATGATGACCCCTGCTGACGGTGATGGCAAAGGCAATGCTGATGCCAATGACCAAACTCGTTTCTTGATGGGTGTAGAATACTACTTCTAATCATATAGATTAAAAGTGTAAATCGAGGCGAGCGATAGCTCGCCTTTTAACTGGAGGTAATAATGAACAAACTTATGATTAGCGCGTTATTAGGAATGGTTATTTCTGCTAGCTCCTACGCTGATGTGGTGGTGAATATAGATCGAAACCTCCAGATTCTAGCCGTGAATGGCGTTGAACCTGAAATATCGTTTGGCCATACCAATGAAATTACTCTACCTGATGGCGCAAACCAGCTTTTGGTACGTTTTGACAAAGTAATTCACTTTGGTGGTAATCAAAATAAATATAAATCACCGGCGATCGTGGTGAGTTTTAATCAAAGCAATAGTAAGGTGCTGCTTAAACCGGCATCGATGGTCAAAGATGAAACCACTGCCAAAGCATTTGATAAGAACCCTGCGGTTGTCTTGACTAATGCAGCTAAGCAGTCAGTGGAGTTTCAACAAGACGTTTTAGTCACACAAGGTTTTTCACTGATCCGAGATTATGAAAAAGAGCTCTATCAATATAATTCGCAAGCGAAAGTCGCCTCAATCAGTGCACTGAATCAGGTCGGATTTAATCAAAAACGTGGTCAAGCAGCTCCAATGCCTGCTCAAGCTAGTGAGACAGTAATCAGTGCAGAGCCGGTAACGACTGCCGTGCCAACTAGTTTCACAATGGTGCAGTATCTCTATGGCGAAGCAACTAGCGCGGAGCAACAAGAATTTGCCAATTGGGCCTTTGCAAACCGTGCCGCTGTTAATCAGCCGCTGGTGAGCGAAAATAAGCTAGTGACCATGATGGCCGATTGGTACCAGAAAACTGACAAAGCCGATAAAGCGGCGATTCTAGCGTGGCTGATTAGCCAAGAGTAAAGGCTATTTTTCTTGCGTAAATGGCATTTCATTGTATTTTTAGCACTAACAAGGCATGGTTCACTCCCATGCCTTTTGTGTTTTTGTCTTTGTATTTCTCAATGGTTAGCCTATGAATATTAGCCAAGTTTCTCAGTTAACAGCACTTACCGCTAAGTCCATTCGTCTTTATGAAGAGAAGGGGCTGATATCGCCGCCCCTTCGTTCAGAAAATGGTTACCGTCATTATCAACAAGCGCATATTGATGATCTTTTACTTATTGCGCGATGCAAGCGCGTTGGTTTTAGTTTAGAGGAATGTAAATCCTTACTCGCCCTTGCCAACGATCCGTCCCGGACCAGTTTTGCAGTCAAAGAGAAAGCGCAAGAGAAGTTGAAACAAGTATCACAGAAGCTGGCAGAGCTTTCATTGATTAAGTTGCAACTAGAAGAGTGGATTACCGAATGTCCAGGCGACGGTGGTAGTGAATGCCCAATCATAGATAATTTGAAGGGGCAGTGTTGCCATAACGACTTGAACAAGTCAGTGTGAAAATGAGCTCATTAGCTAATGAGCTGTGGAGGCACACACTACAATTGGGCTGCCCATAAATGAAAAAACCAAAAGCAATTCATCACTTTTGGTTTTTATGTACTTTCTTACTGATGTTTACTCAATGAAGCTAGCTCTCTTTAGGCTCAACAATCAACACTATTCCTTCGACATCTACGACTTTAACCACAACATCGGCTTCTAGGTTTTGCTGGCATTTTGCTGTCCACGTCGTATCGCCGAGCTGCAATCGAAAAGTTGCCCCTTCTTGAACGCTCTCTTTAAGACGAGCTGTTTGTCCGATCAGCTGTTTCTGTTTCTGGTTCAGATCACGAGTCTCGTCACCATCGTGGTCTGATTTAAATTGTTTACGCCACCATAACCAAGTCGTGACGAGTGATAAACTTGCAAAAGCCATCCACTGCAGTTGCCAACTGATGGGGAGCATCGCAAAGATAAGGCCAACGATGAGTGCGGAAATACCTAACCAAAGAAAATACCCAGCAGTTCCAAGCAGTTCCAATGCAACAAGCACTAAGCCTAATGCGAGCCAGTGCCAATAATTCATTTGTTGTATTAGCTCTATCACGTTAGGCCTACTTATCTTGTGAGGATTTCAGGTTGAACATTTCAGCAATGCCAGCAACCGAACCCATCAACCCAGTTGCTTCTAATGGCAGCATGATGATTTTGCTGTTCTCTGCTTGACCAATGGCTTTAAGTGCTTCGGTATATCCTTGAGCGATAAAGTAGTTAACCGCTTGCATGTCACCTTGCGCAATCGCATTCGAAACCATCTCTGTCGCTTTAGCTTCCGCTTCGGCAGCGCGTTCACGTGCTTCTGCTTGAAGAATAGCCGCCTGCTTTTCACCTTCAGCTTTAAGTATTTCAGACTGTTTTTGGCCTTCGGCGCGTAAAATTTGTGCTTGACGTACGCCTTCGGCTTCTAACACTTCAGCACGTTTATTTCTCTCCGCTTTCATTTGCGCATTCATCGCTGCGGTTAAATCTGCTGGTGGTTGTACATCTTTAATTTCGATACGAGTGACTTTTACACCCCAAGGGTTAGTCGCCTGATCGACTATCGATAACAATTTAGTGTTGATCATGTCACGCTGGCTGAGCATTTCATCCAGTTCCATCGAGCCCAGTACGGTACGCATATTGGTTAGAGTTAAGTTGCGAATGGCGTGTTGTAGTTCGCTAACTTCATAGGCGGCTTTCGCAGCATCAATCACTTGCACGAAGCAAACCGCGTCGATAACAACATTGGCGTTATCTTTGGATATCACTTCTTGTGCTGGGATATCAAGCACCTGTTCCATCATATTGATTTTTTGTCCGACGCGATCAATGAACGGAATAATGATATTTAAACCGGGGCGTAGGGTGTGTGTGTAACGTCCAAAACGCTCTACTGTCCAATTACTCCCTTGTGAAACGGTTTTCACGGCAGAAAAGATAAATGAAATAACGACGAATACAAATATGCCAACGGCGACGAGTGAATCAATAGCCATAACGGTTCCTTTTTAGTATTAAATAATCCTAATGTTGATGTTCCTTTCTCTATTGAAACGGCCGCTGTGTTAGCTAAGTTCGTTCACCCCAATCATAGAGCTTATTGTGCTCATAGGGATGAACTCACTTGCCGACTGCCGGTATCTCCAAGTCATTTGGATATAGGAGCGATTCTCATCAACGTTTGAGCTTTGCTATTGATCATTCTCTATCAGTTATCGATATGGAACAAATGAAATAATGAGATTTGATACTGGTTTTTTAACAATCAAAGCAGAACGTTTCCAGTTTAATTGCTTGATATTATTAATATAATAGTGAATACAGCTTTCTGCGATAGAGACTTGCCACACTATTTCCTTGTCCAAGAGCACTTAAAATGTCCATAAACACTTTTTTGAGCTCGCCATCGAGGCAATTGAGGTCGCTTTGTAAAAATGACCATAACAGCTCGAGAGCTTCTTCATTACGGTTAACTTGATGATATTGAAGCGCTAACTCACTTGCTATGTGAGCGTTGTTTGGCTCAGCGGAAAAAATCTCTTCTAATGCCTGAATCTCTGGGCTGTCAGCGGCTTGCTTATGCAGCTCCAGTTTGGCGATTAAGCCTTTGTAGTAACCATCTTGATACTCTAGTGGGATGCGTTCCAGTTCTGTTTCTGCCGCTTCATACTGCTGAGTTTCCAGAAACACATCAGCGAGGGCCAGTTTGACCTCTGCTTTTGCTTTCATATCGTCAGGTAGACTTAGTAGTAAGGGGAGTGCTTGCGAATGTTGTGTTTGCTCTATCAGTGTTAAGGCTTGCTGTAGCGCGACTTCATCGTGGCTTGGCAAATGTTTGCTTAACATTGCATTCACTGTTTCTATGGTCTGAGCACCTGCTAAACCGTCGACCGCTTGACCATTAATAAACAGAGCGATTGTTGGCAGGGCTTGAACACCAAATTGTGCTGCCACTTGCTGTTCTTGTTGGCAGTTGAGAAGAGCCAATGTGAATGCGCCACTGTGTTGTTGCGCTACGCTTTGTAATTCAGGAATGAGTTGTACGCTCTCTTGATTCATGGGTGCCCAAAAATAAAAGAGAATAGGAGTCTCAACTGAGCGTTCGAACACCTCTCGAAAGTTGTGCTGATTGACCTCAACGATGTAAGGTGATTGCATGATATTTTCCTTGCGATAATCAAGTTTATAGTATTAGAAATAGGGGTGAAAATTGGAATATCAAGGGCAAATAAAAAACGCTACCGTTAAAGTAGCGTTTTTTATCTCTCAAAGAGAGGGCAAGCAAAGGTGTCTATAATATTAAAAATAGTGTCAGCGCAACACCGACACTGAGCCAATTTAATTGGTGTAATGTCATATTCGTCGTACCACATGTAACGCTTTATATTGGATTAACTGGGATATCCAGAGTTGTATCATGTCACATGAATGTTACGAATTAATGACAATTAAGTTGGTTGTGCTACTTTATGCAACCGTCGGTTTATCCACTGATAAGTATCGCTTTTGTCATTATCGTATACCTTGCTATGCACAAAAAATATAGGCCAGTTTTGGTTAAGCACGATGCTGTAATATATTTTTCAACGCAGGTTCTATGTGTGAAAACTGGAAGTGAAATCCTAGCTCGGTTAGCTTTTTAGGTTTTGCTCTAATACTGTCAAACAGTAAAACAGCCGCTTCACCCATTGCAAAGTTTAGAACCCATTTGGGAGTGAATAGTATGTGTGGTCGACGTAATGTTTTCGCCAATAGCTGGCTAAAATGCTTATTAGGTACGGGATGTGGAGCACAGAGGTTAAAAGCACCTTGTGCATGTGGCGTGTCTAATAAATAGGCTATCGCTCGTGCCATATCTAATAAGTGGATCCATGGCATATACTGCTCACCCTTACCAAGAGGGCCGCCCAAGCCTAAACGGTAAGGTGGCAGCATTTTCTTTAAAGCACCACCATCACTAGCGAGCACGATCCCCGTACGCAATAGGCACACTCGAGTTTTTTCTGATTGCGCTTGGAGTGCGATGCGCTCCCATTTTTCGCAAACGTGATGAGGAAAACTTTGTTGGTGCACATGTAATGTTTCATCAAACGGATGAGACTGTTGGTCACCATAATAGCCGACGGCCGAGCCACTGATGAATACGGAGGGGGGCTCAGTACTGGCATGGATGAGCTCAACTAACCGCTCTGTTATTTCCCATCGACTAGCGCAAATGATCGCTTTTTGTTGTTTGCTCCAACGTTTGTCGGCGATCGGTTCTCCTGCAAGATTGATAATGGCGTCAAATTGATTCGCGTCTTTTAAACTCGCTAGGGAAGTCAGGTAGGTGATACTACCTTTGTCTACATGGGCGAGCTGCTGCTTAGCACGCTCTATATCGCGCGTGAGGAGGTAGATATTGTGCGTGAAAATCTGTTTCATCAGCTCTTTACCGATAAAGCCAGTCCCTCCCGTTAATAGTATTTTCATGTTTCTACCTCATTGGTCTGTGCGATATTACCTAAATGGTGGTGATGAGAACGATAGCCATGTTAGTTAAGTGGCGATGCTTGTTTGCCATCTAACCTAATATAGGAAACTTATTTAGCATACGTGAATTGTTCGTGGTGATAAATGACAATGTTTATCCATAACTCGAGATGACGAAGTGTGCTGAAATTCGTACAATCTGTAGCTCCAAAATACGGAGATAAAAGTATGAAGTTGTTTTTTGCTTCGGATTTACACGGTTCACTGCCTGCTACTGAAAAAGTGCTCAGTCTATTTGAACAGTCAGGTGCAGACACTTTAGTACTGCTAGGAGACCTTTTAAATCATGGTCCGCGTAATCCTATACCTGATGGGTATAATCCGACCGCAGTGGCGGAGTGCTTGAATCGATGGGCGCCGCATATTGTGGCGGTCAGAGGCAATTGTGATAGCGAAGTCGACCAAATGCTGCTCGACTTTCCGATGATGATGGATTTTTGTTGGGTAGTTTTGGAGTCAGGAACTCGTTTTTTCTTAACGCATGGCCATCAATATAATGCTCAAAATAGGCCACCATTAAAAAAAGGTGATGTTTTGATCCATGGCCACTCGCACATCCCTATGGCGCAAGGTCAAGATGATGTCATTATTGTCAACCCGGGGTCCGCGACCTTTCCACGTAATGAATTTCCCCCAAGCTACGCTATTTATACGGATGGATTATTTCAAGTAATAGGGCTAGAGGGGCAAGGACTAGCGCAATATCGTTTAGCGACCAGTTCTTAAACCCGTCGCTATCTGATTTACCTGTTGTCTGAATGACCCAGATCTCGCTCTGGGTCAATGATATCTCGGACTCGTTGCTTAAGAACTTTTGCTTCAGGGAAACCATCATCATGTTTACGTTCCCAAATACGTTGTCCATTGCACATGATTTCAAATCGTCCCCCTGTATCAGGGTAGAGACGCACAGATTCAATTTCTTCACTAAAAGTATGCAGTAACTCTTGGCTTAGCCAAGTGGCTCGAAGCATCCAATTACATTGGCGGCAATAGTAGATCTCAATATTGGCTTTTTCCATGGTATACCTTTTGTGAAGAAGTAAGGGCCATACGCAACAAAGGATCTTTTCGACCCTTCATTGAAGTTACAGATTACTCGATGGCTAATTGATGAACAGCACTGTCGAACCATGGCTTAGGCTGGTGAGCAATAATGTTTTTTCATTGACGACATCAATACGTCGACTTTGTTGAGCATCCATCTTGAAAAATTGAGTAATCAGTTCTAGTTGCTCAGGGGTAAAGTCCTTACTTTGACTAGAACTAATGTTTTTAAATTCGCTAGGCGATATCAATAAGTAGCTATCACTGATATCCCAGGTGCCGGTTTCTGAGATATTAATGAAACTTTCACTTTCACCACCCACGGCGAATAACTTCACATTTGACATTCTAATATAAGTACCGTTAGGTAAATATTTCACATTCGAATTGACATCAACCCGACGGATTGGCCCAACAGAATCATTCTGTTGACTGCGTTTTACCACAGTGACCATTTTAGATTGCCATTCTTGCGCCGTTAGGATTTGTTCTATTTTTAAATCACTGCCCCAGTATAACCAACTACTGAATAGTGCAGAGATAGCTAAGATGAGGGTTGCCACTTTTGGATTCATATTTATGCCCTTATTTACACACGTTGGCCAAATCATCTTGGTTAGCTAAAATTCGTAAAGTGACATTTTCACCCGAGAACTCAGAACTATGGATGTAATTCAATACGAGCTGATTATTTTGACCACCAGTCGCAATCACCTGCTTAGGTGCCAGTTCTCCAGTATGTGATTCATTGTATTTTTTTACGCATTTTTCAATAGAAGGTAACCATTTGTTTAGGTCTGGATGATTGATGGGCGTATTCACAACTATGTTGTTATAAACCGCAATCTGTTTAAATTTTGATTGTGCAGGGCTAGTCAATAGGAGAGCTAGGATAGGTAAGAAAAGAGCCACAACCAACATCAATTTGCTTTGCAGTGTTAACTTTTCTTTCCCTATTTTTACTTTCGCGAGTGGATCTGTCGTCACGGTTTGGGATGTTGTCTCTTCGGGTTGCGAAGTGGTGTCCGCGTCAATGTCTTGGATAGACTCACTGGCCAGTAACGGTTCCTCTTCAGGCTCGTTGGTGGTGTTTTTTTGTGAGTAGGGGGTTGCTCGAGTCACCGAGGCGATCATTTGATAACCTCGTTTCGGCACGGTTTTGACGAATTCTGGTGATTTGGTTTGATCTTTCAACATCTTACGAAGTGTTGAAATCGCTTGAGTTAAGCTTGAGTCATCAACTTCAAAACCTTGTTCACGCCACACAAACTCATGCAGTTCATGGCGTGTAATGACTTCATTTGGGCGTTCACAAAGTAGAAGTAAAATTCGACTTTCGTTACTACCAAGGCGAACAGCCTCTTGTTCGTTTTCTTGTTCAAGCAAAGAGTTACTATTGGGATCAAACGTGAATCGGTTAGCAAGGATGAATTTTGTGCCTATGTTACTCATGATAATCTTCTTATTGTTGGCATGTTTAACCGTCCATCAACCTAGCCTGCTTGGGGAAGCAATTGATGAAACATTATGCTAGTTTTTATTTTCTTTGATAAAAATTACGGCAAGCATAATCAAAATAAATGAAAAAAACAGTGTTTTTATGATTATTGACCTTGAATTTACAATTGCCAGCCTCATCTTACTAGCAAATCATCCTTGGTTGCACACTCTGTGTGTGAATGAAAATAACTCAGATGTTATGGAGCTAGTATGAGCGAAACGGCTACTACCAATAAAGAAACTCGTGGTTTTCAATCTGAAGTCAAACAGTTACTTCATCTTATGATTCACTCTCTTTATTCCAATAAAGAGATCTTCCTTCGCGAATTAATTTCAAATGCCTCTGATGCTGCGGATAAACTTCGTTTTCAAGCGTTGTCTAATGCCGATTTATATCAAGGTGATGCCAACTTAGGCGTTAAATTATCGTTTGATACCCAAGCGAATACGCTGACCATTTCAGATAACGGTATTGGTATGAGCCGCGAAGATGTCATTGAACATCTCGGTACGATTGCAAAATCCGGCACAGCGGAGTTTTTCTCTAAACTATCCCAAGATCAATCTAAAGACTCTCAGCTTATCGGTCAGTTTGGGGTGGGTTTTTACTCGGCCTTCATCGTCGCTGATGCGGTCACTGTAAGAACTCGCGCTGCGGGTTTACCCGCTAACGAAGCGGTTCAATGGTATTCACAAGGTGAAGGTGAATATACAGTAGAAAGCATTAATAAAGAGTCTCGTGGAACCGATATCATTTTGCACATGCGAGAGGAAGGCAAAGAGTTCCTTTCTGAATGGCGTCTGCGTGATGTGATTTCTAAATATTCAGACCACATTGGAATTCCAGTTTCTATCCAAACCAAGGTTCGTGATGACGAAGGTAACGAGACTGAAGAGACCCAATGGGAACAAATCAACAAAGCACAGGCGTTGTGGACGCGTTCTAAGTCAGAAATCAGTGATGAAGAGTATCAAGAGTTCTATAAGCACGTTTCCCATGATTATGCTGACCCACTGGTGTGGAGCCATAACCGTGTAGAAGGTAAAAACGATTATACCAGCCTACTTTATATTCCAGCGAAAGCACCTTGGGATATGATGAATCGCGATCATAAATCAGGCTTGAAACTTTATGTTCAGCGTGTATTTATCATGGATGATGCTGCGCAATTTATGCCGTCCTACTTGCGCTTTGTGCGTGGTTTAATCGACTCAAACGATTTACCGCTTAATGTGTCACGCGAGATTTTACAAGATAACAAGGTGACTCAATCATTGCGTAATGCTTGTACCAAGCGTGTATTGACCATGCTTGAACGTATGGCGAGCAATGATGCTGATAAATATCAAACCTTCTGGAAAGAGTTTGGTTTGGTACTCAAAGAGGGGCCTGCAGAAGATTTTGCTAATAAAGAGAAGATCGCCAGCCTATTGCGCTTCGCCTCGACCGAGGTTGACTCAGCAGAGCAAACGGTTAGTTTAGCGGCTTATGTTGAACGGATGAAAGAGGGGCAGGATAAAATCTACTACCTCACCGCCGATAGCTATGCAGCGGCCAAAAATAGCCCACACCTAGAGCAGTTTAAAGCCAAAGGTATCGAAGTTATTTTAATGTTTGATCGCATTGATGAGTGGTTGATGAACTACCTCACTGAGTTTGATGGAAAAATGTTCCAATCCATCACCAAAGCAGGGCTAGATCTGAGCCAGTTCGAAGATGAAGCGGAAAAAGAGAAGCATAAAGAGACTGAAGAAGAGTTTAAATCGGTGGTTGAACGTACGAAGCAGTACCTTGGCGATCGTGTCAAAGAGGTTCGAACTACCTTTAAACTGGCAAGTACTCCTGCGGTTGTTGTGACCGACGATTATGAGATGGGTACGCAGATGGCAAAATTGCTTGCTGCGGCTGGTCAACCGGTACCAGAGGTGAAGTATATTTTGGAACTTAACCCTGAACATGCGTTAGTGAAACGGATGGCCGATGAAGCGGATGAGCAAGTATTTGGTCGCTGGGTTGAAGTTTTATTAGGTCAAGCGACGCTCGCTGAGCGTGGTTCGATGGAAGATCCGTCACAATTCCTAACCGCAATTAATCAGCTTTTGACTAAGGTTGAATAGCTAACTGGCTAACAAAAAGCTCGCAACTGCGAGCTTTTTGCTTTGAATAGCGATTCTCTGCTGAGAACGAGCGATATTTTAGGCAAACTTGCAGCGAACATCCGGCTAAGATTATATTCTTTAGTCTTAATCTGGTTAGTCGCTTAAATTTGTATGTTAGAATGCATCGCTTGAATGCGATCGGTAAGCTGTGTATGTTGCTCGCCGAATTATTATTCACTCATCTCATTACCGTTATACCGAAACTTACCGTTGGTTTTAAGTCTCATCTGGTTGTGAGCTTCGGTATAAATCATAATTTTCTAAAGAGGATTAAACATGCGCATCATTCTTCTAGGTGCTCCCGGTGCAGGTAAAGGCACTCAAGCTCAATTCATCATGGAGAAGTACGGTATTCCACAAATCTCTACTGGTGATATGTTACGTGCTGCGATTAAAGCAGGTACTGAACTTGGCAAAAAAGCGAAATCAGTGATTGATGCTGGTCAACTTGTTTCTGATGAAATCATCCTTGGCTTAATCAAAGAACGCATCACCCAAGCCGATTGTGAAAAGGGCTTTTTACTCGATGGTTTTCCTCGCACGATTCCTCAAGCTGATGGCTTAAAAGCAATGGGTATTAATGTTGACTATGTGATTGAGTTTGATGTTGCCGATGACGTTATTGTTGAGCGTATGGCGGGACGTCGTGCTCACTTGGCTTCTGGTCGTACCTACCACGCCATTTACAACCCGCCAAAAGTGGAAGGTAAAGATGACGTAACAGGTGAAGATCTTGTCGTTCGTGATGATGACAAAGAAGAAACCGTTCGTGCTCGTTTAGGTGTTTACCACGAGCAAACAGCGCCACTGATCACTTACTACGGTAAAGAAGCACAAATGGGTAATACGAAATACCTAAAATTTGATGGCACTAAGCCAGTTGCTCAAGTTAGCGCTGATATTGAGAAAGCATTAGCATAATTGGCTCAGTATAGGCTTGTTAACTTTGTTATAGTGAAAGCGACCTAAAGGTCGCTTTTTTTATGAACTTTCCTGCCGCGAATTCGTACTCAACAATTAACAATGAAATGGATGAATGGAAGTAATGCAAAATAATCAAAAACAGGGTGTGCTATTGGTTAACTTGGGAACGCCGAGTGAACCGACGGCATTGGCAGTAAAACGATTTTTAAGCCAATTTTTACATGACCAACGTGTGGTTGATATGAATCGTTGGATCTGGTGTCCATTATTACATGGTGTGATTCTTCCGCTGCGAGCTCCCAAGGTTGCTAAGTTATATCAATCTGTTTGGATGGAAGAAGGCTCTCCTTTGATGGTGTACTCTAAACGCCAAGTGCAAGCGTTAGAACAGTATCTCGGTACACCAGTGGAACTTGGTATGAGCTATGGTTCACCAAGCCTTTTAGAGGGTATCAACACATTATTGGAGCGTGGTGTTGAAGAGATTGTGGTGCTGCCTCTGTACCCTCAATATTCTGGTACTACTACGGCTGCCGTGTTTGATGGCCTTGCCAAAGCGATGAAACGTATCCCTGTGACGCCCAATTTACGTTTTATTCGTGATTATCATAATCACCCTGCTTATATACGATCTTTGGCGAGTAAAGTCCGTGACTCTTGGCAACGTAACGGGCAAGGTGACTATTTGCTTTGTTCCTACCACGGTATCCCTAAGCGATACGCCGATAACGGTGATATCTACCCACAGCACTGCCAAAAAACCACAGAACTTTTGGCACAAGAACTTGGTTTGAATGCTGACCAAATCGGCATGACCTACCAGTCTATTTTTGGACGTGAAGAGTGGCTACAGCCTTATACGGATAAAACATTAGAGGCTCTGCCAAGCCGCGGTATTAAAAAGTTGGATATCATCACACCCGCCTTCTCGGTGGATTGTTTAGAAACCCTAGAAGAGATAGCTGAGCAAGGTAAAGAAACTTTTATTCACGCTGGTGGAGAATCGTTTACCTACATTGAGTGCTTAAATGATTCGACAATGCATATAGAAATGATGGCTTCCTTAGTTAAACGCTGATGAGTTGAGTTCTTTTCTGGTACAAAAACGGTCACTATAGCGTGACCGTTTGTCATTATTATTCTTGAATTACCACTAGGTGTATTTGAAGCTAAACTAACTGAGCTTGTTGCTCCTCAATTTCTTCAGCGTAGCTTGTGGTTCTTTCTGCACCGTGCATCCAACGAACGAGCGTGTTAGAGCACAACAGTAAAATGACGCCGCCAATGGTTGCTGTTACTGCAATACCGCTGAAGATAGCCATCGCACCAAGCTCTCCCACATGAGAACCTACATGGCCTGCTACATAATTCGCGATTGCGTTACAACCGAACCATGCTCCCATCATTAATGAAGCAAGGCGTAGTGGGGCTAGTTTAGTGACAAGCGATAGACCAATTGGTGATAGACACAGTTCGCCCAAGGTATGGAAGAAGAAGGCACCGACAAGCCATAGCATTGATGTTTTTACGGTAGTGTCACCACCTTGCTCCATAACCGCACCAACCATACATAGGAAGCCTAGGGCTAAGAAGAACATCGCTAATGCAAACTTCATTGGCGAGTTTGGTTCACGCTTACCTAATTTTACCCATAATACGGCTAATACAGGGGCAAGAGTAATAATGAAAAATGGATTTAACGATTGGAACCAAGCCGCAGGTATCTCAAAACCGCCCATCATACGATCAGTGTATTGCTGCGTGTAAATGTTCATTAAACCACCAGCTTGTTCGAAACCCGCCCAGAAAACAATAGTAAACAAACTCATCACAAGGATAACTTTGATACGATCTACTTCTGCTTTCGTTAGTGGTTCTTTATTTGCTGATTTTTTCAGTTTTAGATCGCGCTTAGCTGCTGGTTCGCGGCCAATATTACCAAGCCATGATTGAGCCATTGCCATTTGCATCACAAGGCTGATCAGCATACCAATACCAGCGGCCACAAAACCGGCTTTCCAACCAAATGAGTTAGTAACTGAACCAGAGATCACACCAGCAAGTAGCGCACCTAAATTGATCCCCATGTAGAAGATGGTGAACGCGCCATCACGACGGTTATCACCTTCATTATATAGGTCACCAACCATTGTTGAGATATTGGGCTTAAATAGACCGTTACCACAGATAAGCAATGCAAGGCCTAAATAGAAAGTGTGTAGAGAGCCAATGCCTAGCACATCTGCAGGTAGTGCTAGCGTAAATTGGCCAATGGCCATTAACGCTCCACCCAATAAAATAGAACGGCGTTGCCCAAGGTAGTTATCTGCAAGGTAACCACCAATAAGCGGTGTGATGTAGACTAGCCCTGTATAGGTGCCGTAAAGATCGAGTGCATCTTTAGTCGACCAACCTAGACCGCCATTCATCGTTGCGTCTGTAAGATAAAGTACCAAAATGGCGCACATCGCATAATACGAAAAACGCTCCCATAGCTCTGTGCCAAAAAGTAAAAATAGGCCCCTTGGGTGCCCAAAGTATTGATGTTGGTTTGTCATAAGAATTATTAGTATTTGAGATGAGAAAAATTGTGCTTTAGATATACATGGGCTTTTAGCGTATCGCAATGAGTAAAATCAGTATTTTATTCTGGCATTATTAACTAACTCATTGTTTTTGAAATGCATGTCTATCAATACTCAAAGTTTTGTTGCGTTATGAAAACTTATCTTTCATTACTGATTATTTGAATTTGCCTTGTTCGGACATTAAGGGTTTATTTTTGTGTTCAGTTTATTAGCCGTTTATTGAGGAGGAGGATGGTGTTAGGATTCAAGAAAAAGAAAAGCAGTAGCTAGGAATAAAATGAAACGTTGGTATTTGTTGTATTGTAAACGTGGCGATCAGAGGCGTGCTAAAGCACACCTTGAAAACCAAGGTGTCGAATGTTTCTACCCAGAAATTGAACTAGAGAGAATTCTTCGGGGTAAGCGGCAAGTTGTCAAAGAGCCACTTTTTCCCTCCTATATGTTCATTTACTTTGATTTTGAAATTGGCCCAACCTTTACTAGTGTGCGCTCTACTCGCGGTGTGGTTGATTTCATCCGATTTGGTTCACATCCGAAGGAGTTGGACAGTGATTTGATCGAGGAATTGAAGTTACTCGACCAGTTAAAATTACCGGTAGCATCGTTCAATATTCCAGAAAAAGGGCAGGTAGTTCGACTTAAGGGTGGGCAGTTCTCAGGAATTGATGCCATTTACCAAGAGCCCGATGGTGAGACGCGATCGATTATGCTGGTTAAAATGATCAGCCAAGTGATACCGATGAGCATTGATAATAAGCATTTAGAATTAGATTCGTGATTGACTCTCTACAGTAAGCTCTTTAGACACATAAAAGGCGCATTTTGCGCCTTTTATTTACTTTATTAGCCAGCGTTTTGGTTAGTACGCTTCATTATGCACCGCTTTGACAGCTCGGCCTGACGGGTCAATACAATTTTTAAAGGATTCATCCCACTCAATTGCTTTGGCGGAAGAACAAGCTACAGAAGGACCTCCAGGAACGCATTGTGCAGCAGACTCTAACGGGAACAGCTCTTCGAAGATCTCGCGGTAAACATACCCTTCTTTTGTCGCTGGAGTATTATATGGGAAGCGGTATTTTGCTGTTTCCATCTGTTGATCGGTAACTTTTTCTTCAGCAACACTCTTTAGTGTGTCAATCCAGCTATAGCCCACACCATCGGAAAATTGCTCTTTTTGACGCCAAGCAATCGAGGCTGGCAGATAATCTTCAAAGCACTCACGTAGAATGTGTTTTTCCATCTTGCCATTGCCACACATTTTGTCAGCAGGGTTAAGCCTCATTGCAACATCAATAAACTCTTTGTCTAGGAAAGGAACGCGTCCTTCCACTCCCCAAGCCGCTAAAGATTTATTAGCGCGAGCGCAGTCAAACAAGTTCAACGCCAGCAGTTTACGCACAGTTTCTTCGTGGAATTCTTGCGCGTTTGGTGCTTTGTGGAAGTATAAGTAACCACCGAAGATCTCATCCGCTCCTTCGCCGGAAAGTACCATTTTGATACCCATGGCTTTGATTTTTCGCCCCATCAAATACATCGGAGTAGAGGCTCGAATTGTCGTCACGTCATACGTTTCAATATGGTAAATAACATCACGAATAGCATCTAAACCCTCTTGGATGGTATACGTCATTTCGTGGTGTACAGTGCCAATTTTTTCAGCAACTTCGCGAGCCGCTTTAAGGTCTGGGGCACCGTCTAAACCCACCGCAAAAGAGTGAAGCTGTGGCCACCATGCTTCTGATTGTTCATCATCTTCAATTCGCATTGCAGCGTAACGTTTCGCAATGGCTGACGTAATTGAAGAGTCCAATCCTCCAGAAAGCAAAACACCATAAGGTACATCTGTCATCAGTTGGCGCTTCACGGCCGCTTCTAATGCTTGTTTTAGCTCTTCTTTACTGCTGCTATTGCCTTGGACTGCCGCATATTCATTCCAATCTCGAATATAGTAGCGTTGTGCACCTGCCTCTTTCGAGCTGTAGTAACTACCAGGAGGAAATTCACTGATAGTTTTGCAAATGCTTACCAAAGCTTTCATTTCGGATGCAATGTAGTAGTTACCGTGTTCGTCATGGCCTTGGTAAAGAGGAATGATACCAATATGGTCACGCCCGATGAGGTACTCATCTTTTTCTTCATCATAGAGCACAAAGGCAAAGATGCCGTTGAGTTCTTCAAGCAGCGCGGCACCCATGTCTGCATAAAGCGCTAATATCACTTCACAGTCAGAGTCGGTTTGAAAATCGTATTTACCTTGGTAACGAGCACGAATTTCTTTGTGGTTATAAATCTCACCATTGACCGCTAATATGTGCTTTTTATTTGGGCTGTAAAGTGGTTGTGCGCCGCTGTTTAAACCGACAATAGAAAGGCGCTCATGAGCCAAGATTGCTTTTTCTGAAGCATAGATGCCAGACCAGTCAGGGCCGCGGTGACGCATTTTTTTAGACATCTCTAGCGCTATTGGGCGTAACGCTGTTGCATCACTTTTAATATCAAGAATGCCAAATATAGAACACATACAACTTCCTTTTGATGATTTTTAATCTGTTGGACCTAATTTGCCATTCTGGTTAAAAAAAGCAACCATATGGTGTCGTTAATATCACATAAGATGCATCTTGGTGAATTTTATTTAATTAATGTGCGCTTTGTATGAATTTTTTCTATTTGTTTTCTATTTTTGAGCGATGGTGGGTAAATTATGCCCAACTAAGCTCTGGGGCCGTATTGAGTTGGGCATAGAAATGACAATGTTTTACCTAAAAATTGCGATGGCTTACCTAGACATTATTACGGTTTAGTAAAATTAGGTTGGAGTTGTTTACATACGTGACGGGCAAAACCGCTACCCGCTTCGCTATAGATGTTGAATGCCGCATCAACACCACTTTCCAATAGTGATTCCAATTGGTCTGGGTATTCGGCGATGGCTGCAATTTGTCCTTTAAAATTACGGTGTTGTAACTGCGATAGCGCGATTTGGTTACCCTGATGATGCGGCATAGCAAGTAGTACGAGTTTTACATTACCAGTGTCTAGAATACGCTCCCAAAAATCAGGGTCGGTTGCATCACCAGCAATAACATTGCGCCCTTGTGAGCGGTGATCATGAGCAACCTCTTCTCGGACTTCTATGCCTAAACTTATTTTGCCATAACGAGAGCGCAACTCATCATATGCACCGGTACCGATGCGGCCCATCCCTAATATGAGTACCTGAGCATGGCCTGGATTAATTAATTGATCTTTGGTGTTGAGTTTTTCAGCGGCATGTTCTTTGAGCCATTGCCGTGAATGTTGATAGAGTTCATGGCCTTTACGGCTTATTGGGGCTGCGATTACAAATGAAATGGATACCGCAATGGCCAGTGCGACCAATATGTCACCCGACATCCATCCCATTTTGAAAGCAAGCCCCCCCACAATCAGTCCGAATTCACTGAAATTGAATAAAGACAAGGTGGCTAACAATGAGGTTCTCACTCGGAATTTAAAGCGGTTGAGTACCCAAAAATAGAGGATACCTTTGATGGGAAGCAGCAGTAAGAGCAACAATGCGAGCGCAAACCCAGTCATTGTGGGCTGTTCTGATAGTCCAATGTTGAGGAAAAAGCAGACGAGAAACAGCTCTTTTAGATTAAAGAGTGATTTTGACAGCTCAGATGCTTTGCGATGGCCTGCTAGCAGCATGCCTAAAATCAGAGCACCAAGATCGGGTTTCATCCCAACCAATTCAAATGATCCTGCTCCGACCACTAAGGCAAAAAATATACCAAACAGAACAAGCATTTCACCGTGACCAACCCAGTCGAGCAGTTTGTAAAATAGTGGCCGCATAAAGGGTAGGATCAATAAAGTGGCAGCGTACCAATGAGGAAGTTTTCCTGTCGAGACGGTTAAAAATATGACAGCAAAGATATCTTGCATCACAAGAATACCGATGGCGATAGTGGCGTATGTCGCGTTCATTTCTCCTTTCTCTTGCAGTGATTTCACCGCAAAAACAGTACTGGAGAATGACAAAGCAAAACCAAGCAGAACTAATTGTTCAATTGACATCGAGGCCAGAGAGCTAACCCCTAAATATTTGAATATCAATAAAGCAATGCTGAAAATCCCTGTCGAAAGGAGGTTATGAACCGTGGCACCAGCCCAAATCTCTCTCGCAAATAAGGTTTTAATCTCTAGCTTAAGTCCAATTGTGAACAGCAATAAGGTAACCCCTAGATCGGCTAGGGTCAGAATGGTATCGCTGCTGTGGTAGCCAGCAGCATTAAGGCCAAACCCAGCAACTAAAAAGCCAACCAACGGAGGTAAATTGCATTTCAAGGCAATAAACCCTGCGAAAAAAGCCGTTGAAATTAGGATAAGTTCCATAAATTCCTTTAGTAATGCTTTGGTTTAAAAATAATGTTTTGGTTGTAAAAAAGGCTGTGTCATGACGACACAGCCTTTTATTATAATTCAATCGGTTGCTTAATCGCCAAGTAATTTTTGAAGTAAAACACCATTTAACATTGCCCGTTTAATCATAGCAAATGCACCTATGGTTGGTTGTTTATCAATCTGCGACGCGACTATGGGTAAATTGGTGTGGAAAGTTTTGAGTGATTGATTCTCTACATTTCGTTGAATCGCGGGGAATACGATCTCTTGAGCGGCTGTAATTTGACCTGCAATTACCACTTTTTGTGGGTTGAACAAGTTAATGGTCATCGCAATGGCTTTACCGAGTTGATTACCCACTCGAATTAAGCTCTGTTTTGCTAGCTCATCACCGAGATTGGCGTGCTCACATACATCATTGATGGTAATGCTCTCTATATTCGCTAGGCTAGATTCATAGCCCTGAGCAATCAGTTTTTTAACACGAGATATAATAGCCGGGTTTGCGGCTACCGTTTCTAAACAGCCGAAATTTCCGCATTGACACTGTTCGCCGAGTGGGTCGATTTGGATATGACCAATTTCACCTACGTTACGGTTATAGCCTAGGAATACTTGACCATTGACGATAATGCCAGCCCCAGTTCCTCGGTGAACGCTGACTAGGATAGAGTCTTGACAGTCTTTGCTGGCACCAAAATAATGTTCGGCAAGCGCCATACCGCGCACGTCGTTGCCAACAAAACATTCAACATGAAAATTATCACGAATGATGTCACCTAAAGCGAGTGCATCAATAGCAATGTTGGGCATGTATTCTACGACACCCGTTTCTGGGTTGACTAAGCCGGGTAGGGCAATACCAATGGCAATGAACTGTTCGATTCGCTCTTGCTGTTGTTTGATAAAGGTATTGAGGTGGAAAAGGAGCCCCTCAATTAATTGTGTTTGGTGAGAATAGTGAAACTCGTGATAGTCCGACGCGAGTTCTTTGCCCCCTAAATTATACAGGCTGAGCTGAATGTAATCTCGGCCTAAACGTACGGCGACAGAGTGAAAAGGGGCGACTTCGGTTGTTAAGGAGATGGCTCTACGTCCGCCAGTAGAGGCTTGTTGTGCGACCTCTTTAATGAGGCCGCGTTCTAGAAGTTGGCGGGTTATTTTTGTAACACTTGCTGGAGCAAGTTGGCTCACATCGGCAACTTGAATACGAGATATCGGACCTTGTAGGTCGATCAATCGGTACACTGCTGCGCTGTTGAGTTGTTTGACTAAATCTACGTTACCTATTTGTCCGCCATTCATTATCAATTGTGCTCGTATTGTCCGTTAACAACCGTCGCCTGAACATTGAAGTCTCTATCAAATGCAGTGAGGTTCGCCACCATGCCTTTTTTAACTCGGCCTAGTTTGTGATCCACACCAATTGCTTTTGCCGGATACAGAGTTGCCATCCGCAGAGCTTCGTCCAATGCGATACCAACGTGCTCAACAGTGTTTTGCACTGCCTCAATCATAGTGAGTGCTGAGCCGCCCAGTGTGCCGTTTTCATCAACACACTTACCATCACGGTAATATACTTTCTTACCGACAAAAATAAAGTAATCCATGTTAGCGCCTGCAGGAGCTGTGGCATCGGTCACTAATACAAGCTTTTCGCCTTTGATTTTGTGAGCAATTCTGATGTTAGCATAATCAACATGAAAGCCATCAGCAATAATGCCAGCATAAACTTCTGGGGTGTCATAAATTGCACCAACGACACCGGGTTCACGTCCAACCATCGGCGTCATGGCATTAAATAAGTGTGTGGCAAAGGTGATGCCTGATTCAAAGCTTTTACGTGCTTCAGTATAAGTTGCGTTAGTGTGACCAATCGATACCACAATGCCAGCTTTCACCAGACGTTCAATGTGTTCTGGATTGTTGTGCTCTGGCGCCAATGTCACTTTAGCAATCACATCGCTATTTTCACACATAGTGGCGATCATGTTGTCATCTGAAGGGCGGATGAAATCCACACTGTGAATGCCCTTTTTCATCACATTAAGATATGGCCCTTCAAGGTGTAAACCCAGTGATTGGTTTTTATATTGAGAGTGATATTCACGTGCGGCAGAAATCGCTTTGCGCATGTCTTCGTCTGAAGAGGTGATTAACGTTGGCAAAAAGCTTGTGCATCCTGATTTTAGGTTGGCTTTATGCATGATCTGCATCGTAGTCGCCGTTACTTCATCATTCAGCATCACACCGCCACAACCATTCAATTGCAGGTCGATAAAGCCTGGGCTTAGGTTTGCACCATTTAAATCTTGTGTCGCTATATCTTGTGGTAAATCCGCAATAGGACAGACCGCTTCAATCAACTCGTTGTTGATAATCACAGCATGGTCAACTAGCACATCACTGCCAGTGTAGATTTTACAGTTAGTTAGTGCGTACATAATCATCAAATCCTTATCTATCAATATTTTATAAATTTGGCGAGGCGACGAAATGAAAGGTGGAATGTGCCAGTACGGTGCTTTCTTTTCTTACTTCAATTAGGTCGCGAATTATCTTGCTAGCAAACAGCCAATGCTGGATGACATTAAAATTAAGTGCTCGTTTTGACTGGGTTATTTGATGGTTATAGTTTGCATTTTATACGAAAAAAGCCAGTCGGGGTTGTTTAGCTTACATGCTATTCGACGATGAAACAGGCAAATATTATCGCCTAATTTCCATTTTTTTTAATTGTAAAATAAGTTTTATGATCTCGCTAGCAAAAACCTTGGTATTTGGCAGATTGTGGTGATTATGATCACAAATGATAAGGTTTTAATTTGCGGAGCAAAATTAATATCATAAACTGAGTTTGACTAAATTGAGCGACTAAAATAAGTGGCTCAACCAAATACAAAAAATCCTAAATCCTATAGGGGGAACTTAAGGTGAATATTCTTGGATACTTTCAAAAAGTAGGCAAGGCGTTGATGGTACCAGTTGCCACATTGCCAGCTGCCGCGATACTAATGGGTATTGGTTATTGGATCGACCCAAATGGGTGGGGTTCAAACAGTGCCTTGGCTGCATTCCTGATTAAAGCAGGTGCTGCAATCATTGATAACATGTCTGTACTGTTTGCTGTTGGTGTGGCTTACGGTATGTCTAAAGATAAAGACGGTGCTGCTGCATTGTCGGGGTTTGTTGGTTTCTTAGTCGTGACGACTTTGCTTTCTCCAGGAGCCGTTGCACAGATCCAAGGTATTGATCCAAGCGCAGTTCCTGCTGCTTTTGGTAAAATCAACAACCAGTTTGTTGGTATTTTAGTAGGTATTGTTTCTGCTGAAATCTACAATCGCTTCTCTACTGTAGAATTGCATAAAGCATTAGCCTTCTTCTCTGGCAAACGCCTAGTACCTATTTTGACGTCGTTTGCTGGTATTTTTATCGCCTTCGTTCTGATGTATGTATGGCCGCATGTTTATGGTGGTCTAGTATCGTTTGGTGAATCGATTCAAGGTCTAGGTTCTGCGGGTGCAGGTATCTATGCGTTCTTTAACCGTTTGCTAATCCCTGTTGGTCTTCATCACGCGCTGAACTCAGTATTCTGGTTTGACGTTGCGGGTATTAACGACATTCCTAACTTCCTAGGTGGTGCAAAATCTATCGCTGAGGGTACTGGTATCCCAGGCGTAACGGGTATGTACCAAGCAGGCTTCTTCCCTATTATGATGTTTGGTCTACCTGGTGCGGCATTGGCTATTTACCACACATCTACAGCGAAGAATAAAGAGAAAGTTGCTTCTATCATGATTGCAGCTGGTTTTGCTTCATTCTTTACCGGTGTAACTGAACCTCTAGAATTCTCGTTCATGTTCCTTGCTCCTGCACTATATGTACTGCATGCAGCATTGACGGGTCTATCAGTATTCATTGCTGCTTCAATGCAGTGGATTGCGGGTTTCGGTTTCTCTGCAGGCCTTGTGGATATGGTATTGTCATCACGTAACCCACTGGCGGTTAATTGGTACATGCTAATAGTTCAAGGTATTGTGTTCTTTGCTTTGTACTATGTGATTTTTCGTACCGTTATTTTGAAATTTGGCCTTAAAACACCAGGTCGCGAAGATGACGACAGCGATAGCAAAGTATCAGGCGCGAAAGAGTCTTCTGAGCTCGCTAAACAATACCTTAAAGCTCTAGGCGGTCACAGCAACCTATCTAACATCGATGCTTGTATCACTCGCTTACGTTTATCTGTCAATGACATGAGCATTATCGACGAGAAAACATTAAAAGCATTGGGTGCTATGGGTGTGGTGAAACTGGGTACTAATAACCTACAAGTTATCTTAGGCCCTCTTGCTGAAATCGTTGCTGGTGAGATGAAGTCTATCAATGCAAACGAAGATCTTTCTAGCGTGAAACTTCCTTAGTCTTAATCGCAACGGATGATTAGGTTATTTTAAAGCCTCTGCTTTATGCAGAGGTTTTTCTTATTCATCAAATGAGCGCTATTCAAATTTAAGGCTGCCCACAACGGTAGCTTTTGCCTATTTCTTACGCCCTTTACCTGAAATTTTGCTTAGCCTAGCCAGACAAAAGGCAATGTCTTGAAATAATCGCAGGAAATGCCCACTTTTTATTGTGCAAGAGCGGATAATTGTGGATCATTAGCGACAAACTTTCTGTTTCTGCAAGCATTACTGCTCTTACATACAGAAAAATCTTCTGACGATACTAAATAATTTTGAGGTGCTATAGATGAGTGAAGCTGAGGCTCGTCCATCGAATTTTATTCGCCAAATCATTGATAAAGATTTAGCGGATGGCAAACACACAAGTGTGCATACTCGTTTTCCGCCCGAGCCAAATGGTTACCTGCACATCGGTCATGCTAAATCTATCTGCTTAAACTTTGGTATTGCTCAGGACTATCAGGGACAGTGTAATTTACGTTTTGACGATACAAACCCTGAAAAAGAAGATATGGAGTACGTTGAGTCAATCAAAGCCGACGTGAAATGGCTCGGCTTCCAATGGTCTGGTGATGTTTGTTATTCGTCAGATTATTTTGACAAACTATACCAATACGCGGTTGAGTTGATCCAAAAAGGTCTGGCTTATGTTGAAGAGCTCAGTCCAGAAGAGATCCGTGAATATCGAGGTACATTGACTCAAGCAGGTAAGCCAAGTCCGTACCGCGATCGCAGCATTGAAGAAAACCTAGCCCTATTTGAGAAAATGCGCGCTGGTGGTTTCGAAGAAGGCAAAGCGTGCCTACGTGCCAAGATTGACATGGCGTCATCCTTTATGGTGATGCGCGATCCTGTGCTTTACCGTGTTCGTTTCGCTGAGCATCACCAAACGGGTAACAAATGGTGCATTTATCCAATGTACGATTTTACCCACTGTATCTCGGATGCCTTGGAAGGGATCACGCACTCAATTTGTACCCTAGAGTTTCAAGATAACCGCCGTCTGTACGATTGGGTGTTGGAAAATATCACGATTGATTGTCGACCACATCAGTATGAGTTTAGCCGTTTAAACCTTGAATACACGGTAATGTCTAAGCGTAAACTAAACCAGCTGGTTACGGAAAAATTAGTGGATGGTTGGGATGACCCACGTATGCCGACGATTTCAGGTTTACGCCGCCGTGGATTCACACCAGCATCGATTCGTGAGTTTTGCAAACGCATAGGTGTGACAAAACAGGAAAATATGATCGAATTCAGTTCGTTAGAGTCTTGTATCCGTGAAGACTTAAACGAACATGCGCCTCGCGCCATGGCGGTTCTTGACCCTGTAAAAGTGGTGATAGAAAACTTTGAGGCGGGTAAAGTCGAGACGTTAACGCTGGCAAATCATCCAAACAAGCCTGAAATGGGCGAACGTGAAGTTCCATTTACTCGCGAATTGTGGATTGAACGTGAAGATTTCCGTGAAGAAGGCAACAAGAAATACAAACGTTTAGTGCTAGGCAAAGAAGTTCGCTTACGCGGCGCTTACGTAATAAAAGCAGAGCGCATTGAAAAAGATGCACAAGGCAATATTACGACAATATTCTGCACTTACGATATGGATACTCTGGGTAAAAACCCGGCAGATGGACGCAAAGTGAAAGGTGTTATTCACTGGGTATCCGCCGATAAAGCCTTGCCAGCTGAAATTCGTTTGTATGATCGCCTATTTACCGTTCCCAACCCAGCGGCGGCTGACAACTTTGCCGAAACCATTAACCCAGATTCATTGGTTAAAATTAATGGTTTTGTAGAGCCTAGTTTGGCTGCTGCGGGCGCAGAACAAGGTTATCAGTTTGAGCGCATGGGTTATTTCTGTGCTGACTCGAAAGATTCTAAACCAGAAGCGTTGGTTTTTAACCGCACAGTGGGTCTACGTGACACTTGGGCAAAAATAGACGCAGAGTAAGCTTAAGTACTATTTAAAAAGGTCAGCCAATGCTGGCCTTTCTTTTTATTATGGTACTGTTTTTGTCTGAGCAAGCTCACTTAGCGGGGAAAAATGTGTGAGATTCCTGCGATTATCGTAGTCGTGACACATTTTTTACCTTGCGTCCTATAGTTTTGCTAGCGTTATCCGATATATTAAACAGATCATCGTATTTATTTATTCCAAGCACATAGCTGAGCCTTATATGCGTCAAATTTTTCAGCGTCTACTGTTGCCGATAGCAATGGTTGCCGTGACTCAGACTTCTATCGTTAGTGCCGAGAGCATTCGCCTGGTTGGGCCGAATGGTGAGATCCAGTCTTCTCCTCAATTTTCAGAAAATCTCACTCAAACTCGTAATCTTCAGCAGGCTAATAGCCAACCATCGACGTTTTTTGGGCCAACCTTAGACAGCGACACTTTGTGGTCTATTGCCACTCGACTACGCCCATCGAATAACGTCACTGTACAACAAACCCTGCTGGCCATTTATCGGCTAAACCCTCAGGCGTTCGAAAATCAAAATATTCACAGTTTGATTCCGGGTAGCAACTTACGTGTTCCATCATTGGCACAGGTAAATAGTGCGCCCACACAAGAAGCGGTCAATATCATGGCCGCGCATCAAGCCAAATTGAATGCTAATACGGCGCAGCCAACAGCGCCTGTTACTGCTGCTTCTACAGCTTTGCCTGAAAAAACAATTGCCTCTATTGCCGCTCAACCAGTTGTTGAAAAGACGAAGAGTGAACCTGTGCTAAAAGATATTGGCACACAAGTTGCGAAATCTGATACTGAATTACTGGCGCTTGAAGAGAAAAATCATAAGTTACGTTTGATGCTGGCAGATGTTCAATCTGAAGTCGATGCACTCAAAGGAGAACTCGGTGACGAAAACCGCATTCGCTCTGAAGTTGAAAAGCTACTTGATGAAGAACGTCGAAAAGCACTAGAGGCGCAAAAGCTTGCACCAAGTGCACTTGATCAACTGCTTTCCAACTCTTGGTTGGTCGCCGCTCTCGCCCTTATTCCTGGTCTGTTAATTGGTTTACTGGTTGTGATGTTGCTTGGCCGCCGATCCAAGCCAACGGAGCAGCCTGTTGTCACTCAAGGTAATCAAGAGCCCATAACGCCAATGGCTGCTGGCAGCCTTGAAGATATTGACGATGATTTAATGCTGGATGATGACTTGTTTGGTGAGTCTGATGATAGTGAGAAGTTATTTGGTGACGACATCACACTGGATGATGAAATCGATGACAATGCTGAGCAAGAATCGGACATTTTTGCCGATTTAGACGATACAGATTTAGACTTCAACCTCGAAGGTGAAGATGGCGAAGACCCATTTGCGAGTATCGGCGATGATGGTGATCTTGCTGCGGATTTAGAAGATTTGACCGCTAGCAGTAACGGCATCAGTGTTGGTACTGACGAAAAAGCTGTCGGTCTCGATGAGATGGCGCGAGCTTTAGACGAAGCGTTATTAGATGAAGATGATAGCGAAACAGAATTTGATTTATCCGATGATGATGATTCCATCTCTGAAGACGACATTGACGCGTTATTGGCTGGAGATGAGAAAGCTGAAGATCTCGGAAGCGATACTTTAGATCAATCGCTACTTGACGATTTGTTTGCCGCCAATAGTGATGACGATCATCATGATAGTTTTGACTTTGATTCATTATTGGATGAGTCCGAAGATGATTTCAACTTGGATTCAGAAGAGCCCGAGCTAGCAAAAACCGGCGGTAACTTCGATTTAAAAGAAGCAGAGCTAGCGTCGGATAGTGAACTTGATGATCTATTCGCAACGATTGAAGCGCAATCTGACCTCACCTCAATAGAAACTGATTCCTCCACTGAAACAGCGCTGCTGGATGAATTATTAGAAGAGCAAGATGAAGACGTCCTAGCAATTGATAGTGACAGTGTCGAACTGCTCGATGAGCTACTCGGTGATGATGAAGAGAGCGAGACAGACTTATCGGAAAGCACCGACTTACTTGAAGAACTTGTGCAGCCCGATAAAGACATCGCTTCGAGCGAAGAAGATATTGATGATGTTGACTTCACTGGTGATCAAACTCTGTATGAGTTATTGGGTGAAGAAACTACGGAATCCGACATTGAAACCGAGCTGGATGAGAATAGTACAGAGCTATTGGACGAACTATTTACTGACAATGGTTCTGAATCACTTGAGTTTGAAAAGGCAGACCAAGAGCAAGAAGGTGCTGAAGATAAGGATAGTCTCGCTGAAGAAGATGGTACGGCATTATTTGAAGAGTTGCTGGAAATCGAGCAGCATGCTCAGAATATCGAAGAGACCGAACAGCAAAATAGCGAGTTTTTGGATAATGAAAACGATAGCGTTGAAGATTCCGAGTTTAACAGCGACATCTTCATTGACGATCTGCTAAGTGCCGCTCCTGAAAAAGATCCTCTACTGGATGATGAACAGATGGGAGTGGTTGATGGCGACATCGATGAAGAATTTATCGACGACTCATTTGATTTTAACCCAGAAATTGAAGGGGCAAGTTATCCGGATCTGAAGCCGAATGAGGAGCAACCTCTAAGCAGCTCGACATCCCCGGAAAAAATAGAACCCGCACAGGTTAGCAAACCAGAAGTCAGCCCTAACGAATTTGGAGTTCCACAAGATGAAGACTGGGACATTAGTGAGCTGGAAGACGAAGAACCAAGCCAAGCTGATGTTGAGCCGCTTCAAACCAATTCAGCAGAATCATCGGCAAAGGACCATGTTGAGGAGCTCCACGATGACAAGTTAGTGGAGTTAGAAGAAGAAGATCTCCTTGCTTCCTTTAATGAGCCATCGCTAGAAGAACAGTCACAGAGCGAGCTTTCCGAAGTCCAACTGCCAGAGCAGTCAGAAGAAGACGCGCTGGCGGATGCGATAGCTGAGCCTCAAGAAGCGGCGTCAGAGCCTGTTGCTCAAGAAAGTTTTGAAGCGATTGATGAGCAAGCCTTACCTGAATTCAGTGAAGAAGATGCACTTGCTTCAATTAACGAGCCTCCTCTAGAAGAAGAAAAGGAAGACGAGAGCGACCTTACGGATCTTGAGCTTCCAGAGTACACAGAAGAAGACGCGCTGGCGGATGCGATAGCTGAGCCTCAAGAGGCGGCGTCAGAGCCTCTTGCTCAAGAAAGTTTTGAAGCGATTGACGAGCAAGCCTTACCTGAATTTAGTGAAGAAGATGCACTTGCTTCAATTAGCGAGCCTTCTCTAGAAGAAAAGGAAGACGAGAGCGACCTTACGGATCTTGAGCTGCCAGACTACACAGAAGAAGACGCGCTG
>NZ_CP031479.1:1922023-2203458 GCF_003390515.1 Vibrio anguillarum | reverse complement strand
GAGCCTGTTGCTCAAGAAAGTTTTGAAGCGATTGACGAGCAATCCTTACCTGAATTCGGTGAAGAAGATGCACTTGCTTCAATTAACGAACCAGCACTAGAAACAGAGCAACAGTCGCTTTTAGAAGATGATGACGTAGACCAATTGCAGAGTGTTTCAAAACAGGAGTTCGATGAGAAAGCCTTAAAAGATTGGCTAGATGAGGAAAGTGTACCCTCTGCGCCATTCTCTTTTGATCGACCATTAGATGCTCGTACCATTGATAGTGCTGGTATGAATATTGATGCAATGTTAGAGGTAGGCGGTGAAGATTGGAACGGTTTTAATTTAACGCCAGATCAACAAGCTTCCATCCCAGATGACGTGCCTGAAGAAGAGCTTGCCGTTTGGAACGATGAGATCCAAACCGACGAGCCTCAAATTCTTGATGAAAACTGGGGAATTCAAGATGAACTCGATGATTTTGAAGCCCAAAAGAGCCAGTACATGACCATCGATGAGCTAATGGCTCAAGTTGAGGGTGAAGAGGGGATTAGCCCTGAAGATGAAGAACTCAAGTTAGATGTTGGTTTAAGTGAATTTCCGGATGTGATTGGTGACATTGGTGATATCGATGTAGACAATAACTCTGAGGCGGCGGGTAAGCTTGACCTCGCCAAAATTTACATCGAGATGAACGATGATAAAGGGGCGATAAAACTGTTAGAGGAAGCCATTGTTGATGGTAGTGATGATATTCGACGAGAAGCGAAATCCTTGATTGACAGCATTAATCGCCGAGCTTAAAAACAAACGAGGCCGTGAATATACGGCCTCGTTGTTATTGAATAGCCTTTTCTGACTTGCAGATGACCTGAACTTCACATTGAAAGTTGTCGGGGGTAGATGGCTTGTCGATTAGAATTTTTTTTTGATTGCGATTATACTGCCCGACCCATTTTCAAAGAGAATCAGATGATGAGAATCGCTTTAGGTATTGAGTACAATGGTTCTCAATACTATGGTTGGCAGCGACAACGTGACGTTAAAAGTGTCCAAGAAGAATTAGAAAAAGCACTCACAGTTGTGGCGAACCATCCGGTTGAAGTATTGTGTGCGGGGCGCACCGATGCAGGGGTTCACGGCACAGGGCAGGTGATACATTTTGATACTACGGCTTGCCGAAAAATGGTCGCTTGGACAATGGGTGTCAATGCTCATTTACCAAAAGATATCGCTGTTCGTTGGGCAACTGAGGTTTCAAGCGATTTTCACGCTCGCTTTTCGGCTACAGCACGCCGTTATCGCTACATCATTTATAATCATGCTTATCGCCCTGGCATATTATCTTCAGGTGTCAGTCATTATCATGGCGATTTAGACGTTGAGAAAATGCAGCAAGCAGGGCAGCTTTTATTGGGCGAAAATGATTTCACCTCTTTTCGCGCTGTGCATTGTCAATCGAATAGTCCTTGGCGAAACGTCATGCATTTGAATGTGACTCGGCATGGCAACTATGTCGTCATCGACATTAAAGCAAATGCTTTTGTCCATCATATGGTGCGAAATATTACCGGTAGCCTCATCGTTGTCGGCCGTGGTGAGCAGCCTCCCGAATGGATAAAATGGTTGCTTGAAGCCAAAGATAGAAAACTGGCGGGTGCAACAGCCAAAGCGGAAGGATTATATTTGGTTGCTGTTGATTATCCAGAAGAATTTTCTTTACCAAAAGAGTCGCTTGGGCCGCTATTTTTAGCTGATAATTTGAACTAATAACGCGTAAAGTGTCCAAAACAGAGTCGTGACGTGTGTGGAAATGACAGCCAGAAAATAGGTACAACCAGTTTTTTGTCTACACTAAGCATTTTATATGTTTTAATCCTCACGCATAAATCCCAAATTTGTATCTTTCGCAATCACGCGAGAGAGTTAAGAGTAAAGGTCTTCCATGAGTTGGCTTGAAAAGATTTTAGAAAAAAGCAATATCGTAACTTCGCGTAAAGCATCCATCCCTGAAGGGGTTTGGACTAAATGTACTTCTTGTGAGCAAGTGTTATATCACGCTGAGCTTGAGCGTAACTTGGAAGTGTGCCCTAAATGTGATCATCACATGCGCATGAAAGCACGTCGCCGCTTAGAGACTTTTCTTGATGAACAGAATCGTGTCGAGATTGGTGACGAGTTAGAGCCGCAAGATAAACTCAAGTTTAAAGACTCAAAGCGTTATAAAGAACGCCTTTCAGCCGCTCAAAAAAGCAGTGGTGAGAAAGACGCTCTTGTGGTGATGCAAGGCGAACTATTGGGTATGCCTTTGGTTGCTTGTGCTTTTGAGTTTTCTTTCATGGGTGGTTCAATGGGGTCTGTCGTTGGTGCGCGTTTCGTACGAGCTGTTGATGCCGCTATAGAAAACAACTGTGGTTTGGTCTGCTTTTCTGCCAGTGGCGGCGCGCGTATGCAAGAAGCGTTAATGTCATTGATGCAGATGGCAAAAACCAGTGCGGCGCTTGAACGTTTATCAAGCAAAGGCTTACCTTATATCTCAGTGATGACGGACCCTACCATGGGTGGCGTATCGGCAAGTTTAGCGATGCTTGGTGACATCAATATTGGTGAACCTAAAGCACTGATTGGTTTTGCAGGTCGTCGAGTTATCGAACAAACGGTACGTGAAGATCTACCTGAAGGTTTCCAACGCAGCGAATTCCTAATTGAGCATGGTGCGATTGATATGATTGTCGATCGCCGTGAAATGCGTCAACGCGTAGGTGGATTGATCGCTAAATTGACCAATCACAGCTCACCATTGGTCGTTTCTGTTGACGATTCACCGACTGAACCTGATTACGCTGTACCAGAAGCGCACGAAAAAGGGTAAAGTAGGCACTAACACACTAACTGCTTAATGGTTATAAACGTTAGATGACTCAAAACCTTATCCCACAAGCCACATCCTCTCTTGCGATGTGGCTTGATTATTTAGCGAATATTCATACCTCCGCTATCGACCTTGGCTTGGATCGTGTTCAAGCTGTGGCTCAAAAAGCGAATCTTATTAAACCTGCACCTACCGTAATTACCGTGGCTGGAACGAATGGCAAAGGCTCGACCTGTGCATTAATGGAAGCCATTTTATTGGATGCAGGTTATCGCGTGGGCGTTTATAGCTCACCTCATCTTATCCGTTATAACGAACGCGTGCGTATTAATGCGCTTGAGCTCAGCGATGAACAGCATACGCAAGCCTTCGCTTTTGTTGAAGCGCAACGGGGTGACATCAGTCTAAGCCTATTTGAGTTCGGTACATTGGCGGCGCTGCGTTTATTTCAAACGCAAGCGGTGGATGTCATTTTATTGGAAGTTGGGCTAGGTGGCCGACTTGATGCGACCAATATCGTGGATCACGATGTTTCTGTGATCACCAGCTTGGCGATTGATCACGTGGATTGGCTCGGCGATGACATCAATGTTATTGGCTATGAGAAAGCGGGGATTTATCGCGCAGGTAAACCCGCCATTTGCGGCCAGCCTAAGCCACCACCAACGGTTGCAGCGCATGCCGATGATATTGGTGCGGAGATGTACCAAGTCGGTATTCAGTTTTCCTATGAACTGGCCTCTGAAACAACGTGGAATTGGCGAAGTGGTCCATTTGAGTTATCTGATTTACCGCTCCCTCGCTTGCCCTTGCCTAATGCGGCTACGGCATTAATGGCACTCGGCTGCTCCGGTTTAGTTGTGAGTGATGTCAATATCGTCAATGGGCTTAGCAACGCAACACTTGCTGGGCGGATGCAAAAAATCAGTGATAGCCCAGAAATCATTCTTGATGTTGCACATAATCCCCATTCGGCCGAATATTTGGTGGCGCAGCTCAAACAGCGTTACGCACACAAAAAGGTCCATGTGGTGATTGGCATGCTGCATGATAAAGATGTGAAGGCCACGCTTCATCAACTGAAATCAATCGCTAACGTTTGGTATCCTGCTTCATTAAGTGGCCCTAGAGCCGCGCAAGCGAATGAACTGTGTCAGTACCTTGAGCCTGGCGTTAAACCGTTTGCTAGCCCAGTCAGCGCTTTTGAAGCCGCGATGACACAAGCCGATAGCAATGATGTCATTATCGTGGTTGGGTCGTTTCATACTGTGGGTGAAGTATTAGAGCACTGGCAGAACAAAGGAGTATAAATGGCAAGTAAGTTTCAGAGCCGCTTGGTAGGAACAATTATATTGGTGGCGATAGGGGTGATAGTGTTGCCTGATGTATTGGATGGTAAAAAGACCCATTACAAAGAAGATATCGCCAGCATTCCAATTAAGCCTGAATTAGACAGCGAAGTTGAGAAGTTTGAAATTCTCGATCCCGTTGAAGATCAAGTCGCGTTGCCCGATTCGCCTGTGGAAGTGATCGCACAAACTAACCAGAGCGACGCAGCAACGCAGAGCAAGTCACTCGCTGTGAAAGTGAAAGAAACGGCGGAAAGAAATGATTACCAAGATAGCGCTTGGCTCATTCAGTTGATGGCATTAAAGAATGCCGAAAACGCAAAAACCGTGGTTAAAGATCTGCAAAAACGGGGTTATCAAGCTCATACTAAGCAAGAAAATGGCTTCACTAGGATCATTATTGGCCCAGATGTTTCCAAAACCAAGCTTGAGCGTCAACTCTTAGAACTGGAAAAAATTACCGGTGCAAAAGGTCAATTGCTCAAATTTAAACCACTAAACCCATAAGAAAACGTTTGCGTCGCGTTTTTTTCTGTTAAAATGCGCGCCAACTTAAGATGTAGAACTCATGAATTGGTTAGATATTGTCATTTTAAGTGTGATCGGCCTATCGGCATTGATCAGTTTAGTCCGTGGCTTTGCTAAAGAAGCGTTGTCATTAGTGATATGGTTCGGTGCATTTTTTATTGCCAGCCAATACTACGCAAAACTTGCGGTGTATTTTTCAAATATCAAAGATGACATGTTTCGTAATGGCGCGGCCATCGCAGCACTGTTTGTTGCAACACTCATTGTCGGAGCGATCATTAACTATGTGATTGCTCAATTGGTACAAAAAACGGGCCTATCTGGAACTGATCGGGTACTGGGCATTGTTTTTGGAGCATTGCGTGGTGTGTTGATTGTTTCAGCTGCCTTGTTTTTTATGGATGCGTTTACCGCATTTCCAAATTCAGAGTGGTGGAAGAGCTCGCAATTGGTACCGGAATTTAGCCGTATCATTGCGCCGTTCTTTGAGCACTTACAAGCAACATCAAGTTTTCTCTCTGGCGCGATTTAGCGCCAGTTACTGTCGCAAATCGAGGATCAGGACATGTGTGGTATTGTTGGAATCGTGGGTACAACGCTGGTAAACCAGTCAATTTATGACGCGTTAACGGTATTGCAGCATCGTGGCCAAGATGCCGCTGGTATTTGTACCATAGAAAGCAATCGTTTCCGTCTGCGTAAGGCGAACGGTTTAGTGAAAGATGTCTTTGAAGCAAAACACATGCAGCGTCTTCAAGGAACGGTGGGTATTGGACATGTGCGTTATCCTACTGCGGGTAGTTCGAGTGCCTCAGAAGCTCAACCTTTCTACGTTAACTCCCCGTTCGGTATCACGCTTGCTCATAACGGCAACCTCACCAATGCCAACGAAGTACGCCAGAAGTTGTTTGAAAAAGATCGTCGCCATATCAATACCACTTCAGATTCCGAAGTGCTGCTTAACGTCTTGGCGCATGAAATTGATACAGTCAGAGGCAATGTAACCGCAGAAGATGTGTTTCGTGCTGTCGCTAATGTACATCGCACCATTCGCGGTGCTTATGCTGTTGTCGCGATGATCATTGGGCATGGGATGATCGCGTTTCGTGACCCGCATGGTATTCGTCCTATCTGCTTAGGTAAACGTGAAGTCGATGGCCGTACCGAATACATGGCCGCTTCGGAGTCGGTGGCGCTAGATGCTGTCGGCTTTGATTTTGTGCGTGACCTTGCCCCCGGGGAAGCGGTGTATGCGACCTTTGATGGCCAGCTATTTACTAAACAATGTGCCGATAATCCAACACTTAACCCATGCATTTTTGAATTTGTCTACTTCGCCCGCCCAGATTCGTTTATCGACAAAATTTCAGTTTACAGCGCGCGCGTAGAAATGGGTAAAAAGCTGGGTGAGCGCATCAAGAACGAATTTGCTGACTTAGATATTGATGTCGTGATCCCCATTCCTGAGACTTCGTGTGATATCGCATTGCAAATTGCACAAGCGATTGATATTCCATATCGCCAAGGTTTTGTTAAAAACCGCTACGTTGGCCGCACATTTATTATGCCGGGCCAGCAACAGCGTAAAAAATCGGTGCGCCGTAAACTCAATGCGATTCGTTCTGAATTTAAGGGCAAAAACGTGTTGCTAGTGGATGACTCGATAGTGCGTGGAACTACGTCAGAGCAAATTATCGAGATGGCTCGTGATTCTGGTGCAAACAAGGTGTACATGGTGTCAGCCGCGCCTGAGATCCGTTTCCCTAACGTCTATGGCATTGATATGCCAAGTGCTAACGAGTTGATTGCTCATGGTCGAGATGCCGATGAAATTGCGCAGCGAATTGGTGCCGATGCTCTGATTTTCCAAAATTTGGAAGATTTAGTGGATGCCGTCGGTATGGGTAACCGCGATATTGCAAAATTTGAAGCGTCGGTATTTAACGGCGAATACGTCACGGGCGATATTGATCAGCAGTATCTTGATTTTCTTGAATCGATGCGTAGCGACGATGCAAAAACGGTTCGAGAAATCCAGCAAGATCTCGCCAACCTAGAGATTCATAACGAAGGCGCGTAATCGAGCGCATCTCCCGAAATAGGCTGCAAAGAAAAAGGCTTCCATCTAGGAAGCCTTTTTTGTGCTCGTTAACAGGGTTTGACTAAAGGATCATTGCCGCAATCCAGCCAAACACAATCAGTGGAATATTATAATGGATGAAGGTTGGAACCACCGTTTCCCAAATATGTTCGTGCTGGCCATCCGCATTTAGGCCTGACGTTGGCCCCAAGGTGGAATCTGACGCTGGAGAGCCAGCATCGCCCAACGCAGCAGCGGTACCCACTAGCGCAATGGTCGCCATAGGCGAAAAGCCAAAGGCGAGGGCAAGGGGCACGTAAATGGTTGCGATGATTGGAATCGTTGAGAAGGATGAACCAATGCCCATAGTGACCAACAAACCGACGATCAGCATTAATAAAGCAGATAACGCTTTGTTGTCGCCAATGCTTACTGATAAGGCTTCGACGAGCGACTCAACGCCACCGGTGGCTTTCATCACGGCGGCAAATCCGGCCGCTGAAATCATAATAAAGCCAATCATTGCCATCATATGTACACCTTTGGTGAACACATCGTGCGTCTCTTTCCACGCAATCACACCACCAAAAGTGAAGACCATAAAACCAGCCAGTGCGCCGATGATCATTGAACCTGTGGACAGTTGTACGGCAAGTGCCGTGATAATACCGAGCGCGGCAATCAAAATATGCTTTTTGTTGATCGCTTTTGGTTCGGCATTAATGACAGTATGTTCCGTCTCTTGATACTGGCGAGGTTTACGATAGGTAAAGAAAATGGCGACCAGTAAGCCAAAAATCATCCCAGCGGCGGGTAGCAGCATGGCAATCGGCACTTGGCTTGCCGTTACGTTTTCAAGGCCATTATCGCGTAAATTCTTGAGTAAGATGTTATTGAGGAAAATCCCACCAAAGCCGACAGGCAAGACCATATAGGGCGTGATAAGGCCAAAAGTGAGCACGCAAGCAATCAGCCTGCGGTCAAGCTTCAGCTTGGCAAAGACGCCCAATAGAGGTGGAATTAAAATCGGAATAAAGGCGATATGGACAGGAATGATATTTTGCGATGACATGGTAACTAGAACCAGCGCGACCAGAACTGCATACTTCAAACCTGTGGTGGCCGCGCCATGCTCTTTGCCATGGATACGCTTAATCACGTTTTGCGCCAGTAAGTCAGTAATACCAGATTTAGAAATCGCGACGGCAAAGGTGCCTAGCATCGCATAACTTAGTGCGATGGTTGCACCGCCGCCTAAGCCACTTTCAAATGCAGAAACAGCGTCATTTAAACTCATCCCTGCAACTAAACCACCGACGATCGCACTAAATGTCAGTGCGACGACGACATTGACCCGCATCAGCGCAAGAAGCAGCATGATGCATACAGAAATTACTACAGGATTCATATATTTCTCGGTTAGTTGTGTTTACTTGTTATTGTTTTCTGAAGGTTCAACAAGTGGCCATCCGCCAAGGGCCTTCCATTTGTTGACGATACCGCAAAAAAGTTCGGCTGTTTTTTGCGTATCGTATAGCGCTGAATGCGCTTCTCTATTGTCAAATTCCATCCCTGCGGATTTGCACGCTTTGGCCAAAACGGTTTGGCCATAGGCTAAACCACTTAGCGCGGCGGTATCAAAAGTCGCAAAAGGGTGGAAAGGGACTCGTTTTAGCTTGCAGCGTTCACTGGCTGCCATCACGAAATTTAAGTCAAAGGTAGCATTGTGCGCCACCATGATCGCGCGGCTACAGTCATTGTCGCGTTGCTCTTTTCGGACTAGCTTATAAATTTCTCTAAGTGCTTCGGCTTCGCTGACGGCACCGCGTAATGGGCTAAATGGGTCACGAATGCCATTAAACTCAAGCGCCTCTTTTTCAAGGTTGGCACCTTCAAAAGGCTCAACATGAAAGTGAATCGTCGATGCTGGGTGCAGATCACCTTGTTCATCCATACGCAACGTAATCGCGCAGATTTCTAATAGTGCATCGGTCTTTGCATTGAAACCGGCTGTTTCGACGTCGATGACGACGGGAAAATAACCGCGGAAACGCTTTCTCAGTGTCAATGCTTCATTTACTTCAGTCATGCTAGCTCTTGGTTGTGTGACAGGGCTGGCATTATTACAGATTCTTTCTACGATAAAAACCAAACACGTTAATAAATGCAGGTTTCACTATGCGTTGGATAGTGCGGTGATGTGGCTAGATTTTTGCATTAACTTAGTCAATAGAAAGCGAAGCGGCAATTTTCCGCCATCGTTGTAGTATCGCTCGGAGAATAAAATCGTTATGAATAAATGGGTTACTGCCACTATTGTGATGACCAGCATACTGACATCCTTTGCCCCTATGGCGATGGATAAGCGTTATGTGGCAACACCACAGCAGTCTACGTGGCAGATGGTGACGAATACCCCTTTAGAGTGCCGTTTGGTCCATCCTATCCCCAACTACGGTGACGCTGAATTCTCTTCACGTGCGAATAAGAAGATTAACCTCGATTTCGAACTCAAAATGCGTCGTCCAATGGGTGAAACTCGCAACGTAAGTTTAGTGTCATTACCACCGAGTTGGCGTCCGGGTGAGAGTGCAGACCGTATTACCAATTTGCAATTCTTCAAACAGTTCGATGGTTACATCGGTGGTCAAACCGCTTGGAGCCTACTCAGTGAATTGGAAAAAGGACGCTATCCAACCTTTAGCTACCAAGATTGGCAAAGCCGAGATCAGCGCATTGAAGTCGCTCTCTCGTCGGTTCTTTTTCAAGAGAAGTACAACGTGTTTAGCGATTGTGTGAGCAATTTGCTGACGTACAGTTTTGAAGATATCTCATTTACGATTCTGCATTACGACCGCGATAATGTACAACTCAATAAAGCTTCGCAAAAACGGCTTGCGCAAATTGCTGACTATATTCGCTATAACCAAGATATTGATTTGGTGTTGGTTTCTACCTATACCGACTCTGTTGATAGTCGAGGAGTGAGCCAGGATCTTTCTGAGCGTAGGGCTGAGGTATTAAGAGATTACTTTAAATCACTGGGGTTACCTGAGGATCGTATCCAAGTGCAAGGCTATGGTAAACGCAGGCCGATTGCCGACAATGCATCACCCATTGGCAAAGATAAAAACCGTCGTGTGGTTATTTCACTGGGTCGAACAATTATCTAATAACGTTAGAGTAAAAAAGCAGCCCATTTCAAAGGCTGCTTTTTGTGATGTTATCCGGGAAACCTTACGCATCTAGTTTATATAACTAGCCGATGCCGCAAAGAGGCTTATCCTTCTAAACCTGCTGATGCTTGTTTGTTTTGGATAAGTTCAATCATGTAACCATCAGGATCTTTCACAAAAGCGATATGCGTGGTACCGCCTTTTACTGGGCCAGCTTCACGGGTCACGTTACCTCCAGCTGCTTTAATCGCGTCACAGGTGGTATACACATCTTCAACACCAATGGCGATGTGGCCAAAAGCATTGCCTAGGTCATAGCTTGTGGTGCCCCAGTTATAGGTCAGTTCGATCACCGCACCCTGAGATTCATCGCCATAACCCAGGAATGCCAATGTGTATTTGTATTCTGTATTTTCATTAGTACGAAGCAGTTGCATACCCATGACCTTGGTGTAAAACGCGATCGATTTTTCTAAATCGCCTACGCGTAGCATGGTGTGCAAAATACGACTATTTGACATGTTGAGCTCCTAACTTTCTGATGAAATATCTATCTCCACCCGACCACTGTGGCGATGATGTTGGCTTATATTCACCCACTTCAATCACAGAGTTTATCTATGTTCAAAGGAATTCGTTTACTTACTGCCTACTTGCAGAGTTGAGTCTTTTGGGGATCTGGTTAAATTTTATAGGTCAGTTTTATCAGAGAATTCGCAAAGATCTTCAATGATACAACTGCCACAACGCGGCTTTCTTGCCACACAGGTGTAGCGACCATGTAAGATCAACCAGTGATGAACATCAACTTTGAATTCTTTAGGGACGACTTTGAGCAGCTTTTGTTCCACTTCATCAACGTTTTTACCCACCGCAAACTTGGTTCGATTTGAAACACGGAAAATATGCGTGTCAACGGCGATGGTTGGCCACCCGAAAGCGGTGTTCAATACCACATTGGCCGTTTTTCTGCCAACGCCGGGCAGCGATTCTAATGCTTCACGGCTCTCTGGCACTTCTCCTGCGTATTGATCCAATAAGATACGGCAAGTTTTGATGACGTTTTCTGCTTTGGAATTGAATAAACCAATGGTTTTGATGTATTGCTTTAGCCCATCAACGCCAAGCTCAAAGATAGCTTGTGGCGTATTAGCAATAGGGTAAAGTTTGTCAGTGGCTTTATTAACGCTGACGTCAGTCGCTTGAGCGGAAAGCAGTACTGAGATCAGTAACTCAAACGGTGTGCTCCATTTAAGCTCGGTTTCTGGCTTCGGGTTATTGGCCCGTAAGCGCTCGAGGATCTCGACTCGTTTGACATTATTCATCGTTTGGAAAACTTCCTTATGATTTCGCTAAGCGTTAGTGACGCGTGCTCGTTCTATGACGGGCTTTTGTTCTTTAGGTTGGCGAGCAGCCAGATTTTTATCGATGATATTTTTAGCTGCAATCAAAAAGCCAACACCAATAAACGCTCCAGGCGGCAAGAGCGCAAGCAAGAAGCTGTTGTCAAAATGGAAGACCTCAATGCGTAAAATGGTTGCCCAATGACCCAGTAATAAATCAGCACCATCAAACAGTGTGCCATTGCCAATTACTTCACGCAGTGCGCCCAAAATGACCAGAATAGTGGTCATTCCCATGCCCATCCAAAATCCATCTTGTGCTGAAGGCAACACTGCATTTTTTGAGGCAAATGCTTCGGCGCGACCGATGATGATACAGTTGGTCACAATCAGAGGAATGAAGATCCCTAGCGATAGATACAGGCCGTAAGCGTAGGCATTCATTAACAGTTGTACGCAAGTTACTAGTGCGGCGATGATCATCACAAACACAGGAATACGGACTTCTTTGGGGACATAATCTCGTACTAATGAGATGGTGACATTTGAACAGACGAGAACCAGCAATGTCGCAACGCCTAAACCTAGCGCATTCGTGACAGTGGAAGAAACCGCTAGTAAAGGGCACAGTCCAAGTTGTTGAACGAGCGCAGGGTTGTTGCTCCACATCCCGTTTTTAATCAGTGTCTTATGATCACTCATTGCTGGCTCCTTTACAGTCAAAAGGTTGTGCTAATAGTGCTTCTCGATGTTGATTCACAAACTGAGCGGTATTTTTCACCGCTTTGACGACGGCTCGCGGCGTAATCGTCGCTCCAGTAAACTGATCAAATTGTCCCCCATCTTTGCGCACTTTCCAAGTCTCGATATTTTGCTCAGTGACTTGCTTGCCAGTAAAGCTCAATATCCAATCAGTGACGCGTAAATCTATTTTGTCACCTAACCCCGGTGTTTCTTGATGAGACAGAACGCGAGTCCCTGTGATGGTACCATCGTGCTTGATGCCAATAATTACCTTGATCGCGCCGTTATAGCCATCAGGTGCGATGGCTTCAATAGCCAGTCCACTCGGTTCACCGTTTTGTGTGGCAATATAAGCGTGCATAGGTTGGTCTGTACCAAGTGCAGGATCAGTCACCAGTGTACAGGATTTGTACAGTTCGTTGTCGTGTAAACTGTGCGGGATCACTTGGTTTAAAATCGATTGCAGTTGAACCTGCTCTTGCTTGGTTATTTGATCTTTTGTTAGGTATTGGGTTAACGCTACAACACCTGTTGAAGCACAGGCAAAGATAGCGAGAATCAAACCGTTATTGCGAATGGCGGTTAACATAGCGCTCCTTAATGCCCGTAGGTTCGAGGTTTAGTGTAGTAATCAATCAGTGGGACACACATGTTGGCAAGTAATACAGCGAAGGCTACCCCGTCAGGGAAGCCTCCCCAACTGCGGATAATGAAAATCATCATGCCAATAAATGCGCCGTAAATTAAGCGACCTTTGACGGTTGTGGAAGCGGTGACTGGATCGGTTGCGATGAAAAAAGCGCCGAGCATAGTCGCGCCCGAGAGCAAATGAAACAAGGGTGAGGCGGTTGCTCCCGGTTCAATAAGCGCAGTGAAAGCACTTGCCATTACTAAACCACACAGCACCGCAATCGGGATATGCCAGTTGATCACACGTAGTTTGATCAATAATAAGCCGCCAGCTAAATAGGCAAGGTTAACCCATTCCCAGCCAAGCCCAGCTAACCCACTAAATTGAGGCTGGCTCATTGCTTCATGCAGAGTCTCACCGTTATGTAATCCGGTTTTTACGGCGTCCAATGGGGTGGCCATAGTGACACCATCGATACCCGTTCGGATTTGTTGTAGTGATAAACCTTCTACGTTGAAGCCACTGAAAATAAGTGAAAATGCATCACTAAACGAGATTGGATCCGGGGCTAATTCCGTTGGAGCAATCCAACTGGTCATCTGCACAGGGAAAGAGATAAGCAAAACCACATAAGCAATCATGGCGGGGTTGAATGGGTTTTGTCCTAGTCCGCCGTATAAGTGTTTTGCAATAATGATGGCAAAAATAAGGCCAATAAAGATGACCCACCAAGGGGACATCGGAGGAATGGCAATGGCCAGAAGCCAAGCGGTGACCACGGCGCTGTAATCTTTGATTGCTAACAGTGGTGAGCGCTTACGCAGTAGCATAACGGCAGATTCAAAAGCCAAAGCGATGATGATAGCGAGCATCAGTTGAATGAGAGTACCCCAACCAAAGAAGTAGCTTTGCGCGATAAGCCCCGGTAAGGCGCACAAGGCGACCCATTTCATCAGTTCTGATGTGCTGCGTTTGCTGTGTGCATGGGGGGAGCTGGCAATAAAAAAGGCCACTAATTATTCTCCTCAGAATTATGATTGTTTTTCGCTTGTGCCGTTTGCTGTTCTGCTTTGCGCGCTTTTGCGCGAGCAATGGCGGCAGCGACTGCCGCTTTTTTGGCATCCTCAGGTTGAGCAGGCACAGGTTCAAGCGTTGGCTGGGGTTCACTTGGCGCCGTTTGCTGCTCTGCCTTGCGCGCTTTGGCGCGGGCAATCGCGGCAGCGACTGCCGCTTTTTTGGCATCCTCAGATTGAGTAGGCACAGGTTCAAGCGTTGGCTGAGGTTCACTTGGAGCCGTTTGCTGTTCTGCTTTGCGCGCTTTCGCGCGAGCAATGGCGGCAGCGACTGCCGCTTTTTTGGCATCCTCAGGTTGAGTTGGTGCAGGTTCAAGCGTTGGCTGGGGTTCACTCGGCGCCGTTTGCTGTTCTGCTTTACGCGCTTTCGCGCGAGCAATGGCAGCCGCGACTGCCGCTTTTTTATCATCACCACTTTCTGCTGGTGGCGCATCAGCACTGGTTTGCTGCGCTTTTTTCTCGCGAGCTTGACGTTTGCGCTCTTCGCGCAATTTAACCATTTCAGCGTTATCTGGCTCGACTTGACCTGCTTGCAGTGCTTCGGCTTGCTTGGCTTTAGCGCGAGCAATAGCCGCAGCAACGGCGGGTTTTACGGTGCTTGGGTTGTTTTCTGTTTGTGCTTTTTGCGCTTGAACGCGAGCAATGGCCGCTGCAATCGCATCGTCGCCACCTGTGTGTTTCATCTCTTGACGACGTTCATCGGCTGCTTTTTTGAAACGATTCTCGCGATCGGCTTTATCGCGTTCTAAACGTGCTTTTTTCTCTTCGAAACGCACTCTGGCGCGTTCAGCGGCTTCTGATTCTTGCTGGCGAGTTTTTATCTCGGCCTTGGCTTGACGATAGTATTGCACCAATGGAATTTCACTGGGGCAAACATAAGCACAAGCCCCGCACTCAATGCAATCTTTGAGGTTCAGTTCTTCACACTTATCATATTCTTCCGCTTTCGCGTGCCAGAACAGTTGCTGAGGCAATAAGGAGGCCGGGCAGGCTTCCGCGCACTGACCACAGCGAATGCAGGCCATTTCATGTTGTGAAGAGGCAATCTCTTTACGAGTGGGTGCCAGAATGCAGTTGGTGGTTTTGGTGATCGGAACTTGCGAATGAGGCAGGGTGAACCCCATCATCGGGCCGCCCATGATAAGACGCGGTAATTTTTTATCTGCCTTATAGCCAAATTGTTCGAGTAAATATTGTACGGGTGTGCCTAATAAAACCCAGACATTCCGGGGCTGTTTAAACGTATTGCCCGTTAAGGTGACTACGCGGTTAATCAGGGGTTCGCCATCCATGACGGCGCGTTTAATCGCGTAGATAGAGCCAACATTTTGTACCATCAAGCCAATATCGGCTGGAATTTTACCCGCAGGCACTTCTTGGTTGGTCAGCAATTTAATTAACTGCTTTTCACCACCTGAAGGGTATTTGGTTGGGATCACGCGGATCACGATGTCTTTATGTATTGCGGCGGCTTCTAACGCTTGAATTGCTTCAGGTTTGTTATCTTCAATACCAATGATGGTTAATTTGGGCCTAAGAATGTGCTCTACAATACTGATCCCATCGATGATCTCTGCGGCATGGTGCTGCATGAGTACATCATCGGCCGTGATGTAAGGTTCACATTCGGCGGCGTTGATGATCAAAATATCAGTGCGAGCGAGGCCTGATTGCATTTTTTTTGCAGTAGGAAAACCGGCGCCGCCCAACCCAGAGATGCCAGCTTGACGAATGATTTCAATCAATTGCTCTGGGGAGTGTTGTCGATAATCAGCCAGTGGTGCGCGCACTGCCCACTCATCTTGTTGATCAGGCGTGATGACAATACACATTTCACTTAACCCAGAAGGGTGCGCCGTGGTGCGCGGTTCAATGGCGGTAATGGTGCCAGAGGTTGAAGCGTGTACAGGCAACATGAAGGTTGAGGTGTATTGTGTTAGTGGTTGGCCTTTGAGTACTTTATCGCCAACGCTGACCAATAAATCACCGGCTCGGCCAATATGCTGTTTGAGTGGCAATACAATTTCTTGCGGTATACCGGCATGAGTCAGTGCCGTTTGATTTGACTGCTGTTTATTTTCTGGCGGGTGAATGCCTCCCGGGAAGTTCCAGAGAGTGCCAGCTTTGATTTGTTCTATTAATGACAACATACCAATCCTTAATTCACGCTTTTCTGCGCACGTGAGGCAGAGTCGGTAACATCAACAACAGGAATCGCGTTCATTTGCCATTTCCAAGTATCGGTCGTAGTTTCTACCGGGATCATTTCAATACAGTCCGTTGGGCAGGGGGCAACACATAGATCACAGCCAGTACATTCTGACTTGATCACGGTATGCAGAGCCTTAGTTCCACCAACAATGGCATCTACGGGACAAGCTTGAATGCATTTTGTACAACCGATGCACATATCTTCATGAATGAAGGCAACGGTTTTGACCTTATTATCAAGATCATGCGCAGACTCTTCGGCTTCAACGCCCATTAAGTCAGCCAATTTTTCAATGGTTGCTTGGCCGCCGGGCGGGCATTTATTGATTTTATCGCCATTGGCAATGGCTTGTGCATAAGGGCGACAGCCCGGATAGCCACATTGACCGCATTGTGTCTGAGGTAAAATCGCATCAATCTGATCGACGATAGGATCGGCTTCTACTTTAAAACGGATAGAGGCAAAACCTAAGATAGCGCCAAACACAGCGGCCAATGCGACAAGTGCAAGAATAGCGATGAGTATTGTGCTCATATTACAACTTCACCAATCCTGTAAAACCCATGAAGGCGAGTGACATAAGACCTGCGGTTATCATAGCAATTGATGCCCCTTTGAAGGGCGTTGGTACGTCGGCTACGCCGATGCGTTCGCGCATGGAAGCAAACAGAATCAATACCAATGAGAACCCAACCGCGGCACCAAAACCATAAATAATGGATTGAATGAAGTTATGATTTTCGTTGATGTTGAGAAGCGCAACCCCAAGTACCGCACAGTTGGTGGTGATAAGAGGAAGGAAAATCCCGAGCAGGCGATATAACGTTGGGCTGGTTTTGTGTACCACCATTTCGGTGAATTGCACCACCACGGCGATCACTAAAATAAAGCTCATGGTGCGTAAGTACTCAATACCTAATGGTTTAAGGACATAGCTTTCTACTAAATACGCACACACTGACGCTAGAGTTAGCACGAAAGTCGTCGCTAACCCCATCCCTATTGCGGTTTCTAGTTTTTTTGATACGCCCATGAAAGGACATAGCCCTAGAAACTTTACCAGTACAAAGTTATTGACCAGTACAGTGCCGATTAATAACAAAAAATATTCGGTCATAGTTATATAAGTCTTAAGTTCCGATCTGGTGATTATCGTGCTTTGCCAAGCGAATAACAACCAAGGAAAGATAAGGTTTTATACCTTTGACGGAATTTTGTACGCTGCTACGCCAGTATTAGGTTGATATGGGGCGTTATAAAGCAGTGTCAGCCGGCTATTTTTTATGTGTCGAAAAATGGGCTTGACTTAAATAACACCAAGTCAGTACATACTCACTGTCAGGCCAGTGGTAACCAACGCTGATTGTGTATGATGGATTTAAAAAAGGATGAAGATCAGTGTGAATCTGAAAAATGAGTCGTTTGGCGTGTTTGTCAACATGGATCAGTTCTACCACGTGAAAATCAAGAACCTGTTCAACCCATGGATAAATGGCTTTATAAATCGATTCCTTCGCGGAAAAAATCAACGTAATAAAGCTCGCTAATTGGGCAAAGTGATGAGCAAAAATGTGCTCTGCGGGTGTCATGACTTGCTGGCGAATATCACTGAGCCATTCATCTCGTATGAGTTGTTCAATATCGATACCAAGAGCGGCACACGCTTGAGTCTGGTGAGTGGCGGCTGCGATAGCGTAGCCATGGCAATGGGATATTGAGCCTACGATATTTTGCGGCCAAACCGCTTGGTTCCCCTTGCCAATCTCTAACGTTAGCGACTGTGATTGATCCAGTTTGGTTAGGCAGTGTTTTGCACACATCCTGCCAGCTAAAAATTCACAGTGGCGCTTTAGCACGGCTTGGTTTAAAGAAGAGGGCAGGGAGATCCCTTGCTCTTCAAGTTTATTTTTGTATTCAGGCAGATACTTCACTTCAAGCTGGTGGTATTGGATGAAAGATGGCCAGTTTGGAATGATGAGCATGCCTATTTTACCTATCGAGTGAGTGAACTTGTTCGATGCGTCGCCTGCGTGGTGACGTTTATCTCAGATTGAGTGAAAAATCACTCCCCCAGTCAAAAACAAAGTGTTGATGTCTAGGAGAGTGAGTCAGAGTTATTAACTAGAACTGGTAATCAGCGACTATGCCAAAGGTGCGTGGACCGCCGACTTCGTAGAGATCACTTTTCTGGCGAATCACGTACTCTTCATCAGTGACGTTTTTCACATAAGCGCGAATAGTCAAATCGTTGAGAGTGTAACCTGCATTCAGATTCAACACGGTGTAATCGCCTGCCGTTTTACTCTCTGTGTTGGCTAAATCGGTATAGTAATCGGAAACGTGGTTAACACGAGCACCAAAAAATAGACCAGAATCTAAGTGTTGAGTAAAGCCCGCACCTGCAGACAGTTTAGGAGCGTAACTGAACTCATTGCCTGAGAGATTGGTAGAGGTACCGGTTGGTCCTTCGCTGATGTCCGTTTTAAGAAGACCGACAAACGCAAACAGGTCGAGCCCAGAATCAAACCAGTAAGAGGCTTCAACTTCCGTACCGTAAGTTTTCCCTTTCGGTATATTGGTGATATAGGTGTCGAAGCGTTTTCCGCTGTCACCAGAGACCGAAGTTTGATAATTTTTGTAGTCGTTGTAGAACAGGTTAGCAGTCAGATCCAGCTTGTCATCCAGGAAGCTTGAACGAGAACTTAGCTCGTAGCTCCAGACTTTTTCTTGTTCAAAAACAAAAACTTCTTCTTTGTACTCGTTATAGCCTAATCCACCGGCATTGTAGCCTTTACGGGCCGTAAGACCGAGGGTGGAGTGATCTGAGACATCAAGTAATAGACCAATCTTAGGCAATAGGATGCCGTCATCTTCATCGGCTTTAAAATCGAGTGGTAGGGTAGCGTGATCGAAATCTCGCTTCAGTTCATCTCTTTCATAACGTGCACCTAATAATAGCTGCCAACGATTATCCAAACGAATTCTTGAGTCAAAGTAGATTGAGTTGGTTAAAACTTCATCTTTACGTTTTAATGAATCTGTTTCGGTGTATTGATCTTTGAAGAAGCTGGCTAGGCCTAGAATCGCATTGTACTTTTCATCAAGTGATTGATATGTAAGCTTTGCTTCTGCGGTGTAGTTATCTTCATCCACATCACCATACCAATTAGTATCAGGATAAGCTTTGAACTTGGTGGTGTAGTTACGATGGGCGACTAAAATATCCGTTGTTAGTTCATCATTAATCACATAATTGACGTCTAGGTTGATATTCCAGCTTTTGGTTTCTTGGCGACGCGTGCCACTTTTGCTATGCAGTTCAAGTGTGCCCGGCTTGGTAACGAAGTTGGTGTATTGCCCCTCTTCATTACGGCTACCAACCGTTAGCTTGGCTGTTAGCTTGTCATTTCCTTGAGGTTTCCACAATAATTTACCACGGACATTATAGGATTCGAGCTCGGAAGGATCCCAAGGGTACTGATCGCCGTTAGGCAGAGAGTAATCGATAGGGGTATTGCCTTTGGTACCTTCGGCGGCAAGACGAAACGCTAAAGTATCTTCAACCAGAGGTGCCGACACGACCCCTGCGAGATGATATTTACTGTCTTCATTTTCATAACCAGCGCGAACTTTACCCTCACGGTGGAACGTTGGATCCTTAGTTTTGATCACAACTGCACCAGCAATACTATTGCGGCCTTGGTTGGTGGATTGCGGCCCTTTATAGACTTCCACTTGTTCTGTATCCCACAGTCCAGCTTTACCAAACGCTTCTCCAGACCAAGATTCAGACACGCCGTCTACCGTGGTATTGACGCGCGGTGTTGCGCCTGTCATGAAGGTCAGAAAACCTTCGCCAGGGCCACGTCCATCGACCCCACGAATGTGTGGAATGCCCGAAGGTGCATTGAGTACGTTTGGTACGCGGTCGAGCAGATCGTAGTAATCTCGGCTTTCACCATCATCCACTTCATCGGTGAATAGGGTGAGCGAACTGGTGTTTTCGGCCAGTGTTCCTCCCAATTTCTCACCTACCACAACCACAGTATCTTGCTTTCTCTGCGGCTCTTTTTTTTCGAGCTGTTCCGCGACAACGTTTGCGCTAGTACTAACGCAGAGGATGCCAATCAGTGTGGCGAGTTGAGTCTTATTGATATTTCTGACTGCCTTACCGTTATTCATATCCATGGGCTTCATGACCTAAAAGTTCCTTAATAGAAAAAATGATGTTGCTGCAACCATTATTGAATCAACTGTTGCTGGTTGTAATGTTAATGATAATTGTTATTATTTGCAATATCATCAATGCAGTTTTATGCTACTTAGTTTCTATGTTTCAAAAATACTAGGCTTGATATGGGGTGGTTTTAGTAATGGTTGTTAATAAGGAGAGCTCACAAGAGAGGGCTGAGCTCAATGGGGTGTTGGCCCGTTTTATTCAAGAGGGCGGCTCTATTGGTGACGAGCCTTGGTGGGTACATGTGCAATCGATCGGCATGCCTTATGTGATTGAAATAAATGGCGAATATGCAAAAGTGCTTTTTTTATGGCGTGGGTCGAAGCCGAGTGTGGCCGCAAATCAAGCGATCTACGTTGATATTAATGGTGTCACCGATCATCACAGTTTTTCGATGGCGAAGTTTACTCATATCGATAATACCGATGTGTGGTTTTATATCGATAGCGTCAAACAGAGTTGGCGAGGAGGGTATTCTTTTATTCCTGTCCCAGAAGCGTTAGTGCAGCCGAGTTACCAAGGTTCATACGATGCAATGCGCCACCAACATCGGCAATGGCTACGCTCCATTTTTCCACTGAGTTGCGCTGATCCACTGGCTCAAAATGATTTGTCAAAATGCGAGTGGGGGCGCGCGAAAACACCTTGTCATATGCCTAAAGCGCTTACGCAAACAGAGTGGCTCGGTTTCGATTCAGCGCAAGGTCAGTGCTTCAAAAGTGCTGATTCGACCTTTACTTGGCGCAGCACTTTGCTCGGTATATCGCGCGAGATTTGGCTTTATTCGACCGCGCAAAGACCCACCACTGAGCCGTTACCCTTGGTATTGATACTGGATGGCCGTTTTTGGTCTCAATCGATGCCGGTTTATGAGGCTCTTTCACAGGCGACCCACAGTGGAAAGCTTCCAGCGGCGCTCTATGTGTTGATTGATGAAATTAGCGCTCAACAACGCAGTGATGATCTCAGTTGTAATCCGCTGTTTTGGCAATCCGTGATGGAGGAGTTACTCCCCTCGATTAACGAGCGCGTCAGAGTAACCCGCGATGCAGACCAAACGGTGATCGTAGGCCAGAGTTTAGGAGGCTTAGCGGCAATGTACGCGGCATTACACTGGCCGCAGCGATTCGGTTCTGTGGTTTGTCAATCGGGTTCATTTTGGTGGCCCGATTTCTCGATCGTTAAACCCCCCAGTGAATATTGTCCACCGAAAAGCGACTCGCGATTAAGCAAAATGAGCCAAGAGGTACATCAAGGTTTAGGTGCCAATTCACGTCTTGCGCTTTTCCTCGAAGTGGGTAGCGGCGAAGACATCATGATCGATTTAAGTCGAGATCTATACCAACAGTTGGCTTCACAACAGCATCGAATTCAATTTCGTCTGTTTGACGGCGGTCACGAACGACTCTGTTGGCGCGGCGGGATCATCGATGGCTTGTCATATGTTTTAGAACCTTATCTTTAATTTTCAGCGGTAGAGAGAAATATGTCAGAAAAATACACCAACCCTTTTGATGAATCTAAGCATCAATTTTTAGTGCTGATCAATTCGCATAATCAATACAGTTTATGGCCAGAATTCAAAGCCATTCCCGCTGGTTGGCAAGCCATCCTTGGACCGAGGTCAAAACAAGAGTGTTGCAACTACATCGAAGCTCAGTGGTTAGATATTCGAGCTTAAACCAAACGAGTTTTGACTCCTGCAATAGCGGCGCTGTTCATTCATGCTTGTTAAGCGGGGTAACAAAAAGGGACATAGGCAATGACTTTTGTTAGGAATAAAGAGATGTACAACTCATCAGTGCAAGAGGATCAGTGGCCTCTTATCGGCACACAGCAAGGTATTTGGTTTGCCGAGCAGATGATGCCCAATCCAGAGCAATTTAATGTTGCCCACTACGTGGTGATTCAAGGTCAAATCGATATTGAGTTATTTTCAAACGCGGTAGCCATCGGCTTGCAAGGCGTTGATTCCCTTCACTGCCATTATTTAGAGAGCGATGGCAGCGTGAGGCAGCAGTTTTATCCAGCGGATGAAGAAGGGCAGTGGCTTGAAATCCTCGACTTTTCACAAGCCGCCTTGCCAGAAGAGTCGGCTCGGGAGTGGATGAAGCACGATCTTACGCAGCGGTTGGACATTTCATCAAGAAAAAGGCGTTTCCGACACTGTTTAATTGATGTTGGTTCAAGCAATGCACCGCAATGGTTTTGGTATCAACGTTACCATCATATTGACGTGGATGGGTTCAGCGTGAATACCATCAGTCAATACATCTGCCAACTTTATAACCATTGGCGGATTGGTGCTGCGAAACCTCAAGAGTTCAGCGCTTTTAGTGATGTAATTCAAGAATATCAGCAATTTTTAGACTCAGCAGCGCGCCAGCAGGCGTACGACTTTTGGCAAACGCAAGCGGCTCATTTACCCAATGTTATTTCGCTCACCACAGGTAGCTCAGCCAATACATCATCGAGCACGATCACTCACACCGTGCCATTAATCAGTGGAGAGTGGTTAACTCGCTATAGTCCACAGTTGTTACCCGCCGAGCTTGCGATGGCGATGGTATTTGCTTATCTCCATTTACATTCTGGGCAAGAGCAAGTGTGTGTGGGTGTCCCCTTTATGCGCCGAATGGGCAATGCCGCCACTTGTGCCGCTGGTGCGGTAGTGAATGTACTGCCGGTGGCGCTGTCACTTCATCCACAAATGAGCATTATTGATGTGGCGCGAGAGATGAATAAAACCATCCGCCAAGTTCGTCGCCACCAGATGTATGACGCTGAGCAGATCCAGCGTGATTTGGGATTAGTAGGCCAGCCGCTCTATGGCCCGATACTCAACTTTAAACCCTTTGAAGCTGCACTGAGTTTATCTGGCGTAGAGACTGAGACACATATCCTCTCGGCAGGTCCGATTGATGAGATTGAATTTTCGCCAGTGCTCGATGGTCAGACATTGAGTGTTAATATCACGGCCAACAGCACCAAATATAGCCAAGAGTCATTAGAACTTCATGCCGCTCGTTTTGTTGCGATGGTAGAGCAGATTGCCAACCATCCAACACAGCCACTTGATTTGGTAGAGTTAATCCCGCCGAGCGAGAAGCAGCAGATTGCTTTGTGGTCGGTGGGGCCACAACATGAACATGAAACAGAGCAAACTGTGCTGGATGTATGGCAGCAGACAGTTGAGAGCAAGCCAAACGAAGATGCCTTGGTATTTAAACAGCAGCGTTGGACATTTGATGCCTTCAATCACCTTATTGAAACTCGAGCGGATCAACTGATTACCGCGGGCTTGCGCCAAGGTGATATTGCAGGTGTCGCGTTACGACGTGGGCCTGAAAGCGTCGTGACTATGCTAGCTATTTTGCGAGCGGGTGCGATTTACCTGCCTATCGATCTTGATTATCCCATAGAACGTATTGAATCGATTGTTGAACAAGCACGCCCTTGGTGCTTAGTTGTGGAGGATGAGCAAAACATGGCTTATTCATCGATAAGCTACGTCCCTAGGTTTATTGCTCTTCCTGAATTGGCTCGCATTCACACAGCACCACAACCCAAACCGACGATCAGTCACAACGACGTGGCTTATATCATCTTTACTTCAGGTTCGACTGGTCACCCGAAAGGGGTCATGAACACACATGGAGCGTTGTTGAATTTACTGCACTCTCATCAAGGTTCGATTTTTTCTGCGGCCATCAGAAAACTGGCGACACGTCGTCAATTACCAGAACAAGCTATTACTGTTCGTGCAGCGCATACGACGTCATTCTCCTTCGATGCTTCTTGGGAGCAAGTACTCTGGATGTTGTCTGGCCATACTATGTATTTGTATGACGATGAACAACGGAAAGACACCTACGAACTGGTTCAGTGTGTTGCTGAAGATAATATCGATGCTCTTGATTTACCGCCTTTACTGTTTGATCAAATGCTCGATAGTGGATTAATGACGAGTGCTCACGTGCCGACGTTAGTTTTGATTGGTAGTGAAGCCATACCACAAAAGCTTTGGTCACGTGTGAGTGAGTTTCCCGAACTGCTGGTGGAAAACTTTTATGGACCAACAGAATTTACGGTTGATGCGATCAGCGCTTCGCTTGATGCAGATGCATCGCCTGTCATTGGTCGACCAATTGCCGGTGCTTGTGTTTACGTGCTTGATGAAAATTTAGAGTCTGTCGCTATTGGTGAGGTGGGTGAGCTTTATTTATCGGGTGCGGGGTTAGCAAAGGGCTACCTCAACCAGCCAAGTATGACAGCAGAACGTTTTGTGGCGAACCCCTTTGCGTATGGCAAGATAATGTACCGCACTGGTGATTTGGTGAAGTGGCGAGACAATGGGTTACTGGATTTTGTTGGCCGGTGTGATCACCAAATCAAAATTCGCGGTTTTCGTATTGAATTGGGCGATGTAGAAAGTGCTATTAATGCGATTGATGGTGTTAATACGACGGTAGTCGTAGCAGAGCCTGTTGGCGATACTCATCGTTTATTGGCTTACTGTACTTTAGAGAAAGGGACTCAGGGTGAGTCAGTTCAACCCGCGTTCACAGAGCAAAGACTGCAAAGTCTTATCGCACAGGCGCTGCCTGACTATATGCAGCCAACCAATGTGATGATCTTGGATGCTTTCTCTTTGAATGTGAATGGGAAAATCGATAGAAAAGCGCTCCCTAAGTACTCGGCAGGCACGCGTAGCGAACGCGTGGCCCCAATAACCCAACCAGAGCAGCTGTTATGTGATGCGATCACCGAGCTACTCGGTGTCAGTGACGTAGGAATGTCAGATGACTTCTTTAACCTAGGCGGGGACAGTATTTCGGCAATGAGCCTTGGGACGCGATTGCGAACGGCGGGCTATGATCTACGACCCAAAGCTATTTTTGCAGCCCGTCAACTGGGTATGATGGCGGGCCAAATGGTGCCACTACAGCAACAACAGCGCGAGAAACAAGAAGGCATTATTCGGCCTCTGCCTATGTGGCAATGGTTTGAGGAGACATTTTCTAATACAACCAGTTATGTGCAAAGTGTGCTTGTTAAGGTGGAAAGCGAAACCCAATTAGTGCACTTGCAAGCCAGTTTAGTGCAACTGGTCGCCAACCATTCCGTATGTCGCTTGGTCCAAAAAGAGCAGCAATACCATATTGAGGCGCTGCAAAATCTTGATGTAAAAAACTGGGTTGAATCGGTTTCGGTTGAGAGGCTAGATGGCCCCGTGTTGGACAGTCTGTTTAGCCAGCGCAGTCAGTCGATGTCAATATCATCGGGTCAGCTATTACGCTTGGTGATGATAACGGAGCGCAGTGGGCGTAAAAGTCTCATGATCCTTGCTCACCATTTCCTTATCGATGGTGTCTCTTGGCGAATATTGCTTCCGCAGTTGCAGGCATTAACTCAAGCACAAGTCACAGGTGAAGTAGCGGTGATTTCTGAGGAGGTTACCGGTATCCATTGTTGGTCAAAAGCGCTGTATCAACATTTAGCGGTCGCTGCTGCGCAAATGCCATTTTGGCGAGCGCAGGCACAGCGTGCTGTTGCTCCCATCAAGGATCCTGTCGATAAAATACGCATGACGCATTGGCGTACGCCACTCTCTCATGCCGTTACGCAGCCGTTATTGGAATTACCCACACACCAGACGAATCTCGATATTGAAGAGATGCTATTAGCCGCGGTCACGGGGGCGATCGCAAGACTTTATGGGTGTGAAGAGATTAAAGTGAACGTCGAATCTCATGGCCGTGAAGAGTGTAAAGAGGAGATCGATCTCAACCAAACTCTAGGGTGGTTTACCACCGAATATCCGTTGATCATTAACGTGCCAAAGCAGGGTGATTACCGCGAGCGGTTACGTGAAGTGAAGCAAAGTAAGCGCAGTGTGAAAGATAAAGGGCTAGGTTATATGGTGCTGCGCTATCTTGATAATCCGTATCGAGATGAATTACGCACATTAGCGAATACACGCCAACCGTCATTGCTGTTTAATTACCTTGGCCGTTTCCAAAGCAGCGATGGTCAGTGGTCACCACAGCAATATAGTGGGCAGTTTGCCGATACATTTGCCGTCACCTTAAACAGTGAACGAGCTTTGCAGCATCCCTTAGAGCTAAATATTTTCGTCGAAGAATCGGCAACGCCGCGATTGGTGCTCAACTGGTCTTGGAATGCTCATCTGTTCAGCCAACAGGAAATGGTGTCGCTGAGCCAACAGATTGAAAGTGAGCTGCTGAAAATACAGCAAGCGCTACAAGTTGGCGATAGTGCTGAGTTGGACCTCTCTGTACCTGCTGACTATACCGAGCCGGGAATCACACTGCGACAAGCGAGCCTATTGCAACACCACTATGGCAAGTTAGCGGATGTACTGCCAGCATTGCCTTTACAAGAAGGATTACTGTTCCAATCTCAATTAGGGGATAAAAATAGCAGTTATAACTCCACCACGCGTCTTACTTTCCAAGGTCAACTGTCTGAGCATCGCGTGAGCGAAGCGCTTAATGCGGTGATTAGGCGTCATCCGCAGTTGCTCGCTCGATTTGATAGTTCGATATTGGGGCGTACCGTACAGGTGATGACGCAGGTTAATCCAAGTTGGCCACTGACACGTTATGACATAACAAACATGAGTGGTGATGAGCAAAGCGCGTTGATTGATCAGTTAGAGAAGAAAGAGCTAAGCCGCCAGTTTGACCTTAACGATCCTACCCACAGCCTGTTGCAGGCCCAGTTGATTTTTCATGGTGATCAGCAAAGCACACTGCTCCTTTCGGCACATCATCTGGTGGTCGATGGCTGGTCAACGCCGATTTTATTGAATGACTTTCTCAGTGCATACGCCCAAGGAGTCTCGAACTTACCTCCGGTAACCGTCGGTTATGCTCACGTTGTGAGCCAGCTAACGCAGCGCGATAAAACCGTTGCGACCGAGCTTTGGGGCAAAGTATTAGCTGATGTTCAGCCGTGTATGGCTTTTGATGATATTCCACTTAGCGAGGAAGTTAACGAGCATCAGTTATGGCTATCAAAGCATAAAACGGATCAGTTAAATCAGTGTTTACGACATCATGGTTTAACCATGAGCACCTTAATGCAAGGCCTTTGGGCGAGTATTCTCGCCAGCATGACGGGCCGTGAAGAGGTGGTTTTTGGTACGCCAATCTCTGGTCGGTTCAGCCGTATTGCCGGTATTGATGAACAGATAGGGTTATTCAGTAATACCGTGCCTGTCCGTGTGACACTGCAACCTCACCTTAGTTTGAGTGAGCAATTAAAATCGCACCAAGCGATCCAAATCCAATTACTGGAGCACGATGAACTTGGCTTGGGTGAGATCCAGCAACTGGTGGGTGGAAAAACACTCTTTGATACTTTGCTGGTGGTCGAAAACTATCCAGATCATAGCCGTTGGTACCAGCAAGATTTTAGCGGCGCGAAATTAATGGCTATCCACAATCGTGGCTATACCCATTATCCATTAACCATTCTCGTCTTACCGGGAGAGCAACTGCATATCCTGTTTGAATATCGAGACCGAGTCGGCGTAGCAAAACAGATCGTACAACGATTTGAGCAAATGCTGGATGAGTTTATGGTGTCGAGTGATAAGCCTTTCGCTGAATGGGATCTGCGGTTAAGTGGCGAAATTGAATTGCAGCAACGCGTCAACCAGACCAAAACCGCCGTTGAACGCACGACACTGCGTGATTTGATGATCACGCAGCAACAACGTTCTCCACATCAGTTGGCTTTAATTGATAGTGAGCACCGTTTTACCTATCAAGCACTGGCTGAGCAGGTGGCCGCTATTGCCGATTTGCTGCTTCAGCAAGGTGTTAAGGCCGGGGATATTGTTGCTGTTGCCTTGCCACGCAGCGCAACCTTGAGCTTGGCGATCTACAGTATTATCGAATGTGGTGCGGCTTATTTACCGTTGGATGTTGGTTATCCGGATGAGCGCTTGGCCTACATGATCAATGATGCTAAGCCTGCGCTGATCATCACTTGCTCTTCATTCACCTCACGTTTTGAAGGTTTAGCGACACTATTGTTGTTGGATAAGTTACCAGCCCCCGTGCGCGCAGAGCGGCAGAACCGCGCAGATGGGCTTACCCCCTCAAATGCGGCCTACTTGCTTTACACTTCAGGTTCAACAGGTAACCCCAAAGGGGTGTTGGTTTCTCATCAAGCGATTGTCAACCGATTGAAGTGGATGCAGCACCAATATCCCTTGAACTCTGATGATGTGGTATTGCAAAAAACGCCGTGCAGTTTTGATGTCTCCGTGTGGGAGTTTTTCTGGCCCTTACTGGAAGGGGCGAGCTTAGTGATGGCTCCGGCTGAAGCGCATAAAGACCCTGAATGGTTATTGCAAATAATTGACGATTATCACGTGACCACGATGCACTTTGTACCCTCAATGCTGGCAGCTTTTATGGCCTCAATTGAAGCAACTCACCTAACGGGTTTCACCGTAGCACCAAGCCTCAAGCAAGTATTTTGCTCAGGTGAAGCGCTTGCGAAAGAGCTCTGCCATCAGTACGCACGTAGAATTAATGCACCGCTGCATAACTTGTACGGCCCGACGGAAGCGGCGGTTGACGTGACTTATTATCCAGCTTACGGCGAGGCATTAAACGCAAGCGTTGGCCGTAGTGCACCGATTGGTTTACCGGTATGGAACACCCAAGTTTATGTGCTCGATAGCTTTTTAAGAGCTGTACCAATCGGTGTGCCGGGCGAGCTCTATCTTGCTGGCGAGCAATTAGCCATCGGTTACTTTAATCGCAGTGCGTTAACGGCGGATCGGTTTATCGCCAATCCGTTTACTTGTGGCGAGCGAATGTACCGCACTGGTGATGTCGTGCGTTGGTTAGCGTGTGGCTCGATTGAGTATTTAGGACGCAGTGATGATCAGATAAAAATTCGCGGGCAGCGTGTGGAACTGGGTGAAATTGAAAGCGCATTACAGGCACTTCCTGCGGTAAAACAAGCGGTGGTCTGTGCTCAGACGCTCTCTACTCATTCCGGTATGTTAGGCGCTGATGAACGGCAAATTATCGGTTACGTCATCGCGCATGATATGAGCGTAACGAATGGCGAGAAGCTACGCGCTGAACTTTCCGAACATTTACCAGCCCATATGGTTCCGGCGGCTATCGTGTTACTGGATCACTACCCGCTTAGCGCCAACGGCAAGCTAGATAAAAAAGCATTACCGCGGCCAAATGACGTCGCAGTACGGGTAGGGCGCAAGGCTCATCCGGGCCTTGAAACACAATTGGTGACGCTATTTGCTCAAGTATTGGCTGTCGAAACACTATTTGCTGATGATGATTTCTTTACGCTCGGCGGGCATTCACTGCTGGCGATGAAATTAGCGGCAGATATTCGAAGAGCGCTAAACCTACCTGTCACAGTTGGTCAAATAATGGTCAATCCTACGGTGGAGAAACTGGCGAGTTTGTTGCTGGATGAAGATGCTTTTAACGACCCCACCTTAGCTGGTTTTGGTGAAGTGCTGCCTATCCGTGCCGGAAGTGGCCCAGCACTTTTTTGCGTCAACTCTGCTTCTGGCTTTGCTTGGCAATACACAGGGCTACCTAAATATCTGACAGGACATTATCCCATTTATGGTTTGCAATCACCTCGGCCCGGCGGAGCGATGGCGACCAGTGAAACGATGGAAGAAGTGTGTGATCGTTTATTACCCGTCTTAAGAGAGATACAGCCATTTGGACCTTACCATCTATTAGGCTATTCATTTGGCGGGATTGTGGCACAAAAATTGGCCGCGAAGCTTCAACAGCAGGGTGAAGAGGTGCACTTTTTAGGGTTATTGGATACCTATCCACCGGAGGGTCAGAACTGGGATGGCCCGATGGATGAAGAAGAGCAGTACGAAATTGAGCGTGAAAAAGAGCAGTTTCTGGCCATCAATGAGCTAACCGACATTGAATTAGATGAGCAACGTTTGGCGATGTTCAATGAGATTACCGCTAACTATGAAGATGCGGTACGTCTACTTGCACAGGCACAAACGTCTGATTATCAAGGTCCGGCCCACCTTTTTGTGGCGCAACGTACGGTGCCAGATGGTTATGATATTGATGCTCATTGGCAATCTTTTGTCGGCCAGTTGATTAAGCATCAGTTTGATTGTTCACATGAAGATATCTTGGCCCCAGAAAATGTACGCCAGATTGGCGAATGTTTAAATACGCTGCTGGAGTCGAAGGCTGCACTGAAAAAATAACAAAAACCACCATTGACGAAACCAGTGCTTATCAAGGCTGGTTTCGTCTTAATCTTCGCGATGTTTTGAAAGCATTACATTCTGGTTTGAATAGATAATAGTATGAATATAAAGAATATATTTTTAGATTTTAGCCTACTAAAAGACAACCCACATTTCCGAATGGTCTTTATGGCCCGCATGATGTCAGTGCTTGCTCTTGGCATGATGACGGTCGCAGTGCCGATACAGATACATCAAATGACCGGTTCGACCTTGCAGGTAGGTCTTATCATGGCATTGGATGGTATCGGGATGTTTGTTGGCCTGCTGCTTGGAGGCGTACTGGCCGATAAGTACGATCGCCGTCGATTGATTTTGTTTGCGCGCGCGACCTGTGGCATTGGGTTTGCGGCATTAGCATTCAATAGCATAGTCGCGCAATCCTCCTTAGCGGCTCTCTATATACTCTCGGTATGGGATGGTTTTTTTGGCGCTATGGGTATGACGGCCTTGATGGCTGCTTTACCGACCATTGTTGGGCGACAAAAATTACCTGAAGCTGCCGCATTGAGCATGTTAACGGTTCGATTAGGTATGGTTCTTTCGCCAGCGATTGGCGGCTTACTGATCACTGTCGGTGATGTCAGTTGGAACTATATTGCGGCTTCTGTTGGAACGCTTTGTACGCTGATCCCACTGTTTAGATTACCTTCGATGAAACCGCAACATCATACGCCAGAGAATCCATTTCAATCACTGTATGAAGGTGTTCAATTTCTATTTTCAAACAAAGTGGTTGGTTGTGTGGTGCTGTTTGGCACACTCGAAACATTAGCAACTGCGATTAGAGTGATGTTCCCTGCGTTAGCTTTAGTCTCATTTCAGGGCACCGCCGCTAACGCAGGTGTGATGTATTCGGCCATTCCGTTGGGGGCGATGTGTGGCGCACTGACTTCAGGTTGGGTAAAACAGTCGCAAAAGCCAGGAATGGTCTTAATCTACGCGACGTTAGGCTCATTTTTAGCGATTGTGGCTATGGGGCTTGTGAATAATTTTTGGTGGTTTGCTCTCATCTTAGTTGGCTATGGTTATTTGGGTTCGGTCGCTTCTCTGATTCAATATTCGATCGTACAAGGACACACTCCAGATCACCTGTTAGGCCGCGTAAGTAGCTTATGGACGGCGCAAGATGTATCGGGAGACTCGATTGGAGCACTCGGTTTAGGGGCGTTGGGTAAAGTGCTAGCACCAACGATGTCGATCCTCACTTTTGGTTTAGGTGCAACCGGAATTGGTGCGTTGATGGTGATGGCATTTCGCTCATTACGCCAAGCGACTCTGTTTGATCCAGCGCTTATCGTTAATACAAGCTCAGAACCTAACGTCTCCTCAGATGAGGTCACTTCCCAACCTGCGGCGCAAACGATGAATTAGCTATTCGTTTTGTGGTGGGCTCTTGTTGTGTTGCCGTGAGTCGAGAGCGGTACGTTATGCATATAATTGAGAATTAATCTCATTAACAATTGATTTTTATGCGTAGACTGCTTTAGTATTAATGAAATGATAATTGTTACCATTTGGGTGGCGATTGTCGACGAATACGAGCCTCTTATTTCTGAAGTCGTTATTGGCTTTAAGGCATCACGAACGAGAAAAGCCTCTTTTAACAAGGATTATATTTATGGCGATTCCCAAAATAGCCAGCTACTCCATTCCGCTGGCTGAAACATTTCCGAAAAATAAAGTTCACTGGCATGTCCAAGCGGATAGAGCGGTACTGCTCATTCACGATATGCAAAAGTACTTTATCAACTTTTTTGATCATTCTCAGGCACCCGTTCCTGAGTTATTAGCGAATATTTCAGAGCTGAAATCACTGGCTCGTCAGGCCAATATCCCCGTGGTGTACACAGCTCAACCCCCTAACCAAGACCCAGTAGAGAGAGCGCTACTGACTGATTTTTGGGGAACAGGGCTGACAAAAGATACTGAGATTGTGTCGGAGCTTTCACCTGAAGACGGGGATATCCAATACACCAAATGGCGTTATAGCGCGTTTAAGAAAACGCCGCTTCTGGAGTGGATGAAAGAGACACAGCGTGACCAGTTGATCATTGTGGGTGTCTATGCACATATAGGTATCTTATCTACGGCGTTAGATGCCTTTATGTTGGATATACAGCCTTTTGTGGTCGGTGATGCTGTGGCTGACTTCTCTTTGGAAGATCATCATCATACGCTGAAATACATCACGGAGCGTGTTGGCTGCGTGACTTCGCTTGAGGCATTAAAACCACAAATGATCCACAGTCAAGAAACCGGTTTATTGAGCCTTGAACAGATGCGTCAGCAAGTGGCTGAGCTATTGGATCTCGATTTAGATGAAGTGGATGTAGATGAGAAGCTCACTTTTCTTGGCTTAGATTCTATCCGCGCGGTTACCTTATTTGAATCATGGCGCAAGATGGGCATAGAGTGCGCCTTTTCAGAGATGATTAAATATTCAACTTTAAGAGAGTGGTGGCATGTGATGGAGCCTAGTGTTGTTGCTCAGTCGTCACATCAAGTAACGGGCACGCGTTCCACTGAAGAGCAACCGGTTTGAGTATACTGGGCCCCTAGAATAGGGAAAGAGAACGTATCGCCCAGAAAGAAAAAGCCGATATCGACGATATCGGCTTTTTCATCTTCACGTTATTTGAGCGCCTGTATTGCCATGATTAGTGAGAGTATTGCGTTCTTAACCATTTTTTGTTGACTTTGCCCACGGGGGTTTTGGGTAATTCATCGACGAAATGGATGTGATCAGGGATCTTAAATTCTGCTAATCCTTGAGCATGTAAAAATCGTTTGAGAGTAATGGGTTTGAGCGTTTTACCGTTATCTGGAACGACAATGGCGCAACTGCGTTCACCAAGAAACTCATCAGCAATAGCAACCAAAGCCACATCATGAACATCCTGATGTTGAAGTAGCAGGTTTTCAACCTCTTCGGCTGCGATTTTTTCACCACCACGATTGATCTGATCTTTCTCTCGTCCCGTGACGATAATATTGCCTTCAGCCGTCCTACGCACTCTGTCACCTGTGATATAGAAGCCTTGGTCGGTGAATGAGCGTTGGTTATGTTCTGGAGCTTGGTAATAACCTCGAATCGTATAAGGGCCTCTGGTCATGAGCAAGCCTTCCTCACCCACCGCAGCGGGCTCACCCTCATCGTTGATTATCATCACTTCATCATCAGTTGAAATTGGGCGTCCTTGAGTAGTAACAATCACGCTGAGTGGGTCATCAAGTCGTGTGTAATTAACCAACCCTTCAGCCATTCCAAACACTTGCTGTAATTGACAGTGGAGAGTCGTCGGTAAGCGCATTGCTGCGGCCTCACTAAACTTCGCTCCGCCGACTTGTACCAGAGTGAGGCTCGCGATGTTTTCTGTAGCGGACTCGGCGTATTTCATCCACAGTAGCGCTAACGGTGGCACTAGCGCTGCGACAGTAATGTGGTGCTTCTCAATTAAACGGAAAGCGGTGTGCGGTGTGGTATCGGAAGCGAGCACGACACAACCGCCGGCGTAAAAGACGCCCAATGCGCCGGGCGAGCTGAGTGGAAAATTATGCGCAACGGGAAGAACACACAAATACCTCGTTTGTGGACCAAACTGACAAATTTGAATGCTACCAAGTACGCTATAAGCGTAGTCATTGTGCGTACGAGGGATCAATTTGGGAGTGCCAGTTGTTCCGCCGGAAAGCTGGAAAAAAGCCACTTGATCAGCAAAGACCGAATCAGTAACAGGATCGTCTCCCGCGCAGTGGTAAAGCGTATCTAACTCCTGAATTTGCTCGTGTGAGGATTGACCGCAAACAATGGTATGCAAGAGAGAAGGGCAACTACTTCGTAGTTTCTGAGCGGTTTGCTGCGCGTCAAAGCCCACGATATCGTCTGAAAAAATATAGGCTTTGGCGTGAGTATGTTGGCAAAAATAGCTCAGCTCTAGATAGCGGTGCGCTGGCAGAGCTAGAACCGGTTTAATGCCCCGCATGGTCAAGGCAAAAAAGCAGAGATAGAATTCAGCACGATTGGCCATTTGTAGTACGACATTATCACCCCGCTGCAAACCTAGGGAGCTCAAGCCAGCCGCAAGGCTGATCATTTTCTGATATAAATTTTGATAGCTGTACTGGCCGAAATCATCAATCAGTGCGATGGCGTCAGGGCTTTTTTTTACGGAATCACTGAAATAATCAAATAAGGTTCTTTGTTGCCAGTAGCCTTGTTTACGATAGCGCTGGCTGAATTGCTCTGGCCAAGGGGTAAAATCGGTCGGGTTAAGATTATTCATGACCACTCCTTAGGCGGTAAGTAATTCATCAATTTCAATACCAGCGGCTTTCAAAATGGTACTCATTTTTGCCCCTGTTTCATCGAGTTCACTCTGCGGTGAGGATTCATTCACAATGCCAGCTCCAGCGAACACACTCATCTCATTTTGGCTCACTTCCGCGCAGCGTATCGTGACAACCCACTCGCCATTTCCCCGAGCGTCGCACCAACCGATCATGCCAGTGAAGTAGCCGCGGTCGAAAGTTTCGATCTGCTTAATCGCTTGGTAAGCCGATAATCTTGGATAACCACACACTGCGGGTGTTGGGTGTAACTCTGCTGCAATGCGTAGCGAGTTAATCATCGGATCATCGGCTTGTCCTTCAAGCACTGTTGATAAATGCAGCATCGTTTCGGTTTCAATCACTGATGGAACCATAGGGGTAAATAAGTTATGGCAGTAGCGGCTGAGTACTTTCTCGACTTCCTCGACGACGAAGGCATGTTCATTCAGATCTTTTTGCGTATCAAGTAATGAAGCGGAGCGCTGTTGGTTTTGCACCGCGTTGTTTGATTTAGGCCGCGAGCCCGCTAGGGGGTTAGAAACGATAAACCCGCCTTTTTTCGCCAACAACAACTCGGGACTGGCTCCCATTAACTTGGCGTTAGGGCCAATTTCAGTAGAAAAAGTGTAGCCATTGCGATTGATGGACAACAGATTACGCAATAAACGAGTTTGATCGATGTGTTGTGGAGTCGAGAGTTTCACTAAACGTGATAGCACCACTTTTGATAGTTCGGTGGTATTAAACAGCTCAAGTAAGGTTGTGACTCCTTGTTTGTAGTCGTTGCCTGTTGGCGGTGAAACAATGGTCGCTTTATGGCTCTGCTGCCCTTCTTTTTCACTGGCCCGTGGGCTACCAGAAACATAGAGCTTTTCTGGAATGAAGAAACGCGTCGCCGTCTCTTCATTAAAAGGAATTGTCGCAAATAAAATAGGATTGTCGTACTCATCTGTTTTTGCTGCTTCTAGCATCTTGGTTGCTTGATCCGCCAGCTCACAGAATGGGAGCGCTTGATTGAACTGATGAGCAATTCCCACGCCAAGCATGGTGTTGTGAGGCGAAGCAAAAAAGAAGGGAGATTCTTTTAAGTGCTCATCCAATAGCTGATTAGCCATTTTTGAAAACCCAATAACTTCACGTTTCATCACCAAAACTCCATTAATAACGTGTTACGCCTAATTGCTTATTATTTTACAAACCACTAAAGTACGCAGATTATATATGATAATAATTATCAATAACAAATGATAATTAATGTTATTAACTAAGGCTGAGATTCAGTTATGGCTATGGTTTAGTGTGGATTTAACGGAGTAAAGTTAGGAAAATGATGAAATTAGACGAAACGGTTTTATTGACTGGAGCCGGGCAGGGGATTGGTTATGCCGTATTGGAATCTTTACTGGCGAGCGGTTATCGAGTTGTAGCGACGGATAAAAATCACCACCAATTAACTCAGCAATTAGCGAGTTTGAACGAGCGCTATACCGAGCAGCTTCATTGCTATGAGCTTGATTTACAGCATCATGACGACGTAAAAAAAAGGGTACAAGAACTGAATGAGCGCTATCAGTTTGCTCATTTCATCAGCTGCGCGGGCATATTGCACCTTGGTTCAATCACCGAATTATCGATGTCAGAGATCAAAGCGATGTTTGATGTCAATACGTTTGGCACCTTAGCCGCTTTGCAAGGGGTTGCGATAGGAATGAAAGTGCGCCAGCGTGGCAATGTTATTGTGATTGGCTCTAATTCAGCGAATACGCCTCGGCTCAATATTGGAGCATATGCGGCATCTAAATCGGCTTTGCATATGTTGGTCAAGTGCGCAGCTCTTGAGCTTGCAAACGATGGAATTCGATGCAATATCGTTAGCCCAGGCTCAACACGCACCGAAATGCAAACGCAGTTATGGAACAGCGAATATGGTGAAAGAGAAGTGATAAAAGGTAATCTTGAACAGTACCGTTTGGGGATACCCCTTGGCAAAATGGCGGAGCCCGAAGACATTGCTGGGGTTGTTATGTTTTTGATGTCGAATGCAGCAAGTCAAATCACCATGCATGATTTGAGAGTGGATGGCGGCGCTACACTCGATAATTAAGTGAAGGCCACTGACGATAGGCAAGGTGAAGCAAACGGGAGCTTCACCTTAGTGGTGGTTTACACTGGAGCGTGACAATATTGCTGCTGTTGAAGTGTTGCGACCGCATCATCGAGCGTATTTAAAAAGCACATTGTATCCTCCCAACTTAAGCACTCATCAGTGATGGATTGGCCGTAGCAGAGCGGACCTTTATTCAAAGCTTGGCTACCGCCTTGCAAAAAGCTTTCGCACATTACTCCCGCAATGTGGCGCTCTCCAGACAGCAGTTGCTGGGCTATGTTGTTTATTACATCCAATTGATTCTTAGCGATTTTCCCACTATTACCGTGGCTGCAGTCAATCACCAGCCTGCTGCTGAGCTGGCTATGGTGTAATTGATAAGCCGCACTTTTAACACTGTGACTTGCATAGTTTGGCGTGACACCACCACGTAAAATGATATGGCAATATGGATTACCTTGAGTTTGCACCGCAACCGGTTGTCCATTCTCACCCGCCATAATCAACAGATGTGAATCGTTAGCGGCATGAATCGCATCGATTGCAATGGTCGTATTGCCGTCAGTACCATTTTTAAAACCAATAGGGCAGTGCAATGCCGAAGCGAGTTGGCGATGCGGTTGTGATTCAGTGGTTCTTGCGCCAACCGCACCCCAACAAATAAGGTCCGCGATATACGGTGCGATATGCGTATCTAAAAACTCAGTTGCTGTTGGTACACCCAGCGCTAGGACTGACTTGAGTAATTCACGGCTAGAGCTGAGCCCTTTGAGTAAGTTAAATTGACCGTTGAGATCAGGGTCAACCATGTATCCTTTCCAGCCAGTCCGCGTTCTCGGTTTTTCAAAATAAGTTCTCATCACCAACTTGAGAGTGCTGCTGAACTGTTTTTGTGCCTTTGCGAGTCGTTGTGCATAGTCAATTGCAGCCTCAGGGTCGTGGATTGAACATGGCCCAATAATCACCAACATCCTTGAGTCACGACCCGACAAGATATTTTGAATGTCTTGGCGGTGTTGGTGAACGGCCATTGATCGTTGATTATCGGTTTCTGATGATTGGTCTAGAAGGTATAGATTAGGTAAAGGAGTGATTGATGAAGCGTTCATCACATTATGTAGAGATTTCATGGGCACTATCCGCATAAACATTACGACGTAATGATAATTATTATCATTAATTATTTTCGATAGTGTGAAACATTTGTACAATTGTCAATATGTAAACAGATTTAAATCAAAATGGGGGAACGCGTTTAAAATGAGCTGTTAGTAATGATCAATCACTAATATGTTTGTGATGATTGTGCTTTTTGGTCTCCTGCCGCAGATCAATACATTAATGCCCACGGTGATTGGTGAGCGTTTGGGGTTACCAATAGAAGATTTTTACCATGGTCGTTTAGTTCAAGAGTACAAGCTGCCCTTATGCTCATATCAAAGGTCTAGATAGTTAGCCGGGCTCAAGAGCATGTTGTAAAGGCTATAAAGTTAGTTTACCCCCGATTGATATAATTGTTCGCTAGAAAACAAGTCAATTTATCGATGAGATTTCCTTGAAACAGATTCATTAACCTAGAGGTAAGTGCTAGCAGTATCACGAAGAGAGAAATAGGCGTTTTTAGAACGGTTCTTTTGTGCTCAGACATCTACTTATTAGCCATGAAAATCGCTTAATTTCAATGGTGTTGTAATTTATATGTCTAGGAGTAAATATGCATAAGTTCAAACTATCATTGGCAACAATACTCATTCTTTCATCGTGTTCTGCTTATGCAAATGAGCAAATTAAGAACGGCAAATTTAACGGGAACATGGATGGTTGGTGGAATGCTGGTGCAGATGTAAAAATCAAAAATGGCGAAGCATGTCTTGAGATTAGAAGTCTAGGAGAGAACCCTTGGAATGTGATTTTAGGACAGGGCGGGATTGGGTTGGCAAACAAAGCAGATTATGAAGTTTCATTTGATGCTTATGCAACCGTTGATACTCAAATGAGAACGCTTATTCAGCATGAAGGTCCTCCTTATACCAACTATTTTGTGGATGATACAAAAGTCTCACTGAAGAAGAAGAGCTATAAGTTTAAGTTCAGCCATGATGTTGAAAGCGATGCTAAAACTGAGTTCCAGTTTCAAATGGGCGCCCAGAAAAAGGGAACCGTATGCGTTAGCAATGTTTCAGTCGTCGGTGAGAAATACATTGAAGAGCTGAAGATAAATTCTGTTCGTGCTAACCAAGTCGGTTACCTTCCTCAAGCAGATAAGTTTGTGTTTGTCGCGAATGAATCTAAAGAGCCATTAAAGTGGGTGCTAACAAACAACAGCAATATCAATGTCGATTTAGGTAAAACGGAAGTTTTTGGTCTTAATAAGGCATCAGGCGAGTTTATTCACCGTATTGACCTATCGAACTACAGATCAGATATGAGTGGCTTGAAAGTAAAAGTCGGTGAAGACGAGAGCTTGCCATTTAGCATTAGCAAAGATATCTACAATCAGTTGAAGTACGATGCATTGTCTTACTTCTACCAAAACCGTAGTGGTATTGAGATTGATAAGGCTCTGGTACAGCGTGACGATCTAGCGCGTCCCGGCGGTCATATGAGCGATGTGGTTACCTGTTTTAATAAGACGGACAGCTGGGGTAATAAATGGCCAGGTTGTGATTTTTCTGTCGATGTAACCGGCGGTTGGTATGACGCTGGCGACCATGGTAAGTATACGGTTAACAGCGGTATCTCGACTTGGACTCTTTTGAACCTGTTTGAAAGAGGTAAATGGCTAGATAACGCACCAATTCCTTTTGCAGAAGGGAAAGTGAAAATTCCAGAAGCAGGAAATGGCGTCAATCCTTTGTTGTCAGAGGCTCGTTGGAATATCGAATTTATATTGGCAATGCAGATCCATAGTGACAAACCTGTAGCGGTTCCTGTTGGTGACCAGTCTGAAGACAAAACACTTAAACTGACTAAGATTGACGCAAAAGGGATGGCTTTCCATAAAGTTGCTGATGAAGCTTGGACAGGTATGCCACTGCCACCTCATATGGACACCCAGAAGCGATATGTGGGTTATCCAACCACTGCGGCTACGTTGAACTTGTCAGCAATTGGTGCTCAATGTGCGCGAATTTGGAAAGAGATTGATCCTGCGTTCTCAAAAAACTGTTTGAATGCGGCGCAAGAGGCTTGGGAAGCCGCGAGCAAAAATCCTAATATTCTTGCCTATGATAACTTCACAGGGTCGGGCCCATATGATGATAAAGAGCTTTCAGACGAGTTCTACTGGGCTGCAAGTGAACTTTATATCACCACTGGTGACAGCAAGTACCTTAAAGCACTGAAAGCTTCTCCTCATTATCTAGAGACACCAAAAGGTAACATTGAAGCAGATGGCGAAATGTTCTGGGGGTACACAGCGCCTTTAGCAACAATAAGCTTGGCCGTTGTGCCTAATGGATTGGGTGATGATCAAATTAAAGTTGCAAGGAAAAACTTAATCGCAACCTCTGATAACTTTGTGGGCCAGATTAATAACGAGGGTTATCATATTCCTTACACGGTAGAAGAGTATCCATGGGGATCGAACTCGAGTTTTGTAAATAGAGCTATCTTCTTAATCTATGCGAATGATTTCACCGGCGATATTAAGTATGTAAAAGCGGCTGCAAATGCGATGGATTACTTACTAGGCGCGAACCCAATGAACCTGTCTTATATTACAGGTTACGGCACCAATGCGGCTAAAAGTCCACATCACCGTTTTTGGGCACATGCTGCGGATGAAAAGTCACCAGCTCCAGCACCTGGCGCACTAGTGGGTGGACCCAACTCAGTGAGTTACAGTGATCCAGTCGCTGCGACATTGAAGGGGCAGTGTGTTGGCCAAACCTGTTATAGAGATAACATTAATGCATGGTCGTTTAATGAGATCACGATTAATTGGAATGCTCCTCTCGTTTGGGTTTCTTCTGCTTTGGATGAAGGGCAATTATATTGATTAACAGGTCAGGAAAAGACGTTAAGAGAATACAATTCCTTGAAATAGCTAGATTTAGATACAAAAAAAAGACGTCCTAGGACGTCTTTTTTTTGTAATTTGGCTCCCCCTGCAAGACTTGAACTTGCGACATACGGATTAACAGTCCGCCGTTCTACCGACTGAACTAAGGGGGAATTGCTTTGAGCGGTGCGAATGGTAGCGACTGGGGTGTTCAGTGTCAACCTTTCCAGCCGAAGAAAAAGTAAAAATATTTCCCTGAAAATACTTTACTTTTCTGTACCCCTTATCGGCATTAGGCTAGGTTTAGTTATCCACCAAAATTGTGGATAAGTGTGTTGACGAATCCTGAGCAATTCGTTTCATCAATGAATGTTGAGTTATTACTCTACTCATTTGTTGAGTTTATTTTTTATATAACACTATGTTTTTTATTTTATTTTTTGATTTATCAACTGAAATTATCAATAAGAAATGAAAATGAATGGCGATGAGAAAAAGGGAGTCATTTTGAAATTTTGGGGAAAACAAGTGGATTATTTTTGAAAGTTAGGAGTGGTTTTTTACGAATCAGGCCGAAGATGGTAGCAAACGTATGGAGAAGAAACTAGCATTTTTTCAAAACAGGGGTGATTTACGACGCAACTATTTTGAACAATTACTTGCAACAAAACATGGCTAACAGCGAGAATGCCTATTCAGTTATAGAGGACAACGGCATTATGAGCAAAACGTTTGAATTGGTATCGGGTTATCAACCGTCAGGCGATCAACCAACGGCGATCAAGCAATTGTTTGATGGGCTAGATGCAGGTCTTGCTCATCAAACCTTGTTGGGTGTGACGGGGTCAGGGAAAACATTCACCTTGGCTAATGTGATCGCCAAGGCGCAGCGTCCGGTTATCTTGTTGGCACCGAATAAAACGCTCGCAGCCCAGCTGTATGGTGAGATGAAGTCATTTTTCCCCAATAATGCGGTTGAGTATTTCGTCTCTTATTACGACTACTATCAGCCAGAGGCGTATGTGCCGACCACGGACACATTTATAGAAAAAGATTCCTCGATTAACTCACACATAGAACAAATGCGACTCTCCGCGACTAAAGCGCTGCTTGAGCGTAAAGATGCGATTATTGTAGCTTCTGTATCGGCGATTTACGGTTTGGGTGATCCTGATTCTTATCTGAAAATGATGCTGCATGTTCGCCGTGGTGATGTGATGGATCAGCGCGACATTATCCGCCGTTTAGCCGAGCTCCAATACACACGTAACGATATGGCGTTTGAACGTGGTCAATTTAGAGTTCGTGGAGAGGTGATCGATATCTTTCCCGCGGAATCGGATTATGCGGCCGTGCGTGTTGAAATGTTTGATGATGAGGTAGATTGCATCAGTTTGTTTGACCCATTGACGGGCGCAATGATTCAGCGAGATCTTCCTCGCTATACCATCTATCCTAAAACGCACTACGTTACGCCAAGAGAGCGCATTGTCGATGCGATAGAGCACATCAAAGAGGAGCTGCGAACTCGCCAAGCCTACCTGTTGGAAAACAATAAACTACTCGAAGAGCAGCGCATATCGCAGCGTACTCAATTTGATATTGAAATGATGAATGAGCTCGGTTTTTGTTCAGGTATTGAAAACTATTCACGTTATCTTAGTGGGCGAAAAGAAGGAGAGCCGCCTCCGACCCTGTTTGACTATCTACCGCATGACGGTTTATTGATTATCGACGAATCACACGTAACCGTGCCGCAAATTGGCGCGATGTTCAAAGGTGATCGTTCACGCAAAGAAACGTTAGTGGAGTTTGGTTTCCGGTTGCCTTCCGCTTTAGATAACCGTCCATTAAAGTTTGAAGAGTTCGAATCACTTGCGCCGCAGACGATTTTTGTTTCTGCTACCCCGGGCAACTATGAGCTAGAAAAATCAGCCGGACAAATTGTGGATCAAGTGGTGCGCCCAACCGGACTACTTGATCCCGTGCTGGAAGTACGACCAGTCGCAACACAAGTGGATGATGTGTTGTCAGAGATCCGCATTCGCTCAGCGAAAGATGAACGTGTGCTGATCACGACATTGACTAAACGCATGGCTGAAGACTTAACTGAGTATCTTCATGAACATGGGGTTAAGGTCAGATATCTGCACTCAGATATTGATACTGTTGAGCGGGTTGAGATTATTCGCGACCTTCGCCTAGGCGAATTTGATGTGTTAGTGGGTATTAACTTACTGCGTGAAGGTTTGGATATGCCTGAAGTCTCTCTTGTCGCCATTCTTGATGCGGATAAAGAAGGTTTTCTACGTTCAGAACGTTCATTAATTCAGACCATTGGCCGTGCGGCACGTAATATTGAAGGCAAAGCGATTCTCTATGCTGACCGCATTACTAACTCAATGAAGAAAGCGATGGATGAGACCGATCGTCGCCGTGAAAAGCAGCAAGCACATAATGAAGAACAAGGGATAACACCTCAGGCGCTGAAACGTAATGTTAAAGATATTATGGAGTTAGGTGATATTACTAAGTCCAAGCAGCAGAGGATGAGCAAACAAGTACCTTTGTCGAAGGTGGCAGAAAGCTCGCAAACTTATGAAATATTCACGCCGCTACAACTGGAAAAAGAGATCGCCAAACTAGAAGGGTTAATGTACAAACACGCACAAAACCTAGAATTTGAATTGGCTGCCGAAAAGCGTGACCAAATTGAAAAACTGCGTCAGCAGTTCATTACCAACAGTTAAAAAAATAGCCAATAGAAAAAGGTCTATTGGCTGTTATTTGTGAACACTTTATTCACTAACAACGTCAGTTGGCTAGGTGACCCCTAAGGGTCATATTGAATAGAGCACATATCGTGCCAATTAATTTTATGCAAAAAGGGCTATTAACTAACGAATTAGTGCCTTTTTGTTATTTTATTTTGCAAAATGCGAACCTTAATGCAATAGTTAAGGCAAAGTGCAAAATAATAATGGCTAGAATATGCAACCTGACTTTTCTCTACAAAAGGCTAAATATCTTTTGATGGTGGAAGATACGGCTTCCGTTGCGGCGCTGTATCGTTCATACCTCCCCCCCCTTGAAATCGATATCAATATTGTTGGTACAGGTCGTGATGCGATAGAGAGTTTAGCTCACCGAGAGCCGGACCTCATATTGCTGGATCTTCGATTACCCGATATGACGGGCATGGACGTTTTACATGCTGTGAAAAGTCACTACCCCAATGTGCCAGTGATATTCATGACCGCTCATGGTTCGATTGATACCGCAGTGGAAGCGATGCGTCACGGTGCCCAAGATTTCTTGATCAAACCTTGTGAAGCAGACCGCTTGCGCGTCACGGTTAACAACGCCATACGTAAAGCTAGCAAACTAAAAAATGAGGCTGGTAACCCGGGTAATCAGAACTACCAAGGTTTTATCGGTAGCAGTCAAACCATGCAATCAGTCTATCGAACCATTGACTCAGCGGCCTCCAGTAAAGCCAGTATTTTTATTACTGGCGAAAGTGGTACGGGTAAAGAGGTGTGCGCAGAAGCGATTCATGCGGCCAGTAAACGTGGCGATAAACCCTTCATTGCGATTAACTGCGCCGCCATTCCTAAAGACTTAATAGAGAGTGAACTCTTTGGCCACGTGAAAGGCGCATTTACTGGCGCAGCGACCGATCGCCAAGGCGCAGCCGAGTTGGCTGATGGCGGCACACTGTTTTTGGATGAACTGTGTGAAATGGATTTGGATTTGCAGACCAAGCTGTTGCGCTTTATCCAAACGGGCACATTCCAGAAAGTGGGCTCATCGAAGATGAAAAGTGTCGATGTTCGTTTTGTCTGCGCTACCAACCGCGATCCATGGAAAGAGGTACAAGAGGGTCGTTTTCGTGAAGATTTGTACTATCGTCTTTATGTGATCCCATTGCATTTACCACCGCTACGCGAGCGAGGCGATGACGTTATTGAAATTGCTTACTCTTTGCTCGGCTTTATGTCTAAAGAAGAAGGCAAAGGTTTTGTCCGCTTAGCGCCAGAGGTTGTGGAGCGTTTTACGCGCTATGAATGGCCGGGTAATGTGCGTCAACTGCAAAACGTGTTGCGGAATGTGGTGGTATTGAACCACGGCAACGAGATCGAACTGAGCATGTTACCGCCACCGCTAAATCAAGTCGTGGATAACAAGATCCGATTAGCAAACCTAACGACGGAAACGCGCAAGGAAAATATAACCGTGCACGATATTTTTCCTTTATGGATGACGGAAAAGCAAGCCATCGAACAAGCGATAGAAGCGTGTGATGGTAATATTCCTAAAGCAGCCAGTTATTTAGACGTTAGCCCTTCAACTATCTACCGCAAGCTTCAAGCGTGGAACAGTAGAGAGAACTCATAGAGATATGGAACTGATCAATAAAAACAAAATTGCGCATTTGGCCCAAGAAATTGGAGAAGAGAATGTGCCAATATTGCTCGATATTTTTCTCAGCGAGCTGAGCGCCTATACACAGAAGCTAGCTGATCAAAATCTGCCGGATAAAATCGAATATTTAAAAGACATCAGCCATGCTCTAAAAAGCAGTGCCGCCAGCTTTGGTGCGGATAAACTGTGCGCTAAAGCGGTGGATATCGATAGCAAAGGAAAGGCAAACTGCATTTTTGATGAGGCTGAAGAAGTGGCGGCGATGCGCGCTCTTATCGAAGAGACGCATCGTTGCTACTGCCACTTGATGGATTAGCTTGTGAGTTGATTCTCAATGGCTTTTTGAAGTTTAACTCGGTCGTGCCGCCAGTCACGATTGGATGATGCTAGCTCTGTAGTGACACAATGCCAGTGTTCAGCCAGCTCCGGATGTGGTGTATCGCCGATCACCACATCGATTTTTCGCGCGTGGCAGGCGCGCTCACACCATTCCAATTTCTGCCGTAGCGACATGCGACCAGCAGGTCCTTGCTCGGGAGACAAGTTCTCAACAAAAATCAGCTTTGCTTTTACGTTTTGCTCAATGGCATTGCCAATTTCGGGCAGCAGTAGTGGTGGCATCACACTGGTGAGAAAGCTTCCCGGGCCAAGGATGATGCAGTCTGCTGCACTGATGGCGAGTATGGCTTCTTTGGTTGCTGGCACTTCAGGTGATAAATCTAAGCGCCTTAAATCTTCCGTCATCTCGTCCACGTTCGTTTCACCCGTGACCCAGTGACCATCCATAGAAAGTGCACTAAGATCAGAAGGATGCTCTGACATAGGTAAAATATTAACATCGACTTTGAGCATGTTGCGGATCAAGTTGATCGCGTCTAAAGGGCGCACAGATAGGTTATCTAATGCAGTCAGCATCAAATTACCGAGATTATGGCCATTGAGTTCTCCCGCACCTTTAAAGCGATATTCAAACATCATCGAACTGATGGAAGGCTCAGTGATCAACTGGTTGATACAGTTACGTGTATCGCCCCATGCAATGCCACCTTGGCAGTGGCGAATGCGCCCAGTGGAACCGCCGTTATCTGTGGTGGTTACAATCCCTGTCGCATTGGAGCCAAAATCTTTTAACGCCGCTAGCATGCGTCCAAGCCCATGTCCTCCGCCAATGGCGACGACTTTCTTTGAAGTGTATAGAGTCATCTGTTCTTCTTATTTTTTAATAATTAACTACAATTTAAATCAGCTTGTTCACAACCCATACTCATTAGGAGGTAAATTGGGTAATGGACTCTTTTTTTTTACGATAAGGGTAGAATCACTTACTAATATTAAGTATTTTACTTATCAGCTGCTGTAGAGATAGTTAATTATACTACCTCAACGGCTGCCATAGCTCCGAGCTTAACTGGCTAAGTCTCATTTTTGTGAGATAGGGTGGTTAAGCCAGTGGTCTAATACCACAAGGGCATAATTGGAAATGATTATGCCTCCCGTATTTGGAAAGGTGTTCCGTGGCGCAACAGTTCGAAGATAGATTCCAACGTAAATTTTATTATTTACGTTTATCTGTTACAGATGTCTGTAACTTTAAATGCACATATTGCCTGCCTGATGGTTATCAACCTTCGGGGCAGAAAAACTCGTCTTTTTTAACCCTTCCTGAAATACAACGCGTCGTGCGAGCCTTTGCCGACTGTGGTACGTCGAAAGTACGCATCACAGGGGGGGAGCCGACTTTGCGTAAAGACTTTAACGACATTATCGCTTGTGTGGCGAATACCGCTGGTATAGAGAAAGTCGCGACCACCACCAACGGTTACCGTATGGCCAAACAAGTAGAAGGTTGGCAATCGGCTGGGTTAACGCATATCAATGTCAGTGTCGATAGTCTTGATCCAAGAATGTTCCACCAAATCACGGGTGAAAACAAATTTACGCAAGTGATGGCGGGGATTGATCGCGCTTTTGAAGTCGGTTACCAGCAAGTTAAAGTCAACGTTGTGCTGTTAAAAGACCTTAATCATCAGCAGTTACCTGCTTTTTTAGATTGGATTAAACATCGCCCTATTCAACTTCGTTTTATTGAACTAATGCAAACTGGTGAAATGGACTCGCTGTTTGAGCGTCACCATATTTCAGGTGTTGCCATTCGTAATCAACTGATTGCCAATGGTTGGGTGCTGAAAACCCGAGCTCACAATGATGGGCCAGCGCAAGTATTTGTTCATGCCGATTACCAAGGTGAAATCGGCCTTATCATGCCGTATGAGAAAAACTTTTGCCATAGCTGCAATCGCTTACGTGTTTCGGCAAAGGGGAAGTTACACCTGTGCCTTTTCGGTGAGCAAGGCGTTGAATTACGCGATCTGCTCGCCCAAGATAATCAACAGCAAGCCTTAATTGAGCGAATTCAAGCGCAATTACTGACCAAGTCGGTCAGCCATTTTTTACAAGATGGCAATACGGGTATGACGCCTAATCTCGCCTCCATTGGCGGCTAAATTCTTTTTGTCACTGGCTATTGTTTAGCGGGTGATGTTGGTACACATTTGAACAGTAGGTGAACACATGGGTCACGCAGAAAGCGCATTTCAACCAGCACATATTGCCGTACTGACGGTTTCCGATACTCGTACTGAAGAAAACGATACTTCAGGCGGTTACTTAGCTGAGCAACTTCAACAAGCGGGACACATTCTGGCCGATAAGCAGATTGTTATTGATGATCAGTATAAAATTCGCGCGATTGTGTCTCAGTGGATCGCGGATGAAAACGTGCAAGCCGTGCTGATCACGGGCGGAACGGGTTTTACTTCACGCGACAGCACACCAGAGGCATTAAAGCCCTTGTTTGATAAAGAAGTTGAAGGTTTTGGCGAGCTGTTCCGATTGGTCTCTTACGATGAAATTGGCACTTCAACCATTCAGTCTCGCGCCATTGCAGGTTTTGCCAACCATACGGTTATTTTTGCCATGCCAGGTTCAACAGGAGCGTGCAAAACCGGTTGGACGAAAATCATCAAACAGCAGTTAGATGCTAGCCATCGCCCATGCAACTTTATGCCACATCTTTCGGTTTAACGGGGTTTCAATGAGCGAATTTACTCATATTAATGCCTCAGGCGAAGCCAATATGGTCGATGTCTCTGCCAAGGCTGAAACCGTACGTGAAGCACGTGCGGAAGCCTTTGTGAAGATGTCACCACAAACGCTGCAACTGATCCTTTCTGGGCAACACCACAAAGGTGATGTGTTTGCCACCGCAAGAATTGCGGGCATTCAAGCGGCGAAGAAAACGTGGGATTTAATCCCACTGTGCCACCCATTGCTGCTTACTAAAGTAGAAGTGCAGCTTGAAGCCATCGAAGCACAAAGCAAAGTTCGAATTGAATCATTGTGTAAATTAACCGGTAAAACAGGGGTTGAAATGGAAGCCTTAACCGCGGCATCGGTGGCGGCGTTAACCATTTACGACATGTGTAAAGCAGTACAAAAAGATATCGTGATTGAACAAGTGCGCTTACTTGAAAAAAGCGGCGGGAAATCGGGTTACTTTAGCGCTCAGCCACAACAAAAGGTCACGCATGATTAATGTTCTCTTTTTTGCTCAAACTCGTGAGTTGATCGGCCAAGACAGCATTCAACTCAAGGCACAGTTTGCTACGGTTGAAGCACTGCGTAGCCACTTAGCCTCGCAGCCTGGGAAATGGGATTTAGCCTTGCAACCGGGAAAACTGCTGGTGGCAGTCAATCAAACCATCGTTGCCTTTGATTACCCGTTAAGTGATGGTGATGAAGTGGCTTTTTTTCCTCCAGTAACCGGAGGCTAGTGATGGATAGTCGTATTTCCGTTCAAATATCAGATTTCTCGGTAGACGCAGAATACCGTGATTTGTCGCAAGGTACTTCCGCTGGCGCTGTGGTTACCTTTATTGGCAAAGTTCGTGATATGAATTTAGGTGATAATGTTATTGGCTTAACGCTTGAGCACTATCCGGGAATGACAGAAAAAGCTTTGAGTGATATTTGTGATCAGGCGCAGGCACGTTGGCCGGTGCAAAAAATCCGTGTGATCCACCGAATCGGTGATTTAGATATTGGCGATCAAATCGTGTTTGTAGGCGTGTCGAGCTCACATCGTGGTGCGGCTTTTGAGGCGTGCGAATTCGTTATGGATTACCTTAAAGCCAAAGCACCGTTTTGGAAGAAAGAGCGCACCACCGAACAAACACGCTGGGTGGAGTCTCGAGATTCAGATGCCCAAGCCGCGCAACGTTGGGCTAATCATCACACCATCGACTAAGCCTTGTGTAGTATATGAATAGTTCCGCGCTGTTGATTCTTCGCGTGAAACAGCGCTTTATCGGCCGTTGATACAAACTGTTCTGGCGTCATGCCAGTCGGTATGTGTTCGCAATATTGGATGCCGATAGTAATCGATACATACAATGAGACACGAGAATAGCGGTGAGGGATTTGCAGCTCTCTCACTTCACTAAGTAGTTGTAATGCTTTTTGCTCGCACTGTTTAATATCAATATCCGCAATAAATAGTAGAAATTCATCTCCTCCATAGCGAAAGCAGAGGTCATCTTTACGTTTCCAATGCTGCAGAGTGCTCGCTATCTTGCGCAGCACAGTATCGCCATTCACATGGCCATAGTGGTCGTTATATTCTTTGAAGCAATCTAAGTCGATCATGAAAATTGCAGCACTACTTTGCTCACGTTTGATCTTATCTAACGCTTTGGGCAGCAATGAGTCCATCGCATAACGGTTATAGACCTGAGTTAAATGATCCACATTGGTCAGTTTTTCTAACTCAAGTTGGTGTATAGAAAGCCGCTCTAACGTGCGCTTATAAGCGGTAATATTTCTCACAATCCATAGCACGTACTCAGTATTTTTCAGCGGGATGACCAATGCGTTAAAAAACTGAATATCGATAGGGCCAGAGCTGCCTTTAAATTGAGCAATTACCCTTAGGTCGAGATCGTATTCAAACTCTCGCATTTGTCCGTTATCAATGACTTCTTGGATAATTTGATGAAACCAAGCGGCTTTTTTTTCGGGTAATACTTGGTATAGATTGAGACCAATGAGAACCCTTGGGTCGTGGTGTCGGCTGCGATCCGTGCCTCCTAAGGCCTCCACATATACGCCATCGCGGTTAATCAGAAAAGTGGGTTCGGGTAATGACTCCAACAAGCTGCGCATCAGTGCTGGGTTTTCTATAATCTCGGAAAACAGTGGCGAATTCACCATGCCCAGTCCTTATTAATACAACGGTCAATGTTTAAGATATAAATGATATTAACTGTAAAATCTTGCGAGACATCGTGTTCTTAACGTGTTGTTTGATTCAAAAATGAGACGTTTTGATAAAAGATTTTGCCATTTACCCTTGATAAAAATTAACTATTTGTAATATCGATAGTTTGTGCCGATGAGCAAAATCGATTTTTTACATTTAGCAAAACGGTGAAATTAGTCAACACTTAACTTAAGGCAGCATACCGTTGCAACCAAGGAGACAGATATGCAATCGCTAATAGTTAAAGACTATATGACATTACAAGCCATCACCTTCAAACCGGACATGCCAATGACTGCGGCTTTAGAAAAAGTGATGCGTTCGGAGCATCTTGGTGGTCCTGTTATTAACGACCAAGAACAAGTGATTGGCTTTCTATCAGAGCAGGATTTGCTCGATAAATTGGTGAAGGTGAGTTATTTCTGTGAAGACACCCATTTAGTCCGTGACTGCATGCACCCTGAAGTGCTGTCCGTTTCATCAGACACCTCTATTATTGAGCTTGCTGACATGATGAAAGTAGGAAAACCGAAAGTTTATCCCGTGATCGATCAAGGTAAATTGGTTGGCATTATTACGCGCAGAGATGTACTGAGAGCATTAGGGAAAAACTTAACGCATTGTTTTAAAAAACCAACATAGCAAACTATACCCTTCCTACTTGAAGCTGCAGCAGTGTTGGCTACGTTCGTTCACCCCAATCACATAGTTTGCCTATGCTCATGGGGACTCACTCACTTGCCGCCTACCTGCAACTCCAAGTTGTTTGGGTATATCAGCAGTAATAAATAAAATTCTAGAGGTGCAGTGCACCTCTTTTCCATCTAATCAAGGTGAATGTGCGTTAAGTGCAGGTTTGATAAAAATGCGCTTGACCTTGGAGTTGACTCTAAGGTTTAAGCTTTGTGCATCAGAGAAGGAGAATCCTATGTGCACAAAACATGAAGCTTGCAGTACTACAAAAAATAGCATGGCAAACCCGCAGGCGGTGTCATGCTCTAGTCTTAAAATTACCGCGATTAGGGCTGCGGGCGTTGATTCAAATGAAGAGGGGTGCTGCGGGTCACAAGAGTGCGCAAGCAATGATCCTGATGATGAACCCGCGCAGCTCACATTCGTTAAAACACAGTTTAACCAAAGCTGGAAAATTGAAGGGATGGATTGCCCATCTTGCGCACGTAAGGTTGAAACGGCGCTTAAAAAAGTGGGTAATGTGATCGACGCCAAAGTGCTGTTTGCCACTGAAAAATTGGTGGTCAAGTTTAATACCGAAGAGGCAGCGCTTGAAATAGAGCAAGCGGTTCGTAACGCAGGTTTTACGGCTCACCGCATTGATGCGGCTAATCCAGTTTCTGCCCCCATTCATAGTGACTGGAAGTCGGTCATAAAACAGAACGCGCAGATCCTCTCCATTGCTGGCGCTATGATACTCGCCGCTATTGTGCAGCCTTATTTCCCTCAAATCAGCGATGGGATGTTCATTTTGACCTGCCTTGCCGGTTTGTATCCTATCGGTAAAAAAGCGATTCAACTGGTACGCTCAGGCACACCTTTTGCGATTGAAACCTTAATGAGCGTTGCGGCGCTCGGAGCGCTCTATCTTGGTGAAACGGTTGAAGCGGCGATGGTGCTATTACTCTTCCTCATCGGAGAGCGGCTAGAAGCTTTTGCCGCTTCTAAAGCGCGTAGCGGTGTACAAGCTTTAATGGCACTGGTGCCTGAAACGGCAACAAAAATTGTGGCAGGAGAACGCATCACGGTGGCGGCACATGAGCTAAAACCGGGGGATGTAGTGGAAGTTTCTCCCGGCTCTCGGCTACCCGCGGATGGTCAATTGCACGAAGCGTCGGCCAGTTTTGATGAGAGCGCGTTAACGGGCGAATCACTGCCTGTCGAACGCTATCAAGGTGACAGTGTCATGGCGGGTGCTGTGGTCGCGGATCAGGTGGTGCGTTTCTCCATCACCTCCAAGCAGGGTGAAAACGCGATTGACCGCATTTTGCATCTGATTGAAGAAGCGGAATCTCGCAAAGCGCCGTTAGAACGTTTTCTTGATAAATTTAGTCGTTGGTATACCCCATTAATGATGTTGGTTTCATTAGCCGTGGTTGTGATACCGCCGACACTGTTTGCGCAGCCATGGGAAACATGGGTTTACCGTGGCTTAGCCTTACTGCTGATTGCTTGTCCATGTGCGTTGGTTATCTCAACTCCGGCGGCCATTACTTCTGGCCTTGCCGCAGCGGCGCGTCGTGGTGCACTGATCAAAGGGGGCGCGGCGCTCGAACAGCTTGGAAAAATAGAGAGTATTGCTTTTGATAAAACGGGTACTTTGACCAAAGGTAAACCGGAAGTTACGGATGTGGTTGCGCTCAATGGCTGGGATGAAGAGCAATTGTTGCGCTATGTCGCAGCGGTTGAAATGGGCTCGAGCCATCCTCTGGCAACCTCTTTAGTGAAAAAAGTGCAAGCGATGGCTTTGCCCATTCCAGAAGCGATAGAGAAGCGAGCGTTAGTTGGCAGTGGGGTTTCGGGGGTTGTGGAGGGGAAATCACTGCGCGTATTAGCGCCAAGCAAAGCGAATGTTCCGTTTTCTGATGCATTTAGCGCGCAAGTGGAAGCGCTAGAGATGCAAGGCAAAACAGTGGTGGTGGTTTTTGAGCAAGAGAACATTGTCGGTTTAATCGCATGGCAAGATACCTTGCGTGAAGATGCCAAAGCCGCCATTGAAGCACTGCGCCGTTTGGGGATCGACACTATTATGCTCACTGGCGATAACCCTAGAAGCGCTGCGACGATGAGTGCTCAATTAGGGATAGATTTCAAAGCCAGTTTATTACCGCAAGATAAAGTGGAATACATTCAACAGTTGGCGCAGAGAAAACAAGTGGCGATGGTCGGGGATGGCATTAATGATGCACCAGCAATGAAAGCAGCCAGCATTGGTATTGCGATGGGGGGGGGTACCGATGTTGCGTTGGAAACGGCCGATGCGGCAATTACTCATAATCGATTGGTCGAGCTCGCCACCATGATCGAGCTATCACAAGCTACCCTCGCCAATATTCGCCAGAATGTCACGCTAGCGCTAGGCTTAAAAAGTATCTTTTTAGTCACGAGTTTACTCGGTATTACGGGCTTATGGGTGGCGGTGCTGGCCGATAGTGGAGCTACCGCGTTAGTGACGCTCAATGCGTTGCGTCTATTGAAATTTAAAAAATAGTCCGAGACTAAACCAAAAAGCTCAGCAAGGCATGGCGGGTCGTTATCTCTTATGCCTGTTGGGTTTGCACCCTATTGTGGTAATAGTGTGAAATGTGTCGATATTGCGCTTGTATTTTGTTATGCAGTGTTGGAAATCATCTTTTAGGGTTGGGTGTTATTTCATCAATCTTGCTGTTTTTTGTGATGCAAACCGTTTTTATGAGAATGTGTTCGTTACATTGCGTCATTCATTGTGAATTTGATCACTCTTTGTTGGTGCGTGGTCCGCTAGAGTAGCTGCATACCCGATGTATATCTATGAGCTGAACAAGCCGCAATAAGGAGTCACTTATGTCTCAAGCCGTTTTCCATCTAGGTGTTACCGAAGCCGATCTGAATGGTGCTACTTTGGCCATTATCCCTGGGGATCCAGCCCGCGTACAAAAAATCGCTGAAGAGATGGAAAATCCAGTCTTTCTTGCTAGCCACCGTGAATACACTGTGTACCGCGCAGAGTTAGACGGTAAGCCAGTCGTTGTTTGTTCTACTGGTATCGGTGGCCCTTCTACGTCTATTGCGGTTGAAGAGCTTGCTCAACTTGGCGTGCGTACTTTCCTACGCGTAGGTACTACTGGTGCAATCCAACCTCATGTCAATGTGGGTGATATGATTGTCAGCACAGGTTCGGTTCGCCTTGACGGTGCAAGTTTGCACTTTGCGCCAATGGAATTCCCTGCTGTGGCTGATTTCGATGTCGCCACTGCAATGAAAGCGGCTGTAGTTGAAAGTGGTGCAACCGTGCACATGGGCGTTACCGCATCAAGTGATACCTTCTACCCAGGCCAAGAGCGTTATGACACCTTCACTGGTCGTGTTGTGCGTCGTTTCCAAGGCTCAATGAAAGAGTGGCAAGACATGGGCGTATTGAACTTTGAGATGGAATCCGCCACTTTGCTAACCATGTGTGCGAGCTCAGGTTTGAAAGCAGGTTGTGTGGCTGGTGTGATCATCAACCGTACTCAAAAAGAGATCCCAGATCACGCGACACTCAAAGAAACCGAGGCTCGTTCAATCAAAGTGGTTGTCGAAGCGGCGCGTAAAATGCTGTAATTGAGTTCTGAATTTACACTGATGTATCTATGTACACGGTGAGTGATTAGGCCACTTTTGAATAAAGTGGCCTTTTTACTTTCTAAATAATCACCAGTCAAACAGTCACCAGCTAAACAATTACTCACTAAGCAATCGCCAATTTAGGCAACGGAATGTACAAGCTCTCGGTTAAGTCGCTGAGCATCTGGTCGTAAACGTGAGAGATGCTGAGTGAAATATCCGAAGTGATTTGGTACATCGCGCCAGCTTCTATTTGAAAGGCAGGATGATCATGCAGTTCGCTCAGGCTATGCAGCGCGGCTGAGCAGCTTGGCGAAGCTACCGTTAAAGGGCTGATTAAGGCGAGTTGATTCATCCTACGCCTGACAACCTCACTATAATGCTGCAAGCGTATGCGGCCATCTTGAGTATCCATTTCATCAATGCTGATGCGTAACTGAGTTAGCGCGTCCATCGCATCAATGACCTGTTGCCAATTAATATGGTATTCATCGCTGAGATCTTCGCGGTTGGATTCCACCAACCAAGCCAGTATCACCTCATCCATTAAGAACATACAGTGACGAATTATTTTACCATGCATCATTTGGTTACGAGCCACAGAGCGCTCTGGCCACTCCTTCATGAGTGCTTTAAGCTTAATTTGCAGCACACGGTACATTGGTTTGTTGTCAAAGTGTGCGATAGCAATTAAGTGATTACTTTTTTCGTATAGCGTATCTTGCAATTCATTCAACTCAGTGTCGCGTCTTTGAGCAGAGGCTAGTGTTTGATGGGTAATGTTACGGTGCTGACGGCATAAAAACAGTAGCTGGCGAAGGTCGATCAGCAGTTGATATTTACGTTGTAATGTGGATTCACGCTGTTTTGCCAGATAAAACATCAGCCACAATATACCGATAGAGATAAGCATTGAGATAAAAACAAACATAACCAACTCCTTGTTAATGTTATACCAATCTAGAGTTAGCAGGGTTAATGCCAGTTTTTTGTTTGTTTAAATTCAATGGGTTATGTATTTTTGCGTTGAAGTGATGCATCTTATTGGTGCATTTTGAACTAAAAGTGTGAGCTGGATCGATTTTGAGCAGTATGGTGATAAAAAATCCCCAACACAGAGCGTGTTGGGGATGCTATCGTGAAGATTGATGTATTACAGGATGCGCATGCCAGCTTGAGCACCTTCATGTGGTTCAAGAATCCATAGCTCGCTGCCACCAGGGCCTGCGGCTAAGATCATGCCTTCTGACATACCAAACTTCATTTTACGCGGTTTGAGGTTCGCTACCATGACAGTGTACTTGCCTACTAACTCTTCGGGTGAATAAGCGGCTTTAATACCTGAAAACACTTGGCGAGTTTCGCCACCAATATCCAATTGGAATTTGAGCAATTTGTCCGCTTTTGGCACCGCTTCGCAAGCGATGATCTTAGCGACGCGTAAGTCCACTTTAGCAAAATCATCAAATTCAATTTCAGCTGCAATAGGGTCTTTACTTAGCTCAGTTTCAACTGTGGTTGGTTGCGCGCTCTCAATCGCAGCTTTTTCTGCTGCCGCTTCTTCTTTAGACGCTTCAATCATCGCTTCAACGTGTTTCGGATCAATGCGATTAAACAGCGCTTTGAATGGCGTGAGCGTATGGCTTGTTAATGGTGTTTGTACGCCTTCCCAAGTGAGTCCTTGGTTTAAGAATGCTTCGGTGCGCGCCGCTAGTGCTGGCATTACAGGTTTTAAGTAAGTCATTAACACGCGGAATAGGTTGATGCCCACTGAGCAAATGTCTTGTAGCTCTTGCTCTTGACCTTCTTGTTTAGCCACAACCCAAGGCGCTTTTTCATCCACGTATTGGTTCGCTTTGTCCGCCAATGCAGTGATTTCACGAATGGCACGGTTAAATTCTCGGCTTTCGTAAAGATCAGCAATGCGATCCGCTGCTGCGGCAAATTCTGCGTACAGCTCTGGCTCGGCAAAGGTTGCAGACAACTGATTTTCAAAACGTTTGGTGATGAAGCCCGCATTACGCGATGCCAGGTTGACGATTTTATTGACCACATCGGCGTTCACACGTTGGGTGAAATCCTCAAGGTTTAAATCAAGATCGTCGATACGGCTATTGAGTTTTGCGGCGTAGTAGTAGCGTAAGCATTCTGGGTCTAGGTGGTTTAAGTAAGTGCTTGCTTTGACAAACGTTCCTTTAGACTTCGACATCTTCGCGCCATTGACTGTGACATAACCGTGCACGAATACGTTATTAGGCTTACGGAAACCACTGCCATCAAGCATCGCTGGCCAGAATAGGCTGTGGAAGTAAACAATATCTTTACCGATGAAATGGTACAGTTCGGTTTTACTGTCTTTATTCCAGTATTCGTCAAAGTCTAAGTCATCGCGTTTGTTACATAGGTTTTTAAATGAACCCATGTAGCCGATAGGCGCGTCTAACCACACGTAGAAGAATTTGTTCTTTTCGCCGGGGATTTCAAAGCCAAAGTATGGCGCATCACGTGAAATATCCCACTGTTGCAGGCCGCCTTCGAACCACTCTTGCATTTTATTGGCGGTTTCTGTTTGTAGCGAGCCAGAGCGAGTCCACTCTTTGAGCATGCTTTCAAATTGAGGAAGGTCAAAGAAGAAATGCTCGGAATCCTTCATTACTGGCGTAGCGCCAGAAACGGCCGATTTCGGGTTGATAAGCTCTGTTGGGCTATAGGTTTCGCCACACGCATCGCAGTTATCACCGTATTGATCTTCTGACTTACATTTTGGGCAAGTGCCTTTCACGAAGCGATCAGGCAAGAACATCTCTTTTTCTGGGTCAAACAGCTGAGAAATGGTGCGGCTTGAAATGAAGCCATTTTTTTTCAGCTCAAGATAAATGTGAGAAGCCAGTTCGCGGTTCTCTTCGCTGTGAGTGCTGTGATAATTGTCAAAGCTGATATCAAAACCTGCAAAATCTTTTTGGTGCTCTTCACTTACTGCGGCGATCATCTCTTCAGGTGTAATACCCATCTGTTGTGCTTTAAGCATAATTGGCGTGCCGTGAGCATCGTCTGCACAGATGAAGTTTACAGTGTTGCCGCGTAGGCGTTGGTAACGAACCCAAATGTCAGCTTGGATATGCTCAAGCATATGACCAAGGTGGATCGAACCGTTAGCGTACGGAAGGGCACAAGTTACCAGCAGTTTCCTTGAAGAAACGTTTCTTGGGTCAGTCGCCATACTTAATATTCGCTTTTTTGATAGGTATGAAAAATAGATACCAATACTACCTTATGCAGCGAGCGACTCCAAGGCGTGAGCCTAAGGAATCCCGCAACTTTTTTGGGGTTCAGTCTGACAATAGAGAGTGATAGCATGAGCAAAAAGGAGAAGCTATGCAGCCGTTCACATCTAAACAAGATTTTTGCGATTGGTTAAACCAATTTGAACACCCTCATCTTATTGCGGGGTGGGCAAACCAACCGCATTGGATTTCGGTTACAACAGCGGGACGTTTGACGGTTCATATTCCATTTGCCGCTAAAAATCTGCTGAATGAGCTTTCCGAATGGGTCGTCTCCAAGCAGCAAACCGATGCGCTTGCTCCATTCAGCGTTGAGATAATCATTGCGCCGAAAGCGCTAGCGACGACGGTCGCTCATAGTGTTAATGGTGTTAAAAATATTATTGCGGTGACTTCAGCCAAAGGGGGCGTCGGCAAATCAACCACCGCCGTCAATCTTGCTCTAGCCATTGCTCAATCTGGGGCGAAAGTTGGCTTGTTGGATGCGGATATTTATGGCCCTTCAGTACCGATGATGCTTGGCAAGCAAGAAGCAAAGCCAGATGTGCGTGATAATAAGTGGATGCAGCCAGTTGAGGCATTTGGCATTTTCAGTCATTCGATTGGCTATCTGGTTGATAAATCTGAAGCGGCGATTTGGCGCGGGCCGATGGCATCGAAAGCACTGGCGCAATTGCTCAATGAAACCGAGTGGCCAGATGTGGATTATCTGGTCATCGACATGCCACCGGGGACAGGTGATATTCAACTCACCTTGTCACAACAAATTCCGGTAACAGGCGCGGTGATCGTCACCACTCCGCAAGATCTGGCACTAGCGGATGCGCGCAAAGGGGCGGCCATGTTCGAAAAAGTCGACGTTCCGGTTATCGGGCTTATTGAAAATATGAGCTATCACATCTGCAGTCATTGTGGAGAGAAAGAGCATATCTTTGGTGTCGGTGGCGCGCAGAAACTGGCCAGTGAATATGGGTTGGCGCTGCTTGCACAAATTCCTCTGCACATTGCCCTGCGTGAAGACATCGACCAAGGTCGTCCTACCGTGGTTGCTCAACCAGAAAGTGAGCATACACAGCGTTATCTTCAACTGGCGGAACGAGTCTGTTCAAGCCTATATTGGCAAGGAAAGCCTAAGCCAGATGCAATCAGTTTTACATTGGTAGACTAGTGTTGGTCCACAGTGCTATGAAAGTAGCACTGTGGTGATCTCTTCTGAAATACGACGAAAACGTTTGCTTGGTAGTTTGTTATTCAAACCTCTTCCAAAGTCTAAATCGAGACTGGTATCAGGTGGTTGAAGTCCCTATAATCGGGCAGTTTATCTATTTTCATCACCAAACCATCACCGGGTGCAAAAATAATGTCTGAGAATAATCAATGCGTCATCGTAGGTATTGCTGGCGCTTCAGCTTCTGGAAAAAGCCTGATTGCGAGCACGATTTATAACGAACTTCGTGCCAAAGTAGGCGACCACCAAATTGGTGTGATTACGGAAGATTGCTATTACAACGACCAAAGCCATCTCAGTATGGAAGAGCGCGTTAAGACAAACTACGACCACCCGAATGCACTTGACCATGATCTACTTTGCCAACATTTAGAACAATTAACCCGTGGCGAAGCGGTTGAAGTGCCAGAGTACAGCTACACTGAGCATACTCGCACCGCGAATACAACGCTATTAACACCCAAGAAAGTGATTATTTTAGAAGGTATTTTACTGCTGACTGACCCACGTTTACGTGACTTAATGCATGCGACCGTATTTATGGACACTCCGCTGGATATCTGTTTATTACGCCGAGTGAAGCGTGATGTAGAAGAGCGCGGCCGCACCATGGATTCGGTATTGAAGCAATACCAAAAAACGGTTCGCCCTATGTTTATGCAGTTTATCGAACCGTCAAAACAGTACGCGGACATTATCGTTCCTCGTGGCGGTAAAAACCGTATCGCCATTGATGTATTAAAAGCCCACATCGCGAAATTGTTGAAATCTTAACTTTTGTGGTCTTTATTTTTAAGCAGACAAGTGGCACTTTAGGTGCCACTTTCTTTTTCTAATTAAGCAAGGAAAAAGCTGATGAAAAAACTGTTTCTTTTCATTGCCATTATTATCGGTGCGTTAATCGCTGCCGCGCTCGCACTTGTCCTGTTGGTCAATCCTAACCAATTTAAGCCCTTGATTGTAGAACAAGCCAAACAGAAAACGGGGTTGGACTTAGTCATTGAAGGAGATATCAGTTGGAGTTTCTTCCCTTCGCTTGGCTTTGAGCTGGGCAAAACTGAACTCAGAAACCCACAAGGTTTCAGCGCTCCAAACCTGTTTAAAGTCGAGCAAGTTGGTATTGAAATTTCGGTGATGCCATTGCTGGATAAGCAACTGGAAATTGGCAATATTCGCCTAAATGGGGCAGCGTTCCATCTTGAAACCCTTAAAGATGGCCGTTCAAACTTAGATAGCTTAACTCAAGCCGCGCCTCAGCCAGCCGCCTCTTCCGCCGTAAACGAAACAAAACCAGCACAAGAAGAGACAAGCAGCGTCAATGCGAGCAACCCTGTTCAAGAGTGGACGATTAACTTAGCGGGCGTCAGCGTCGAAAACGCATTACTGGAAATACAAGACCGCAAAGCCGGTACACATACTAAGCTGTATGACGTGGCGGTCAATCTTTCAGAGTTTGCGGTGGACAAATGGACGTCAGCGACTTTTGCCGCCAAAGGTAAAAATAACCAACAAAACTTTGCCGCAGAAGGGCGAGCTGAATTCAAATTAGCCGCTGATTTCAAAGATTATGCGCTGAAGAACGTTGTGCTTGATGCGAGCTTTAGTGACCCATCAAACCAGATTGATTCTGCGAAGATTGAATTAGCCACGTTCGAGTTTGATAAGAAGAATGCGCTGTCATTCAGCGTGAAAGGAAAGGCGGCTGATCTAAAACTTGATGCGAAGGGGAGTGCGCAACTGACTCTCGATAAAGCCATGAGCTTGGTGAAGATTGATACGCTGGTACTGGATACCAACCTAGAAGGAACCAGTTTGCCACAAAGCCCAATGCAGATCGGTTTAACTTCGAACATTCGTTTTGATCTCTCTAAAAACCAACTGGATGTCTTACTCAGTAAATTAACCGCAAATGCATTAGAATTTGATGGTGATGTCAAAGTGACGTTGGCTGAGATCCCTAAAATCCGCTTCAATATGCATAGCCCAAATATCGATTTGGATGAATTTTTAGGGCTTGCGAATCCAGCAACGGCAAGCAGTGCCGTGAGTGAAAATAAGGCATCGTCAGGTTCAACGTCAGCAGCGCCTGCTACGGTGAGCGCTGAAGTGGAACCGGATCTCAGTGCATTAAAAACGTTGGATGTGCAAGGCAAGGTCACCATAGACAAGTTCAAAGCCAATAATGCTCGATTACAGAATGTGCAAACCAGTTTTAGCGTCGATCGTGGAATTATGAATTTAACCTCATTCAGTGCCAACCTTTACCAAGGTACGATTCAAGCGACCGCTCAACTGGATGCAACCAAAGTACCTGCCACTTATAGCGCTAAAAAAAGCGTTAAGGGAGTACAGGTGCTGCCGCTATTAAAAGATGTACTCAATAATGAGATGTTACAAGGCACGGGTAACATCGATGTGGATGTAAAGGGCCGCAGTTTGACGCCAACGGGCATTCAACAAAACCTTGTCGGAACCGTGAACATCAACTTTGCCGATGGTGCAGTCAATGGTATTAACGTTGCTCACCTTATCCGTAGCAATTACGCCAAAATTAAAGGTAAGAAAGTTGATGACGACCCAGTGAAGAAAACCGATTTTAGCGCCATGACCGCTACGCTGAAATTGAACAAAGGGGAAGTCACCACCAATAACCTCGCCATGCAATCACCACTGTTGCGTATTCGTGGTGAGGGTAAAGCGAATTATCTGCAACAAACGGTTGATTTTTTGGTGAGCACTTCTGTGGTGGGAACGCTAGAGGGGCAAGGTGGCAAAGACATTGATGAGTTGCGAGACGTTACGATTCCTATCAACATCTCAGGGCAATGGAGCGATCCTAAATTCAAATTGGTTTTTGATGATGTGTTAAGACAAAAAGCGGAAAAAGAAATTGACCGTGGCTTGGAAAAGCTCGGCGTTGAGATAAAAGACGAGAAAACTAAGAAAGCGGTTGATGGCTTATTAAAAAGTCTTTTTAAGTAATTTACTGGGTTGATTTCATTATGATTGATCAAGCCTCCTCGATTTAGAGGAGGCTTTTTTATCACCAGTCGATGCCTTTTCGTGCTTTGATGCCCGACTCAAAGGCGTGTTTCACATTTTTGACTTCCGACACCGTATCGGCGATTTCAATCAAGCTGCGGTGTGCTCCTCGGCCCGTGATCACCACCGACTGCATTGCTGGCCGTGTTGTTAAGGCTTCAATCACTTCGTCTAATTCGATATAGCCATAGCTCACCATGTAGGTCAGCTCATCAAACAACACCACATCAATCGACTCATCTTTAAGCATGCGTTTGCACTCTTGCCAAACCCCTTGCGCTGCTGCGGTATCGGCTTCTTTATTTTGCGTTTCCCAAGTAAAGCCCGTCGCCATGACTTGAAATTCGACGCCCAGTTTTTCAAGCAGATTACGTTCACCGTTTTCCCAGGTTCCTTTAATGAACTGAGCTACCGAACATTTCAAACCGTGGCCGACAGCGCGCGCAATGGTGCCAAAACCTGAGGTGGATTTCCCTTTACCATTTCCGGTAATGATCAATAACAACCCTTTCTCTTGCTGGGCCGCAGCAATTCGTGCATCGACTTGCTCTTTTACTTTCTGTTGTCTCGCTTTATGGCGTTCATTTTTAATTTCTTCAGTCGACATGCTCAATCCTGTTCATTAATAGCGTTGCCGCTATCATAGCTCAACTACTCGGCAGCAAAAACCATCGAAATTACAAGGAATAAAAAAGCCAGAGCAGTGCTCTGGCCTCTGGGAGTATCTCTAATGAGTTTAGAAGCGGTAATTGGCTTGTGCGCCGATAAGCCAAACATTACCCGTCGTTGTACCAGAAAATTGGCCTCCAACGGCTTGCGCTGCATCATCTGAAGCATAACCACGAGATTCCACAATGTTGGCATCTTTGGCAAAAATGTAAGTAAAGCCAGTGTCTACGGTGAATTGCTCCGTAAATGCATACTCCGCACCAACGCTTAACCAAGTTCGATCAGTTTCAGGGATGGTAATGGTACGGTTTTTATCGTTAACTGCCGCCATATCGTAAGCAATGCCTGTACGCAGTGCTAATTTTGCATCGACTTGGTAAGTAGCACCCAGAGCAAAACGGTAATTGTCTTCCCAGTTTTCTTCTTTAACCATCACTGAGCCAAGAGTGTTTAAATCCGCTTCAAGCTTTTCGAAACTGCTCCAATCGGTCCAGTTAATACTGGCATGTAGTGCCAACTGTTCACTTAGTTGGTGGTAGCTAGCCAGTTCAGCGGTGGCAGGCATAGTGAGCATCATTGAACCTGTATCATTCACCACCTTGCCCGATTCTTTCGAAAATATATTCGCTGTGCCAGTAAGCTTTAGGTCAACTTCGGATTTATAAGTAAAGCCAATGCGATTGCTATCATTGATCTGCCATGCCGTACCCACTTGCCAACCCCAAGCTTTATCTTCACCTTCCATGTACTTTAGTGTTGTACCTTGTGGAAGAGGCTTAGTTTGAGCCGGAGAGGTCGCACCGAAATGGCCTTCTCCAATCACATAACGAATGCCACCGCCAACGGTAACCGCATCAGTGAGTTGGTAGCCGATGTTGGCATTGACTTCCATTGTTTTAACCATCGCTTGATTACCAAAGTGGCTCGCGCTGAAATTACGGTCAAGTTCGGTCTCCATGCCATAGTTAGTACCGAGTGCTAAACCTAGTACCATTTTATCGTTCACTTGATGTGAGAGGTAAAAATTGGGGATGACGGCATCATTTGCGAAGTCATTTGAGCTTGCTTCTAATGCGCCGTTGATTTTTCCATTCACATCAACATTCGGATTAACGTAAATTGCACCAACAGAAATTTGCGTACCTTTCAAATAAGTCAGCATGGCAGGGTTACGCCATTGTGCACTGGCGTTATCAGCCATAGCCGCTTCACCGGCGTAAGCACGCCCAAGGCCCGTTGCAGAGTATTCTGCCAATTGGAAACCGGCCGCTTGAGATGCATTCGATACGCTGAACAGTCCACATGCCACTGCGAGTGAAAGAAGAGTTTTATTTGATTTCATTATAATGTTCGCTGAAATATTTGAATTCGGTGTGGGAATTTTAAGGTTAGAGCGAATACTTTAAAAATATAAAGCAGTGAATTTATTGTTTTTGAAATTTAAATCTACTTATAGTTTAATTCTAAGCGTAATACTCTGCTTGTTATGGAAGTGTTTCTAACTTTCAGCGAACGTTTGTAGTGTGGTTTAAGGTAAAAAAGGTACAGTTGTTAGCTCGATTCGATAAAGCGATGCGGCTACAAGTATGAAAAAGGGCTGGAAAACCAGCCCTTTATTGATGCTATGCTGATAAACGTTGCGCTTAGAAGCTGCGGCTATATTGTAAGCCGACTAGGATTGCATCTGCGTGGGTCGTTGCCGTCAGAGTTGAAAGATATTGAGGTGAACCAAGAGGATTAGGTGTTCCTTCAGATACTTGTACATCATCACCCAGTAAGTAGGTGAAACCAAAATCAATATTTGATTTTTCATCTAGGTTATAAGTAAAGCCAGCAGAGAACCATTGGCGGTCAGAGTCAGGTACTGATACTGACGTTAATGAATCTTGAGCGCTGGTGTCATACATATAACCAGCACGTAAAGTCCAATCTGTATTTAAATAATACGTTCCGCCAATAGCATAATGCCATCCATCTTGCCATTTATATGGTTTGTTGTAAGTAGAACCTAGTGGGGAGTTTTTGAGGTCACTAAATTCAATTTGATCAAATGTGCTCCAGCCGATCCATTGTACGCTGTAATGAACTGCAAAATTGGTATCTTTTATTTTATGGAATCCAGAAAACTCAAAAAGGTCAGGCAATGGTAAATTGATTTTTTGTCCTTTATCATCTTTTGCTTCCATTTCAGGACTGTAATGATATGCGGCACCGAAACGGTTATTTTCATCTAGCTCAAAGACAGTACCAAAGTTGAATCCGATAGCCCAAACATCAGCACCATCTACGTTGACTAAATCTTTACCACCCAAACTTGCGACATCAGAACTAGCCGTACGTTTCATGGTTCCTTTACCATAGATTAAATCTAGTCCAGCGCCAACACTCCATTGAGAGTCTATTCTGTAAGAACCAGCAAGGCCTAAGTTAAAGCTCTTGACGTCTGTTAAACCGCCATATTCACTAGCAGAGTAACTATCTGAAAATTCAGTTTTTGTACCAAAGTTAGAATAGGCATTGACGCCCCACGCAAACTTATCATTGAGAGGGACAATGAGATGGATATTTGGAGCAATAGATGTACCGCCTGCTTCATCATAATTTGCGTTTTTTGGAGCCGATAGCTGTGGTGCAACTTGGCAAGTTGTACCACAGTATTTCGCATCCTTGACTTTAATTTTTGTCGTTATGGATTCAAAGCCCAAAGAGAGTGAGGTTTCATCAAACAACGCCATTGCGGCAGGGTTACGAGCCATCACCGATGCGTTATCGGCAATAACAGCATCACCAGCAAATGCACGACCTAGGCCAGTCGCAGATTGTGCATTGAGCTGAAAGCCCGCTGCCAGTGCTTGTTGTGAAGCGAGAGCTACCGTTACGGCAAGTAACGATTTTTTAAACAGACGCGTCTTGTTCATGGTGCTTTTCCTTTTTGATTTCATCGCCTCTAATGGACGTTGTTTTTGAGCAAATGCTCAATTGGTGGCTGATACTAGAGGCAAGTATAGAAGATAGAAATCCGACCATTGTCTAATTGAATGATAAAATTGCAGAAATGATGTCTATTTGGCAGGAAAAAGGCGGAAAATGCTTGTTTATAGAGTTTAAGCTCTATTTTTGTCTAGGGAACCTGGCCCGCATTATATACAGGCCAGGAATGGTTTTAATGGGAAGGTTTTAGCATAGGCATTAGTTTTTTAGCGATGTTCGTGACATCTTCGCCATTTTCACCGACAAGGATCAGGCTAGCATCACCGACGGGTTCGATGATTCCTGCCATGCCTTGCTCATTAAAGTTCACGGCTTGTTCACTGGCAATGCCTGTGAAAAAGAGCGTCACTTTCCCGCTTTCACCTTGAAAAACCATGTGCAGAGCGTTTGCCTTGCCAAAACCACAGTGGTTTAGGTAATAAACGTGGTAAGGGAAGTTACTGCTTAACTGATAAGCGAATGGCAGCATTTTGGCGTTGATCTGCGTTGAATTCACTTGTTCATCCAGTTGGTTGACAAAGCCTTCTTCATCAATGACGTGTTTGATGGCGGTGTCCATTAGGCTTGCCTGCGCCGGTGGAATGAGCACATTTCGCCAATTGATTTGGCCAACCAATAAACCAAACACAAAAGCAATCGATGCAGCCAATGTCATCGCTTGCTTGGCAAAAGTAGGTCGGATGACATTGCTTGCCATTGTGGTTTGACTAAATAGAATACGGTCTGCGAGATCGTCAGGCACGTCTACATTCATTGCAGTAGCAATCGTTGCATCTAAGCTCAATATGTCCTCTAGGAACTGACGATTAGTATCACTAGTGGATGCCGCTTGGATAATCTCTTGGTCATGCTGTTTTGGATCGGACATAACTCGGCGGCGAAATTCTAATTCATCCATTTTGCTGCCCCTTATACGCTTCTGATGAATCCAATTGTTCTTTTAATTGATTACGAGCTCGAAACAGACGAGTCATGACCGTGTTCTTATTGAGTTCGAGGATCTCGCCAATTTCATCACCACTAAAACCACCAATGACTTGTAGGAAAAGAGGTTCGCGGTATTCAATATCCAGCTTCATTATCTGTGCCTGCAACCACTCTTGTTGATGATGAGGATCATCGTTGACTTTTACGTCACCGCTGTAGTCATCAATATCGACCAACTCAAACTGCTTGCGCTCAAAGCGGCGCGCGTTCTCGCGACGAAGAATAGTTATAAGCCACGATTTGGCCGCTTTCTCGTCGAGCAAACTATCGAGAGATTTCCAAGCCCTCAAGCAGGTTTCTTGGACTAAATCTTCAGCAATGCTTTTATCTTTACATAGCCAATAGGCATAACGAAAAAGATCTCGGTGATAAGCACGCACAAGCGTTTCATATTTTCTCTGTCTGTCAATATTACTATTGACCGGGCTGCTGGACTTTTTCTTTCCAAACATGGTTATTATCGACACATGAGTCTCCGTTTGCTCTGTGATTTCTTCTTTGTTTAGGCCATTTTATGGTCGTCTTGCGATGAACGCTTCGCGTATTCGTTCGCTTTCGATCCGTTCAAGTTGTTCGGTAACATCAATTCAAGCGTCGACGGCTTTTTAATTTCATAGTATGGAATAAATCAATATAAAATTGATCTACTTCAAAATCTCATAGCACGAAGTGGCTATAGTACACCTTGTCATCTCGTTAGTCATTGCGACTAACATGTTGAGCAAGATGACACTTCCTTTTGAAGGCTGACTTTACTTTCTCCTAATCAGGAAACTGATTATTTCAATTGGCGTAAGTTAATTGCTTTATATATTCCGACCACACATTATTGTGTGGTTTTTTTTTGCTTATATACCCTTCCTACTTGAAGCCGCAGCGGTGTTGGCTACGTTCGTTTGCCTATGCTTATTGGGACTCACTCACTTGCCGCCTACCTGCAACTCCAAGTTGTTTGGGTATAACTCCATTATTCATTTAAAGATTAAGTGATTATCCATCTCCTTTACCTACATTACTTTCTTCGATTCGATGCGAATATCACGTTTATTTAAACACTTGTTTGATTGTTTTAACAACCTCGTTACAATGTGCCAGGTCAGACCTCTATTCTAAGGAGAAACAATGGGCAAACAGGAAGTCAAAACGCGCTCTGGTGAGCGTGTGGCTATCGTCGCGGGGTTGCGTACCCCTTTTGCGCGTCAAAGTACCGAATTTAGTCAAGTTCCTGCAGTCGATTTAGGCAAGATGGTGGTGAGTGAACTGCTTGCGCGAACGGAACTCGATCCTAAATTGATCGAACAACTCGTCTTTGGACAAGTCGTGCAAATGCCTGAGGCACCAAACATCGCGCGTGAGATCGTTTTAGGGACAGGAATGAGCATCCATACCGATGCGTACAGCGTCACACGAGCGTGCGCTACCAGTTTTCAGGCGGCGGTGAATGTGGCTGAAAGCATAATGGCTGGCACGATTGATATTGGTATGGCTGGTGGTGCCGATTCGTCTTCCGTTTTGCCGATTGGAGTGTCTAAAAAATTAGCCGCTAGCTTACTCGCTTTAAGTAAAACCAAAACCGTTGCTCAGAAACTCAGTATCTTAAAATCATTATCTTTTAAAGATTTAATGCCAGTCCCCCCCGCGGTCGCTGAATATTCAACGGGCCTTTCGATGGGGCAAACGGCTGAGCAGATGGCAAAATCTCATCACATAAGCCGACTGGATCAAGATGCTTTGGCACATCGTTCTCACTCTCTAGCTTCACAAGCTTGGAAAGAGGGCAAAATCCAAGGCGAAGTCATGACGGCATTCCCAGAGCCCTATAAAAAGTGGATCGCTGAAGATAACAATATTCGTCATGACTCGACTCTGGAAGGTTATGCCAAGTTACGTCCAGCGTTTGATAGGCAATATGGTAGCGTGACGGCCGCCAACAGCACACCACTCACCGATGGCGCTGCCGCTATTCTATTAATGCGTGAAGGCCGTGCTAAAGAGCTTGGTTTGGAGATTATGGGTTATATCCGTTCTTACGCTTTTTCAGCGATTGGTGTTGAACACGATATGTTAATGGGACCGTCTTATGCGACACCGTTAGCCTTACAACGTGCAGGTATTGAGCTTTCCGATCTCACATTGATTGACATGCATGAAGCGTTTGCCGCGCAAACCCTCTCTAATATGAAAATGTTCGCCAGTGATAAGTTTGCACAGGAACATCTTGGTCGAGCAAAAGCGATTGGCGAAATTGATATGGATAAATTTAATGTGCTAGGTGGTTCTATTGCGTATGGTCACCCTTTTGCGGCGACGGGTGCACGCATGATCACACAAACACTGCGTGAACTAAAACGACGTGGTGGTGGTTTAGGGCTGAATACCGCTTGTGCAGCGGGTGGTTTGGGCGCGGCAATGATTTTGGAGGTTGAATAATGAGCACAGAGAAAGCTTTTCATTTAACGATTGATGAACAAAATATTGCGTGGCTGGCGATTGATGTTCCCGGCGAAAAAATGAATACGCTACAAGCGGCGTTTGCCCAAGAGATGCAAGAGGTTTTTGCGACCTTGGAGGCTCAAAAAACCAGCCTAAAGGGGATGGTGATTCACTCGCTTAAGCCAGATAATTTCATTGCTGGAGCGGATGTCCGTATGCTGAACGCTTGCCAATCGGCCAGCGAAGCACAAGCATTGGCCAAGCAAGGTCAGGAGATGTTTCAAACCTTATCGGATTTGCCATTCCCAGTGGTTGCCGCGATTCATGGCCCATGCTTAGGTGGTGGTTTAGAGCTGGCGCTGGCTTGTCACTACCGGGTGTGCAGCGACGCGGACATCACGCGTTTGGGTTTGCCCGAAGTGCAATTAGGCTTGCTGCCAGGCTCCGGTGGAACGCAGCGGTTGCCGCGTTTGATTGGTTTGTTACCTTCTCTTGACTTGATTTTGACGGGTAAACAGCTGCGCGCAAAAAAAGCAAAACAGCTGGGTGTTATTGATGCTTGCGTAGCAGAGACTATCTTGCTGGATGTGGCCAAGAAGTATGTGCTCGATAATTCTGGGAAAAAACGTCATCAGGTCAATACGTCGACCAAAGAGAAATTAATTTCTCATACGCAGCTTGGTCGCAAATTAATTTTTGATCAGGCCGCTAAAAAGACTAAGCAAAAAACACGAGGTAATTACCCAGCTGCAGACGCGATTTTAGAGGTGATCCGCCACGGTTTAGATCGTGGTTTTAAAGCCGGGTTAGAGCTTGAAGCGAAGCGATTTGGTGATTTGGTGATGAGCTCGGAATCCAAAGCACTGCGCTCGATTTTCTTTGCCACCACAGAAATGAAAAAAGAGACGGGCAGCGACGCAAAACCTCAAACCGTGAAACGTATCGGCGTATTGGGCGGTGGTTTAATGGGGGCAGGGATCAGCCATGTTAGCGTTGCAAAAGCCAAGGTTCCCGTACGAATCAAAGATGTTTCGAATGATGGGGTATTAAACGCGCTCAATTACAACTACAAATTATTCGATAAACAGCGCAAGCGTCGCATTTTATCCAAAGCGCAGATGCAAACAAAAATGGCGCAATTGTCTGGCGGGATTGATTTTACCAGCTATCAGCATATCGATGTTGTCATTGAAGCGGTATTTGAAGATCTCACGCTTAAGCAGCAAATGGTGGCTGATGTTGAAGCGAATGCCAAAACCAGCACCATTTTTGCGACGAATACTTCTTCGCTTCCAATCCAGAAAATTGCAGCGAAGGCGGCGCGTCCAGAGAATGTGATTGGATTGCACTATTTCAGTCCTGTTGAAAAAATGCCTCTGGTGGAAGTGATCCCTCATCAAACCACATCGCAAGAGACGATAGCCACAGTGGTGGCCTTGGCGAAAAAACAGGGCAAAACACCGATTGTGGTCAAAGATTGCGCTGGTTTTTATGTTAACCGTATCCTTGCACCTTACATGAATGAAGCGGCGCAGATCCTGATGGCGGGTGAGTCGATTGAAAAGATAGATACGGCTTTACTCGATTTCGGTTTCCCAGTCGGCCCTATCACGTTATTGGACGAAGTGGGCATTGATGTTGGCTCGAAAATCATGCCAATTCTAGTGCAAGAACTCGGCCCACGTTTTCAAGGACCAGACGTATTTGATTTGCTGCTCAATGACAATCGCAAAGGGCGTAAAAGTGGTAAGGGATTCTATACCTATAAAGGTAAGAAAAAAGAAATCGACAAATCTATCTATAAATTGCTGAAAATCACGCCAGATGCCAAACAGAGTGATAAGGAGATCGCGCTGCGTTGCGTGCTACTTATGCTGAATGAAGCCGTACGTTGTTTGGATGAGGGCGTAATTCGTTGTGCGCGAGATGGCGATATTGGTGCGATTTTCGGTATCGGTTTCCCGCCGTTTTTGGGCGGCCCATTCCGTTACATAGACCAAATTGGTATCAAGAAATTAGTGGAAATGATGAATCAACATGCTGAGAAGTATGGCGATAAATTCGCTCCTTGTGATGGGCTACTGACTCGAGCTGGGGTTGAAGCACGTTTTTATCCGTAGTCATCTCGGCTGTTTTCATTCATATGTTTGCTTAAATTAGGCGAGGGAATATCCTCGCTTTTTTTCATTTATAGCCAATGAGGTCATCTCTTTATGCGAGTTATTCTCAGTTTGGTATAAGATTATGGAAAATCATCAATAAGGAATCGAAATGGATGCACTAGAGTTGCTGCTTAACCGTCGTTCAATCGCCAATCTCATATCGCCTGCACCTGAAGGTCTGGTCTTGGAAAATATTATTAGAGCAGGCTTGCGAGCGCCCGATCATGGCGGTTTAACCCCTTGGCGTTTCGTGATTGCTCAGGGAGCGGGTTTGCAAAAGTTGTCGGGTATTTTGGCGTCTGCTGTGCGAGCGGATAGCGGCAGTGATGCTGAGATAGAAAAAGCGAAAAATGCACCGTTTCGAGCACCCATGGTAATCACAGTGATCGCGAAAGTAACGGAGCATGAAAAGGTACCAGCGATTGAACAGCATCTCTCTGCGGGATGCGCAGTACAAGCGATGCAAATGGCTGCGGTAGCCCAAGGTTTTCAAGGTTTCTGGCGTTCGGGAAGCTGGATGTTCCACTCTCACGTTCGGCAAGCATTAGGTGCTAAGAGCGACGATCAAATCGTTGGTTTCTTATACCTAGGAACTGCAGGGTGCACGCCAATGAAAGTGCCTGAACGTGATTTGAGTAAATTTATTGAGTTTCTATAGCGAGTTTATTGACTATCTGCCGCTGCGATAACTCATGGCCCAGCAATGCTGGACCTAAAATCTAGTGGATGTGATAGGCAATCACAAAATCAATAAATAGCCTGACTTTTTCAGGTAGATGATCCTTGTGGTTATACAGCATATAAATATCACGAGGGTTGGAAACCCAGTCTTCCAGTACTCTGACTAAGCTGCCTTCTTCGATAAATTCTTTAATCATCACATCTGGCATTAAGGTGATACCCAGCCCCTCAGAGCAAGCGCTGCGCACTACGTTTAAAGCGTTGGCCTGAAAACGACCAGTATCACAATTGACCACGCATTCCCCTTTATTGTTGGTCAACTGCCATTTTACTAGAGGATATCCCTTCAATAATGAATGATTGCTGAGCTCTTCGGCATGAGTTGGTGCAGGGTGTTTCGCTAAATACCCTGGGCTTGCGACTAACACATCTTTCACTTCATTAATTTTTCGCGCAATCAAGCTGGAGTCTCGTTGAGGGCCAACTCTAAAAATGACATCCCATTCGGTTGGGTCGAGTTGATCGGCCTGATTGCTGGTGGTCAGTTCTATGTTGATATCTGGGTACTGCATCATGAAGGCATTGAAGATAGGCATCATCATGCGTTTCGTGACATTAGATGGTGACGATATTCTTAGTTTGCCTGAAGCGCCACGACATTCATCGGTGAGCTCTTCTGCTGTTGCAGCTAAGCGATGCAGCAACGGTGAGCACTCTTGAAAAAAACGTTCACCCGCTTCAGTCAGCGAAAGTTTTCGAGCATGGCGATTCAACAACCTAAGATTCAGAGAATCTTCCAATGCTTGAATGCGTCGGGTAATGGTCGCAACGGGGATCATTGTTTTACGAGAAGTTGCGGTATAGCTTCCATTTTCGACAACCAGTCGAAAGAGGTTTAGGTCATCTAATTTCATTGTTCCTGACACATTATTTTTCGAATTTGAGTAATTTATACGTATATCATTTGTCAAATCTTGAGTCATATCAACTTGTTTGACGAAAGTAACATTCCGTACAATCCATACATAGCCCATATATATAGTATGCAACCGAGTTACAAAGTGGAACATTTGTATAAATCTTATTTTGCGACTACTTTATAAAGTAACCTATCAATTTATCCTATAACAATAAAATGACTGCTTTTTAAAAGCATTGTGAGGCAGGATTATGTATAAATCTCACATTCAGGCTAGTGAGTTCTTGGCGAAAAAACCTTCAGATAATCAGCACGTCGAGCAAAAACTGATCATGCTCGTTGATGATGACCCAATTTTTAGGCGAATAACCAGTGGTTATTTGTCGGCTCAAGGTTATAAAGTGCTTGAAGCTGAAAATGGCTTAGAGGGGTTGCGCAAGTTAAAAGATGCGGAGCCTGACCTTGTTGTGTGTGACTTAGCAATGCCAGTACTGAACGGTATTGAGTTTGTTGAGGAGGTGAGCCTTGAGTATCCCTCGCTGCCACTGATTGTGGTCTCTGCAACTGATGAAATGGCTGATGTTGCAAAAGTGCTGCGATTTGGTGTTAAGGATTTTCTTCCTAAACCGATTGGTAACCACCAGTATTTAAGCAGTGCAATAGAAAGTACGCTCGAAGATACGTTTAGCCGTTTATCTGATCAGCGTGATTTTTCGACGCAATGGTTCCGGGTCGATGATGGTGGTGATATTCCAGAAGAACAAGAGTTGCATTGGCATCTGGAGTATTTACGAGAAAACCCCAGTACCGCGAAAGATTTGCTGCACGCGTTATTACCAGAAAAGGATACTTCACAAGGCAGTTGGAAGTGTAGTTACCGTCTTTTACAATCGGCGGATGTGATGCCGCTGGTATTTGACTATGCGTGGTTGATGAACGGGCAGTTTGCCTTTTACTTGGTCGATTCAGATGCCCATTATGAAAATAGTGTGGCTTCAACATTGCTCGTTCGTGCTCTGTTTCACGATTATCTTCGCAACTTAAAAAGCTTCAGTGCCGATCTGAAAGACCTTGCCGACATACTGGAAAAAGGTATTGAATGCTCAGAGTGTGCTAATCCAATCAACGCGGTATTCGGTATTGCGGATTTAAGCGAAGGTACACTCTCTATCCTGCCGGCTGGGCTCGACAGTCAATGGTCAAATGGCTACTTAACTCAACATATTGCCGCGGGTGTTAGCCTTGGGCAGAACTGTTTAAAAAACTTTATCACTAAAGATTTACCGATCAACTCAACTTGTCAGCTATCAACTAATCGCTTAGGTTCGAGTAGCTTCAAACTCAATATTTACCAAGGTGGCAGCAGTTAATAACCTTATCTTTAGTCGGTGTTTGCGGTGATTTGTTTGAGGTATAGTTCGCGTCTAGAACAACAATCACCCAATTCGTTTACGTTACATTAACTTTGTTTATGGTGCCAAAACGAACGGAGTCATCCAACACTAGAGAAGTTATGATGGAAGAGCAGAATTTTAAAGAACCTTACAACATTTTTTATTTTTTAGGCTTTATTGCCGTACTTTCGATCCCTACATTGCCAGCAATACTGACTTGGATCCGTGTGTTTAATGGTTATTCAACTTTCTGAGTTGGATAGTACGTTGGGAGTTCACCATCAATATTCGTCATTTTCTTCTTACGGTGGCTGGTGGGCTCTGCCTTCTGTTAGGCGTGATAGGCATATTCTTACCGCTACTCCCCACAACACCTTTCATACTCCTTGCTAGCGCTTGCTTCTTACGAAGTAGCCCTCGTTTTCATGCTTGGTTGCATCAACATCAGACGCTAGGCCCAATACTGGATAATTGGCAGCAACATGGCGCTGTTTCGCGGCAAGTGAAACAACGGGGATGTTTGTGGATTATTCTAAGCTTTATTTTTTCCATCTGGGTTGTCCCGCACTTTTGGCTCAAAATTATGTTGTTTACTATGCTTGTGGTCCTGATCACTTGGTTTATTCGACTTCCCACTCATGAGCAGGTTGCTAACCAACAAGAAAATCACTAGCATTATGGGGAAGTGTGCCCATTCTTCGAATGGGCGTTTGTTTTTTCAGCGGCTAAGATATTGTGGCTTATCTATGTTGCTGAGAGCTCACGCTCTATCATTCTGATACGTAAATGTATCGTGAGAAATGAAGAGCCAATCTAAGTAAATGTAAGTTATGACAACCGAAACTATCTCTTTGATCAAATCGAGCATTCAAAGCATCCCTAACTACCCAAAACCTGGCATTTTGTTTCGTGATGTAACTAGCCTGCTAGAGGATGCAAAAGCCTATCAAGCAACCATTGCTTTATTAGTCGAAAAATATAAAGACATGGGCTTTACCAAAGTTGTGGGTACAGAAGCGCGTGGTTTCCTATTTGGTGCGCCATTGGCTTTAGAGCTTGGTTTGGGGTTTGTACCTGTACGTAAGCCGGGTAAGTTACCACGCGAAACGTTAGCTCAATCTTACGAATTGGAATACGGTACTGACACACTAGAAATTCACGTTGATGCGATCAAACAAGGTGATAAAGTGCTGGTGGTGGATGACCTACTGGCAACGGGTGGTACGATTGAAGCGACGACTAAATTGATCCGCCAGCTTGGTGGTGAAGTTGAGCACGCGGCTTTTGTCATCAACCTGCCTGAAATTGGCGGAGACAAACGTTTACAAGGTTTGGGCCTGAACGTTTATAGTATTTGTGAATTTGAAGGTCACTAAGCTAATCAACTGGACGTACTCATGAGTTATCTTGCCTTAGCGCGAAAATGGCGACCAACAAAATTTAATGAGGTGGTGGGACAAGCACATGTCTTAACTGCACTAGAAAATGCGTTGGCCCAAAATAGATTGCACCATGCGTATTTATTCAGCGGTACACGTGGTGTCGGCAAGACGACGATTGGTCGCTTGTTTGCCAAGGGGTTAAACTGTGAAACAGGTATTACGGCCACACCTTGTGGCCAATGTGATACTTGCCGAGAGATTGACCAAGGCCGTTTTGTTGATCTTTTAGAAATAGATGCGGCATCACGAACCAAAGTCGAAGATACGCGCGAATTACTTGATAACGTGCAGTACAAGCCTGCTCGCGGTCGCTTCAAGGTGTACTTAATCGATGAAGTGCACATGCTGTCGCGCCACAGTTTTAACGCTTTGCTTAAAACGTTGGAAGAGCCGCCTGAGTATGTGAAATTCTTGCTCGCTACGACAGATCCGCAAAAGCTGCCGGTTACGATTTTATCGCGCTGCTTACAGTTTCATCTTAAGCCGATCAGTGTTGAAAATATCCACGATCAGCTTGAGCATGTTTTAGCGGCAGAGCAGATCCCTTGTGAAGCGAGAGCATTAAGAATGATCGCTCATGCTGCCGATGGCAGTATGCGTGATGCACTTAGCTTAACTGATCAAGCGATAGCACTAGGTAATAACCAGGTGATGGCCGATGTAGTCGCCCCAATGCTTGGCACGCTAGACACAGATCAAGCACTCCATTTACTGCAAGCCATTAGCAGTAAACAGCCTCAAACGGCGATGGATAGCGTTGCACATTTAGCACAAAATGGTGTGGATTGGGATGGATTACTACAACAACTCGCGGTGCAGTTACACCGTATTGCGATGTATCAAGCGTTGCCAGCAACACTGGACAAAACCCAACCTGACTCAGAGAAAGTGCAACTGCTTAGCAAAGCACTGAGCCCACAAGATGTGCAGCTCTATTATCAAATTGCTTTAAAAGGGCGTGAAGATTTAGCACTCTCGCCAACCGCTCGAACGGGGCTGGAAATGATTGTGCTACGTATGATGGCGTTTCGTCCGGCTTCTGTATCGTTGGTGAATACGTTCAGTACTGAAGTGAGTTCAGATGTCGCAGTGCCAAGCCACGGCACTCCTTCACTACAACCCGCATCCGCGGCAACGCCTCTAACTGAACCTAAGCAAACGTCGGTGGCTCCCGCATCGGACAGTCAGGTTAATGAGCCACAAAGGCATGAGGATACTCAGCCTGATTATGGCATCGTTCAAGATTACGATAACCGCTATGCGGATATGAATGATGACATGTCCAGTGCAATGGAATATGCCCCAGAATCGTATGAGCCTGCACCAGTTCCTCAACCACCGGCACCTTCTTCAGCTCCACGTCCCTCACCGATTGCAGGGCTGCGACACCAGTTGCGTTCACAGCGCCAAGGGGTTGCTCAGCCAGCAAAAGGAGTGAATGAAACAAAGAGCAACGGGACAAAAAAGCCTAATGCGGCATCGACTAAATCTGAATCTGTGCTTGAGCGTGTTGCCTCGCATGGAAAATCAGCTCGAGTGTCGCCTTTGTCAACATCCGCTCCTGAAGCCGCCCCAACCTTGGACAACGAGCCTTATCAGTGGCGTCCAACGCTGCAACCTGTGGTGGTTGAACAACAAAAAACAGAGCTGACACCGACACAAATTAAGCAAGCGCTAGAACATATTAAAACGCCAGAGATGGCAGAAAAGTTACTTGCAGAATCGATAGAACAAGATGAGTGGGCAGCTCTGATCCACCAGCTCGATATTGCCAAGTTAGTGGAACAATTAGCACTTAATTCTGTCTACCACAAATCGGGCTCATCAATTGAGCTAGTGCTGCGGCCAAGTCAGGCCCATCTTAATACCGATAAAGCACAAAGCGAGTTGTTAGAAGCGCTCAATGAGACATTAGCTGAAGAGTGCCACCTTAGCGTGACAATTGGTGAGCAAGGTGAGACTCCATTGGAGCTTAGAGAGCGTCTTTACCAACTCAAATTAGAGCAAGCATTGAACAGCTTGGAGGCCGACCCTCACGTAATGTTCTTCAAGCGACGTTTTGATGCGGAACTTGATCGCGACAGTGTGCGGCCGATTTAATCAATTAAGCGAGTGTGGGGTTGAATCTATATGTTATGACCCCACCTTATGTGAAACACTCAATTCAACCAGAGAGATAAACATGTTTGGTAAAGGCGGTATGGGCAACCTAATGAAGCAAGCCCAACAAATGCAAGAGCGCATGCAAAAGCTACAAGAAGAAATTGCGAATATGGAAGTGGTTGGTGAGTCTGGTGCTGGTCTGGTAAAAGTGACCATTACTGGTAGCCACAGCGTACGCCGTGTAGAGATTGATGAAAGCTTAATGGAAGACGACAAAGAGATGCTAGAAGATCTGATTGCCGCCGCTTTCAATGATGCTGCGCGCCGCGTGGAAGAGACTCAAAAAGAAAAAATGGCTTCTGTCACTGGCGGTATGCAATTACCACCAGGTATGAAGATGCCGTTTTAACGAACGACCTTTTTAACAAACAGAATAGGTTACTAATGCGTACCAGTCATATGCTGGAGCATTTGATGGAGGCCTTACGTTGTCTGCCTGGGGTGGGTCCCAAGTCAGCACAGCGTATGGCCTTTCATTTGTTACAGCGCGATAGAAAAGGCGGCTTACAGCTCGCCGATGCTTTAAGCCAAGCCATGACAGAAATTGGACATTGCAGTGAATGCCGAACTTTCACTGAAGAAGAAACTTGTCATATTTGTAGCAACCCTAAACGGCAGGATAACGGCCAACTCTGTGTAGTCGAAAGCCCTGCTGATATTGCGGCCATTGAAGCTACAGGCCAATATTCTGGACGTTATTTTGTGCTGATGGGGCACTTATCACCTTTAGATGGTATCGGCCCGAGTGATATTGGTTTAGATACGCTGGATTACCGTTTGCAACGTGGTGGCATTGCCGAAGTCATTCTTGCCACTAACCCAACCGTTGAAGGGGAAGCGACCGCGCACTACATTGCGGAATTATGTCGCGCCCATCAAGTCTCTGCGAGCCGTATTGCTCATGGTGTGCCTGTTGGCGGTGAGCTTGAGCTTGTTGATGGCACGACGCTATCACACTCTTTGCTTGGCAGACAAAAGCTGTAGTACCTTTCGAATCATTGCCCTAGCTGCTGGGGCAATTTTGAGTGACGCCATCAATTAAGGCAAACAAAGCAGTGCCATCAAGTGATTTTTTCGAGTTCGGTAATGTTGCTCAAAGCTTCTTGGTTCGTGTTGCCACAGACCATCGGGCAAGGCTTAAATTCGTGGCATACTTTTGGACGTTCAGGCTTACCAAATAACTTGCACAAATTAGCGTCATTAAGTTGAATGCAACGTACACCTGCTGGCTTTCCTTGCTCCATACCCGGGATGGAGGAAGAAATACTAGGGGCGATACAACACGCACCACAACCAAGTCTGCATTCCATAATTGAGTACCAGTAAAAAGAAAAGGGTGACGATCCTAGCAGATGTGACCGAAGTGTACAGCAATAGCTTCCTAAATTAACAAGCTGTTTTTATCCTTGAACTTTGCTTGGTGTGGAGGTATAACACGCACCCCATTCGTTAAGTAAGATAGAGACTCATGAGCACACCATTCTGGCAAAATAAGAAATTAGAACAAATGACGGAATCGGAGTGGGAGTCGCTTTGTGATGGATGCGGTAAGTGCTGCTTACACAAGTTAATGGATGAAGATAGTGATGAGGTCTATTACACCAATGTCGCTTGCAGTTGGTTAAACAGCGATACCTGCTCATGCAAGGATTATCCAAACCGTTTCAATTCTGGTGAGGAGTGCTTAAAACTGACGCGTGATAAAATTGATGAATTTAACTGGTTGCCGGATACGTGCGCCTATCGTGTACTGTCAGAAGGCAAAACATTGCCGCAATGGCATCCTTTGATTACCGGCTCCAAAGAGGCGATGCACGCCGCGCAAGAAAGTGTTCGCAACAAAGTCGTTTATGAGATTGATGTTATCGACTGGGAGGAGCACATCATCAATCATCCAAACCGCAATTAATATCCAATAGAAATCTAAAAAATTAGAGAAGCAGTAACAAACCTCCTACTGTTGCCGCGGCGGAAAAATATTTCCCTGCGGAATAGGAGCTATCATCTTCTTCTGGTTTTTTATCTGGATGATCTAATCCCAAAGCACCATGAGCAAATGATTCCACTTTGCCAGTCACAGTTTTCTCTTTGTTTTCTAACTTACTCTCTTTGTCGAGTTGTTGCAGCGCTGCGAGCAAGGCTTTGCCTTCATCAGACAAAGTGACGGTATTCTGCTCCACTTTGAGCGGGGCAGAGGGGGGGGATGCCGCTGTAGAATTTGCTTGAGCTTTAACTTGCTGGAGTGAATGCAGTTGCGCTGAGCTTGTCCCTACCGGTGTCATACTTCTCTCCTATAAATGCCATCAGTTAATGTATCGACAGATTTATGAAAAACTTGTGCAAAAAATTCGCAATTTGTATGAAGTATGTACAAGCAAAAAACGCGCCTACTTTATATGAAAAGAATAAGTAGGCCCGTTATTCGCCGCTAATTAGTCGCAAGTGAGATCTGTGTTGCGATTCTTTATCTGTTGATAGGCTTGCATGCGATGCTCTGCTTGAACATAGGCGGTAGGAATTGGCAGTACAGTGAGTTGGAAATCCGGATACGATGCCTGGGTATCCTCTACGGGCGTGATGATGGCAACCTTTAAATCAGGATTTCGACGAAGGATAGAATGCGCCGTGCCTAAACCCTGCTCGGTGTGGAACTTACCTGCGATGTGCATCACCTGAGCTGTCGGGTGGTTTTGTAAATAATCCACCATGCTTTCTGCCATTGTTTCATCCCAAGCGACCTGAGCTGCGTACTGTTTTTCAGTTTGCTCTTTTGAACCGTGGTGCATTGATTCCATGAACTTCGCTTTGTAGGGAGAGGTTGAGGTGTCAATTTGGTGTGCAACCTGAGCCCGCTCTACTGGCGTTAATTTATCAAGGTATTTGATCCCTACTTTGCCGATACAACGTACGAAAGGTTTAGGCGCATTAGCGGCAATGACATCCAACTGCTGTGATTTTGCAAATTCAACCAGTGGGCGGTAGTCACTTTGGTAGTTTGGCCACGCTCTGGTCTGAGAAATAAGGTATTGTTCGCCGATTTCTCCTGCTAGATAGCGGTTCAGTATCTCTTGTTCATCGCGTGAAAATTGTTCCATAGACAAGGCTACATGGGTGTTTTCGCGGCTGAGTTGTGCCAATAGCTCGGTTTGGAAGCGATGAATGGCTGGGTGTGTATGCCACTCACCGACTAAAATGATATCGGCATTTTTTATCTCATTCGGCAGCGAATTGAGATTCAATGGTTTGCCGCTAGGGGTAGATAATTGGTAGTCATAAAAGTGAGCAATGGGCTTCGGCTGGTGCGAAGCACAGCCAAAAAGTGGTAATAGTAGAGCCAGAGAAGTAACTAAGCGCATGAGTGTCTCCATTTTGAATTTGGCATAATAATGGAGACACTGTGGATTTGCAATATAATGAGAATTATTATCAACTAACTTTGCGGTAAACGCTGATCATAAAATCGGCCTCACAATTAAATTGCTCAGCTTGCTTTAATTGCGCTCTTAGCTCATCACTGGCCCGCCATGCAAACGGCGTCATCTGTAATAAATCAAAAGCATCGTTACCGCTTAATGTCATGGTGTAGTGCAGTTTTTGTTGCTCTATTAATGTAAACCCAGCTATCTCTTCTGCGGTTTCATCATGCAGTTGAACATTAGGATAGATCCCTTCTTTTAACTGATAGAGGTGCCTTGCTGCGGGTGTAACGGTAATCACCACTCCTTGGTTTTGAATGCAGCGGTAAAGCTCTTGCGCTTTACAGGGCGCATAAATTCGTAATATACCGGCTAGGGAAGCATCGTCAAAGGGCAAGCGGTGGCTGGAGGCAACGACAAAGTTGACCATAGGGTAGCGCTTTGCTGCATAACGGACGGCGATTTTAGAGATATCTAACCCATAGGTGACCGATTGTATCGAGTGTTGTGCAAGCGTTTGAGCGACAAATTGGGTGTAGTAACCTTCGCCGCAGCCGATGTCTAAAAACTGATAAGAAGAATCTTGCAGATACTTACTGCACAACTGAGCGACCGTCTGACGCATCAGATCGTAATGTCCACCTTCAAGAAAACGGCGACGAGCTTGCATCATCTCTTTATTATCACCCGGATCTTTTGAGCGTTTATGATGTGCAGGCATCAAATTGACGTAGCCCTCTTTGGCTATATCAAATTGATGATTATTTTCACATTTCAATATTTGCTGCTGTTGCAACAGAGGTTGCTGGCAAAGGGGGCACAGATACGCCATGAAGATCTCGCTTGAAAAACAAAGGTGCCAGTTTAGCGTCTGCGGCTAGAAATAAAAAGGACAGCGTGATTTCACTGTCCTCAGCATGAGTATGATGACGGAAAATTCGCCAAAAAAGCTTAGTTGGAAAAAACCGTCGTGACGAGCTGATGGCTTTCACCTGGTTGCAAGGTTTTTCCAGCGGATAAGCAAGGGGCATGCAGTGTAGATTCAACACACAGCATCGTTTGATAACCATTGTCAGGCATATCTGCCATTGATTGAGCGCCTTGAGCCCATGGATTCCACAAGACGGCAGAGTTGTGCCCAGAGTTTTCAACCACTAACGTGCGATTCAAAACAGGATCTTGGACCTGAATTTGTGCTTCAGGCGCGGTATAGACGCGATCAATCGTATCGGTGAGGATGAGTGTTGAACCACCTTGACACATTTTTGCATCTTGTAAGCTGTCTATATATTCAACGCCCATACCTGTAGTAGTGGTCTGGGTAATATTACCAACCTTTAGGTAGCTGTGCAGCGCTGCAGAAAACGTCCATGCTTTCTCATCCGTATTGGTCGTTTCTAAAGTGACTTTTAACTTGTCACCGATTTCAACATAAAGACGAGTTTGGAATTGAAATGGCCAAATAGCCAGTGTTTGGGGCGAATGGTCGAGCCCTAGCACGATAATGACGCCCTGCTCGTTTTCTCTATGTTCAATCAATGCCCATTCACTGGTGCGTGCGAAACCATGGGCTGGTGCAGCAATACGGCCAAACCATGGCCAACAAACAGGGATCCCGCCTCTTAGAGCGGCTTTACCGTCAAAAATGGCCGTGTCACTCATCCAAATGAGCTCATCTTGTCCTTTAGGAGTGAATGAGATGACATGGCCGCCATGCAGTGTAATTCCGGCGGTCGCTTTGTCATGAATAACGCGAACAATTTTAACGCCCTCTTTCTCAACGATGGTGACGTTGTCAGAAAGATAAGTCAGGGCAGGGAGAGATTGCAGATCCATAAATTCGATACCTCATACCATTCCTACCGGATAAATAAGTGAGGAACGGCTCGGATTGTCTAACGCAGTCCCACAAAGGAAAGGGACAGATACTAAAAAGGCGACACAATGGCCGCCTTTTTGTTCTCAACGAATTTCTTCGCTAAACACTACGATTATTTAGAAACGTGAGCGATTAGGTCTAGAACTTTGTTTGAGTAACCGATTTCGTTGTCGTACCAAGATACAACTTTAACGAATTTGTCAGTTAGTGCGATACCAGCTTTAGCATCGAATACAGATGTGTTGATTTCGCCGATGAAGTCTTGAGACACAACTGCATCTTCAGTGTAGCCTAGAACGCCAGCGAATTCGTTTTCAGAAGCGCGCTTCATTTCAGCACAAATTTCTGCGTAAGATGCTGGGTTTTGTAGGTTAACAGTTAGGTCAACTACAGAAACGTTCGCTGTAGGTACGCGGAAAGCCATACCAGTCAGTTTGCCGTTTAGTTCTGGGATTACAACGCCAACCGCTTTAGCTGCGCCAGTTGAAGATGGGATGATGTTTTGAGAAGCACCACGACCACCACGCCAGTCTTTCGCAGAAGGACCATCTACAGTTTTTTGAGTCGCTGTAGTTGCGTGAACAGTAGTCATAAGACCAGACTCGATGCCCCACTTGTCGTTAAGAACTTTAGCGATAGGTGCTAGGCAGTTTGTAGTACAAGAAGCGTTAGAAACGATGTCTTGACCAGCGTAAGAAGCGTGGTTAACACCCATTACGAACATTGGAGTCGCGTCTTTTGAAGGACCAGTTAGAACAACTTTTTTCGCGCCAGCAGTGATGTGCTTACGAGCGGTTGCATCGTCTAGGAATAGACCTGTTGCTTCAGCAACCACGTCAACACCGATTGCATCCCATTTTAGATCTTCTGGGTTACGCTCAGCTGTTACACGTACAGTTTTGCCGTTTACAACTAGGTTGCCAGCTTCAACTTCAACAGTACCGTTGAAACGGCCATGAGTTGAGTCATACTTTAACATGTATGCCATATAATCTACGTCGATAAGGTCGTTAATACCTACAACTTCGATGTCGTTGCGCTCTTGCGCTGCACGGAATACGAAACGACCGATACGGCCAAAACCGTTAATACCTACTTTGATAGTCATTATAGTTGCTCCACAACTTAATTTCTGATTAAAGATAACTGGTAGTAAAATTACAGAATCCAGTAAATGTCTGCAACAGATAATCGGACTTAACTTGTTTAAAGTCAAAAAAAAGCGACGCTTTTTTTCACAATTAATCGTAAGTGATTAAATTTTAAACTTTATACCGCTTCTGTTTACTTTCAGTTGGCGTAAAATACTCTAGCCTTCTAAGGTAGTTAGAAATTACATATCTACCATTTCATGGTGAGAAAGTATGTGCTACAAAGAGTGGAGTATGCAAGTTTTTGGCATAAAAAGTACCAGTGCAATATTGAGAAGAAGGGAAGTTTTGTAAGTGAAATCGAAGATTGAGAATCAGGTTAAACCTGATGAATACTGGCGTGAAAGACTAACGGATGATGAGTTTTATGTTTGCCGTCAACGCGGTACAGAAGCCCCGTTTAGTGGCAAGTTATTACATAATCGTGACACAGGTGTGTACGCGTGTACCTGTTGCAGCAGCCCGTTATTTGTCTCCAACAATAAGTATGATTCGGGGTGTGGTTGGCCAAGTTTTGATGCACCGATCAATGATACTGCAATCCGCTATCTTGAAGATTTAACGCATGGAATGATTCGAACTGAGATCCGTTGTGCGGTGTGTGATAGCCATCTAGGGCATGTTTTTCCCGATGGACCTCAAACAACAGGTGAACGATTTTGTGTCAATTCAGTGTCGTTAATTTTCAACAAAAAGTGAAAAAGCGGTGAACTTATCACCGCTCTTTGTTTTATGATTACATTTTGTTAGTTGGCAAAGTCGAGAGGAATGAGCTCTGGTTTAAACTGTCCATTTTTGATAGCGTCAACGATTTTTTCGGCGATATCGTCGAGTGCATCAAATTTTTCTTGATCAAACCCGTACAGCAATTTGAGTTCTGTCTCTGAAGCAACCGGCACATTGAATGTTTTTCCTACCATCGCCCAAATGTAAGCTTTTTCTTTCTGTTTGAGAATTTGGTTGGTACTGGCAAGAGATTTGATAGCATCAAGGTTGATACTGCCTTTTGGGCTGAGTTCTAAGGTTCGATGGAGCAAATAGATTGCTTTTTCTCGATCCCGTTGAACATAAAAAGTAGCGAGTGCATATTGCATTTCAGCGTTTTCAAGCTCAGGTTTGCCTTCCAACTGGAGGAATTCCCGGCGAGCTTGCTTGTCCCCAATTTGGCTCCAAAGAAAATAGAGTGTCTCTGGTGAGCGAGATTTGTGAAGCTCATCGACAATAGTCTCTAAATCATGTCCAGCGTTGACCAATGCTTCGAAGCGACGCTGTTTCAATTCGGTTTGATCAATCGCTTGTATTTGAGAAGCAAGCTCTAGACATTTTCGGTAAGCTTTTACAAAACCATATTCCTGAATTCGATTACTATCACTTGGATTCTTAAGGACCTCAAAGCGATGCCATATCAGATCGGTACGAGGAATTCGGCACTGGCCGTCATCCATGTTCAGCCGTTCACAGCGTAAATTTGGATTATCAGCACAGAGCTTTTCTGTATTTTTATTATTTTCAAAGCAACCACTTAATAATAGTGTGAAGCATAGAAATAGTATGAATTTTATCCGGTTCATCGTATAGGCTTGTGATCAAATACACTTATTTATTGGGCTTGTCTTGACTCAATATCATGGCAAGTTATGTTTGTGACGAATTCGTTAATTAAGGATAGACCATGGATGCCGATCAACTCATTAACGCCATCACCCCCGAAGCTTACAAGCGATTAATGCACGCTGTTGAAACGGGTAAGTGGCCTGAAGGTACACCACTTTCACAAACACAGCGAGATTCATGCATGCAAGCTGTGATGTTGTATCAATCTAAGCATAATGTAGAAGCGGACCATATGACAGTTGCCGCTGGTGGAGAAATCAGTTTTAAGTCAAAAAATGAGCTTAAAAAGCGCTTTCAAAACGGACAAGACGATATTGTTCGAGTCAATCCAAACCACGAATGAGTCTATTTGACTTGTACAGAATACAAAAATCCCCAATTCATTGAGTTGGGGATTTTGTTAATGAGGGGAAAATATATTGTGGGTGCTTAAAGCTATAAGCTCATTTCACCACGTAATACTTCCTGCATTTTCTGCTTCACTTCTTCATAAGAAAGATTCTGGCTCAGTAAATAGTGAAGCTTGGCTAAAGCGGCTTCGGGTGTCATGTCGTAGCCGCTGATCACGCCTGCTTCTGCAAGTGCACAGCCAGTTGCGTAACCGCCCATGTTGACTTTACCTGCTAAGCACTGAGTTAAGTTCATGACGATCACGCCACGTTCTGAGGCTTCTTTTAAATGCGCTAATAGTTGCGCATTTTGAGGTGCATTGCCCACACCAAAAGTCAGCAAAATCATCGCGTTGACTGGCTGTAATAAGGTATTGCGGATCACTTCGTGAGAGATGCCAGGGTACATGGTAATCACACCGATCGGTTGTGGTGTAATGTTATGGACTCGGAAGGCTCCTTGCGGCTGTTCGCCAACTTTAACGTTACTGCTGATTTGAATATTGATCCCAGCTTCTAACAGTGGAGGAAGGTTCGGCGAGGTAAACGCATTAAAACCATCGGCGTGTGATTTGACACTGCGGTTACCCCGCATCAACTGATTATTGAAGAATAACGTCACTTCATTGATGGGGTAATTAGCGGCGATGTGCAACGCATTAAGTAAATTCGCTTGTCCGTCAGAGCGCAATTCGGCCAACGGAATTTGTGAGCCTGTCACAATGACGGGTTTACCCAAGTTTTCCAGCATGAAAGAGAGTGCCGATGCCGTGTAAGCCATGGTATCCGTACCATGTAAAATCACAAAGCCATCGTATTTGTCATAATTATCTCGAATATCGTTGGCGATTTGTTGCCAATCTTCAGGCGTCATGTCTGAGGAGTCAATCAGAGGGTCATATTCATGAATGGTGAACTCAGGCATTTCAGGGCGCTGAAACTCAGGCATACCTGCGAGTTGTTTTTCCATGAAGCCCGCAATAGGGATATAACCATGGTCGGATTTTAGCATGCCGATAGTACCGCCAGTGTAGGCGATGTAGATATGTTTTCTTGCCATAGCTAGAAATCACTCGTGTAGGGGAACAGAGCGGGGGATTATAGCGTATTCACTTAATATAAAAAGGGGCGCTCAACACAAAGCGCCCCAATGGTTTTTAGTCATTACAGATTGATATTGCTACTGAACTTGGCAGTTTAGGCAGAACGCATATTGCCCTTTCGGATCATTAAAATGGTTGAGTAAGCTGGCATCTTGCACCCATTGTTTGGCTACAGGTTGCAGCGACGCTGGCACTAGTGTTGATACATCAAAACCGAAGCGAACTTGCACTTGATTCATGATGTCTTGCAAGAATTGCTCAGCGGGTGAAAGGGGTTCTTCTACCCAATAAATATTGTAGGTCTCTAATTTTGCCAGTTGTGCTGCGAGCTTAATGGCATCATCAAAGTCACCCATTTGATCGACTAAACCATGATCCATGGCATCCTGTCCTGTCCATACGCGGCCTTGCGCGACCTGATCGACTTGTGCCAGTGAAAGGCCACGGTTCTCTCCCACCAAACTGATGAAACGCTGGTAACCATGGTTAATGCCCAGTTGCAGTGCGTCGGCCACGCCTTTTGTTAGCCCTGTGGTGACACCGACACCAGAAAAAGGTGAGGTTCCTACGCCATCGGTATAAACCCCCAATTTATTGAGTCCTTTTTCGAATGTGGTGATGACACTAAAAATACCAATCGAACCGGTTAACGTGGTTGGCTGCGCGATAATTTTATCCGCACTCATTGAAATCCAATAACCGCCAGACGCTGCAAGGCTCGACATTGAGACGACAACCGGTTTGCCTGCGTCTTTTAACGCTTGAATTTCATTACGAATAACTTCGGAGGCAAAGGCGCTGCCTCCAGGGCTGTCCACACGCAATACGACGGCTTTGACTTTATCATCGTTACGCGCTTGGCGAAGTAATGCGGCGGTGGTATCACCACCGACTGTGCCTCGTGGGTGATCTCCATCCATGATGGTACCACTAGCCACGATCACGGCTACATCGTCCATATCAGCGTTAAACTGTGGCCTAATGGTGGCTTGATATTCGTAGTAGCCTACGGCGTTGTAGCTATCTTCTCCATTGCTGCCAAATGTTTCGGCGAGCGATAGGCGCATTTGTTGGCGAGTGGCCAATTCATCCACTAACCCTAATTTTAATGATAAAGCAGCGAGATCACCCTCGGTCGCTTTTAATTGCGTCAGAAATTCATCCATTGATGGGTTTAACGTTTTCCCGTCAATCTTACGGTTGGTCGCTACGTCATCAACGTACGCTCCCCACAACTGTGTTAACCAGCGAGAGGCGGACTCTTTCGCCGCGTCGGACATATCGTCACGAATAAATGGCTCAATGGCTGATTTATAAGTACCGACACGGAAAACGTGCGTATTGACATCCAGCTTTTCCAGCAAAGTTTTGTAGTACATCGAATAGGCACTGTAGCCTTTTAGCATGACTGCGCCATCCGGTGCCAAATAGACTTTATCGGCGTAGCTTGCCAAGTAATATTGGCTTTGATTATAGAAATCTCCCACCGCGTAGATGGGTTTGCCCGTGGCTTTAAATTCGTTCAACGCTTTAGCAATGTAACGTAGCTTAGTGAGGTTGGTTTCAGGCATTTCTCCGAGAGCGAGAACAAGGCCTGTGATTTTCGTATCGTCTTTCGCATGGCGAATGGTCTCTACCACATCAAATAATACATTTTCTTTGGGCAAGTCTTTGCCAAAAAATGAACCAGTCATTGAATCCATCGGATTGATGTAAGAACTCTGTTCAACAATCGGTCCCGATAAGTTCATTACTAATGCGGACTCTTTTTCTATGGTAGGCAGGGGAGAATCGGCATGCACATACAAGAAATAAATCAGTGCAATACTGAGCAAAAAGAACAGGTTGGTTAAGGCTAAACGAATAAAGGTAATGATTTTCCAAAAACCTTTAAATATCAAACCGATAAATCGAAATAGTGATTTCATTGTTTCTCCACTGCGGCTATTCGCAAGCGTGTTTAAATGAATCAAGGGATTAACCTTGAGATATTAATGGCTTACATCCTACGTGATCTAGTATACCCAAACAACCGCAAGATTGATCGGTGTTACAAAAATGTAAACACTTGTTTGATTTTTTTTGTGGGCAATAATATTCTGGTCAGACCATAACGCATAATTATAAAAGTGAAGTCGCCATGTACCCACATCTGTTAGAGCCTTTGGATTTAGGATTTACTCAGTTACGCAACCGTGTATTGATGGGATCAATGCACACGGGATTAGAAGAGCACAAGGAAGGGCTCCATAAGCTGGCCGCTTTTTATGAAGAGCGTGCAAAAGGTGGGGTTGGGCTGATTGTGACGGGCGGGTTTTCGCCTAATTTGCGCGGTCGACTTCACCCTTTCAGTGCCGAATTTAGCAAGGCAAAACATGCGCGTGCACACCAAGTTGTAACTGAGGCAGTGCATCGCCAAGGTGGAAAAATCGCCTTGCAATTGCTGCACGCAGGCCGATACGCAATGCACCCTTTTGCTCAAAGTGCTTCGGCGATTAAAGCACCTATTGCGCGTTTTGCACCGAGTGAAATGAGTGCCCGTCAGATAAAAAAAACCATTGATGCCTTTGCCAGTAGTGCTGAATTAGCTCACCTTGCAGGATACGATGGTGTGGAAGTGATGGGCTCGGAAGGGTATTTGATCAACCAATTTATCTGTAAACGTACCAACATGCGTTACGACGATTGGGGCGGTAGCTACGAAAATCGTATCCGTTTACCCATTGAGATAGTGAAAGCGATTCGCGCAGTGGTTGGTAAAGAGTTCATCATCATTTTCCGCCTTTCAATGCTGGATTTAGTCGAAGAGGGCAGTACTTTTGAAGAGGTTTTAATGCTCGCTAAGGCACTTGAACAAGCTGGCGTGACCATTATCAATACGGGCATCGGTTGGCATGAAGCGCGCGTTCCAACGATAGCGACTCAAGTACCCCGTGCTGCTTTTACTTGGGTAACGGAAAAAATCCGCCCACATCTTTCTGTGCCCGTCGTGACCTGTAATCGCATCAACACTCCAGAAGAAGCAGAAAAAATATTAGCAACGGGTCAAGCGGATATGGTGTCGATGGCGCGTCCGTTTCTTGCCGATCCAGAATTTGTTGCCAAAGCCGAGCAAGGAAAAGCCGCGCTGATCAATACGTGTATCGGCTGTAACCAAGCCTGTTTAGATAACGTATTTAAAGGCAAACGGGCCAGTTGCCTCGTCAACCCGCGGGCCTGCTATGAAACGGAAATGGTTATTCGCCCTGCGGCTCAGCCGAAAAAAATGGCGGTGATTGGCGCAGGTCCGGCGGGGCTTGCTTGCGCGACTACCTTGGCTGAGCGTGGGCATCATGTTGATCTGTTTGAAAAAAATGATCGCATTGGTGGCCAGTTCCGTTTGGCGATGCAAATTCCCGGCAAAGAAGAGTTTCGAGAAACCATTCGCTACTTTGCAAATCGTATTGATCAAACCGGTGTGCATCTGCATTTAGATACTGACGTCAATTTTGAGATGCTCGAACCGTACGATGAAGTGGTGATGGCGTCGGGTGTCGAGCCGAGAAAAGTAAAAATTGATGGTATTGATAACCTAGAAAAGGTGGTGGATTATCAAACGCTGATCCGTGAAAAAACACCCGTTGGCGAAAAAGTCGCGATTGTTGGTGCTGGCGGAATTGGTGTCGACGTCGCCACTATGTTGACTGAGCCGACAGAGCATACGCTTGATGATTGGCTGCATGATTGGGGCATCGATAAAGAGATTGCTTATCCCGGAGGTTTGTACCCATTTCCCGATTGTATGAGTGAGAAAACGGTGTGGCTATTGCAGCGTAGAAAAGGGCGTGTAGGTAAAGGCCCCGGTAAGACTACAGGTTGGATCCATAAACGCACCTTAGAAAAGCGTGGAGTGAATCTACTGGGTGGTGTCGGTTATGAAAAAATTGCCGCTGACGGTTTACATATCACGCTTGACGGTAATCCTTTGCTGTTAGACGCCGATAAAATTGTGATTTGTGCCGGGCAAGAATCGGTACGTCCTTTTGAAGATAAATGGACATCATTGGGTGAGAAGATGCATGTGATTGGTGGTGCCGATTATGCTGGTGAGCTTGATGCTGTGCGTGCGATTCGTCAGGGGGTAGAGCTGGCGATCAAGTTATAATCTGTGGTCCAAGCTAGGCGGTGGTGTTATCACTTGCAGTGATCAGCCAGCAATCGTAAAACAACAAAAGGCGCAAATCGCGCCTTTTGTCTTTCCTATGTTCGTGAAGAACAGTCTTCGCTTTGCTATAAAATGACCGTTTTGTTGCCATAAACAAAAACGTGATCGTTGATGACTTTGTTCAAGGCTTTACTCAGCACATTTTTCTCAACATCCCGTCCAGCTTGCGCCATGTTTTGCGCGCTGAATGTGTGATCAACCGGGATCACATCTTGCTTAATAATCGGGCCTTCATCTAAATCATTAGTGACAAAGTGCGCCGTCGCACCAATGATTTTCACACCGCGCTCGTACGCTTGCTGGTAAGGTTTTGCACCAATGAATGCCGGTAAAAAGCTGTGGTGAATATTAATAATTTTGTGATGGTACTTATCGACAAACCCAGGAGTGAGTACCCGCATGTATTTGGCGAGGACCAAATAGTCGGCGTGATATTGGTCCAGCACTTCTAACAATTTCTGCTCGTGTTCCTCGCGGTTTAGCCCTTCATGAGAAACATGGTGATACGGGATATCAAACTTTTCGGTCAGATTTTGCAGGGTATCGTAATTGCCAATCACTGCAGCAATATCGACATCCAAGCTGCCATCATAATTCTTAATCAAAATATCGCCCAAGCAATGTGCTTCTTTAGTCACCAAAATAACGATGCGTTTGCGCGAAGAATCAATCAATTTACGCTTTGCGTGTGCAGGCAAGGCTTGGTCAAGGTCGGCTAGAAGGGTGGTGTCGTTAAAGTAGCCTTCCAATTCAGTACGCATAAAAAAGTGACCACTAATGTTATCAACATACTCATTGTTATGAATAATATTGAGTTGATGTTTATAACAAATGTTCGTGATTTTAGAGATAAGTCCGGGCGCATCACTACAATGAGTGAGCAGTGTTTTTCTTTCCATTATTAATTACTTCCGTGCATGATTTTTTTCGTTCTAAAAACTAATTCGTGAGCGTGTGAACGGTGAGGCGCCCCGCAATATAAGGGCTATAATTAATCTATTATTAAGTTGGTTTCAATATATAAACGGGTTCACCGTTAGGCTTTTACTAAATTTCTTCCTCACAGAGTGTCTTAAGGCGGTATTTATGGATAGAGAACTCCTCGCACGAAAGCTGTATATGGAAAGAGTGAGTGCATTGATGGGAGACCATCAAATTGACGAAATCATTTTGGAAGACATGTGGGAGAACCGAGCGTCACCTGCCGAGGCGGCAAAAGCAATGACCCAAACGGAGAATGGGTACGAAGGACCAGCTTGGTTATCTCGTTACCTCAATCGCAAATAGAACACACCTAACTGGCGCGGGTTGCACTTGGATTCGCGCCAGCTCATCAAACCTGACATAATGCCCCGCAACGAACACTTACCTCCACTTTTTGATGATTGCAAAAACCTTCTCTTCACAAGGCGCATTAGGCAAGGCCATTGCCGGTTTTCAAGCTCGACAAGCGCAAATTGACATGGCTGAAGCGGTCGCTAAGGCGATTGCCCAACAATCGCAATTAGTGGTTGAAGCAGGGACTGGTACAGGCAAAACCTTTGCGTATCTGGTGCCTGCGCTGCTCAGTGGTAAAAAAGTCATTATCAGTACGGGTTCTAAAAACCTACAAGAGCAGCTTTTTCATCGTGATTTACCCTTGATGATTGATGCGCTCGGTTTCTATGGCAATGTTGCGCTATTAAAAGGCCGAGCAAACTATCTGTGCCTTGATAGGCTAAGCCGCCAAATGGTGGAAAGCCACACCAACCAATCTGATCCACAGCTATTGACTCAATTAGTGAAAGTGCGTCGTTGGTCATCGGAAACCAAAAGCGGTGATTTAGGCGAATGTGAAGAGTTGCCTGAAGACAGTGCAGTCATTCCAACCATCACCTCAACCAACGACAATTGCCTTGGCAAAGAGTGCCCAAGTTACGTCGACTGTTTTGTCTCTAAAGCGCGCAAAAAGGCGATGGATGCCGACGTTGTCGTGGTCAACCATCACCTTTTTCTAGCCGATCTGGCGATCAAAGAAACCGGGTTTGGTGAGTTGATCCCCGAAGCAGAGGTCTTTATCTTCGACGAAGCGCATCAGTTACCGGATATCGCCAGCCAATATTTTGGTCAATCGGTCTCCAGTCGCCAAGTCCAAGAGCTGGCGAAAGATATTGAAATCGGCTATCGCACTGAAGCAAAAGATATGCGCCAATTGCAGAAAGTGGGCGATAAACTGGTGCAGTCAGCGATGGATTTACGCATTGTATTGGGTGAACCCAGTTTTCGAGGCAACTGGCGTGAGGCGTTAGCTTCACCATCGATTTCGCGAGAATTAGCGCGTTTGCGAGACAGCTTAGATTTTGCTATCGATGTGTTAAAACTCGCGTTAGGTCGCAGCCAGTTATTGGATACCGCATTTGAGCGCGCCAACTTAATCAAAGGACGAATTGATCGAGTGTGTGATGTCTCTATTACTGGTTATTCCTATTGGTATGACACCACGCCGCGTCATTTTAGTTTACACATCACCCCACTTTCGGTGGCCGATAAATTTCACGAACAGGTGCAACAAAAGCAGGGCGCATGGATTTTCACCTCCGCTACTTTGGCCGTAAACGACGATTTTAGCCATTTCACTCAGCGCTTAGGATTAAAGCCCCAAGCTCAGTTTTCATTACCAAGCCCGTTTGACTATCAGCAGCAGGCGCGGCTGTGTGTGCCACGCTATTTACCTGAACCCAATAGCCCAGGACTTGCCGATAAATTGGTGCGTATTTTGTCGCCAGTGATTGAGCAAAACCAAGGCCGCTGCTTCTTTTTATGTACTTCCCATAGCATGATGCGCGAGTTAGGTGAACGTTTTCGAGAAGTGTTAACCGTGCCAGTGCTGATGCAAGGGGAGACGAGTAAACAAAAAACGTTGGCCGAATTTATGGAATTAGGTAATGCCTTATTGGTCGCGACAGGGGCATTTTGGGAAGGGATAGATGTTAGAGGTGACGCATTAAGCTGTGTTATTATCGACAAACTTCCATTTACCGCACCGGATGATCCGCTGCTGAAAGCGCGAATTGAAGATTGCCGAATGCGCGGTGGAGATCCATTTGCGCAAGTACAACTACCCGATGCCGTCATCACCTTGAAACAAGGGGTCGGGCGTTTGATCCGCGATAAACATGACAAAGGTGTACTGATCATTTGTGATAACCGTTTAGTCACCCGTGACTACGGTGGGCTATTTCTTGCCAGTTTACCGCCCATTCCACGTACGCGGGATTTGGACAAAGTAAAAGATTTCTTAAGTCAAATTTCAGTCACGACACCCGTAACTATTAACAACAATTAGAGACAGTAATGAGCGCAAAGATCCTTGCCTTAGACACAGCAACAGAGAACTGTTCTGTTGCTTTAATGATGAACGGCAAACTGTACGTTCGCAGTGAAGTTGCCCCTCGCGATCACACCAAGAAAATTCTACCCATGGTGGATTCCGTCCTCAAAGAAGCGGGCATCACCTTACAGGAACTAGACGCGCTAGCCTTTGGCCGTGGTCCAGGCAGTTTTACCGGAGTACGGATTGGCATTGGAATTGCACAAGGTTTAGCATTCGGCGCTGATTTACCTATGATAGGTATTTCGACCCTGGCAGCGATGGCGCAAGGCAGCTATCGTTTACAGGGTTACCAGCAGGTGGCGTGTGCAATTGACGCCAGAATGAGTGAGATTTACTGGGGTCGTTATACACGTCAAGAAGATGGCTCTTGGCAAGAGATAGATGCAGAGTGCGTCATTGCTCCTAATACTCTTGCTGAGCAAATCAAAGCTGACAGCATCACTTGGGGCTGCGCTGGAACGGGTTGGGCGGCTTATAAAGAAGAGTTAGATACGTTGCCTATCTCGTGTCAAATGGGGGAAGTATTGTACCCAGATGCACAGGATATGGTGTTTCTTGCTCAGTACGAGTTTGCCAAAGGAAACACGCTAACGGTGGAAGAGTCGAGCCCTGTTTACCTGCGTGATAACGTGGCTTGGAAGAAGTTACCGGGCCGAGAATAATCAGTGAAAGGCAAGGCGTTGCATTCGTCTTGCTCTAATTGAATAGGAACAGTATGGTTTCAATTAACGGTTTACCTCCTGCGATAGTGCCCGGTAGCAATAGGGCTAATCGCGCAAATAAGAACAATGGGGTAAAGAAAGGCGATGCCAAAACCGGAGTAGGCCAACCTACTAAGGTGGCGAATGCTGTTTCTCATTCAATTCGTCATGTCGATCCATCAGAGATTCATCGGGCTAATCTGGAATACGATCTTCCTGAAGGTCGATCAAGAAAGGCGATGGAAGAGTACATGGACGTGATGAACCAAGCAAAAAAAGATGAACTTGCTCAACTGCTTGGAGTCGATATCTACATCTAATCCAACAAGGTCATTATGATGCGATCTTTTTCTACTTCTAAAACGCTACTATTGTTATCGTCCACATTGCTGCTTGGTGCATGCTCAAGCTTACCGGATGATCTTCGTGCCAGTAGTGATGCCGTGATCACCGATTACGCCACTTGGGTCAATACGCCAATCAATGAGCAAGATGAAGTCCGGCTGGGCGGCGTCATCGCCAGTGTGACTAATTTGGCGGATAAAACACGGATTGAAATAGTCAATTTGCCGATTAGCTCATCAGGCCGACCGGATATCGACCGCGAACCGCAAGGGCGTTTTGTTGGCTATGTTGACGGGTTTGTTGACCCAGTGGCTTATGCGAAAGATCGTTTGGTGACGCTAGTGGGAACCAGCCTTACTCCAGAAAAAGCCAAAGTAGGTGAGTTTGAATACACTTTCCCAACCATGGCCGTAAAAGGGCTACATTTGTGGCGAGTTGAAGAAAGAGTGGTCGTGAATGATCTCGGTACTTATATGTACCCTTGCCACAGCTTATATTGTCGTCAAATGTACATTGGTGCTCGTGAAGGGCGCGTGGTACAAGAAGTGAAATAGCGATGCAACAAAAACAGTACTCTCTTGCGCAAGGAATGATTGCGACTCAAGAGTTGGGAAACGCACAAACGGCCGACTTATCGGTCGTTTTTTTGCATGGTTGGTTAGATAATTCATCCAGTTTTCTTACTGTTATCAAAGCGTTAAGTCACCTTAATCCACAGTTACACCTTTGCGCAATCGATTTACCGGGACATGGCCTTTCAAGCCATAAAGCCGACGGTCATTTTTACCCATTTCATGACTATATTGATGATATTTACTCATTTTTGCTCAACTTATCACCAAACAGGTTAGTGATCGTAGGGCATTCCCTTGGTGCTTTAATCGCAAGTTGCTATAGTGCCGCCTTTCCTGAGCAAGTCGCAGGATTAGTTCAAATCGAAGGAATTGCTCCATTGGCTGAATCGCCACTAGAGAGTGTGGCCAGGCTGCGCAATGGCGTACTCAGCCGCCAGCGGATTCGGCGTAAGCCTCGTCGTAGGTTACCGAATTTAGAATACGCTGTTGCTCGCCGAGCCGAAGTCAACCAGTTAGAAGCAGCCTTGATCCAACCCATCGTTATTCGAGGGGTTGAGCGGCGCAATGACGAGTGGTATTGGCGTCATGACCCACAGTTAAACAGCGATTCCTTGTATCGCATGTCGTATGAGCATGCTCAGCACATCATGGCGCACATCCAATGCCCACAACGTGTGATTCTCGGTACACACGGTTTTTCTGAGTTACGAGCCGCTCGAGGCTATTTCGCCGATGATCGGCAAGAGATGTTCACTATTTCTGGTGGTCATCATTGCCATCTTGAGCAACCTTCGCAAGTCGCCGAACTAATTTTTGGCTTAGTTAACAAAATTTAAACAAGTGTTTGAGTGTTTCGTGCTCAAGCGCTTTGGCTGTGCTGTAATAGCGCACATAAAAATATCGCCGTAGAGCAGCCGCCAATAACGAGGAGTATTACCGTGGAGAAACCTTGGCTTTCACGCTATCCAACTGATGTACCTGAATTCATCAACCCTGATCAGTACCTCTCTTTGGTCGAAATGTTTGAGCAATCGGTTCATAAATATGCCGATCAACCAGCCTTTATGAATATGGGTTCGGTCATGACTTTTCGTAAACTGGAAGAGCGCAGCCGAGCATTTGCCGCCTATTTGCAAAATGAGCTGAAGCTGAAAAAAGGTGATCGTGTCGCCTTAATGATGCCTAACCTATTGCAGTATCCGGTCGCGTTATTTGGCGTATTACGAGCCGGGTTGATTGCAGTGAATGTTAACCCGTTGTACACCCCGCGAGAGCTTGAGCATCAACTGAATGACGCCGATGCAAAGGCGATCGTCATCGTCTCGAATTTTGCCAATACCTTAGAGCAAATTGTTGAAAATACCTCGGTAAAACATGTGGTATTGACCAGCCTTGGACAGATGTTACCTAGAGCAAAAGGGACGTTGGTTGATTTCGTTGTGAAATATGTGAAAGGGATGGTGCCAAAATATGACTTACCAGGTGCCATTTCCATGCGTAAGGCGTTGCACAAAGGTCGCCGTTTACAGTATGTGAAGCCTTTTATGTCTGGCGACGACATTGCATTTTTGCAATATACCGGTGGTACAACCGGTGTGGCAAAAGGGGCAATTCTGACCCACCGCAACATGATTGCGAATGTGCTCCAAGCAAAAGGGGCATATGGCCCAGTATTGGCCGAAGGCCGCGAACTGGTTGTGACGGCATTACCGCTTTATCACGTATTTGCACTGACCGTAAACTGTTTACTGTTCGTCGAAATGGGTGGGCGTAACCTATTGATTACTAATCCACGCGATATTCCAGGCTTTGTCAAAGAGCTGCAAAAGTACCCATTTACTGCCATTACGGGGGTGAATACGCTGTTTAATGCGTTGGTCAACAACGAAGATTTCCATGAACTTGATTTCAAAAATCTTAAGCTTTCTGTTGGTGGTGGCATGGCGGTACAGCGCGCGGTGGCCGATCAGTGGAAAAAAGTGACGGGTATCCACCTGCTTGAAGGTTACGGTTTGACTGAATGTGCACCACTGGTGACAGGTAATCCTTATGATTTAAGTGATTATTCGGGAGCCATTGGTTTACCCGTTCCTTCAACCGAAGTGCGTATCGTTGATGATGAAGGCAAAGTGTTGGCTTATGATCAAGTCGGTGAGTTGCAAGTGCGTGGCCCACAAGTGATGCAAGGTTATTGGCAAAGACCGGAAGCGACGAAAGAAGTGATTGATGCCGATGGTTGGCTCTCTACAGGCGATATCGTCAAGTTTGATGAGCAAGGAATGGTCTATATTGTCGATCGCAAGAAAGACATGATTTTAGTCTCTGGATTCAACGTTTATCCTAATGAGATTGAAGATGTGGTTGCACTGCATGGCAAAGTATTAGAAGTGGCCGCTATCGGCCAGCCTCATGAAGTGTCGGGTGAAATCGTCAAGATTTATGTGGTTAAGCGTGATCCGAGCTTAACCAAAGATGAAATCATTGCCCATTGCCGTAAACATTTGACTGGCTATAAAGTGCCTAAGTTGATTGAGTTTAGGGAAGATTTACCAAAGAGTAATGTGGGTAAAATTTTACGCCGCGTACTTCGTGAAGAAAATGATGCGGCAATTGAACAAACAAAACGTGCCTAAGCATCAAGTCAGTATGAAAAAATAGTGCTAGAATGCCGACTCAAACCGTCGGCATTTTTATGTCCCCTCTAGTAGGGTTGCCCAAAGTGAGCCATTAGTGAACTACCAAATAATTACCCAGCCTAACGACCTACAACGTGTATGCCTTGCCGCGCGAGATGCCGATGTGGTGATGCTCGATACCGAGTTTGTCCGAGTGCGTACCTTTTACCCACAGCTCGGATTGATCCAGCTTTATGATGGTGAAAACCTCTCTTTAATCGATCCACTTGCCTTTGATGACATGGCCCCTTTTGTCGAGTTACTGCAAGACACCTCCGTGCTCAAAGTGCTGCATGCGTGTGGTGAAGATCTCGAAGTGTTTCATAATGCATTTGGCTGCACACCGTTTCCAATGGTCGATACTCAAGTAATGGCAGCCTTTCTCGGCCATGGACTGTCTACCGGATTTGCCGCATTGGTTAATGAATTCTTAGGGATTGAAATTGATAAAAGTGAATCGCGTACTGATTGGTTAGCAAGGCCTTTATCGCAAAAGCAGCTGGATTACGCTGCCGCCGATGTGTTTTATTTGCTGCCGATTTACGAGAAATTACTCGATAAAGTGACGCAGGCGGGCTGGTGGCAAGCGGCGCAGCAAGAATCTGAACTATTGAGCGTCAAACGCATTAAACAGACTAATCCCAATTTGGCCTATTTGGATATCAAAGGGGCATGGCAACTAACACCGCAAGAATTAGCGATTCTCAAACCCTTAGCTACTTGGCGCTACGAAGAGGCGGTACGCCGTGATTTGGCGCTCAATTTTGTGGTCAAAGAGACAGATTTGCTGACTATCGCTCGTTTGGGATTGACGAGTGCAAGCCGTATGATTGATGAAGGGGCCGATCCGAGATCGATTCAACGTCACAGTGCCAAAATCATTGCATTGGTGAAAGCGGGCCAGCAGACTCCGGCTGATCAATACCCACCTAAAATCGACCCTTTGATGGACTATCCCGGCTATAAACAGTTGTTTAAACGGTTGAAAGATGAAGTTAAATCAGTGTCTCAAACCACGGGTTTAGCGACTGAATTTTTAGCCTCTAAAAAACAGCTCAACCAGCTATTGAGTTGGGTGTGGAAGAAAGAGAGAGATCCCGCGCAATTGCCGGATGTGATGCAGAGCTGGCGCTTACCTATTCTCGGTGAACGGCTCAACAAATTGGTTGAGTAAAATTGGTTAGTAAAGAGAAAGAGCCTGCAACTTTGCAGGCTCTTTTATCATAAGGATTACTTTTCTTCGTCTGGCAGTTTCACGTTCAATTCCAGCACAGAGATATCATCATCTTTGTGCTCAAAAGAGACTTCAACCATCGAAGGGTCAACCGCGACGTATTTGGCGATCACCTTGAGAATGTCTTCTTTCAATTGAGGCAAATAGGTCGGTGCAGGGTCATTTTCACTACGACGTTCGGCGACGATAATTTGCAAACGCTCTTTGGCAAGGCTTGCTGAGGTCGTTTTCTTTTGTGGTCGGAAAAACTCAAGTAGAGACATAATATTAACCCCCGAAAAGTCGTTTAAAGATGCCCTTTTTCTGCTCCGTTAGAAAACGAAACTCGACTTCTTGCCCTAATAAGCGCTCGACAGCGTCAGCATAAGCTTGGCCTGCGTCTGATTGATCGTCAAAAATAACCGGAACACCTTTGTTGGAGGCATTAAGCACCGCTTGGCTTTCTGGGATCACGCCAAGTAAAGAGATATGTAAAATCTCTTCAACATCTTCCACGCTCAACATTTCACCTTGTGTCACGCGAGTAGGGTTATAACGGGTCAATAAAAGGTGCTGTTTAACAGGCTCTAACCCTTGCTCTGAGCGCATTGATTTGGAATCCAAAATCCCTAAAATGCGGTCTGAGTCGCGCACGGAAGAGACTTCAGGGTTCGTCGTTACAATCGCTTCATCAGCAAAGTACAAAGCCATCAACGCGCCTTGCTCAATACCTGCTGGTGAGTCGCAAATGACGAAATCAAAGCCCATCGTATCGAGTTCATCCAAAACGCGCTTTACGCCCTCTTTGGTGAGCGCATCTTTATCACGGGTTTGTGAGGCAGGCAGAATAAACAAGTTTTCGGTGCGTTTATCTTTGATCATCGCTTGGTTAAGTGTCGCCTCACCGTTGATGACGTTAACAAAGTCGTACACCACGCGGCGCTCACAACCCATGATTAAGTCAAGGTTACGCAGACCGATATCAAAATCGATGACCGCTGTCTTTTTACCTTTTAAAGCCAAGCCAGAAGCAATTGCTGCGCTTGAGGTTGTTTTACCAACGCCGCCTTTTCCTGACGTTACAACAATAATGCGTGCCATTATGTTTTCCTTGTTAATTTTAAATCGTGAGCGTTTCAAAATGCAGTGAATCATCAACCATGCTGAGCATCACTTTCTTCTGCCAAAACTCACTTTCAATTTGATCGCTAAGCCAATAATTTCCAGCAATGGAGACCAGCTCTGCTTGTAAATCGTGACAAATAATTTTTGCTTCCGTTTGGCCGCTGGCACCGGCAATGGCCCTTCCGCGCAGTGAACCATGAATGTGAATTGAACCATCGGCGATCACTTCGGCCCCCGCGCTGACGTGATTGAGGATCACTAAATCGCTATCTTTGGCATACACTTGCTGGCCAGAGCGAATGGGCGTGCGAATCACCTTGGTTGGCGCGATTTGAGCGGGAGCTTGAGAAGGCGACTTGCTTGCTGCCATCACGGCAAAGCCAGCTTCTGAGGCTAAGTTTTGGCTGCGTTTATCACGGCAACCTGTCACACCGACCGGGATCATTCCCGCTTCAGTGATGCCTTGTTTAAGTATCGCAAAATCAATATCGCCAATCACTTTAGCAATATTGATCACCACAGGTGCAGAGGCAAAAAAAGCAGGAGCTTGGGCGACTTTTTCCTTGAGAAACTCAACGGTATTGGCAACTTCACTGTCGCAAAGGTGTAACACTGACAAAGTAAAACTGCTACCTTTTAGGTCAGGAGTATTCGACATCTTATATTGACCTCAATAACTAATGGCTTCACTAGAAAGGGCGTTGCCTGAAACTAGGGTTGTCATGTTATATTCCCTGACTTAGCTCAGCAAGTTATCTTGCGGTCAAATGTTTGTTTTAATCTCAAATTTGGTAAAAGTTTAACGTTTCTAACTTAATTGGCTCGAAAAGCCAGTTTATTACAATAAAAGGTTTGTCATGCTTTGCTCTATCTACAAAAGCTCTAAAAAAGAAGGTGCCTATCTCTACGTTACTAAAAAGGATGACTTTTCACAGGTTCCTGACACATTAATGGCGATGTTCGGTAAACCTACTTTAGTCATGGTAGTGAAACTGGAAGGGCGTACACTTGCCCAAGTGAACATTGAAAAAGTAAAAGAGTCTCTAGAAAATGAGGGCTTTTTCCTACAGTTACCGCCACCGCCACAAAATTTATTAGAACAATATAAGCAGCAAAAGGCTCAGCAAAAAGATAGCTAAGTTTTCAGCTCAAGGAGGACGATTTGAGAAAGTTATTGTCAGTCGTATTGGGATTAAGCCTCTCCACGCCATTGATGGCGAATGAGGTTAGTTTTGAACACTATGTCGAAGGCTTGAAGCAGCAAGCACGAAATGAAGGCATTTCAGAGCAAATTTTAATCGATGCGTTTAAAAATGTGGAGTACAAGCCACGTGCTGTGACGGCCGATCGCAATCAACCAGAAAAGAAACTGACGCTGGATGAATATATCCCACGCGCGGTTCCAGAATGGAAAGTGAACCAAGCAAAGGCGCTGTATGAAAAGCACTATGCAGAGCTTAGCCGCATTGGCGAGCAATATGGCGTACAGCCGCGCTTTATCGTGGCTTTGTGGGGCGTAGAAAGTAATTTTGGTGCGTTGACCGGTGGTTTTAGTGTTATTGATGCGCTGACGACTATGGCTTATGACGGTCGTCGAGAAGAATTTTTCCGCAAGGAGACGATGGCCGCGTTGCAAATTCTACAGCAAGGTCATATCCAAGCTGATGAGATGAAAGGGTCTTGGGCTGGCGCGATGGGACAATGCCAGTTTATGCCGAGTTCGTTTTTGGCGTTCGCTTCCGATGGTAACGGCGATGGCAAAAAAGACATTTGGCGCTCAAAGGAAGATGTATTCGCGTCGACGGCCAATTATCTCAGCCAATCGGGATGGGATGATAAATACACTTGGGGCCGTCAAGTTAAAGTTCCGCATGGGTTTGACCGCACTCTAGAAGGGCGACAGCCCGAAAAAGGGAAATCACTGAGAGAGTGGAACAAGCTCGGTATTACCCGTTACGAAGGTAAACCACTGCCTAATTTAGACAACGTTCAAGCTTGGCTTATCATGCCAGATGATGAAAATGGCCGCGTTTACTTGGTATACAACAACTATAATGTGTTGATGAAGTGGAACCGTTCATATTATTTTGCCCTCGCGGTGAGCCATTTGGCGGATAGAATTACCTATTGATTTGAACCTTAATTGAACGCAAAGGGCTCATCATGAGCCCTTTGCTATTTCTGGAGAGCGTGTGCTAGTTGAACGTGCAGGGCAAATGGTGATATTTGCTGCGTTAATCAAACATCAAGGCTTTACCGCTGCGGCCAAAAGCTTAGGCGTATCAGTATCGCATGTTAGTAAGCAGTTGGCCTTACTGGAAGCCTCGCTCGGGGTGAAGCTCGTTCAGCGAACCACTCGCAGCTTCACCACAACCGAGGCTGGAGAGGCTTTTTATCGCCATTGTATTGCGGTCGTTGGGTTGATGGATGCTGCGCAGTCTGAAATGGAAAGCCAGCGTGATGAGGTGTCTGGGCTGATTAAGCTTGGTCTTTCACAGTCGTTTGGTTCTTTGCACATTTTGCCAGCACTGGAGGCGCTTCGTCAGCGTTATCCAAAACTGCAAGTGGAAGTGCATTTGTTCGATTATCGAGTCGATATGCTCGAAGAAGGGCTTGATTTGTGGGTGACCAACAACGAACATTTGCCGGAAGGGTACGTGGCGCAACGTCTCGCCGATTGCCAATTTGTGCTGGCGGCGTCACCGGAATACTTATTAAACCATTCACCCCCTCAGACACCCAGTGATCTGTTAGGTCACAACTGTCTTATCTACCGTAGTTGGGAGCGAGATTACACCAGTTGGTCGTTTGCCAATCCAGAGCAAAAGGTCAACATCAATGTGTCGGGTAACTATTCGGTGGATTTAGCCGAAGCCGTCCGTGACGCCGCCGTGGCAGGGTGGGGTGTTGCTTACTTGGCGACTTATTTAATTCGAGATGAATTTCGAACCGGTAAACTGATCCAGTTGTTGCCAGATTGGCACGCAAATCAAAACATGCCTTTTTATGCGGTTTACCCGAGCCGACAACATATGCCGAAGAAAACCTCAGCCGTGATTGAATTTATCAAGGCTTTAATCGGTACACCTTGCTACTGGGATACTCAGTTAGAGCCTTACATCCGTTTGACAAAAGTGTAATGAGCACGGTTTATTATTTCCAAACTCAGAAACATCTTTTCTATATGGAAAATATAAGCCTAGGCAATCGTTTAGCTTGTTACAAATCAACAGCTTGAAACAAGAGGGTTAAGGCTGCTATTTTTAAGCACACCTCTGTAACATTTGCGACTTGCGCATTCGTTTTCGCACGATAGAATGCGCGCCTTTCCTATCCCCGTTATCTGGATTGACAGCAAATGAACTCATTACTTGGCGTCGTCGCCATCTTATTTACGGCTTGGCTACTTTCTACCAATAGAAAAAACATCCAATTTAGAACCGTGTCGCTCGCTTTTTTATTGCAAGTAGGCTTTGCACTATTGGTTCTGTATGTCCCTATGGGGAAAGAAGTGCTCAACAGTGTCACGGGTGCGGTATCGAATTTAATCAATTATGGGCAAGAGGGAATTGGCTTTCTCTTTGGCGGTTTAGCCAATGGTAGCGTTGGTTTTGTGTTTGCGATTAATGTGCTTGGCATCATCATTTTCTTCTCCGCTTTGATCTCCGGTTTGTACCACATTGGTTTGATGCCTAAAGTAATTAATTTGATTGGCGGTGGTTTGCAAAAATTATTGGGTACGGGGCGTGCAGAGTCACTGTCAGCCACGGCGAACATTTTTGTCGGCATGATTGAAGCGCCGTTAGTCGTTAAGCCTTATTTAAAGCACATGAGTGATTCGCAATTTTTTGCGGTGATGACGTGTGGCTTAGCCTCGGTTGCGGGCGGAACGTTAGTTGGCTATGCCTCACTGGGCGTTAACCTTAACTATCTTATTGCGGCGGCATTTATGTCAGCTCCAGCCGGTTTGTTGATGGCGAAAATTTTGGTGCCGGAAACCGAAGCGCAAAGTCAGCAGGTGGCCAATGAAGAGGTTGAGATACCAAAAGCAACCAATGTGGTTGAAGCCGTGGCTGATGGTGCAATGTCTGGGCTTCGTATCGCGGTTGCGGTTGGGGCAACGTTACTGGCCTTCATCAGTGTGATTGCGCTACTCAACGGCCTATTGGGCTGGGTGGGCGGTCTGTTTGGCTTAACCCTTAGCTTTGAGTTGATTTTAGGCTACCTATTTGCTCCAGTTGCGTGGCTGGTGGGCATTCCATGGAGCGAAGCGATGACGGCAGGCTCACTGATTGGTAATAAAATTGTCGTGAACGAGTTTGTCGCTTTTATCCAATTGATGGACGTAAAAGATTCGCTCAGTGAACATTCTCAAGCGATTGTAACTTTTGCTCTGTGCGGCTTTGCCAATATTTCGACCATGGCAGTATTGATCGGTGGTTTGGGCAGTTTGGTGCCAGAGCGTCGCAGCTTCATCTCTCAATATGGTTTTCGAGCGATCAGCGCTGGCGTGCTGGCTAACTTGATGAGTGCTGCACTTGCTGGGGTTATTTTGTCGCTATAAACGTAGCGTTTCTATTGGTTACGAGAATCCACCATACATTTTGTATCTTCGATGCCGGCTAATAGAGCCGGCATTTTTATCCATCCACCTCACCAAAATAATATTGACCATATCAATTTCTCAACGACGTGTGATTAGGTGAGTTCGTGAAGTCCGCCGAAAAAGATTTGCAAGCGGTGTTGATGTTGAAATCATGCCGTGATTTTGAGCTGAGATAATTAAAATTATCAGTTATTTAGAGTGCAATTCTCGTCCTCTAGCTTATTAGTTATATACCCTGCCTACTTGATGCTGCCTTGTCTTTATCTCGCGTATTGCAGGCCACCACGTCAAGTTACTTGGGAACGGGTTAATTATTCATAAGCAAAGGAGAGAACAATGAGTTCTTATCTACTCAGAGCCGCCATTATTACAACGTTAGGGATAAGCTACCAAGCTCAAGCCTATAACTGTGATGGCTTGGGCTCTTGGGATACGGCCGCCATTTATACGTCCGGCGATAAAGTGACGCAATCTAACGCAGCCTATCAAGCCAACTATTGGACGCAGGGAAATGATCCTGCAAGCAATAACGGCCCCTGGGCATTTTGGCTATCACTCGGGCAGTGTGACAGCGGTGGTGGCAATGTTCCACCCACGCTAAATCTCGTTTCTCCTGCCAATAATGCACAAATCCCACAAGGCAGCTTAATCACGCTGCAAGCCACGGCGTCTGATAGCGATGGTAGCGTGGCACAGGTTGAATTTTTGATTGATGGCGTGTCGATCGCCGTCATCACACAAGCGCCTTTCCAAACCGATTGGACTGCCGCTTTAGGCGCAACCCAAGTGACTGCAATTGCCACTGATAATCAGGGTGCGACTACGTCAACAGCGTCAACCATCTCGGTTACGCCTGTTGGTGGTTTAGTACCTCCTTCCATCTCCTTAACCAGCCCAACAGGTGCTGAGCAGCTAGCGGCTGGTGACTCATTGACGCTAAGCGCTAATGCCACCGATTCGGATGGAACCGTCACGCAAGTTGATTTTTATGTGGATGGACAACTCGTCGCTTCAGATACTTCAGAACCTTATGCCCACGATTGGACTGCTGTCTCAGGTTCTCACACCTTTAAAGCCAAAGCGACGGATAATGATAACCAAACGACTCATAGCCAAGAGGTCGCCTTAGTTGTATCTGGAGGCTCAAGTGGTGGTTGTACAGGTTTAGCAACCTATGTGGCGGGTAGCAGTTACGCAGTGGGCGAACTGGTGCAAAACAATAATCAAAAGTTCCGTTGTGATATCGCAGGTTGGTGCTCTTCCAGCTCAGCGTGGGCCTATGAGCCGGGCAAAGGAAGTTATTGGCAAGAAGCGTGGACAGGAATGGGCGCGTGCGCCACGCCACCTACCGTTTCATTGACGAGCCCTGCTGACAATGAAGTGATTCTGGCTGGTTCTACCATCCTGCTCAGCGCACAAGCTAATGATGCCGATGGCAGTGTAGTACAAGTGGAATTTCTTGTTGATGGCACGAGCCTTGGCGTAGTAAACCAAGCGCCTTATTCGGTTGAGTGGGTTGCGAGCAAGGTCGGAAGTACCACACTCAAAGCCATCGCAACCGATAATGACAATAATAGCGCTGAAAGTCAGATTAACGTTTCAGTGAGCGATCAAGCGTTAGTGGTGTCGTTAACATCGCCAACGTCAGGGCAAACCGTCGGTTTAGGTAAACCAGTCAATATTGCTGCCAATGCGACGTCACTCACTGGTGCTGTTTCTAAAGTCGATTTCTTAGTGAATGGAGCGGTGGTCGCAACTGATACCAGTGCGCCTTATGCCTACACTTGGACACCTACGGCTATCGGCGAATACACAGTGGCTGCGCAAGCTTATGATGCAGGCAGTAGTGTATTGTCAGACGCAGCTGCCGTGAAGGTGGTTGAACAGACACAGAAAAAGCACAAATTGATCGGTTACTGGCATAATTTTGTCAATGCTGCTGGCTGCCCAATGCGTCTCGCTGATATGTCTGATGCGTGGGATGTGATCGATATTGCATTTGCCGATAATGACCGCAACAGTAATGGAACCGTGCATTTCAATCTTTTCGCAGGCGATGCGCATAGTAGCTGTCCCGCCTTAGATGCTACCCAGTTCAAGCAAGATATGGCGGCCTTGCAAGCCAAAGGCAAAGTTTTTGTTTTGTCACTTGGTGGCGCGGAAGGCAACATTACGCTCAATACTGACAGTGATGAAGCGCACTTTGTTGATAGTTTGACGGCGTTGATCAAAGAGTGGGGTTTTGATGGCTTGGATGTTGATTTAGAAAGTGGTTCTAACTTAATGCATGGCTCGCAAATTCAAGCGCGCTTGGGCCGGGCATTAAAGCAAATTGAAGCCAACATCGGCGGTGATATGTACCTGACCATGGCACCAGAACACCCTTATGTTCAAGGCGGAATGGTGGCTTATAGCGGCATTTGGGGTGCGTATATTCCTATCATCAATGAGGTTCGTGACACACTCGATCTACTTCATGTTCAGCTTTATAACAACGGTGGGTTACCAAACCCTTATCTACCGGGTGCAGCTCCTGAAGGTTCGGTGGATATGATGGTCGCTCAATCAAAAATGCTGTTAGAAGGGTTTGATTTGGCCGATGGTTCACGCTTTGAACCACTGCGTGACGATCAAGTTGCAATCGGTTTGCCTTCTGGCCCGAGCTCTGCCAACTCTGGGCAAGCGCCCACGCAAAACATTCTTGATGCGTTGGACTGCTTAACCAAGGGAACCTCTTGCGCGACGGTGAAACCGAGTTTCAACTACCCTAACTACGGTGGTGTGATGACATGGTCTATTAACTGGGACGAACACGATGGCTACAATTTCTCTACGCCAATAGGCAACAAACTGACGCAAATGAATAATGCTCAATAAAGGCTAAGTTGGTTTATAACGCAAGAACCCCAGCGCAGTGCTGGGGTTCTTTTTGGCTCGCTGATCATAGCTATCAATAACCACTAGCAATAATCAATAACAAGATCAGTTATTGGGGTGAAATTGCTCGCACGCCAACAGGGTGTTTTCAATCAAACTGGCCACCGTCATTGGCCCGACACCACCCGGAACAGGGGTGATCAAGCTTGCTTTGGTGCGCGCTACATCGTACTCGACATCGCCAATCAGTTTGCCTGACTCCAAGCGGTTGATGCCCACATCAATCACTACGGCACCGTCTTTAATCCATGCGCCGGGAATAAAATTGGGTTTACCAACGGCTACCACCAATAAATCAGCTTGGCGAACATGGTGCTCTAAATCTTTAGTGAAGCGATGGCATGTGGTTGTGGTGCAACCAGCCAGTAGCAGCTCTAACGTCATTGGTCGGCCGACAATATTGGATGCGCCCACAATCACCGCATGCTTACCACGCAGTTGAACGTTATAGCGCTCAAGCAAAGTGATGATCCCTTTGGGTGTGCAAGAGCGCAGTTTAGGAATGCGTTGGGCTAAACGGCCCACATTGTAAGGGTGAAAACCATCGACATCTTTTTCAGGAACAATGCGTTCAAGCACATGGGTTGTGTCAATCCCGGCAGGTAAGGGCAGTTGCACTAAAATGCCGTCAATTTCAGGGTCGGCATTGAGCTTATCGATTAACGCCAGTAGTTCCTCTTCACCTGCAGTGGCCGGAAGATCATAGGATTTAGAAACAAAACCCACCTCTTCACAAGCACGACGTTTGCTGCCGACATACACTTGTGACGCAGGATCTTCTCCCACCAGCACCACCGCTAGCCCCGGAGCTCGAAGACCCACTTGAGTGCGAGCTTTTACCCGCGCCGCTACTTCAGAGCGAACCGTCTGGGAGATGAGTGTCCCATCAATATTTTGAGCAGTCATGGCTTTCCTTACACATTGGTCGCAAATATTTTTGGGCGCATTGTCGCAGATATTTAAAGTAACATCTATAAGCAAACGTTTGCTTTGTTCTGTTTTTCGTCACATGGTTAGCGAATGGCAGTTTTTTAGGCATTTGAAACAGAATGTTAGAGAAAGCGATTGATTTACGGAGTTCAACTCGTATAATCCTGTCCCTGTAGCGCGCCCTTAGCTCAGCTGGATAGAGCACGTCCCTTCTAAGGATGTGGTCGTAGGTTCGAATCCTACAGGGCGCGCCATTTATTCAAGAAAGCCCCGATAACTCAAAAAGTTGTCGGGGCTTTTGTTTTTCATGTTCATCCGTTCGGTTTTTTACTCCGATGGTACTTTTGTGCAGAGTGTTGATAATTTCATCGCTTTCATCTTATTACATCTTGCTCCTACTGGCCTCGCAAAACGCACCTTCTTAGCTATCCCACGAATATTTTGTGCCACACTCTATGTGAAATTTAATTCATATGGAGGGTGCGTAATGAATCTAACCAAATCTTCTTTAGTGACATGGTTTATCTGTTTTAGCCCAATGGTGGTAAGCCATCAGTTGTATCCTGATGTCGATACTCCACGGCTTAACGAAGCGCAGCTTGCAGAGAGTCAACTGCCATTTTCTCTGATTAGCGATGATGAGTTTGTTTTTCGACCTCATCAACGTCCTTTCAATATTGAAGATTTTATTGGTACCCATCAGCCACATTGGCTTGAGCTTGTCGAGTCAGTTAGCCATTGGGCTGGGGCAACGGGGGTTGATCCTCGAGTGTTATTGACCACTTTAGCGTTATTAGAACAAGAGAGTGCTTTGGATCAAAGCTTGGACGATAGACAGCGGCAGATCAAAGATATTGCGAATCAACTGTCTCAGCGTTTCTATCACTATCAAGAAAGTTCATCGGCTCTTCAATACAATGCTGCGACGTTAGCGGTCATGCAGCAATTGAATCGGGTGGATGATTGGGCATTATGGAAATCGCAATATGAGCTTTGGTTTGGTGCTTTCAGCGAACCACAAAACACACCAGCTCCTATGCGTATGGGAAACCTCATTGCTTCGCCTAGTGAGGGGTTTATGCAGTGGCCATGGCGCAAAGGGTATCAGTGGATACCTAACGGTACGCATGCGCACAGTGGTTCAGGTTTTCCGCTTTCTTCAATCGACGTTTCTTACGATTGGCCAGCTTGGGGCGCGCCAACTTACAGTGTAACGGCCGCGCATGATGGCTACGTGTCGGTGATGTCTCGGTGCCAACTGCGCGTGACGCATCCAAACGGTTGGGCGACGAACTATTACCATATGGACGGAATCCAAGTCGCGAATAATCAGTGGGTGACGAAAGACAGTAAGTTGGGTGTTTATGCTAACCAGCGCTCCATTGCTTTGTGTGAAGGTGGATCGTCCACCGGTCCTCACTTGCACTTCTCATTGCTTTATCAAGGGCGTTTTCAATCTTTACAAGGTGTGAGTTTTGGGCCATATAAGGTTCAGACTGGGCGATATAGTTACGATAATCATTGCCAATATACATGGCTGTATGACCAACGTAAGCAGCAGAAAGTCTGCTTATGGCAACCTATTTATAATTAAGGTTCACGCTGAAATGTTGTGATGGAAAATGTTGGTGCAAGGTTCTCTTACACCAACATTCATTTTGTGCTCAACCGATTTGTTGTGTCGTGAGCCGATCACTGACTTATCGTTCTTTAACGACGAAACGAACGGTTACGTGCGGAACGCTCTTTATGGGCAGAAGCCGCTTTAGCCTGTGAGTTTAAAATGGAATCAACCGTCAGCTCCATTGGCTCTTTAGGTTTGAGGCCATGTGGGAAAGTGCGCGCGCGCGGTGGCAGATCATATTCTTCAGCTGAAGCGCGTGGCATACGTTTAAAGCGATATAGGTAGAAGTTTTCTACTTTCTCTCTCGCCCAATCGGTTTTATTGAGATATTTCACGCTGCTGGCAACCGATGGGTTGGTATGGAAGCAGTTAAAACGCATTGCCGTATCGAGAATATCCCAACCGTAAAAATCCACTAGTTCTTGCAGTAATGTTTCTAACTTAAGACCGTGTAATGGGTTATTTCTTTGTAATTCAATTCTTTCTTCTTCAGTCATCATAACGAGTTCCTAAGTAGTTCACTAACCGAGGCCAGCAGGGGTGTATGGTTTTCGTTGGTTTTTTATTCAAACAACGTGGCATCACGAATGATCATCTCTTAACACGCTAGTTGAAGGGGCCGCATTCTAACAGAATTCAGTGACCCTCCCTAAGATTATCGTGCGGAAGATCAGCGTTGTTTGATTGGTCAGATTTTTCTGCGTTCAATAAAAAGGATATAGCGCTTAAAGAGCTTGGATTGCCGTCTTTACACAGATTTACTTGTTACTTCATCTACTTTACGTTGTGCTTGTTACTCTTAGATAACCTTTCTATTTAAGTGGTTATTGTGATGAGCAGAGTAAGCAAAACGGTATTGATTGTGATAGTGGTTGTCTCGGTATTATGGATGCAAGCCGAGCCAACGCTTTTGGTGTCTGAAAACCTCTTCAAGTGGAGATCGGCTTTTATCCAGTGGTCGGGCATTTTGTCCATTGTGGCGATGTCATTGGCTATGGTGCTGGCGCTTCGTTTGCCCCTTGTTGAGCAGTGGACACAAGGAATCGATAAAGGCTATCGGATACACAAATGGCTGGGCATTTCGGCCACGTTGCTTGGTTTATTTCACTGGCTTTGTTACCAGATACCGAAATGGATGATCGCACTTGAGCTCCTGACTAAACCTAATCGGCTCAATGGCTCTGGCCCACAGGGGAACTTGTCGGGTTTTGCGCTTTGGGTAAAAGAGATGCGCCCGATTGGGTTAGCCATTGGCGAATGGGGGTTCTACTCATTATTGCTGCTGGTGGGTGTATCACTGTGGCTAACCATTAAATACAAACCGTTTCGCTTATCGCACCGTTTGATGGCGGTGGTGTACCTTTTGCTGGCTGGGCATTCGGTATTATTGTTGAAAAAGGCGTATTGGGGCTGGCCGATTTATTGGTTAGTGTTGATGTTTATTGCGCTTGGCTCCGCGGCAGCAGTCTACAGTTTGCTTGGATTTGTGGGCCGAAATGCACGTTATTCAGCGAAGGTTAGCGCATACCACTACTGCGCAGCGAGCCAAACGTTAGATTTAAGAATTAAGATGGAGAAACCTTGGCCCGGGCATAAAGCAGGGCAGTTTGCCTATTTGAGTTTTGTTGGCGAAGAGCCACATCCGTTTACTATTGCTTCGTACAATGAGGCTAATGAGCTGCGATTTTTGATCAAAGAGCTCGGCGATTTTACCACAGGCCTTTATAAGAGAATTACCGTGGGTGAGCCGATTGAGGTCGAAGGTCCATATGGACGAATTGAGTTTTATAGTGATAGGCCACAAGTCTGGATTGGTGGCGGTGTCGGCATCGCTCCATTTATGGCTGGGTTAGATTATTTACACACGGTAAAAGCGCATCCGGCTACTTATCTGTTTTTCTGCTGCCACCATGCAGAGCAAGCCCTGTGTGATGAGCTTAAGCAGAAAGCATTGCGTGCAGGTGTCTCCCTCACAGTGATTGATTCAAGCATTGCGCCGCATTTGTCTGCCGAGACTATTGCTCGCCAGTGTGGTGATTTAAGTGGTTTTGAGTTTTTCTTTTGTGGCCCTGTTGCGTTTTCACGGACTTTAAAACAGGCGTTGAAGCCTTACCATGTAGACGTTGAAACTCAGTTCCATGAAGAGTTGTTTATGATGCGTTGAGTATTTGTTGTGAAATGACCAAGCCCCATGTTTTCTAAGAATTACAGCACGAATGACAGCATGAACAACAGATAGTGACCTTGCGAAAAAGAATAGATAAATCAAGTCACTTACTTGAATAAAATTCATATTGCACTTCAATGTTATTCACTATGATCTTGCTCACAGTATGCTTCAATGGCACTGACCAATAAAGCATTATGGATACGATATTATGAGCAAATTAACCCTTCTTGATGGTGGCATGGGGCGTGAATTAAAAAGAATTGGCGCTCCTTTTTCTCAGCCACTTTGGAGCGCGCAAGCGCTGATTGAATCTCCACAACATGTTCGTTTAGCTCACCAAGGATTTATTGATAGCGGTGCCGACATTATCACGGTGAATAGCTATGCGTGTGTCCCTTTTCACTTGGGCGAGTCACTATATCAAACCGATGGTGCAAGGTTAGCGAACTTAGCCGCGCAGATTGCTGCGGAAGTAGCACAACAGTCAGAACGTCCGATTTTAGTGGCGGGTTCTATGCCACCGGCTATGGGAAGCTATCGGCCTGATCTCTTTCAAGCCGAAGTCGCACGAGCGATTTCACTCACTTTGTATCAAGCACAAGATCCTTATGTGGACGTCTGGTTAGCGGAGACGATTGCCAGTTTAGAAGAGTTGAGCATGATTCAATCGGTGTTTGCCTCATCAACGAAGCCTTGCTATTACGCACTGACTCTGAAAGATGACTCTAATATCGCACAATTGCGTTCTGGGCAGTCAGTGTCTGAAGCCGCAGAACAAATCTATTCTGCGGGTGGGGCGGGTATTTTCTTTAACTGCTCAATACCTGAGGTGATGGCTGATGCCATTCAACAGGCGAAAATGGTGTTGGAAGGCCGAGCGCAAAAGATTGAAATCGGCGTTTATGCAAACAGTTTTACGCCGATTAAATCGGATCACGCCGCTAACCAAACCGTACAAGCCATGCGTGAGTTTAGTGCAGAAGATTATCTCGCATTTGCCAAGCAGTGGTATGCCCTCGGTGCAACTGTGATCGGGGGATGTTGTGGCATCACCCCTCGCCATATTCAAGCACTTTATGAATGGAGGCGCAGTTTTGAAAAATCTTAATTATGGGTTGGCTTTTCCTGCGATTGCGTTAGTACTTGTTTTGTTGACGGTTTCTGCGCTTTATCCAGCCACCTCTCAAGCGATGGCGGCGCAAGCTATGGGCTGGGTGAGCCACTGGTTTGGCTGGTTAGTACAGATGGCAAGTTTGGCGTTAGTGGTTTTTTTACTGTGGCTGGCGTGTTCGAAATACGGCCGCATTCGTTTAGGTGAAGAAAAAACCGAATACAGTAATTTTTCTTACGGCGGGATGATTTTTACCGCTGGCGTCGGGGCGTCACTCATTTACTGGGCGATAGGTGAACCGATGTATTACTTACAATCACCGCCGTTATTTGCTGAGCCTAATAGTTATCCTGCTGCGGCATGGGCCGTTACTTACTCTATTTTTCATTGGGGCATTACAGGCTGGGCGATTTACTGCTTTCCAGCGATTCCGTTTGCTTATGCATTTTATGTACAAAAAAAACGCACGTTAAAAGTTTCCAGTTTGTGTTCTTCGGTAGTGGGTGACCATCCTTTGGTGGCAAAAAGTATCGATCTATTGTCGATTTTTGGTACGTTGGCCGCGTTTGCTAGCTCGCTAGCCTTAACTGTGACCTTGGTTAGCGCCGGTGTGGCAGAGCTGTTACAGATTGAGAATAGCCTTGGCTTACAAGGCACAATTATTGTGCTTTTTGTGGCTGCGTTAGTGGTTGTGATGGGGGTTGGTTTTAATCAGGGCATCAACATGATTTCTAACTGGACAGTCAGCATGGCGGTGTTGTTTGCCCTGTTTGTATTATTGGCGACTCAACCTTCTTTCATTCTTAATAGTTTCACTGACTCGCTGGGCGTGATGTTGGATAATTTCTTTAGAATGTCATTGTGGACAGACCCTGTTCAGCAAAGTGGTTTTGCACAAGGCTGGACTCAGTACTATTGGTTTTGGTATTACGCGTACTTGATTATGATGGGCCTATTCATCACGCGAATTTCTCGTGGACGAACGATTCGTGAAGTGGTTTTGTACACCATCTCGATGGGCGCTTTGGGCTGCGCATTTTTTATCTCCATTTTTGGTGGCTATGCGGTGTGGGCTCAAATGCTGGGCGGTTTACCCGTTCAGGGCTGGATGGCAGAAGGTGGCTTAACCTACGCAGTGGTTTCATTGATAAAAACCTTGCCTGGGGGAAATGGGGTGCTTGGGCTATTTCTGCTCATTCAGTTTTTATTGATGCTGACCACTATGTCCAGTGCGAGTGTTGCGACGGCGATGCTCACCACCAATGAATTGGCTTTGAATGGTGATCCCGATAACCGAGTAAAATTGCTTTGGGCCTGTGCGATTGGGCTGATCAGTTTAAGTGTATTTTTGGCTGGGGGAGGGATTGAAACCATTAAGTCGCTTTGTGTGGTCGCAGGCCTTCCTATGATGTTCATTTACGCCATCATGCTCAAAACCTTTTTACATACTTTAGGCATTTTGCCCAATCAGCATAAGCGGGAATCTGATCAAGAGCCCGTGTTAATGAAAGTCACTTAAAGCAAGCCTTAACCTTATAGCGTTTAGCAAAACAAGCCAGCACGATGAAGATGCTGGCTTGTTGTATTGAAAGAAGACCAATGACTCTCTTTGAGGTTTAAATATTATTGAGAACCATGAAATGGGTCGAAAGTGGGGTGAAGTCGATCATCACATAGCTCTCTTGTTCGTTGACGAAGAGCGTCAGCGTTTGTTGATTTAGCGGATCGAATAAAGTGTGCTCACCACAGGTTAACTGCCAATAAGTGGTCAATGCTTTAGGTAAATGCAGTTTTACGGTTTTGCCACTTGTGGCACTGAAGTTCGCTGCGATGATCAGCTTTTGTGACGGGTTAGAGCGAGCAAAGGCAAATAAGCAATCTTGTTTGTCGGAGAAGTGTTCAACATTGGCGGCGTACAGATCATGATATTCACCGGTCAGTGCGGGGCTCTGTTTGACTAAATTCAGTAATGTTGAGTAGAAATGGCGCAGCTGCTTCTCGCTCTCGTTTAATTGGCCACCATCAAATGCGCCGTTATTCATCCATTTTTGGTGTTGTGGAACACCGATATAGTCAAAAATAGAGGTGCGAGAAGGCTGGCCAAAGCCGGCATGTTCCGCTCCAGGTTCGCCCACTTCTTGCCCAAAATAAAGCAAGGTTGGTGAGCTGGATAAACAGGCTGAAATCAACATGGCTGGGCGTGCTTTATGTGCTTCCCCTGCAAATTCAGGTGAGGCAATTCTCTGCTCGTCATGGTTTTCTAAGAAATGCAGCATGTGATGCTCAATGTCGCGCAGTTGATATTCAATACGACCAATCTCTTTGGTAGAGCCGTGTCCTTGCATGATGGCTTTGAGACTATCGTAAAGGTCGACTTTGTCGTACAGATAGTCCATTTTCCCGATCTGGATGTAATCGCGGTATAAATTTGGCTGATACACCTCTGCCATTAAAAAAGCATCGGGGTTGTGTAGTTTAATTGCCGAGTTGAGATAGCTCCAAAATTCAATCGGTACCATTTCGGCCATATCATAACGAAAGCCATCCACGCCTTTATCGATCCAATAAAGAGCGATATCTCGAAATTTACGCCATGAATCCGGGACACTTTTGTCTTGCCAGAAAACGGCGTGTTCAAGGTGAGATAGAAAACGGTATTGCTGCGGAAGTTCGGTAAAATCTTTGCTTCCATCAGGTTTGATGCCGTAGTTTATTTTGACGGTTTCATACCAATCATCGATGTTCGGCTTGGCTAAACGAGATCCATTGCCTGTCCATTTTGCGGGGTGTTCGTAAAACGGGGTGGCTAAATCTGGGTGGCATTCACCGCCCAACGGTAGCAATGAGGTGGGCATATCTGGCAGTTTAAAGGGGGTGTCGGGTAGGTAATAGAAGTTATTGTCCCTGGCGTATTGCACACTGGTATCATCATTTTCACCAAAATCATTGACTCCGACAGGGTTATTGAGCCCTTGATATTGGCGCGCCACGTGGTTAGGGACAATGTCGATGATGACTTTCATGCCCGCTTGGTGTGTACGCTTAATCAAGGCTTCAAATTCGTGATTACGCTGAGCTGGGTCGTCGGCTAAATCAGGGTTTATCGAATAGTAGTCTTTAATGGCGTAAGGCGAGCCCGCTCTACCTTTGACAACACTTGGATGATCATTCTCTATTCCCCATGCACGGTAATCACCCACCAGTGCGTGATGTAAAACACCGGTATACCAAATATGAGTGATCCCAAGTTGATGAATTGCATTGAGTGCATCGTCAGTGAAGTCACTTAATTTACCGACACCATTTTGTTCTTTCGTTGCCCAAGGTGTGTTGCAACGGTTTGTATTACCGAATAAGCGCGTGAAAACTTGATAGATAGTGTATTTGTTGTAAGCCATAACGTGTCAACCTAAGCGATGATGGGATGCGAGAAATAGGAGATGAGTTGCAGGCTAATAGAAGTTGATGAAGACAGAATCATCCTTGAGTAGTGATTTTGGGGCGTAGAGAGAAAGAAGGCGTAAAAGTGTGATGCGGGAATGGTTTAGTCAACAAAATCCCACCGGGCGGTAGGATTTGTAAAAAAGCATTATGCTTATGAGCGTTTTTCTTGTTTAGGGCGAGGGCTACGACGCGGTGCACTTGAGTGCTCGTTATCACGCTTTTTCAAGTGGTAATTTAAAATGGAAATAGGCACGTCTTTTTTCGGTGTGAAACCTTCAATTTCTTTACGCACAAGCAAATGTCCTAAGCGGCTTTCAATCATGCACAAGTTTTTAAAATCATCGCGTGATACGAGAGAAATTGCTTCACCGGTTGCACCAGCACGACCGGTTCGTCCAATACGGTGAATGTAGTTCTCCGCAGGATAAGGCAAGTCGTAATTCACCACTCTTTCTAAGTTATCAATATCAATACCGCGCGCAGCAACGCCCGTTGCAATCAAAAATTGCAGTTTACCTGCTTTGAAATCGGCTAATAATTTTTCACGAACTTCTTGGCTACGGCCACTGTGAAACGCCTCTGCTGCAATGCCACGCTTTTCCAGTTGGCTCGCCAGCTTTGCCGCACCGTGTTTGGTTTCGATGAAAATCATCGCCTGTTGCCATTGGTTTTCAGTAATCAAATGGCTCAGTAGTGCAGATTTTTGATCTTTATCGACAGTGATAATCCACTGCTCAATTTGATTTGGCGTGCGGTTGTAACCAGCGACATCAATTTCAATCGGATCATTAATGGCTGATTTAGCCAACTCACGCACTGGGCGAGAAAGGGTCGCCGAAAACAGTAAGTTCTGACGGTTTAGTGGCAGGCGATCAACAATTTTATTGATGTCTTCAATGAAACCCATGTCGAGCATGCGGTCAGCTTCATCCATCACCAACACTTCAAGCTCATCAAAATGAACGGCGCGTTGGCCATACATATCAAGCAAGCGCCCCGGCGTGGCGATCAAAATATCCACCCCTTCAATCAAGCGTTGTTTTTGTTTTTGCGAATCGACACCGCCGTACATCGCAAGGCAGGTTAAGGGCAGATACTTTGCGTATTGAGTGACGTTCTCTTCCACTTGCAGAGCCAATTCGCGAGTGGGCGCTAAAATTAATGCGCGAACACGTTTGGCGCGCTGAGTTGTTCCTTGACTAAGCATCTGCAAAATGGGCAGTACAAAGCTAGCGGTTTTACCCGTGCCGGTTTGCGCTGCCGCAATGACATTTTTACCCGTCAAAATGGCTGGGATTGCCTGTTCTTGAATCGGTGTTGGGGCAGAATAGCCGAGTTCGTGAACGGCTTTTAAGATTGGATCGCTCAATCCTAGGTTGGAAAATGGCATGCGGGCTCTCAGAGTTAAAAAGTCAAAACAGTTAGCAAGCGATGGCTTTCTCATCGTAAGGCGCTACGCCCTAATACTTTGAGTGCAACTCATCGCAAATTCGGCGCATTCTAGCATGAACTTTTCAAATGCGGTGAGATACCTCAGTGTCAGCGATCGTCTCTTTATTCAGAATAGCGCCTCGTTGCCGAGTCACTAATATGAGATACCAATAAGATTGTTATCAATGAGTGCGTGGAGTTGGATTGGCATCACAGAGCTTTTAGAACAAGTGGGATCTATTTTCGATATATTAACCTTACTTATTTGTCAGGGAATAGATTCATGGAATATCAGCAGCTACCGATTCAGTATACTGTGGTGAGTGCGTTAAAATTAGTCCAAAAAAATTGGCTGACTCTCATGCTGCAATCTTCACCTTTTTTGGTTGTGAATCTCTATTTCACGATTGGTGTTGTTGACTTTGATGATCCACAACAGTTGTTTACATTAACGAATGTGATTGTTTATGTGCTTTATACGGTAACGGCGGCGATGGCGACAGTGCGCTTGCATCGTTTGGTTCTGCTGGGTGAAAAATCTTGCCGTTTGAGCACGATTTTTTACTTAAGTTCGCGTGAATTGCGCTTTATTGGATGGTGGGCTGCTTTAGGCGCCATACTGTTTGCCATTCTAATCATACCCATGTTTATCATTGGCTCGCTGGCAAATATAGTGACTATGCCAATGTGGTTAATCCAGCTTTGTACCTATGCCGCAATGCTGCCTATTGGCTGGTTTATCTCCCGCTGGTCATTAGTTTTGCCAGCAACAGCACTAGATCATCAACCTAGAGGTTTGAGTGTCGCGTGGCAAATGTCAAAGCCCCACGCCAAAGCACTATTTGTGCTGATAGGTGTGATCCCCATGCTTATCAACGCACTACTACAGCCCTTGTTTAATCTGCATTTTCTGCCATTGACATTACTATTGTCACTCGTCTGGCTAGTGGTTTGTGCGGTTGAGATTTGTGTGTTGTCGCTCAGCTTTCAGTGGATTGTGCAGCGAGAAGCGATTACCCAGAACCAAGAGTTACGCATTCCTGAATTTACCGCTTAAATAAGCCCTGTATTCACACAGGGCTTGATGAGGATTGAACGGTATTACTATTCACAAGGTGGTGATAGGTGGATTAACGCTAAGCCGCCTAATGAGGTTTCACGATATTTCCGATTCATATCTTTCCCCGTCTGGTACATGGTCTCAATCACTTTATCTAGAGAAATTAAGCATTTGCTGGTCCGTTTTAGGGCCATGCGTGAAGCGTTAATCGCTTTCACAGCTCCCATTGCATTGCGTTCGATGCAAGGGACTTGAACTAAGCCACCCATTGGGTCGCATGTCATACCCAATGAATGCTCCATGGCAATTTCAGCCGCCATGCAAATTTGTTCGTTGCTGCCACCTCTTAGCGCGGTCAACCCTGCCGCTGCCATTGAGGAAGAGACTCCAATCTCTCCTTGACAGCCTACTTCGGCCCCCGAAATAGAAGCATTGGTTTTGTACAAAATACCAATAGCGCCAGCCACGGCGAGAAAATCTTTCAACTGCTTAGTGTCAAGCTCTCGGATAAAGCGGTGGTAATACATTAATACGGCGGGTATCACTCCTGCCGCGCCATTGGTTGGCGAGGTAACCACTTGCCCTCCCGCTGCATTTTCTTCACTGACCGCGAAAGCAAACAGGTTAATCCAGTCCATGATCTCCATTGGGTCACTTTCAATCGCCGCGTTAGCTTCCAGCTTTTTGAGCAGTGCTGGTGCGCGGCGCGTGACATGCAACCCACCTTCGAGAATGCCTTCCGTTTCAAAGCCGCGCTGCATGCAGAGCGACATCACTTTCCAGATTTGATCGGCTTTGTGGTTAATCGTTTCAAGGTCATGAAATGCTATTTCATTGCGCAAAACGAGACTGCCTAAACTTAAGCCATGTTTTTCGGCTTTAAAGAGTAATTCATCAGCAGAAGTAAAAGGAAATTCGACCTCCACGGGTGCATTTGCACTACCGTGTTCCAACTCTTTGGCGGTAGCAACAAAACCGCCTCCCACCGAGTAGTAAGTTTCAAAGGCTAACGTTTCTCCTTGCGCTCCAAAAGCGGTAATCGTCATACCATTTTCATGTAAGGGAAGATTAGTATTTTGGAAGAGGAGGTCAGTTTTTAGCTGGAATGGAATGAGCTGTTTTCCCGCTAAATTAAGCTCGCCGTGTTCAATAGCATGCGCTAGCGCTTGATTGGCGCTGGTGATTTTGATGGTGTCAGGCTTATTGCCCAGCAGACCTAATATCACGGCGCGATCAGTGTGGTGGCCACGTCCTGTAAGTGATAATGAACCGTAAAGGTCAATCTGCACTCTTGCCACTTGCGTTAAATCAGCAATGATTTGGCTAAATTGATAGCCTGCAATCATTGGCCCATTGGTGTGTGAGCTAGAAGGGCCCACACCAATTTTAAAAATATCAAAAATGGATAACATCGACTTCACCTTGAATGTGACCTGTAATAGGTGACAACTTTGCCTAATAATACCCTAGTCTAGAGCTCAAGTATTTGCTAACGTGCAAAAGTCTAACCAAAAACCATATTATGAGGACTTCGCATGTCGATTTGGGATCAAGTAACACTGCACACTCGCTATGGTGAATTACCCTCGGTTTTTTATTCTCAAGTGAACCCAGCGCCTTTAGACAATGTGCGTTGGGTTGCTTGGAATGCTTCACTGGCTGGCGATTTGTCTTTACCAACACAACCTAATGATGAGCTACTGCACAGCCTGTCTGGCCAAGTTATTCCCGCGCAATTTAAGCCATTAGCGATGAAATACGCGGGCCATCAATTTGGTATTTATAACCCTGATCTAGGTGATGGCCGTGGGTTACTGTTGGCCGAAATCGAGAGTAAAACGGGTGAAGTGTATGATCTGCATTTGAAAGGTGCAGGGCTTACGCCTTATTCGCGTATGGGGGATGGACGCGCCGTACTGCGCTCCACTATTCGCGAATACTTGTGTAGTGAGGCGATGGCGGGTCTTGGGATTGCAACCACAAGAGCATTAGCGATGATGAGCAGTGACACGCCCGTTTATCGAGAAAAACAAGAGCGAGGTGCGCTGCTGGTACGTGTAGCGCAGAGCCATATTCGCTTTGGTCATTTTGAACATTTTTTCTATACCAACCAATTAGCAGAGCAAAAGCAACTGGCTGATAAAGTGATTGAGTGGCATTACCCTGATTGCCTTACACAAGAAAAACCTTATGCGGCCATGTTTAGTCACATTGTTGAGCGTACTGCTAAGATGATTGCCGATTGGCAAGCGGTTGGATTTGCCCATGGTGTGATGAATACCGACAACATGTCTATCCTCGGTCAAACCTTTGACTACGGTCCTTTTGCGTTTCTCGACGATTATGAACCGACTTATATTGGCAATCATTCCGATTATCAAGGCCGCTACGCGTTTGATCAGCAGCCGCGCGTGGCGTTGTGGAACCTATCCGCTTTAGCACATGCATTGTCACCGTTAGTTGAAAGAAGCGATCTGGAAGCGGCTCTCGCTCAGTTTGAAGCGCAGCTCGGCCGTTATTTTAGCCAGCAAATGCGTCGTAAATTGGGGTTGTTGACCTCTCTGCCCGGTGATTCTGTGTTGTTTGAGCAAATGTTTGAGTTATTAACCAAAAATCACACCGATTACACTCGCTTTTTCCGGCAACTATCCAACTTGGATCGAGAAGGGGAGCAACCAGTATTGGATCTCTTCATTGACCGCGCTGCCGCTCAGTCTTGGCTTGAACAGTACCTAGCTCGTTGTGAGCGAGAAATCGACAGTTCGGGGAACGCGATTTCGATTGAGCAGCGCTGCGCAGAGATGAGAAAAGTGAATCCAAAATATATTTTGCGTAATTATTTGGCTCAACAAGCGATTGATAAAGCAGAACAGGGTGATTACCAACAAGTGCACCAATTAGCACAATTGTTAGCCAACCCTTATGCCGAGCAGCCGGAAAAGAGTCATTTTGCCCAGCTTCCTCCTGAATGGGGGAAAAAAATGGAAATCAGTTGTTCCTCATAAGTAACGCATTTTGTGATCTCTATCTAGACAGAATTCAAACTTTACATAAATATCAATAATCAAAAAAATGACCTATAGCTACACTAGGCCGATCAGTTGAAAATATGGATAGTGGACATGCAGGCAAGAACGCGCATTCTAGTCGTGGATGATGACGAAGAGATTCGGCAATTATTAGATGAGTACTTGACGAAGTCTGGTTTTGATATCGTCACCACCGCGGATGGCATCGAGCTATTAGCCTATTTGGAACGTAACAGTTATCCCGATCTTATTTTGTTGGATGTGATGATGCCCGGAGACGATGGTTTTACTTTATGCCAAAAAATCCGTCGTCATTCGAACGTTCCTATCATTATGTTGACCGCGGTTTCTGATGAAACTGACCAAATCATTGGTTTAGAAATTGGCGCGGATGATTATGTGGCGAAACCTTTTAACCCGCGTCAGTTAATGGCGCGCATCAAGGCTTTGCTGCGCCGGGTACAAGTCAATGATGAAAAAACAACCGATGCGTTGCCCAAACAAATTACGTTTGGTGATTGGCAACTCGATACCTTGTCACACCGAATTACACATCTAGAGCGTGCCGATGAGCATGACTTGTCGGGCAGTGATTTTGCACTACTGATGCTGTTTTTAACCCGGCCTAAGGAAGTGCTTGATCGCGATACCATCTCATTTGCTACTCGTGGACGTGAAGCGCTCCCTTTTGAGCGAGGTATCGACGTGCAACTTAGCCGTTTACGTCAGCGATTGGGTGATAGTGCAAAATACCCTCACTATATTAAAACCATGCGTGGCAACGGTTATATTCTGGCCGTTCCGGTCAGTTACGGCCATTAAAAATGACGCTAAGACGTCTCTTTTCACGCTTAAAACCCAACTCTCTTGTCTCACGAACACTGCTGCTGACTTTGTTGGCGGTGGTGATAGCGCAGGGCATTGCAACGGCGATTTGGTACAGCCAATCTAAACAAAAAGAGTTGGAAGGGATAAGTTCCGTTTCTTCTAGCATGGCAGGTATGTTTGCTTCCACCGTGACCTTTTTTCAATCACTACCCGTCAAATATCGGCATATCGTGCTGGATCAAATTCGCAATATGGGGGGAACCCGTTTTTTTGTCTCATTCAATAAAGAGCCATTGACTGTGGAGCCGATTATCGATACGCCGCTCAAGCGAGCTTCAGTCGATGCAGTGAGGGAAGTGTTGCAACAAAAGCTCAATAACGTTGAGAGTATTCAAGTTGAATTTACCAAACCAGAACATTTGCGGTTACTAAAAAACGATATTTTTCTCAGCGACTTACCCAAGTCCTGGGCCTACCATACACTCACACTTGAACCGTTAAACCCGCCAGTGCTGGTGGTGCAAATTGAACTCTCAAGCCATGAATGGGTTTACGTGGCGGCGCTACTTCCCGCTCCATACGTGAAATTGGATGACACTCTACTAAGAAAAGAGCAGATCTTATTTCTCTTTTTTTCCACCACCATTTTGTTAGCGTTGACCTACTTGCTTATGCGCCGCCAAGTTCGGCCACTGAGAAATTTAGCCAAAGCGGCGAATGAGATGAGTATGGATATTGCCCAGCGTCCCTTGCGTGAAGAGGGGGCGACAGAATTGATCACAGCGACCCGCGCATTCAATCGTATGCAGCAACGAATTCGACGTTACGTGGCCGATAGAGAGCATCTGTTTTCGGCCATCTCTCATGATTTAAAAACACCCATCACCCGCTTACGCCTAAGGGCTGAATTGCTCGAAAGCGATGTTAAGCGCGAAAAATTTAACCGCGATCTCGATGAGCTAGAGATGATGGTTAAAGGGGCATTGCAGTGCGTGCGAGATACCGATTTACACGAAAATAACAGCAGTATTGATCTCAATGAGATGATTCAGACGATTGCTGAAGGGTACAACTTAACTCGCCAAGTGGTCCATTTTACGCCTACACAGCTTGAACCGATAATCGCTAAGCCTTTAGCTATTCAACGAGTATTGACAAACTTGATTGGCAATGGCGTGAAGTATGGTCAGCAAGTGTGGGTGAAGTTGGAAGAAAATCCAGAGTGGGTGATTATCACCATCCAAGACCAAGGCCCGGGGATCCCGATAGATAAATTAGAAGCGGTCTTTGAGCCCTATTTTCGCCTTGCCGATGATGACCAAGGCCACGGTCTTGGCCTTGGAATATGCCGAAGTATTTTACATGGACACGGCGGAGATCTCATTTTACGCAATCCAGCTCATGGTGGTCTGGAAGCACAAGTCTTTATCCCACCTACGTTAGCGGTGTAGTGTAACGCTTTCGTTACGTTAAAATTACGGTTTGTTTCAACGAAAAAATTTTCTTTGATTAGACTAGTAGGTAAACGATCAGCACTTTAATGGTTAATAAAAGTTTGCGAATCAGGTTTGCCGAATCAAAACCAAGGAAGATGATGATGAAATTTCATAACACTCTGCTTGCTTTATCTTTCCTCTCTGTCTCTTTCATCCCTTCGACTCACGCTGGTGAAGTGGAAGTACTCCATTGGTGGACTTCCGGTGGCGAAGCCAAGTCGATAGCTGTGCTCACCGAAATGTTGGAGCAGCAAGGCCATAGTTGGAAAGATTTCGCTGTCGCAGGTGGTGGTGGTGAAAGTGCCATGACGGTATTGAAAACGCGCGCGGTGTCGGGTAACCCACCGTCGGCGGCTCAAATTAAAGGACACGATATTCAAGAATGGGCGGGGCTTGGTTTTCTCACGAATCTTAATGATGTAGCCAAACAGGGTGGTTGGGATGAAGTCGTACCACCGATGATCACCAATGTCATGAAGTGGAATGGCCAGTATGTGGCCGTGCCAGTTAACGTGCATCGCGTCAACTGGTTGTGGGTTAACCCTGCGGTACTGGCTAAAGTGGGTGCTAAAGTGCCAACTACGTTAGACGAGTTTTTTGTTGCGGGCGATAAGATCAAAGCCGCGGGTTATGTGCCACTGGCGCACGGTGGCCAACCTTGGCAAGACGCGACGGTTTTTGAAACGGTGGCGTTGAGCGTTCTTGGCTCACAAGATTACGTGAAAGCGTTTGTTGAGCTTGATATGGCTGTGCTCGCGGGCGACAAAATGGTTGACGTGTTTAGCCAGTTTAAAAAAGTTCATGACTACATTGATGTTAACTCTCCAGGCCGTGATTGGAACGTTGCGACTTCAATGGTGATAAATGGTGAAGCGGCGATGCAGATCATGGGCGACTGGGCAAAAGGTGAGTTTACCGCAGCGGGCAAAGTTGCGGGTAAAGATTACCTGTGCGTGGCCGCGCCAGGTACGGCCGATCAATTTATCCATAATGTCGATAGTTTTGTCTTTTTTGAGCTAACTGATGCAGACAATAAGCAGGCGCAAAAAGCGCTAGCCGCCACGATCCTAGATCCTAAATTCCAAGAGGTATTTAACCTCAACAAAGGCTCGATCCCGGTACGCACAGATATGAATATGTCAAAATTTGACCAGTGCGCGTTGGACTCAATGGCGGCCTTTAAAGCGACGGCTAAGTCCAACAACCTTGTGCCCAGTATTGCCCATGGTATGTCGACAACCAGCTATGCCCAAGGCGCGATTTTTGATGTCGTAACGAACTTTTTCAATGATCCGAAAGCGGATCCAAAACAAGCAGCACAAAAACTAGCGAAAGCGGTGAAAGCTGCGATGTAGCCCTAACCCCCAGAGTGGGTAGGTTTTTTAGCCTGCCTGCTCACCCTCTTCTTGTAGCACACCACTTTCTGTGTGCTACTAACATAATCTGTCGGTTCTAACCAATTAGCGCGCTCTCCGATAAAGAGCTCGGGGGGAGTGCCCAAACTAGGCTTGCTGTTTGGGCGGAGGGTGCGCTTCCTTCCTGTTTCACATTTTTTCGTCATTCTCATCGCCACCCTCTGATGGATTTAGCTGGGTGTCATTTCCCACCCAAAATTCATATTCCTTGGGTCATTTTCTACCCATTTTTGCTTTCTATCATAAGATTCTATGGGTTGTTGTTAACCGAATAGCTGGTGACACCTTATGGTTACTAGCTTGTTAATGAAATGTGTCATGTTGGCTTGTTAATTGCCTTATAGAAAACAACCAGCACCCATTGATGGGGCTGATATGTTCAATCAAGGAGAATAATAATGTTAAAGCCACTGACTTTGCTGACCGCTTCCATTCTTGCTGTAACCAGTTTTAATGCGGCCGCAAATTGCGACCCCGGCGAAATCGTCATTAAGTTTAGCCACGTCACGAATACAGATAAGCACCCTAAAGGTATTGCGGCTTCGCTGCTTGAAGAGCGTGTTAATAAGGAGATGAATGGTAAGGCTTGCCTACAAGTTTTCCCTAATTCAACCTTATACGATGACGATAAAGTATTGGAAGCCATGCTAAACGGCGATGTGCAGCTAGCGGCGCCTTCATTATCAAAATTTGAAAAATTCACCAAAAAATTCCGTATTTTTGACCTGCCATTCCTATTTGAGGATGTGGACGCAGTTGACCGTTTCCAAAACTCGGCTGACGGTGAAAAACTGAAAAATTCAATGACACGTCGTGGTGTGAAAGGGTTGGAGTTTTGGCATAACGGTATGAAACAGATGTCAGCCAATAAACCTCTACTCGTTCCGGCGGATGCAAAAGGATTAAAGTTCCGCGTGCAAGCATCTGATGTACTGGTGGCTCAGTTTGAGCAGCTTGGTGCAAACCCGCAAAAAATGTCTTTTGCAGAAGTGTATGGCGGTTTGCAAACCAAAGTTATTGATGGTCAAGAAAATACATGGTCCAACATTTACGGTAAGAAATTCTTTGAAGTGCAAGATGGCATTACCGAAACCGATCACGGCATTTTGGACTACCTAGTGGTGACATCAAGCAAGTGGTGGGACAGCCTACCAGCCGACGTGCGTGACCAGTTCGCGACCATTTTAAAAGAAGTCACTGAAGCGCGTAATGCGGAATCAAATAAAGTCGAGCTCCAAAATAGACAATACGTGTTGGAAGCCGGAGGCGTGATCCGCACTCTCACACCTGAACAGCGCCAGCAATGGGTTACAACGCTGAAGCCTGTGTGGCAGAAATTTGAAAAAGACATCGGTTCAGATTTGATTGAGGCAGCGCTGGCTTCAAACAAATAATCAGCCTCCAGCCCCACCTTGCGTGGTGGGGTTGGACTCAACGCGTTTATTGCTCGTCTCATTGATAACTAACCTGAAGCCGTGCGGTGACCTTGAGTCAATTCCGATAATTACTATGAGAGCGATGTATCACATGGAACACTCTTTTTTCTCTAAAGTCGGCCGATTTACCGATGCGATTGAAGAAATGCTGATTGCATTCTTCTTGGGCTCGATGACCTTATTAACGTTCGTTAACGTTGTTTATCGCTATGTTTTTAACGGCAACATTTTATGGGCATTGGAATTAACCGTGTTCATGTTTGCATGGATGGTACTGGTTGGTGCGTCCTATGGGGTAAAGAAACACTTTCACATCGGAGTTGATGTGGTTATTAACATGGTGCCTGCAACCATGCGAAAAGTATCTGCACTGGTCGCGGTGGCTTGTTGTTTAACCTTTTCTATTTTACTGCTCATCGGTTCGTGGAATTACTGGTATCCGTTTGCGACTGAGCGTGCTTGGTATGAAACCGACGATATTCCTATGCCGGAAATGCTGCAATTTCTCTCCGATTGGCTCAATGAAGGGGAGCGCTATGAAAAAATGCCGCGCTTTATTCCATACATGGCATTGCCTATCGGAATGGGATTACTCACTTTTCGCTTTTTACAAATCGCCTATCAAATTCTCAGCGGTAAGTTAGACAGAATGATTTCTGGCCATGAAGCCGAGGAAGATCTTGAAGCGCTGAAAGCGGAAATGGCACAAGTGAGCGAGACCATGTTAGAGCCGAACCGCGAAGCGACCCCGCCTATTGATTCTCGCAAGGAGCGTTAATTCATGGATATTTTACTGCTGTTTGTTATGGTCATCGGCTTTATGCTAGTCGGTGTACCCATTGCTATCTCGCTCGGATTATCCAGCGTTCTGTTCCTACTTTGGCACTCCGATACTTCTTTAGCGTCAGTGGCTCAAACCTTGTTTAACGCTTTTGAAGGCCATTACACTTTGCTTGCGATTCCATTTTTTATTTTGGCTTCCAGCTTTATGTCAACCGGAGGTGTGGCAAAACGCATTATCCGTTTCGCTATCGCTATGGTGGGTTGGTTTCGGGGAGGGCTGGCGATTGCTTCGGTAGTGGCCTGTATGATGTTTGCAGCGCTGTCAGGTTCTTCACCGGCGACAGTGGTGGCGATCGGCAGTATTGTTATTGCTGGAATGGTCAAAAATGGCTACAGCAAAGAGTTTGCCGCTGGGGTTATTTGTAATGCTGGCACATTGGGCATCTTGATCCCACCTTCGATTGTGATGGTCGTGTACGCCGCTGCTACTGATGTATCGGTAGGGCGCATGTTTTTAGGCGGTGTGATCCCAGGTTTATTAGCGGGTTTGATGCTGATTGTTGCTATCTACATTTTTGCACGAATTAAAAACCTACCGAAACAACCTTTTGTGGGTTGGAAAGAAGCGATCTTCGCCGCCAAAGATGCCAGCTGGGGTTTGTTGCTGGTGGTGATCATTCTCGGCGGGATTTACGGTGGTATCTTTACGCCAACCGAAGCGGCTGCGGTGGCAGCGGTATACGCTTTCTTGATTGCCAATTTTGTTTACAAAGATATGGGGCCGTTCGCCGACAAAGAAAATACCAAACCAGCCTTGGTCAAAATCGTGCAAGCCTTTTTCCATAAAGATACGCAAGCGACTTTGTTTGATGCAGGCAAATTGACCATCATGCTGCTGTTTATTATCGCCAATGCATTGATATTGAAACATGTTCTGACCGAAGAGCGCATTCCGCAAATTATTGCCGAATCGATGCTTTCCGCCGGTCTCGGGCCTATAACATTCTTGATTGTAGTCAACATATTACTGCTACTTGGTGGTCAGTTTATGGAGCCATCAGGGCTGCTGATCATTGTTGCTCCATTGGTCTTCCCCATCGCCATCGCACTCGGTATTGACCCCATTCACCTTGGGATCATGATGGTGGTGAACATGGAAATAGGGATGATCACACCGCCCGTCGGGTTAAACTTGTTTGTCACCGCAGGGGTTGCCAAAATGTCGATGATGAATGTGGTGAAAGCGGCGCTACCGTGGGTGGCGATTATGTTCCTATTTTTGATGATTGTGACCTACGTGCCTTGGATTTCCACTTGGTTACCAACCACCTTAATGGGGCCGGAAATCATCACTAAGTAATCAAAATGCTGACCTGAAATTTCTATGGCTGCGGCATGTTATTAGAGCTCTATATTTTATAGAGCTCTTTGTCTAATCCGTAACGCTGCATTTTGTCGTACAACGTTTTACGCGGTACGTTGAGCCTTTCCATTGTTTCATTGATACGCCCACCACACTCAATCAATGCTTGTTCGATCACGGATTTTTCAAATTCGGCCACTTGTTCGACTAAATGGGTGGGTAATTTTTGTGATGGCTCGCTGTCGTCTAACTGAGCCAGTTTCCCCAATAGCACATAGCGCTCTGCGGCGTTGCGTAGTTCGCGCACGTTTCCCGGCCAGTCATGGCTGATTAAGCGCTGCATTTCAGGTTGAGAGAGTGCGGTTGCCGCTTTACCGTAACGAGCCGCGGCCACTAACAAAAAATGATGGAAAAGCGCAGGAATATCCTCTTTACGTTGGCGAAGTGGTGGAATATCTAATGTGACAATGTTTAAGCGATAGTAGAGATCTTGACGAAAGGTGCCTGCTTGAGCTGCTTGCTTTAAATCGACTTTTGTTGCGGCGATGACTCGAATATCCAGAGGGATCAAGGTATTGGATCCAACTCGTTCAATGACTCTTTCTTGCAATACGCGTAATAAACGAATTTGCGCCTGCATCGGCATTGATTCAATCTCATCCAGAAATAAGGTGCCGCCTTGTGCATGTTCAAATTTGCCAATGCGTTTGGTTTCAGCGCCAGTAAAGGCGCCTTTTTCATGGCCGTAAAGTTCACTTTCTATCAAATTTTCAGGCACTGCGCCGCAGTTCAGTGCGACGAAATTGAGCTCGCGGCGAGAACTCTGCTCATGTAACGAGCGAGCAATCAGCTCTTTTCCTGTACCAGTTTCGCCAAACAGTAGAATATCAGCCTGAGTGTCGGCGACATGAGTGATGGTGTCCCTTAACGCTTGGATGTTGCCAGTATTACCGATAATGCGTGGTCCAAGAGTTTGGCTCGCTTTTAAGCTGCGTTTTAGCTGCTGATTTTCTAACGTTAAGTGGCGTTTTTCTATCGCGCGGTGGATGGTTTCTATCAAGCGTTCAGTAGCAAAAGGTTTTTCGATAAAATCGTATGCGCCATCGTGCATCGCTTGTACGGCCATCGAAATATCGCCATGTCCTGTGATCAAAATAACAGGGACCTCAGCATCTTGATGATGAATCGAGTTGAGTAAGCTCTGGCCACTGAGGCCAGGTAAGCAAATATCACTCACCACCACAAGAGGCAGCCCGTCGGCTTTGGCCGCCAGTAAGGCTTCTTCCGCACTGGAAAATAACCGCGCTGTGAGGTCGGCGAGCTCGAAACTTTGCGCAATGGCGATACGGATATCCGCCTCATCATCGATAAAAAATACATCACACATTGGTTGTCCTTAACTGCTTTTTATCTTTAAACCATACTTTGTCTGTAAATCACACGCTTGGCGTAACGATCGGTAGAGAGACTGAAAATCGCGCCCCACACTGCGGTGAACTGGTCATCGTTAACTCACCGTCCATGCTTTGTATTATCTGCTGTGAAATCGACAAGCCTAAGCCTAAGCCATTTTTTTTCGTGGTGAAAAACGGTTCGAAAAGATGGGCTATTTTTTCTTGTGTAATTCCCGGGCCGTTATCATCAATATGGATCAACACTTGAGAGGCCTTGCACTCAGTGCTCAAACGAACGCATTTTTGATGTTGTTCCTCAAGGGCCTGCATCGCGTTGGTTAGCAAGTTAATCAAGACTTGTTCTAGTTGGATTGGATTGACACGCACCCAAAGATCCATCGCGGGTAATTCCATTTCAAACTGAATCAAATTTGATTTAAATTGCGGTTGCACCAACTCTTTTGTCGACAAAATAATCGGTAATAATTGCGCGTTCGCTTTCTCATCGGTGTTACTTTTTCGCGCAAACGATTTGAGCTGTTCACTGATTTTAGCCATGCGTTCAGTGAGCGCTGAAATGCGAGTCAAGTTGTCATCGGTCCGTTCCGGCTTACCATTGGCTAAAAAACGCCGCCCATTGTCGGCAAAACTGCGGATAGCGGCCAGTGGGTTATTCAGCTCGTGACTAATACTGGCGGACATTTGCCCAAGCACAGCCAGTTTCGCAGCTTGGATCAATTCATCTTGAGTTTGGCGTAACATGCTCTCTGTTTTACTTCGCTCCGCAATTTCCGCGTGCAGTGCAGAGGTTCGCTCCATCACCAGAAACTCTAATTTTTGTTTTGCTTCAGACTGTAACTGTTCGATTTGGCGCTGTTTGAGTTGGCGGTGATGAACCAGTAATAGCCCTAAGTAGACGATGGCAAACAGCATGCTGTTGATCAGAGTAAATCCAAAGCTATCCCAGAAAATGTTTATTTTGGGCGATAAAACCCGAATGTTTAGCCCGATACTGGGCAGCGGTTTGGTTGAAACGATGAAATCGCCTTTAATCCAAGTTTGATAAGGATTTTCCCATTCGGCAACGGATGCGCTGAAATCGCCGATCAATCCGAGTGAGCGAATGGAGGTATCAAGATATTGGCGGCTATTTTGAACCGCAATTCGATCGCTTTCGCTCAGCATGGCAACACTTTTAAACAGCCACTCCGGTTGGCTGGACATGAAAATAATGTTGTTGCTGTCGGTGGCGACAAAATAGCTTTGTTTGCTCTGCCAGTTTTCCTCAATCGCGGAAAGATCCATTTTCACTACCACTACGCCAATGACATCCGCGGCATAAACGATAGGGTAGGAGTAGTAATATCCTCGTTGCCCCGATGTTGATCCTAACGCAAAATATTGGCTCTCTTGCCCAGTTATGGCCGTTTTAAAGTAAGGCCGCCAAGCGAAGTTTCGGCCAATAAATGAATGAGTGAGGTGCCAGTTACTTGCTGCGATCGTGTTGCCATATTGGTCGATGAGGTAGGTGTCAGCGGCTTGAATCACTTCATTGACCTGTTCTAAATAGCGATTAGTTATTTCAATTTGGGCGCTATTGCTGGGGCTGTGTAAAGCGTCAATGAGTTCTTTATCTTTGGCTAGCAATCTTGGGATATGTGCATATTTATCAAGTTTTGTGGTGATGTGGCTAGAGAATCGCTCTAGCTGAGCTTGATGTTCAATCAATAAACTTTGGTAGTTGTGTCGCCAAACAAAATGCGCCCCAGCCGCTGTAGACAAAAGGAATAACGTTATAAAAATAAGGTTTACTCGGCGAATATGTAGCATCCTTTCTCCATGTTCAGCGGCGCGACAAGGGCAGTTCTTTTGCGAGAGATATCCATTTTTGCAAGTGATAATGCTCCCAGCATTGACTCATAATTCTACTGGTTTTCCTTTGGGTGATGTTTAAAAAGAGCGCAATTGTGGGGTGCAAAACAGGAGCAAGATCTCTTTTTACGCTTTTGGGGTAAAAAAAGCCTCGATTCCCTTGAAAAAGCCTTTATTGTCCCCATTTCAAAACTGTGATTTTTCACGTTGGTGGAATTTTTAGCACTTAGAAAGCAATTTAGGGTACGGAATCATCTCTCTGCGGTGATTGGCTCGACAGCACTGATTCTGGTCGGTAGAATGACGCGTCTAAATTTTCTGTCCTGAGACTAATCAGAGATACCTTTTGTGATGCATTAGAGTCTCTAAAGATATCGCTTATTAGTCCAATATTGGGTCTTTTGGCCAATGTTGATGCTGGTTTTAATATAAGTGTTCGGATAGAGCACAACACAAGGATGCAGCCAAGCACAAGGCATCGCCTAAGTTGCGGCTCATATTGCTCAGAAATACTGGGCCAGTTTTGAGGTTTATAAATAATGCAAGTTACTGTTGAAACGCTAGAAGGCCTAGAGCGCCGTCTGAATATTACTGTTCCTGCTGCTAACATCGAAGATGCAGTTACAAAAGAGCTACGCAATATCGCTAAGAATCGTCGTTTCGATGGTTTCCGCAAAGGCAAAGTGCCTTTGAAAATGGTTGCGCAAATGTACGGTAAAGCGGTACGTCAAGACGTCATGGGCGAAGTGATGCAACGCCACTTCATTGAAGCTATCGTAAAAGAGAAAATCAACCCAGCAGGCGCACCAACATTCGCACCAGTTTCTATCGAAGAAGGCCAAGACCTTGTTTTCAATGCAACTTTTGAAGTATATCCAGAAGTTGAGTTAAAAGGTCTAGAAAACATCACTGTTGAAAAACCAGCGGTTGAAGTGAAGGAAGAAGACGTTGCTGAGATGCTAGAAACGTTACGCAAGCAACAAGCAACGTGGAAAGAAGTAGACGCAGCTGCGGAAGCGGGTTCGCGCGCGACGATCGATTTCGTTGGTTCTATTGATGGCGTTGAGTTTGAAGGCGGTAAAGCTGAAAACTTCCCTCTAGAAATGGGTGCAGGTCGCATGATCCCTGGTTTTGAAGACGGTATCGTTGGCAAAACCAAAGGTATGGAATTTGAAATCGACGTTAACTTCCCTGAAGATTACCACGCGGAAAATCTAAAAGGTAAAGCGGCGAAATTCGCAATTAAAATCAACAAAGTTGAAGTGCGTGAATTACCAGAGTTAAACGACGAGTTCGTTGCCAAATTCGGTGTCGCTGAAGGTGGCGTTGAAGCGCTGAAAGCTGAAGTTCGCAAGAATATGGAACGTGAACTTAAGCAAGCAGTAAAAAACCGCATTAAAGAGCAAGCGATTGAAGGTCTAGTAAAAGAGAACGATATCAATGTTCCTTCTGCACTGATCGATCAAGAGATCGACGTACTGCGTCAACAAGCTGCACAACGCTTTGGCGGTAACCCAGAAGCGGCCGCTCAACTACCACGTGAATTGTTCGAAGAACAAGCAAAACGTCGCGTAGTGGTTGGCCTACTTCTTGGTGAAGTGATCAAGTCTGAAGAGCTAAAAGCTGACGAAGATAAAGTGAAAGCATTGATCGAAGAGATGGCAACAGCGTACGAAGATCCAGCTGAAGTAATGGCATACTATTCTCAAAATCAGCAAATGATGAACAACATGCGTAACCTTGCTCTAGAAGAGCAAGCAATCGACGCGATCATTGCTAAAGCACAGGTTTCTGAAAAGGCTGTTAGCTTCAATGAGCTAATGAACCAGCAACCTGCTTAATAAGCAATATGTAGCGTAGGTGGTTGACTACAGGTTAACTATTCTGCTAACAATGGTCCGTGTGATACCCATCATTCGGGCCATTTATTTTAGGGACATAACAATATGAGCTACCAAGAAAAAAACGCAATGTCGCCAATTTTTGACGCGCTAGTACCCATGGTGGTTGAGCAGACTTCCCGCGGTGAGCGCTCATACGATATTTATTCTCGCCTACTCAAAGAACGAGTGATTTTCTTAACGGGTCAAGTTGAAGATCACATGGCTAACCTTGTTGTAGCGCAGCTGTTGTTTTTAGAATCGGAAAACCCTGATAAAGATATTTTCCTCTACATCAACTCGCCAGGAGGTAGTGTGACTGCAGGTATGTCAATTTATGACACCATGCAGTTCATCAAGCCGAATGTTAGCACTGTTTGTATGGGCCAAGCTTGTTCAATGGGAGCATTCCTATTGGCTGGTGGCGCTCCGGGGAAACGTTATGTGTTGCCTAACTCACGCGTGATGATTCATCAGCCGTTAGGTGGTTTCCAAGGCCAAGCTTCGGATATCCAGATCCATGCTCAAGAGATCCTTACCATCAAGCAAAAACTCAACAAATTGCTTGCTGAGCATACAGGCCAACCGCTTGAAGTTATCGAGCGTGATACCGACCGTGATAACTTTATGTCTGCTGACCAAGCTGTGGAATACGGTTTAGTCGATGCAGTCTTGCGTCACCGCGGCGAATAACAGTTCTCAGAATTGTTTAACGCATTTTGGCGTAATTTGAGTTACACTCAGACGATTAAAAGTAAAGGCTAAGAGGTTAGCGAATGACAGACAAAAGCAAAGAGAGCGGTAGTAGTAAACTGTTGTATTGCTCTTTCTGTGGCAAAAGCCAGCACGAAGTTCGCAAGCTGATCGCCGGTCCTTCTGTTTACATCTGTGATGAATGCGTTGATTTATGTAACGACATCATTCGTGAAGAGATTAAGGATGTTCTGCCAAAAAAGGAATCTGAGGCGTTACCTACGCCGCATAAGATCCGTGAACATCTTGATGACTATGTGATTGGCCAGGAACATGCAAAAAAAGTGCTCGCAGTGGCCGTATATAATCACTACAAGCGTTTACGAAACGGTGATAAAACGAGCGATGGGGTTGAGTTAGGTAAGAGTAATATTCTTCTTATTGGCCCAACAGGTAGTGGTAAAACACTGCTTGCAGAAACATTAGCTCGTTTCCTAGACGTACCTTTCACAATGGCAGACGCCACCACATTAACTGAAGCAGGTTATGTCGGCGAAGATGTTGAAAACATCATCCAAAAGCTGCTGCAAAAATGTGATTATGACGTTGCAAAAGCGGAACGTGGTATCGTCTACATCGATGAAATTGATAAGATTTCTCGTAAAGCAGAAAATCCTTCAATTACCCGAGATGTCTCAGGTGAAGGGGTTCAGCAAGCGCTGTTGAAATTGGTGGAAGGCACTATCGCTTCGGTTCCGCCGCAAGGTGGCCGTAAGCATCCACAACAAGAGTTTTTACAGGTAGACACATCCAAAATCCTCTTTATCTGTGGTGGTGCATTTGCGGGCCTAGATAAAGTGATTGAACAACGTGTTGCGACAGGTTCAGGTATTGGCTTTGGTGCGGAAGTTCGCTCTAAAGATGAAACCAAAACTATCGGTGAGTTGTTCAATCAAGTAGAGCCTGAAGATTTGGTAAAATATGGGTTGATCCCTGAATTTATCGGTCGTCTTCCCGTAACGGCTACCTTGACAGAGCTGGATGAAGAAGCACTGATTCAAATCTTGTGTGAGCCGAAAAACGCGCTGACGAAACAGTACGCAGCCTTGTTTGAGTTAGAGAACGTTGACCTAGAGTTTCGTGAAGACGCATTGCGCGCCATTGCAAAAAAAGCAATGAACCGCAAAACGGGCGCACGTGGTTTACGCTCAATATTGGAAGGTGTACTACTCGAAACCATGTATGAACTGCCATCGGTAAACGATGTCAGCAAAGTGGTTATCGATGAATCAGTCATTAATGGTGAATCACAACCGCTACTAATTTACAGCGGAAATGAGAGCCAAGCGGCTGGCGCAGAGTAAATCTCAATCAGAAATATTTAAAGGAGGTAGCAAATACCTCCTTTTTTTTATTCTGTTATTGAATCCAGTGAGTTAGCCCCCATATACTCGGTAATCAGTTGAAGCGGAAGAGAGAATAATATGAACTTGGAACGTTCCGAGCGTATCGAGATCCCCGTACTACCTCTACGTGACGTGGTGGTTTATCCTCACATGGTCATTCCTTTGTTTGTTGGCAGAGAAAAATCCATCCAATGCCTTGAAGCGGCGATGGATAACAACAAGCAAGTGTTACTTGTGGCACAAAAGCAAGCGGAAACCGACGAACCGAAAATTGAAGATCTTTTTGAAGTCGGGACAGTTGCAACGATTTTACAACTTCTGAAATTACCTGACGGTACCGTGAAAGTGTTGGTTGAAGGCCAACAGCGAGCGAAAATTGATCGCTTCATCGAGCGTGAATTTTTCTCCGCAGAAGCGCAGTATCTTGTCACTCCTGAGTTGGATGATAAAGAGCAGGAAGTCGTCGTTCGTAGCGCAATCAACCAATTTGATGGTTTTATCAAACTCAATAAGAAAATCCCGCCTGAAGTATTAACGTCGTTAAATGGGATTGATGAAGCAGCGCGTTTGGCTGATACCATCGCCGCTCACATGCCATTGAAATTGATTGAAAAACAAAAAGTTCTCGAAATTGTTGATGTCAGTGAACGTTTGGAATTTTTAATGGGACAAATGGAAGCGGAGATCGATCTATTACAGGTTGAAAAACGCATTCGTGGTCGCGTTAAAAAGCAGATGGAAAAATCTCAGCGTGAGTATTACCTCAACGAGCAGATGAAAGCGATTCAGAAAGAATTAGGTGAGATGGATGACGCACCTGATGAATTTGAAATGCTGAAGAAGAAAATTGACGATTCTAAAATGCCGCAGGAAGCGCGCCAAAAAACGGAACAAGAGCTGCAGAAATTAAAGATGATGTCTCCAATGTCTGCAGAAGCAACCGTTGTGCGTAGCTATATTGATTGGATGGTCAATGTTCCTTGGGCAAAACGTTCAAAAGTTAAGAAAGATTTGGCAAAAGCTGAAGAGATTTTAAATGCCGATCATTACGGTTTAGATCGTGTCAAAGAGCGTATTTTAGAATATCTCGCGGTACAAAGTCGTATCAACAAGCTGAAAGGGCCAATTTTGTGTCTTGTTGGTCCCCCGGGCGTTGGTAAAACGTCTCTTGGCCGCTCGATAGCGGCGGCAACAGGTCGACAATATACCCGTATGGCGTTAGGTGGAGTGCGTGATGAAGCAGAAATTCGTGGTCACCGCCGTACTTACATCGGTTCTCTTCCGGGTAAGTTGATTCAAAAAATGGCGAAAGTTGGTGTGAAAAACCCACTGTTCCTGCTTGATGAAATCGACAAAATGTCTTCAGATATGCGTGGTGACCCATCTTCCGCATTGTTGGAGGTGCTTGACCCTGAACAAAATAGCACCTTTAACGATCACTATTTAGAAGTGGACTATGACTTGTCTGATGTCATGTTTGTTGCGACATCAAACTCAATGAACATCCCAGGTCCGCTGCTTGACCGTATGGAAGTTATCCGCCTTTCCGGATATACAGAAGACGAAAAGCTGAATATTGCTAAACGCCATCTAGTGACTAAGCAAGTTGAGCGGAATGGTTTGAAGCCTCATGAAATTGTTATCGAAGATTCAGCCATTATTGGTATTATCCGTTATTACACACGTGAGGCGGGCGTACGAAGCTTAGAGCGAGAGATTTCAAAAATTTGCCGTAAAGCGGTGAAGAAAATCTTGTTGAATAAAGACGTAAAAACCGTGGTAGCCAACCAAGAGAATTTAAAAGAGTTTCTAGGTGTGCAACGTTGTGATTTTGGCAAAGCCGACGACAGTAACCAAATTGGCCAAGTTACGGGTTTAGCATGGACAGAAGTAGGCGGTGATTTGCTGACTATTGAAACCGAATCAATGCCTGGCAAAGGCAAGTTGACGCAAACTGGTTCTCTGGGCGAGGTGATGCAAGAATCCATTCAAGCTGCGATGACTGTGGTTCGCGCACGCGCCGAGAAATTAGGGATTAACGCTGATTTCTATGAAAAGCGTGACATTCACGTTCACGTGCCAGAAGGCGCAACACCAAAAGATGGCCCAAGCGCGGGTATTGCTATGTGTACGGCGCTTGTCTCTAGCTTGACGGGTAATCCTGTGAAAGCGGAAGTCGCGATGACGGGTGAGATAACGTTGCGTGGTGAAGTATTACCTATCGGCGGTTTGAAAGAAAAACTGCTCGCAGCACATCGTGGTGGTATCACCACCGTATTGATCCCAAAAGAGAATGAGCGTGATTTGGAAGAGATCCCTGCAAATGTGATTGCTGATCTAAAAGTCATTCCCGTTCAATGGATTGATGAAGTTTTGAAGATCGCACTTGAACGAGACCCTTCTGGGGTTGAATTTGAAGCTAAAAAATAGTGATGTGCAGCAAAAATAAGTAAAAGATCACGCTGATAGGCTTAAAAAGGCTTGTCAGCGTTTTTTTTGGGCGCTAACGTAAGCCCCTATAGCTTGCAGCCCAGATGTAATAAGGCTTCAAGCTAGTTTGGGAACTTAATGGAACGAAAAGTCACCGTTAAAAAATAATAATGGGTGACGCAAAGGGGAATCACAGTGAATAAAACACAATTAGTAGAAAAAATCGCAGAAAACGCTGACATCTCTAAAGCATCGGCAGGCCGTGCTCTTGATGCATTCATCGAAGCCGTTAGTGGCACTCTTCAATCTGGCGATCAAGTAGCGCTTGTTGGCTTTGGTACATTTAGCGTTCGCACTCGTGCAGCGCGCACGGGTCGTAACCCTAAAACGGGTGAAGAGATCCAAATCGCAGAAGCAAAAGTACCTGCTTTCAAAGCAGGCAAAGCGCTTAAAGACGCTTGTAACTAATCAAAATCGTTATTTTTTTGCGGCTTAAGCGCAAAATTAATTCGAACCTTTTGAAATTATGCGCATCCTACTGATGCGCATTTCTTTTTCTGATATTATCGCGCTATTCAATTTTTAGGCTGAAGTGTGAAGCTTCTTATCCGGAGAGCAGTTAGATTATGATGGATCGATTACGCGAAGGCGTGAACAGCATCGCGGTGAAAATTATTCTAGGAATGATTATCTTATCATTCGTATTCGCAGGTGTCGGTAGCTACTTGGTCAGCGGTGGCAGTAATGCTGCGGCTAAAGTTGGCAATAGTGAGATTGGCCGTGGTGAATTTGAACAAGCGTACCAGAACGAGCGCAATCGCATGCAATCCCAATTAGGGGATTATTTTGCTAACTTGCTCGCTGATCCTCAGTATGTCGAGTCATTTCGTAAGTCAGTGCTTGATCGTATGGTTAACGATTTATTGTTGGAGCAGCATGCACAATCACTAGGTTTACGAGTGAGCGATGATCAGGTTCGTAAAATGATTTTAGACATGCCTCAATTCCAGACTGGCGGTAAGTTTGACCAAGAAATCTATCAAGCGGCTCTTCGCCGTGCAGGTTTCTCTGCTGAAAGCTTTGCAGAATATCTACGTCGTGATCTTATCCGTAACCAGTTACTTAGTGCTATCCAAGGTAGTGAATTTACGTTGCAGGGTGAAGTTAATCAGCAAAGTGAACTGCTCTCTCAAACCCGTGATATCCGTGCGCTCACATTGTCACTCAGCGACTTTGCTAAAAATGTTGAGTTGAGTGATGAAGAAATTACTCAATATTATCAACAAAATGCAGAGCGCTATACCCGTCCAGAGCAGGTTAAAGTGGCTTATATCGAGCTTTCTGCCCAACAATTGAAAGACCAAATTGTAGTGTCTGATGAACAGGCCGAGCAGTACTACCAAGAGCATTTAGACAAATACTCCACTCAAGCACAACGTAAAGTAAGCCATATTTTGGTTCAAGGTGATGATAAAACTAAAGCACAGGCAATTCTCGATGAACTGAATGCTGGCGCTGATTTCGCGACTTTAGCGAAAGAAAAATCAGAAGACGTAGGAAGCGCAGAAGAGGGTGGTTCGCTAGGTTGGATTGAACATGATGTGATGGACCCAGCTTTTGAACAAGCAGCCTTTGCTATCGAACAGATAGGGGATATCACAGGGTTGGTCAAATCTGAATTTGGCTATCACATTATCCGTCTTGATGATGTTAAAGCCCCTATCGCACAGCCCTACGCACAGGTTGCCTCTGAAATCAAAGCTGAAATGGTAGACCAAAAGGCCGCTGATCAGTTTTATGAGTTGCAGACTAAGCTAGAAAAAGTGGCATTTGAATCACCTGACTCTCTGGATGAAGCAGCAAACGCTATCTCAGCTAAGGTTCAGAAAACCGATTTTATTTCTCAGCAAGATGCGCCTGAAATTCTTAAAAATCCAGCTGTTCTTCAAGCTATTCTAAGCCCAGAGGTAAAAGAAGATAGGCTCAATTCTGAGGTATTAGAAGTTGCCCCAGAACACGTTATCGTTGTTCGTGTTGATGATGCTCGGGAACAAATGGTTCTTCCTTTGGCTGAAGTGAAAGAGCAAGTGGTTGCTCAGCTTTCTAAAGTCAAAGGCGAACAACAAGCGATTGAGTTAGCCACAAAATTGATTGATACCCTAAAGCAAGGTGACCAATCCCTATTGGAACAGCGTGGGTTAAAATTTGCTGAGTTGGAAATGATTGATCGTAGCTCTCCATTGGCGAGTACGGTGTTTTCTCTCCCTAAACCCGCTACAGATAGTGTGGTTTACGGTCAAGCGAAAGCAATGAACGGTGATATTGTTCTTGTTGAACTACATAAGGTTGAGGCTAAAGTCACACCTCAGTACAACGATCAAATTACGGCTCAGTTAGAGCGCATCGGTAGCCAACGTGATTTGGCTGCGATACTTACAACTTTGCGTAAAAATACAGACATTGAATATTATGTTGTGAGCCAATAAAGGCTAGTAATGTAATTGATATGAAACTCAAAATGGGCTGCTTATGCAGCCCATTTCAATTTCTACCTTTTTGATTCCCTCTCATTTCCAAGCTCAATTAATATTGGTACCCATTAATAAACAAGGAAATGTTCATATGAAATTGAAAACAAAACTCGGGTTGTTACTTCTAAGTATCGTATTGCCTCTTTCACCGACATTAGCAGAAGAAAAGGTGGTAGAAACGCACCAAGGCATTGAAATTACGGTTAATATAAATCAGGCTTCCGCTGAGGAAATTGCTACTTTGTTGAAAGGTATTGGACTTAAAAAAGCACAAGCGATTGTTGAATATCGTCAACAAAATGGCGATTTTAAAACCAAAGAAGATCTGAGCTTGGTGAAAGGCATTGGTGCCGCTACTGTCAGGCAAAACGCTGAGCGTATCATTTTATAAAAGTCTCTATCAAAAGCGTCGCCCCCTAAAAGCGACGCTTGTATCACTGTGAAATTTCAGTCATATCACCATTCCTTCCTAGCGCCTGTAACGGATAAGCACTATAATTTGTCGCCGACAAAAGCGAGCAAGCAAGCCGCATAAAAACTAAGTGGAGTAAATCATGTCCTCTCACACTCCGGTAATTACCGTAGATGGACCAAGTGGTGCAGGTAAAGGCACTCTTTGTATGTTGTTGGCTAAGAAATTAGGCTTTCATTTGCTCGATTCTGGAGCTATTTACCGCGTTCTTGCATTGGCGGCGATTCACCACGGTGTGGATACGGAGTCGGAAGAAGCGCTTGTTCCTCTGGCGACACATTTAGATGTCCAATTTATCGCAGAAGGCGACTTGGTTAGAGTGATTCTTGAAGGTGAGGACGTATCGAAAGAATTGCGCAAAGAAGAGACAGGAATGGCGGCATCAAAAGTAGCGGCATTGCCTAGAGTTCGTGAGGCATTATTACGTCGCCAACGAGCCTTTGCGAAAGGGCAGGGACTGGTTGCTGATGGACGTGATATGGGCACAGTTGTGTTTCCTCAAGCAGAAGTGAAAATATTCCTCGATGCCAGCGCGCAAGAGCGAGCCCAACGTCGCTTTAAGCAGTTGCAACTCAAAGGGCTAGATGTTAAATTTGACGCCCTTTTAAGCGAGATCCAAGAGCGTGACGACCGAGATCGTAACCGCCCAGTGGCCCCATTACGCCCTGCAGAGGATGCGCTATTGCTTGACTCAACCTCAATGTCTATCGACGAAGTTGTAGAAGAAGCATTACAATATGTAGAATCTAAGCTGGCAGAGTAGTTCTGCTAGGTAAGAGCGTCGGTCGCAAGGATGATGACTGGCGAATTTAATAACCCCATGCGGTAGGATACCCATGGAAGTTTAATTATTGAAGATTAAATAAATGACTGAATCTTTTGCTCAACTCTTTGAAGAGTTTTTAAACGAAACACAATTTCAACAAGGTACAATCGTTAAAGGTACTGTAGTCGCTATCGAGAATGGTTTCGTTCTTGTTGACGCTGGTCTTAAGTCTGAGTCTGCTATCCCTGCTGAACAGTTCAAGAACGCTGCTGGCGAACTTGAAGTTGAAGTTGGTTCTGAAGTAGACGTTGCTCTAGACGCTGTTGAAGATGGTTTCGGTGAAACTCAACTTTCTCGTGAGAAAGCTAAGCGTCATGAAGCTTGGATCGTTCTTGAGAAAGCTTACGAAGAAGCTGAAACTGTTATTGGTATTATCAATGGTAAAGTTAAAGGTGGCTTCACTGTTGAACTAAACGGTATCCGTGCTTTCCTTCCAGGCTCTCTTGTTGACGTGCGTCCTATCCGTGACACTACTCACCTAGAAAACAAAGAGCTAGAGTTCAAAGTTATCAAACTAGACCAGAAACGTAACAACGTTGTTGTTTCTCGTCGTGCTGTTATCGAATCAGAAAGCAGCGTTGAACGTGACGAACTTCTTGAAACTCTACAAGAAGGCACTGAAGTTAAAGGTATCGTTAAGAACCTTACTGACTACGGCGCATTCGTTGACCTTGGTGGTGTTGATGGTCTTCTACATATCACAGATATGGCTTGGAAACGCGTTAAACACCCATCAGAAATCGTTAACGTTGGTGACGAAATCCTAGTTAAAGTTCTTAAGTTTGATCGTGATCGTACTCGCGTATCACTAGGTCTTAAGCAACTTGGCGAAGATCCATGGGTAGCTATCGCTAAGCGTTACCCAGAAGGTCATAAACTATCTGGCCGTGTAACAAATCTAACTGACTACGGCTGCTTCGTTGAAATCGAAGAAGGCGTTGAAGGTCTAGTACACGTTTCTGAAATGGATTGGACTAACAAGAACATCCACCCATCTAAAGTTGTTAATGTTGGCGACGAAGTTGAGGTTATGGTTCTTGATATCGACGAAGAGCGTCGTCGTATCTCTCTAGGTCTTAAACAGTGTAAAGCTAACCCATGGCAGTCATTCGCTGAAGCGCAAGCTAAAGGCGACAAAGTTACTGGTAAGATCAAGTCTATCACTGACTTCGGTATCTTCATCGGTCTAGACGGCGGCATCGACGGTCTAGTTCACCTATCTGACATCTCTTGGAACGTTCCTGGAGAAGAAGCGGTACGTGATTACAAGAAAGGCGATGAAATCTCTGCAGTTGTTCTAGCAGTAGATGCAGAGCGTGAGCGTATTTCTCTTGGCGTTAAGCAAATGGAAAACGACCCGTTCAACGCATATGTTGCTGATAACAAAAAAGGTACTCTAGTTAACGGTACTGTTACTGCAGTTGACGCGAAAGGTGCTACAATTGAACTTGTAGACGGCGTTGAAGGTTACATCCGTGCTTCTGAAGCATCTCGTGACCGTATTGAAGATGCGTCTCTAGTCCTAAGCGTTGGTGACAGCGTTGAAGCGAAATTTACTGGTGTAGACCGTAAAAACCGCGTAATCAACCTATCTATCAAAGCTAAAGATGAAGCTGATGAGCAAGAAGCAATGGCTACACTGAACAAAGCTGATGAAGGTGCGTTTGGTAATGCTATGGCTGATGCATTCAAGGCTGCTAAAGGCGAATAATCTAACTCGCTAAAAGGGGCCGTAAGGCTCCTTTTTTTTCAGTTAGTGCCTACTTTGATAAGTAATGAGGGAAACTATGACTAAGTCTGAATTGATAGAAAGACTCTGTGCTGAGAAAACGCACCTATCTGCTAAAGAAATTGAAGACGCTGTGAAAGATATTCTTGAACATATGGCATCAACTTTAGAAAGCGGAGAGCGAATCGAAATTCGCGGATTTGGTAGTTTCTCTTTGCACTATCGTGAGCCTAGAGTAGGTCGTAATCCTAAAACCGGTGATAAAGTGGTGTTGGATGGCAAATTCGTCCCTCATTTCAAGCCAGGTAAAGAGTTACGTGAGCGAGTTAATGAGAATATCTAAAGCGATTTAGAGAGTATTCTAAAAAACGGCATACAGTTTAAGTATGCCGTTTTTTTAAGAAAGGAATCCATAATAGACATGGTTTGTAAGGCCATTTTCCTGCATAATCAGACCAGATCAATACTGGATAGGTAGTGGCATATGAAAATTATAAAAATCGTTCTAATTCTTGCACTTTTTTTGATTGCTTTAGCATTAGGGGCTCAAAATCAAGCAGTTGTGACGTTTAACTATTTGATCGCTCAAGGCGAATTTCACCTGTCTACTTTACTTGGCACTGTCTTTGTCTCTGGTTTTTTACTTGCTTGTTTGCTTGGCAGTAGCTTCTACTTCAAGTCTCAGTTGCAAGTTAGAAAGTTGAATAAGCAACTGAAAAAGCAAACAGCAGAGAACAACGCTGTAACAAGTAAAGCGTAGTGAAATAAAGGCTGACTTGATGTTAGAAATTCTCTTCTTGCTATTACCGATTGCCGCCGCCTACGGCTGGTATATGGGAAATCGCAGTGCTCAGCAAGACAAGCAGAAACACTCTCACCAAATTTCTCGTCAGTATGTGACGGGTCTTAACTTACTGCTTTCTGATCAATCAGATAAGGCCGTTGACCATTTTATTGAGCTACTCCAAGTAGACAATGAAACGATTGATACCCACTTAGCGCTGGGCAACTTATTCCGTTCAAGAGGAGAGGTTGATCGTGCTATCCGCATCCATCAAAATCTCATATCTCGTTCAAGTCTTACTATTGACCAAAAAAATCTCGCCTTACAACAATTGGCAAAAGATTATATGGTGGCAGGCTTTCTCGACCGCGCTGAAAAAATATTTGAACAACTGATTGAAGAGCCCGAACACAAAGAAGCGGCGTTACAACAATTGGTTTCTATTTACCAACAGACTCGAGAGTGGCATAAAGCTATCGATTACGCTTATGCGTTGGTCAAATTAGGCAGAAAAAGGATGCACAGTGTTATAGCCCATTTTTGGTGTGAACTTGCAATGCAAGAGAAGGCTGAAGGACGCGATAGCAAAGCGATTCAATATCTTAAAAAAGCGCTGTCTGAAGATCCGAAATGTGTACGCGCAACGATCTCTTTAGGTAAGCTGTATCTTGAAAATGATGACTACCGTCATACAATCCAGTATATGCAGATGGTCTTGGAGCAGGACATTGATTTTATCGGCGAGGTATTGCCGACGCTTGCTGAGTGCTATCACCATATTGGGAAAGAGGGTGAACTTGTTGAGTTTTTACGCGAGTGCATTATCAATGAAGCTGGAGTGTCAGCTGAACTGATGCTCGCACAGTTGGTGGCACAACATGATGGTGCTGGAGCTGCGCAGGAACTTTTGACACGGCAATTGGTTAAAAATCCGACTATGAAGGGCTTCTATCGTTTAATTGACTACCATCTCATCGAAGCGGAGGAAGGTCGAGCGAAAGAGAGCTTGTCGACCTTGCAAAAATTGGTAGGTGAGCAACTAAAAGTAAAACCTCACTACCGATGCAGAAAGTGTGGTTTCTCAACCCATTCTCTCTACTGGCACTGCCCATCATGTAAGAATTGGGGTTCAATTAAACCTATCCGTGGTTTGGATGGTGAATAGAGTTCATGTACTGGAGTTACTGATCGACTCGAAAACTGCAGCTTATGAAAGCTGCATTTTTTTAGCTTAATTATTTTAGGAGTGAAAATGAAAGACCAGAGAGTAATTGTCGCGTTGGATTATGAGCAACAAGCGGAAGCGTTAGCTTTTGTTGATAAAATTGACCCCAACAGCTGTCGATTAAAAGTGGGCAAGGAGATGTTTACCCTGTTTGGTCCTGATTTTGTGCGTGAGCTACACAAAAGAGGTTTTTCGGTATTCTTAGACCTAAAGTTTCATGATATTCCCAACACGTGCTCTAAAGCCGTACGTGCGGCGGCTGAGCTTGGGGTATGGATGGTGAATGTTCATGCCAGTGGTGGGGAGAGAATGATGTCGGCGTCTCGCCAGATTCTTGAACCTTATGGTAACGATAGACCACTACTTATTGCTGTCACAGTACTAACCAGTATGGAACAATCTGATCTTCGTGGTATTGGCATCGATGTTGCACCTAAAGAGCATGTAATGCGTCTGGCTAGCCTAACTCAAAATGCAGGGTTAGATGGAGTGGTATGCTCAGCTCAAGAAGCGCACATGCTTAAGAGCCATCTTGGTCAAGAGTTTAAATTAGTTACGCCAGGGATTCGTCCTATTGGTTCTGAAACAGGAGACCAAAGACGTATTATGACTCCGAGTGAGGCTATAAAAGCTGGTTCAGATTATCTAGTCATCGGTCGCCCAATTACTCAGGCAACAAGACCGGATGAAGTCCTAAAAGCGATAAATGATACGTTAATTTAACTTAATGTTTTCTTTACGTTGTTGTATGAAAAAGGTCGCTTATGCGACCTTAAAAATACTTCCTAAGCAAAAATAATGGGCTACCATTTTTTCTTTTCACCAAACAGTGCTTCCATATCACTATTTCTCTCGTTATCTTCAATTTGTTGAAGATCCGTTGCACTTTTTGTTTGGCGTCGTTTTTCTAGGTCATCATACATTGACTGAAGTTTTTCACGAGCTTGATTGGAATAAGCATCATTTTTTGAGCTCAGAACATCGATCCCTTTACGCAATAGCTGAATCGCAGTTCCGGGTTGCCCACGAACGATCGAATCATTTGCCCGCTTAACAACATTTTCAATGTTGATTCGAATTTGTATTGTTTCTAGACGCGCATTTTCAGCGACGTAAGATTGTGTTTCAAAACGTCCTTTATTGTGCTCACTACGAATCGTGTCTCTTAAACGTTTCACTAGTTTAAGCATAATCAAAGCTTGTTTATCGCTGGTGGGTACTTTAAACGTTGTACTGTCACCACCTGGGTGGTTTTCTTGTAAATGCTTAATTTGCCCTTTCATATGCTCAATGCGTTGTGCCAACTGCTTATTTTTCGGGTCAAGCTCATACATACTAAGTAGGGCATCAAGGATACGGGTATTTAAACACACTAAGAGTTCTTTACTAAACGGCATGTGGTGTGCGTTGCCGATAAGGTCTTCTGTCGCATCAATAATGGCGATATATCGAGTCGACTCCTGCTTTTTAGCTGACTCGACCTTTACTTTGTATTGAAGCATGATGTTATAGCCAAGGACTAACACCAGCAAAACTGCTACAAGAGCAATGATTAAACCTATATTCATATAATCCGTATCTTTATTAGAATTCAGTGGCTAGCAATTAAGAATACACGATCCTTAGTTATCACTACACCTTCAAATTGACTATTTTTATTATTCCTGTTTTGACCCCTAAAAACTGCCTTTTATTGCTTAGATTGGGCGATAGTTGGCAAAAATTTAGTCAGCTACGCAAAATACTTACTTTTTTCTTCGCTCTTGAATCATCAAGCTTTGAATTGAGAGTGTTAAGCGTTATAACTAATAATTATAAACTATGATTGAAAGATCTGGATCTTTGATAATGGATTACGGGGCCAATAATGAAGTTACAGCAGTTAAAATATATTGTTGAAGTGGTTAATCACAACCTGAATGTCTCAGCAACTGCGGAAAGCCTTTATACCTCTCAGCCAGGCATTAGTAAACAGGTTCGTTTACTCGAAGATGAATTGGGTATTCAAATTTTTGAGCGTAGCGGTAAGCACCTGACACAAGTCACGGGTGCAGGTGAAGATATTATTCGTATCTCACAAGAGATCCTTTCACGTGTGGAAAGCATTAAGGCCGTGGCTGGGGAGCATACGCACCCTGAGATGGGTACGCTGAATATTTCAACGACTCATACACAAGCTCGCTACGCGTTACCTGATGTAATCAAAGGATTCACTGCGCGTTATCCGAAAGTGTCGTTACACATGCACCAAGGTACTCCAAGTCAGATGTCGGAAGCGGTTGCAAAAGGCACCGCTAATTTTGCGATAGCAACAGAAGCGCTTCATCTGTACCAAGATGCCATCATGCTACCTTGTTATCATTGGAACCGTTCTATTGTTGTGCCTAAAGATCATGCTCTTGCAAAAAAAGAACGGGTAACGATTGAGGATTTAGCCGCGTATCCATTGGTCACTTACGTGTTTGGTTTTACTGGTCGTTCAGAGTTAGACACTGCATTTAATCGCGTAGGGTTAACGCCGCGAGTTGTCTTCACCGCCACCGATGCGGATGTGATAAAAACTTATGTCCGAATGGGAATTGGGGTGGGTGTTATCGCAAGTATGGCGATAGATAAATCACGCGACACCGATCTTATCGCGATTGATGCCAGCCATCTTTTTGGTGCTAGCACGACTAGCATTGGGTTTCGCCGAGGCACATTCCTGCGCTCTTATATGTTTGACTTTATGGAACGTTTCGCGCCTCATCTTACTCGCCCTGTCGTCGAACGGGCTACCTCGTTAAAATCGAATATCGAAATAGAAGAGATGTTTAAAGACATTGAATTGCCAGTTCGTTAAGCAAATTTTGATCATTTAAAACGAAACACTTCCTAATTAAACCATCACCTCCTAGAATTGGCCTTTCTAGGGGGGATGTATGCGCGCGCTTTTCAAACATATCGATGCTTTTTTAATTGAAAATCAACGTTTTTGGCGATTTGAGCCCTTTCATCATAGTGGCTTAGACAGTTCACCTTGGAAACATTCAGACCATAGGCTGGATCAGTGGTTGCAAACGCTATCTTTGGACAGTATCGATAGCTTAAAGTCATCGCCGCAAGTGCTCATTGAGCAACTTCATCCGTATATCGAGGGGTTAAAAGAAGCGGATATCATGATTAGGCTTCAAGATGCCCCTCGTAATACTCAGCAAGCACTCAGCCCTTACTTAGAGCAGGGGATCCCTGGCAGAAAGCTAGAACAAATTCGTTTAATGAGCGAATCACTCCTCTCTAGGCATTCAGGAACGGAATGGCTAGAGTGGTGCGCGGGTAAAGGCTTTTTAGGTCGAATTATCGCAGCGCAGTCAAAACAAAAAGTCACTAGTTTTGAATATCAGTCGCAGCTCTGTCATGCAGGACAAGCTTGTGCCGATGAACATGATCTTCCGATGCAATTTATTCAAGGGGACGCTTTTGAGCCGCAAGCGTTTGGCGTTTTCAATACCAATCAACATGCCGTCGCTTTACATGCCTGTGGTGATCTCCATGTCCGCCTACTTGAATATTCCGTTGCTCATCGCTTGCCTGCGATTACGTTTTCACCATGTTGCTACCATTTAATCAAAGCCGATAGCTACCAACCCATGTCCAGCTACGGTCGTACTTCTTCTCTTGCCCTGTCCAAAGAAGAGCTGCGTATTCCGCTGCAAGAAACCGTTACGGGGGGAGAGCGGGTTCGCCGTCATCGTTTGCAAGAAATGACGTTTCGTTTGGGTTTTGATTTGTTGCTAAGATCTGAGCTTGGGCATCATCAATATTGCCCAATTCCGAGCCTCAAAAAATCACAACTAGCCGAAGGATTTTTAGCTTTTTGTTATTGGGCGGCGGCACAAAAAGGCATCGTATTACCAGAAGTGGATTGGCCTGCTTATGAACGTAAAGGCAAGCAGCGTTTTTGGCAGATGGAAAGGATAGGCTTAGTACAACAGGCATTTCGCCGCATGATTGAGCTTTGGTTGGTATTGGATAAGGCACTTTATCTTCAAGAGCAAGGCTATGAGGTGCAGATTGAGCAGTTTTGCGCTAGGAAAGTAACGCCACGCAATATATTGGTTCACGCTTATAAAAAATGAAAGCCAAGCGCATGACGCACTTGGCTAAGAATTGAGAGCTTTACCGCAAATTGTTATCGTTAGTTAAACAGAGCGATAGCTTCAGATGGGTCAAGATATTCAAGGTTGAAACTCTCGGCGACCTCTTTACAGGTGACTTTACCGTGTATCACGTTTAAACCTTCTAGGAATCCTTTATCCTCTAATAATGCACGTTGATAACCTTTATTGGCCAGTTTAACAATGTAAGGCAACGTAGCGTTATTCAAGGCGAAAGTTGATGTGCGAGCCACAGCGCCTGGCATATTTGCGACGCAGTAATGAACGACGTCATCAACGATATAGGTCGGGTCATCATGAGTGGTAGCATGTGAGGTTTCAAAGCAGCCGCCTTGGTCAATTGCCACATCAACGACCGCAGAGCCAGGTTTCATTCTAGAAATCAGATCTTTAGTTACGAGTTTAGGAGCTGCTGCTCCGGGGATCAGTACTGCGCCTATTACTAAATCGGCTTCGAGGACGTATTTTTCAATCGCATCCTTTGTCGAATATACGACTTTAGCGTGGCCTTGGAATTCTTCATCGAGTTTACGCAGCATATCAACACTTCGGTCGAGAATCGTCACATCAGCACGCATTCCGACGGCAATTCTGGCTGCGTTGGCACCGACTACACCGCCACCAATCACCACCACTTTTGCTGGTGCGACTCCGGGTACACCACCCAGTAACAAACCACAGCCCGCGTGTGATTTTTCTAAACACTGCGCACCTGATTGAATAGACATTCGACCAGCGACTTCAGACATTGGTGCTAATAGTGGCAAGCGACCCATATTATCTGTTACAGTCTCGTAGGCTATACAGACAGCTTTGCTCTTGATTAGCTCCTCAGTTTGTGGAAAATCTGGAGCTAGATGTAAATAGGTAAATAAAATTTGGCCTTCGCGGAGCATTGCTCGTTCAGCAGCCTGAGGTTCTTTGACCTTAACAATCATTTCTGCTTTCGCAAAAATGTTAGAAGCAGTAGGAAGAATGGATGCGCCTACAGCGATGTAATCATCGTCTGAAAAGCCGATGCCGGAACCGGCATTTGTTTCAACATAAACTTGGTGACCGTGTGAGACAAGTTCGCGCACGCTTGCGGGAATCATGCCCACACGATATTCGTGGTTTTTGATTTCTTTAGGAACTCCAATGATCATCCTGACTCCTTAGGTTTTTTTGGTTGTTATAACTATATGTAGGGTTGTTGTTTCGAATTTGTGACTAGTATAGATGTGAATGTGTAAAATTTGATACTGAATATTAAAAAGTTGTAGTATATATTTTTGCAAGGAAGTAATAAGGTGGAATAAAAAATGGCAGACAACTATAAAAGGCCGTCCAAGGATTTAGACCGTATCGATCGCAATATTTTGAATGAATTGCAGAAAGATGGTCGTATTTCGAATGTAGAATTATCAAAACGAGTGGGTTTATCTCCAACCCCCTGTTTAGAGCGTGTACGTCGTTTAGAGCGTCAAGGTTTCATTACCGGTTATACCGCGTTGTTGAATCCACAATATCTTGATGCTTCGCTGTTGGTATTTGTGGAAATTACATTGAATCGCGGTGCACCTGATGTGTTTGAACAGTTTAATACTGCGGTTCAAAAACTGGATGACATTCAAGAATGCCATCTTGTTTCGGGTGATTTTGACTATCTTCTCAAAACTCGAGTCTCTGACATGGGGGCGTATCGTAAATTGTTGGGTGATACGCTATTGCGTTTGCCCGGAGTCAATGACACTCGCACTTATGTTGTGATGGAAGAAGTGAAGCAAAGTAACCAGTTGGTTATCAAAACTCGATAACGCCAGATTGTCTGAATAGTGGTACTTCTTTCCACATTCTGACGTTCGCCAATTGGGTTTTTAACCTTGATGTGGTTAAATCACACAACAAACCGAGCGGCTTTTGCCGCTCGGACTGTTTTCACCCAAACCAACGCATCAAGCCGCAATAAACCTTGAGTGTTGGCGTTAATCAGAATCTAGGTTTATGTTCAAAGAGAACCAAAATAAAGTTGAGACCATTATTAAGACCAGCGAAGAGCCTCAGTCTTCACGCCTCAATGGATCGCAACGTCTGAAAGAGTGCGGGCTTATTGTCGCTGTGCTTGCCTCTGTGCTTCTTTCCATCGCTTTATTAACATTTAGTCCCGCCGATCCTTCATGGTCGCAAACCGCGTGGGGAGGCGATATTGAAAATGCAGGCGGTATTATTGGCGCATGGATTGCCGATACCTTGTTCTTTATTTTTGGATCGCTGGCCTACCCAATACCGCTCATGATTACTGTGCTAGCATGGGTTTTTCTGCGTAAAAGAGAAGAGAATGAACCCCTTGATTTTGTGCTGTGGGGAACGCGTTTACTCGGCTTAACCATCTTGATTTTGACCAGTTGTGGCCTTGCGGATATCAACTTTGACGATATTTGGTATTTTTCATCTGGTGGTGTGATTGGGGATGTCTTAACCAGTTTGGCGCTGCCAACGCTTAATTTACTAGGCTCAACCTTAGTATTGCTCTTTTTATGGGGCGCTGGTTTTACGCTGCTAACGGGTATCTCCTGGCTAAGCATCGTGGAATGGTTAGGCACGATGAGTATTTCTCTTGGCGTTGCGTTGATCAATCGATTACGTGGTGAGAAAGATGAAGATATTGCGCCCGTTTTGTCGCCAATGGAATTGTCGCCGCTTGAATCATCATCCGCAGACTTAGCCGTTGTTGAGTCTAGTTCGCCAAATGAAGAATATGTCAAATCAGCCCTCGATGCGTTTGGGGCCGAGCAATACACGCCTGCGGTAGAGGTTGAAGAAGAGCTGGAACAGACTCACTCGCCAAGACGTTTTAATATTCACATGCCAGCGGCCAAAACTCAGGCTAACACTTCCCCTGAATTCAGTGACACTCACTCAGATGAAGCGCCATTTGATCGCAGCAAGCAACTTAGTGCAACGATTGAAGAGTTAGAATCTGTTGCGTTGGAAGAGGATGACCTTGCTCTTTCATCGGCAGACTGGGTAGATGAAAGAGCTAATGAGCATAATGAGCATCAAGCATTAGCCAGTGCCGACCTCGATGCCAGTCAAGAAGCTCAGCAATATGCATGGGCAGAGGACGAAGAGGTAAGCGATCCGTCGCTTACGATGACAGAAGTTGATCTTGAAGTGTCGCGTGTTGAACCGGTTATTTCCAATTTGGATGTGCTGGATGAAGATGAATCAGATCAAGCGTTGGCTGCTGATCTTGATGTGATGTCAGAAGATGACGAGCCACCGTTAGGCCAGCAAGATAGCGATGTGACGGCTTTTCAGAACATGGTGTCTTCGGCTCAGGCCAATATGGCGGCCAAGCAAAACCCATTTTTAATGCAAAAAGAAACTAACCTGCCTAAACCGACGGAGCCACTACCGACGTTAGAGCTTCTGTATCACCCAGAAAAGCGTGAACACTTTATTGACCGAGAGGCATTAGAGGAGGTTGCTCGTTTGGTTGAATCTAAACTAGCGGATTACAAAATCCAAGCGCAAGTGGTTGATATCTTTCCGGGGCCGGTTATCACTCGTTTTGAATTAGATTTAGCTCCAGGCGTAAAAGTGAGCCGTATTTCTAGCCTATCGATGGATTTGGCGCGTTCTTTATCGGCAATGGCGGTGAGGGTGGTTGAAGTGATCCCCGGTAAACCTTATGTTGGTCTTGAACTGCCAAACATGAGTCGTCAAACCGTCTATTTGTCAGATGTTATAAAAAGCCGTCAATTCCAAGAAGCGAAATCACCCACGACCATCGTTTTAGGGCAAGACATTGCAGGCGAAGCATTGGTCGCGGATTTAGCCAAAATGCCGCACGTGTTGGTGGCTGGTACAACAGGCTCAGGTAAGTCGGTTGGGGTCAACGTGATGATCCTCAGCATGCTTTATAAAGCGAGCCCAGAAGACGTTCGCTTTATTATGATTGACCCGAAAATGTTAGAGTTATCGATCTACGAGGGTATTCCTCACCTGTTAGCTGAAGTCGTGACTGACATGAAAGACGCATCAAATGCTTTACGTTGGTGTGTGGGTGAAATGGAACGTCGTTATAAATTAATGTCTGTGCTTGGTGTGCGTAACATCAAAGGCTTCAATGATAAGCTAAAAATGGCTGCTGCTGCTGGCCACCCCATCCACGATCCTTTGTGGAGAGAAGGGGACAGTATGGAGAGTGAACCGCCACTGCTGGAAAAACTGCCTTACATTGTCGTGGTTGTTGATGAATTTGCTGATCTGATGATGGTGGTGGGTAAAAAAGTAGAAGAGTTGATCGCACGTTTGGCACAAAAGGCTCGTGCTGCGGGTATTCACCTTATTTTGGCCACTCAGCGCCCATCGGTTGATGTGATCACCGGTTTAATCAAAGCGAATATTCCGACCCGCGTTGCGTTTACCGTTTCGACTAAAACCGACTCAAGAACTATTTTGGACCAAAGTGGTGCAGAATCACTGCTCGGTATGGGCGATATGCTCTATCTACCACCGGGTTCTAGCCACACGATCCGGGTTCACGGTGCGTTTGCCTCGGATGAAGATGTGCATGCGGTGGTAAACAACTGGAAAGCACGTGGTAAGCCGAACTACATAGAAGAGATCACTTATGGTGACCAAGGGCCAGAAGCCTTGCTACCCGGTGAGAAGATGGAAAGTGATGAAGAAGTGGATCCGCTATTTGATCAAGTGGTTGAACATGTAGTGGAAACGCGTCGAGGTTCAGTTTCAGGTGTACAACGCCGATTTAAAATCGGTTACAACCGCGCTGCAAGAATTGTAGAGCAGCTGGAAGCACAAGGTATTGTGAGTGCTCCCGGCCATAATGGTAATCGCGAAGTACTATCGCCAGCGCCGCCGCGAGATTAATCACGGTCATTGTAGGCAACACAAACAAACAGCGCCACCCATGATGCCATGAGCGGCGCTGTTTCAATTTAGCTAGCATAAACTCTCGCCAGCCTTGCTAACGGCTATTTTTCTTGCATCAGCCCCATCAGTGCTTGTTGCGTGTCAGATATTTGTTGCTGCGCGGATGGTGTGCTGCCAATTCCCAATTGTTGTTTAGCTTCATCTTCAGAGAGACCTAAGTGGCAACACAGTAAATCAATCGCCATTTGATAGTTGCTCGTTTCAGCCATGATGCTGTCCTTTGTCCGTCGAAAATGTCTGTTTCCCATGCAATGTAGTCACTTTAGCTGGCACTCTCAATACGACCAAAGTCTTATGCGTTCAATTGCCTATCAAGTGCTGTAAGGGTAGGTTAACCATCTTGCTGTTCAATAACAGATTTTAGAAAACTCGGCGTCAGACATTAAATGTTTCAATTTATCGCTTAACCTTGTTTTTCAAATCTTAGACTATATGTATATGAAAAATTGTGTAGGTTCATGCTAGCGTCGCTTGCAGCCTACACTCATAATAAGCTTTTCATTCGGAGATAAGTAATGAAGCGAGTCATGTTATTTCTAGCAACCAACCTTGCGGTGGTTCTGGTTCTTAGCCTTGTATTAAATATTGTTTATGCTGTGACGGGGATGCAGCCGGGCAGTTTATCTGGCTTGCTCGTCATGGCCGCGTTGTTTGGTTTTGGCGGCTCATTTATTTCATTATTGATGTCAAAGAGCATGGCTCTGCGCTCGGTAGGTGGAATGGTGATTGAAAGTCCACGTAACGAAACTGAGCATTGGCTAGTGCAAACGGTGCGTCGTCAAGCTCAGCAAGCGGGTATTGGTATGCCAACGGTAGCAATTTATGATTCACCGGACATCAACGCTTTTGCAACAGGCGCTAAACGTGATGATTCTCTCGTCGCTGTTTCAACGGGGCTATTGCACAGCATGACGCGTGATGAGGCCGAAGCGGTATTGGCGCATGAAGTGAGCCACATTGCCAATGGCGATATGGTTACGATGACTTTAATGCAAGGAGTGGTTAATACCTTCGTTATTTTCTTATCGCGCTTTATCGCAAACATCGTGTCGTCTCGAGATTCAGAAGAGGGTGGCGGTAGCAATATGATGGTTTATTTTGGCATCTCTATGGTGCTGGAATTGGTATTTGGCTTCCTCGCGAGCTTTATTACGATGTGGTATAGCCGTCATCGCGAATTCCACGCCGACGCAGGTGCAGCAAAGCTTGTGGGTAAACACAAGATGATTGCGGCGTTAGAGCGTTTAAAAATGGGGCAAGAATCTCAATTAGAAGGTTCCATGATGGCTTTTGGTATCAACGGTAAACGTTCAATGACGGAATTATTGATGAGTCACCCGCCGCTTGATAAACGCATCGCCGCTTTGCGCAATAGTTAATCTAAGCTAACTAAAAAGAGAAGGCCAGCGAATTACGCTGGCCTTTTTGATCGTCGTAACTATTGGAATTTTAGTCTTTATTTTCTTTTTTGATCTTAATTCCTTGCAACCACGTATGCATTGAAAAGATACAAAGTTATACAAGAAATATTTTGTATAACTAAGTGACTTGTACTATTTTGTACATGTGAAGTTTTTGTATAACTTATGGAAACGTACAATGGATGTCGAATCGGTTGCTCAAGTTTATCGTCAACTCAACAAAGAGAACTTGCCTTTATTACGTCAGGTTTATCACGACAATGTCCTTTTTGAGGATGCCGCTCATCGAATAGAAGGTTGGCGTGCGCTATCGGATTATTTTGCTCGTTTGTATCAGAACGTAGAGCGTTGTGATTTTACCATCCATGATCACCAGCAAGTCGGTGACTGCGGCTTTCTCACATGGACTATGTCTTTGCAGCATCCTCGGCTAGCTCGTGGAAAACTTATACAAGTGCAAGGGATGAGCCATCTCAAGTTTCAAGACAACCAAGTCATTTATCACCGTGATTACTTCGACTTGGGAGAAATGCTCTATGAACACATTCCGCTGCTGGGAAGTGTTATTCGTTCGATCAAACAGAGGTTAGGACAATGAAGAGTGTACTTATCACGGGAGCCACTTCTGGTATTGGTTATCAGCTAGCTGTTGATTATGCAAAAACGGGTTGGCAAGTTATTGCTTGTGGGCGTAACCAAGCCAAGCTTAATCAAATGCATCAAGAGTATCCGCAGATCCAAGGCATTGCGTTTGATATTACCGATTTTGAGCAAACGAAATCGGCTTTATCGCAACTGCCTTTTACTCCTTCACTGTGGATCCTCAACGCTGGCGATTGCGAATACATCGATCATGGTCAAATGGATTCACTCCGGTTTAAGCGTGTGTTTGACGTAAACGTTTTGGGTTTAGCTCATTGCATTGAGGCGATACAGCATCACTTTGTTGCTAACCACCGTGTGGCGATCGTTGGTTCCATCGCCAGTGAAATCGCGCTGCCAAGAGCAGAAGCCTATGGCGCTTCTAAAGCGGCGGTTAGTTACCTAGCACGCTCGCTCATGCAAGATTGGCGAGCGCAAGGTGTTGCTGTGACGATGATCTATCCTGGGTTTGTTGCCACGCCTTTGACTGATAAAAATAGTTTTTCGATGCCAATGATGGTCTGTGCCGAGTATGCATCGCAGGCGATTCGCCGTGGGTTGGAAAAAGGCAAAACCACCCTCTATTTTCCGGCCCGTTTTACGAGCCTATTACGTTTGATTGGCAGCTTACCTTACGCATGGCAAGGCAAATTAGTTGCGGCATTACTTAAATAACGAGCTGTTTTGTAATTAAAGGAATTGAGTATGAAAATCGCCATTATTGGTAGCGGTATTTCCGGTTTGACATGCGGTTATTATTTGCATAAACATCATGATGTTACCGTGTTTGAAGCCAATCATTACATTGGTGGGCATACCGCCACCGTCGATATTGAGCTCGATGGTCAAAATCACGCGGTTGATACTGGTTTTATCGTGTACAACGACCGGACCTACCCAAACTTCATCGCAATGATGAATGAAATTGGCGTAAAAGGCATTCCGACTCAAATGAGCTTCAGTGTGCGTAATGATGAGAATGGGCTGGAATATAACGGTCATACCGCAACTACGTTGTTTGCACAAAAGCGGAACTGGTTAAACCCTGTCTTTTATCGCTTTATTTTTGAAATCATTCGCTTCAATCGGTTAGCGAAACAGCAAGCAGAACAAGCGCATCAATCAATGCAAACCTTAGGTGATTTCTTATTTGAGCACCAATTTTCTGACTATTTTTGTGAAAATTATATTTTACCGATGGGAGCGGCAATTTGGTCATCTTCCTTGGCTGATATGCGGGTTTTTCCGTTAAGTTTCTTTTTGCGTTTCTTCCTCAACCATGGCCTGCTAGAGATCACTAACCGACCACAATGGTATGTGGTTGAAGGCGGATCGCGCGCGTACATCGAACCCTTGACGCAAGGTTTTAAAGATAAGATTCATCTTGATAGCCCAGTTACACAAGTCAAACGCGGCTCGGCAGGTGTCGAGCTCATTGTTAATGGGCAATCACACCACTTTGATCATGTAATTTTTGCATGTCACAGCGATCAGGCATTAGGTATGTTAGAGCAACCGACAGAGGCTGAACAAGAGGTGCTCGGCGTAATGCACTATCAAGCCAATGAAGTCACTTTACATACCGACACATCACTGCTACCTAAGCGAAAAGCCGCTTGGGCAGCTTGGAACTATTGGCTTGATGGCAGTCCAGATCAAGAGTCGCGTTTACCAGCGCTGACCTACAATATGAATATCTTGCAGCATATTAAAGGCGCTCATACTTTTTGTGTATCGCTCAACAGCGGTGACCGCATTTCTGATGAGAAAGTTTTACGACAGTTTACTTATCACCACCCGGTATTCACCACGCAATCTATCGCGGCTCAGCAACGCAAGCCTGAAGTTAACGGTGTGAATAACACTTGGTACTGTGGCGCTTATTGGCGCAATGGTTTTCATGAAGATGGCGTGACCAGTGCGCTGGATGTGGTGACACAACTTGAAGCGCAAGCGCAGCAGTTAAAAGGCGCGGCGTGATGGAGACTGAGCCCAACAGTTGTTTGATGGTTGGCATGGTACGTCATCGACGATTTACTCCGATTGAACATGCGCTCAATTATCCATTGTTTATGCCGTGTATTGATCTCGATGAACTGGAGCAACTGAGTGATTCAGTTTGGGGGTTTGGCGAAAAATGGTGGCACTGGGCGCGTTTTCAGCGCGCCGATTATCTTGGTGAAGGGGATTTAAAACAGTGCATACAAGATAAAGTTCATGAGCTGACGGGCGACCGCTGCTCTGGAAAGGTGATAGCAGTATGTCACCTTCGTTATTTAGGAATCTATTTCAGCCCGGTTAATTTCTACTATCTTTATGATCAACAAGGTGAATGGCAATACTTGTTGGCCGAAGTGAGTAATACACCTTGGAATCAACGGCACTACTACGCGGTGAAAGCACAAGCGGGAGAAGAGCAGCAACAGTGGCGTCATCAAAAGGCGTTTCATGTTTCTCCCTTCAATCCTATTGATCAGCAATATCATTGGAAGTTGAAGCCGCTTGGTTCGTCATTGAGTGTACATTTGGAATGCCATAAAGAAGGTAAAGTTTTCGATGCGACTTTATCGATGAAGGCACAACCATTTAATTCAAAAAATTTACTCAAGTTATTGATCAAAACACCCGTGATGGCCGTAAAAGTGACAATAGGTATTTACTGGCATGCTTTAAAGCTGTGGCTTAAAGGAGCACCTTTCTACTCCAATCCACATTCATAAATACGCAAGATCTACACAGAGACAGTGTCTAAATAACAATAACAAGGAGAACGCTCAATGCTTAATTCACAAACTCTCGCGTTGCCCAAGCAACTGACAGGGTTGCAAAAGAGTGCAAGAAGCTTCATTTTTCGCTGTCTACAGCGTTTAGACGTCGGCACTTTAACCATCATTGAAACCTTTTCCAATGAAGGCGCGTCCAGTCAGGAGACTTTTGGTGTACTTAAAGAGCATCAACCCCATGCAACGATTGAAATACATCATCCTCATTTTTATGCTCGTTTATTAAAAGGGGGTAGTATTGCAGCGGGTGAAGCTTACATGGATGGTTGGTGGGATAGCCCGAATTTGACCAGCCTAATGGAACTGATGGCTCGTAATGTCAGTGCATTAGATGGCATTGAAGCTCGCAGTAGTGTGTTGACCAAACTTTTTTATAAAGTCAGCCACTGGCTCAATCGAAATTCAATCGATAAAGCCAAAGAGAATATTCATGCCCACTACGATCTAGGCAATGATCTCTACCACACCTTTTTAGACAGCAATATGCTCTATTCCAGCGCGTTGTTTCTACATCCAGATGAAACGTTAGAGCAGGCGCAAATCAATAAAATGGAACGTTTGTGCCAGCAGTTACAACTCAAAGCAAGCGACCACGTGATTGAGATTGGCACCGGTTGGGGTGCGATGGCGATTTACATGGCCAAAACTTACGGCTGTCAGGTCACGACGACGACCATTTCTGAAGAGCAGCATTACTACACCGCACAGCAAATAGAGCGGCAGGGGCTGGAGAGTCAAGTCACCTTGCTTAAGCAAGATTACCGCCTGCTACAAGGTCAGTACGATAAATTAGTCTCGATAGAGATGATCGAAGCGGTCGGTAAAGAGTACCTCGCCTCTTATATTGAAAAGTGCCAGTCACTACTAAAACCCAATGGTTTGATGGCGATTCAAGCCATCACCATTGCTGACCAACGTTATGATTATTACAGCAATAATGTCGATTTCATTCAGAAATACATTTTCCCCGGCGGTTTTTTACCCTCAATCACCGCATTGACAACGGCGGCGACACAGCACAGTGATTTAGTGGTTCGCAACCTGTTTGATCTTGGTCCTGACTATGCACATACGCTTGCTCATTGGCGTCACCGTTTTGAGCTTGCAAAACATCAGGTTTCACAACTTGGGTATGATGAGCGATTCACGCGTATGTGGCGTTACTATTTCTGCTACTGCGAGGGTGGATTTTTAGCAAAATCCATCAGCACTGTACATATGACTTTGCAAAGACCGATGTAATGAAAACGCTGTTTGCTGTCTCTCTTTGGTTTCAAGCGATCTGGTTTGTTGCTGTGTTGGGGACAGAACGTTTGCAGTGGTTGGCATTGGCCATGATGTTAGCCGCATTGATGTTTTCCTTGCGGCAGTTCTCTTATCCTTTGGAAAGGGTGATTGCGTTAACCATAGTGGGTATTGTTATCGATGCCCTTAATCAGTATTTCGGATTATTACGCTTTGCTACCAATGACTTTCCCATTTGGTTAATGGTGTTGTGGGGCGCTTTTTCTTGGTATGCCTCCCATTTAGTGGTGCTGATGAAACGTTATCCATCCAAACTCATTTGTTTGGTGGTCGGCGTGTTAGGTAGTTTAAGTTATTGGGCGGCAGAACGTTTAGGCGCTGTACATTTTGATTGGCCATTGGGTTTGACTATGGCCATCTTGTGGCTGCAGTGGGTGATGATCGGTGCATTGATACTTAGGGTATTTAGCGATGATGTTAGCAAAGAGAAATAGGCTAAGAAAATTCAACCTGTTACTGATAGTGATTGCCTTTCACAGCTTGGTGAATAACGCTTTTGCGGCGGTGGCAGACGATAAACTGGCCGAGTGGCAAACTTGGCCAGTGATTGGCCAAGCGAATTTAAGCTGGTTATGGCTAGATATTTATTCCTCGCAGCTTCGTACCCCATCAGGGCAGTACGAGCAAGGAAGCGATTTATCGCCCCATCCCTTGGCGCTTGAAATTGAATATCAGCGCGACATCAGTAGTAAACAGCTGGTGGAATCGACTGCAGAGCAGTGGCAAAAACTCAAACTAACCGAGCAACAAATTGCACCGTGGCTGGTGCACCTATCGTCCATTTTCCCCAGCGTTACTGAGGGCGATCGCTTGATTTACACCTCCGATGGGCAGCAGGGCGCTTTTATTTTTCATCCTAAGAACGGTGTTCAAGCGCAGGTTGGTACCGTAGTCGACGAAGCGTTAAATGACGCTTTTCTCGCTATATGGTTGTCGCCACAGACGCAATACCCACACTTACGCAAACAATTGATAGGAATGCAACCATGAAAGCGATAGCCAGACGCAGTTATCTGTTACTTCTACTTTGGTTAGTGGGGTGCAGCGCTGATCTCACTCAATACCAATCTACGCAACCTAAGTTTGATCTATTTGAATACTTCTCTGGTCGAACGTTCGCATGGGGGATGGTGCAAGATTATACGGGGATGCAAACGCGTCGTTTCGAGGTTGCCATCGACGGAACAGTTGAGGGGAATAAACTCACTTTGGTTGAAGACTTCAATTTTGATGATGGTGAAAAAAGTCAAAGAGTATGGGTGATTGAACGTTTTGCTGATGGAAAATATATCGGTAAAGCGGATGATGTATTAGGCCAAGCCCAAGGGGAAGAAGTGGGTAACGCTTTGCGTTGGCAATATGATTTTTCCTTACCTTATGATGATTCTACGCTAACCGTTACCTTTGACGACTGGCTTTACCGGCAAGATGAAAAGCGGGTGTTTAACCTGACTAAAATTAAAAAATTTGGTATCGAGGTCGGTAAACTAACGCTGTTCTTTGAAAAACAATAAAGCTCCTTTCGGAGCCTTATTGTGCTGATCATATGGCTTTGGAATTATCTCTGTTCTGCACGTGGCGCTCTTGGCTTAGAGGCTTGAGCAAACGGTTTGCCTTTACTTGTCGGGCGAGAGTGTGCAGGTTTAGATGTGCCGCCTTGGTTTTTCTTACCGTTGTCTGCCGCGCTGCTAGCGCGTGGTTTGTTTGGCGATTTGCTTGGTGAAGTAGCGCTCTCTTTACGCGGATTAAGAGCATCAAAGCCCGGCTGAGTTTTGGTGTGTTTGGTCGCAAAACGGTTCGCTCCGTGACGGCCAGATTTACGACGCTGCGCAGGCGTGAGTGCATCCACATCATTCGCAGGCACTAAGCAGTTAGGTTTATCACCAATCAAATGCTTTTTACCCATGTTGATCAAGGCTTCACGGATAATCGGCCAGTTTAATGGGTCATGGTAGCGTAACAGCGCTTTGTGCAGCCTGCGTTGACGCTCTCCCTTCGCGACAGTCACTTCTTCACGTTTTTTGTATTTCACACGTTTGAGCGGGTTAGTTTCTGAGTAATACATCGCGGTTGCATTACACATTGGCGATGGATAGAAGTTCTGCACCTGATCACACTCAAAATTGTTTGATTTTAGCCACAGTGCCAAATTGAGCATATCTTCATCTTCTGTACCGGGATGCGCGGAAATAAAGTACGGGATGAGGTACTGTTTCTTACCTGCTTCAGCGCTGTACTTCTCAAACATCTCTTTGAAGCGATTATAGGTGCCCATACCCGGTTTCATCATCAGATCGAGCGGATTCTTCTCGGTATGTTCTGGGGCGATCTTGAGATAGCCTCCTACGTGATGCGTGACTAATTCACGCACATATTCAGGAGATTCAATCGCCAAGTCATAACGCACACCAGAGGCGATCATCACTTTTTTAATGCCTTTGACTTTGCGCGCTTCACGATAGAGATCAATCGTATGTTTGTGGTCGGTATTGAGCTTATGGCAAATTCCGGGGAAAACACACGATGGGCGGCGGCAGTTCATCTCAGCTTTAGGATCACTACAACCTAAACGGTACATGTTCGCCGTTGGCCCACCCAAATCCGAAATGGTTCCAGTAAAGCCGGGAACTTTATCGCGGATCTCTTCCATCTCATTCAAAATCGACTCTTTTGAACGGTTTTGGATAATGCGCCCTTCATGTTCGGTAATCGAGCAGAATGAACAACCACCAAAGCAGCCGCGCATGATATTAACCGAGGTTTTGATCATGTCATAAGCAGGAATTTTACTTTTGCCATACATAGGGTGAGGCACGCGTGCGTAGCTCAGGCCAAACACGTAATCCATCTCTTCTGTGGTGAGTGGGATCGGGGCTTGGTTGACCCACAACTCACGGTCGCCATGACGCTGAATCAGCGCCCGGCCGGAATAGGGGTTGGTTTCTAAATGCAGTACACGGCTTGCATGCGCGTATAAAATCCGGTCATTATTGAGCTTTTCAAAAGCAGGCAAACGAACCGCTGTTGTCGCGGCATCATGGCGAGAAGGACGAATGGTGATTGGCTTTGCTTCGGCTTCTTTTTCTTGATTGGTTTCACACTGCGTTTCCACCGCGTAAGGGTTCACAGGAACAAACGCTTTACCCGGTTTCTCAATGCGTGATGAGTCAATGATGGTGTAATGTTCAGGCTCAGCGGCCAGGTTCACGGCTGTGCCGCGAATATTGGTCATATCAGCGATATTATCGCCATTGGCTAAGCGGTGCGCTACTTCAACCAATGCGCGCTCTGCGTTACCAAACAGCAGTATGTCGGCTTTGGCATCAAACAGCACAGAACGGCGCACTTTGTCTGACCAATAATCATAATGGGCAACGCGGCGCAAACTTGCTTCAATACCACCGAGTACCAGTGGCACATCTTTATAAGCCTCACGACAACGCTGCGAATAGACAAGCGTGGCGCGATCTGGACGTTTGCCACCTTCATTATTGGGTGTGTACGCATCATCATGACGTAATTTTTTGTCAGAGGTGTAGCGGTTGATCATCGAATCCATGTTGCCGGCCGTGATGCCAAAAAACAGATTAGGTTTTCCCAGCGCCATGAAAGCGTCTTTATTTTGCCATTGCGGCTGGGCAATGATCCCAACGCGAAAGCCTTGCGCTTCGAGTAAACGGCCAATGATCGCCATACCAAAACTGGGGTGATCCACATAAGCGTCACCCGTGACGATCACGATGTCACAGCTGTCCCATCCTAGGGCATCCATCTCCTTTTTACTGGTTGGCAGGAAAGGTGCGATTCCAAAGCACTCTGCCCAGTATTTTTTATATTGATGAATAGGAGTGACGTTGCTGTGCATATTTTGACCTCTGATTAATGAGCCGCGCATTATAACGACTTGCACTGGTAGTATCTAGCGGAACATTGGCTTTGCGTTCTATTTATAAAGAAAATTATTAATAAAGTGAGTGATAAGTGTGTCGGAGAGATACTAAGTGATATGTGATAAGAAGGATGCAGCAATAGTAAAAAGGTCAACCAGTAATAAAACGGGTTGACCTTTAGACAAGAGTTAGTGGTTCATGTAACGACGTCGAATCAATAAGGCTGCCAGCATTGACAATAAAGTCATTCCACCAGTGCTACCGCCGCCTGAACCTCCTGAAACTGGGGGTAAGGTAAAGGAGTAAGGCTTTTCATATTTCAAATTTTTGATATAAGCCGCATCATTGCCAGTTGCTGTATTTGATGTCTTTACGTATTCAAAGCGTATATCGTTGACTTCATCATTCAAATATAACGTTCTGTTGCCACTACGTTCACCATCTTCGATTATGTAAGTGCTACCGTTCACTTTCACAATTAAGGAATCATAAAGAAAAGTAGAGGAGACTTGGAAATCAAAACTTACTTTTCCTTTGGGGACGTTTTCAAGAAACAAAACCGATCTCGCTTTATCGTTCATAACGGCAGAACGTAGCCAACCACCTTCTTCTAGCCAAGGGTTTACATTCACACTAATACTGCTATTGGGTATGGTAATTAACCCCTCTAGTGATTTTGCAGCAGGTTGTAGAACCGTATTGAGCTTTAGTGATGAGGTGACGGTTCCTAAATTTAGTAGGCTGTTAGTGTCAATCTCTAAGCGCACATCAGCAGGTGTCATTGAATCAATGGTATAAGAAACATCAACATAACATTGGCTACTCGGAGCCAATCCTAGCGAACAGTTTTGGTCTGTGATATTTGCAGAAGCTGGAGATAGTGTGACGTTGTTTGCGGTAATCATCTCATCAGAGCCGTTTACAAAATGAAAGCGATGGGTATGAGTTCCATACTTAATCTCGTCTTTGATTTGAGTTTGTCGGAAAGAAACTTTAGACGTTCTTTTAGTTAGCCAATCATTAAAATGGTCGACTTTGGCATAAACGCCAGCTGCGCCTTCTAACCCGCAACCACGCCCCCAACTAACGACACCATATTGAATGAAATTACCGCCGTCATTGATAAAAACGGGGCCACCGCTATCACCTTGACAGGTATCTTGCGGGTAACTGGTTGCACAAAAAGCGTCATTTCTTATACGAGGGTAGTTACTACCACCTAAAGCTTGACACGTTGCAGCATCCATTAACGATATTTCTGCTTTACGTAATACTTGAGAAGGATTGCTCGATTTATTCAACAGTTGATTGTAACTCGTTGCCCCAAAGCCAATGATCTCTAAAACCGTGCCAGCGTGTAGCAGATTAAGTGCACCAGCATCAGGTCGGGTGACTGCTTGTATTGGTAATGAGTTTTCTAATTCAAGAATCGCGATGTCGTTGGATCTTTCGTTATAGTCAGCATGAGTTTCATCATCATAAGCTTCATGATAATAGATTTGTTTGACTTTTACCCGGCGACCAGCATTAGTACGTAAGTCATACGCTCCAACCGTCACTTCAATATCCTCTGCATTGAGCGGGTTTTTTCCTGCTACGCAGTGAGCGGCGGTAAGTACATACTTATCACCCAAGTAGCTGCCACCACAAAAAGAGCTTTTAAGAGTTGAATAGTGTAAGGCAACCATAAAGGGAAAGTTACCCGCGTCAGCAGGGGTTCCATTGATGATTCTAGTTGATATTCCGGATTCCGTTCCAGAAGCACTGAACTGAAAAGATGTAAACAGAAGCGCTCCTAGCGCGACTGAAAAAAGGGGTTTGTTCATGAGTACCTCGGATTAGTTTTTCCAGCACCTCTTGGGTGTGGGAACGGTACCATATAGGGGCTAATGAATCTGGTCAATCAGTAATAATTATCATATCGACAAGATATATTAATCAAATAAGGCAAGTTAATGTATTTCAGTAGCTTATAAAATGAACGTGTTGGTCATTTCATGTTCATTATTTTCTTTCGATTACGATAGTTCTAGGCTACTCCTTTTGAGGTGTATTGATGTTCGGCGTTTTTTATATGGCTTGTCTGGCCTAAAATAATAAATAAGCAACTGCATTTACATCATTAGTGCTAACTCACGGCTTGTGATTAAGTTTTGCTCTATGCTGTGCCATTAATGGTAAATCATTTGAATGAGTTGGAGTCTATATGACACAGGTGAAGTCTCAAGAGCTACGAGAAAAGGCAGTGCTTCGAGAACCGCCAGTGGCTCGATATGATGCGATTGATTGGTCGTTTAACCTAACGACTTCCGAGTTTATTTGTGATCTGAAAGCGGCGAATGCGTTATTTCATTCCAGTGTTTCGATAGCCAATATCCAAGAACTCTTGCGTTATATGACGCCGAGCAAAGCTGCAGAGATGAAGCGCTGCTTCAAGTATGTGATTGAAAGTGGCAAAAGCCATGCTTTAAATTGCAACCTTGTTATTTCGGATCAGGCGTTAACTTATGTGGAAATTTTTATCGAGCGTACTTCTCTCACGCAGTTGCAAGGTACGATTCGACCGCTGCTCAAACTTGAGTCATTGCAAGAGGTGGCCAAGCTTTTTGAAGGAGTGTTTGATAATACACATCATGGTTTGATCCTAACCGACGATCAAACGCGGGTTTTGGCTTGTAACCACTATTTTGAGCAGCATTCAGGTTTCAAACAAAATGAGCTACTTGGGTTAAAAGCCAACCTATTTAATGCAGGCAAGCATTCCAAAGAATTTTACCAATCGATGTGGCATGACATTAACACCAAAGATCATTGGAGCGGTGTCATTCTCAATCGTCGGGCATCTGGGCTGGTTGCACCACAAGAATTAACTATTCAAAAAATCGTACTGCAAGATGGTCGAGTGTTCTTTGTAGGGATGACGCTTGATTTAGCCGATAATCTTCACCGCGTAGCCGATACGGCACTTGGGGATATCGATCTTTTGACGCAACTGCCTACCGAACAAAAGTTTAAAGCCTTGCTCGAAACATATTGCATGGAGTACCCCAAAGGCCAAACACAAATTGTTTTGGCTTTTCAACCTGCGTTTGAATCAGATCGACACCATGTAGAAACTTTAATGCTTTCCAGTTTTTTGGCGCGCTGTAAAGAAGCTAAGTTGGTGGGCTATGTGGGAAAAGATATTTATTTAGTGAGTTTGAGTTGTTCAGAGTGCCAAAAAAACACAGATTTTCGTCTCATCCAGCATGCGATCCGTCGCTTTATGAAAGAGTTAAAGAACGAATCCAGCTCACATACCGCGATTATTAATGGCCGAATTGGTGTGTCTGTTTTAGGGTTCGATGCAAAAACGCCAGCTCGAATGGTGACGCATGCGATGCAAGCAATGCTTGAACAACATGCAGGGGAAGCGCGTAACATCAGTTTCTATCACAGTGAAATACATCAACAAGTGAAACGTAGAAAAAACTTGGAAGACAGAGTCGCTAAAGCGATTGCGCAGAAGGACTTGGAGATACACTACCAACCGATTGTCGATACTAAAACATGGAACATTGCGAAATTCGAAGCGTTATGCCGTTTTAAGCCTGTGCCCGATTTACCTTTTACCACGCAAGAAATGATTGGTATCGCGGAAGATCTGGATTTGATTGCCGAGCTTGATCGTTGTGTCAGTATCTTGTCTTTGCAAGATTTACCAAAGATAAAAACCTTGTTTGGCCAAGGTGTTGGGGTAACGATCAACCGCTCTTTCAATACCAAAATGGATGCGACGCAGATTTTAACCAATACCATGGAGATCATTGATCGCTACACGGATACGCCTCAATCAGTCACCATTGAGCTAACTGAAAGCGCCTATTTTGATAGCCAATCTCATCAGGTTGATGCCCTCAATGCTCTTCGATCGCGTGGCGTAACGGTTGCGATTGATGATTTTGGTACGGGTTATTCCTCTTTTACCTACCTCAGTGATTGCAATTTTGATTATTTAAAAATAGATCGCGAGTTTGTCACGGACATTCAGGTCAACAGCAATAAGTACAGCATTGTTAAAATGATCACTGAGCTGTCGCACACACTCGGCGTGAAAGTGGTTGCTGAAGGGGTGGAAACAGAGCATGAGGTTTGGGTGCTTAAATCATTGGGCATTGACTACATACAAGGCTATATTTTTTCAAAACCACTACCGCTTAAGGAACTGGTTCGGGCCAAGGAGTATCGTAACCGTTTTGTGTATTCAGGCGCTAAAGTGGAACAAGAGCGAAAGCCCAACTGTTTGCTCAATCTGTTCAAAGAGGGGAAACCACATCTGGATCCCAGTGAGCCAATCTCTCTTGTTTATCAGTATATTAAAGCGACTAAAGTTGATGTGCTGCCAGTCGTCAATCAAGGAGAGTGTGTCGGCATCGTCGATGTAGCCTCACTCAATTTATATCTGACGCCGAACATGGGGACCGATCTTGAAACCACGCGTGAAGCGGCCGTATGGCGTAAGCCCGTGAATCAGATCATGAAATTTCATTTCACTCAGCTTGACGCGTACACCGAGCTGAATCAAGTGGTGAATTTGATCGAAAAAGGACATGCGTTTCCATGGGTACTGGTCGATAACACTCGTTACAAAGGCTTATTGACTCAAGCGGACGTGCTGAGGTATTTGGCCGAAAGTCAGTAACCTTCTCTGGGCATCCGCGCTTACTCTTTGCTATTATCGCGCCCAGATGTTTCCAGATGATGTTTAGATTATGATTCAAACCTTACTTTCTGTTTTTTCACCCATGCTGCTCGGTGCGCAAATCTTACTGACGTTAGTGCTGGTCAAAGGGGATATTTGTCCTGGACAACGTGGCCGTATTCATCGCGTATTGCCAGCCATTGGTGTGCTTTGGTTGGCAGTGGCTTCACTAAAAATTGAAGCCTTTTTGGTCGTCTTTTCCATCTTCTATTTCTATTCACAAGTTCAAACCAAGAAAACTCGAGATGAAGGCCCGTTATGGGCACTGTATTTGGCGAATGGCCTTGCCCTGGCTTATGTCGCGATTCAGATATCAGAGCAGGGTCATTGGTCAGCTTCTATCGCCATGTTGCTGTTGGTTGGTTTGTTGGGCGCGAGTTTCTCGCACCTTCTACTAACGATAGCGCGCTCGCGTTTACAAGCTTTCCATCGAGTTCTACCCGTTGTGGGCATTCTCTGCTCGATGGGGATCGCTTTATGCGTTGTGCCGCACGCGTACGGGTTAGATGATGAAACGTTGGCTCAAGCAACATTGCCGTTACTAACGACATTCGGTTTCATGATTGCAGGTATTATCGTGTGGTGCTGGCATATCCTGTTTGCCAAAAGCGCTGAGAAAATTCAATTAACGGCAGCCTTGTTATTGATGCTGGCAGCCAGTATTTGTTTTCAAGGTTTGTTTAATCTCTAGACCTGGGTCACTCTTTAGTGCGAATTTTACCGCTAGTCTTTAGTGGTCTCTTTGCTATAGGAGTGAGCCATGGATTTGAGTAACGTCAGCCGTTTTGATAGCAATATATTACTTGGCATCGTCAATGAGAAGCTACGCTTAGAGTGTGACAGCTTCGAAGAGCTTGCCAGTATGTATGAAATGGATAGAGAAAATGTAGTCGGTAAGCTGGATGTTTTAGGTTACCAATACGACCCACTGACCAACCAATTTAAAGCGAACCAACGCTAGTGCTAAGCAGCGTGCAGTGACAGTTAACCAACCGTACTGTCATTCAAATAGCCATGTCGATACGACGAATAGTTTAAGCCATCTTGATCCCGTCAAGGTGGCTTTTGCATTGTTGGCGCGCGGTGGCAAAAAAAGCTTGTAAATAGTGGCGATCTTTTTCGCTGTGGCGTGTTGCGGCAAATAGTCGACGCCATAAACCTTTCCCTAGTGGTTTGCTGGTGATAAGCCCCTGCCTAGAGAACTCGCTGATGGCCCAATTTGGCAGTGCTGCTACACCTAATCCAGCAGAGACCATTTGTACTAGCATCAAAGTGTTGTCGGCTTGTTTCCACTTCGCGGGTTCAACACTAGCAGGTTGTAGAAAGTGTTTCACCACATCCAAACGCTGCTTTTGTACGGGGTAAGTGAGCATCGTTTGTGAGGCGAGATCCTCTGGTTCAATCACCGATTTTCCCGCAAGTGGGTGAGTTGTAGAGGTGATAAGGCGCATTTCAAAATCAAAGAGTGGTTCGTAATGTACCTCTGAGCGAGGCAAAATATCGGAAGTGATGACCAAATCAAGTTCGCCTGCCAGCAATGCGGGTAAAGGTTCAAAGCCAAAGCCGGACGAAAAATCTAACGTCACACTTGGCCAAGCAAGCTGGTATTCGCGCAGCGCTGGCATTAACCATTGAAAGCAAGAGTGGCATTCAATCGCCATGTGTAAGCGCCCATTGACGTCTTCTTTCAAACTGGCCAAGTCATTTTCAGCTCTGGCCAGCTTTGGCAGGATCTCGTCGGCCAGTTTCAGTAGGATCTCTCCTTCTGAGGTAAATTTCACTGGGCGAGTTTTACGTAGAAACAGTGGCCCGCCAATGCGTGTTTCGAGATCTTTAATCTGATGTGAAAGGGCCGATTGCGTCAAATGGAGCGCGGTAGCTGTTGAGGTGAGTGAGCCGCTGTCCCTTAAAGAAACTAAAGTCTTCAGATGCTTAAGTTCAATCATTGCCATTATTTTCCTTCATTCCTTTGAGAGAACGGTGGTTGATACCAATATCGTGGGTCGCATCAACACGGTGACCATTCTGCTGTTCTGAGCTAAGTTACGCTTTTAATATGGAGCTGTAAACATCTAGACGTCTATTTATCTTGATGTCAATTAAAGCTCTCTGCAATCAACATGAATTTTTTTAATAAACAAGTTGAATAATTGCACCTTGTCTGTGGGTCAGTTTAGATGGATAGTCTGGCCATCCAGACATCTTTATCTAATGCGATAAAGAATCAGACACGATCAACAGCAAAAGGACTAGGGACATGACAACGACGACTCACATCTTAGGTTATCCACGCATTGGTGAAAAACGCGAACTGAAATTTGCGTTAGAAAAATATTGGCGTGGCGAAAGCGATCAAGCGCAGTTACTGCAAGTAGGGCATGACATTCGTCAGAAAAACTGGGCTGAGCAGCAACAAGCGGGTCTGAGTTTTTCAACCGTAGGCGATTTCGCTTGGTACGATCACGTACTCACAACCACATTGCTCCTTGGACACGTTCCTAAACGCCATAAAAACGGCTTTCCTGATTTAGATACACTCTTTCGCGTTGGACGTGGTCAATCACAAGCGGGTTGCGGCTGTAGCGGAAGTGCAGCTTCTGATATGACTAAATGGTTTAATACCAATTATCACTACCTTGTGCCTGAGTTCAGTCAAGACGATACGTTCGAAGTCAGCTGGCCTCAACTGTTTGAGGAAGTCAATGAAGCGTCGAAAGCAGGCCACCAAGTTAAGCCTGTACTGCTTGGCCCGCTGAGCTACCTCTACTTGGGTAAAGAGGTCGAAGAGGGATTTGATCGCCTGACCTTACTGCCTCGTTTATTGACCGCTTATCAAGCAATTTTAGCTAAGCTTGCTAAACAAGGAGTGGAATGGGTACAAATCGATGAACCTATTTTAGCGTTAGAGCTAGAAACAAAGTGGCAAGATGCATTTAAGTTGGCTTATCAAGTGATCGCTGGTGATGTAAAACTGTTACTGACTACTTATTTTGATTCGGTGCTTGATACGCTCGATAAAATCATTGAGCTACCAGTAAATGGATTGCACATCGATCTCTCTGCTTCTGCCGATCAATTGAACGCGGTACTAGAGAAATTGCCAAAAAATTGGGTACTTTCGGCAGGTGTGGTCAATGGTCGCAATGTGTGGCGCGCCGATCTTGCGACGTTATTGGCTCGTTTACAGCCAGTGAAGCAGCAACTGGGGGATCGTCTGTGGATTGCGAGCTCGTGTTCACTCTTACATAGCCCGGTCGATTTAGATCTTGAGCAGCAGCTCAGTGATGAAGTACAAAGCTGGTTTGCATTTGCCAAGCAAAAAGTGACAGAAGTTGCTTTACTTGGTAAGGCACTGGACGGTGATGACGCGGCGATTCTGGCCTGTGAAACTTATAGCCAACCGATACTTGCACGTAAAACGGCAACTCACGTTAATAAACCGCATGTACAGGCGAGAGTCAACAGCATAACGGCGGCACTCTCTGAGCGCAGTGCACCTTATTCAGAGCGCGCTCATCACCAAGCTGAAGTGTTAGGGTTGCCATTTTTGCCAACGACAACCATAGGCTCATTCCCTCAAACGAGTGAGATCCGCCATCAGCGCAGTGCTTACCGTCAAGGTAAACTGGCACACGCTGATTATATCAATGCATTGAAAGGGCACATTGCCGATGCAGTAAAACGTCAAGAGGCACTTGATCTCGATGTGTTAGTGCACGGTGAAGCTGAGCGTAACGACATGGTGGAGTACTTTGCCGAAAACTTAGCCGGTTTCCAGACTACACAATTTGGCTGGGTGCAAAGTTACGGCTCACGCTGCGTAAAACCGGCTATCGTGGTGGCCGATATTGAACGTGAAAAACCGATTACGGTGGAGTGGTCTACTTATGCTCAATCATTGACTGCGAAGCAAATGAAAGGAATGTTGACTGGGCCTGTAACGATTTTATGCTGGACGTTTCCTCGTGAAGATGTTTCTCGTCAAACTATCACTCAGCAGTTGGCTTTTGCTTTGCGTGATGAAGTGGCAGACCTGCAGCAAGCGGGCATTAACATCATCCAAATTGATGAACCTGCGATTCGTGAAGGGTTGCCATTGAAGAAGCGTGACCATCAAGCATATCTGGCGTGGGCGGTTGAAGCATTTAAAATTGCGGCGGCGAGTGCGAAACCCGAAACGCAGATCCACACTCACATGTGTTACAGCGAATTTAATGAAATCATTGACTCAGTAGCTGCACTGGATGCCGATGTGATTACGATTGAAACTTCTCGCTCGAATATGGAATTGCTCAAAGCGTTTGAAGAGTTTAACTACCCGAATGAAATTGGCCCAGGTGTGTACGATATTCACTCGCCAAACATTCCCTCTCAAGAGTGGATTGAAGGTTTGTTGCGTAAAGCGGCGGAAAAAATTCCAGCAGAGAGATTATGGGTTAACCCTGATTGCGGTTTAAAAACGCGCAATTGGAATGAAGTGGAGGCAGCACTGACCAACTTAGTGTCAGCCGCTAAAGCGCTGCGCAAAGAGCTTAAACCCCAGCAAAGTTAAGCCACATTAATCTTGACAGAGGCCTCAAATGAAGCCTCTGTTTTTCCGAATAAAGTGGTTGATGAGTGGTCATCACTAATAAGGGGAGGACTATTGTGCCGAACAAGTTGCTTTACTAATGAATTGGTCCACAACAAGTTGGCCCCGCGTATTGCGCATTTTAATTCGATAAGTCAAGCCGAGGTCGAGGTTAGCACGTGTGGTTGAATCCGAGCAGTAGGTATTGATGCTGGTTTTCAACACTTGATCAATCGGTTTTGCTCCTTTTTGACCCTCATTGTAAATCATCATAATTTCCACCGTACTGCCTTTAGCACTGGCACGCATCACGGACAAAGGCCCAAATTCTAAGGGTAACTCAGCGCTAATCACATTCGCGCGATTACTGGCTACGGCTTCCAAATATTTTTGCTGATCACCATTCGAGCTACAACCCACCAGTACCAGCGTTGTAAACAGAGCACAGAGAATGACTTTCATCTTAAAACACTTTCTTGAAGGGTTTAACGATAACATGTTGATACACACCGGCAGCAACATAAGGATCGGCATCCGCCCATGCTTGAGCTTGTCTTAAAGAATCAAACTCAGCGATGACTGTTGACCCCGTAAACCCAGCTTCTGCTGGATTCTCCGAATCAATTGCTGGCATTGGCCCTGCGGTTAATAGACGACCTTCATCTTGCAAGGTTTGTAAGCGCTCTAAATGTTTTGGCCGGACACTCATGCGTTTTTCCAACGAGTTTTCTACGTCTTGAGAGAAAATAACGTACCACATATTGATATCCTTATTGTTTGATAATGAAGTCGAGGCCTTACTGTACTGAAACTGGCGCGTATTGAAAGCAACCAAACTGAATTTCTGTGATCAGTTGCTAGGCTTAATCGGTCGAGGGCGGCCATCGGTATCAATGGCGACATAATTGAAGGTTGCTTCACATACTTGGAAACGATCTCCCACGCTGTCGTATTTGATGGGTTTTACCCATACTTCAAGATTGACGGACATTGAAGTGCGGCCAATTTTGGTGCATTCACCATAACAACACACCACATCACCTACCTTGACGGGTTTTTTAAACGTAATGCTAGAAACAGACACAGTGACAACGCGGCCAAATGAGATCTCTTTGGCTAAAATTGCGCCAGCCAAGTCGAGTTGAGACATGATCCAACCGCCGAAAATGTCACCGTTGGCGTTAGTATCTGCTGGCATGGCTAAGGTGCGTAGCAATAATTGGCCTCTTGGGGCACTATTTTCCTGATTCATTTTTCGACATCCACAACAACAAAACAGCGACCAAAGTGGTCGCTGAAAAATAGGGACGGATTATACCAAAGACAGCCTGTTTTGCACTCAAAGAGTCCTCTGAATGAATCCTAGCGAGAAGGTTAGTGTAATCAGTGCTCGTGCGAGGAGGGTTTGCTCTCGGAAACTTGCTTCTCTTTTGGCAGGTGTTTGTAGATAAAAACACCCGTTAATAAGGTATAAACAAAAGTTGCGGCTAATAAGCCAAATACTTTGAAGTTGACCCAAACATCCAATGGCAGTTGATATGCAATGTAGATGTTTAGTACAGCGCAAACGCTGAAAAAGAAAACCCACGCCCAGTTGATTTTTGCCCATACGTGTTCAGGTAAGGTTAGCTCTTTGCCAAGCATTCCTTTAATGGCTGATTTGCCCATGATGTGGCTGATGGTCAAGCCCAAGGCAAACACAACGTAAACAATGGTGACTTTCCATTTAATGAAATTGTCATCATGAAAGAAAATCGTCATACCACCGAAGATAGTCACCATCAAAAACGTGATGATCTGCATTTTTTCAACTTTCTTATACAGTGCGTAGGTCAGGGCAATCTGTACCGCACTGGCCACGATAAGTGCCCCTGTGGCGACATAGATGTCGTACATCTTGAAAAGGGCAAAAAAGATGATAAGTGGTATAAAATCAATAAGTTGCTTCATTCGTATTTATGCTTCCGATTTAAACGTTGCGCACAGTCTAACCAAAACCGTGTCAGAGCTAAATAGAAAGAGACAATTCGAAACAAATTAACTAGAAATGGATCAGCGTTCCCAGCCGCTGGTTTCAAGTTGTGGTATTGCTCGTTTCATATCTTCTAAATAGCCTTCACTTTTTAAATTGGCGACAGCTATCTGCAATTCTTCATCTGTCATTGAAAAACAGGAATCTTTGCCAGTAATTAAGCCTAGATATTGGTGGTATTCAAATTCACTGAAATGGCCAATCCGATCGATAACCAATTCTCGGATCCCGTGGTGAATCAAACCATAATAAGTATCACGATGAATATCCATTACTCATACTCCAAGTCGATTCGTGCTAACGCCAAAAGTTTGCCGCTGCTATGTGGCACGAAAGAGGTGTCGTTTATTATAGCAATCGCAATGCCAACTTTATCGTCAGTCATAGGGCGCTTTAATGATTAACTTTAGTATGAGAACTGTTTTTTTTGCAAATTGCGACGCAAAAAGAAAGCCGCATAGAATGCGGCTTGTATTGGATCAATGATGCTCTGTGATGAGTTAGGCTTTTTGCTGCTTCAATGAGGCCTCAGTGGCTTCTTCTTCAATCAAAGCATCAACAATAACGGCACACGCGGCATCCCCTGTGATGTTGAGCGCGGTACGGATCATGTCGAAGATACGGTCTAGGGCGAACAGTAGTGGTAAACCTTCAATTGGAATTCCAGCCGCTAGCAAAACGGCTACTACAAGGAAAGAAGGACCAGGAACACCAGCCTGACCGACGGCGCCCAGTGTCGCTGTTACGATGATGGCAATGTAAGCGCCCATCGAGAGATCAATATTGAATAGCTGGGCGAAGAAAATCGCAACTAAACCGTAATAGATGGCGTTGCCAGACATGTTGATGGTGGCACCTAACGGCAGAACAAAGGCGGCAGTTGAGTTGCGTACGCCAAGGTCGTGTTCTACGGTATCCATAGTGACAGGGAGTGTCGCCATTGATGACGCGGTTGAAAGGGCTACGGCTTGAGGCTTTTTCATCGCAAGGATAAATTTCTTAGCCGACGTCTTGGTTAAGACCTGAATCATCAGCGGGTAAGCAATAAAGCCGAAAATTAAAATGGCCGCGACATAAACGACAAACAGCTTAAATACCACCATCAATGCACCAAAACCAAACGTGCCGACGGCTTCAGCCATCAAACCGAATACACCGATAGGCGCGATGATCATCACTTTGTTGATCATCCACACCATGGCATCAACAATGGTGTTTACGCCATTGATGATCGGGTCACGTTTTTCTTTGCTCTGTTTAGAAATGGCAATGCCAAAGAACAAGCAAAAAACAAGGATTTGTAGAATGTTGGCATTATTCAGTGACTGGAAAACGTTGGTTGGGATCATACCCGTAATGGTTGCCCAAAAAGTAGGTAGTTCACCTTTTGCTGCGTATTCGGCAGAAAACATACCTTCAACGCCCGAAATATCGACGCCGATACCCGGTTGGAAGACTTCGCCCATTACCAGTGCCAGCGTCACGGCGAGTGCGGAAGTGACTGCAAAAAAGCTGAGTGTGACAAAACCGACTTTACCCGCCGCGTGGCTATTACCAAGGCCCGCAGCACCGGAAATAAGCGCAACGGCCACCAGTGGGATCACCAGCATCTTAATTAGGTTGATAAAAATAACACCCAGTGGCGAAAAGACGGCCGCATCGTGTCCCATCATGGCACCAACGGCAGTACCAATGATCATTGCAATGACGACTTGCACGCCAATGTTGCTTAATAAACTCTTTTTGTTTAACACTTCCATAACCTCTGTGCTAATTAATTGTAAATTCCTAGTGTTACCCACTACATAAATATCAATCGGTGGATAAATATTTCGACTAGCTTTTTACACGGATATTTTACATTTAGCAATATGGTAACAAGGTAAATTGACAAGATTATTGATAGTTCATTGACATGAAACGTGGTTTTTTCAAAAAGAAAACGTTTGCTATTTGTTTTGTCAATTCAATGAGTGGTTGGTTTGTGTTTTGTGAATGAATTTGGCGAGGCGTAAATGTTAAAAAAAAGATCGATTTCTTGGTTTGACTCAGAAATCGATCGGGTTGGTTTTTACTGTAAACCAATTTATTTCAACGTCGCTGCTTTCATGCTGGAAACGAAATGGCTGAGAGTCGTTAACATTTCATCTGGCTGATTAAGTCGTTGTTCAATAATTTTCACCACTGCGGATCCCGATATTGCGCCAGCGGCACCGGCGGTGATGGCCTGTTTGACTTGCTCAGGTTCTGATATCCCAAACCCAAGCAATGCGGGTGGGGCAGCAAATTGGTTCAGTCTTTCCAACAAGGCATGCACTGGCATATTGGCTTTTGTTTCTGCTCCTGTCACACCAGATCGAGACAGTAGATAAGTATAGCCACGGCCAAGTTTGGCGACCGCGGCCAGGGTCTCATCACTGGCGGTGGGTGGTGCGATGAAAATGGGTTGAATCCCGTATTTGTCTGCCGCCGCGACAAATTCACGGCTTTCATTAGTCGGAACATCGGCGATCAATACTGAATCCACACCCGCATTTTTACAGCGTTGGTAGAAGTTTTCGATGCCGCGTGAATAAACGAGGTTGGCATACATCAACAGCCCGATAGGCAGGTCAGGATATTGCGCGCGAATTTTGGTGATCAACTCAAAGCAGATATCTGGAGTCGTCCCTGCATCCAGTGCACGAATATTCGCCCCTTGGATGGTTGGGCCATCAGCGAGCGGATCAGAGAAAGGGATACCGAGTTCTAATGCGTCTGCTCCTGCTTCCACTAGCGTTTGCATGATGCGCAGTGATTGCTCTGGATCTGGGTCCCCGATGGTCACAAATGGAACAAACGCACCTTGATTGTTGTCAGCTAAACGCTGAAATAGGGTTTGATAGCGATCCATTACAGCGCTCCTTTCTCTTCTAATAGTTTATGGACGGTGAAAATATCTTTATCGCCGCGACCGGATAGATTTACGACCAATAACTGCTCTTTTTCTGGCTCGGCATACGCCATCTTCACGGCGTAAGCAACCGCATGTGATGATTCCAGCGCGGGAATAATGCCTTCGTTACGTGCGATCGATTGGAAAGCATCGAGTGCTTCATCATCGGTAATGCTTTCGTACTCAGCGCGGCCTGTCGCATAAAGATGAGCGTGCTGAGGGCCAACAGAAGGGAAATCAAGCCCAGCGGACACCGAGTAAGACTCTTCCACTTGCCCGTTTTCATCTTGCATCAAAGGTGATTTCATGCCGAAGAAAATACCTGTCTTGCCGTGCTTCAATGGCGCGCCATGCTGGTGGGTATGAATGCCTTTTCCTGCTGGCTCAATGCCAATCAAACGGACATTCTTTTCTTCAATAAAGTCAGCAAACATGCCAATCGCGTTCGAACCGCCGCCGACACAAGCAAGCACCGCATCTGGTAAACGACCTTCGCGAGCCAAAATTTGCAGTTTCGTTTCTTCGCCAATCATGCGTTGAAACTCACGGACTATAGTTGGAAATGGGTGAGGCCCCGCTGCAGTACCTAATAAATAGTGGGTGGTTTCATAGGTGGCAGACCAGTCACGTAGCGCTTCATTGCACGCATCTTTAAGTGTTGCTGATCCTGAATGAACGGGGATCACTTCTGCGCCCATTAGCTTCATACGAAACACGTTGGGGCTTTGGCGTTCAACATCTTTTGCACCCATATAAACGCGACATTTTAGCCCCAGTAGTGCGCAGGCCAACGCCGTTGCAACACCATGTTGCCCTGCGCCTGTTTCGGCAATAATTTCATGTTTACCCATACGCTTAGCAAGCAGTGCCTGACCAAGTACTTGGTTAGTTTTGTGTGCGCCACCGTGCAATAAGTCTTCACGTTTTAAGTACAATTTGGTTTTTGTGCCTTTCGTGAGATTTCGCGTCAAAGTTAGCGCCGTTGGCCGACCTGCATACTCTTGTAGTAACGTCATGAATTCAGCACGAAATTCAGGATCTTCCTGCGCATCAATAAAAGCTTGTTCCAATTGGTCAAGCGCTGGTACTAAAATTTGTGGAACGTATTGACCACCGTATTCGCCAAAATAGGCATCGAGTTTTGCCATGATTCGTATCCTTAGTCTCTGTGTTACTGCTGAGTGATTCAGCGGTAATGAATCTGTTGTTATCCCTTGCTACTTGACCTTGCGGCTGGGTGAGTCACTCGCTTTTCAAGCCAATGGGAATCGATTTAGTGTTAGTACTGCCGAATAGCGTCGAACGCTAGGGTTAGCTTGTGTAAGTCTTTTTTCCCCGGTTCGCTCTCAACACCTGAATTGAGATCGAGCCCTAAACAACCGATGTTTGCTGCTTGCTGAGCATTTTCAGGGGATAAGCCACCCGCCAACATGACATCGTTTACCTCGGTTAGTAATTGCCAGTCAAAACGTTGGCCAGTGCCGCCAGATTTCGTTCCTACTTTGGCATCGAATAAGTGACGGTCAATGTGGCGCTCAAGCTTGGTCGGTAGGCAGTCGCTCACGCCATAAGCTTTCCAGATTTCAATCTGGCTAGGTAAGTGAGCTCTCAATTGGTCAACATAGGCTTGATCTTCTTCGCCATGCAGTTGCACCGCAAAGAGTTTTAACGTCGTAGCAATCTGCGTAATGGCTTCAATAGTGTGATTTTGAAACACGCCCACGTAGCGCAGCGGCGCGCCGATCATCGTCAAACGTGCATTGTCCAAGTCGACATAGCGTTTGGATTGCGGCACAAAAATTAAGCCACCAAACACGGCTCCAGCTTGATAGGCTTTGGCCGCATCGTCAGCATGAGTTAAGCCGCACACTTTGTTTTCGCCGAGCGTCACTTTGCGTACCGCTAGCTCTAAATTTTCTTCGGCCATCAACGAGCTGCCGATTAAAAATCCGTTGGCGTATTGCGAAAGTTCACGCACTTGTTGGTGAGTATAAATACCAGACTCCGAGATGATCATGGTTCCTTCTGGGAGTAAAGGTGCCAGCTGTTTAGTGCGATTTAGATCGGTTGAGAGATCGCGCAAGTTGCGGTTATTAATGCCAATAACTTTCGCTTGCAGGGCGACTGCCCGATGCAGCTCTTCCTCATTGCTCACTTCGGTTAAAATACCCATACCCAGTTGGTGAGCCACATTGGCTAGCGTTTGATAGCGTTGATCATCAAGGACGGACAGCATCAATAAAATGGCATCTGCATTGTAGTGACGAGCCAAATAAACCTGATAAACATCAACCATAAAGTCTTTGCAAATCACAGGTTGGCTTACTTGCGCGCGAACGCGTGGCAGAAATTCGAGGTTGCCTTGGAAATATTTTTCATCAGTCAAAACTGAAATGGCGTCTGCATATTGATGGTAAACCGAGGCGATATAATCCAAATCAAAATCTTGGCGAATGAGCCCTTTGGAAGGTGACGCTTTTTTACACTCCAAAATAAAAGCGGTTTTACCCGTATTTAACGCATCATAAAACGAGCGATCCGATGCGGTTAATAAGTGTTCGAAGCTGCCCAATGGTTGCTGCGTTTTACGCTGCTCGACCCATTCATATTTGTCATTGACGATTTTGGCCAACACTTCAGCCATTTGAGTATGCTGGGTTGAAATGTGGTCAGAAAGTTGCTCAGGCATGGGGCTTAACCTCTTTGTGCCAGTTGTTGGACAAGCTGATAGGCTTTGCCCGAGTTCATTACACTAATGGCCTGTTGTGTATTGGCTTTGAGATCTTCTTGGCCAAAAAGACGCAGCAGCAGCGCCACATTGACAGCGACGGCAGCCAGTTGCGCTGGCGTGCCTTTCCCAGTCAGCAGGTTGGTGATAATGGCGCGATTCTCCGCAGGCTCACCACCTTGAATGGCTTCGAGTGGGTAGCTTTCAACACCAAAATCTTTAGGTGTTAAGGTGTATTCGATGATGTGTCCATCACGAATTTCAGCCACTAAGGTTTCACCATGAATCGCCACTTCATCTAAACCACTGCCATGAACGACCGCTGCACGTTTCAATCCCATTTGTAACATGGTTTGGGCAATAGGCAGAACCAGTTCTTTACTGTAAACACCCATCAGTTCAATGTTGGGGCGAGCAGGGTTAATTAGCGGTCCTAATATATTGAAGATAGTGCGCGTTTTCATGGTTTGGCGCACGGGCATCGCATGACGCACGCCACCATGATATTGCGGCGCAAATAGGAAAGCGACGCCCAAATCATCGATGGCTTGGCGAGTATTTTCAGCGCTCATCGCAAGGTTAATACCAAATGAATCCAGTAGATCAGAAGAGCCTGATTTGCTCGATACTCCACGATTACCATGTTTGGCAATTTTTACGCCACAGGCAGCAGCAACAAATGCTGCGGTGGTTGAAATATTAAAAGTATTTGAGCCATCACCACCAGTGCCGACTATGTCTGCAAAATCATAGTCTGGCCTTGGAAACGGGGCCGCGTTAGCCAATAATGCTTTGGCTGCGCCAGCAATTTCATCGGGTGTTTCACCTTTGATTTTCAGTGCCGTCAATACCGCTGCCATCAAAATAGAGTCGAGTTCACCACGGATGATGACATCAAACAGTTGCTGGCTTTCTGCTTGTGAGAGCGACTGCTGTGCGTAAAGTTTATTAATGATGTTTTCCATAAAATATCCCTATAAATCCGTTAGTGGGTGCTTTTTTCTAAAGCCCAATCGATCGCATTGGCAAGCAATGCTGCGCCATGAGTAGTCATGATGGACTCTGGATGAAATTGAAAGCCGCACACTTTATCTTGCTCTTGCACCACGGACATCACGAGCCCATCAACCTCAGCCGTGATGGTTAAACTATCTGGAACCTCAGTAGCCACTAGGGAATGATAACGAGCAATGGCTAGTGGTGACGGTAGCTGTTGGTAAATACGATGATGTTGGTGTTCCATCATCGAGATTTTGCCATGGATAATTTCGCCAGCACCCGCGACGGTGCCGCCGTAAGCTTCAACAATCGCTTGGTGACCTAAACAGATGCCAATGATCGGCACTTTGCCCTTAAGGCGTTGGATTAATTGTGGCATGCATCCCGCGTCTGCGGGCGCGCCCGGTCCGGGGGAGAGTAGCAGCAGCGGTTCATCCAATTGAAAGACCGCTTGTTCAATGCTCTGTGCGGCGATGTTGTTGCGATAAACTGTCACCGTATGGCCGAGTGAGCGGAATTGATCAACAAGGTTGTAGGTAAAGGAATCAAAGTTATCGATAAAAATAATGTTGGCCATGTCTGCTACTCCTGATGCGCGGCTTGAATTGCAGAGATCACGGCTTGTGCTTTACCACGTGTCTCGTCGGCTTCCGATTGAGGGTCTGAATCATAAACGACCCCAGCGCCCGCTTGAACTTGCGCAATACCCTGTTCGACATAAGCCGAGCGGATCACAATGCAAGTATCTAAATCGCCTTCCCCGGTAAGATAGCCTACCGCGCCACCGTAACTGCCACGGCGGGCTTTTTCCACGTTACGGATAAGCTGCATGGCGCGAATTTTCGGCGCACCAGTGAGTGTGCCCATATTCATGCAGGCTTGGTAAGCGTGCAGTGCATCGAGATCGCTTCGGAGTTGACCCACCACGCGAGAAACCAAATGCATAACGTGACTGTAGCGATCCACTTTCAATAAATCAGCGACGTGGCGCGTTCCTGCTTGTGCAATACGTGCGACATCGTTGCGCGCAAGGTCGACCAACATCATGTGTTCAGCGTTCTCTTTTTTGTCGCAACGTAGCTCAAGTTCAATGCGGCTATCTAAATCAGAATCAATTGAACCATCGGCGCGTTTACCACGGCGGCGAGTCCCTGCGATAGGGTAAATCTCAATCTGGTTGGTTTCGGTGGCGTATTTCAATGCGCTTTCAGGAGAAGCGCCAAACAGAGTAAAGCGTTCGTCTTGCATATAAAACATGTAAGGGCTTGGATTGCTCTCTTTTAGTTTTTTATAAGCAGCAAGTGGTGAAGGGCAAGGCAGAGTAAATCGGCGAGAAGGCACCACCTGAAAAACATCGCCTTTCACGACAAATTCTTTTAACGCTTGAACGGTCTTGCAAAACTCTTGGTCAGAAATATTCGTTGTCACGCTTACGTTAGCTACGGTTTTGGCTTGCGGTAGTAATTTGGGTGCGGCACATTGCTGCGCGATCTCTTGTAAACGAGTAATTAATGTTTCGCGCATTGTTGGCGTGGGGTTAAAAACACTGGCTTGCAACTGACAATGCTCAGTTTTATGGTCAATCACCAACAAGGTTTCTGCGATATAAAAAACGTAGTCTGGACACTGATTAGTCGTATCGGCATTTCCTAGCGGTTCGAAGTTGGCCACCAAATCGTAGGCAAATAAACCGCCTAGAAAGAGGGCATGTTTATCGTGATGACGAAGATCGAAACTGTGCTGCACGAGACGTAGTGCATCAAAAGAAGAGGCTTCGCGTAGGCGAGAATCTTCGTCTAGCGTGTCGCATGGTGCTTGAAATTGAAGTGTTAAGGTATTTTGTTGTAACTGATGTTCAATATCCGTTTTAATATTACGCTGTAGATGTTCGATGAGCTGTTGACCATTGTCTGTCAATGCGTGAAAAGTGACAACGTGACCAAAGCAAGTGATGCGCACGGCAGCATCAACCAATAATAGACTTTTGAGATCCTGTTTTGAGTCGATCTCGGCGGATTCTAATAGCAAACAATCTGTTTTTGACTCACATAGCGTATGAAATAGACGTGTTGGATCTTGGGTATAAGGCACGGACATATTGATTACGTCAATTTGGCCTAAGCTTTTAATTTCAATGGTCTTATTCACAAGACCTCCTTGATGAATTTTAATGTTCCTGTCGTCCATACTCGCATAATCCTCTTAGAGACCCAATCTTCACTTTGGGGGTTTTGCTGTTTTATTGCGCAATGTAATGTGAGCCATTCGACAAAATAAAAAGCCCGCTCATTGAGGCGGGCTTTGTGAATTCGTGTTCTATTTTAAAAGTACACGGTTGCCCACCAAGAACTTGTCCAAGTGTGCCACCAATTGAGCTCAGATGAAGCTGCGCTTAAATTGTGATTATGGTTTTGGTTAAATTCTTGTAACATGGTCAACCTCAAATACGTGCCTTGCATTTGTGTACTAGTTAACTAGTGCGAGAGTGAAAAGTCAAGCCTAAAAGATGGCCAAAATAAAATTATGAGAATTGATCTACATAGCCACACCACTTCTTCAGATGGCAGGTTATCGCCGCAAGCGTTAATCGATAGGGCGCTAAGCTTTGATATTGAGGTATTGGCGATCACTGATCACGATACGACTGATGCATTAACTATTGCTCATGACTATATTAATCAGCAACAATTACCCATCACCTTGATCGATGGCATCGAGATTTCCACGGTTTGGCAAAATAAAGATATTCATATTGTTGGGCTCAACATCGACTCAAACGCTCAAGCTTTGCAGCAGTTAATTGAGCAGCAAAAGGCACATCGTGTGCAGCGCGCACAATTGATTGCGCAACGATTGCAAAAAGTGACACGTGAAGGGGTGTTAGAAGAGGTGCAAGCCATCGCCGGAGAGGCACCGATTACTCGTGCGCATTTCGCAAAATGGCTGGTTGAACAGGGTTTTGCGAAGAACATGCAGCAGGTGTTCAAAAAGTTTCTCACCCGCGATAATCCCGGGTATGTACCACCAAGTTGGTGCTCGATGACCGATGCCGTTGAAGCAATACACGCCGCTGGTGGCCAAGCGGTATTAGCGCATCCTGGACGATATGACTTGACGACCAAGTGGCTCAAGCGCTTAATAACGGCGTTTGTAGAAGCGGGTGGTGACGCTATGGAAGTGGCACAGCCACAACAAGCGCCACAAGAAAGACGTAATTTGGCCGATTATGCCATACAATACAATCTATTAGCTTCTCAAGGCAGTGACTTTCATTACCCCTCACCTTGGATGGAACTGGGGCGAAATCTTTGGTTGCCTTCTGGCGTCGATCCTGTCTGGAAAGATTGGGGTTTAAGCCCTGTAGATAGACTCAATAATGAGGAATTACAATGAGCCAGTTTTTTTACGTTCATCCAGAAAACCCGCAGACTCGCTTGATTACTCAAGCGGTTGCCATTATCCGCAATGGCGGAGTTGTTGTGTACCCAACGGATTCTGGTTATGCACTAGGCTGCCAACTAGAAAATAAACAAGCATTAGAGCGTATTTGCCAAATTCGCCGCCTTGATGATAAGCATAATTTTACCTTGCTGTGCCGTGATTTGTCAGAGCTCTCTTTTTATGCGCGTGTGGATAATACCGCTTTTCGCTTGCTCAAGAATAATACACCTGGCCCTTATACCTTTATTTTTAAAGGGACCAAAGAAGTGCCACGTCGGTTGATGAATGCGAAGCGTAAGACGATCGGTATCCGCGTGCCTAATAACCGTATTGCACTTGATTTACTTGAAGCGTTAGGTGAACCGCTAATGTCCACTTCACTTATTTTGCCCGGCAACACCCATACAGAATCGGATCCAGAAGAGATTCGGGATCGCCTTGAGCACGCCGTGGATGTCATTTTAAACGGGGGTTATTTAGGTGAACAGCCGACGACAGTGATTGATTTCAGTGAAGATGATATGGTGGTTGCTCGCGTGGGAGCGGGCGATCCAACACCTTTTGAATAGCTTTTGAGTAGGCCATCAAAACGAGTGCTTTTTGGCGTAGAATTTGAGATACTATGCGGCCGCGATTTTGGGGTCGCATTTTTTCATTCGACGTCTGTGAAGACGACACATAGGTAGATAAATGAGCGAAAAGTTACAAAAAGTTTTAGCACGAGCTGGTCATGGTTCTCGTCGTGAGTTAGAAGCTTTGATTAGAGCAGGACGTGTCAGTGTTAATGGCAAGGTAGCTATGTTGGGCGAGCGTCTAGAAGATGATAACGCAGTTGTGCGTATTGATGGACATGCTGTTTCCGTTAAAGCGCCAGAAGAGGTTATTTGTCGAGTGCTTGCTTACTACAAACCGGAAGGTGAGCTTTGTACCCGTCATGATCCAGAAGGTCGTCGGACGGTATTTGATCGTCTACCTAAAATTCGTGGTTCGCGTTGGATTTCAGTTGGCCGCTTAGATGCCAACACCTCAGGCTTACTTCTCTTTACTACCGATGGTGAATTGGCTAATCGCCTTATGCACCCAAGCCGCCAAGTAGAACGCGAATATTTAGTGCGTGTTTTTGGCGAAGTGAACGAGCAGAAAGTGCGTAACCTCGTTAAAGGGGTTGAGCTAGAAGATGGCTTGGCACGCTTTGAAGATATTGTTTACGCTGGTGGTGAAGGTATGAACCATACTTTCTACGTCGCGATTAACGAAGGCCGTAACCGTGAAGTTCGTCGTCTTTGGGAATCTCAAGATACCACAGTGAGCCGTTTGAAACGCGTTCGTTACGGCGAGATCTATTTGGACAAAAAACTGCCACGCGGCGGTTGGATGGAACTGGATCTTAAAGATGTAAACTATTTACGTGAATTGGTTGAACTGCGTCCTGAAAAAGAGACGATGCTAGATTTGAGCAAAGACAACACTTCACGTACTCGTGAGCGTGCGCGTAGCCAAAAAATTCGCCGTGCCGTTAAGCGCCATGAAGAGCGCGTAACGACGACGGGCAAGCCTAAAAGTCGTACGACCAATGGTACAACGACGAATGGTAAAAAAACTAACGGTACGACAACCAATGGCACAACTACTGGCCGTCGCAAGCCTGCTTCAAGTACCCGTAACAGTGGTGCAGATGGTAGCCGCGGCACTGGTCGGCCTCAAACTGGTAAAGCGAAAGCGCCACGTCGATAAGCGAAACTTTCTCATTGCCTGTTAATTGATATTAAAATCCCGAGCTAAGCTCGGGATTTTTTCGTTTAATACATTGATAATAAAATAAAAATTAAAACAATAGAGTTGGTATTGAGCGCTTGTGCATGATTGACATCCCTATGTTCATATTTTCTGGTATTTAAGTGAGTAGAGTGAAGAAACAGGCTACATGTGGCATGTATGGTATGGTTGACTAAATTTTAGTGATGCTACAATGTTACGATCATAAGCGGGTACATTTGGAGTCAGTTAAACATGGATAGAGCAGGCATCTCAGCCGTTAAAGTGGCACTTATCTACGCAACATTTGCCGTGCTCTGGATATTATTCTCGGATATGACAGTCGAATTATTGCTAGATAACGCCCAGTTGCGCGCTCTCGCTCAAACCTATAAGGGGTTGATGTTTGTCATTATTACCGCCTTACTTTTGCTCATGTTGGTGCTTAGAGGGAATCGCTTACTAGAAAAGGCCAATGATATGGACAGCCTCACTGGGCTGCACAGCCTTAGTATGTTTGTGCGTACTCTCAATATCACGATCAAAAAATTAAAGTCTAATGAGCGATTTATTCTTTGTTACCTTGATGTCGACGATTTTAAAAGTATCAACGAAACTCTGGGGTTTGAGCGTGCAGATGCATTTTTGCAGGATTTAGCTCACGATATTAACGAAATGGCTTTGCCCGGCTCATTAGTATCGCGCTTACATGCCGATCAGTTTGCCAGTTTTGTAAAGTTGAGTGACGCTGTAGATATGGATTCTCATGTTCGGAGCGTCCAACGTCTGTATACCCATCGGGCCAAGCAACACAATATTGAAACAACTTGCTGCATAGGTGTTGCCATTTACCCAGCCGATGGTATCAGTGCCAGAGAACTGATGGTTTCCGCGACTGAGGCTCTTAATGTTGCAAAGAAACAAAAGAATGCCATTCAGTATCATGACAAAACATTAACAGAAAAAGCGATGCAGCGCCGGCAAATGGTCCTCGACCTGCGCTTAGCGATCGACGACGATAGCTTAACGGTTGTATATCAACCTAAATATGACCTAAAAACATTAACAGTCAACGGTGTCGAAGTACTGATTCGTTGGAACCATCCTGTTAAAGGCGCTATCCCGCCTGATGTTTTTATCCCATTAGCCGAGGACAATGGCTTGACGGGCGCTATCTCCAAATTTGTGGTTGGAAAAGTATCACAGGAGCTGGGGCGTTCAGGAATATTGGGGACACAAATTAAACACGTTGCTGTTAATGTCTCCGCGACTGAGTTCAATAATGCTGATGAGATGTATGAACTCACGCGATTTATTCAGCAGCATGAGAATTTGAACTCATACATACGCATTGAAATTACGGAAACAGCAACGCTTACCGATATGAAAAAGAGTGTTGAAATTATTTCTAATCTGCAATCTAACGGGATTACTTTTTCCATCGATGATTTTGGCACTGGTTATACGTCACTTGCCATGCTCAAAGATCTTACTGTAGATGAAATCAAAATTGACCGCAGTTTCGTCTCTGAAGTAGAACATGATGATCGTTCAAGAACGATAGTGAATGCCATTATTGCTATGGCGCAAAGTTTTGACATCAATATTGTGGCAGAAGGCGTAGAGACAGCCAACCAATTGAAAATTTTGCAGGCAATGGGCTGCCAACAAGTGCAGGGCTACTACCTAGGACACCCAATGCCAGTGGAAGATCTTATTAACCATCTATCTTTGAATATTAATTAAAAATCTCACCTATAAAATGAGTAGTACGCTCAGTACTTATTAAGCTGATGAGGTACGTATTTAGCGAGTTTGGTTGACTGCCGCTTCTTTGTAAGGCAGCTTCTTCACCCTCATGTGCTGACTCTCAAAGCAAGAGGGCGAAGATTTTTCATACCAAGCTTCAGTTACCTAATTCAGCATAGTGTTCCTAAAAAAGATAAGTCTCATAACGAGCAAATGACAAACTATGGTTACAAGGTTTGCTGTAGTTGGAAATAGCGGCCTTGTTTGGCCAATAACGCTTGGTGGCTACCGTATTCCACGATTTCACCTTGTTCAATCAGGCAAATAGCATCCATTGTTTCTAACTCGACCAAGCGGTGAGTAATAAAGAGGACCGTTTTATGCGCAAAATGCTGTTGAAACAGGGCCAGAATTTGCTGCTCTGTTTGTTTATCCAAGCCTTCCGTGGGTTCATCGAGTAATAAAATTGAACCGTTGTGGAGCAGTGCGCGCGCGATACCGATGCGGCGTTTCTCTCCACCAGAGAGCTGACGGCCGCCGTCACCCAGCCATGCGTCCAAACCTAGATCGTCCAACAGAGTATGTAAACCGACTTGCGTTAAGGCGTGAGCCAACTGTTGATCGTTTGCGCTTGGATTGGCCATCGCGAGGTTGTCTCGCAGCGTGCCATTGAGTACATCTACACGTTGGCTAACCACACTGATGGTTTGGCGAAGTTCACTCTCATTCCACGCTGTTAAGTGGGTACCTGCAATGGAGACGCTACCTTGCTGTGGATCCCAATAGCGTGACAGCAGTTGCATTAAGGTCGATTTGCCAGAGCCTGTTTGCCCCACTATCGCAACGCGATGCCCTGCGGGAATATGGAGGTTGACACTGCGTAGCACATCTTGGCTGCTGTCAGGATAGTGAAAGGTTACGTCTGAAAATTCAATATCGAATTGACCTGAGTGCTGAGTTGAAGCGGTAGGAAATTGGACTTCAGGCTCAGCCAGAATAATATCGTTGAGGCGGCGAGCAGAAGTGAGTGTTTGTCCTAAATGTTGAAATGCACCAGCAATCGGCATCAGCAGTTCAAAACTTGCCATAGTTGCAAAAGCCACCAGTGCAATCATCGGGTCGGGTTGATTACCTGCCACACCATCGGCGGCAAGCCAGATCACTAACACAAGCGTCCAGCCATTAGCGAGCATGAGCAGTGCTTGTGCAAGGCCAGAAAAATGAGCGTTAGCCAATTGATTGACCAGCAATTTTTGCTGCGCTCTAAGAATCGCTTCACGGTAACGGTTTTCTGCACCAAACAGGGTCAGTTCACTGTAGCCTTGCAACCAGTCAAGCGTTGCAATACGCAAATCCGCCTTGTGCTGGGTGAGCTCGGCACCATTACGCTGACCCAGTTTATAAAAGAGGACAGGCCACACGAGCAGTAGCGTCAGAAGAATTGCACCAAGGGTTAAGCCAATGGCAGGGTCGAACCAACATAAGAATGCCGTTAACGCACTAATGCCCAGTACACCCACGGTTACTGGGCTGATTAAGCGTAAATAGACGTGATCCATAGCATCGATATCTGCCACTAGACGGTTGAGTAAATCAGCGTCTCGGAGGTTTGACACACGTCCTGGGATCAGTGGCGCGAGTTTTTGGAAGAAGAAAATACGCAGATCCGTCAGCAGCTTGAATGTAGCATTATGGCTGACAACACGCTCACCCCAACGTCCTGCAGTGCGTCCCATGGCAAACCCACGTACAAACGCGCCCGGTAGCATGTAGTTGAATGTTTCACGAGCAATGGTTAAGCCAGCAATGGCCGCTGCGGATAAAAACCAGCCGGATAAGGTCAGTAGACCAATCGAGGCAAACAGGGTTAAAAAGGCCAGCAGCATACCGAGAGATAAACCAAACCAGTGCTTTTTATACAATTTAAGGTAAGGGATGAGATCACGCATCAAGGTTCCCCTTATTGGCTTCATCAAGCGCTTGATTAGCTTGTAACATATCGGAAAACAGACCCTTTTGCTGGCTGAGTGTGTTGTAATCGCCTGTTTGAACTATCGCCCCATTTTGCATCACCAAAATCTGTTGCACCGATTTTAATGGTGCTAATTGGTGCGTCACGATTAAAGCGGTGTGGTGTTGAATTTGGCGGTTCAAACCTTGCATCACTAACTGTTCGCTGCGTGCATCTAAGCTGGCGGTTGGTTCATCAAGTAGCCAAAAATTGCCGTTTTGTAGCAGTGCGCGAGCAAGTGCAATTCGCTGAGCTTGTCCGACAGATAATCCACCGGATCGATCGGTGATGGCGTAATCCAAACCATGTTTGTCGACAAATTCAGCTGCATAGGCATTGTCTAAAGCCGAATGAAGCGCTTCGTCACTCATGTCATGCTTGCCGAGGCTGATATTCTCAACGATGGTTCCGTGCACCAATAGTGGGTTTTGCCCAACCCAACTGATCTGCTTACGCCAGCTGGTATGCTCAAGATCGCTCAGTTCAATACCATTAATTTTCAAACTGCCTTGGTAAGGCATGAAGCCTAAAATGGCGTTTACTAAGCTGGTTTTACCTGCGCCGCTTGGCCCGACAAGCGCAGTGGTTGAATGGTTATCTAACGTAAATGAAATTGGACCGACCAAGCGTTTTCCTTCTGGACTAAACACTTCGAGATCTTGCGCTACAATGCCAATCTGCTGTGCACCGTCGAGCGAGATAGATCCTGATTTCACTTTGCTGATGTCTGTTTCCAAAAACTCGACAATGCTTTCAGCCGCGCCGACAGCTTGTTGTTTGGCGTGATAAAAGGTGCCCAAATCACGTAATGGTTGATAAAACTCAGGCGCAAGGATCAAGATAAATAGGCCGGAAAATAGAGTTACGGCTGTACCGTAGTAGCCGAAATTCAACTCGCCAATAAAGCTAAAACCAAAGTAAACGGCGGTGATGGCGATCGATATCGAGGTGAAAAATTCTAACACTGCTGATGATAGAAAGGCGATTTTCAATACATCCATTGTGCGAGTGCGAAAGACTTCAGAAGCGCCTTTAAGCTGATCGGCTTCGGCTTGTGTGCGGTTGAATAGGCGTATTGTGGTCATCGACTGCAGGCGATCATAAAAGTGACCAGATAACCGCTGCAGAGCTTTGAAATTTTTACGATTAGCATCGGCTGCTTTCATACCGACTAAGGCCATAAACAGCGGCACTAAGGGTGCGGTGATTAAGAAAATCAAACCCGCCGCCCAGTTGACGGGAAAGACCACAATCAAAATCATAAACGGGATCAACACAGATAATGACATCTGCGGTAAATAGCGCGCAAAAAAGTCCTGCATGTTTTCGACTTGTTCAAGCAGTAATGTTGCCCATGCACCGGCAGGCTTACCTTTAATGTAAGCAGGGCCCAACTCGCGAACTTTATCCAGTATTAACTGACGGATATAAATGCGGATCTGCTCTCCGCAGCGAAAACCCGCAATTTCACGCCCCCATGCGCACGCGGCACGTGCGGCAATCGTCACCACCAAACCAAGAAAATAGGGAATGAGCTCTGCTTTATCAACTTGTTCAATAATCAGTTGATGCAGAATGGAGGCGAGGAGTGCGGCCTGAGCCAGCAAAAACACACTTGATAATACGCCAAGGCCAACAGCAATCATTAACCAGCGTTTTGCCAGTTTACTTTGCTGTTTGAGCCAATTATTCAAGCTACGTTGCTTTTTCTTATCCATTTCGAAGGCTTAATGAGAATTATTATGTAAACGGAAGGGCGGTAGTATACAAAATAAAGCCCGATGGATATACCACCGGGCTGTAGGGTTTTGTTATAAAACTGGAAAATAACCTTTTGCTTACTTGTCGTTCATGCCTACTTATCGTTCAAGCTATCTAGGTAACGTTCCGCATCTAAGGCGGCCATACAACCTGTTCCTGCCGAAGTGATCGCTTGGCGATAGTTGTGATCCATCACATCACCAGCAGCAAACACACCTTCAATACTAGTTTGAGTTGCATTACCATCAAGGCCAGATCTGACCACGATATAGCCTTCTTTCATCTCTAGCTTACCAGCAAACATGTCGGTATTCGGTTTGTGACCAATCGCGATAAAGACGCCCATCACGTCCAGATCTTCTGTCGTTTCTGATTGGGTGTGTTTCATACGAACACCCGTCACGCCAGTCTCATCACCTAAGACTTCCTCTAAGGTACGGTCAGTGTGGAGCACTATATTGCCGCTTGCGACTTTATCCATCAGACGGTTAATCAGAATTTTTTCTGCGCGGAACGAATCACGGCGGTGGATGAGGTGAACTTGTGCCGCAATATTAGATAGATAAAGCGCTTCTTCCACAGCGGTATTGCCGCCACCTACAACGGCTACTTTTTGGTTACGATAGAAAAAACCATCGCAAGTAGCACAAGCGGAAACTCCTCGTCCTTTAAAGGTTTCTTCTGAATCTAAACCTAGGTAACGTGCGGATGCACCTGTTGAAATGATCAGAGCATCGCAGCTATATTCTGCACTATCGCCTTTAAGGCGGAATGGCCGCTGTGAAAAATCAACTTCATTAATATGATCAAACACAATCTCAGTTTCGAAGCGCTCGGCATGCTCTTTCATTCGCTCCATTAAAGCAGGGCCCGTGAGGCCTTCGGCGTCTCCTGGCCAGTTTTCTACTTCTGTAGTGGTCGTTAACTGACCACCTTGCTGCATACCGGTAACGAGAACTGGATTAAGGTTAGCGCGAGCTGCGTAAACGGCTGCCGTATAACCAGCCGGGCCTGAACCAAGAATAAGAAGTTTGCAATGTTTCACGTTGCTCATGGGGACTCCAGTATCGAAAATGCTCGAAAATTTAACACGATTGTAGGGAATATCTCGAGTCAATTAAAGCGATTACATGGGCTAGCTTAGAAATAATCGTTATATAGCCAAACTAAGCAATGATGGGACTTGGCTAATAAGTCAGCCAACGTGTTTTTAAGCAATTTCGGCCGCTGGCTTTAGCTGCATAAAGCAGTTGGTCGACTTCTTCACACAATGCTTGGAGGTCTAAATCAGTATTCGTTGCGGTCAACACGCCAAAACTCGAAGTGACGGATACCGATTCTCGTGATTCGGTTACAAAATCGTGGTCTTCAATTTTTCGGCGTAAGGTTTCGGCAATTTCGCTAGCGACGCTTAAGTCAGTGTCGGGTAGTAAGATGAGAAACTCTTCCCCACCGTAGCGAGCGACAACATCGGAAGAGCGTACCGATGACTTAAAGATAGCCGCAATTTCCACTAATACTTGATCGCCGAAGGCGTGACCATAAGTGTCATTAATGACTTTAAAATAATCAATATCGGTCAAAATAAGGCTAATCGGTTTTGCATCTTCATTATGTTGGATCTGTTCGTCTAATTGAGCTGAGTCGAATGGTTCGGCGTTTTTTTTAGGTGCAGATTGACCTCTGAACCAAGTCTGTTGCCACATCAAAATCCGTTGTGCGAGTTTAATAAGCGCTTCGCTACTATTTTGGTAAGATTTGGATTGATGTTTTGCAAATCGTTCTTCCATGTAGCGTCGATTATACAAGCCAGTCAAGGTGTCCGTTTTGGCAAGCATGCCCATTTTGATGCGAGAGCGGTTGGCCCAGATAAATATGACCAATAATCCGATTAATGCAAGAGCAAGGAAAAAGACGATCTCACCTAATAGATGAAACGTTTTCTGATGGTTTTCAATTTCTAGCTTTTGAAGTACGTTGTTCCAGTTTAGATCCTGATTTTCATATTGTAGACGCTCAAGATCAAACAACATTTGTTGTCTCTGTAAGTTCTCTATCTGTTCAACATTGCGAAGTGTGAGCGATCGTAAATGATAAAAATCATAAGTTTCATAGGCTTGTTTGTAGTTATTTTGCCCAGCATAAGCCTGTGCTGCCACTTTTAACAACTCTATCTGTTGAATAAGTAGATTTGATCTTTGTTTGATATGCGCAATGAGTGGTTCTACAAATTCAATCACTTCACCGTAGCGTTTTTGTTCCAATAGATCTTGTGTTTGTAATAGCTGAAAAGTGGCAAGGTAGCCTGGTTGGCTTTCTCTGTACTGCAGTTCCTCTGCTTTTTTCAAGAAAAAGCGCATTTGATCTCGGTTGTTGGTATCTCGATAAAGCCGTGCAAGTTCGATGTTAATACGAAAGCGATGTCGCCCGTCACCCAGTATTTGTGCCAGCTTGAGTGCGGTTTTATAGGTTTCGATCGCCGCCGTGATTTGATTACGTGACTCTTGCAACTTAGAGATGTCGAGTAAGCTAACCAATTGGCTATAAGACATTTTACGTTGCTTGAAGTAACTGTAGGAATTTTCAAGTAACAGTTGTGAACGATCAAAATCTTGTAGCTGAACCAGTATTTGACCTAGACCGTGAGATATTCTCTCCATTAACTCTTTGTTATCAATGGATTTTGCTGTATCAATTGAGGTCATTATTGCGGCGTACGATTTTTTAAACTCGCCTTGCTCTTGGTAATAGAGACTTTTAGCTAGTAATACTTCTGATTCGATTTGTGCATTGTGATCGTTTCCTGCTTCAACTAACAGTGCGTCAAGTTTCGGCAACACGTCGACTTTTTGGTGCCGTAAAGCTTGAATCTCTCTTAGTTTGAGAGTGAGCGTTTCAACGTTGGTGTGTTCTGTTCGCTTTAATCCTAATTGTGCCGCTTCTAAGCTTCTATCATACTCCTCTAGTAGCCCATATACAGTGGCTTTGGCTAAATAGTAACGTACAACGAGAGCGGAAGGCTGTGACAATATGATGTAGTCTTCTTCTAGTTCACTAATTTGTGCTTTTGCCTTGATCGGTAGTGAATAGGTGATCTGCTCAATGCCCTCCAATGCTTGGAGAAATTTATCTTTAGGATCCATAGCCGCATAGGCATTGATTACACTGAAACCTAATGCGATGAAAGTCCACAGTGTGACTTTAATACTAGAGTTCACGAGTTGAGGATCTCCTTATCAGTTGAGCGATGTTTCAACTAAGTCTTAATAGTCAAATATATCAATTAGTTTGATGATCTAGTATTAACTTTAGTCTAATTTTTGGTATGGCTTACTACTTAAATGGTGCTAATTTCGAGTTAATGAGATGCTATATGGCTCATGGATTAATACTTGCTAAATTTAGTCGAATCGAGCTGATAAATTAGTTACTGATATTTCCTTTAAACCCGCCCATGGTCTACATACCATTCCTACATCATCCTAATGTTGGTAATTCATTGTTTTTAAAAGCTTATTAACCTTGAAGTAGTGAGCTTGTCTAAAAATCGCTATGTGTCATGCTCGCTATTGGATGTTAATTCTTATTTTTGTGATTATTTAAGTATTAAATTTTATATTGCTAGTCACATACAGATATAACATTCATTTTTACTTGAATGTGCAATATTAGTGCGTATCCTTAATGTAAATTAATTGTTAATTTAATGTATCCAATCATTTGATTAAGGAGCTGGTGATGTTAGCTGTACACGAAAACACTTTACAGATTACGCAATTAAGTCAAAAAGCGATTCAACAACTTGCTCCCTCCTTTGCGCAATTACCACATACGGAGCATGCTGATGGTCAGTATCGTTTACGGCGCTACTCTGTGGTTCAATTTAGCAAAGGGAAAGTCGAGGCGTTGGACAAGCATGACTTTATGCAAACCGATCAAATCAATCATTTTCAAGGCAACATTAAGCGTCATTTCGATCCTATTTTACCCTCTACGTTACAAAGTGAAGGGATGAGAGAAGTGTGCGAGGTGTTTGTGAGTACGAATGGTCTGCCTAATGGGCAAGAGATTGAAATCCATCAGATCCGAATTGCTGCTGTGTTTGATGAGACGCAAGTCGCGCCAGAAGGTGTCCATCAAGATGGTTTTGATCATATTGCGTTGGTGGGGGTGAATCGCCACAACATCGTCGGCGGTGAAATTATGCTTTATCAAGACTGCAATGAAGCCCCTTTCTTTCGGAAAGTGTTAGAAAATGGTGAGATTGCGATGCTCGCGGACAGTAAGTTATGGCATAACGCTTGTCCTATTCGCTCGATTGAGCATGGGCAAGAAGGTCATATGGATGTTTTTGTGTTAACCGCTAAGGATGGCCGAAATGATCTTCACTCCTGAAAAAGCGCGTACGCAGTTTAGTGCTTTGTCGCAAAAATATCATGGTAAGTCAGTGAGTTTCTTAGATGGTCCAGGTGGCTCGCAAGTACCTAAGTCGGTAATAGAAAAAATGAGTGAATATCTGGGCCATTTTAACTCTAATTTGGGCGGACACTATTTTTCAAGCCAAATCACCACTGATTTAATGCAGCAGGCTCGTGAGTCGGTGCAAGCGCTTCTGAACGCTGAGTCATCAGGAAATATTGTATTTGGCGCGAATATGACCTCGTTGACTTTTCAGCTAAGTCGAGCCATTAGCCGAGATTGGCAAGTGGGCGATGAAGTGATTGTTACTGCGCTTGACCATTACTCCAATGTCTCCAGTTGGCAGCAAGCGGCGCAGGATAAGCACGTTACAGTGCACCAGATAAAGGTGAACCAACAAGATTGTACTTTGGATATTGAGCACCTACTGTCATTGCTCAACCCTAAAACAAAGCTGGTCGCGGTCACTTATGCTTCGAATACCACAGGATCTATTGTCGATGTTAAACGCATTGTGGATGCGGCGCATCAAGTCGGCGCGATGGTGTATGTGGATGCCGTTCACTATGCTCCGCACCATTTGATTGATGTACAAGAATTAGGCTGTGATTTTTTAACCTGTTCGGCATATAAGTTTTTTGGTCCACACGTTGGTATCGCTTATATCGCTTCGCAGTGGTTACATGCACTTAAACCCTACAAAGTTGAACCTGCAACCAATATTGGTCCGGGACGTTTTGAAACGGGTACGCAGAGTTTTGAAGGTTTGGCAGGCGTGATTGCTGCAGTGGAATATTTGGCGCAATGGGGAGACGCGAGTGGCTCGTTAAGAGAGCGTTTGATCGATAGTTTCATTCAATACAACCAGCATGAACGCCAATTAAGTGAGTATTTTCTGTATAAACTTAAAGGATTGAGTTCGGCTAAGCTCTATGGCCTGACCAAGGCTAACAGTGAACTACGTACACCGACCTTTGCCATTCGCTTAGCTAATCACCACCCAGAATTTGTGGCCAAAACATTGGGCGAGCATAATATTTGTGTGTGGAATGGGCATTTCTATGCGCTTGGTTTAGTGCGTCAGTTAGATCTTGAAAACAGCGGTGGAGTTGTCCGTATCGGTTTTATGCACTACAACACGCGCAGTGAAATTGACGCTTTGTTTGATGTCTTATCCACACTAGCGTAACCAAAGTGGCCCGGAAATCTGTCGAAGGAAAGGTTTCTGGGGCACAGTGCCTTTTTTAGCTTTCATCTTCGGTTGGCTCTAAGGGTAACTCTTCGATCACAATTGGCTCTTTGGGACCTAAAAATTTAGGTTGAGTATTCGTGATATAGAGATCTAAGAATGCTTTCGTACGAGCAAAGACCTCACGCAGCCTCACTTTAAAACCAGAACGAGTTGTTGGCCCTGCAACCGCTAAACACTGAGCATTAATGTTATGGTAGTTGGCAATAAAGAGTGCTCGCTCACAATGAAATTGTTGAGAGATGATCAAAAAATTGTCGGTTTCGAAAATACGTTTTGCGCGAACAATGGAGTCCAAAGTACGAAACCCTGCATAATCTAAGTAAATATGTTCGCTCGGGATCCCAGCGCGCAGCAGATCGCGTTTCATCGTCCACGGTTCATTGTACGAACGGTGAGCATTATCACCACTGAGTAAAAACCCTTTTACCTTGCCTTGCTCATACAAAGCGATCGCGGCTTCAATTCGGTGGGTATAGTAGTCATTGAGCGTTTTACCCAAGTACTTACTGGTTCCAAGTACAACAGCGACTTGGAATTGACCGACTTGATTTTGCTCGGTGACGATTTGTTTTTCGGCTTGCCAACTGACCCAGCGATCAATGCCAAGCACAAAAAGGCTTGAAATGAACAACAGTACAGACACGTAGCGAAGCAGCGTGTGAACCCGCTTTTTCCAAACAGGGCGAGAGTGATTTGAAGATGAAAATTTTAACACTAAATTTGACGGTTCCTTTGTGCCCAGATCCCGATAGCAATAAAGCAGAGCATAATAATGCTAAACATCATGCCTGATTCTAACTGCGAAAGTGTCCGAGCAAGGTAAGGGCTCGCTTTGATGATCACCAAACCGTAGCCGAAAGCGTTAATCAATATAAACGTAAATGTGCGAACGACAAAGTGTTGGTTGCGCATTAGCTTGCGCATCGCGGCGTTAATCTCCCCACCGAGCATTACGAGCAAACAAGCGATCAATGCGGTTGATATCTCCATTAAATACGGTGATAAGTAATGCCCTGCGGGCGCTAAAAAGTTCATCATATTGACTCACAGAAAAAGCCCCTAAACATCAGCCGAAGCTTAGGGGACAGCAGAGTAGGAGCTTAGAAAGCAGTGCGTTTGTAGCGGCGGTATACTGGCTGCCAAAAATGCTGCTCAATGGCGGTTTCTAACACATCATCTGGGATCTCCAGTGCAACGCCTTGCTCAATTGCTTTTTTCGCTACCGCAAACGCAATTTTCTTGGAAACGGAGTGAATGGCTTCCAGTGGTGGAAGTAACGCACCATGCCCATTAAGCGCCAGAGGTGAACAGTTGGCGAGTGCGCGGCTTGATTCCATCAGCATCTCATCAGTAACTCGACGCGCATTGACCGCCAGTACGCCTAAGCCGATACCAGGGAAAATATAGCTATTGTTGCATTGTGCAATTGGGTAGGTTTTACCGTTATGCAACACGGGATCGAACGGGCTGCCTGTGGCGACGAGTGCTTCACCGTTGGTCCAACGGATAATGTCATTGGGGGTCGCTTCAACACGGCTGGTTGGGTTCGATAGTGGGAAAATAATCGGGCGTGGGCAGTGTTTGTGCATCTCAGTGATAATCTCTTCACTGAATAATCCCGGAGCCCCAGAAACACCGACCAACACCGTTGGTTTGCCATTTTTCATTACTTCCAATAATGAGAAACCATTACCTTCTGTGTTCCAATCATGTGTGTCTTTGTTTTTTTGCACGAGGCGCTGTTGGAAATCAAGTAGGTTAGGCATTCCTTCTTGCAGCAGGCCCCAGCGGTCAACCATATAGACTTGAGAACGAGCTTGAGCATCTGAAATACCTTCTGACACCATTTGCGCGATGATTGCTTCGGCAATACCACAGCCTGCAGAGCCCGCACCAAGAAAAGCGATACGCTGCTCGGAGAGTTGACTGCCCGCGGCTTTGCATGCGGCCAATAGCGAACCTACAGTCACCGCCGCAGTGCCTTGAATGTCATCGTTAAAACAACAAATACGGTTTTTATAACGCTCTAATAGTGGCATTGCGTTCTTTTGTGCAAAATCTTCAAATTGGATAAGTGCATCAGGCCAGCGACGTTGCACCGCTTGGATGAACTCTTCTACAAATGCATCATATTCAGCCCCAGTAATCCGAGGGTGACGCCAGCCCATGTACATCGGGTCAGCCAAGCGCTGTGGGTTATTGGTTCCAACATCGAGCACGACCGGTAAAGTATAAGCAGGGCTAATACCACCACATGCGGTATAAAGTGCCAGTTTGCCGATAGGAATACCCATGCCACCAATTCCTTGGTCGCCCAAGCCGAGAATGCGTTCACCATCGGTCACTACGATAACTTTTACGTTATGGTTCGCTGCATTATTGAGTAAGTCATCGATGCGATCTCGATTCGGAAAGGAAATGAACAGACCGCGGCCGCGACGATAAATATTTGAAAAGTTTTCGCACGCGGCACCCACCGTTGGTGTGTAGATGATGGGCATCATCTCAGTGATGTGGTTTTGTACTAAACGATAGAATAAGGTTTCGTTGGTATCTTGAATATTACGTAGATAGATATGCTTATCCATATCACTTTCAAAGCTGCAGTATTGTTGGTATGCGCGAACAACTTGTTCTTGTATCGTTTCCGTCGTTTCAGGAAGCAGGCCTTCTAAGTTGAAGGAACTGCGCTCTTCAGCACAAAATGCACTGCCTTTATTGAGCAAAGGCGTGCTGAGTAGAGCGGGGCCCGCATAGGGAATATAAAGAGGGCGTTTATCATTATTCATTGTCGGCCTATTTTAGGGTAGAAGGGAACTCAAAAATGATAACGGTTTACTCATGAGATTGTAAATAGACGAGCGGCGACACATGGCACAGAATACTGAAGAATGCCGATAAAAACGGTAGAATTCTCCGTGTTAATTGCTGAGGGCACCAATGTACACATTTTTGTCTATTGGTCTCCTTAAGCAGAGATTTCAAAAGTAGTGTTGAGCGATGATCACTTTAAGTGATAAAGCGACTTTTTGTTCACGGTTTGAAATATTAATCAATCAGACACATATGTCAGTAAGTCTGTTTATGCCTTGTTACAAACCTGGTTTTGATATAGCCAATCCATTCGGTTTTAAGGCATAAAAGACTGTTTTTTTATATCCTATTGCTATATGAACAATCATGGATGATATTGAGTACAGTGTGCTGCCAATTTGTCGGGGGACAAAATGAATACACAAGAAAGGAGACGGGTGGTGTTTGATTACACTACATTTCTTGGCGCGTCATGTAATAAGAAATGGACATTCCTCGAAGCCATGACGTCATTTGCACCGATTTTTGGTACGGTATGGAAAGACAGCATTAAAGAATTATCAAGCCCAGAGGATCGCCTATGGGAAATGGCGTTGAAGTCGTTATCAACACGCCGTAGTGATGAAGCGAATTTAATTTCATTGGTGAGATTGGCGAAATTAGAGGGGATTGAAGAGCTAAAATTAGTGATGCCGTATGCGTTGGATTCTGAACAGATCCAATTGATTCAAAATAAAAGCCAATCTTTGATAAAAAATACAAAACCAGATGAATTTCTTATCACCCTGTAAGGGTATAAACAGATAACGGGGCATATTTAATGCCCCGTTATTGTTGAGTGCTAGTCAATCAAGCCATATTGAGAACGCAGGATCGTAATGATCTCTTGCTTTGGGTTTTGGCTTAATACGATCGGTTGGCCAACAATTTTCTCTGCAATCGCAAGATAGGTGTTGGAAATATCCATTAATGCAGCCAAAGGCAGCGCATTATCACGTGCAAGCGCTTCTCGCTCAGCCATCCGTTCTTTGTTGAGTAAAATATCTGGGTCAGGGAAGTAGTTGAGCAAGAATTGACGAAAACCCTCTTTCGAATTTTCCACAATACGTCCTTGCTGATAGGAAGCACTGTCCCAGATGCGAGAAGAGTCCGGCGTACCCACTTCATCCATATAAATGAGTTTCTCAACGCCGTTGGCATCGGTGACATAACCAAACTCAAACTTGGTATCGACGAAAATTTGCTCTACTTGGCAGAGTGCATGGCTAATGACGCTGAAGCCTTCTTTTAATAGCTTTTCGTACAAGGCAATATCTTCGACACGACTGAAGTTAAAAGCGGCAAAATTTTCTTCAATATTATGACGTGAGATATTGACATCATCGGCTTCTGGAACACCGGGAATGCCTTTTAAGATGCCTTTGGTTGATGGTGTAATGAGCAGTTCTGGCAGTTTTTTATCTTTCTGCAAGCTTTCTGGTAATTGAATACCACAAAAATCTCGTTCACCTTTTTCGTAAGCACGCCACATTGAACCGGTAATATACTGGCGACAAATCGCTTCAATTTTGATTGGCTTGGCTTTTTGCACAATCCATACAAAAGGATGGGGAATATCTAAAATATGGCTATCGGCTAACCCGTTCTCTTGAAATAGCTTAAACCAGTGGTTTGAAATCGCGTTCAATGCCGCGCCCTTACCTGGTACACCTTTGATGCCACCTTCGGCATGCCAGATACAATCAAAAGCGGAAATACGGTCACTGATTACCATAATGGCTAAAGGTGCATCAGGAGCAACGTTGTAACCTTTTTCTTTGATCAAACGCTGGCTATCTTCTGGAGTTAGCCAATAAACAGAGCGAACTTTGCCGCTATGAACAGGTTGGTGAGTGCGAATTGGGAGGTCGTCATTGACGGCAAGGATTTGATCAGCAAGGCTCATTTAGACATTCCTATCTTTTTCAAACGTCATACAGAGAAGATATCGCTTAGCTCAACGCTAGTAAGGATATCGATAAACTGTGCGCATCATACCAGAACTATTTTCTGCTGCCAGATAAAAAGCAAACGATTGCCTTCCGTTTGGAAAATTAAGAAGTGGTGAGTTGAATTCAGGAGAAAAGATGCAGTTCTGAGCCGACAAAGCGGCAAACATTGAGATAAAAGCGAAGTAAATAGAGGGGCGATAGCTCGCCAAAAGCCACACATGTGACTTTGGGCGAGTAGCACTGAGGATTATTAGGTTTAGCTGAGTAAAATTAAAATAGTTCCTGTCAGTGTCATCAGTATATTGGCGATAGCATAGGTGCCGGCATAACCCAATGCGGGAATGGTCGATTTTGCGTAGTCGTTAACGATATCCATCGCTGGTGCGCAAGTTCGTGCCCCGATAATCGCACCAAATAGAAGCGCGCGGTTCATTTTCAAAATGTACGCACCGACCAAATAGGCAAAGACGACTGGCACCACGCTGACTAAAAATGCAAGGCCGATCACTTGTACGCCCACTTCTGAGAGGTGCTGGAACATTTTCCCGCCAGCACTTAAGCCAATGCCTACCATAAAGAACATCAAACCTAGGTCTTTCACCATATTTAATGCCCCTTGCGGTACATAGCCGAAAGTGGGGTGGTTGGCTCGTAAAAAACCAAGCATAATGCCAGAAAGCAGTAGCCCAACCGCGTTGCCTAAACCGAAGGAGACTTGTCCAAAGGTCATGGTGATCAAACCAAACAAAATGCCGAGAATAAAGAAGCTACAAAAGGCGAGTAAATCGGCCATTTGACTATGGATAGAGATGAAACCGATTTTATCGGCCAAGCCTTGAACACGGCTTTTTTCACCACTGACTTGCAATACATCGCCTTTAGCAAGCACAATGTCTAAGTCCATCGGCATTTCAATTTGTGCTCGTATTACTCGGTTCAGAAAACAGCCATATTCGGATAAATTCAGGTCAGATAGGCGTTTACCGGCAATACTGTCACTTTTTACGACGATTTCCTCTTCAGAGATGCGCAAATCAAGTAGGTTGCGATCAAACACCTCTTTGCCATTTCGAAAGCTAGGGTCTAGCCTTGCATGGCTGTCAGGGAAGCCGACCAGTGCAATTTCATCCCCTTCTTGCAAGATGGCGTCACCGTCAGGATGGGCAAGAATGCCATTACGTCGAATGCGTTCAATATAACAACCGGTTTGGCGATAAATACCAAGCTCACGTAGATTGCGCCCATCAATCCAGTTGATCAACTCTTGACCAACACGATAGGCACGGATGATGGGTAAATAGACTTTGCGTTGACCGCTACCACCTAATCCACGCTCTTGAGCAATCTGTTGAGCAGAATCAGAGAGGTTTTGTTTTTGCAGCTTAGGCAGTAACTTGGCAAACATGATCATACTGATAAGGCCAATTAGATAAGCCATCGCATAACCCACCGAAACATTATCTAAAATAAGGGATAAATCCATATTTCTTGGAATGGTGGCTAGCCCAGAGTTTAACGCATCTTGTGCGCCTACTAATACGGGGGTGGAGGTTAATGCGCCTGCCATCATACCAGCAGCTAAGCCAAAATCGAGGCCGAGATAATAACTGCCAAAATAGGTAATCCAAGTGGCGGTAATGAGCACCACTAAACTTAATATGAGATAATGTTTTCCGTCACGGAAAAATATGCCAAAAAAGTTAGGGCCAGCTTCAATGCCGACACAATAGATAAACAGCATGAAACCGATGGTTAAGGCTTCAGCATTGAAGGAAAAACCGAGATGCCCCATGATGAGTGATGTAATTAACACCCCAATAGAGTTGCCCAGTTGTAAGCTACCAAAACGAATTTTGCCAAAACCAAGGCCAATCGCTAAGACAACAAAAATAAGAAGAATAGGGTTCTGATCAAGCAAAAGTACGACGTCGATATTCACGGCTCAACTCGTTATGTGTGCCAAGTGGGGTAGGTAAAGTGTGGGAATTGTATCTGAATATTGCAAAAAGATAAGTGAAATTTGTGACAATTGACATTTCATTGACTTAATTTGAGAGAAAGAGCCATTTATCTATAAATAGCAAAAACCCGCTAAAAATCAGCGGGTTTTTATGTTTCTTGGTTTTATTCGTCGAATAAGCCTAAATGTTCTTTCGCATAAGCTTCGAAATCAGTGCAACCACCGATGTGTTCTTGATCAATAAAGATTTGTGGCACAGTTTCAACTGGTTTACCCACTGTCTTTTCTAAATCAGCTTTGCTGATGCCTTCCGCGTGAATATCGACATAACGATAGTTAAAATCATCGCGTTTTAATTTCAATGTTTCAGCGTGTTCTTTTGCGCGAACACAGTAGGGGCAACCAGGGCGGCCAAAAATAACAACGAACATAGCTTTCTCCTTCATTCTTGTTGCATGCAACTATGCCCGATTCAAGGTCGGAAATAAAGTGGCATTCACCAGTTACTTCAATAGGTAAAAGCTATTGCTTATTCCTTAATCAAAGCAAGCTTACCTCTCGATGGTGTTGGGAATAGATCAACAATGGCTTGGCTGTGACATGCCGCATAAACTTGTGTTTTTTATGTGGTTATTTACTCCACATTGCACTGCATCAAAAAATTTTTTTAACGATAGGTGCACTCTAAACAGAGCTAATCTAGATGAGAGAAAAGGGAGTTATTCATGTTCCAATTTATGACGGCGACGCGGATCATTTTTGGAGAAGGAGCGTTATTGAATTCACTTTCTGTTCTCAACCAATATGGTTATAGCGTACTGCTGGTTTCGGGAAAAGAACAACAACGAGCTTCCCCTATTGTTCAATACCTGAAAATGCAGAATATGCGCTATCAGCATGTAGCTATTGTTGGTGAACCTAATATTACCATGGTGGAGGAAACGGCCATTTTAGGCCGACGTTTTCAACCGGACATGGTCGTTGCTATTGGTGGCGGTAGTGTGATTGATATGGGCAAGGCACTCGCGGCAATCATTCCTAACCAAGGTAACGTTTATGATTATGTGGAAGTGGTTGGCCGAAATGTGCCGTTAAAGACAAAACCGCTGCCATTTATTGCTATTCCAACCACCGCCAGTACGGGATCCGAAGTCACGCGTAATGCTGTGTTGAAATCGGGACAAGACAAAGTAAAAGTAAGCTTGCGCAGCCCAGATATGCTGGCAGATGTTGCGATTGTTGACCCCACGTTGACCTATGGTACCGACAGTTACACATCTGGCAGAGGCGCAATGGATGCTTTTACGCATTTAATGGAAGCCTATGTGTGTGGTGAACCCAATCCACTCACCGATATGGTGTGTGAAGAGGGGCTGCGCAAACTCAGTCGTTCTATATTGCCAGCGTGCCGAAAAGATGATCATAAAGCGCGAGCGGATCTCTCTTTTGCAGCAATGCTTGGAGGAATGGCAATTACCAATGCAAAGCTTGGCGCTGCACATGGCTTGGCATCGGCATTGGGAGGAAAACTTGATGCCCCACACAGCGTGATCACGGCGCGTTTAGCCCCTCATGTTATGCGAGAAAACATTCGAGCAGCGCAAAAAGCAGGGCGAAATGATGTACTTACACGTTATAAAAAAATCGCTCAAATCGTGACTGGCAGAACAAATGTTCACGTTGAAGATGGCGTGCTGTGGGTGAAAATGATGTTAGATAAATTGCAACTGCCTAAACTCAACCAGTTTGGTGTGTGCAATACGTCGTTTGAGCGCGTGGCGTTAGATGCTTTAAAGTCGGTCGCGATTAAAGGTAACCCTTTGCCTTTAACACAAGAAAGGTTAATCCATATATTAAATCAAGTTTGCGAGTGCCAAGGTGAGTGTGAGGAGTGGCAACCGAATTCATCCAATCAGGTAGAAGTTAGGCATGATCCAGTCGCGCCTGAAAGTAGCAAGCAAAGTTGATAAAAAAACGGAGCAATTGAGCTCCGTTCTAACGATTATTTTAGGATCGCGATTATCTTAGAACTGTGACAGCTTATCGTAGCGCGAGTCTTTTAGTACATCCTTGACGCGTTTAAGATTTTCACGAAAACCAGAGCCACGGCGCAGGGTGAAACCAGTAGCCAGTACATCAATTACCGTCATTTGCACCACACGGCTTGCCATGGGCATATAGACGTCAGTATCTTCAGGTACGTCAAGAGAGATCGACAACGAGCTTGCTTTGTCCAGCGGTGAATCTTTTGCCGTAATCGCAATGACAGTCGCACCATTTTCGCGCGCAAGATTGGCGATTTCCACTTGGCTTTTAGTACGACCTGTATGCGAAATTAAAACAATTACGTCATTATCGGTACAGTTGATACAACTCATGCGTTGCATCACGATATCTTCAAAGCAAGTGATCGGAATGTTAAAGCGAATAAATTTGTTTTGGGCATCTTTTGCTACAGCAGAAGATGCTCCTAAACCGAAGAAAGAGATCCGTTTTGCTTGTGTGAGTAAGTCAACTGCACGGTTAATTTGCATTGGATCCAAGCTGTTTTTAGCCACATCCAAACACGCCATAGTCGATTCGAAAATCTTATGGGTGTAGGCGTCTGGACCATCATCTTCTTCAACATTTCGGTTTACATACGGAGTTCCGTTAGCAAGGCTTTGCGCTAAATGAAGCTTAAAGTCGGGAAAGCCTTTGGTGTCGAGTCGTCGACAAAAGCGGTTTACCGTTGGTTCACTGACATCGGCCATTTTGGCGAGCGTCGCAATACTTGAGTGAATCGCGGTTTGGGGCGAAGCCATAATTACTTCGGCGACTTTACGTTCCGACTTGCTAAAGTTTTCCAGATTTTTTTGAATTTTTTCTAATGTATTCATAGTGTTCACGCGGGCGAAGAGAACAACTCGTTGGTTTTACCCGGTCGCCCTTTGGGGGGATTGGAAATAACACATTTCCAAAAAGGTAAGTTAAACCAACGCCATGCAATGAGTATAAACCTAGGATGTAGATTTCCGTAACAATTCAAGTTAACAATTGATGAGAACATGACAAGCCTCAAACAAAATTTCATGAAAACTACAGAATTTAGATTTAAATCGATGATTAATGGAAATTTCCAGCTCATTAATGATGTATTAGTTACAGCAAAAAGAAATAAATTTTCAATTCGCTGTAACTTACAGGGATTCTAGCTGATGATTCTTTGAGCAAGCCGCTCAATTTTGGCCATCAAATTAGGGGCTAGCGTGGCAATATGTCGCTGCTCATCTAATATCGAGTGCAAGATAGCATGTGTCGTTAGCGGGTTGGCTAGTACCACGCGGAATACGATGGTATCAAGCTTGTCCCAGCGTTCTGGGTTTAAACGGGTTCGAGAGACAAATGAACGCCCCGTTTCCCTTTGTTTTTTCTGCACAAACTGGGTGATTTCATTTAGCAACTCGTTCAGTTCTGCTTTTTGATTGGGCAAGGCTTGTTGCAGTGCTTGGCGAACGAAAGCAGGAATATAGCGATAGGTTAAAAGACACAGTTCGGGTTCAGAAATCAGCTCAAAATCGTCTTGTTCTTTAATTAGATCGGCGAAATAGCGAGCTTTAGCTAGGCTTTGGTCAATCAATAATTCGTAGCCAGGGCGACTAATAATGTGCATGCTAGCGTACACCAACATGGCCATACCTGAGCGAGAACCTTCTAACGTATGACTACCCAGATCTTTTGAACCTTTCCGCAAAATATACTGTGCATGGTGCTCAATTGAATGCATAGCATCAGGCTTTTTGAATAGTACCATGCCTGCACCCATAGGGATGTAGAGCTGTTTATGTGCATCAATCGTGACGGAGTCAGCCAACTCAATACCATTGAGTAAGTGTCGGTGATTATTCGACATTAATGTTGCACCGCCCCAAGCGGCGTCTACGTGAAAATGACAACCTTCTTGCTGGCAAATATTGGCGATATCTCTTAAGGGATCAATGTTGCCCGTTTCTGTCGTTCCGGCGACGCCAACAACCGCAAAAGGTTTAATTTTCTGGCTTTTTAGGTGTGCCATTTTGGCTTTCAAATCTTGTGGGCATAAGCGGTTGTTGTGGTCGGTTTTTACACAAACCAAGCCTTCTTGGCCGATACCCAATACGTCAGCGGCTTTCTTTAAAGAGTAATGGCCACGATCAGACACTAAAATGGCTAACCCGTGGTAACCATAATGACGCATGGCTTTAAACAGCCCCTCTTTTTCGACGCCTTGGAAATCACCATCGGCTTTCAAAGCATTATTACGAGCCACCCACAATGCCGTGATATTGGCAATTGTTCCGCCAGAGCAAAATGCACCGAGCGAATGATTAGCGCTATGCATCCATTGGCTGTAAAAAGCGTCGTTTTTTTGATAGATCAAACGATGCAACATACCCAAAACCTGCCGTTCTAGCGGTGTAAACGCTTTTGACGTTTCAATTTTGACTAAGTTTTGATTCAGCGCAATCATGATCTTTGATAACGGCATCAAGAAATATGGCAGTGCAGATGTCATATGACCAATAAAGCTAGGAGCCGAGGTATGCACTGAATGAGCGACTAAATTATCCAACAAATGCTGAGTATGTTCTGAAACGAACTCCGGTGACTCTGGAATTTGCGGATTAGAGAAATCTTTTTCGATCTCTTTGAGTGGTTTTTCTTCAGCGACAATATGTTCACGCAAGAAGAGGTTCAAATTGCGCGATAGCTCTTGGTCTATTTTTGTCAGTGTTGAGTCGGGGCCTTCGGGCACAGTGAAGATCCGTAACAAGCTCTCGAAACTCACATTTGCAGTTTTTTGTTCTGATACCATACAGCTTCGTTATTTTGATTTTATGGAATGCGGGCGGCACAATCTAAACGAAAACGGGACAGTTGTCCCGTCTTAATTCGGCTAGAGTAGAGGCGGCGACTAGTTACAGACTTTCTTTTCGATCAAGGCGATGGCATCGTTATATTTATTCAACGCAGCTTCGATCTGCTTCGGATGACTGAGCAATTCGGCTAAAGCTGAACGTAATTCATAGTTTTTTTCGTTAGGCTTTGCTTGGCGATCTTCATAGGTGATTTTAGCAATGTGGCCGAGATCATCACTGCGTGAGGCCAATACTTTAATGTCGTGCTGTTCTAGTTTTAACCAAGCTTCTACAGGTTGCGAGGTGGCGACTTTAGAAGGATCGTTGCTTAGGTAATAGTGGACTGCCGCACGGCTTAATTCAAAGTGATGCTGGCGTCCTTGCAGAAACCATTGGCTAACTTCAGTAAGTTCAGGATATTGCGCGGTCGTTAAGTCTGCGAGATCACTATACCAATGGAGAGACGCGTCGACATAAGCGTCATATTTTTCGGATAAGCATTGGTTATCAGCAGCGAGAGCAACATTCGCTGAAGTTGAGAGCAGTAGGGCAACGATAACACGTTTCATAAATCTTCCTTTGGGCTTTGTTATTGTGTGGGAGTTTTCTACTCCCTATTGTTAGTTTAAATGAAGGCTAAAGTGATTCCTGAGATCTAGCCTGCAAGTGATACAAAGAACAGCATAAGAATAGGCACCAGTAGGCTGAGAATAAACCCACTGACAATCGCGATCGGTACGCAACGAACCCCGCCAGTTGTCTGGATCACGGGCAAGGTGAAATCCATCGCGGTTGCCCCAGCATAGCCGATGGCAGAGCAAGGTTTGGTTCGGATTAGCATGGGGATCATCACTAAAGCAACCAGTTCTCTAAGTAGCTCTATCATGAAAGAGGCACCACCATAGACGGGGCCGAAAGCATCACCCATTAAAATCCCGGCAAGTGAATACCATCCAAAACCGGAAGCCATGGCTAGTCCTCGATAAATTGGGATATCAAGAATCATGGCCGCAATGATCCCCCCAATCCAAGAGGTCAATATAATGACTAATGCGATGACCATTCCGTATTTATTGAGCAAAATTTGTCGTAGAGTTAAACCACTATTTCTCAACTGAATACCAATAAAGAAAAGTAATACGAACAAGATCCATTCACTGGCAGTGCTCACCCAACTTAAATCGAATCCTAATACAACCCCAAGCGCCAATCCTCCACCGACAACCACAATCAGCTTTACGGATTCTAACGCCATGCTAGATAGTGGCAGTTTTGAATGGTTCGCATCGGTTTTTATGGGTAGGAATTTGTCAATAAAAGGCAAGACCAACAAGTTGCAAGCACCGATCATCAAGAAAAATACGGTGGTAAATTTGAGTATCAACTGTAGGTTACTGCCCAAGTTATCGAGGGCTGCCAAGCTTAAACCCATCAGAAACAGAATGACGTAAACTAACCAAGACGTGGCTTTATTTAATGCTGCTAGCCACTGTTGATTGGCAATAGAAAATAGATACCCCACTATTAGTGGGGCAAAAATAAATAACATCCCTGAGAACATCTCATCCTCTGATTATTTTGGGTTTAGAAGCCGCTTGCGTTGATCACATCATTGAGTTTTGATTTGAATTCAAGCTCACTAAGGTTACTTAAGTTGTATAGCACCTCAGCTCCGGTCGCATTTATTTCGACGTCATGCTCTTCAATCTCTTCATCTTGACGACGAAACAGTAAAAGATGGTGAGCAATACGTGCCACATCAAGGTAACTGACTTCGTGAGAAGATGCGACTAAAGATTGATTTCCTGCTACTTCAAGGAAATCTGAGTCGAACCCCCAACTTCTTAACACAAGCTGACTGGTTTTTGAACATCGCGACTGAAAAATCTGTAGGGCGATGTCTTGATCGAGATAGTTGCCTTTCTCAAGATATAAATGATATTCGTGTACCAGACAAAACAAGCCAATATCCGCAAGTAGACCGACAAGTAAGGCTTTTTCCTGCTCTAAATGTTGATATCGGCTTGGTTCTAGTTGTTTAAATGCGTGAGTTACCATCACCATGGTTGCGCCAAGCTCTCGCGATATGGTGGCGCTATTAACCAATATTTTATTGCATTCTTTGCTTAAGTTTACAGAGTGCTTTAACTGCTCAATCGCTTGGGCTGTTACAATGTCGCGTACTCGTAGTATGCCTAAGCGTGATACAGCCGTGACTAAATCCGTACAGGTAATATTTCGACGATTAAAGACAACAGAGTTTGCTACGCGTACTACAATTGCAGTCAGTCCGGGATCTTCAAGTAGACAATCGGCGACATCTGAAATTTCAGTAGATTCTAATGTACATAAGCGCTGTATTTTTAGAACAACATCAGGAATAGGAGGAAGTGAAATTTTTCCTGTGCTGAGTGAGTGTTCAACCAATTGAGAAAATTCACTTTCTAACCCTTGGATGAGCATTTGATGATGATCTGGAAGCCAGTAAAAAGATAGATGATTCATAATTTTGTGCTCGATCTGTACTGAAGGCATTTTACCGTCTGCTAACCCAAATAAGCAATCAATTCACCGTCAATCGCATTAATTTGTTTTCTTGATGTATTAATCTTAATACGTTAATGGAAAGCGTATGTGTCAAAAAAATTTATTCATAAACACAATGATGTGATTTCTATCTCATAACTCTGCTGAGATATGTCTATTGATGTGATGTATGCCCAGACTTATTTTGTATCGTTAACTATGATAGTACCCATATTAAGCAAGCTAATACTAAACTACTACAAGCTTGTTGCTAACTTACTCTTTTTATTCGCAAAAATACGCTGCTATCTGGTGATCACTATTAATCGGGGAACTTGATTAAGGATCAATGGATATGATTGAGCATGCATTTTTCAATTACGTTATTAAATTTGGCGCATTTCAAAAGCGTTCAATGTTTGGCGGTGTTGGGCTTTTCCAAAAAGAAGCGATGTATTCACTGATTAGTGAAGAGTCTGTTTTTATTCGTGGAGGTGAAGAGCTCGATGATGCACTCACAAAATTAGGCTGCGAAAAATACAAACACGTTAAAAAGCAGACCACAGCAACCGTTAATTATTATGATATTACTGAGCTTTTTGTGAGCAATCATGAGAGCCTAGATACGATCATTGAACGTTCCATTCGCTATTCTGTTGAGCAACGTAGCTTTCAAAAATCCTCTGCAAGCCGTCGACTACGTGACTTACCAAACATGCAGTTAACGTTAGAGCGTATGGTTAAAAAAGCGGGCATTAATGATGTGGAAACGTTCATGCGCTTAGGTGCTCCTACGATATTTTCTAAAGTGAGAAAAACGTACGGTAGTGACGTCGATGTAAAACTACTGTGGAAGTTTGCTGGTGCGATCGAAGGCATTCATTGGAAATTGCTGCAAGAGCCTCGCAAGCGTCAATTATTAGAAAGCTGCTCATGACGCTGACAGTTTTGTAGCACTGTTATTAAATAAATAAAGATAGTTATCAAATAAAAAGCCGAGACGTAAGACTCGGCTTTTTATTGTATTTAGCTTACACCTAGAACTTAAAACGAGTCGTAAACATCAGCTGATCGCCGTAAGCATCATTGATACGAGCTTCGGCACCGAGAGAGAACAGTTCTGTAGAATGAAAACGGGCATAAACAGACGCAATCCAGTCATCATTGTCATCGATAGAGACAAAGCCACCTTTGCCACCAACTTCCAACTGTGGTCCAAGCCATTGACGTACGCCAAGGTTTAATTCCATTCCTGTATCGGCGCTTTTATTATCGCGGGTATCTACGACGCGTAATAGCATTTCACCCGTGAAGTCAGCCCAGTTGTTAATAGGAGCATGAAAGCCAAAACCTGCGGCTGCGTCAAAATCACCTTCAAACTCAGAGTCTATACGACCAATAACATGTGCATTTGGGTGAATTGATTTGCTCATCGCAGCACCAAAGGTGACTGGACTTGCTCCAATACGAGCTTCGATATAGTCGTAACTAAAATTGCTCATGACGGATGGGCTATTTCGGTCTATTTCTGCCAGTGTTTGGCCTGATGCTAGCAGCAAAGCGGCTGCAATGATTGTTTTACGCATAGTCACTATAAACCTATATTTTTAGTTTATTTCCATGGTCAGTCGCGGAATACCCGCGGTGACATTAAAGAATTTAGACATCATAGTGCATAGATTGACATTGTCGCCATTAAAAAGTGTCATTCTTTTGTTGTCTTCGCAAAAAATAAGCAAAGAGAGTGCCATTTCTTCGTTAGGATATTTTATTCACCAAAACTGATGCGGTTTTGTGCGATCGCATTGAAGATTTTCTCGGCATCCAAGACTCTGGCCCAAGGCATTAAATCTGATTCGTTTTCAATCATATATTGTGTTAATTGATCTTTGATAACATCGCGAAGTTTGTTCCCATCCCAAGGTTTGGCTACATAAAAATGTAGGCTGGCATGATTCACCGCTTCTACGGTGTCTTCTAGCCCTGCTTGGCCTGTTAGTAGTACTTTGCGTGTATGTTGCGTCTCTTCATTGTGGCTTAATTCAATTAAGAAACTAATGCCTGTTTGTTCGGGCATAATGTGATCGCACAAAATTAAAGCCAGCTTGATATTTTGAGCTTGGTGATCGGCAATCACTTCTTTTGCCTCTGCAACAGATTCTGCGGCTTCTAAGATAAAAAACTCTTCAAATTCGTCGAGGTCTTGTATGACGCTGTCCAATACTTCACGTTCATCGTCCACGCATAAGATCAAAAATTTGTTCATGATATTCTCCTTAATCATCAGCACGACAAGTTATCGACTAACTGGCAGCCATACCGTCATTGTCGTGTATTTATCCTGTTCAGATTGAACATCGATCCAACCTTGATGCTGGTGGACTATTTGTTGGCAGACAGAAAGCCCAATACCGAGCCCAAAGTTACCTTCTTTTTTCGTCGTGTAATTTAATGTGAAGATACGCTCTTTCTGCTCGTACGGGATCCCACAACCATTATCCGTGAAACTGATGGTTACAAAAGATTGATTACCCTGTTTTGCTAATGTGGTTGCAATGTGCAGTACGCCATTGGCTGGGAAGGCATCAATAGCGTTGGAAATGAGGTTTGTCCATACTTGTTGTAATGCAATCGGCTGACAGGTAATCAAAGGTAAGTCGGCATACTCTTTCTCAACTTTGTGGCGCTTAAGACGATTTTCGAAAATAACCAGAGTGTCTTCAATACCTTCATGAATATTGACCTTGTGCAGCGCTTCATCATCAGGGCGAGCATACCCTTTAAGGCTTCGTACCATATCGGCGATGCGTTGTGCACAAACATTGATAGAACGAAGTGTACTACCTGTTAGGAAATAGTTTTCTAATTGTTCCAGTGTTTCTAACGTTTTCTCAGGATCGTGCTTAGCCGATTGTCGGAGCGCAAGATCATCATCTAGATTGAGTTTGACCAATTTTTTCGCGATCAAACGATGATGAATTTCATTTTCTATGGCTTTAGCGCGTGCCCGCTCTTCTGATGTAGAAGTAGGTTTGGCTGAAAGTGCATTCCTTAATAGTTGGCTGCCTTTATGTTGCAGATTTTTATGTTCAGTCTCTTGGACTAAGTGCTCAATCTTGTCTGACAATGTTTCGGTTCCACGTAAAATTGCGGCGACAGGATTGTTTAGTTCATGAGCTACGCCTGCAACAAGCTGACCGAGCATGGCCATTTTTTCCCGCTCGATTAATTGCTGATGAGCTGACTCAAGTGATTCGAGCGTTTTTTGTAGTTGCAATTTAGTGTTAATACTGCGTTGTAAGCGGCGGTTAAAATGGCGGAGCAGCAAGTTAGTAAATAGGGGCAATAGCCGAGTATCCGAATGCATGACTTTTGCAAACACATCTCGGTCTAGTTTAATCACATCGGTTTTAGTCAGGGTGACGGCAGTAGAAAAAGATTTCTCACCAGTCACAAAAGACATACCACCGACAATGTTGCCTTTTTTGTGGCGAACCACTTCTCTTTGTTGCCCTAAATCATCTTTTTTATACAGGGCCACTTCACCTTCAGTGATGAACCAAAGAAAGCGGTTCTCTTCTCCCTCTTTGGTAAGAAAGTGATTAGTGGAGTATGTACGGCAGGCGCGAGTTTCATCTTCATTTTCAAAAAATTGGTGTAAAGCACCAATTACTTGTTCAGCCAGTTCTGTATCAGAAAGCTTGTGGTAATCGGAGATAAAACCATCTCGATAACTGCGCATCTTATTATCGATGTGCGCGCGTAAGATGCGCTGTTGATCAAGTACGGTGCTGTAGTTGAGAATGTTGTCTTTATCGTGATCTAAGATGTAGGTCGTGAGCTCTTTTTGGACGGTTTTATAGAGCACGTTATTTTGTAGTGGCTTAGTGAGGCAGTGATCTAATCGCCCCTCATTGACGGCGGTGAGAATGGCTTGAATATCTTGTCCGCAGCTTATCAGCACTTTCCGCGCTGAACGCGTGTGGATTGATTTATCGAGTTGAGTCAAAAAATCCGCACCATCAAACTGCTCATGGTGACTGGCAATGACCAATGCAATCGTTTGTTGCTGTTCGTGCAAATATTCTAGGGCTTGCTCAGCTTCATCTATGGTGTCCGCTGTATGAAGATCAAATTTAGTGGCGAACGGAGCTAACTCAGCTCGCAACTGTTCTGTGCTGATTGGGTTATTGTCTAAACAAAGTAGTGCGTAATGGTTCACACAAGCCTCTACTGTCATCGCTGTTTTGACTACTGTAGCAAGTATTACGCAGTGGGTTTGAGAGCTAGGTTTTAGAATTTCTCATCACATCTTAGCAATACTCTGACCTAACTCCATGTTTTGGTTTTCAATTGTTTACGGTAGACTGGGTAAAATCTTCAGGAATGGAACACTATGAAACAGTTAAAAATCATTGGTGCGGTTGGTGGTGCTATCTTCTTAGCAGCATGTTGGCCGTTGGCTGTCGGGCAAATCGGTGAAAAGGTGATCACTAACGGTATTGCAAATATCTCTTCAGGTTCAATCGAGGCGGACATTGTCAGTTATAAGCGTGGTTACTTTTCATCAACCGTGCAAACCCGCTATCAGATTGCAGATAAAACGCTCAAACAACAGTTTGTTGCCGATGGTTTACCGACCCAAGTTTTAGTCAATAGCGAAGTTAAGCATGGCCTGTTGAGTTTAACAGCAACATCCGTTATTGCTGATCAAGAAAATCTACCATTGACGATGACCAGTATCACGCAGTTGAATGGCAATACTCAATACACTGTGGCGCTAGACAGTTGGCACTACCAAAGTGAAGATGGCGAGATGACGTTCTCGACAACGCCCGCCACATTGAAAGGTGATATTTCGGTGCTAGGTGAAATCACTTATCAACTGAATGTTCCTTCTGTTGAGTTGGATTTTACCAGTGGTGAAAAAATGATGCTTTCACAGCTAACTGGTCAAGGTATAGGTAAACAAGATAAAGGCTTCTGGCTAGGACAACAGTCATTGGCGTTAGCAAAAATTAATCTTGTCGATGGCCTAGGTGAAAATACGCTGAGTATGGACAACATGCGTTATTCCTTTGATTCGGTATTAAAAGGAGAGCCTTCTCGTTTTGATAGTAATCACTTGATTGAGATGGATAAATTAACTTATAGCGAAGGCGAGGTGAAGGACCTCAATCTTGATTTTACCTTGGGTGATTTAGATGGTGACGCTTTTGAGAAGCTCTCAACGCTTTACCAAAACAGCCCAGAACTTTCTGATGAGGACATTCAGCAAGCACTACCTTATGTGCAATCATTATTCGAGAAAGGTTTTTATCTATCGATGAATAAAATGGCGCTAAAAGTTGGCCAAGGTGAGTTTGAATCAAACTGGAAGATAGCGGTTCCTGAAGGGACAAATAATGTGGTGCAAGATCCGAGTACCATTTTACCAGCCTTAACCGGCCACATTGATACCTTCATTTCTGACCAGCTGGTTGAAGATTTTCCTTTTATCCAGCAAGGTATTGATGAGCTTGTTGTGATGGAAATTATGCAGCAAACCGATCAAGGATATCGACTCCAAGCTGAACTTAAAGAGGGCAACTTGGAATTTGAAAATGGCAACCAAATGCCGCTATTGACACTATTACTTCCGGCATTGATGCGATAGCGAACGGCGCTCAAGCAAACGATTTCGCGAGTTTTAGCAATCAGTAAGAGAAAAGAGCCGATAGAAGCTCTTTTCTCGCTTTTTATCCACATCAAAAAGTGGTATTAATCACATTAATTGTCGATAGCAGGAGCAAGGAACTCATGGAATCAAATCAAGCGGGCCCAGTCTATAATTTCAGCGCAGGCCCAGCAGCCTTACCTAAAGCCGTGATGGAAAAAGCGCAAGCCGAGTTTATTAACTGGAACGAGCTTGGCACGTCCGTTATGGAAATTAGTCATCGCAGTAAACCTTTTATTCGCGTTGCTCAAGAAGCGGAGCAAGATCTGCGAGATTTGCTTAATATCCCGAGTAATTACAAAGTATTATTTTGTCAGGGTGGAGCGCGCGCTCAGTTTGCGGCGGTGCCTTTAAACTTATTAGGCGATGCGACTAAAGCGACCTATATTGATGCGGGTTACTGGGCTGAAAGTGCGGTCAAAGAAGCGAAGAAATATTGTGAAATCGATGTTTTCAACGCCAAAGTGACTAAAGAGGGCAAAACAGCGGTATTACCAGCCAGCGAATGGAAAATCGATCCTGAGTCGGCTTACGTGCATTTTTGTCCGAATGAAACGATAGATGGTATTGAGATTAATGATTTACCAGATACAGACAAACCGATTGTAGCTGATATGTCATCTACGATTTTGTCGCGCCAAATAGACGTCTCAAAGTACGGAGTCATTTATGCGGGAGCGCAGAAAAACATTGGGCCAGCGGGGATCTGTATTGCGATTGTTCGTGATGATTTGCTTGATTTAGCCAGTGATGTGCTACCGACTATATTGAATTATAAAGTGCAAGCTGAACAAGATTCTATGTTCAACACGCCGCCTACGTTTGCGTGGTATTTGTCGGGTCTCGTGTTCAAGTGGCTAAAAGGGCAGGGTGGTGTCGCTGCGATTGAGAAAATCAACCGCGAGAAAGCAGCGCTGCTTTATAACGCAATTGATGAGTCACCTTTCTATCGCAATACCATTCACCCAAACAACCGTTCACTGATGAATGTGCCTTTCCAATTAGTGAAACCAGAGTTGGATAGTACGTTTTTAGAGTTGGCTGAAGCACGTGGTTTAGTCTCGCTGCAAGGTCACCGAGTCGCGGGTGGTATGCGTGCCTCGATTTACAATGCGATGACACTGGAAGGCGTTCAAGCCTTAGTTGATTTTATGCAAGAGTTTGAACAGCAATACGCCTAACGTTTTTTATGGTATCAAAAACGATATAACATAAAATACGACCTTAAAAAACAAAGCCCACTAAGTGGGCTTTGTCATTAATCGGCTAGATTGAAGAGCATTACAATTTGTCGGTTAACTCAATCGCTTGGCCAATGTAGTTGGCTGGTGTCATCTCTTTCAAGCGTGCTTTTTCAGCTTCAGGTAGCGCAAGGCCATCAATAAAGTGGCGCATTGCTTCACCATCGACTCGCTTACCGCGCGTGAGTTCTTTCAATTTTTCGTACGGTTTTTCGATGCCGTAGCGGCGCATAACCGTTTGCACTGGTTCAGCAAGGACTTCCCAGTTTTTATCGAGCTCAGCAAGCAGCGCATCACGGTTCACTTCCAGTTTACTGATCCCTTTTAGCGTTGAAGTGTAGGCGATGATCGCATAACCAACACCCACACCAAGGTTACGCAGCACGGTTGAATCTGTTAAGTCACGTTGCCAGCGAGAGATAGGCAGCTTTTGTGCTAGGTGATTGAACACGGCATTAGCAAGGCCTAGGTTGCCTTCTGAGTTTTCAAAATCGATCGGGTTGACTTTATGTGGCATTGTCGATGAGCCAATTTCACCCGCAATGGTTCTTTGTCTGAAGTGGCCCAAAGCGATATAGCCCCAAATGTCACGATCGAAGTCGATCAGAATAGTATTGAAGCGGGCAACGGCATCAAATAGCTCTGCGATGTAATCATGCGGCTCAATTTGTGTGGTGTAAGGGTTCCACGCCACACCTAGCGATTCAGTGATAAACTCTTCGCTAAAGGTATGCCAGTCGAGTTCTGGATAGGCTGAAAGGTGAGCGTTGTAGTTACCTACTGCGCCGTTTACTTTTGCGAGAATCTCGATATTGGCAATCTGCTTATATTGGCGTTCCATACGGTACGCTACGTTAGCCATCTCTTTACCCATAGTACTTGGTGATGCTGGCTGTCCGTGGGTACGAGACAATAACGGAATATCGCGATACTCTTCTGCTAAGTGACGAATCGCATCAATAATGTTGCGCATTTCAGGAAGAAGCACGGTATCACGCGCTTCTTTGAGCATTAGCGCGTGAGATGTGTTGTTGATATCTTCTGAAGTACAAGCAAAGTGAATGAATTCATTAACGGCGTGCAGCTCAGGAACACCCGCTACTTTTTCTTTTAAGAAATACTCTACAGCCTTAACATCATGGTTCGTTGTGCGTTCAATTTCTTTAATACGAGCGGCATCTTCTTCGCTAAAATTGTCTGCTATCGCATTAAGAAATTGATTGGCTTCATCACTGAATGCTGGAACTTCGGCAATTCCAGCAGTGGCTGAAAGCTTCTGTAACCAACGAATTTCAACAATGGTCCGATACTTGAGGAGACCAAACTCACTAAAGATACTGCGTAACGCAATCGTTTTACTTCCGTAGCGGCCGTCTACCGGTGAAACAGCAGTCAAGGCTGACAGTTCCATGTTTTTCTCCTGAATTTTGAGGTTAAGTGTGAGAGTGAATTCTTTGCGTCAATATTAGACTCGAGCTAATAAAATCTGAGCTTGTTCGATCATTTTCTTACGACCGAAGATCAGATGGCGACGCTTTCCTCCAACCTGACGCCACAAGACAGCGCAACGAATTCCTGAAAGGAGTAAGGCGCGCACTTTGTGCTGGGTTGAAGTTTGTTGAAGTATGGTAGGGGTTCCAGTGACTTGGATTCTCGGGCCAATAGGGCTGATAACATCCAAGTAGATACTGGCAAGGTTGCTGATCATCTGATCATCAAGCAAGTCAAAGTGGTTGACTTGACGTTCAATCGTTTGAATACGATCGCCCAGCTGTGACATCGCATCACGACGAGCGCTTAATTTACGCTCTAATGCCATCAGGCTAATGATATAGCGAGTGATTTCACTCCCTGATGGCGTGCTATCAATACCTTTCACCAAACATTCGAGGCCAATTTTTAAGTTGGCCTCAGAGCCGAAGACATCAAGTGTATTGTTTGGATTAGTACTTAAGATAGCCGTTAGAGAAGTTTCAAACGCGTCTGAATCACAGTGACCATTTTTTGCTACGTGTTGCACTAAAGCGACAGCTTGGCAGATACCCGCAAAAGCGATGGTACGGTCATAAAGGGTGTTAGCCACGTTTATTACTCCTAAGTTGTTTAAATTCGCTGCTCAATAATTCCACCGCCAAGACACACATCGCCTTGATAGAAAACCGCGGATTGACCAGGCGTGACGGCCACTTGTGGCTCATCAAAAATGACTTTAATGTTTTCATCATCAATAGGGATGATGGTACACGCTATATCCGTTTGACGGTAACGTGTTTTTACCGTGCAGCTTAGCGTTGCTTGGATTGGTGTACGATCAACCCAGTGTAATTGGGAAGCGATCAAGCCATGAGATTTCAATAATGGGTGATCAGCGCCTTGGACTGCAATCAAAACGTTACGTTTAAGATCTTTATCAGCGACATACCATGGGTCTTCGTTACCGCCACCGCCTTTTTGGCCACCAATGTGTAACCCTTTGCGTTGACCTAAAGTGTGGTACATCAGGCCTTGATGTTCACCAATAACGAGACCTTCTGGTGTTTCAATTTTACCCGGTTGTGCTGGTAAATAGCGAGACAAGAAGTCGGTAAATTTGCGCTCGCCGATGAAACAGATACCAGTTGAATCTTTTTTCTTCGCCGTCACCAAACCTTGTTCTTCCGCAATGCGTCGAACTTCGGGTTTTTCTAAATCACCGACAGGAAATAAGCTACGAGCCACTTGTTCATGGCTTAATGTATAGAGGAAGTAGCTTTGGTCTTTGTTGTTGTCCAAGCCGCGCAGCATTTTTGGTTTGTCATTACCTTCAGGGAAGGTGCGTCGAACATAGTGGCCCATGGCGATATAATCGGCATCTAGCACTTCATCTGCAAACTCTAAAAAGGCTTTAAACTTGATTTCTTTGTTACAAAGAATGTCTGGGTTGGGAGTTCGCCCTGCTTTATATTCCTCAAGGAAATATTCAAATACGTTGTCCCAATATTCGGCGGCAAAATTAATGGTATGAAGAGGGATGTCTAACTTATCGCACACGGCTTGTGCATCGGCTAAATCTTCCGCCGCTGTACAATATTCCTCGTTATCATCTTCTTCCCAGTTCTTCATGAACAGGCCTTCGACTTGATAACCTTGCTCTTTGAGAAGATACGCCGAAACGGAGGAGTCAACGCCACCGGACATGCCGACGATGACTTTCTTTTGGCTGTTTGCGCTGCGGTTGTCTGACATTACTTAATACCACTCAATTGACTTGGTCGCAGATTCTAGCAGAAAGATTTTCGTCGCGACAGATCCGAGACAGCAATCACACTTCTATCTGGTTTAATTGGCGTCGTATCTGTCAATGTCAGCAGAAATTAGTTTTAGAATTCTACAATGGCTTATGGCATAGTGCGTGCCATTTTAAAGCGTAATAAAAGGCCACAAAATGCAAGATGACAATCAGATTATGGATGACGCATTCCTCATCGAAACAGTAGAGAATCAACTCGCGGACGGAAATCCGTTAAAGGTCAAAGAAACCTTGATGCGCTTGATGATGACAGGTCACTCAAGGGAGGATGCCGTTGCCTCTATTGCTTGTGCGCTTGCAATTGAGATTTTTGATGTGATGAAAAACGAAGGGCAATTTGACCTAAAACGCTATTCAGAGCATTTAGATAGGTTACCTGATCTCAGCTTTATGGAAGGTGAATAAAAATAATCAAGAGCAAACGTTTGCTATAATTGCCTTAGTTGCCGCGCTAATGGGTGCGCGGTAGAATCGCGCATCTTTTTCTCCTCTACTCAGACTGACGTTATGAAATTTCCTGGCCAACGCAAATCAAAGCATTACTTTCCTGTTCATGCACGTGACCCACTTGTTATCCAAGCACAAGAAAATAAAAAAATGTCACGTACACATATTATTGGTATCGACCAGACCTTGGTGGATATAGAAGCGAAAGTAAATACTGACCTCATCGAAAAATATGAGCTTAGTAAAGGCCATTCGTTAGTGATTGACGATCAGAAGGCCGAAGCTTTGTACACTGAGCTCAAACAAAATGGTCTGATTACTAACGAATATGCTGGGGGAACGATTGGCAACACATTACACAATTATTCGGTGCTGGCAGATGATCGCTCAACGTTGTTAGGTGTGATGAGCCAAGATATAAAAATTGGTAGCTACGGTTATCGTTATTTATGTAATACATCAAGTCGGATGGATCTGAATTATTTACAAGCGGTCGATGGAGCGATTGGGCGCTGCTTTGCCTTGATCACAGAGGATGGAGAAAGAACCTTTGCTATTAGTGAAGGGCAAATGAACCAACTTCGCGCAGAAAGTGTTCCAGAAAAAATATTTAAAAGTGCTTCAGCCTTAGTACTGACTGCTTATTTAATTCGCTGCAAAACTGGTGATCCAATGCCAGAGGCAACAATGAGAGCGATTGAATATGCTAAGAAATATGATGTACCTGTTGTTTTAACCTTAGGTACTAAATTTGTTATTCAAGATGACCCTCAATTTTGGCAAAATTTTTTGCGTGATCATGTCACTGTTGTTGCCATGAATGAAGATGAAGCCGAAGCATTAACCGGGGAAAGTGATCCTCTTGCAGCGTCAAATAAAGCTTTAGATTGGGTCGATCTTGTATTATGCACCGCAGGCCCAGTCGGTTTATTTATGGCAGGATATACTGAAGATGCGGCGAAACGTGAAACATCGTTGCCACTATTACCTGGTTCTATTGCTGAATTCAATCGTTATGAATTTAGTCGCCCAGCATCAAAAATAAGTTGTGAAAATCCGATACGTGTTTATTCTCATATTTCACCGTATATGGGTGGGCCTGAGAAAATTAAAAATACTAATGGTGCGGGAGATGCGGCGTTGTCGGCATTGCTGCATGATATGGCAGCCAATAAATATCATAAAGAGAACGTCCCTAATTCGAGCAAGCATCAGAATAACTTTTTAACCTATTCATCCTTCTCGCAAGTTTGCAAATATTCCAACCGTGCCAGTTATGAGGTGCTAGCCCAGCATTCACCTCGTCTGTCACGTGGTTTACCTGAACGTGAAGACAGCTTAGAAGAAGCGTATTGGGAAAGATAAAAGATTAAAATAATAAAAAGGCTCCGTTAGGAGCCTTTTTATTTGCTAAAGAGTTATTAAATCTCGAATTCTTCTAGAGATTTACCTGCATCAAGTTGCTCTTGAATTGCAGAAGGTGTGCGACCTTGACCTGTCCATGTTTTTTCTTGGCCATTGGCATCAAGATATTTGTATTTTGCTGGACGAGGTGCGCGTTTGCCTTGAACTTTAACTTTGTTCTTAGTTTCACCAGAAAGTGCAGAAATTAATGCGCTTACATCAATACCGTCTTTGGCAATCTGTTCTGCAATCGCAGCCAGCTTCGCTTCTTGTTCTGCGCGAGCAGAGCGTTCTTCTTCTTCCGCTTCTCTGCGTTCTTGAACAACGATCGTTAATTTATCTAGTGCTTCTTCAAGCTGCTCTAGAGTGAGTTCACGGGAAAAAGCGCGTAGGCTACGAATATTAAGTAGAGTTTTTGTTAATTCAGACATGACTATTCCTATTTGATTTAATTTAGTCGACACAGCAATAATAAACTGCTGAATTGGTACTTACAATATTAGATTCAAATATTAATGAAAATTTTATAGATAAATAAAAATCAAAAAAATATGAACTTGTTAGTGATGAGCTAATTTCATACATAAGTAGTAGTATCAAGAAGATCATCAATGATTTTTAGATAGACTTATAATTAATGTTTTTTATTATAATCTTCGTGATATTCATTGCACCACATTATGAAAGAAGTCTCAATGTTTCTTAATGAATGTGACCAATAATTGATGCACTTTGATGACATGATCGGTTGCAATGCATTCGTTGTTAAGTACAATGTCATTTACCTAAAGCGAAGTAAGACATTTATCATTGTTAAAATGACTTAATAACGGTGATTTATTGTACTTTCTTTGACGTAGAGGTGCGGTAAAAAATAGTAACTTTTGTTGGGGTAATGCCAATGAACAAAAGTGAAAGGTTTTATCGCCGAAGTAAGTATGCACATTAAAGCAGCTTGCTGGGGTTGTATTCGAATAGGAACAACACTGCCATAGTCTATTCTTTTTTTAAACTATGGAGCGCTACTGTAGGGTTGGGTGAAGTGTTCGCTTCCCTTTCGCTTAGTTCAACATGAATTACGTGGTTATCTTAGCTCGTAATTTGTCTGCAGTAGATCTCTAACCATTTACTTACTGGTTTTTGAAGATCATGAATTTAATCGATTTTGCATCATCTCCTCTGTCGCTGTTACCGCCTCTGGTAGCATTAAGTTTGGCTGTTCTTACACGCAGAGTACTTGTTTCATTAGGTGTCGGTATTGTATTAGGCGCGGTATTACTCGCGGATTATTCTTTTGGTAGTGCATTCAGTTATGTTGCTACTAAGGTATCAAGCGTCTTTGTTGCTGATGGCGGCATTAATACTTGGAATATGAGTATCGTCGGATTTTTGCTTTTATTAGGTATGATGACCGCGCTATTAACTTTGTCTGGCGGTACTCGTGCTTTTGCCGAATGGGCACAAGTCCGCGTAAAAAGTAAACGTGGCTCAAAACTGCTGGCGGCATTTTTGGGTGTGTTTATTTTCGTTGATGATTATTTTAACAGTTTAGCCGTAGGTTCTATTTCTCGTCCTGTGACTGACCGCTTTTATGTATCTCGCGCTAAACTTGCCTATATCCTTGATTCAACTGCAGCACCAATGTGCGTTGTGATGCCAGCTTCTAGCTGGGGCGCGTACATTATGACGATTATTGGCGGTATTCTCGTTTCTCACGGGATTACCGAATATTCGGCATTGGGCGCGTACATGCGTTTAGTACCAATGAATTTTTATGCCATTTTTGCATTACTGATGGTGTTTGCGGTGGTGTGGTTCCAATTAGATATTGGTCAAATGCGCCAGCATGAAATTAATGCCTCCCAAGGCCGTGGATTTGACGACGCAAATGAAAACGATAGCCAAGACGCACATGAGTTAAATGAAGAGCTTGATATCAAAGAGAGCGAACATGGCAAAGTGTTGGATCTGGTTCTGCCTATCGTATTACTCATCATTGCAACGGTTTCAGCCATGTTATTTACGGGTGGTCAATCTTTAGCCGCAGACGGTAAAGCATTTGATCTACTGGGTGCGTTTGAAAACACCAATGTCGGCGCTTCATTGATTTACGGCGGGCTAGTTGGCTTGGCGATGGCTCTGTTTACTGTATTTAAGCAAAAGCTGCCAATGAATGACATCAGTAATACATTGTGGATCGGTGCTAAATCGATGTTTGGTGCGATTTTGATCCTGATTTTTGCGTGGACAATTGGCTCTGTTATTGGGGACATGAAAACCGGTGCGTACATGTCATCTTTGGTTCAAGGTAATATTGATCCGCATTGGCTACCGGTCATCTTATTCTTACTATCGGGCGTGATGGCGTTTTCAACCGGCACTTCTTGGGGAACGTTTGGCATCATGTTGCCCATTGCTGGAGATATGGCTGCGGCGACCGATATCGCTCTAATACTCCCTATGCTGAGCGCGGTGCTCGCTGGTTCCGTTTTTGGTGACCACTGTTCTCCTATTTCTGACACCACCATTTTATCGTCGACAGGCGCGCGTTGTAACCATATCGATCACGTTGCGACACAATTGCCGTATGCACTGGCTACGGCCTTGGTTTCGAGTGTCGGTTTTGTTGTTTTAGGAATGACAGCGTCAGTGCTGATCTCGTTGGCTTGTGCCTCTGTTGCATTTATCATTGTGTGCATGATTATGGCCGCTATGGCGAAATCAAAAATGACACATTGCGAGACGTTGTAGCCGTATTTTGGTTAAATAGAGTTGATAAAAGGGAAACGAAAGTTTCCCTTTTTTATTACTGGTGCACGACGGCGAAAAAAGATTTTAAAAAAGCAAAATTTTTAGTTGAAAAAGAACATCAGCTTGGTTAGTGTGGAGTCAAGACAGCAAACCAATAAGAGCTGATAAGTATGCGTAATTTTGTAATGAACATTCATCATCACCATCACCCTAAATAATCTTTCGGGGAGATGTACGCATACCCGGGAGGCAGGAAACTCCCGGTGGTTAAGTCAAAGCATTTAGATTAAAACCCTCGGGAGAACGCAAATCTCCCGAGGGTTTTTTCATTTTGCTTTAACTCAATTCCAAATACATTCAATACATTGCACAGGGAAATTGTCATGCAAACACAACGCCTAAGAATTGCCATCCAGAAGAAAGGCCGCTTGAGCTCAGAGTGCCAAGACCTACTTAAAAAATGCGGCGTGAAATTCAATATCATGGGTGAGCGTCTTGTCGTTCACTCTCTCAATATGCCGATCGACCTACTGCTAGTGCGTGATGACGACATACCCGGGCTGGTGATGGACGGTGTGGTTGATCTCGGTTTCATTGGTGAGAATGAACTGGAAGAGGTGCGTTTAGAACGCTTGTCGCAAAATAAGAAAAGTGAGTTTGTTTCACTGCGCCGTCTTGATTTTGGTGGTTGCCGCTTATCCATCGCGATCAATAAAGATCAGCAATACAACGGTCCTCAAGATTTGGCGGGTAAACGCATCGCCACAACTTATCCGCAGCTACTCAAAGCGTACATGGATGAAAAGGGCATTGATTTTAGCACTTGTGTGCTCACAGGTTCTGTTGAGGTTGCGCCACGAGCTGGCCTAGCTGATGCGATTGCTGACCTTGTTTCTACCGGCGCAACATTAGAAGCGAATGGTCTCAAAGAGGCTGAAGTTATCTTCCAATCCAAAGCAACACTCATTCAGCGTCAAGGTGAATTCAGTGAAGATAAGCAAGCATTGATTGCTCGTTTATTGACGCGTATGCAAGGCGTGATTCAAGCCAAAGAGTCCAAATACATCATGCTGCATGCCCCGGTTGATCAATTAGAAGCGATTAAAGACTTACTTCCGGGAGCGGAAGACCCAACAGTGCTGCCTTTATCGGCGGAGAAAAATCGTGTTGCAGTACATGTGGTCAGTACCGAGAACCTATTTTGGGAAACCATGGAGCGCCTAAAAGCATTAGGGGCGAGTTCTATTTTGGTTTTACCTATCGATAAAATGATGGAGTAACGGCGATGAGAACTGTCGTTTGGCAATCGTTGAGTGAAACTCAGCAAGATTCAATTTTAGAACGCCCGGCCATTACTGAAGGAGCCAATGTCACTGCTGCCGTGAGCGCCGTGATTGCGCAGGTGAAAGCGCAAGGTGACCAAGCTTTAATTGAGTTAACTGAAAAATTTGACCGCGTGAAACCGGATTCAATTCGCGTTTCAAGTGGTGAGATTGATGCGGCGTGCGAGCGTCTTTCTGACAAGATGAAACAAGCGCTTCAACAAGCTTATGAGAACATTACTAAGTTCCATAAAGCACAAAAGCTGCAACCGATCAAAGTGGAAACGCAGCCGGGAGTGGTGTGTGAACAAGTCACGCGTCCAATTAATACGGTGGGCTTGTACATTCCCGGAGGCAGTGCGCCTTTACCTTCTACCGTATTAATGTTGGGTGTTCCTGCACAAATTGCAGGGTGCCGTAAAGTGGTGCTTTGCTCACCGCCACCGATTGCGGACGAAATCCTCTACGTGGCCAAGCTGTGTAACATTGATGAGGTGTATAACATTGGTGGTGGTCAAGCGATTGCAGCAATGGCTTATGGGACTAAATCCGTTGCTAAAGTGGACAAAATCTTCGGCCCCGGTAATGCCTACGTGACAGAAGCAAAACGTCAAGTGAGCAATGACTTTCGCGGTGCAGCGATTGATATGCCAGCGGGTCCTTCGGAAGTGTTGGTGATTGCTGATGATACGGCTGATGCCGATTTCATCGCGGCTGATCTGCTTAGCCAAGCTGAGCACGGGCCTGATTCACAAGTTGTGTTAGTGACCCCTTCAGCGGTGATTGCCGATCAAGTAACAGATGCAGTGCAAAAGCAGCTAAAAAGCTTATCTCGCGCCGCCATTGCAGAAAAGGCCTTGGCTTCTAGTTTGATCATTATCGCTGACTCTTTGACCCAAGCGGTTTCTATCTCGAACTACTACGGCCCAGAGCACTTAATTGTGCAAACGCGGAACCCTCGTGAACTGTTGCCGTTACTTGATAACGCCGGCTCAATTTTCTTAGGTGATTGGTCACCAGAATCAGCCGGTGACTACGCTTCGGGTACCAACCACGTTTTGCCAACATACGGTTACACCCGTACTTATTCTAGCCTTGGTTTAGCTGATTTTAGTAAGCGCATGACGGTGCAAGAACTCAGCGCAGAGGGCTTACAAGGGTTAGCGCCAACCGTGGTCACAATGGCAGAAGCTGAAGGATTGGATGCACACAAACGTGCGGTCACCATTCGAGTCGAAAAATTGCAAAAGGCGAAAAAATAATGGAAAAACTGGCTCGTAAGCAAATTCAAGCACTAAAACCTTACTTATCGGCTCGCCGTATTGGCGGCAGTGGTGATGTGTGGCTCAATGCCAACGAATCGCCATTCAATAATGAGTACAAAACCGATTTTGTGCGTTTGAACCGTTACAGTGATTGCCAACCCAAAGCTATGATCGATGCGTATGCGGCTTATGCCAAGGTACAGCCAGAGCAGGTGTTGACCTCACGCGGTGCTGATGAAGGGATTGAACTTTTGATCCGCGCATTTTGTGAGCCCAATCAAGACGCTATTTTATACTGTCCGCCGACTTATGGTATGTACGCGATTAGCGCTGAAACGTTCGGTGTCGAGCGTAAAGTTGTGCCATTAACAGCGGATTGGCAGCTCGATCTGTCAGCCATTCGTGCCAATTTAGACAGCGTGAAGTTGATCTTCGTTTGTAGTCCTAATAATCCAACCGGCAATTTGGTTAAGCGCCAAGATATTATTGCTTTGCTGGAAATGACTAAAGACCGCGCTATTGTCGTGATGGATGAAGCCTACATTGATTTCTGTCCAGAAGCCTCAACCGTTGATTTATTAGCGCAATACTCGAATCTGGCGATTTTACGCACCTTATCCAAAGCGTTTGCGCTTGCAGGTTTGCGCTGCGGTTTTACCTTGGCCAGTAAAGAGCTGATTGATGTGCTGCAGAAGGTAATTGCACCTTATCCCGTGCCAATTCCGGTAGCAGACATTGCCGTGCAAGCGTTATCGGAAGCTGGGCTGGCTCGTACCAAATTCCAAGTGTTGGATCTCAATGCAAACCGTGCTTACTTACAAGCAGGGTTGTATATGGTGCCCCATTTAACTGTGTTTGAAGGGTGGGGAAACTATCTATTAGTGAAATTTCCCGATGGTGATTCATTGTTTAAAGCCGCTTGGGATCACGGCATTATTTTACGCAATTCTCCGATTGAAAATTGCGTGAGGATCAGTATCGGTAATCGTGAAGAGTGTGAAAAAACACTCGCTTTTATTCGCAATTATTATCAGTAATCGAGCACCATAAATAGCCCAAAATGAATAAGAGCCAGTCGTTTAAGTGACGTTACTGGCCAATAGAAAAGGATATTCCAGTGAGCAAACAGCAAAAAATTCTCTTTATTGATCGTGACGGAACCTTAATTGTTGAGCCTCCGGTCGATTTCCAAGTTGATCGTTTAGACAAACTGAAACTAGAGCCGTATGTGATCCCAAGCCTACTGGCTTTGCAGGCTGCGGGTTATCGGCTGGTGATGGTCACCAACCAAGATGGGCTAGGGACGGATAGCTATCCTCAAGCGGATTTCGATGCCCCTCATGCGATGATGATGGACATTTTTCAGTCCCAAGGAGTGCTCTTTGATGATGTGCTGATTTGCCCGCACTTTGAAAAAGATAATTGCTCTTGCCGCAAACCCAAACTGGGGATGGTTAAAGAGTATCTGCAAGGAGGCAAAGTCGATTTTCAGCAATCAGTGGTGATTGGCGATCGAATGACCGACCTGCAACTGGCTGAAAATATGGCGATCCGTGGTATTCAATATCATCCGAAAAGTATGGGATGGCGTGAAATAGTTAAAGACTTAACCGTGAAAGCGCGCAGCGCCGAAGTGGTAAGAACCACTAAAGAGACCGACATTAAAGTTGCGGTCAATTTGGATGAAACGGGTGGTAATCAAATTACAACGGGGTTAGGTTTTTTTGACCACATGCTTGAGCAAATCGCAACCCATGGTGGTTTTCAATTGAAGTTGAGCGTCAATGGTGATCTGCACATTGATGATCACCACACCATTGAAGATACCGCATTAGCACTCGGGCAAGCCTTAAAAGAGGCATTAGGCGATAAGCGTGGCATTGGTCGTTTTGGTTTTTCGTTGCCGATGGATGAGTGTTTAGCACAATGTGCACTCGATCTATCGGGTCGCCCTTATCTGAAATTTGAGGCCACCTTTACACGTGAGCAAGTGGGCGATCTCTCCACTGAAATGGTATATCACTTCTTCCGTTCATTAACCGACACTTTGGCCTGTACGCTACATCTCTCATCCAGTGGCGAGAATGATCACCATATTATTGAAAGTTTGTTTAAGGCTTTTGGCCGCACATTGCGTCAAGCCATTAAAGTGGAAGGCAATGAACTACCTAGCAGCAAAGGAGTACTGTAATGTCGTCAGTCCGCGAAGCGATGAGTGATCACAGCAGCCAGCCGCAAAAGGTCGTCATCATTGATACAGGCTGCGCTAATGTGTCTTCCGTGAAATTTGCCATCGAACGCTTGGGTTACCCAGTCACTATTTCAAAAGATCCTGATGTGGTGTTGACGGCAGATAAGCTGTTTTTACCCGGTGTCGGTACGGCAAGTGAGGCGATGAAAAATCTGCAACAGCGCGATTTAATCACCTTGGTGAAACAGGTTGAAAAGCCACTGCTCGGCATCTGCTTAGGCATGCAACTGTTAGGTCAGCTGTCAGAAGAAAAAGGACAGCAAGCTAACGATCAAGCTAATGACATTGTTGAATGCTTGGGGTTATGTGACGGCGAGGTTCGCCTGATGGATACAGGCGATTTACCACTGCCACATATGGGTTGGAATACGGTCAATGCCGAAAGAGGCCATCCTCTGTTTAAAGGCATTGAGCAAGGCGAATATTTCTATTTTGTCCATAGCTACGCCATGCCCGTCGGTGAATACACGATTGCCGAATGTGAATACGGCAAGCCTTTCACCGCGGCGCTGCAAAGCGGTAATTACTATGGTGTCCAATTTCACCCAGAGCGCTCATCCAAAGCCGGCTCGGCACTGATCAAGAACTTCTTGGAATTATAAAAGGGAATTAGCAATGATTATTCCAGCATTAGATTTAATTGATGGCCAAGTGGTTCGCTTATTTCAAGGCGATTATGGTCAAGTTACCGAATACAAAGTGGACCCTGCAGAGCAGTTTCGCCTCTATCATCAGGCTGGAGCTAACTGGTTGCACCTTGTCGATTTAACGGGTGCAAAAGATACCTCAGCCCGACAGCTTGATCTGATTGCCAAACTGCTTGCCAGTACCCCTGCCAATATTCAAATTGGTGGCGGTGTGCGTAGTGAGCAAGATGTGGTGGATTTATTAAATGCGGGTGCGCAGCGCGTGGTTGTCGGTTCTACGGCCGTAAAACAGCCTGAATTAGTCAAAGGATGGATGGAAAAGTATGGCGCAGAAAAAATTGTGCTAGCGCTAGACATCAACATTGATCAAGACGGCACACGTAAAGTGGCCATTTCAGGTTGGCAAGAAGATTCAGGTGTAACGATAGAAGCCTTGATTGATGATTACCTAACGGTTGGTTTGACGCACGTATTGTGCACTGATATTTCCCGCGATGGCACACTAGCCGGTTCTAACGTTGAATTGTATATCGATTTATGCAAACAGTACCCACAAGTACAGTTTCAATCCTCAGGTGGTATCGGTAGCTTAGCGGACATCAAAGCCTTAACAGGCAGTGGCGTCGCAGGCGTGATTGTCGGTCGTGCCTTATTAGATGGTAAGTTCACCGCTCAGGAGGCATTCGAATGTTGGCAAAACGCATAATTCCTTGTTTGGATGTCCGCGATGGACAAGTAGTGAAAGGGGTGCAGTTTCGCAATCACGAAATCATTGGTGATATCGTACCGCTTGCAAAACGCTACGCCGAAGAGGGTGCGGATGAGTTGGTATTTTATGACATTACCGCGTCGAGTGATGGCCGAGTGGTGGATAAAAGTTGGGTTGCGCGTGTCGCGGCAGTGATTGATATTCCATTTTGCGTCGCGGGCGGTATTAAATCTGCCGAAGATGCTGCACGAATTTTAGAATTTGGTGCAGATAAAGTCTCCATTAACTCTCCAGCACTCGCTAACCCACAGTTGATTACTGACTTGGCGGATAAATTTGGCGTGCAATGTATTGTGGTCGGCATTGACTCTTACTTCGATCAAGAAACGGGTCAGTATCAGGTCTATCAATTTACTGGCGATGAGACGCGCACCAAAGCAACACAGTGGCAAACTTGCGATTGGGTACAAGAGGTACAAAAACGTGGTGCGGGTGAAATCGTATTGAATATGATGAACCAAGACGGCGTGCGTAATGGTTATGATCTACAGCAACTCCAGAAGGTACGTGCTGTGTGTCGCGTGCCACTTATCGCTTCTGGCGGGGCGGGAACGATGGAGCACTTTGCGCAAGCTTACCAACAAGCTCATGTCGATGGCGCGTTGGCGGCATCGGTTTTTCACAAGCAGATCATCAATATCGGCGAATTAAAACAATATTTACAAGCAGAAGGTGTAGAGGTAAGACGATGAGTTTTCAAGTATCGAGTGCGGTTGCACTTTCTGAGCGTATTGATTGGAACAAAGTTGATGGCCTTGTTCCGGCGATAGTGCAAGATTTTCAATCAAGTCAAGTGCTTATGATGGGTTACATGAACCAAGATGCGTTGCAAAAAACCGCGCAAACAGGCCAAGTGACGTTCTTTTCTCGCAGCAAACAGCGGCTTTGGACCAAAGGAGAGACCTCTGGTCATGTGTTACAGTTAAAAAACATGGCGCTCGATTGTGATAACGACACTTTATTGGTCAAAGTGAATCCCATTGGGCCAACGTGCCATACTGGAACCACAACCTGTTGGGATAACGATGCACAAGAAGAGTCTCAAATGGTGTGGCTTCATCAGCTTGAGCAGCTATTGGCTGCCCGCAAGAGTGCCGACCCTGATTCCTCTTACACCGCTAGCCTTTATGCCCGTGGAACAAAGCGTATTTCGCAGAAAGTGGGCGAAGAGGGCGTTGAAGTTGCACTTGCGGCGACGTCGGGCGATAAGGCGGAGTTAGTGTGTGAGTCTGCTGATTTGATTTATCACTTATTGGTGCTATTGCAAGACCAAGGATTGGCGTTGAGTGATGTGATTGATAAGCTTAAAGAACGCCATAAATAAACACAGTGAAGCCTCTTAAATAAAGAGGCTTCCGTTTTTTGAGAGCGGTGTTAGAGGGTAATTTCTTTCCACTCACCGGGTTGTAGATCGCCTAAAACAATGTCGCCCATCGCGTAGCGCACTAAGCGCAGTGTTGGAAAGCCAATATGCGCTGTCATACGTCGTACTTGCCGGTTTTTACCTTCAGTAATGGTAATCGCAAGCCATGTGGTTGGGATTTGTGCGCGAAAACGAACCGGTGGATTACGTTCCCACAAGGTAGGCGGTTGCAAAATCTCAACCTTGGCAGGCAGCGTCATGCCATCTTTTAGCTCTACACCTTGGCGCAATTTATCTAAATCGTTTTGAGCGGGTTCTCCTTCTACTTGAACCCAATACGTTTTTGGTAATTTTGACTGCGGCTGCGTTAGTCTTGCTTGCAAGATGCCGTCATTGGTGAGCACCATCAAACCTTCGCTGTCTCTGTCCAAGCGACCTGCGGCATACACCTCTTTTACGGGAATAAAATCAGCGAGAGTTTTGCGCCCATCACCATCAGTAAACTGGCTTAGTGTATCAAAAGGCTTATTAAAGATGATGACTTTTCGATCAGCAAGTGATATTCGTTTTTTTACCTCTTCTGCAGATGAAGAGGAGCGGGCGGTTGAACGCTGATGTGGATCGCGCCGTTTAAAATGAGAAGAGCCAGAGGGTTTTGATACTGATGAAGAATCACGACGCAAGCGGGATGACATGTTAACTACCTTGCAAAAATGTAAATGAAGTGTGTTTGAAAGTTTTCTGAACTTTGGATTTAAGCTATGATTTGCGCGCCCAGAAACAGGATTGACGCACAAGATAATAGACTATTATCCTAGTTTTGTTTAATTATACTCAACCCATGCTATTTGGATTCAGTATCAATAAAGGGTTTGGGTGTATACGTATTTTCACTCAATGACTAAAATCGGATAACGCTCAACGACATTCGATTCAGTTTTTGAAAGAGTGACGCTATCGTGTTCAAGTCGCGAGGATGCTAACCCACTTGACACGGACAATCACACAGCGCTGTTTCATCCAATGGTGCTGCTAGAACAAATAGGGAAATTTTTCATGCCTACAGAAAAACCTACAATTATTTATACCATCACAGACGAAGCACCAGCACTGGCCACTTATTCTTTATTGCCGATTATCCAATCCTTTACCGCCTCGTCAGGCATTAGCGTTGAAACCCGCGATATTTCACTGGCTGCGCGTATCCTTGCCAGCTTCCCAGAACATTTAAAAGAAAATCAACGTGTAAGTGATGCGCTTGCCGAATTAGGTGAACTGGCGACCAAACCAGAAGCGAATATTATTAAACTGCCTAACGTTTCTGCATCGGTTCCACAATTGAAAGCCGCGATTAAAGAGTTGCAGGAAAAAGGTTACGACCTACCAAATTATCCTGAAGAACCAAGTACCTACGAAGAAGAAGCGATTAAAGCGACTTACGATAAAATCAAAGGTAGTGCGGTTAACCCTGTGTTGCGTGAAGGAAACTCCGATCGCCGCGCACCATTATCAGTCAAGAATTATGCGAAGAAAAACCCACATTCAATGGGCGCATGGTCACCGCAATCCCGTTCACATGTTGCCAGCATGCAAGACAAAGATTTCTATGGAACAGAAAAGTCAGTCACCATTGAAGGTGACACTAAGGTCAAAATTGAGTTTGTCGGCCATGATGGCTCGACTAAAGTCTTAAAGAAAGAGTTTGCGCTGCTTGATAAAGAAATTATCGATGCTTCAGTTCTAAGCAAAAAAGCGTTAGTTGAGTTTTTCGAGCAACAAATCGCAGCAGCGAAACAGCAAGATGTGCTGCTTTCCTTGCACATGAAAGCAACCATGATGAAAGTGTCTGACCCAGTCATTTTCGGCCATGCCGTTAAAGTGTACTACAAAGACGTATTTGCGAAGTATGGCGCGTTGTTTGATTCATTAGGTGTTGATGTCAACAATGGCCTAGGCGATGTTTACGCGAAAATACAAGCATTACCACAAGCACAGAAAGAAGAAATTGAAGCCGCGATTCAAGCGGTTTATAACACGCAGCCACCGCTTGCTATGGTCGATTCTGACCGAGGTATTACTAACCTACATGTCCCAAGCGATATCATTGTTGATGCGTCAATGCCAGCAATGCTGCGCGCTTCTGGTCAAATGTGGGGGCCAGATGGCAAGCAACAAGACACCAAAGCACTGATCCCCGATCGCTGCTACGCTGGCGTTTATCAAGCGGTGATTGATTTTTGTAAAAAGCACGGCGCATTTGATCCCACCACGATGGGCAGTGTGCCAAACGTGGGCCTTATGGCGCAAAAAGCTGAAGAATATGGATCGCACGATAAAACCTTTATCCTCGATGCTGCGGGTTCGGTACGTGTTGTGGATACCTCCGGCAAAGTATTGCTAGAGCAAGCTGTTGAAGCTGGTGATATTTTCCGCATGTGCCAAGTGAAAGATGCACCGATCCAAGATTGGGTGAAACTGGCCGTGACTCGTGCCAGAGCTACTGGCGTTCCTGCGATTTTCTGGTTAGACGATCAGCGTGCGCATGACCGTGAATTGATCAAAAAAGTCAACGTCTACCTTGCTGATCATGATACGGCTGGCTTAGATATTCAGATCCTATCACCCGTTGAAGCGACTCTGTTCACACTTGAGCGTCTCAAAGCGGGTAAAGATACCATCTCAGTTACGGGTAACGTACTGCGTGATTACCTCACGGATCTATTCCCCATTCTTGAGCTCGGTACTTCGGCTAAAATGTTGTCGATTGTTCCCTTGATGAATGGCGGTGGCTTGTTTGAAACAGGTGCTGGTGGCTCTGCGCCAAAACACGTTCAGCAGGTTGAGAAAGAAAACCACTTGCGTTGGGATTCGTTAGGCGAATTTTTGGCGCTGGCGGCGTCTTTGGAACATTTGAGTGTTGTCACTGGAAATGCGAAAGCGAAAGTACTAGCCGATGCGCTTGATAAAGCCACAGGTAAGTTCCTTGATCTCAATAAATCACCATCGCGCAGAGTTGGTGAGCTTGATAACCGTGGCAGTCACTACTATCTTGCAACCTATTGGGCTGAGGCCTTAGCAGAGCAGACGGCGGATGCTGATTTAGCGGCGGAATTCGCACCGATTGCGAAGCAGCTACAAGAAAATGAACAGGTTATCGTCTCTGAGCTGAATCAGGCACAAGGTACTCCGGGTGATTTGGGTGGTTACTATGCGCCAGTGTTTGAAAAAGCATCAGCACTAATGCGTCCAAGCCAAACCTTGAACGCGATCATTGGCGCTTAACCTTCAGTTATTCACCTCTAAGCAATAAAAAAACCCGCCAGTTCGGCGGGTTTTTCATCAAATACACGTTTGGCAGCGATTATTTTGCAAGTTGACCTTCGATTGGAACAACAGCGCTAGCGTGATAACCTTTCGGCCCCTGTTCAATTTCGTAGGAAACTTGTTGGCCCGCTTTGAGTGTGCGGTAGCCTTCCATTTGAATGGTTGAATAGTGAGCAAAAATATCGGTATCCTCACCTTCTGGACAAATAAACCCAAATCCTTTGGCGTTGTTAAACCATTTTACTGTACCTGTAGCCATGCTTTACATCCCTCATTGCATTTTAGTTACTGATGTTGTTATCGAGAAACTTATCCTAAAAACGTTACCCGAATGTGAATATCAATTCAGCCGCTGCCAAATTTTTAGTCACTAATTGACCAATGTAGTCAATGATTCGGCGCAGTCAATAGGCAAAAGGTATGATACTCGACATATTTGCAAATAAATCACTTTTAAGGTTTACATTGTTGTAACGATTAAATAGGGCGTTAAGAATGAAATAGTTAAAGAAAGCAGTTGCTTTTGTTTTCTTTTTAATCAACTACGCCGTTGATAGTTCGGAATAGCAATGTTTTATTTGCAGCGATACAATTGCTGCATTAGTCTCTAAGTAAGGGTTGTTTTTCAACTGTGTCGGTAGCACTAATAACATTAATAGATTCGAACGACACAATGGTTACTGAGAGGCACACGGTTCCACTAGGTAGAGAAGCACTCTAAATACGGTCATCATGAGTAAACATTTTGAATGGGTGACTCCAGACTCAGATCTTCTGGAGAAAGAGAAGACAGCAATTAAACCACCAGCGATGTACAACGTAGTTCTTAATAACGATGACTACACGCCGATGGAGTTTGTGATTGAAATCCTTGAGCGATTCTTCTCGATGGATATCGACAAAGCAACACAGATAATGCTCAAGGTGCATTATGAAGGGAAAGCAATTTGTGGCACGTTCAGTGCTGAGATTGCAGAGACCAAAGTAGCTCAAGTTACTTTGTACTCAAGGGAAAATGAGCATCCACTGCTTTGTACTATGGAGCAAGCGTAGTCGCTTGCTGGAGCAACAAAGTGGTTCCTTAAGGAGGTACTTATGCTTAATAAAGAACTAGAGTCGAGTCTAAACGGCGCGTTCGCTCGAGCGCGAGACAAAAGACATGAATTCATGACCGTCGAGCACCTCCTACTTGCGTTATTAGAAAATGATGCAGCCAGAGAGGCCTTATTAGCCTGCCAAGCGGATTTGGATGCCTTACGCCAAGAGCTTGATATTTTTATTGATCAAACCACACCTCTTATTCCTGAAAGTGACGAAACACGTGAAACGCAACCTACATTGAGTTTTCAACGTGTGCTGCAACGTGCTGTATTTCATGTGCAATCCTCTGGCCGCAATGAAGTCACAGGGGCGAATGTACTGGTTGCAATCTTTAGTGAGCAGGAGTCACACGCGGCTTACCTACTGAAAAAAAATGACATCAGTCGCTTAGATATCGTCAACTACATTTCGCACGGCATCACTAAAGCTTCCAGCGCAAGTGATAATTCAGCCTCTTCCGACTCTTTTAGCAGCGAATCAGCTGATGAAGTCAGTTCTGATGAACGTTTGGAAAGCTTTGCCAGCAACCTCAACCAATTGGCAAAGCAAGGGTTGATTGATCCGCTAATTGGGCGTGATAAAGAGCTAGAACGAACCATTCAAGTGTTGTGTCGTCGCCGTAAAAATAATCCGCTGTTAGTGGGAGAAGCGGGAGTCGGTAAAACGGCGATTGCCGAAGGGCTGGCGTGGCGTATTGTGGAAGGCCAAGTGCCTGAAATCATTCAAAATAGCGTTATTTATTCACTGGATATTGGCTCATTGCTCGCTGGAACTAAGTATCGTGGCGATTTTGAAAAGCGTTTTAAAACCATTTTGAAACAGCTTGAAAAAGAGCAGGACGCGATCCTATTTATTGATGAAATTCATACCATCATCGGTGCGGGTGCCGCTTCTGGTGGTCAGGTGGATGCGGCTAACTTAATCAAACCTCTGCTTAGCAGCGGTAAATTGCGCTGCATCGGCTCAACGACTTATCAAGAGTACAACAACATCTTTGAAAAAGAGCGCGCGCTGGCTCGTCGTTTTCAAAAAATCGATGTGGTCGAGCCATCGTTGGATGACACCACTAAAATACTTATGGGTCTGAAAACAAAATACGAGGCGCACCATGATGTACGTTACACCAATAAAGCGTTACGTGCGGCCGTAGAGCTTTCTGCAAAATACATCAATGAACGTCATTTGCCAGATAAAGCGATTGATGTGATTGATGAAGCGGGAGCACGTTCAAGGTTGGCACCAGCAAGTCGCCGCAAGAAAACCGTTGGAGTGGCCGATATTGAAGCTATGGTTGCTAAAATGGCGCGTATTCCAGAAAAATCGGTCTCTTCTTCCGATAAAGATATTTTGCAGCACCTTGATAGAAAAATGAAAATGTTGGTATTTGGACAAGATGACGCTATCGATGTATTGAGTGAGGCGATCAAACTCTCACGCGCTGGCTTAGGTGCTGACAATAAACCGGTGGGCTCATTCTTGTTTGCAGGGCCAACAGGCGTGGGTAAAACAGAAGTGACAGTGCAGTTATCGAAGCTACTTGGCATTGAGCTGCTGCGTTTTGATATGTCTGAGTATGGTGAACGCCACTCAGTGAGTCGTTTAATTGGTGCTCCTCCTGGTTATGTTGGGTATGACCAAGGTGGCTTGCTAACTGATGCTGTGATTAAACATCCACATTCAGTGGTGCTACTTGATGAGATTGAGAAAGCGCACCCTGATATTTTCAACTTGCTACTTCAAGTCATGGATAACGGCACTTTAACGGATAACAATGGACGAAAAGCAGATTTCCGTAACATCATTTTGGTGATGACAACCAACGCAGGTGTTGCAGAGACAGTGAAAAAATCGATTGGTCTTATCCAACAAGACAATAGTTTTGATGCGATGTCAGAGATTAAGAAAGTATTCACACCCGAATTTCGTAACCGTTTAGATAACATCATCTGGTTTAATCGTTTGGATGAGCGTGTAATCCATCAAGTGGTTGATAAGTTTATTGTTGAACTACAAGCTCAACTCGATGCGAGAGGTGTATCGTTAGAGGTTTCTGAGGATGCTCGTCATTGGCTTGCTGTGAAAGGCTACGATATTGAGATGGGCGCTCGTCCGATGGGCCGCGTGATTCAGGATAAGCTGAAAAAGCCATTAGCGAATGAGTTGTTGTTTGGCTCGTTGGTCGATGGTGGCACAGTGAAAGTGGATTTAGATGGCGAAGAGCTTAAGTTTAAGTATATTGGTTCTCGTGAAGAAGCGGTTCACTAATCGGTAATCCCGATGCTTATCACCTAATAACAAAAGCACGCTGAGGCGTGCTTTGTTCTATGCATTGCATTTAATCCAGTTCTATAAGCAACAAAAAACGGAGCATTTAGCTCCGTTTTTTGTTGCGTTCGAAAATCAGAGATTAACGAGCACGGAAGACGATGCGGCCTTTAGTTAGGTCGTATGGAGTCATCTCTACAGTTACTTTGTCACCAGTAAGAATACGAATGTAGTTCTTACGCATTTTACCAGAGATGTGAGCTGTTACTACGTGGCCGTTTTCTAGCTCAACACGGAACATTGTGTTTGGAAGAGTATCAAGGACAGTGCCTTGCATCTCAATTACGTCTTCTTTAGCCATTTAATCCTCTTTAGAAACTTGGCGATTTTTAACGGACGCATTCTGCCGCTAAAAGATAAATATGTAAAGTTGGGGCGTATTCTACCCTTGCCAACGTTGATTTACTAGCTTTTGATGGCGCTCAAAGCGTACTTTGTAGTTCATTGCTGGGCATTCATCAATTTGATAACCCAAATATAACCATTGTTTCTGTGTGGCTTGGCAATATTGCAGTTGAAATAAAACGCCAAGTGTCCCGAGTGACAGATCTGACTCTGGATCATAAAAGGTATAAAAGGCACTGGCACTGTTTTGTAAAATATCCGTCACCGCAATCGCGACCAGCTGTCCATTTTGATAAATATGCAGGTATTGAGTATCTAGCCAACGACAAGCGGAAAAGGTTTCAAACTCCTGCTCGTTGGGAGGATACATGCTGCCCTCTTTATGTCGCGCTTCAATATAGCGGGCATAGAGTGCAAACCAACCCGAATCCATGGTCGGTTTCAGCTGCCACTGAAAAGCGTGTGCCTTTTTGAGTAACCGCTTTTGGCTGGTTGATAGCTTGACTTGGTCAACAAAAACACGCAATGCTTGGCAGGAGTTGCAATTGTCACAGTGAGGTTTGTAAATGGTATCCCCACTGCGTCGAAAACCATTTGCGAGTAGAATTTCATAATTCTCAGGCGATTGCATGGCGGAGTCTAAAGTCACAGCGACACGTTCTTGCCTATCTTTTAAATAGCTACAAGGGTGGTTATTGGTTAAACCGATGCGTATTTGCTGTAAATCTGAGCTCATGGTTATCCTTCATTAGGCAAGGTGATCCACTGGGGTGTAAAGCAGCGCTCATCGACAGAGCTATCTCTAAAAGATAGCAAGGATTTGAGAAAATCGTCGCGCTCTAATTCGAAAGCTCCCAATGATGCCAGATGCGGATTCATCACCTGACAATCAATCAACTGTCCACCGTGTGATTGAAAATGCTGGCAAAAATACCAAAGCGCAATTTTTGATGCATTGGCTTTGATACTAAACATCGACTCACCGCAAAACATTTGGCCCATTTGTATGCCATAGAGCCCGCCGATCAATTTATCTTCCTGCCACACCTCAACCGAATGACAACGGCCAGAAGCCGCAAGGGCGAGGTAGGCGCTGCGCATCTCTTCATTTAGCCAAGTTTGATCTGCGGGTCTTACGTTGGCGCAACTTGTAATTACCTCTTTAGTTGCATGGTTAAGGCTTATTTTATATTGATGTTTTCGCTGGAATTTTTTAACGCTTTTAGCTGGAGAAAAAGTTTGTGGGTTAAACACAGCTCGTGGAGCGGGGCTCCACCAAAGAATAGGCTCTTGTGGGCCATACCAAGGAAAAATTCCGTGTCGATAAGCATTATAAATACGTTCTGGTTGTAAATCTCCACCAAACGCGAGCAGTCCATTTGGCTCTTCTAGCGCCTCATCAGCGGAAGGAAAAGAGAAATCATCAAGCGCAAGTTGAGGAAGGTAAATAGTCATGTTCGATCCGATCTGGGTTAACCATCAAGATAAGGCCACGGAATGAGGATAGTAGGGATTTTTCAATAGTTTGCCAATCATTACTATCAGGCCATATTTGTACTGGAGTTCGCTTTTATTTTTAGATAGGCTGCAAGTACGAAGAATTTTCATTTTCCCAGAGCAAACAGGAGCTCTTTGGAAGATGCAAGGAAACACAACTCGAATGGAAAGCCTCACGTTACAACCAATAAAAAAAATTAATGGGCAAGTCAATTTACCCGGTTCCAAAAGTGTCTCAAACCGAGCGCTACTGCTTGCCGCTCTGGCAAGTGGTACGACTAAGCTAACGAACTTGTTAGACAGTGACGACATTCGCCACATGCTCAACGCACTAGAAAAACTTGGTGTGGAGTATCGTTTGTCAGACGACAAAACGGTGTGTGAGATAAAAGGTTTGGGTCGGCCTTTTAGCATCGAGCAATCCGTTGAGCTGTTTTTAGGTAATGCAGGGACGGCAATGCGTCCACTTGCGGCAGCATTAGTTCTTGGACAGGGTGAATTCATTTTGACTGGTGAGCCGAGGATGAAAGAGCGTCCAATCGGTCATCTCGTTACGGCGTTACGTGAAGCGGGCGCTGATATTGAGTACCTTGAAAACGAAGACTTCCCGCCGTTAAAAATTACGGCAACCGGCCTTAAAGCTGGAACCGTGGCGATTGACGGTTCAATCTCGAGTCAATTTTTGACCGCCTTTTTAATGGCTGCGCCACTGTCTGATGGTGAAATGACGATCAACATCGTCGGTGACTTAGTCTCAAAGCCCTACATTGACATCACGTTACACATCATGGCGCAGTTTGGTGTAAAAGTGATCAACCATAACTACACTCAATTTGTGATCCCAGCTGGGCAATCGTATGTTTCTCCTGGGCAGTTTTTGGTGGAAGGAGATGCATCCTCTGCTTCTTACTTCCTCGCGGCGGCGGCTATCAAAGGTGGCGAAGTAAAAGTTACTGGTATTGGTAAAAACAGTATCCAAGGAGATATTCAATTTGCCGATGCGCTAGAAAAAATGGGCGCAGTCATCGAATGGGGGAATGATTATGTCATCGCTCGTCGTGGAGAGCTTAATGCGGTTGATCTCGATTTTAATCACATTCCTGATGCGGCTATGACCATTGCGACGACCGCATTATTTGCCAAAGGCACCACAGCCATTCGCAACGTATATAATTGGCGTGTTAAAGAAACCGATCGTTTAGCCGCAATGGCGACGGAGCTGCGTAAAGTGGGTGCAGAGGTTGAGGAAGGGGATGATTACATTATCATTACACCACCAACGTCATTACAGCATGCGGCAATCGACACTTATGACGATCATCGAATGGCGATGTGTTTTTCGCTGGTTGCACTGAGCGATACCGCAGTGACGATTAATGATCCTAAATGTACTTCGAAAACGTTTCCTGATTATTTTGAACAGCTTGCGCAACTAAGCCACTAGGCATTGAGCGTTTAAACCCAATAATGAAAAGCCTCGAATGAGGCTTTTTTTCATCAAGAATTACGATTGAACGAGAGTAAATTGCTTTGATAAATGCAAGGCAAGGTACTTGAACATGTTAAATACCGCAGTGGTATTAGGTGTTGGCAGCCCCTTGTCGTCTAAAAAGTAGTTGCCTTTAAAAACTAATACATCCTCTTTTTCTTCAACGCTATCGGCGCGCATGCCAACGATATAAGCGTCATGTTCTTGAATGATTTGGTTTGCAATAAGTAACAAATCAAATTCAGTAATAGATTGTTTTTCGCTCATCTTTTACGGTCCTATGAGTAGATGTGCGAGGATAGTGCCGTAAAAGGGTAGGTAATTTCAATGATTTCAAATAGAATTCGGCGCAAAATTCGATGGAGTGGATTCTCAAGCTTTGACCAAAGAGAGAAGTCACGTCTAAGCTTAGTCAAGAAAGCCGATTTTTTATGCAATGAGAATGTGTGACTTACGGCATATTTCATTGGATTTATTTCGCGAACTGATAATACTCACTTTAGTATGAGCGCCAAAGCACGTTTAGTAGAGTGCTGCAGCAATGAAAGTCAAGCTCACAAGCGCCACAGGACTCGATTTTAAACTTTTCAATTTAGGTTGGAAGGCTGGCGGAGAATAGGCCACTGAGCTCTGGTTGCATTTTGACCAATTATTGAGTGGTTGAATTTTATTTTTAAAAAACATGTTGATCTTCTTGTTAACTGGCTCGATAGTAAAAAAAGAAGCAATAATTTAGAACGTCATGCGATTTACTTTCGCGTAATGATTAAGGGCATTTGAGTCAATTATGGGTAAATCACTCGTTATAGTGGAATCGCCAGCCAAGGCTAAAACGATCAATAAATATCTTGGTAAAGATTTTATTGTTAAGTCGAGCGTAGGGCATGTTCGTGATCTTCCAACCGCAGGTCAAAGTACCGCTAAAAAAGCAACGCCTAGTTCTTCTTCAAAGAACCTTAGCGCTGAAGAGAAAGCACGCTTGAAAAGCGAGAAAGACCGCAGTTCGTTAATTAAGAAGATGGGCATCGACCCTTATCACGGCTGGGAAGCGAATTACCAAATTTTGCCGGGTAAAGAAAAAGTAGTGGCGGAATTGCAAAAGCTTGCCAAAGATGCCGACTGCATTTATCTCGCAACCGATTTGGACCGCGAAGGAGAGGCCATCGCTTGGCACCTTCGTGAGATCATCGGTGGCGATGAACAGCGATACAAACGAGTTGTATTTAACGAAATTACTAAAAATGCAATCCAACAAGCCTTCCAAACACCGGGTGAATTGAATATCGACGGTGTAAACGCCCAACAAGCGCGTCGTTTCATGGACCGTGTGGTGGGTTTTATGGTCTCTCCATTACTTTGGAAAAAAGTGGCGCGTGGCTTGTCTGCGGGTCGCGTCCAATCGGTGGCGGTGAAATTACTTGTTGAGCGTGAGCGTGAAATTAACGCGTTTGTCCCTGAAGAGTTCTGGGATATCCATGCTGATACGAAAACGCAAGATAAAACGGATTTCCGTCTGTTGGTTGCGCAAAAAAATGATGTAGCGTTTAAACCTGTCAACGAAGCGGAAGCTAAATCAGCGGTTTCGATTTTAGAAAAAGCTTCTTACGAAGTGTGTAAACGTGAAGACCGCCCAACCAGCAGTAAACCTTCCGCTCCTTTTATCACCTCGACGTTACAGCAAGCAGCCAGTACTCGCTTGGGTTACGGAGTGAAGAAAACGATGATGCTAGCTCAGCGCTTGTATGAGGCAGGTTACATCACTTATATGCGTACCGATTCAACCAACTTAAGTGCTGAAGCGGTTGAAGCGGTTCGCAGCTATATTGGTAGTGAGTTTGGACAAGCCTACTTACCTGAGAATCCGTTAGCTTATGGAAGTAAGCAGGGCGCTCAAGAAGCGCACGAAGCGATTCGTCCATCCAGTGTGGATGTTAAAGCCGATGATTTACAAGGTATGGAAGCGGATGCTCATAAGCTATACGCGCTAATCTGGAATCAGTTTGTTGCTTGCCAAATGACGCCAGCTCAATACGATTCGACCACTGTGAGCGTGAAAGCGGCAGAATTTACCCTTAAGGCGAAAGGTCGCATCCTTAAATTTGATGGTTGGACACGAGTTCAACGTCCAATGGGTAAGAATGAAGACCAAATTTTACCTCCAGTGAAAGTGGGCGAAACGTTGTTATTGCAAACGTTAGATCCAAAACAACATTTCACTAAGCCACCGGCACGTTATACGGAAGCTGCGTTGGTAAAAGAGCTTGAAAAGCGTGGTATAGGCCGACCATCGACGTATGCTTCTATCATCTCTACCATTCAAGATCGCGGCTATGTGAAAGTGGATCAGCGACGTTTTTATGCTGAGAAAATGGGTGAAATCGTCACCGATCGTCTGGATGACAGTTTCAATGACTTGATGAACTATGACTTCACCGCGCGAATGGAAGAAAAGCTGGACCAAATTGCAGCAGGATCTGCAAATTGGAAAGGAGTCTTGGACGATTTCTTTAAAGATTTCACTGCAGATTTAGAAACGGCTGAACTGGATGAAGAACAAGGTGGTATGAAACCCAACCACATCGTGATGACCGACATTCAATGTCCGACATGTTCACGTCCAATGGGAATTCGTACAGCCTCTACAGGGGTGTTCCTCGGTTGTTCTGGTTATGCACTGCCGCCTAAAGAGCGTTGTAAAACCACCATTAACCTAGGTGACGAAGAAGGCGTCATCAATGTCTTGGAAGAAGATGTTGAAACGGCTGCACTGCGCGCTAAAAAGCGTTGTCCTATCTGTGAAACGGCGATGGATGCGTATCTAATCGATGACACACGTAAAATGCATGTGTGCGGGAACAATCCGAACTGCGAAGGTTACGTTGTAGAATTCGGTGAGTTTAAAGTTAAAGGCTATGATGGCCCAGTTGTCGAGTGTGACAAGTGTGGGTCAAACATGGTACTGAAAAATGGCCGTTTTGGTAAGTACATGGATTGCACCAGCGATGACTGTAAAAATACGCGTAAGATCTTAAGAAGCGGCGAAGTTGCTCCACCAAAAGAAGATCCTATCCATTTCCCTGAATTGCCTTGTGAAAACTCGGATGCGTATTTTGTACTGCGTGATGGCGCTTCAGGCCTGTTTCTTGCGGCGAGCAATTTCCCGAAATCTCGCGAGACACGTGCGCCATTGGTTGAAGAATTGGCTCGTTTTAAAGAGCGCCTAGCACCAAAGTATCAATACTTAGCGGATGCGCCTACACATGATCCTGATGGTGTGGCGGCGGTTGTACGCTTTAGTCGTAAGTCAAAAGAACACTATGTACGCACTGAGATAGATGGTAAACCCTCAGGTTGGACGGCGTTGTACGATAATGGGCGGTGGGAAATTACCGATAAGCGTAAAAACGCTAAAAAATAGCCTTTAATGTGATCAATGCGAAAAGGTAGCCTTCGGGCTACTTTTTTTTTGGCTGGAGTTTGAGCAAGTTCAACTATTCATACTATTCATGGAAAATGTGTCGCCAATATTTTGACATTCCATGTGTAAGGCAGTATTGATTAACTATCCGTGAGCGGGCGGAGTGTCTGATGTTCAGAGTCTTGTACACAGGAGATAGCCCTATTGCACCAGCATGTTGTGAATTGTTCAGTCGGTTCAACAACTAAAATGGAGCTATTTGGTGTAATTAATATTTATGTCTTTAACCTAGTAAACATAGCGTCATAAATTCGTTGTATTTTTAATAAAAAGAGAGTGTATATAAAATTAAGAATGCATCAATAAAGTGAATAAAAATGATTAGTTAATACATTGTTATGTTTATATGTTACACCGAGCTGTAAATGTGAGCTAGGTTAGGAGTTAGCAAACTAAAGGGTTCAGACAAGTCAGAACAGCGTATTTAAAATTGTATTATTTCTTTAATTCGATAACGTATAAACAACCAATTGCATTTAGGGTGGTGAGGGAGTTTCATACAGCCCACTGCAAGTGGCCAATAAGGATAGCATCCATACATCCCCTGTAAATTAAGGTATGGAATGCAAATATAAGAATGAAATAAGGAGAATTAAAATGGCTGGTGTTTTAGGAATGATCCTTGCTGGTGGCGAAGGCTCGCGCTTGATGCCTTTAACGGAATCTCGTAGTAAACCTGCAGTGCCATTTGGTGGCAGTTATCGTTTAATCGATTTTGCTTTGAATAATTTTGTAAACGCGGATTTGATGCGTATCTACGTGCTTACACAATTTAAATCACAATCGTTGTATTTACATATGAAGAAAGGCTGGAACCTTTCGGGCATCACTGATCGGTTTATCGATTCAATCCCCGCACAGATGCGTGATGGCAAGCGCTGGTACGAAGGTACTGCGGATGCTATCTACCAGAATATTCGTTTTATTGAACTCTCTACCCCCGACCAAGTATGTATTTTTGGCTCTGATCATATCTATAAAATGGATATCCGCCAGATGCTCGATTTCCATAAACGTGTAGACGCAAAACTGACCGTTTCTGCGCTGAGAATGCCGCTGAAAGAAGCGTCTCAGTTTGGTGTGATTGAAGTTGATGAAGCCGGAAAAATGGTCGGTTTTGAAGAAAAACCTTGCAACCCTAAAGCGATCCCTGGGCACCCAGACCTTGCACTTGTTTCTATGGGTAACTACATATTCGATACAGATAAACTCTGTGCAGAACTGCGTCGTGATGCTGAAGATAATCACTCCAGCCATGATTTTGGCAAAGATATTATTCCTAAACTTTTCCCAGAAGGGGAGGTTTATGTCTATGATTTTTCAACCAATAAAATCAAAGGCGAAAAAGACACAACTTACTGGCGTGATGTTGGTACGATTGAGGCCTACTGGGCAGCGCACATGGATCTATTAGAGCATGATGCCGATTTCTCGTTGTATAACCGTAGCTGGCCTCTCCACACTTATTATCCACCGTTGCCACCTGCAACCTTTGTTGATTCACACGATCGTAAAGTACAGATCACCGACAGCTTGATCTCCGGCGGAAGCTACATTCAAGGTGCGAAAATTTATAAATCGGTACTAGGCTACCGCAGTAACATCGGAGCCAACACTTTAGTGAGTGAATCCGTGATCCTCGGTGATGTTAAAATTGGTGAAGGATGTACAATTAAGCGTACGATTATTGATAAAAATGTCGAAATAGCACCAGGTACTATCATTGGTGAAGATTTAGAACTCGATAGACAACGTTTCCATGTTTCTGATGAGGGCATCGTTGTTATCGCAAAAGGAACAAAAGTTGGATTCTAGAATGGAAAAAATCGATGTTTGGTTTACCGTTTCAGAAGCTCAAGGTTTGATCAAAAGTGGTGGTTTGGCCGATGTGGCCAAAGCACTGCCTAAAGCACTGCAAGAGTTAGGTCATCAGGTAGCTATTGTGCTACCTGCTTATCGTTCTATATTGGGCATTTCAGATGCTCCTGTTGTGCTAGAAACTGAGCTTACCCATTGGCCTCATACTGCATATCTGGTCCGCCAGATGGAGCTAGATGGAGTGGCCGTGTACTTAATTGAATGTGAACAATATTTTGGCCGAGCACAAATGTATGGTGAAAATAACCAAGCGTACGCTGATAATGGTGAGCGTTTTGGTTTCTTTTCAGCAGCTAGCCTAGATGTTTTACCTAAGCTCGGTAAAAAACCACAGATTATCCATGCAAATGATTGGCATACAGGGTTGGTTCCATTTTTGTTGAAAACGCGTTACCAGCATGACGCTTATTTTTCTGATATGAAAAGCGTATTGACCGTTCACAACGCGATTTTTAAAGGTATTTTTTCTTATCATCAATTAGAGATCATCCCAGAATTGAACTTATCTGGCATGGAATTTTTACGCTACGGACACGATCACGTCAGTATGCTAAGAGCAGGGATTGCCTTTGCTGACAAAATCAATGCCGTTAGCCCTAATTATGCTTCCGAGCTGCTAACACCGCTTGGCTCTCATGGGTTGGTAGATGATTTTGTTCACCGAGCTAGAGATTTGCACGGTATCGTTAATGGGTGTGATTATAGCGAGTGGGATCCACAAAACGATGAATTTCTTCCTCTTGGCTACTGTGATGAAGCTGAATCACTTCAAGCGGGCAAACGGGCGAGTAAGCGCATGTTGCAAGAGGAGCTGCAATTACCTCAGCGTGACTTGCCTTTGTTTGGGATGGTTTGTCGACTCACCCACCAAAAAGGTTTCCACTACATTTTACCTATACTAGAGTCGTTCTTACGCAATGATGCTCAGCTCATTATTGTTGGCACAGGAGAGCCTGAAGTTGCTGTTCAGCTACATAAAATGGCGGCGAAGCATGCTGATAAATTTGCGTTTGTTGAAGCTTATAGCAATCGTTTTGCACATTTGGTTGAAGCCGGTTCTGATTTCTTCTTAATGCCTTCAGAATTTGAAGCTTGCGGTTTGAATCAGATCTACAGCATGGCTTATGGCACGCTGCCCATCGTTCGTGAAGTTGGTGGTTTAAAAGACACCGTGCGTGATTATGATAAGTTTCCTGAAGAAGCGACCGGCTTTGGTTTTCATGATCCTTCTCCAGAAGCACTGCTTATTGCAATGCAGCGAGCGATGCTGTTTTATCTTCAACATCCCGAAACTATGTTGGAGGTTCAGCAGAGGGCGATGCGACAAAACTTTAGCTGGCAGGATTCAGCGAAAGAGTACATCAAGATGTATCATCTCGCGTTTCATGACTGATGTTTTTATAACAAGTAAGGCGCTTTGGCGCCTTACTTGTTTAGCCGAACGAGCCCGCATGATTTTTTGCTATTCAGCCCCCGTTTTATGGTAGTCTTGCGTTTCTCAAATTGAAGCTGATTAACGGTTTTGTATGTCTCATAGCCTACTTTTCCATAAGACCTACCTGCATCCCACCAGTGATGAATGGGTTGTTTTTGTGCATGGTGCAGGTGGAAGTTCATCCATCTGGTTTAAGCAAATCAAAGCGTACCGTGAGCATTTCAACCTGTTATTAGTTGATTTACGAGGTCATGGCAAGTCAAACCAGCTGTTTAAAGAGTTGATGGCAAATCGTTACACGTTTAAATCCGTCACTCTTGATATTCTCAAAGTGCTCGATCATTTGAAAATTCAGTCTGCCCATTTTGTTGGAATGTCACTCGGCACCATTATTGTACGTAATCTTGCTGAAATGGCGACTGGGCGAGTTTGCTCTATGGTTTTGGGTGGAGCGATAACCCGTTTGAATGTGCGCTCTCAAGTGCTCGTAAAGTTGGGTAATTTGAGTAAACACATCATTCCTTACATGTGGCTTTATCGTCTGTTTGCTTACATTGTAATGCCACAACGCAACCAAAAAGAGTCACGGCATCTTTTTATTCGAGAAGCGAAGAAGCTGTGCCAAAAAGAGTTTAAACGCTGGTTTATGCTGACTTCCGAAGTCAATCCTCTGATGAAATGCTTCAAAGATAAAGAGCTGCCCATTCCCACTCTTTATCTTATGGGAGAGAGAGACTATATGTTCATTCAACCCGTTAAAGACATGGTGGCAATGCATAGACAAAGTGTGTTATTAGAGATCCCAGATTGCGGCCACGTGTGTAATGTTGAACAATCTGAGATGTTTAACCACCACTCAATTGAGTTCATCCGCCAGCATCAGACTCGTTAGTCTGAATCTAAACAACCGCAGTACCAGCAGGCTGCAAACTGCGGCCCATTTTCCTCGTTGCACTGTCCACAAACCCAGTTAGGTTCTTCGTTTATCTCTTCTATCTGATAGGCCAATAATTGTGCTTGAGCCTCGGCAATTTGAGTTTCATCCAACAGCCATATATAGGGCAAGGTTTCTTCTGAAAAAGGGAGCTCCCCACCTAAGCCGTATAAGTTATCGCCTCTCACTTCACAGCGAATATTGAATTGCTGTAAATACTGACAAACTATATATGCCTCTATCGGGTGGTTTGAAACACAAATTTTCATCATTATTCACTTCAGGCGGAAGTTGGGTTTTTGTTCAATCTGGCCATAATCCACTTGGTGAGAATAGGAAAAAGACCTAATAGAGCAAATGAAAGCAAAACCGAAGGAGATACAATACCGGATAAGCTTTCAATTTCAGCTAGTTGAGTACCAGCATTCAGATAAACGGCAGTACCGGGCAGCATACCGAGTTGGCTAATCAGGTAGAAGCGAGCGGTTGATATGGGTGTTAGGCCCATTAATAAATTAATCAAGAAAAAAGGAAAAACCGGAATTAAGCGCAGTGAGAATAGATAAAATGCACCATCTTTTGCAACGCCTTGATTAATCGTTTGCAGCTTTTGACCAAATTTTGTTTGAATCCATTCACGTAGTAAGAAACGACTACTCAAAAAGGCGATAGTTGCGCCTATGGTGCTGGCAAAGGAGACAAGCAGTAAGCTAGTCCAAAAACCAAACAGCGCAGCACCCAGTAACGTGACGACCGCCGCTCCTGGGATAGAGAAAGCGGTGAGCACAATATAGAGTGAAAAATAGATCAAAGCAGCGCTGATCACGTTTTGGCTAATGTATTCGTTTAATAGCATTTGCTGTGCTTTGGCATTATCTAACGTTAGATATTGGCCAAAATTTACAATCAAAAAGACAATAAAGGCAAATAAAGCCAAGCCTAAGAGAAGTTTTTTATTCATGGTATTCCTCAAAACGACATATTTTACTAGATATAGTGAAGAAGACAGAGGAAGTCGAATTTATATTTCAAAACGGGATTAAAAAAACGCCCGCATGGTGATGCGAGCGTATTTGATTATTTAATCGAGAGATTTATTTACTCTGAAGTTAAAGGCTTTTAGCTAATTCATCGCGTCGAGATTGTGGGATAACCGACCAATGCTTGCCTTCAATCGCACCTTCAAGGGCCCATAGCAATTCAAGACTGATTGAAGAAGAATGGGTTTGCTGAATCGCTTTATAGGCTTCCAAAGCCCCCTTTGTATGCAAATCCGTTACTGATTCTATCCCTGCTTTCTTAAGCATACGTTCGGTGGCGAGTCGAAGGTTCGGGAGATCTTTTAGGCGTTCTGGCTTCGTTTGGGCTTGAACTTCTCGTTCTTGTTTGGCGATTTCGAGTGCGACAGCAGCATCTCGTAAAATAAGCGAAGGGTTTTCCCAACAATTGTCAGGTAATGCGAAGTATTTTGTGACGACAGGGAACCCACGTTTTTTATAGATATAGGGCTCATAGCCTTGCTCTTTAAAGCGAGAGGTTGATAGATCGTCTGCGCGAATATGAAGTTTATCGTTTACGACCAAAGCAAACATGGTGTCATCGACAAAAATGCCGAAGCCGCCAAACATTGAACGAGACTTAACGCGTCCAAGTTGTTCGAAGAGTCGCATTGAATCTTTAAGTACTGGTTTATCCATGCTGTAAATTCTCGGTGTATGGGAAAAACGCCACCAAAATCAGGTCCGAGAGATTAGCAAACTTATGCAGAAAGAGTGTCAGTAAGGGGTAAACTTAACGTTTGCATATTTGCCATCGGCAACCCCGCTACCTACCGAATAGTCGGTTTAGGCCGGAGGCTTTGCGTCCCATCTTTTCAAATGGTTTGCCCTGTGCGTGACTTCTAATAGTAAGAATATATAAATTTTTGGATGAGCATCACGTTTATTTATTATTTGCGTGATGCTCATTCCAAATTTACTATTATTTAATACGGCGTTCTGTCTCGAATATAGGAAAATCCACAAAATTGACATTTGTCGCTTGCTTTAAATAATGACACTATTTCGTTATGTTTTTTACTGTGTTGCGTTCAACAATCTCGGGATGCATCTCAAACACACGACGTTCATGCTCTTTGTCTTTAATGCGTTCCAATAGGATTTCAAAGGCGTTTTTCCCTACTCGTCGTTTTGGCTGGTGAACCGTGGTTAACGGTGGCGAGAAATACTCAGCAAGTTCAATATTGTCATAACCAATAACAGACATGTCATCAGGAATACGGATGCCTTTTTGTTGCAAGCGACTCATTAAACCGAGAGCCATTGTATCGTTAAAGCAAAAAACAGCCGTTGGGCGCTTGTCCATGGCGGCGATCTTGTCGGCGGCGAGCACCGCAGTATCACACTCGAAGTTACCTTCCAAAATCCAATCTTCATGAACGGTTAGGCTTGCTTCGGCAAGAGCCCGCTTAAACCCTTGAATACGCTCTTGGCACGCCGCTTTTTCGAAGTGTCCACTTAAGCAAGCAATGTCAGTATGGCCATGATCAATAAGGTATTTGGTGGCGAGATATCCGCCTTCCTCTGAGTTATCAATAATTTTATCGGCTTGAGAACTTTCAGGGCCCCAGTCCATGATAACTTTCGGAATGTCTGAATGACGATCAAGCATCTCAAGCAGTTCTTGGGTGAGGTCCGAGCACATGACCAACATACCATCGACACGTTTTTCCGCTAGCATGCGGATGTAGTCGCGTTGCTTCTCGTAAATACCGCCAGTATTGCACAAAATAAGTGTGTAGCCTTGGCGGTAGCAGTAACTTTCAACACCATCGATAACCTCAGAAAAAAATAAGTTTGTCGATTGGGTCACTAACATACCAATGGTACGGGTGGTGTTGCATTTTAAGCTGCGAGCGACTGCACTTGGTGCATAGTTAAGCTCTGATACCGCTTCCATCACTCGTTCTTGGGTTGCTTCAGCCACAAAGCGAGTTTTATTGATTACATGCGATACCGTGGTGGTTGATACGCCCGCTAAGCGTGCAACGTCTTTAATCGTAGCCATAAATTCTCTGTCCTGTCGATAACTGCTGAAAGTGATAGTCACGAAGAGCAATTCAGCGGTATTAGGCCTATCGGTGTTATATTGAAGCCTAAAAGTAGTAAAAACACAAAAACCGCCTCTAATCAGCGGTTGCATCTTAAATTCATTTTTTATCGTTTGCGGTCAAGATTCTAGTCCGCAAATGTCCATCAAGCAACGAAAAATCCACCGAATAAATCGGTCAACAGTCACAATTGACCGATTTAGTAATAGGTATTAACCAGGTTATCTCATTAGTTTGATAAATAGTCGCGGTCTAAGTGAAGAAACGCGACCAACAATTCGCTTGCGGCACCGTAAAAACCAAATTGATCAATTTGTTGGCAGCGAAGATGGAATTGTGGGATCCAAGAGAGCAAATGTTGTTCAATAAAATCACACTGCTGTGTAAAGGCTTGTTCAAGGTGTGTCTCTTGTTCAAGCTCATTGGAGCGAATGATCAAGTTACCTAAGAAATCCAGTTCAATCGCAATGTGGTCGGCGGGTTCGTTGAGTGTATCGTTGACTGCAATGTGATGGGCTGCCATCAAATCCGACATTGCTCTGGCTGGTTCGTCATTGAGCAACCCTGATTTTCCAATGTAAATTGAGGCATAGGGTAGCGCGGACTCCTTATTGGATTTTAAAAAAAGATCACAGAAATCGGCTGCGAGCTCAAGCTGTGCGTCTTCTTTGTCTTGCAATCGGTTCAGTGCATCAACTAATTTATCAATGGCAGGTTTAAGTGTCGCGTTTTCTGCTAATCCTGAAAGAAATGTGCGAATAGCGGGCGTATAGTATTGCTCTAATTCATGCTCCGAAAGTTCTTTCACAAATAAGCTCGAAAGCCACCAATAAATCTCGGCACGCTGTTCATTAAAAGCTTTGATGTCTTGCATGGTATTGGCTCTCCAAGGGGGTGGTTTTGCGAAAATCGTTTTTAAAAAGTAATTGATCTAAGTGTAACTAATAAAAATGAATAGCAGTCGCTAAGAAAATGAAAAAATATGAGTGATTTTTTCATTAAGTTAATGGATGTCTGGAAGGTTGTTTTGAATCAATAAACTCTCATCTTTCTTAATTTTAAAAGTGATACGACTAGAATTATGACTATTTATGAATAGAATGGCTTTGTACAGAATCTCGAGCCGAGGTTTGAACATTTCTATAGAGTAAAGTGGTGTAAATGAGCTATCACGTATTAGTAGTTGAAGATGATGCAGTCACTCGCAGTAAGCTAGCTGGATACTTTCAAAGCGAAGGTTATATGGTAACGCAAGCGGAAAGCGGTACTCAGATGAGAGATGCTTTGAAAAACAGCGCGATAGATCTGATTATGCTAGACATTAATTTACCCGGTGAAGATGGTTTAATGTTAACGCGTGAGCTACGCAGCCAATCTGATATTGGCATCATATTAGTGACAGGGCGCACGGATAGCATTGATAAGATTGTTGGTCTTGAAATGGGGGCCGATGATTACGTAACGAAACCTTTTGAATTGCGCGAGTTGCTGGTGAGAGTGAAAAACTTGCTGTGGCGGATCTCGACCGCAAAAAACAAACTGAACGAAGAGAGCGGTGTATCTCACAATGCGAATTTAGTGCGCTTTAGCGAGTGGACCTTTGATATCCAGCGCCGAGCGCTGAGCCGTAATGGTGAGCCCGTAAAACTGACCAAAGCGGAATATGAGCTATTAGTTGCCTTGTCGTCATATCCGAATCAAGTCCTTAGCCGTGAACGTATTTTAAATATGATCAGCCACCGTGTGGATGCACCTAACGATCGAACGATTGATGTACTGATTCGACGCATGAGGGCGAAGATGGAGTTTGATCCCAAGAATCCGCAAATCTTTGTGACTGTGCACGGTGAAGGTTATATGTTCGCTGGTGATTAGCTGAGTGGTCGTGTGTGTAAAATTGGCGTTGGGCCGTGCCTTTTTATTCCCATGATTTTTTGTAGCCGCGATTACCAAGAAAAACGGAGCACATAAGTGGCTCCGTTTTGGGTTGAATACAATTGCTAATTGCTATTGATGTCCAATTCTGTATCGCCATGCCCGGAGGCCCAATCACGTAAGTCTTGCCACAGCAGCCCTAACGTTTCATACCAGTAACGCTCGGTTTGTTCTAAATAACGTGCTCGAGGAGCGTATTTTTCCCAAGGTTGCTCAATATTCGTTTGCGCTAAGAAATTGGTTGGCGCAGGTATTGGGTCAATACCTGCAGAATTAAACTCTTTTAACGCTCTTTCCATATGACTGGCTGACGTTACCAAAACCAGCCTACGCTGTTGAACAAAGGCGGCGGCTTGTCGTGCTTCTTCCCAAGTATCTTTAGCTGTTTCTAGCAAAATAATATCGGATTTATTCACTCCAAGCGCGAGTGCCACCACGGCTAGCATGCGAGCATGGCTAAATTCCGACCCGCCAGAGTAGCCTGATAAAATCAACTTTGAGCCGGGGTACATACGCATGACACGTATGCCTTCGTTTAAGCGTACCAACGCAGTGCGGCTGAGTTCCGAGGTCGGCGGGATTTGGTCATCCACTACGTGGCCGCTACCTAAAACCATCACATAATCGATGGTGCCATCAACGGGGAGAAAAGCTGAGTATTGTCTTTCCAAAGGCATTAACATGCGCGTTGCAAAGGGTTGGAAAGAGATAAGAAATATCCCCACTAAAGAGAAGAGGACAAACATACAGCCAGTCTTACGTCTGACGGTGAACATTATGAGCATTAATCCGACAAAACCGAGGATTAGCATTGCCGGAAGAGGCATTAATAATGAGGAAATAACTTTTTTCAGCTCAAACATATACAAAATAGTCCGAAAAAACACCACTTGATAATAAAAAGGAACAAAGCCCCTTTATTCCTGCCATTCCTATGACAGAATAGCAGCACGATTCGCTATCATAACTCAAGCCACTGTGACTGAAGACCGGAATTTCGACGATATTGCCCACAAATTTGCAAAAAACATATACGGCTCTGACAAAGGTGAAATTCGTCAAGTCATTGTTTGGCAAGATCTTGAGCAACTGCTCGCTTTGTTGAGCAACCACCCAAAACCTTTGCAAGTGCTTGATGCTGGCGGCGGTTTGGCACAAATGTCACAAAAAATAGCCAAGCTGGGACACCAAATCACGCTGTGTGATTTATCCTCGGAAATGCTCCAGCTAGCCGAACAAGAGATCCGCAAAAATGGTCTGCTTGAGCAGTATCGGTTGGTACATTCCTCCGTGCAATCCATCCAATCGCACCTTAGTGCGCCAGTGGATGTGTTGTTGTTTCACGCGGTGATGGAATGGTTAGCCGAGCCAAAACCCGCATTGCAGAATTTGTTAGAGCAAGTTAGGGCAGGTGGTATGGCATCAATCATGTTCTATAACCATCATGGCTTGGTGTACAAAAATGTTGTCTGCGGCAACATTCCCCATGTATTGGAGGGCATGCCGCATCGCAAGCGGTTTAAGCTCCAGCCTCAGCAAGGGCTAAAACCTGAAGAAGTGTATCAATGGGTCGAAGAATCAGGATTTGAGATTTGTGGAAAATCGGGCATCCGATCATTCAGTGACTATATTGGGAATGTGAAAAATATGGGTGACTACCAATATGAAGATGTACTGGCACTCGAACAACAATTATGTAGACAAGAGCCGTACCTCTCGCTAGGTCGATACATTCATGTATGGGCGAAAAAGAAAATAGAGCAGGAATAGCAATGAGTGAGATGACTCAGAACGCTGCACAGCAACCTATTGATGAATTGGTTAGTTGGGTAAAGCAGCATGATTTCTCATTGAACCTGACGACAGAACGACTGGCGTTCCTTATTGCCATTGCAGTATTGAGTAACGAAAGGTTTGATGAAGAATTAGGTGAAGGTGAGTTACACGATGCGTTTGCCATCGTAACTCGCTTATTTGAAGAAACCGGTGAAGCCTCCGCGTTTCGTGCTAATAATGCGATCAATGAGTTGGTAAAACAGCGCTTAATGAGCCGCTTCACCAGCGAGATGACTGATGGCGTTAGCATTTACCGTTTATCACCGTTGGCTATTGGTATTACGGACTACTACGTCCGCCATAGAGAGTTTTCCAAGCTGAAGCTCTCAATTCAGCTTTCTATGGTCGCCGATGAAATGGCAAAGGCGATTGAAGCCGCGAATAAAGGTGGTACCCCAGGGCATTGGAAAAAGAACGTCTACGGCGTATTAAAATACTCGGTAGGGGAAATTTTTGATCGTATCGATTTAAACCAACGTGTGATGGACGAGCAGCAGCAATCGGTCAAACTGCAAATCGCAGAGTTGCTGAATAAAGATTGGCGTGAAGCGATCAACAACTGTGAATCGTTATTGTCTGAAACCTCTTCAACGCTGCGTGAACTGCAAGACACTTTACAAGCGGCGGGGGATGAGCTGCAAACGCAAATTTTGGATATCCAAGAATTGGTTTATGGCGAAGCTGAACTCGAATTTATTGAAGAAATCCTGTTTGGATTACAGATGAAACTTGATCGCATCACCAGTTGGGGACAACAAGCGATCGATCTCTGGATTGGCTACGACCGACATGTCCATAAATTCATTCGTACCGCCATTGATATGGACCAAAACCGAGCGTTTAGCCAGCGTTTACGTCAATCACTGAGCGACTATTTTGACGCGCCTTGGTATCTCACTTATGCCGATGCTGAGCGTTTAACCGACCTTCGTGATGAAGCTCTCGTCTTAAGAGATGATGAGGTGATGGGGCAAGTGCCTCCAGAAGTGGAGTACGAAGAGTTCCAGCAAGTCAATGATGAGCTCTCCTTGCGTATCGGCAGCATGCTCAAAGGTCATAAAGATCAAGGGATGCCAATTGATTTAGGACGAGTACTGAGAGACTACCTCGCCACTCATCCTCATACACATCATTTTGATTTAGCTCGAATTATTGTTGATCAAGCGGTGAGGCTTGGCTACTCAGAGCAAGATTACCAAGCCATCCAACCTGACTGGCAAGCGATCAACGATTTTGGTGCAAAGGTACAAGCAAATGTCATCGACAGATATTAATGAATACATGCCAGAAAATCTGGCTAAAGCGATTTCAAATCCTTTATTTCCTGCGCTAGATAGCCAGCTTCGAGCTGGGCGTCATGTTTCTAGTGATGATTTGGATAATCACACCTTTTTATTGGATTTTGAGCCCGATTTAGCGCTGTTTTACCAACGCTATAACACCGAATTAGTCAAAGCGCCGGAAGGCTTTTTTTACCTGCGTCCTCGCTCTACTGCTTTAATCAATCGTAGCGTGCTGTCTGAGTTGGATATGCTGGTCGGCAAAGTGCTCTGTTTTCTTTATTTGAGTCCGGAACGCCTTGCGCACGAAGGCATCTTTACTAATCAAGAATTGTACGAAGAGCTACTGTCTCTGGCCGATGAAAAAAAACTGATGAAGCTCGTCACCAACCGAGCCAGCGGTTCAGACTTAGATAAAGAAAAGCTGTTTGAAAAAGTGCGTACCTCACTGCGTCGTTTACGTCGTTTGGGGATGATCATCCATTTAGGTGATACCAATAAATTCCGCATTAGCGAAGCCGTATTTCGTTTTGGTGCCGATGTGCGTATTGGTGACGACATGCGTGAAGCACAACTGCGTTTGATCCGCGATGGTGAAGCGGTTGTCCACGCCCAAGAACCGAATCAAGGCAGCTTGCTGGATAACGAAGACGAGATTGAAGAACAAAATGTTAACGAGCAAACAGAATGGGAAGGTGAAGCATGATTGAGAGAGGTAAATATCAATCGCTAACCATGATCAATTGGAACGGCTTTTTTGCTCGTACTTTTGATATTGATGGATTAGTTACCACCTTGTCAGGCGGTAACGGTGCGGGCAAATCGACCACCATGGCGGCATTCATCACCACCTTGATCCCAGATCAAAGTTTGCTCCATTTTAGAAACACCACCGAAGCGGGCAGCTCACAAGCGTCTCGCGATAAAGGCTTATACGGTAAACTGCAAGCGGGCGCATGTTACGCCGCGTTGGATGTAGTGAATTCACGCAAACAGCGTTTACTGTTTGGCGTTAAGCTACAACAGGTGGCGGGGCGCGATAAAAAAGTGGATATCAAACCGTTTGTGATTCAAGGCTTGCCAAGCCATGTCAAACCAACCGATGTGCTGATTGAAAACGTCTCAGACAACCACGCGCGCGTGCGTCAACTCAATGAAGTGAAAGAGATTGTCGCGAAAATTGAAGGGGCGCATTTTAAAGCATTTAGCTCCATTGTGGATTATCACGCGCAAATGTTTGAATTTGGCGTGGTGCCGAAAAAACTGCGTAACAGCAGTGACCGTTCAAAATTCTATCGCTTGATTGAGGCTTCTTTATACGGCGGTATTTCCAGTGCCATTACTCGCTCGTTGCGTGATTATCTGTTGCCACAAAATGGTGGTGTGAAGAAAGCATTCCAAGATATGGAATCGGCGTTACGTGAAAACCGCATGACATTAGAAGCGATCAAAACCACGCAAGCGGATCGCGATCTCTTCAAGCACCTGATTACCGAATCGACAAATTACGTGGCCGCGGATTACATGCGCCACGCCAACGATCGCCACAATAAGCTAGAGCAAACGCTCGCGTTGCGTAATGAGTTGTTCGGCTCTCGCCATACATTGATTGAGCAAAATCGATTACTCAATCAAGTTCAAGAAGAGCTTGAACTGCTGTTAGAGCAAGAATCTACCTTAGAGCAAGATCACCAAGCCGCTTCTGATCACTTGCAACTGGTGCAAAACGCACTGCGTCAGCAAGAGAAAATTGAACGCTATCAAGAGGATTTGCAAGAGCTCACTATTCGCCTTGAAGAGCAGATGATGGTGGTGGAAGAGGCGCAAGAGCGAGTCATGATGGCTGAAGAGCAAGCGATTATCTCTGAAGATGAGGTCGATAGCTTAAAGAGTCAATTGGCCGATTACCAACAAGCATTAGATGTTCAACAAACGCGAGCATTGCAATATCAACAAGCCGTACAGGCGCTCGATAAAGCCAAACAGTTGCTAAATGATGATCAGTTAACACCAGAGCGTGCCCAAGCGCAGGTTTCTGATCTCAAGCATCAGCAAGACGCTAACACTACCACCTTATTAGCGTTAAAGCATAAATTGGACATGTCTTCGGCCGCGGTCGAACAGTTTGAGCAGGCACTGCAACTGGTGCGCAGTGTGGTGGGTGAAGTGTCTCGTCACGATGCCGCTCAGCATGCAAAAGCCATCATGCAGCAAGCGCGTAACGCCCAGCAAATTAGCCAAAATGAAGCACAGTGGTATGCGCAGCAGCGAGATCTGGAACGTCGCTTAAATCAGCAGCAAGTGGCGCGTCAGTCCGTGGCTGAATACCAAAAGCAACACCATATTGACTTGCACGATGAGCTAACACTAGAGCAAGAGCGCGAGCGCCACGCCGCTCTGATTGAATCGCTGGAATATGAACAAGAAGCGCTACGTGAACAGCGCAGTGAGCAGCGCCGTACCGAGCAAGATAAACAGGCTGAAATTCAACGACTGGAATCGATCGCTCCGACTTGGATTGCTGCTAACGATGCATTGCATACCTTACGCGAACAAAGTGGTGCAACATTAGAAAATAGCCAAGCTGTGATGACGCAGATGCAGCAAGTGCTTGAGCAAGAAAAAGCACAATCAATCGCTAAAGATAAGCTGGCAGAACGTCGCGCGCAGCTTGAAAATGAAATCGAGCGCTTGGCGTCTCCTGGTGGCTCAAATGATCCTCGCTTGAAAGGATTAGCGGATAGCTTAGGTGGCGTTTTATTGTCTGAAATTTACGATGACATCACGATTGACGATGCACCGTATTTCAGTGCCATGTACGGCCCAGCTCGTCATGCGATTGTGGTTTCGGATTTATCTGGCATCAAAGAGAAGCTGGTCGAGCTTGATGACTGCCCAGAAGATCTGTACATCATTGAAGGGGATGTCGATGCCTTTGATGATAGTTCGTTCAATGCTGACGAATTGGAAGGAGCGGTATGTGTACAGCTCAATAACCGCCAAATGCGTTATTCTCGTTTACCTGAGATCCCACTCTTTGGCCGCGCCGCGCGCGAACAACGTTTAGAGTTACTGCGTAACGAGCGCGAAGAAGTGGTGGAAGAGCACGCGAAAGCGGCGTTTGATTCACAAAAACTGCAACGTCTATACCACAGCTTTAACCAGTTTGTTGCTTCGCACATCCAAGTCGCTTTTGAAGCCGATCCAGAACAAGCGTTGCAAGCGGCACGTGAGCAACGCAATCAACTGGTCCGTGTATTGGCTGAATTGGACGCAAAAGAGCAGCAGCAGCGCAACCAGTTACAGCTAAGCAAACAAGCGTTAACGATGCTCGATAAGCTGGCTCCTAACATGTTGCTCATTGAAGATGAGGCATTGCAAGCACGTTTCGATGAAGCCGAGCTGAACATTAATCAACTGGCGGAAGCGAAAGCGTTTTTAAGCTCGCACGGTAAAGCCATCGCGGAGTTAGAACAGCTTGCTTCAGCGCTTGAGGTTGACCCGCAGCAATTTGATGCACTCACTGCACAATATCAGCAAGCGGATCAAGCTCTTCAGACATTGAAAGTGCAGATCTTTGCACTTTCAGACGTGATTGAACGCCGCCACTATTTTAGCTATTCCGATTCGGTTGCTCTGCTCAGTAAAAGCAGCGAGCTAAGTGAGCAGCTCAAAAACAAATTGGTCGAGGCAGAAAGCGCCCGTACCCGTACTCGTGATGAGCTCAAACAGGCTCAAAGCCAAATGAACCAATATAACCAAGTGTTAGCGGCCTTAAAAAGCTCGCATCAAGCTAAGTTGGAAACGGTTCAAGAGTTCAAGCAGGAGCTACAAGAGTTTGGTGTGCATGCCGATGAAGGTGCGCAAGAGCGTGCTGAACGTCGTCGTGATGAATTGCAACAGCGTCTGCATGCCTCACGTACCCGTAAGAGCGAGTATGAACGTACACTAACCGCAACTGATCTTGAAATGAAAGCATTAGTTAAACGGTTGAAAAAGGTGCAGAAAGATTATCAAGATCTGCGCACATTTGTGGTGAATGCAAAAGCAGGGTGGTGCTCTGTATTACGTTTGGCGCGTGATCACGATGTTGAGCGCCGCTTGCATAAACGTGAGCTGGCGTATTTATCGGCCGATGAACTGCGTTCCATGTCGGATAAATCACTGGGCGCGCTGCGTTTAGCGGTCGCAAGTAATGACGACCTGCGTGATGCACTGCGCTTGTCGGAAGACAATGCGCATCCAGAACGCAAAGTGTTGTTCTACATCGCCGTGTATCAACATCTGCGTGAGCGTATTCGCCAAGACATCATTCGCACTGATGATCCTGTTGAAGCGATTGAAGAGATGGAAGTGGAGCTTGCGCGTCTAACTGAAGAGTTGACTCAACGTGAAAACCGTTTAGCAATAAGCTCTGAATCGGTGGCCAGCATCATCAAAAAAACCATTCAACGTGAGCAAAATCGTATTCGGATGCTCAACCAAGGTTTGTCTAACATTAACTTTGGTCAGGTGAAAGGCGTTCGCCTTAACGTGAAAGTGCGCGAGAGCCATGAAATCCTACTCGCGGGATTATCTGAAAAACAGAGTCAGCATAAAGATCTGTTTGAGAGTACTCGTTATACCTTCTCCGAAGCGATGGCGAAATTGTTCCAGCGTGTTAACCCGCATATCGATATGGGGCAACGTTCACCGCAAATATTGGGTGAAGAGCTATTGGATTACCGCAACTACTTAGAGCTGAGTGTTGAAGTAAATCGCGGATCCGATGGCTGGTTGCAAGCAGAATCGGGCGCGTTATCGACTGGTGAAGCGATTGGTACTGGGCAGTCTATTTTATTGATGGTAATTCAAAGTTGGGAAGAGGAATCTCGTCGTCTACGCAGTAAAGACATCGTTCCATGCCGTTTACTGTTTTTAGATGAAGCGGCGCGTTTGGATGCCAAATCCATTTCAACCTTGTTTGAACTGTGCGAGCGTCTAGATATGCAACTTTTAATTGCTGCGCCAGAGAATATTAGCCCTGAGAAAGGCACGACCTATAAATTAGTGCGCAAAGTGTTTAAAGATCACGAACACGTTCATGTGGTCGGTCTGCGAGGTTTTGGTCAAACTGAAAAACCAAAATCAGAAGCACAGCAGATGGCCGAAATGCTGTAAGCATCGCCTCCATCGCTAATAAAAAAGCCCAATACTCCTGATAGAGATTGGGCTTTTTAGTGATTAAATTTGGTGAGAGTTACTCGCTTACCTCACCTGAACCGAATTGCTTTGCGGCATAAGCCACGCGTTCTTCGGGGCTGGGATAGATAAGTTGCGTACCTAAACTTTCAATATGCTGCAAGCGTGGTAGCAGCCCTGCGCCATTGGCTATCTGGATAGCAAGCCCTGGGCGAGCGTTAAGCTCAAGTACCATCGGGCCTTCTTCTTTATCCAACACCATGTCGGTTCCCATATAACCAAGGCCAGTCATTTCCCAAGCGCTAGAGGCTAAGGTGAGTAGCTTTTTCCAATGTGGTACTTGCAGCGTTGAGAGCTCTTTGCCGGTATCTGGGTGCTCAGTGATGGGTAAATTAAACTGCACGGCTCGTACTGCTTTTCCTGTCGCAATATCAAGACCTACGCCAACAGCGCCTTGGTGTAAGTTGGCTTTACCATCAGAAGCCGAAGTCGAAAGGCGCATCATCGCCATGACGGGGTAACCTTTGAAGACAATAATGCGTACATCAGGCACACCCTCATAGCTAAAGCCTTCGAAACAATCGTCAAACTTAATTAGGTTTTCAACCACAGCAACATCATTTTTACCGCCTAGTGAAAATAGTCCGGCCAAGGCATTACTGATGTGGCGCTCAACATCTTGCTGGTTGATGGTCGCACCAGAAGGTTTAGTGTACACACCATCCTTGTGCGACATAATCACTAAAATTCCTTTACCACCGCTTCCGCGTGCAGGTTTTATCACAAAGCCCGGCCACTCTTTAACCATGGCATGGATCGACTTCACATCCGCTTGATTACTGATCACACCAATCAGTTTTGGCACAGTACAACCCGCACGCTGCGCAATCAATTTAGTTTGTAACTTATCATCAACCAATGGGTATTTTGAGCGATCGTTATAGCGACCAATGTAGCTATGGTTGCGCTTGTTCATGCCCATAATGCCTTTACGGCGTAGCTTAAATGGAGAAGTGTATTCGGATAATGAAAACATCTTTACTCCTCGGCTAACGGTTTAAAACGGCGAAGTTCAGTTAAACGGTATCCAGTATAGGTTCCCAATAGCAGAATGGCAGCTAATACGATCAGCTGTAAGCCAATAAAATTAAAGGTTAGGTGTTGGACATAAGAGTTAGTCATTGCTAAGTAGATTAAGATGGAAGTAAAGAGCGAGCCGCCACCTTGTAAAATCACCTCTTTTGCTCCTTCTTCTTCCCACAGAATCGACATACGTTCGATGGTCCAAGAGAGAATGATCATCGGGAAGAAGGTAATGGATAACCCTTCGGTCAGCCCGATCTTAAAGGCAACGACGGTAAAGACAGAGATGATGAGTATTACCGCAATGATGACCGCCGATATCCGTGCTACCAGTAGCAGGTTCAATTTCGATAAATAGCTACGAATGATCAAACCCGTACCGACGATAAGCAGAAAGCCCACGATACCTGTCAGTAATTGAGTTTGAACAAACGCCACGGCGATAAGTACCGGCATGAAAGTACCTGAGGTCTTTAGCCCAATAATCACCCGCAAGAACACCACAATTAATGCGCCGATAGGAATCAACATGATGGTCTTGAACATCGCTTGCTCTTCAAGCGGCAAACTGTGAATAGAGAAGTTTAAGAGTTTGTCGGCCTCAATTTTATTATTGGTTGCCGTTTGAGGTGAAACATCTTGAGACAGCATAGTGAAGTGAACTTGGCTGTTTTGCCCACCCGTGACATCCAGCAGTGAAACGTTGGATTCATCCCAAACCAGTAGGTTAGGGTGGTTGGGCTGCGTACCCGTTTCAGGGTTAAAAAGTACCCACTGATCGCCATTCCATATTTCGTTCATGTGTTGAATCGTTTGACGGCGGCGACCATCTTCGAGCTGGATAACACCAACGACTTTATTGGGAATTTGAGAGTATGACAGCAGTTTTTGTGTGGCGTCCACTTTGCTCATTTTATTAAGCAGCAAAGAGGCGTTTTGGCTATCGGCGTCATTGAGATTTTTAATCAGTTCGCGGGTAAAAGTGATGTTATCCGCCGAGCGTTGATTCGCTCGTTCAATTAATGCGATAGCCGCTGCTTCTTCTGGGCCATCAAAGGTTGGCTTAACCACATCACCCATCGGGGGGATAGGGTCCGCTTTCGCTTGAGGATCGACTAAAAATTGGCTTTTGTAGTAAATCGTTTGTGGGCCAGTTGCTTTGCGGATTGACCACTCAACACGTTTGCCCGTGTCAGTAGTCACGTAAGCTACGCCATAACCTGGTGATGATGACGATTCATTGATCAAAGTATATCCATCTTGAGTATGAGGCGCAGCTAAAGAGACTTTGGCTTCTTTGCCTAACGCATTGAATTCAACACGTGCTTCAATATCCCAAATTTGGCGAGTTTCCCCGGGTGTCCATGGCACCCCATAAGTTTGGTGGCGAACTACACTCAATGTAATGCCAGCTGCTATCAGTAACAAGACTGATAGATAAAATGGAACTCGTGACGTCATAAATATCCTTGCTGTTATTTGGTTTCGGTGTGGATGTATTTGCGACTGACATCGACTAGGGCGATATCACGAATAAATTCGCGTCCTAAGAGGATAGGATGGCTCATTTGAGAGCGATCAGCCAAGGTGAACTGTGCTTTTTCGTGAATACTGCCTAATTTTACCCACAGCTCAACAACGGCTCTGCGTTCCATTTCTTCATTGGTCGATTGGCGAATTTTAACGTAGCGAATAATAGGGGATTCTATCCAGTTCGTTTCATCTGTTGCTTTCTCACCATCGGAAAGGTGGAAACGCACCCAGTTCTTTCCGTTTCGCTCAAATTCTTCAATATCAATGGCATTAAGCGAAGAAGTCGCGGCTCCTGTGTCAACACGCGCGTCAAATGTTTGTTTGATCGAATCAATCGTTACCTTTTCAACTTCACCTAAAATAACGTCATAACGAGATCTTGGCATCGATGGAGTCGCAGCCGGAACGATAAGGTCATCGCCGGTTGTTGCTTCTGTATGTGACTTTTGGGCGTTAGCGGCAATCACCTTGAGTTTAGAGAGCTTTTGATCGAGCTTTAACATCTGATTTTCAAGGTTTTCAATGTAATCATTCTGGTTACTCAACTGAAGTTCCAGATTGGTCATTGTACTGTTGAGGTTCGATTCCGAAGTCTGAATCGCTGTTAGGGTAGCTTGGTGGTATTGTTCACCATTTGTTAGGGTGCAGCCTGACAGTAAAGCAATTGCAACAACGGATGCTATTGACTTAAACATTTGCGACCTTATGTATGTGTGATGGATAACTACTGATAAACCGAAGTTTAGCTGATAAAAAAGGATGCGTGTAGCATCCTCCGATAAGGGTAATATTATACGCAGAATCAAGCGTTAAAACTGTGTCAATTATAGTTTTTTTGCCACCAAAATAGCGCGTCTTGGTGCCGGATAACCTTCTAAGGTTTTGCTTGGGTCGTTTGGGTCAAGATAGTCAGGTAACGAATTGTGCGTCATCCATTGTGTGGTACGTTGTTCACCAACGGAGGTGACACTCTCATCAACGATACGCACGTCACCAAAACCACATTTTTCAAGCCACACTTTGAGCGCTTTTGCGGAAGGGAAAAAGTAGACGTTACGCATTTGTGCGTAGCGGTCGACAGGGACCAACACCGCATTTTCGTCGCCTTCAATAACCAGCGTCTCAAGAATCAATTCGCCCCCTGTGACCAACTGATTTTTCAATTGGATCAGATGATCTAGCGGTGAGCGGCGATGGTATAGGACACCCATGCTAAATACGGTGTCAAAGGCGTTCAATTCGGGTAATTGTTCAATGCCTAGTGGCAGAAGATGAGCACGTTGGTCATCACCCAATAGTTTACGCACCGCTTCAAACTGCACTAAAAACAGGTGCGAAGGGTCGATACCCACACACAGGCGAGCACCTTCGCCAAGCATACGCCACATGTGATAACCATTACCACAGCCAACATCCAGCACGGAACGGTCTTTCAGCGGTGAAATGTGGGGCAATACGCGGTCCCATTTCCAATCGGATCGCCACTCAGTGTCGATATGGATACCGTGTAAGTGATAGGGTCCTTTGCGCCAAGGATGAAAAGTTTTAAGCAAACTTTCCAATTTCTTCTGTTCGCCTAACGCCAGCGGTGTGCTATTTGAGAGAGTGACTGACTGTTTGAGCTCAATCAGATCAGGTGTACCCGAGGGGATTTTATTTAACGCACGAACCCAGCGATCAAAGTCGCCATGCTCTGCATTTTGCCAGTCCGTCAACTGTTGTGGCAAAACGTTTAGCCAAGGTTGGAGACGGGTATCTTGAGCGATCAGTTGATAAAAATTGGCAAAGTTAAACATGCAAAGCGTATTCCTAGATTAGGTAAAAAGACCCTAGACAAATGGCAAATCAGGTTTTGGCCCTTCTAGGGAAAAAAGCCAAAACTGCATTCTATTATTTAATGGCGAACATTGAACCAAAGTTGAAACACTGGAACCACACTTCATAGCTTGAAAAGCCAATTTGTTTAAAGCGAGCTTTATGTGTTGTGATGGAATCTGGGCACATCACATTTTCAATCGCACTGCGTTTTTGACTGATCTCTAATTCGCTGTAACCATTGGCTCGCTTGAAGTCATGGTGGAGATCAATTAGCAGCTCATGCGCCGTTTCATCTTCAAAAATGTACTTTTCAGATAAAATCAGTATGCCACCCGGGCGAAGGCCCGCGTAGATTTTTTCAAGCAGCGCGAGCCTATCTTCTGGCGATAGAAATTGCAGCGTAAAATTGAGCACCACCACAGAGGCATCACGAATTTCAATCTCACGAATGTCGGCCTCAATCACCTCGACAGGCGTATCCGAACGATAGGCGTTAATGTGCAGCTTGCATCGTTCAACCATGGCGGACGAGTTATCAACCGCCACAATTTTACAACCTTCTTGGCGAATATGACGACGCATCGAAAGCGTAGCCGCGCCTAAAGAGCAACCCAAATCGTAAATGGTAGAGTGTGGTTTAACAAAGCGCTCAGCTAACATGCCAATGGCCGAAATAATATTGCTGTATCCCGGCACTGAGCGTTGGATCATATCAGGGAAGACTTCAGCAACACGTTCATCAAAGGTGAAATCACCAATCTTATCGATTGGGGCAGAAAAGATGATGTCTTTATGATTGCTCATGGTGTACCTCATAGCGGCGCGCAACAAGCAGTGCTGACGGCTGCACTACCTTAAAAAAGGCGCACATTTTAAGAGAAAAGCGTGCGCGTGTCATTAACCTCGCACGACTCTCGATGAGATTATATTAAAATTAAAACTGGTCCGGTCTTTAATGGGTTTTTAAGCTGATAACAACTCTATCATACGCTGACAGTGTCAAGACGTTTTTGATGAATAAAGATGAATCTAATAGCACGCGAAAGATTCACATCTTTGCATTTGAATTACTGAGCTAGTGAAAGAATAATTATTTGCATAAAGACATACATTTCTTATAGGTCAAAAAAATGATATATCCTTCTTTTCTATTTTCATCCTCTATTTCTGGAATTGGGTGTCAAGCTATTAAAAAAAATAATAACTCATTTTCTAAACAAGTTAAAAAAGTTAAACGGCTTAAGAAGAGAAAAAATAAAAATAGCTCACATGATTTTAGTAAACCATTTTATAGAACGTTTCTTATAGAAACCGCGATTAAAGCAATAAATGAAAGTCAAGGTATTTTAAAAAATAAAGAGAGACGCATAAAAATACTTCAAGAGTCTCTTCCTGAAGAGGAGCAGTGTCTACCTCTTGAAGAGGAAGCTGAAATGATAAAAGCTACAGAAAATAAAATAGAAAAAACATTGAAAATAGATAGTTCCTTCAGAAATCGCTTAAGAAAAAAAGATGTTAAATTAATGAAGAAAAAATGGAAGAGAGAGAAGTTATCTATGCTAAATAAAACGAAGCATAGCTGGGTTATTTTAAAAAATAATATTACTACACCTACAGGTGAAACATATAATAATATTATGACGCCTGCAGGGAAAATGAAGCTAGGTGATAGTGATATATTCAGTCATAGTTACAATGATGAAGGTATTTCCAGTGGAAGTATATGTGAATCTGAACATGCGGTAAATCTATGGATGTCTGAGCTGACATCAACATCGGGAGATGTGCTTTTTAAAGGTATAAGGCATGGGGTTTTGTCACCGTATGGACTTGATAAAAATAGTCAAGAGCGCAAAGTCGGTAGAGTCAATCGAGGGAAAGAGGTTATATTGGCTGCCTTGTATGCTAATCAGGCGATCTTAGAGTCTGCTATACAAAACCCTGATGAAGTGGTGCCTTTACAATTAACATCAACCTCTCTAGTTACCGCTGGTAATGTTTGGTCTGTCACTGAAGGTGATCAATTAGAGGACCAAATATATTCATGGAATGAATTATCAAATAAAGTTATAGAATTAGAGGTGGTAGACAAATCAGGAAATTGTCAAAAAATTAAGGTTAAACCAGAGATCATTCCTTTTAATTTTGGAGTAAACGAGCTTTCTTTGAAATTTAAAATTGGTCAAAAGAAATCGGACAGTATAAACCTAGAGGGTTTAAAGATTCTGTTGGGGGATGGTTTTTGCAATAGTACTGATCCACAAGGTTGGGTCGGTAAATATTTGGCCGATAACCCTAAAAATAAATCGGTTGTTTTGCAATTGGTACAACAAATAAAAGAGATTTGGGAAGCTAAAGCACATAATACCGATGAGAGTGACCCATACAAAATGGCAAGATGCATTGTGTTATTAACGTATGAAATTGGGATTATTCCTGCTTGGAATTGCAAAAGTGGTAAAGATCGTACGGGTTTTCTTGACGGAGAAGTTAAGCGAGAAGTGATTAAATTACATCAGAATGAATCGGTTACTCCTTGGGGAGCACTTGGCAGTGAAGATCAGAAACTACTACAGAAGGTTTTACTCAACAGTGGTAACTTACAAATTCAGGAATCGAACACAGGAGGAGCTCAGGGGAATAAAGTGTGTACAAAAACACCTTGGATGCTGAGCTCAGCAGAACTGTCTCTAAAAAGAAAGAGAATTGGTGATAGAGACGCATGGAAAAAGATAAAAGGTTTGTCTAATTTTGTGAATTCATGAAACTGAATACCAAAAGATAGTGGCATTCATAAAAGCCTGATGGTTTGTTACCCCACATTTTTATGTGTTCGCATGAACTGGATTCCCCCTTTCGTTACACAATAGGGGGTGTGTATTAGTGGTGAGTTTTAGTATCAAAATAGGGTGATTTGGTGCTGGTCATCTTGGGCTGGAAATGTTGTCAATGTAGGTAATGTGAGTCGTTGTTGCAGCTGTTGGTATAGTTCGGCGGCTAATAATGGGGCTTCAATATTGTCTGGCGTGTGGACCATAAGATAAGGTTGTTTTCCTTGTTCGATCCAATGTGGCAGTTTGGTCATCCACGCTTCAAAAAAGGGGTAATTGGCCTCTAATTCTGGGTGGCCGATAAAACGGATCATCGGCGTTTGTGCCGTGGCAATGGCGTGAACAGGGACTTTAGGTTTCTTTTTCTGAGCATCAATGATGACGTCAGTTGTCGGTTTGGCCGAAAAGATAGGACGACTATCCATAATGATTCGGTCAACCGACGATTCAACTAACCATTGATTAAGCGCTTTTTCAGCTTCTCCCTTAGCAAAAAACTCAAGGTGCCGCACTTCAACACTCAGTGGAAAACCTGCGGGAAAATAGGCGCAGAATTTTTTCAACTGCTCTAAGTGCTGTGGGCCAAAAGTAGCTGGCAGTTGGATGGTCCATAATCCAACACGAGAGTGCAGAGGCTCCATGAGCATCATAAAATCTTTTAACTGATCTTGGCAGCCAGTGAGCTTATGTTCGTGGGTAATAGCTTTGGGCAGTTTGAACGTAAACCGAAAATCATCATGAGTGGCGGCGCGCCAGTTCTGCACTGTGTTCATGGAAGGTGACGCATAGAAAGTAGTGTTGCCTTCTACGGTATGAAAAACCCTCGCATACTTTTCAAGACGCTGCGCAGCAGGCGTTCCCGCGCCGTAAAACGTACTTTGCCAGCCCGCGTGTGACCACATGGTAAGGCCGAGTCGCAGTGGTAAATTCATCATACTGACCTTTCATCCATTACTAAAAATAAATACTCTACGAGAGTTTTGATGATTTTGGTATTTTAACGCTATAATCAGCCGCAATTTCTCAGCGGTGTTGCTATTTTGGTTGATTATTGATTTAAAAAGCAGCAACCCTTGATAAAACACAACAAATTGTATTCTGGAAGGTCGATTTTGCACATCTTTCAGCGTATAAATGGAACTTTGCGCTGCTCAGATAATGACGCTGAGCGGCTTAGAATTGATAACTAATTAGAGATTGGGAAATTCATTATGCGTAGCCATTATTGTGGTCACCTGAACAAGTCCCTCGCAGGACAAACTGTGGAGTTGTGCGGCTGGGTTAATCGCCGTCGTGATTTAGGCGGTCTTATCTTTATTGATATGCGAGATCGTGAAGGCATCGTTCAGGTGGTGGTTGATCCAGATATGGCGGATGTATTTGCAGTAGCTAACCAACTGCGTAATGAATTCTGCATTAAGCTAACTGGTGAAGTACGCGCGCGTCCAGAAAGTCAAATCAATAAAGAGATGGCGACTGGCGAAGTAGAAATTCTCGCGAGTGGGATTTCGATTATCAACCGCAGTGATGTTTTGCCACTGGATTTCAACCAAAAGAACTCAGAAGAGCAACGTCTAAAATATCGTTACTTAGATCTACGCCGTCCAGAAATGAGTGATCGTATTAAGCTGCGCGCTAAAGCGTCTAGCTTTGTACGCCGCTTCCTTGATGAACACGGTTTCCTCGATATTGAAACGCCAGTTTTGACGAAAGCAACGCCGGAAGGGGCTCGTGACTACTTAGTGCCAAGTCGTGTGCACAAAGGCAGTTTCTATGCACTTCCTCAATCGCCACAACTGTTTAAACAGTTGTTGATGATGTCAGGTTTTGACCGTTACTATCAAATCGTAAAATGTTTCCGTGATGAAGATTTACGTGCTGACCGTCAACCAGAATTTACTCAAATCGATATTGAAACGTCATTTATGACGGCAGATCAAGTGCGTGAAGTGACCGAAAAAATGGTTCGCAACATGTGGCTAGAACTACTAAACGTTGATCTAGGCGATTTCCCTGTGATGCCATACAGCGAAGCGATGCGTCGCTATGGTAGCGACAAGCCGGATCTGCGTAACCCACTGGAATTGGTTGATGTTGCAGACCTTGTAAAAGATGTGGATTTCAATGTTTTCTCTGGTCCCGCTAATGATGCTAAAGGACGCGTGGCGGTTATTCGTGTACCGGGTGGCGCGGCATTAACTCGTAAGCAAATTGATAGCTACGCTGAGTTTGTTGGTATTTATGGCGCGAAAGGTTTGGCGTGGATGAAAGTCAATGACCGCGCTGCTGGCTTAGAGGGCGTTCAATCTCCGGTCGCGAAATTCCTTTCGGCTGACATTGTGGAAGGCATTTTGGCGCGGACTCACGCTGAGTCTGGCGACATCATTTTGTTTGGTGCCGATAAAATAAAAGTGGTGACTGAAGCCTTGGGTGCGCTGCGTTTGAAATTGGGTAAAGATCTGGCGATCACCAATGAAAATTCATGGGCTCCACTATGGGTTGTTGATTTCCCGATGTTTGAGGAAGATGACGAAGGTAACTTGCATGCTATGCATCACCCATTTACCGCGCCACTTAACTTAACCGCGCAAGAGCTGCAAGCCAACCCCGCGGTTGCAAATTCAAATGCTTACGACATGGTATTAAACGGCTATGAAGTGGGCGGTGGCTCGGTGCGTATTCACAATGCTGAAATGCAATCTGTGGTGTTTGATATTTTAGGTATCGATGCGCAAGAGCAACAACTGAAATTTGGCTTCCTATTGGATGCGCTGAAATTTGGTACACCACCACACGCAGGTCTTGCATTCGGTCTTGACCGTTTGGTGATGCTGTTGTGTGGTACGGAAAATATTCGCGACGTGATCGCTTTCCCTAAAACAACCGCAGCCGCTTGTTTGCTAACGGATGCACCGAGTCTGGCTAACCCAGCGTCGCTCGAAGAGTTGGCGATTGCGGTGACGGTCGCAAAAGAAAAAGCGCAATAAACGCAACGGTAGCAGGGTGGCGAAAGTCACCCTCTTTTTTGCCCCCGCGTAGGGTTATCCTTTTTTATTTGAGTGAACCTTGTTCTCTCGCCAATTGACTTAGTGACAGGAATCTCTCTTTTGGCTCAAATGTATTTCTATTACTCTGCGATGAATGCAGGTAAATCAACCACTCTTCTACAATCTTCTTTCAACTATCAAGAGCGTGGTATGACGCCCGTGATCTATACCGCCGCCATCGACGACCGTTATGGTGTTGGTAAAGTAAGTTCAAGAATAGGATTGGAATCAGACGCCCAGCTTTTTACCGCTGAAACGAATTTGTATGATGAGATCAACGCACTGCACGAGCAACAAAAGCGTCACTGCATTTTGGTTGATGAGTGCCAATTCTTAACCAAAGAGCAAGTCTATCAATTGACTGAAGTGGTCGATAAAATCGGCATTCCGGTACTGTGCTATGGCTTGCGTACCGATTTTTTAGGTGAGCTATTTGAAGGGAGTAAATATCTACTTTCTTGGGCCGATAAGCTGGTGGAATTGAAAACAATTTGTCATTGTGGCCGTAAAGCGAACATGGTCATTCGCACCGATGAACATGGAGTGGCGATTGCCGAAGGTGATCAAGTCTCTATTGGTGGTAACGATAAATACGTGTCGGTATGTCGTCAGCACTATAAAGAAGCCTTGGGTAAGTAAATTCATTACTTCTGCGCCTTGAACAAATTATTCGATAGGGAGGTTTAAGCCTGTCTCTTATACACAAAT
>NZ_CP031479.1:1808800-1912053 GCF_003390515.1 Vibrio anguillarum | reverse complement strand
TTGTGATCAAGAGACAGGGTTAGGGTGGGGTGAACACTGTCAATCCTCCCCCTAAAAAGGGGAGGAACAGTACAATATCGATGATATTGTCTTCCAACATTAAATACAGAGTGGCTATTTAAAGCTTGGCGCTTTGTTGAAGTGGCTCTCAATCATTCTTTGAGTGATGGGATGAGTTGGATTAGACAATACTTCTTGTGTGTCACCCGATTCGACTACTTCGCCTTCGTGCATCACCATAATTTTATCAGTAATGTGTTTTACAATACCAAGGTGTTGAGAGACATACACAAACGAGACACCCATCTCTTCTTGCAGTTCTAGAAACAAGTTAATCATCTGTGATCGCATTGCCATGTCTAACCCGTTTAATGCTTCATCAGCCACAATGATCGACGGTTGTAGAATCAGTGCTCGTGCCAAGCAAATCCGCTGTTTTTGCCCGGTGGCGAGCATTTGCGGGTAGAAGTAGGCGTGCTCTGGCAATAACCCAACGCGCAATAGCGTATCTTTCACGCGCTTCATACGAGCTTCAGGTGGCATATTAGTGTTTCTTTTGAGCGGCCCTTCTAGAATACGACCAATTTGAATTCTTGGGTTGAGCGATGTGTTCGGATCTTGAAAAATCATTCGAATCAGCTTACAGCGCGTGGAGTAATCCTTGTGTTCCAATAACTCTCCATTAACGCGTATCTCGCCAGCCGAGGGTTCAACCATCCCCGCAAGCATTCGTGCCAATGTCGATTTACCAGAACCATTTTGGCCAATAAAACCAATGGTTTGTCCCGCTTCTAACGTAAAGCTAACCGGTTTGACTGCATGCTGAATTTTCTTGCGAAACAGACCTGAACGAGTAATGAAATCTTTAGTTAACCCGTTCACTTCTAATAATGATGCACTCATGACTGTTGCTCCATATTGAGTGGGAAATGACAGGCAAACTTATGATTTTTAATACGTTGCGGATACGGTATTTCAACGCATTGGCGCTGAGCATAGGGGCAGCGAGGCCCCAATCTGCAACCAATCGGTAAATGTTGCAAGGGTGGAATGGAACCCGGTAAGGATTGCAATTTTTCTTTATGCGGGATCCAATCACTAAAATCGGGCATCGCTTTCAGTAGTGCGGCCGTATAAGGGTGTTTGGGTTCACTCAATATTTTCTGGGTATCGGCTGACTCAACAGACTGACCGCAGTACATCACTGTAATACGGTTAGCCCATTGGGTAATGGTGGTTAAGTCGTGGCCAATCAATAGAATCGTGGTGTTATTAACCTGGTTCATCCGGCTTAGCAGGCGCAATATCTGTGATTGGGTAATGGGGTCCAAATCGTTCGTTGGTTCATCAGCAATCAAAATTTTTGGTTTGGTTGCGATAGCCATCGCAATCATCACCTTTTGGCATTCACCATCAGTTAGCTCATAGGGGTAGCTACTCATGATGCGCGCGTGCTCTTTGATTCCTACTTTATGTAAAAGGGCAATGGCTTGTTTTTTACGCCATGTAAAACGCTGCCACCATTTGCCTTCAAATGTGCGCGATGGAATTGATTCAATCAACTGTTTTCCCACTTCATCTGAAGGGTCTAAGCAGGTTGACGGTTCTTGAAAAATCATCGCGATGTCGCGGGCAATCACTCGCCGGCGTTCGCGCGGCGTCAGCTGAAGTAGATCAATGTTACCTAAGCGCATGCGGTCGGCGGTGATGGTCCAATTATCTTTGCATATTCCTACGATGGCTTTAGCCACCAAGCTTTTTCCTGATCCGGATTCTCCCACCAACCCGCGAATTTCGCCTTCGTTCATGGTTAAGCTCATGCGATCGACTGCTTTTACCATGCCTTGTGGCGTATCAATTTCGATGGTGAGATGGCGAATATCTAATAATGGCATTATTCCACCCCTGCATTCAGAGCTTGTCGTACACCTTCACCGACTAAGTTGATGATGATCACCGTAAACATAATCGCTAAACCGGGGAGAGTGACTGTCCACGGTGCGAGGTAAATCAGCTCAACTGAATCACCTAAGATGGTGCCCCATTCGGTGCTTGGTGCTTGAGCACCCAAACCAAGAAAGCCCAAAGCGGTGATGTCTAAGATGGCAATGGATAACGCGAGTGTTATTTCGTTGGCGATGACAGCAAGGACATTGGGTAAAATGGAGTTCCACAACAGATAAAAGTCATTGGCACCATCTAAACGTGCGGCGAGGATATAGTCTTTTTCTACTTCGTTGTGTACGGCAATATACACCGAACGAACAAAGCGAGGGATGAGTGCCAAACCAATCGCAAGCAAAATATTGAACTCGCCAAAACCGAGCAGTGCCACAAAAATAATGGCAAGCAGCAACGATGGAATCGACATGACCGTGTCGAGTAAGTGGTTCAATGTACTGGACAATAATCCTTTGGTCATGCCTGCCATAATGCCGATAAAACAGCCGATCACAGCCGCGATAGCGGTGATTAAAATAGCGGCAGCGAAGGTGTATTGGGTACCATCAATCAACCGTGACAAGATATCTCGGCCTAAATCGTCGGTACCTAAGAAAAATTCGACAGTACCCGCAGGATCCCAAGAAGGCGGTATTAATAGGTTGCTCGTTTGCAACTGCGGATCATGAGGGGCTATCCAAGGAGAGGTGAGGGTAATCAACACAATGAGTCCTAAGCACCACAAGCCAAACATCGCCAAACTGTTATTGCGATAGCTGCGCCAAAACCGCTCAAACTGAGTTGGAATATGCTCTTCCTGATAAATGTTATTTGTTAGCATACCATTCCTTTCTTACCAGCGGGTTAACCATAGCGCCAATCAAATCAGACAGAATGTTTGCTGTGAGAACGAGCGTACCAACTACGATCACGCCGGCTTGAATGGAGACATAATCTTGGTTAGATAAGGCATCGAGCAGCCAACGGCCGATTCCCGGCCAGTTGAAGATGGATTCAGTAATAATTGCTAGCGTTAACATACTCGATAACTGAACCCCGAATTTAGGAATAATAGGTGGAATTGCATTTCTCAGCACATGCTCGGTGACAATTTCGTAATCACTTAAACCCTTAATTCGAGCGGCGCGTATATAGTTCTGAGCCATTACATCGGCCACCGAAGAACGCATCAGGCTCACCACTTGTGTCGTCGGTGCTAGAGCCAGTACCAAGCAGGGTAAAATCATATGTTCAATAACACTTTGCAAAGCATGAGCACGGTAGTTGCCTTCAGCGAAAAAAGCATCGATCAGAGCGAAACCTGTCACGTGTTCCACTTGGTAGAGCAGATCATAACGTCCTGAAACAGGAAACAGCTCATAATGCAGTGAAAAGACCATGATCATTAACAAAGCTACCCAAAATAGCGGTGCTGAATAGCCGGACATTGACGTGAAGGAGATGACGGTATCAATCCATTTACCTTGCTTCATTCCTGCGAGCGTACCAATAGGGAGACCAATTAACAAAGAGAGAGTAAAAGCAATAAGGCATAACTCCAGCGTTGCTGGAAAGACCATCGCCAGTTCGTCCACAATCGGGACACCACTGTGATTGACGCCAAAATTCAGTTGCAGTAGTTGCCCTAAATAGGTTGACCAACCTGACCAAAATCCATGAGCAGTTAGAGGCGACTGTGGATCTAAGCGCAGCAGTGCAAACCCGACCATAGTCAAAATGAGTAACGTGATAATAAATAAGTTGAGTCTGCGTACCGTATATAAAAACACTATTCGACCCTCTCAACCGTATTGAATGGTTGTACATTAAATGGGCTGAGTTTAAAGCCCGTTAATGTTTTGCTGTACGCTTTAAATTGCATGCCGTGTGCCAATGGGATAACCGGGAACTCTTCGTTTAAAATATTTTGCGCTTGTTTGTATAAGTTCAGGCGATAGCGCGACTTGTCTACTTCCAAGGCCAAATCGAGTAGAAAATCGAAATCACTATTGCACCACATCGAGGCATTGAGCCCTGAGCGATCTGAATTACATGAGAGCAGTGGACGCAAAAAGTTATCTGGGTCTGCGGTATCGCCATTCCAGCCCGTTAAAATCAGATCAACGTTGGCGTGCTGGGTCAAATTTGAACGATCGAGGCGGTCTTCCGTGATGATATGCAATGTAATACCAATGTCGGCAAGGTTAGCGTTAATTAACTCGGCGGTTTTACGTGGGCTTGGATTATAGGCATGAGACTCTGCAGGAACAGACATCGTCAATTCCAAGTTGGCGTAATAGCCAGCCTCTTTAAGTAATGCGATCGCGTAGTTACGATCATAGCGAATTTGAATACTGTCCTTTTGATAGGCCCAAGAGGAGGGGGGAAGAATGTTATAAGCAATACTTCCTGTACCGTAATAGACCGAGTCCAAAATATTTTGGCGGTTGATCGCAAAATTAAGCGCTTTACGCACGCGAACATCACTGAGCGCAGGGTGAGAGGTATTCACAGCAATATAAGACACGTTCATCGCAGGCTTGGCATCAAGCTCTATTTCCGATTGCTGCTTGATAATAGGGATTTGGCTTGAAATAGGCGAGCTGAGCACATCGCATTCATGGCGTAGTAGTTTGGCGAGTGTCCCTGTGCCTCGGTTGGAGACATCAAATACGACTTGTTCCATCTTCGCCACGCCATTCCAATAAGCGCCATGACGACGGAGGCGGATAAGGTCATTCACTTTAAATTCGTCTAGATAAAATGGTCCGGATCCAACAGGATGGCTGTCGATCATGCTTTTTTCATCTTCAATCACTAATTGATTAGCATACTCATAGGAGAGTATGACAGCGTGACTGGTGGCGATATTGGATAAAAAGGAGTTGTCGGGACGGCTGAGGGTAAATTTAACCGTGAGTTCATCCAGAGCTTGAACATCGATCAGCAAGTTTTTGAAATCAATACCCGCAAACCATGGGTAGACGCCACTATTGACGTAATGAAATGGGTTGGTTGGGTCAATGATTCGGCGAAAGCTGAAGACCACATCATCGGCATTAAGAGCGCGAGTCGGTGTAAACCAAGCGGTTGATTGAAATTGAACGCCATCGTTTAGCTTGAATGTATACTCTGTACCCTGTGGATTCACTGTCCAACTCGTGGCCAGACTTGGTATCGGTTGTAAGGTTTCTGAATCCAATTGCAACAGCGTGTCGTAAATCTGTGGGCTGAGAGCTTCAGACGTAATGCCGCTCTCAACCAATTGTGGGTTAAAAGTGGTGGGATTGCCGTGACCACAATATACGAATCCGCTCTGGCGAATTTTACTATGGTCAATTTGTTCGCTACAGCCTATCAGTAGGCTAAAGCTGCATATTCCTAGTGCGAATCGTATCAATGTTTTCATAAAGAGAAATAACTGTGAGAAGTAGGGCAAACAAAGCTAATCATTATGCCTCAAAATCCTGATAATCTACCATTTTTTGTTGATCTAAACCTAGGGTTAATCATCATTGCTGCCGACGAGTTGATATTTTCTCACCATACCTCTCAATTGGTGGTAGCTCAAGCCGAGTAATTCTGCAGCTTGTCTTTGATTAAACTTACTGGCATTGAGCGCGGCACTCAGTAGTTGTCTGTCCTGATCCTCCTGCCACATTTTGTAATCCATCGGAAATTCAAAGCCAGTGGTGTAAGTATGGCGATCTGTGGAGAGATTGCCAGTAAGGTCATCTGGTTTGTGCCACTCATTAGCAAAAGGGTTAAAAACCAAGTTTTCAATCGGATGGGAGGCCGTTCCGTGTTGATAGACAGCACGCTCCACGACATTCTTAAGTTCACGCACATTTCCCGGCCACAAGTAGTGTTGAAGCTGATCTGCCGCTTCTGCACTAAACCCGACAAAGAGCGCTAAGTTCAGTTCACGGCACATCTTAATCGCGTAATACTCAGCAAGTGGCATAATATCTTCTTTTCGCTCTCTTAGCGGTGGAAGCTGGATCACATCAAAGGCCAGTCGGTCGAGTAAGTCAGCTCGAAACTTTCCAATTTCAGCTAATTGTGGAAGATTAGCATTGGTTGCACAGACGATACGGACATTCGCATTAAGCCGTTGGCTACCGCCGACACGTTCGTAATGTCCATATTCAATCACTCGGAGTAGTTTCTCTTGCACAGCAAGCGGCGCGGTGGCGAGCTCGTCCAAAAAAAGAGTTCCACCTTCCGCCCGTTCAAATCGTCCTTGGTGACGTCCTTTGGCTCCGGTAAACGAGCCTGATTCATGACCAAAGAGCTCAGAGTCAATTAACCCTTCACTCAAGGTTGAACAGTTTAACGAAACCAGTGGTTGGTCCCAACGTTTGGAAAGATAGTGTAAGCGCTGAGCGATTAACTCTTTGCCCGTTCCCCGCTCGCCAATAATTAATACCGGCCTATCAATCGGTGCAAGCTTAGAGACTTTATCCAGTACCGATAAAAATTGAGGCGCTTCACCCAGTAAGTTTTGTTGCATGTTCACTCTCCACACTGTGATTGAAAGGGTGGTTAAATTCACCAACTCTTGGCGAAAATCATCATAGCACAGTAATCTTATTCTATGAGATATTATCTAATTTATTGATTATCAATAGATTTATATATGGCATGAAACTTGGTTATCTCTTCTCGTCTTAACGTTTTGAGCGATTTAAAATAGCTCACCAATAACTACATCGTCATGAACAACTAATCAGGAGATTGAACATGGGTATTTTTTCTCGTTTTGCCGATATCGTAAACTCGAATATCAGTGCACTGTTAGATAAAGCGGAAGATCCTGAAAAGATGATCCGCTTAATCATCCAAGAGATGGAAGACACCTTGGTGGAAGTACGCACCAATTCGGCCAAAGCTATTGCGGATAAGAAAGAGCTCGCGCGTAAAGTGGATTCTATGGCCTCTCATATTGAAGATTGGCAACAGAAAGCGACCTTGGCGCTTGCTAAACAGCGTGAAGATCTCGCTCGCGCTGCTTTAATTGAAAAAAAGAAATTGCAAGAAATGCAGAAAGGCTTGCACACTGAACAAACCTTGGTAGAAGAAACTATCGATAAATTGACTGGGGAAATCGGTAAGTTAGAGGCCAAAATTGCCGAAACACGGGTGAAGCAACAAGCTTTGGCACTTCGTAGCCAAACTGCGCACAACCGTCGTGATGTGCAACGTCATTTGCATACTAGCCGTACTGATGAAGCGATGGCGAAGTTTGAGCAGTACTCGCGTAAAGTCGATGAACTTGAAGCTGAAGCCGATCTCTACGCTATGTCCGGTAACGCTAAGTCACTCGACCAAGAATTTGCTGAACTTCAAGCGCAAGATGAAATTGAACAAGAGCTAGCAAAACTGAAACAACAAATGGACAAAAACCAATAACGAGGAGTGGCATATATGTCATCATTTTTTATCGCAGGTCCACTGATTGTCTTTTTGATTTTTGTTGCACCGATATGGCTTTTTCTGCATTACAGAGGTAAACGACATAGCAGCAACTCATTGTCACAAGAGGATTTAGAGCGGATCAAAGCGTTATCTGAAAAAGCGGAAAAACTGCAAAGCCGTGTTGAAACCCTTGAACGCATCTTAGATGCTGAATCACCGACTTGGAGGCAAAATCATGGCTAGCCGAGAACTCTATAAAGATCCGGTCAATGGCAAAATAGCTGGCGTATGTGCTGGGCTTGCTAATTATCTTGGGTTAGAAGTTTGGTTGGTGCGTATATTGGTCATCTCGGCTGCACTACTCGGTGGTGGCTTTTTAGTGCTTTTAGCTTATATGGCTTTGATGCTGATGTTAGAAAAGCAGCCTACTCAGTATGTTGAAACGCTAAAAGCCCAACGCGAACATACATTGAAGAATAAGCCTTGGGAGCAAGGACAAACCGCCGAAGCTTTGCTGGCGACATTGGATCAAGATTTAACTCGAGTGGATCAGAAAATCCGTAAAATGGAGGCTTATGTCACCTCTGAAGCATTTAAAGTCAATCGTGAGTTTAATCAGCTTTAAAAAGTAAAGCTAGGCACGTAGATTTGCAGTGTCATTGTTCAACTGACACCGCAAATGAAGGTAAGGGTAAGGAAACAAAAAATGAAGCATCATACAGAAATGACTTGTGCATGGGCGATGAATCACCCTTTAGAGCGCGATTATCACGATAATGAGTGGGGCATTCCCGTTTACGATGATGTCAAGTTGTTCGAATTTTTGACGTTAGAAGGTGCGCAAGCTGGGCTGAGCTGGATTACGATTTTGAAAAAGCGCGAAGGTTATCGCTTAGCCTTTGACGGTTATGATCTTGAAAAACTGGCTCAGTACGACGAAACGCGGGCACCTTACATTATCGAGCATTTCGATGTGGTGAAGCACAAAGGCAAAATTACCTCTGTCTATTCCAATGCACGAGCGGCTTTATTGTTGCAGCAAGAGTATGGCTCTTTATCCAAAGCATTGTGGCAGTTTGTGGATGGTCAACCAGTGCTCAATCATTGGCAGCAGATGAGTGATATCCCTACATCGACGCCCACGTCTAAGGCGATGAGCCAATTTCTAAAGAAAAAAGGCTTCAAGTTTATTGGCGAAACGATTTGTTATGCTTTTATGCAGGCGGTGGGTATGGTGAACGATCATTTGGCTGATTGCCCCAAGCGTTAATTTTTCAGGGTAACCTAATATGCAAAAGGCCGCTGAAGATTCAGCGGCCTTTTGGTCTTCCGCTCATATTATGCACGCAGAGCAAGCTGTGCACTGTAGCGTTCTAATCCCGCTTTTAGATCAGCGATCAGATCGTCTACATCTTCAAGACCAATATGCACTCGAATCAGTGTACCTGCAAAGTGCGGGTGTGCGACGGTTCTTAAACTATCAAAGCTTTTGGGTTCATTAGCTAAAATCAAGCTTTCAAATCCACCCCATGAAAAGCCCATACTAAAATGTTGCATGCCATCGAGCAAAGCCGTCGTAGCTTTTGCATCACTGCTCTTTAATACAAATGAAAACAGTCCGTTACCACCAGTGAAATCACGCTGATAAAACTCATGTCCAGGACAAGTCTCTAGCGCAGGATGGCGAACATGATCCACTTCAGGTTGTTCTGCTAACCAGTGCGCAATGGCTAAGCTATTTTGAGCATGTTGACGTAAGCGAACATCTAACGTTCTTAGCCCTCGTAGCCCTAAATAAGCGTCATCAGGTGAGACACATTGTCCCATCAAATAGCTTTGCTCTCGCAATTGATCCCAGCATTTTTCATTGGCAATCGCTGTTCCTAACATCACGTCTGAGTGGCCAACAATGTATTTCGTCGCCGCTTGGATCGAAATATCAACACCATGTTCAAAAGGTGAAAAGTTCACGCCCGCCGCCCAAGTGTTATCCAGCATGACAATGATGTCATGTTCATGTGCAACCCGCGCTAAGGTTGGGATATCTTGCACTTCCATCGTGATCGATCCGGGTGATTCAGTGAACAACACTTTGGTATTGGGTTGGATCAAAGTACGGATCCCTTCACCTATGGTCGGTGGGTAGTAGGTCGTTTCTATGCCCATTTTTTTCATGATTTTTTCACAAAAATCACGAGTAGGTTCATAGCAAGTGTCGACCATCAGAATATGGTCACCCGTTTGCACAAAGGAAAGAATACTATTGGCAATGGCGGCCGCACCGCAAGGGAAAAGCGCGCAACCGACGCCACCTTCAATTTCCACCATTGCTTCTTGGAACGCAAAGTGCGTATGAGTACCACGGCGTCCATAAAAGAGTGTTTTATTAGCCCGATTGACAGTGGCCTGATTTTTTTCAGCCACACTATCAAATACAACGGTAGAGGCGCGCTGAATAGGTGGGTTGACAACGCCATTGGTCCACTTTTTACTACGACCCGCATTGACCAACAGTGTTTTTTTACCTTCTGACATCCGAAATCCTTGTCTGGGAGAGAGTTCGTTATTTAAAACATGGAGTTGCCTAGCTTGGCAACCCCAGTCAGATAAAAAGTTTATAGCAGAGGGTTAAACAAATAGAACAATCGTTCAAAAAACCTATGATACAGTGGGCGTTGCTCCCATATTGGTAGCTCAACCAAGTGAGATTGTTCTATATAGTGTTGCTGTAGCCAGTTCATTTCCTGAGTGAAAGATTGGTCTTCAATCGCGAGCGTGACTTCAAAATTGAGCCATAGGCTGCGCATATCGATATTCACTGTACCGACAAGACAGAACTGGTTATCGATCACGACGGATTTAGTGTGCAGCAAACCACCGTAGAATTCGTATATTTTCACCCCGGCTTCCAGTAGCTCACCATAGAATGCGCGAGATGCCCATTTGACCATCAATGAGTCATTTTTATGTGGAATAATGATCTCAACATTGATACCGCGCTGAGCGGTCATTTTTAGCGTTGCTAATAGGTCTGCACTAGGAACAAAGTAAGGGGTAGTGATCCTAACGGATTGGTTTGACTGATTAATCGCCAGTGTTAACACTTGAGAGATTAAGTTTTCTGGCATACCAGGGCCTGAAGGGACAACCTGTACTGGATGATGGGGCTGATCCGGACCAATTGTGCATTCTGGTTGTGCTGGCAACATGCGTGTTCCTGTTTCCACCTCCCAGTCCCAGCAATGTACTGCGGACAGCACATTGACCGCAGGCCCAGTAATACGAACCATAATATCGACCCATTGACCCACACCAGAGTTTTGTTTGAAATAAGCTGGGTCAACTAAATTCATCGATCCTGTGTAGGCAATTTTATCGTCGATAACAATGATTTTACGATGTTGGCGTAGGTCTAAGCGGCGTAAGAACATCCGCCACGGGCTCACTTCTAACGCTTGGACGACTTCAACTCCTGCGTCTTTCATCATGGTATACCAATGACTTTTGAAAAAACGGGGGCTCCCTGCGGAATCAAGCAGCAGCTTAACGTGTACACCTCGTTTGGCCGCTTGGATCAGAGCCGACGCAACCGAATCCGCCAATCCACCTGGGTGCCAAATATAAAATACCATTTGAATACTGGTGTGAGCTTGTTCGATGTCGGCAATGATGGAATGCAGAATTTCGTTAGGGGAGGTTTGCAGTGATAACGTATTACCACTTAAGGCCGGAATCCCCATGCGGTGGTTACACAGTTCATCAATTTTATAAATTTGAGCACCCATTCCCTCAGGGGCATGAGCTTGGCAATCGTTAAGCTGTCTAAACCAATCACCAAATGGAGCAAACATTTCCTTGGCACGCTCTGCACGCTTGCGCCCTAAATTTAGCTCACCAAAAAGAAAGTAGCAGATCACTCCCACAATCGGAATGATATAAATCACCATCAGCCAAGCCAGAGAAACACTCACCGCTCGGCGTTTCAATACAACGCGTAGCGTGACTGCGGCGACCAAAAACCAATAGAGTGCGATGCCTGCTAAAGTAAGAACGTGGTAAACCTTGTCCATGCCATTAATCTTGTCGATAGAATAAGTCACGATAGTAAAGGGAAAGGGAAAAGTAAGGAAGTTTATCGCGTGAATAATATGAAAATAGTAACAGATGAATCGTGTTACTAAAGTGATCATAGCAGTTTAAAAAAATGATCTGAGGATAAAAAAGCAACAATTGAACTATAAAACTACGGTCTAATCCATAATTTATATCGTTCGGACTTCCAATTTTAATCTCAAACTGTTTTACTTGCCACCATCTCAGTGCGACTAAAAATTATAACTTGTGTAATTAAAAGTTTACACTCACTTTTAGCACTGCCTAACAAACACAACATTGGTAAATAGTTTATGGCAAGTAGTTCAAGAGGTCATTTCTCATCGAGACTTGGTTTTATTATGGCGGCTGCAGGTTCTGCGGTTGGCCTAGGGAATGTGTGGGGTTTTCCGACCAAAGCGGCAAGTAATGGTGGCGCGGCATTTTTAGTGATTTATTTGGCAATGGTATTCTTGCTGGCGTTTCCAATGCTGGTTGCGGAATTGACGATCGGGCGACATGGACAATCTAACCCCATCGCTTCTTTAAGAAGTATCTGGACCAAAAATCGTGCGGCGGCGGCACTGTTTGGTATTATCGCGATGATTGCCTCATCGATGATCCTCAGTTTTTACTCCATTCTTGCCGGATGGCTTATGGGTTTTGCGGCATCTCCTATATTAGGCTTGTTGGGTTTACAGACGGCGGCCGATTGGTTAGTGAATTTTAGCGGCTTACGCAATGTTTTACTGGCTCTCGCATTTTCTTTGCTCACTATTTATGTTGTGCGAAAAGGTGTCGCGGACGGCATTGAAAAATGGTCTACCCGTTTGATGCCAGTGCTTTTTATTCTATTCGGCGCCATGATTGCTTATATCTTTACCCAAGATGGGGCAATGGAAGGATTGAAGATGTATTTGATCCCTGATATTGCGCACATCACTCCCAGTTTATTAGTAGACGCAATGGGGCAAGCTTTCTTCTCTCTCTCTTTAGGCGTTGGAGCGATGATCGTTTATGGCTCATATCTTAAGAAAGATGTTAATTTGCCAAAAACAGCGGCGCAAGTCGCGGCGATTGATACGGGAGTGGCGTTTGCAGCTGGCCTTTTGATTCTCCCAGCAATGTTTGTGGCTAAAAATCATGGTGTCGAAATTTTTGATGATGCAGGCAACTTGATGAGTTCGGGCGATTTAGTCTTCACCGTGCTGCCTGCGATGTTTGATAATATGGGCAGTGCAGGGGTGTTGCTCGGCTTTGGTTTCTTTATTTTGATGGTTATCGCAGCGCTAACTTCTTCAATTTCTATGCTAGAAGTACCAGTATCTTGCGCGCAAGATGAACTAAAAATGACTCGTAGCCAAGCAACATGGATGATCGGTGGAGCCATTGCGCTGCTGAGCATCATCATTTCCCTTAACTTTGGGGCGTTATTTAACCTAGTGGCTAACGTCTCGACCGTCTATATGCAACCTTTATTAGGTGTGGTTTGGGCTATTGTGGTGGGTTGGGTTTGGCATCGTAATAAATTGCTTGATGAGATCAAACAAGGTAACCCAGACATTGCACAAAGCCTATTCTGGAAAATTTGGCCATGGTACGTGCGTTTTGTTTGCCCAGTGGCGATTTTAATGGTCTTTGCTTATTCATTAATTTAGCGCATTCCTAAGGCTCTCATCCGAGAGCCTTTTTATCATCCTACGACCTTGAACCTTGCATTTATTGGTATCTGCGTTGTTTAACGCTATACTCAGCCGCCTATTCTGCAGTTAGTGATTCACATGTTTGATATTCTTTATACTCACAACGATTTTCTCATCATCAACAAGCATCCCAATGTTTCTGTACACAAAGATGACGGGGATACGATGCTGCTGCAAGAAGTGGGTAAGGTTTCAGGTGATGGCCAGCTCTACTTAGTTCATCGGTTGGATAAAATGACGTCCGGCATTTTATTGCTTGCCCGCCACCAAGCTGCGGCCAGTGAGTTGTCTAAAAACTTTGCAGCAAGGGAAGTCGAGAAATTCTATCTTGCCATTGGCAGTAAAAAGCCTAAAAAGAAACAGGGCTTGATAAGCGGTGATATGGAACGCTCTCGACGTTCGTCATGGAAGTTAGTAGCGACACAAAATAACCCTGCCGTAACGCAGTTTTTTTCCTGTTCTGCTGAGCCGGGTGAACGTCTCTTTTTATGTAAACCTTTTACCGGAAAAACCCACCAAATTAGGGTTGCTTTGAAATCACTCGGCTCTGCGATTGTCGGTGACCCGATTTATCATTCTCATGATGGTTCTGATAGAGGCTATCTACACGCTTTTGCGTTACGTTTTTGCTATCAGGATCAGTGGTATCAATTTATCTGCGACCCACGCAATCAAGTAGCGATGGGGCAGAAATGGAACTCAGACATTGTTAGCCAAGGGATTGAATCTTGGTTAACACCTTGGAATCTAGTTTGGCCGAAAGTAAACAAATGACAGAACAAACAATGCAACGCTCAGCGCTTTCTCACTTTTTTACCCATATTGAGCAGCAGCTCTCCTGCAATACAGGTGAAATTCGCCGCTTATTTCATGGCCGAGGTCGTCAGTGGCCAGGTCTAGAACAGCTCACCTGTGACTGGTTGCAAGGGCAGTTAGTCGTCAACTTATTTAAAAATATCGAAGAGGACTTTCTCGCGGAGTTAAAAGCGGGTTTGTTGCACCTAACAACCCGTCCGTTATGGCTAGAAAAGCAAGGTCGTTGTGTCTTACTTCAGCATCGATATGCCGATGGCGCGCCTTCAGAAACAGTATGGGGAGAATTAGACCCTTACCCTGTGGTGATCGAAAATGGCTTAAAGTACCAATTGAGCATTGGGCGTAATCAGAATTTTGGTCTGTTTTTGGATATGCGCTACGGCCGTGAGTGGGTTTCATCTCACGCTAAACATAAAAATGTACTGAATCTATTTGCCTATACTTGCGGTTTTTCAGTAGCAGCGATTGCTGGTGGTGCTGACCAAGTTGTGAATGTCGATATGGCCAAAGCATCACTGGCTAAAGGCCGTGAAAACCATCAATTGAATGGCCACAATCTCAATTCAGTGAAGTTTCTTGGACATGATATTTTCAAGTCTTGGGGAAAAATCAAAAAATCAGGGCCATATGATCTGATTATTATTGATCCTCCTTCGTTTCAAAAAGGTAGCTTTGCGCTGACTAAAGATTATCAACGTATCTTACGCCGTTTACCTGAGCTGTTAGAACAAGGCGGCGAAGTGCTTGCATGCGTTAATTCACCAGCCGTAACCTGCGATTTTTTAATCGAAGGGATGAAGGTGGAAGCGCCATCACTTACTTTTCAAGCTCGCCTAGAAAACCCACCAGAGTTTGAAGATATTGATCCGCAAGCCAGCCTGAAAGCACTGATTTTCTCCTGAGTAGAATGGAGATCAGGTAAGATCACGCCATAATAAAGTTGGTTATGGTGTGATTGCTCCTGACTTCAGGAATTATTAATTTTGCAAAATATGTTCAATCGGTGAGGGTTTAGAATAGATGAATCCTTGGATAAGATACACAGCACGAGTAGCAAGATAATCAACTTGGTCTCCGCGTTCAACGCCTTCAGCAATAATTTCAATATTAGCTTCTTGTGCTGAGAGAATAATAGAATTGAGTACCTTTATTTTTAAGTCGTCAGTTCCAATCGTATCAATAAACATCTTGTCTATTTTAATACAAGAAATACCAAGATTTTGTATATATGAGTAACCACCGTAGCCTGTCCCAAAATCATCAATTTTGAATTTATAGCCTTTTGCCATAAGATGAGATAGTGCCCTACCTGCATTTTCAATATTAATAAATGGCGTTCTTTCTGTTATTTCAAAATGAATCTGTTTGGTGGTCGGCCAATTGAGTTCTTCTAGTGTTTCTGCTAAGCCACCACTTTCAATGTGGGCTGGCACGATATTGATACTCACCCATTGCTGCACATCGAATTGTTCTAAATCATCAATTACTTTTCTTATGATTTGATTCGTTATCTGGATGATTAAACCGGATGTTTCCGCCGGACCAACGAACTCATTTGGTGGAACCATCTCCTTGCCTTTGCACCAACGAACTAAGATCTCATAGCCAATAACTCTCTCTTCTCGGCTATCAAGAATGGCTTGGTAGTAAGGGATGAATTGTTTATCTTTAATGCCTTTAAGAATTAATCCTTGAATTGAGTTTTTATAATTTCTGAACTTTAAATAAAAAATAGATAATAAGATACCAATTGCTAGCGCAATGGGATAACCCCAATATATTAATTGGTAGTAAAGATATTGGTTGAATTCTTTACCAACAGAGAGTGTTTCTTGAATATCAAACTCTTTTATGGTGTAACTAATGGTTGTGATGTGGTCTTGGTAAGCAATCTCTTTATTGCCTCGACTCATTCTCAATCCATTTAAACTAGGCGATAAATAATGAAAATTTAATAAAAAGCAATTTATACAATCACCTTTTAATATCTCTTCTTGCCAGCTACTGTCTAATATCCAAAAAATTCGATTACCTTCTTTTTGATAATAAATAAGTAGCTCTTTTTCTGTATTAAAAAGTGCGGGAGTGGTGGACATGTAAAACCCTGAAGAGAGGTCATAGGCTTTCAACTCATCCGAAAGTTGTAATGGGAAACCGACAGTCGAGCAGCTACGCCCGTCTTTGTTGACAACTGCGATCATTCTGATAAATCGGTTGTAGTACTTGGAATCACGAATTAATGACATATCGCTTGCTTGGCATTCATAATTTATCTGAGCGACTTGATCTAAAATCATATCATTTAAGCTCTGAGCTCTATTGGACAAGTAAAGATTGACGGTATCGAGTTTGCTTTCCAGCACATAGCGTGTCAACGGATTGATTAATATCGGGATGGCTAACGAAAAAATAAGAGTCGGGATCAGAAAGAGTAAGATCGCTATTTTAACGGGTCTGGTCAAAGTCATAAATGCAACCTTAGGCATCGTTATGCTACTGCGTTAGTAAGTGCGCAGTTTAGCATGCCACTGGTTCAATTGATGAGAATTTCGAAGAGTTATACGATTACCCAATGTATTACATTATCTGGATTTGAAGCTGTAGTTCGAAGCCAAAAGTGATAGCGTTAATCATGGTTGTATTCTTGACGTGAGTGAGTGTTATAGAGTGTTTGAAATCCAGAATAAATGCGGGTAATGGTGGTGAACCAGCATGCGCCGCCGAATAGATAAGCTATTAAGGCAAAATGTTGAGGAAAAAGACAAAACAGGACGAAACAAGCAATCGTTTCCGTACCCTCAGTCAAGCCTGACATGTAATACAGTGATTTATGCTTGTAGATAGGGCTGTGGATGTTTCGCTTGCTGGCCATCACGGCGAATGCAAGAAAGCTGCTTCCCGTACCGATAAAAGAAAAGATCAAAAAGGCACCAGCTACCGCATTGTGCTCAGGTGAAGCCAGCACAAAACCAAACGGAATGAGCGAGTAAAACAGAAAATCTAAACTGATATCGAGAAATCCTCCCGCATCGCTGACCCCTTGAATTCTTGCCAACGCACCATCAAGACCATCCGCTATTCGGTTTAGTATGATGAAAATTAATGCCAGCGTGTACTGCGAGAAAGCAAGTGCAGGAAGTGCACAGCAACCTAAAGCAAAACCCCAGAGTGTCGTTTGGTTCGCTGTAATGCCTAAGCGATGAAGCCCTTGAGCTGTTTTCTCTAGTGGCCAACGAATGATTTTGACACTAAATCGATCAAGCATGTGCGCTCTCCCATGAGCAGGTTAAAATACGGCTGTTAGGCGGAACATCATCTTTATCGTGCGTGACCATCAAGGTCGGAATGCCTTCGGCGACCAGTTGATTGAAGACCCAATCCCTAAATTGGATCCGCAGTGCTTTATCTAACTTACTAAATGGTTCATCCAATAGTGCCAGTTTAGGTTGAGCCAGTAGCATGCGAGCCAAGCTAATACGTGCTCGCTGCCCCCCAGATATCTGTTCTGGGTAAGCATTGGCAAGATGTTCGAGAGAAATTTTCTGTAATGCTTTTTCTGCTTGAGACTGCCGTTCATGGCCTTTTACCGAGTTGGGCAAGGCAAAAGCCAAATTTTGCCAAACCGTCAGATGTGGGAAGAGCAGATCATCTTGAAATAAAATACCGACTTGCCGCTGATGTGCAGGCCGCAAAGTGATGTCGACATCGTCCAGTATGACTCTGCCTTGGAAGCAAAAATCCCTCCCCAAATGACCCGCAATTACATTAAGTAGCGTTGATTTTCCGCAGCCGCTTGGCCCCATTAAGCTAACAATTTCACCTGGGGAGATGGTGATATTTAAATCCGATAAGAGAACTTCACCATTTTTTTGTTTATGGATGGCGAGGTTTTCGAGGCAGAACGTCATGAGTAATGGCTTCCTTACGGGCAGTTTTTTTAACGATAGGGTTCATGGTACGGCGATGAGTTTGCAGGCGGCTGATCACAATCGCCAAGGTGAAAAAAATTAAAGGCAGTAGGGCTTGCCAAATGGCATAGATGGCGGTGACTCTGCGGTCAAAGCCACTCGAGAGCGCAACGGCTTCGGTAGTAATAGTAGCGATCCTTCCTGCGCCGAGCATCAAAGTCGGCAAATATTGCGCTAAGCTCACACTCATTCCAACCGCTGCCGCGTAAACGATGGCTGGCAAGAGTTGCGGCGTTTTAATTTGCCAAAATACTTGCCACGGCGTTTTTCCTAAACTTAACGCTGCTTTAGTCAGGTTTTGATTGTAGCTTTTCCATGGACCATCCAAAGCAAGATAGACAAAAGGAAAGGCGAAAAATACATGTGACCATGTAACCCAAAGCCAATACTGATCGCTGGCTAAAAAGAGTGTGGCGATCTGCATGCCAAATAACAGTGAAAGCTGAGGAATGAGCATCGGCAAGGCGATCAAATAACTGGGTAAATGGCGCTGATATTTGAGCTTATACTCATGAGCGAGTAGAGATAACACCAGCGTAATCACAGTGCTGAATAGCGCTAATTGTACGCTTTGATAAATGGTTGGTGCGATATTCAACCATTCGTTGTCCCAAAAACGGGTACTGAACTGGCTGGGCCATAAATCTGGAAAGCGCCAACGTTGTGCAAAACTCCAAACCACCATTAAAGGCAACATCAGCAAAGATAAGGTAATAATGAATAAAAACAGTGATTTTCCTGGCAAGGAAAGCGCATAGCGGCCTGAGTATTGCCAGCGTTTGTAGTGTCGCGTCGAACACTTTTCGATGAAGAGAACGATCAATAACATGGCGCTGGCAAGTATAAACAACAGAACGGCGCCAGCGGCGGCGCGAGGAATTAAGGCTAAGTTAGGGTCACTAAACCACTGCCATACCAATACTGCAAACGTTGGTGGATTATTGGGGCCTAAAATGAGCGCTAAATCGACAACGGATACGCCGTAGGCAATCACGGCAAAGAGGGCAAACCGCAGTTTATTTAACCACTGTGGGAAGATCACTTTTAGCCATAGTTGGGGTTGAGAATAACCCAGCGAAGCCGCTGCTTGTTGCAGTTTATCAATGTTTAATTGCTGCAAAATGGGGATGCTCATCAGCAGTAAAAAAGGAACTTCTTTAAGTGCTAACGCTAAGGTTAATCCGACTGCGTAAGGGTTGCGTACTAAAAGTGAAGCGCCATCTCCCATGAATGAGGTTCCAAACAGATGATACAAAAGGCGATCCGTCATGCCGCTTGGTGAGAATAAAAAAGCAAAACCAATGGCAAAAGCGACGTGAGGCATAGCCAGTAACGGTGATAAAGCGTTCTCTACTTTTGACCAGTGACGGCTGTGCCACAATGATTGCAATATCACAAAGCAGATCGCCGCGGCGAGATAGGTACTGATTAACGCAGAACCTATGCTAAGTAGTAGAGATTGCCCGACTCCCGACCATTGTAAGATGGCGATGTAGCCATCTAGAGAAAAGTGGTGCAAGCCGACGGGAGGAATATAGCCCAATGAGGAGAGTATGACCCCAAGTAGGCCGGGAACAACTGGGGCAATACAGATGACAATAATCAGCAAATAGCTTGCTCTAAACATCGGGCTTTATCTCAGTCTCTTTAGTGGCCGTAGCGTTGTTGCCATTCGGCTTCAAGCGCCGTTTGCCAACTTGGATGTGGCTCGGCGATTGATTTAAACAGCTGAGTTTTCTTAGCGCTGCCACTTAAGAACTCATTTTGTAATACCGATGGATCTCCCCAAATGGAAAGATCTCCTTTACGAGATTGTGCTTCCGGACTGAGTAAGAAATTGATCGCAACCAATGCGCCTTCTTTGGCGCTCGCATTCCAAGGAATGGCGAGAAAATGAATGTTAGAAAGAGCCCCTGTTTCAAACGCGTAGGAGCGGGTAGAGGCCGCTAGCGTTCCATTTGCTTGAGCGGAAAAAACAGCATTGGGGTTAAAGTTGATGGAAAGATCAAGCTGACCATCATCAAGCAATTGCAGCATTTGAGCGGAACCGCTGGGAAACTGCTTGCCTTGACGCCAGGCCACAGGATGAAATTCATCAAGATAGCGCCAAAGAGGCGCTGTCACTATGGCAAAATTTTGTTCATCCACAGGCTTAGACAGGGCAACATCGTTCTCTGTTAGTTCAATCAATAAGGCTTTAAGGAAACTGGTGCCATGAAACTCAGGAGGACGAGGGTAACTAACACGATTCGGAAACGCCTTTGCGTAGCTCAACATTTCTGAAAATGAACGGGGTGGGTTATTGAGCTTTTCCTGATCGTAAATAAACACCAGTTGTCCTACACCCCAAGGCGCTTCAAGGCCAAGAGTCGGCTCTGAAAAATCTTGATCGATCGGCAGTGAGGAATCAACATATTGCCAGTTAGGTAAACGCTCCGTAAATGGGCCATACAATAAACCATTATTTTTCATGGACTTAAAGTTTTCACCATTAATCCATACTAGATCGACACTGCCATTATTATTTTTAGCGGCCGCCTTTTCTGCAATAAGCCGTGTTGTTGTCTCGGCAATATCGGTCACTTTCACCTGTTTTAACTCGATACCGTAGCGATCTTGAAGCTCGTTGCCTGCCCAGCGAATGTACTCATTAATCTCTTGGCTTCCTCCCCACGCGTGAAAGTAAACGGTTTGTCCTTTAGCTGCATCTGTGGTTTGTTGCCAAGTTTGCGCTGACGCGGAAAGTGCGAAGGCACACGTGCAGAGTAAGGTGATGAGCTTTTTCATAATTATCCTTAAAGATCGCTTTATTCAGTGACTTAGTGAATAGACCGGAGATATTTCCATGTTCATTCATTATGAACGAAAAAAAACAAAAGATCTGAATTGGTAAGAAAAAGCAGAAGTCGCAGATAGGTGAATGATGTGTGAGGTGGTCTACGGAAATGGCAGCCTGATGGAAAAGACTGCCATGAGAAGAATGACTGAAATTAATTTACCCAATCACGCAAAGTAAAGGTGAGCGTGTGAACCTCATTTTTAAGCGTTAGGCTATCTTTAGTCAGGTTGATCTCGCTCCAATCTGACAATGTTTGAGAAAACGCCTGCTCGGTATCCATGACATCACCGATACACATCATCATGGTCATGCCCATTTTTTCGATGCGGAATTGGTTGTCTTTTAGCTCGGCTTGCCCAAAAAAGTTATTGCAACCTGCGTTACCGCTAGCCATCATCTTTTCGCCGATTTCTAATCGCGGTGCTTTTTGTTTGTCATTATTGACCACGTCCTTGCCATCAATTTGCACTAGTTGCCAATTGTGATGCTGCAAATCTTGAGCGGTAATGCTTTCTACATCACCATTACTTGCACAGGCACTCACCAATACAGGTAGAGAAATTGCGGCTAGCCATTTTTTTGAACTAAACTTCATCGTATTAGACCCCAGAATTTGGAAAACGCGCACAGTATATAAAATTGAGTACTGTTTTTGTCAGTATAAGGTGATTGTTTTATATGCGTCACAGTTTGCAATCAGGAAGTGACACACGTTACTCTTATGTGGCGGACATTAAATTGGAAAAATAATTGAGTAACCATGGAGCAACTCGAATTTTTTAAAGTGCTGAGCCCTTGTATCGGTGTATGTTCAGTTGATGACAAAGGTTATTGCCAAGGCTGTATGCGTAAAAGGGAAGAGCGTTTTAACTGGCTCTCAATGACTGCTGCGCAGCAACTGCATGTCATAAAATTATGCCAACAGCGCTATAAGCGGAAAAAACAGAAACAACAAGCGCAAAACAAAGCAGATTCCGAGCCAGAAACGAACCCGCAGCGCGATCTGTTTTAATCAATTACTTCATTCCCCAAAAATCACTGACCCAACCACCAGCATGTTCATCAAAATGATTACCGTGAAAACGTTTATTCACATCGGGTTGTTCCATGTTGGGTTTTTCTGTCAGAAGCTGTTGAATATAGTTCGCCATTGGATCCGTACGTTGGTGCCGCGTTACAACATCTTTTATCAGTTGTAATCGATAAGTGGAACTTGCGCGTTTCATTTCTATAACCTCCATTGTTGTGGTAACCAATAGAAAAAATAGAAGCGATCCAGTACAGCGTCAATCAAAGATCTGCTTAAAATTTGCTCAATTTTATGATTAAAAATTAACCGCCTGATTTGGCTCGATTAAAGCTCTTTAAGCCATAGAATCTATTTAAAGAGAGATCGCTCTCGAAATTTTGTGATTGCTTTTTAGTGTTGCAACCGAATGAGCGACCCCATCACATAAACATATTTATAAAATCAATAATATCCACTCTGTTTTAATGAAAGCCTGTTTATACGTATGAGTATGTTATGAAACTAAAAATTGTTACTAGCGCAATACTTGCTTCTATTGCCGCTTCTTCTTTCGCTGCTGATGGCGATATTCATCAGGTTACCATTCTTGGTACTTCCGATATTCACGGGCATTTTATGCCATGGGATTATGCTGCTGACAAACTGAATATGCAGGGGAGCCTAAGTCAAATCGCCACCAAGGTTAAACAGATACGAGAGCAAGATAAAAACGTTATTTTAGTGGATGCGGGAGATACGATTCAGGGAAACTTTGTTGAAACGTTTAAGCATGAAGCCGTAGACCCTATGATGCTCGGTTTTAATGAGATGAACTACGATGTTTGGGTGCTGGGTAACCATGAGTTTGATTTTGGTTTATCGGTATTAAATCGCTCCCTGACTCAATTTAAAGGCCGAGCGTTAGCCGGGAATATTCAGAGGCCCGATGGCAATCCATTCTTACCCGCCGCAACAATTATTGAAAAAAATGGCGTCAAGATCGGTATCATTGGAATGGATACTCCGATGACACAAGTGTTTGCTGAAGGCACTAATCGCCTTGAAGGCATGAGCTTCACTAACCCAACACTTGAAGTGAAAAAAGTGATTGGGCAGATAAAAAATGATGTCGATGCGATCGTTTTGGTTGCGCACATGGGGCTGGATAACGAAAACGACATCAAAGATACGGGCGTATCTGATATTGCCAATGCTAACCCAGAAATCGATGCCATTGTTGCTGGCCACATGCACACTAAAATTGATAAAGCGACGGTAAACGGTGTCATCATTACCGAGCCTGACAAATATGGACGCGTTTTATCTCGAATCGATTTCCAATTTGAAGAAAAGGATGGCAAATACACGCTCGTTCATAAAGACAGCTTCACTTACCCTATAAAAGGTGTTGATTCTGATTCGAAAATGGAAACGCTGTACGCACCTTATCATCAACGCTTACGAGAAAATGCCAATCGCGAAATTGCGATACTTGACGGAGTCGACTTGGTTCCTGATGATGAAATACGCGGTATCCCTCAAGTGCATATTCAAGATACCGGCATCAGTGCGCTGTTTCAGGAAGCCAGTTTTTTCTACGCGCCAAAAGCAAACGTGATCGCACTGCAAATTGATAATGACCAAGCTCAACTTGATACTGGCCCAATCAAAGCAAAAGATATCGCGTTTAACTATCAATATGCTGGTGGTGAAATTACGGTTTACCAAATGACGGGTAAAGAGCTGCGCACCTACATGGAATGGGCCGCTGGGTATTTCAATTCCGTCTTGCCAGGCGATGTGACTTATAGCTTTGATCCAAAGCGGCGCGCATCGAAATACTCAACCAATGATTTTTTTGCGGGTGTCACTTACACCATTGATCTTACTCAACCTGCGGGTAAGCGAATTAAAGATCTGCGTTTTGCTGGTGGACAACCGATTGATGATACTAGTGATATTCGGTTGGGTATGAATAGTTACCGAATGGGGCATTTGACGCAGAAAGGGGGTAGCCTTGAAGGGCGGTCATTCCCGATTATTTTTGACTCGGAAGCGGAATATGGCGAAGAGGAAGGAACTATTAGAAACCTAACGATCCGCTATCTCACCCAAGAGAAGCAAGGCCGCTACGAAGGGAAACCAATGCAACGTTGGAAGCTGGAAGGTTTGCAAGGGTATGAATCGGAACGTGCCATCGTGAAAGCTCTAATTAATAGTGGCCAAATTGATGTACCAAGTAGTGATGATGGGCGTTATAGCAATATCGCCTCGATCAATGTTAAAGCACTACTTTTTACCAATAAGGCCGCGGCTGAAGAGGCGATCAATGCGCGTATTTTGCAAAGTAGCCAAGCTTCTGATGCTGAAAAACAGCGTATCAATCGAGAGATTGTATTGCTCAAGGCATTGAATGCTAATGTTTTAGATTAGCTAAAGTTTTAAATTAACGGTTAAGGCTCTGGCCAAAAGTCAGAGCCTACTACTTTAACGACTAACTCATCAATAACCAGAATCCAACACCTATCATCAATGAGCCTGAAATACGGTTCATTAGACGCACATTTTTTGAATGCCCTAGAGCTCGTTTTAACCCCTTGCCACCTGTTGCGTAAAGTGTCATGCAGACAAATTCTGAGACCATAATAATGGACACCAGCAGTAATAGTTGAGGTGCAAGTGGTGCTTCACTATTAATAAAAGGCGGAAGTAGGGAGATCATAAACGCCCAGCCTTTAGGGTTAGCAATCGCGGTCACAAAACCTTGCATGACAAGATCCCAGTCTTTGTTATGGGGAGTGACTTGTGAGTCGCTACTGAGGGCAAGCTTGCCTTTTGAGCGCCACATCTGAATGCCTATATAGCCAAGATAGATGGCACCGATGGTTTTGAATCCGGTAAAGAGCCAAGGGTAATTGAGCATAATCGAAGCCATCCCCAAAACGGCTGCGATGGAAACGAACGCCACACCGACGATCTCTCCCATCATCATCCATAAAGTTCGGCGATAACCAATACTCATCCCAAGACTCAGTGCCAATGTCATGCACATACCTGGAGTAATCGAAACAAAAAAGAATGTTGGTATAAATGCCAGAAGTAAAGTACTGCTCATTAATCAATCCGTGTTGAGAGACAAGAGCTCTAGCATACACATTAATTACAATCTTCACTATTTCACTTTGCTGTGCAATTGACGACAGTGCTACTTACGGATTGAAACCAATAAAGATGACCGTTTGGGATGATGAAGCATAGATAGGATGCACAGAGATGAAAAAAGCCGCATTGCTGCAGCTCTTTCGTTGTTATGGCTTACTTCTTACGATTTTTTAGTCGATTCATCATGTTCAAACGACGTTCTGCTGAGGCTTGATCTGGCTTTTCGTCATTTGGGTTGTTACGACGGCCTTGGCGATCTTTGTACGCCGCTTTTGTGTGAAGTTTTTCAATGTAGGCATCACGCTGTTTAGGCTCATAACCAGGCTGTTCAACACGGCGGATGCGTTGCTGGATAAGGTTTTCAACCTGAACAACAGTCAACTCTTCTTCGCGGCTGACAAATGAGACAGCATGTCCCTGTTTGCCAGCACGACCAGTACGACCTATGCGGTGTACATAATCTTCGGCGAGAAATGGCATGTCATAGTTAACCACGTGCGGCAGGTCGACGATATCTAAACCACGTGCAGCCACATCGGTCGCAACCATGACACGCACTTTGCCTTCTTTAAATTCTTCAAGAGCGCGTCGACGTGCACTTTGTGCTTTATCGCCATGACACAGCACGGCCTTGATGCCATCCAGTTTCAGCTCTTTAACCACGTCATTAGCCGTCTCTTTATAGTTCACAAACACTAAGACTTGTTGCCAATTTTTGCGGCCAATCAGTTCAGATAGCAGTTCCGTTTTACGCTCTTGATCGACAGGGTAAACCACATGCGCCACTGTTGCGGCCGTGGTATTGGCACGATCAGCATTAATGCGTTTGGGTTTGCGTAAAATATCGCCCGCCAGTTGGTTAAGCTGAGTGGATGTAGTGGCCGAGAACATCATGATTTGCGGTGAGGTTTCTACTTCCAGCATGATTTTACGCACGGGATTGATGAATCCCATATCTAAAATTCGATCTGCTTCGTCGAAAACCAAAAACTCAAGGTTGGCGAGTGAAACATTACCTTCACTTAAATGCTCTTCTAGTCGGCCAGGGGTCGCGACCAAAATGTCCACACCCATTTCAAGCTGACGAACTTGAGAAGACATTTTATTTCCACCGTAAACAGCAGCGACACTGAGTTTGGTGTACTTGACGTAGTCTTTAATGTTCTGGGCAATTTGCGCCACTAATTCACGCGTGGGTGCCAAAATTAAGCCTCGCGCTGTTTTAGGCGAAGGTTGCTTGCCGCTATCTAACAGATGTTGAATAACGGGCAGTGCGAATGCTGCGGTTTTGCCTGTGCCAGTTTGCGCCGTTGCAAAAATATCATGCCCTTTACGAGCCTCGGGAATGGCTTGTCGCTGAATGGGGGTAAGTTTTTCATAGCCGCATTCAGTAAGCGCTTTAACAAGTTCAGGTGCAAAACCTTGAGATGAAAATGACATTTAACGGGTTCCTTAAGCAGACAGCCTACAGTTCTTAATTTTAGCCGTGCACTATATAGGATTTAGAGTGATTTATCTCACGTTTATCGTGATCAGTGATAAATTTCCTACATTATTGACCAATTGTATTTGAGTTCACAAATGAGATGAATTGGTGATTCATAGCGGTTGCCTATCTTTCTATTATGTTTTTACTTCAGAAGCCGATAATAAATGGTAGACTCTCAACACTTGCGTAGCATCATGCTGACGCAGAAGTAATTAACCTTGATAAAGGATGCATAGACGCCATGGACAATGCAGATTTTGTACAGAAACGGCAATATTACCGCTTAAAGTATCCAAAGCGGGCGAGACCTACCGTAAAAATTGATGATCAGCTATTCCATGTCTGTGAAATATCAGAGCAAGGCATTCGTATTTCAATGCCGAGAGTGACTACCTTATATTGTGGTCTATCAATGTCTGGTACGGTGCAGCTACGCAGCAACAATACAGTCAAAATTGCAGGTCAAGTACTGCGCTTTCAACAAGATGAAGTCGTGGTTCAACTATCCAATGGTCCTGCTTTTAAGCACATGGTTGAAGAACAGCGTTATATTCGCCAAAGATACCCGTCTTACTTCTCGTCTTTACGTTCTGCTTAAATCAAAAACTGTCTGCGTTGAAACGAGCGGTGCGTGCTTCTGCGATTGTGCAGTGCGTGATGTGCATAAGTTCGGCGAGAGTGATTGATGGGTTTTGTTTAACAAGCCTTACCAACTTGGCTGATTTGGGTTCAAGCTGTTCCTGATATTCTGCCAGTTTGTCTTTGAGTCTCGTTATTAAAAATTGCATGACCAGTGAATCAAGTTCTCTGAGCCGATTTGCCAATAATTCAAGTTGCGTTATCTCACCACTGATTTGCCAATTTCTGGAACGTCGTATTCGTTTCAGGTCGCACTGATATTCTCTCGCCAGCATTTTTGCTTTTTTCGCATTTTCTCCACCAAGCCGATGAATCAATGAGGGGAGGGAAATCGTGATGATCATAATAGCCATGTTCTTGTTTGAATGACTTTCCGTTATAACACGGTCTTATAAAACGGTGAAACCCCGATAGTTGGTAGCTATCGGGGTTTCGAATTTTTAGATTTCTCGGATGGTAAGGCCGATAGTCTTTATGCAAAAGGTTGGATTTTATCCAACTAATTCCTTGGTAGGAAATTAGATGCGGATGAAGTCCATGTGCTCAACTTTTGGCTTGAACACGTGACGTTGAACGTCTTGTGGCTTAACTTTTACTTCTGCGCCATCAATTACTAGAGTAATTGCTTCGTAGAATTCTGGTTTGTCCATTTGGTTGATCACGTCAGAATGATCCAGTGCGATAGCAACTGGCGCTGCTTCACCACCGTAAACAACTGCTGGGAATTGGCCCGCGTGACGTAGGCGGCGGCTCGCACCTTTACCTAGTTCAGTACGTACTACTGCTTCGAATTTCATAGTTTTTACACTCAAATTAGTAAAAATAAACTTCACATCTGCAATGCGACCTTGCTGATGTGGTATAGCTTTGATAGTGAATCAATGATTACTAACAAAACGAGCGCGGATACTAGCACTCTATCTAAGATGGGGCAATAGAAAATCCCTTGCAGCATCGATTTATTGCAGTGTTACGAAGGACCGTGACAGTCTTTATTGCTTAATGTCGAGTTCGATTTCGTCCATTAAACCGAACGAAAAGTTAGCACCGCTTTTAACCCCCCCATGGTGCTAGTCGATAGGGTTAGCGTACCGCGATAACTGTGCGCCATTTCACTGACAATATTCAACCCAAGCCCAGATCCAGAGGTTGTTTCGTCTAAGCGCACGCCACGTTGTACCGCTTTAGCCAGATCTTGCTCAGCAATACCTGGGCCATCGTCTTCAATGTGGATTTCTACCCAGCCTTCTTCTCGATTTTTTGCGTGAACTCGAACCAAAGAAGCTGCCCATTTGTAGCTATTTTCCAGTAGGTTGCCGAGCATCTCGTCGAGATCGGTTGGGTCAACGGCAACCTCTAGATCAGAATCCAACTCATTAACTAACGTGATTTCACGCTGTGCGTAAATTTTGTCAAATGCCATAGAAATAGCATCTACCCGTTCGCTTGGATTGGCTTTTACCGCAAGAATATTCATTGAGCCAGCCATGCGCGCGCGGCCTAGATGGTAGTCAATCTGCTTTTGTAACTGTTCAATCGGTGTTCTGAGTTTCTGCTGTTGTGCGAAATCAAGATGATCGATCTCATTGCGCAGTACAGAAATCGGCGTTTTTAAAGCGTGAGAGAGATTGCCTGCATGATTACGTGCACGTTCAAGCAATTCTTGATAGTGGAATAACAGTGCATTCAAATCATTGACTAACGGAAAGACTTCTTTTGGGTACTCGTCACTGAGACTGGCTTGTTGACCTTTGCGCAATGCGGCCAGCTCTTTTTGCATTTTCCCTAACGGCCGTAATGACCAACTGACTTGCAAGCCAATCAGCACCAATACACCACTGAAGAGCAGACCTAGTATCATCCACAATTGGCTAATTACGCTGTTTAAAGTGTCTTGTAATGGCGCTTCATCAAGACCGATGGTAATGGTGATAGGAGAAGGGAAATCTGGTAAGTAGATGATTTGTTCAATGACGATCAGTTTTTCATCTCTTGCGCCTTTGACGATGTTTTTCAAGCCATGTTTTTCGCTGATAAGGCGCTTATCCCACAATGAGCGAGAACGAAGCGATTGATCATGGCTTGAGGCCGTCCAATAAAGGCCGCTGTAGGGTTGGCTAAAACGAGGGTCGGAAAGGCGCGACGACAGTACTAGATTCCCTTGCGGTGTCGCTTCCAAGTTCGCCGTGATTTCATCCATCGCTAAACGTAGCTGACTTTGCACATCATTGACTAGGTAGTCTTTGATCAGTGTGGGAATGCCAATTCCCGCCGCTAAAATCATGGTACCTAACCAAAACGTTGCCGCGAGCAGTAAACGACTTTTTAAACTGAGGCGCTTTAAGGCCGAGGTTTTATTTTGCATTAAGCTGGTATCCCAGTCCTCTCACGGTTTTGATAATGTTGTTATTGATTTTTTTACGGATGCGGCCAATAAACACTTCGATGGTGTTGGAGTCTCTATCGAAATCTTGTTTGTAGATGTGTTCCACCAGTTCAGTCCGTGAAATGACTTTGTCGGCATTGTGCATGAAGTAGGCAACCACTTTGTATTCCAGTGCCGTCAAGCTCACCGCTTGACCTTGCCACATCACTTTAGAGGTTCGAGTATCAAGGCTTAAGTCACCGATTTGCATCACAGGGGAAGCGTTACCTGATGCTCGGCGCAGTTGTGCGCGGATACGAGCGGTTAATTCCACCATCTCAAATGGTTTGGTGAGGTAATCATCTGCTCCTGCATTTAAGCCCTCGACTCGTTGAGTCAAACCGTCTCTTGCACTGAGGATCACAATGGGCGTATTAATGTTTTCATCTCGAATGCCTTTCAATACGGTGAGCCCATCGAGCTTGGGTAAACCGAGGTCGAGCACAATCACATCCCACTCTTCTGATGTAGCGCGATAGAGTGCATCAATGCCATCTTGTGATAATTCAGGCACCCAGCCGGTCTGTTCAAGCGCTTCTACAATTTGTTCCCCAAGACGAGGATCGTCTTCGACTACCAATATTTTCATGGTTATTCTCTATTTTTTGATGATGTCGCGTAGGTTCCTGCCACGAATAGCCATTAGTTCTAATGTGCTTGCATTATATTCTACGCGGATAACTCGGTTGTCATGCATCAGTTTTAATTCGTAGACCCATTCACCATCATCTTCATCTAACTCTACCTTGATAACTCGGCCATTGAGTTCTTTATCTATCGTGGCATAAAGCTCAGACAATGGATGAATTAAACCTTTTTGAACTGCCGCGTAGACCTCGTCTTGATCCTCATCAATCTCTACCTTGGTTCCTGGCTTATAAGTGTCTTGAACCCAATCGTGTACATCACTGCTCGCAGCTAAAGTGGGTAAGGATAATGATGAGAGCAGCAGTAAGTGTGCGAAAGCTTTACCCTTTTTGAACAACATGTTGCGCCCCCTGTAAATAAGATGAACAGAGTATAAATGACCTTACATGAATAGAAAGTGAATCATCGGTTTTGTAGCTCATCTTCAAAGATCTTATCGCGCATTTTCCAAAATCGTCCCACTTTTCGCGCAATGACAAATTGTGGTGGACGAAAACGGTGTTGATGAGCCACCACTTTGCTTGGTGAAGATTGATCAAAAGGGCGATGCTTATCGGCTAGGTGTGGTCGCACAAATTGGTCGTGGAACACCTGTTTCTGTTTCTTGGTGGTTAGTGGCCAAAATTCGTGGACTTGCGCATCGTTCTCACCACGATAGGTAACGCGCAGTTGCGCTTTTCCACTTGCATCTTTATGTACATTCAAATCCATTTCGATACATTCAAAAACCAATGCATCTTTGAGGTTGAGTGCTTCTTTGAGCTTTTTATCAGGGTCAACCAGTGTTGCGTCACATTCATGGCAGATACGTGCGGCGATATCGTTGTCAGCCCCACACTCACCGCAATATTTTGCTCTAAAACGGTAACCACAGTGTTCTCGTTCGCCACTTTCTTCGTCTGTAAAATAGCCTTGGCAACGTCGACCATAGTGTTCAAGCAAAAAACCAGCGGCATCGAGTTTACCCCAAAAGTTGTTATTAAAACCGCAGGCCGGACAGGGAATGGTAATAATTTCACTGTTGGGATCGGGCTTTGGCTCACCGACTTCTGGTTGATAAAGATCATAGTTATTGCCCGCATAATCCAATACCAAACATTCGGTTTTTCCTGCGGATAAGCGTAGCCCACGTCCGACAATTTGCTGATATAAACTGATGGACTCGGTGGGGCGTAAAATCGCAATCAGGTCAACATGCGGAGCATCAAAACCTGTGGTCAATACCGACACGTTAACTAAGAATTTGATTTGGCGCTGTTTAAACTGCTTGATGATGGTGTCGCGCTCAGGGGTCGGAGTGTCACCAATGACGATGGCAGTTTCGTTATTGGGCAGTAATTGCACAATTTCTTGGGCGTGGCGAACGGTGGCCGCAAAGATCATTACTCCCTGTTTTTGCTGTGCTAGTTGGATGATTTGTTGAACAATCTGTGGTGTGGCACGTTTCGATTGCTCAATCACCATGTCGAGTTCGGCTTCTTTGTAGCGCCCGGTATTGGCGGGTTTTAGCTGCGAAAAATCGTAACTGAGCACGGGGGCATCAACCATTCGCGCTGGCGTTAAAAAAGCTTCATCGAGCAGATAACGGATCGGTAGCTCAAAAATACAGTCACGGAAGAAGCGAGGCTCCTCACTGCGCACTTGGCCGCGAGTGTGGTATTGATAAATCCAGCCCATGCCTAAACGATAAGGCGTAGCGGTTAACCCCAACACTTTAATTCCCGGGTTAAGCTCGCTTAAATGGGTGATCACCTTTTGATAGCTACTACTTTTCTCATCCGGTACGCGGTGGCATTCATCAATCACCAGTAATGAAAATTGATTTTTAAAGGCATCTAAATTGCGCACCACGGATTGTACCGAAGCAAAGACGACCTGTTGATCGGTCTCTTTTCGTCCTAAACCTGCCGCAAATACCGCGCCTTGCAAACCGTAGCCCTCGTATTTGGCATGGTTTTGTTCTACCAGTTCTTTCACGTGCGCTAGTACTAAGACTCGTCCTTTGGCAAGCCTTGCCAGCTCAGCAATGACCAAGCTTTTTCCTGCACCCGTCGGTAGTACAATTACGGCGGGCGTAGTGTGATGACGAAAATAGTGGATCACGGCTTTGACCGAGTCCGATTGATAAGGGCGAAGTGTGTACATAACTCGCGTTGTCTCTTGTTGAACGCTGGATAAAAACAGTGAAATAGATCAACTATTTCATTTTAGCTGCGTATAATACCTGACTTGATTTAGATGAGGTAATCATGCGGTTAGATAAATTTTTGTGTGATGCGTTAGGTGCGACACGTAAAGAAGCCACCAAGATCATCAAAAGTGGTGATGTCACAGTAAATGGTAAGACGCAAAAAAGTGGTTCATTGCAGGTGACGCAGGAGTGTGAGGTGGAGTGGCAAGGTCGTGAGTTAATCTTGCATGGCCCGCGCTATATCATGTTACACAAACCCGCTGGCTACGTTTGCTCACATGAAGACGGCTTCAATCATACGGCATTTATTTTGCTCGATGAAGTGAATGTTCAAGACTTGCATTTTGCAGGACGTTTGGATGTCGATACCACAGGTTTGGTTCTGATCACCGATGACGGCCAATGGTCTCATCGCATTACCTCGCCAAAACACAAATGCGACAAAACCTACCGTGTCTGGCTTGCCGACCCTATTGAAACGAACTATGTCGAACAATTCTTAACGGGTATTGAACTGCGTAATGAGCGTGAGCTAACCTTGCCTGCGCAATTGGAAGTTGTCGGTGAGAATGAATGTTTACTGACCATTCATGAAGGCAAATACCATCAAGTTAAACGCATGTTTGCTGCTTTAGGCAATAAAGTGGTTGGCCTTCACCGTGAGCGCATTGGTCATATTGTGTTAGATGAGGCACTAGAGCCCGGTGAATACCGTTATTTGACTGACCAAGAAGTGGCTTCTATTGGGGCTTGAACGGCCTAGCTTTACTGCAACTTCATTCCTTATTTATCTGGAGAACTATGACTTCATCTCAACCTGTTACAGCGAATAATACGCCGCACATTAGTTTTTTACTCTTCTTAGTATTAGGCGCGATTGGCGCATTAACGCCGCTGGCGATTGATATGTATCTGCCAGCCATGCCAGCGATTGCTAAAGATCTCGGTGTGAGTGCTGGAGCGGTACAAATGACGCTGACCGCTTATACCGCTGGTTTTGCGATAGGCCAACTATTGCATGGTCCTCTAGCCGACAGTTATGGCCGTCGCCCAGTGCTGCTGATCGGCGTATTACTGTTTGGTATTGCTGCCACTGTGAGTGCGACTACGCAAGGTATTGAAGCGTTAACGTATGTTCGCGCTGCGCAAGGTTTTGCTGGAGCAGCGGCGGCTGTGGTTATTCAAGCGGTGGTGCGTGATATGTTTGATCGCGAAGATTTTGCTCGCGCCATGTCTTTTGTCACCTTAGTGATGACTGTTGCTCCGTTAGCTGCGCCGATGATTGGCGGACACTTGGCCATTTGGTTTGGTTGGCGTTCGATATTTTGGGTGTTGGCTATTTTTGCCGCGGTGGTGATTGCTCTCGTGGTTTGGAAAATTCCAGAAACGCTCAGTGCAGAAAATCGTCAACCACTACGCTTTCGAAATACCATTCGCAACTATGTGCAGTTAAGCCGTAACCCAGTCGCGATGGGGCTTGTTTTTTCTGGTGCTTTCTCTTTTGCTGGTATGTTTGCCTTTTTGACCGCAGGCTCTTTTGTCTATATTGATATTTATGGAGTCGATCCTGATCAATTTGGTTACCTGTTTGGCCTCAATATCGTCGCGATGATTATCATGACCAGTTTAAATGGTCGAATGGTGAAACGAGTTGGTTCCCACGCCATGCTACGCTTTGGTTTGTTGATTCAGTTGTGCGCAGGTATCGGGCTATTTATCGCGTGGTTACTCAACCTTGGTTTATGGGGCATTGTGCCTTTTGTGGTGCTTTTTATTGGTACATTGTCAACGATAGGCAGTAATTCAATGGGATTATTGTTAAGTGGTTATCCGAAAATGGCGGGCACCGCTTCTTCACTGGCTGGAACGTTGCGTTTTGGCACAGGCTCAGTGGTTGCGGCGATTGTCGCGATGATGCCTAGTGATGTTGAGTGGCCGATGATTGTGGTCATGACGGCGTGCTCGGTACTTTCATCTCTTTTTTATTGGACATTAGGAAGAAAGGCGTAATGTCAGAGTATTACCTCGAAATTCAACGTGTAGTGAATACAGCGCTGCAAGAGTTAACAGCAGAACACCAAGCGAATAAGCTGGTGAATGCGCCTTTAGCTAATAATCACTTTTTGGTGCATTGGGTGAGTAAGGCATTGAAAGCACAACGATTTCATCGCTGTGTGGTGGATGATTTAAATCGTTGGCAGAAAGCTGGACGTTCGAAAGGCAACCAATCTGAATTACTGTTTATCTTCAAACGCATCTCAGCATTTTACGGTAAGTTTTTTGCGCAAGACGCGGATAACATCATTACCGATAAGAAAATTGACGCGTTTTTGGAATTCATGGAAGCGGCTCACTGGGAAGTGACAACATGTGATCCATTGGTGAATGAAGGCAAATTACAGCTTTTTACCGATGGGCAAAACTCATTGGCTTTGTGCGCAAATCAGTGTGAATCATGCTTTGATGGTGAACTGCTCGTGAAGCCGATGAACTGGTTTGTACGGGGCCATCATGCTGATTTCGTCGAAAAAGCCAGCAGTGCTGGCTTTATGGTGCATAAACGTACCGATTATAAGTCGAATGTGAAATATCATGGTGAGTATTTGATATACCCAAGCAACCATGGCGTGCAATTGGCTGAAATTCCATTAGGCTTTCCTATTGATTAGTATGAAATTGAAACCCAATAAGTTGCAGAGCTAGCGATTTCGCTAGCTCTTTTTTTGTGCCTTTTTGACGATGGCTTTGACCATGCCATTAAAAATAAAAAGGTGGGCAGGCATCATCGCGAACCAGTAAAGTAACCCTAAGAATCCTTTGGGGTGCCACCATGCGGTCACATTGAGTTCTCGCGTTTCGCCTAGATCTTTAATGGTAAATTCCAATCGCCCTAATCCAGGGCCTTTCATCCCAAAAAGAAGAGACAAAAACTGTTGAGGTTGGCAGCGGATCACTTTCCACGAATCAATAAAATCGCCAACTTGCAGTTCCGGGCCACAAGGGGAGCGGCGCACAGGTTTGCCACCACCGAATAAAAGATCGAGCCATTCGCGTGTACGCCATAGTGCATTGGCAAAAAAATAGCCTTCTTGGCGGCTTCCTATGGTTCGGATAACATCCCATAAAGCCTCAGCAGAAGCGCTGGTCTGAATCGTTGCTCCTGCCTGTTTAGGATAGTAGCCAAAACCGGGTTGCCAACGCTGTAGGGCACTTGGATCAAATCCCCACACCTGCGAGCGTGTAAATTCCCCTTCATGCTCGATTATTTTGGTGACAACGTCACGATAGGGGGTCAGTTTTTGGGGATAGCGTGCTTCAATGGCTTGTGAGTCGGCAATGTAATCATGATCTAAACCGGCAAGTAGTGCTCTGCCAATATTAGAGGGGACGGAGGTGATAAGACCTAGCCAGTAAGAAGCCATTTTGGGGGTTAATAGTGGGGTAGACCATAACCGAAATGGTTTCTGCGTTGCCTGACAAATAATGGCAAATTGTTCGCGGTAGGAGAGGGTGTCAGGCCCACCGACTTCAAATAATTGGTGTGCAACGGGCTGCTCATTGGCTAATTCAAGTAGATAATGATTGAGGTTTTCCAGCGCTATCGGATTTGCTTTGGAATCAACCCATTTGGGAGTGATGAGCATCGGTAAGTTGTAAACAAAATCACGCATGATTTCAAATGCGGCTGATCCCGGTCCAAGAATGACACCGGCTCTTAATTCGGTCACTGGTACAGGACTTTTCCTAAGTAGATCGCCGGTCATTTTCCGTGCTTTGAGGTGCTCTGAGTTTCCGGTTTGTGGCTGAATCGCACTTAAGTAGATCAGGTGTTTGACCTGGCTAACCTCAAGGGCTTGTTTAACGTTTTCCGCTAACGACAATTCATAGTCGACGAAATCATGTCCTTGCGCCATACCGTGCACTAAAAAATAAACCAGTTCAAATTGTGGGATAAGCGCAAGTGTCGCCTCTTTATCGGTAAGGTCTAAATAACGCAAGGTAAGGTTGGGATGAGATATGGCACGTGAGGTTAAATAGTCAATGTGCCTAGCTGCGGCCGTTACTTGAAAACCTTGCGCTAATAGCAAAGGTAACAGTTGTGAGCCGACATAGCCTGATGCGCCGAGTACTAACACTTTTTTCATGACGGTCCCTTCAAATAAGATGGTTAGATTATGCTCACAGACGTATAATAGCGACTTCATTTTTCCTGTGCTATCAATGTGTTGAATTTGAGGTGATCGGTTGTCTGTTTTTTCGCAAATCGTGTTACATACAAGAGGCGATTTTTTCCGTCGCTTAATGGCTATCGCTCTGCCGATCACCTTGCAAAGTATTATGTTTTCTAGCCGTGGTCTAGTGGATGTTTTGATGCTAGGGCAATTAGGTGAGGCAGAAATTGCTGCGGTAGGCGTTGCCGCTAGAGCAACTTTTGTCACCACCATCATGCTAGTGGGCGTGACAACCGGAGGCGCACTTTTAACAGCTCAGTATTGGGGCGCAGGAAACAAACAGGGCGTGCGAGAAAGTACGGCACTTACGTGGTTAGTCGCTAACCTATTTGCTGTAATGACGGTGGCACTATTTTTACTGTTTCCAAGTCAAATTATGGCACTAACCACGGATTCCGAGACCGTTAATGCGCTAGGTAGCCAATATTTGATTATTACCTCACTCAGTATGTTTGCTGTAGCTTGCGTCAGTAGTATGGCGGTAGGGCTGCGAGCGATGCATAAACCGGGGCTCAGTACGTTTTTTAGCGGTATTGGTATTGTTTCAAACGTGTTTTTAAACTGGGTGCTGATTTTCGGCAAATTGGGTTTTCCCGCAATGGGAATCGAAGGTGCGGCGATTGCTACCGTGCTCAGTGGTTTTATTGAAGTCGCGTGTTTATACGGTTACCTCTATGCCAAGAAACATCTGTTAGCGTTTGGAATTGACGATATCCGAGCCATCATTGAATGGCCTACCATTTCTCGTTTTTTGAAGCTTTCGTTGCCAACCACCTTTAATTTCCTTGCATGGGCAGGCGGTTTATTTGTCTACCATGCCATCATGGGGCAAAGTGGTGTGCAAGGTTTAGCGGCGCTATCGGTGATGACGCCAGTAGAATCGATTTCATTGAGTTTACTGATTGGGATGTCGAATGCGGCTGCGGTTTTAGTCGGTAACCAACTTGGCGCTAAGCAGTACGATGCCGTTTATTATCAAGCCTTGGGCTTAACTATCATCAGCCTTCTTGTGGGCGTGGTTGTCGCTGCCGCTTTGTATGTGGTGCAGATCCCTATCCTGAACTCTTTCACCGCCTTGACGGATGAAACCCGTGCTTTATCTGAAGAGTTTATCGTGATACTGAGCCTTGGCATCATTTTACGTTCCATTCCAATGACTGTGATTGTTGGCGTGTTGCGAGCTGGCGGTGACGTAAAGTTTTGTCTTTATCAAGATTTAGTCGCGCAGTGGCTGATCGGTATTCCGTTAGCCGCATTTTGTGCGATTGTGCTTGGTGCTAAGCCTGAAGCCATCTATTTATTGTTTCTCGTTGAAGAGTTGATTAAATGGGGCGGTTCTCTTTATCGAATGAAAAGCAAGAAGTGGATGCGAAATTTGATTGAAAATTAGACACAACGCAGTTAGGTGGTGCAATTTGATGCACATAATGTGATCCGGTATCCAAAATGCTTTCTACTACAGGAGAATTAGTGTAGATTCACAATCCAATTTTAGTCGATTGCGAGCGATTTGATGTTACAGCTGACCAACCTGTGTAAAGGCTATCTAGATGGCGATGAATTTCATCCCGTGCTACAGGGGGCAGAGTTAACGTTAAACCGAGGCGACCAAATCGCATTGATGGGTGAAAGTGGTTCGGGTAAGAGTACATTACTCAACCTTATTGCCGGATTAGATATTGTCGATTCTGGCGAAATTTGGTTTCCAAGTTTTGCCATGCATGACACGTCAGAAAATAAGCGTACCGCTTATCGCCGAAATAACATTGGTCATATATTTCAGCAGTTTAATCTTCTTCCCACCCTCAATCTCGCGGATAATATTCGCTTTTGTCGTCAGTTGAAAGGAATGCCGGAAGACCAAGGTTTACTGCGTCAAATTCTTTCTTCGCTTGATTTAATGCCGTTGCTAGGCCGATACCCTGAAGAGGTTTCTGGTGGGCAGCAGCAGCGTGCTGCGATCGCGCGCTCCTTGTACATGGAGCCTAAGATTTTATTAGCAGATGAACCAACCGGTAGTCTTGATGAGCGTAATGCCGAGGCGGTGATGCGTTTATTGACGACCTTAACTCGCCAGCTGGATTGCACGTTATTATTGGTGACGCACAGTGAAAAAGTCGCGCAGCATATGGATGGTCGCGTACGTTTACAAGGAGGGTTGTTGCATGTTATGGCCCGTAGTTAAGGCGCTACTTGGTCATTATCGGCGTTATCCTTTACAAATCATTCTAGTATGGCTGGGTTTAACGCTTGGCGTTTCATTGTTGGTGGGAGTGACGGCCATCAACCAGCATGCTCGTCAAAGTTATGAACATGGCGAAAAGCTGTTTTCTAATCCATTACCTTATCGTATTCGTTCCAAGCATATTGCCAATAAAATCCCCCAAGGTTTCTATATTCAGTTGCGCCGTGATGGATTTTCTCAGTGCGCTCCTTTTGAAAACCATCGTTTGACGACAAAAAATGGCACGGATATTTCGCTGATTGGGCTTGATCCCGTCGCGATGTTGCCAACCAATAGCGGCCTTCCTCTATCTGAATTTTCGACATTATCATTGATGAATCCGCCGTATCCTATTTTGGTGAGTGTTGATCTCGCTCGTCTCCAAGGTTGGCAAACGGGTGATTTTATCGTGCTTGATGATGAATCAAAGTTAGGTCCTATTCAGATCGATCAACAAGATCTCATCAACGGCACACGCGTTATTGCGGATCTATCCTTGGTGCGAATGCTCAAGAAAAGTTCGGGCTTATCTGTTATTGCTTGTGGTGATATGCCGCCAGAGAAACTGAAAAGACTAAAAGATAATTTACCTAATGGTTTGACGCTAGTCCGTAGTTCTCGCACTGAGCTGGAATCACTCACGCGTGCTTTTCATCTCAATCTCAATGCAATGGGTATGTTGGCATTTTTGGTCGGGCTATTCATATTCTACCAAGCCATGTCTTTATCTTTAATCCAGCGTCAACCTTTAGTCGGGTTATTACGGCAAGCGGGCGTTTCTGGCTGGCAGCTTACCCAAGCATTGGTGATTGAGTTGTTTGGCATGGTCCTGCTTAGCTGGATATGCGGAAACGGATTGGGGTTATTATTGGCTAATCAACTTATTCCAGCGGTTTCAGCCAGTTTGGGTGACTTGTATGATGCTAATGTTGGTTTATCGATTAGCTGGAATTGGCAGTGGAGTAGTTACAGTTTAGCCATGGCGTTGATTGGTGCATTTGCGGCGTGCGCTTGGCCCCTCGTCCGGTTGCTAAAATCGCAGCCTATTCGTCTTTCGGCTCGTCTCTCTTTGCTTCGATTTGCTGGCACAGAATTTCGCCTGCAAGCCCTTGTTGCTTGCGCATTGACTGTCGCGGCGATTGCCGTGTATCAAGTTCCACAAACGCAACTTTCTGGTTTTGCAATTATTGCGTTGATGTTACTCAGTGTTGCGTTGTTTACGCCTTATCTTATTTGGACGCTGTTCAACAGTTTTTCCTATTCACTCGCTTGGGTAAAAGCGCGTTGGTTCTTTGCCGATGCAGCGGCCAGTATGAGCTATCGCGGTGTCGCAACTATGGCATTTATGATTGCTATGGCGGCGAATATTGGCATTGAAACCATGGTTGGTAGCTTTAGAGACACTACTGAAAAATGGTTAAACCAACGTTTAGCGGCCGATATTTATGTCTATCCTACCAACAGTTCAGCATCAAGAATGAGCAGTTGGTTGAAAGCGCAGCCTGAGGTCAATGATGTTTGGTGGCGTTGGGAAAAAGATTTCGCCACTGACAAAGGTGCATTGCAAGTGGTCAGCACAGGTATCTCGGATGGTGAGTTAGACTCGTTGACGGTTAAACTCGCTGTTCCTAACTATTGGTATGATTTACACCATTCAAAGAGTTTGATGATCAGTGAATCCATGGCGCTTAAATTAGGCATTAAGCCTGGTGATTTTATTGACCTTTCTGAGCCTTTGGGCCAAAAGTGGCAAGTCGTGGGAGTGTATTACGATTATGGTAACCCTTACCACCAAGTCTTATTGTCACACCAAAATTGGTTATTTGCGTTTGCCAGTACGGGAAATGTGGCGCTAGGAGTGGTTTTGCACGAAGGTGTGAATGACCAAGGATTAAAGAAGCGACTAGAATCGGTATTTAGGTTAGGCCCTGAGCGGATATTTGATAACAATCACATCCACACTCAAGCGATGCGGGTGTTTGACCGAACCTTTGCCATCGCCGATACGCTCGGGCGTATTACTTTGTTGATTGCCGTGTGTGGTATTTTCTTTGCTACGTTAGCCGGAGAGGTTTCCCGCCAGCGACACGTTTCGCTACTGCGTTGTTTGGGTGTTTCTGGTAAAGAGCTGGTGGTGATTGGCAGCTTGCAATTATGTGTTTTTGGGGCGATAGCGCTCGTGATTGCGATGCCGTTAGGGCTTGCACTCGCTCGTCTTGTGGTGGACATCGTGATTAAACAATCCTTTGGTTGGACAATCCAACTGCAGTTGATCCCCGGGGAGTATTTGAAAACGGCAGCATGGGCGATGGTGACCTTGATGTGCGCAGGTGCAATCCCGGTTATTCGTTTGGTCAGAAGGCCACCGATTAGCTCATTTAGAGACGCGTTATAAATGATGAAACGATACCTCGTACTTTTGTGCTCTTTGTTGATTGCTGTATTGTTCGGCCTCTATTCGTGGCACCAGTATTGGCAGGCACAGCAAACGATTTCAGAATATGCCGTTTCTGAAACAGCTTCTAAGCAAATGGATACATCATCAATATCGAAAGAGCACCCGTTCGAGTTCGTGCTTCCTAATCGCCCGGTACGACTTCCTCAAGATTTCAATTTTCATCAAGGTTTTGAACATGAGTGGTGGCATTACTTTGCGAATGTCAGTGATGAGCATGGGCAGCAATATGGGATCCAGTGGAGTTATTTTCGTCTCGCTAATGAAGCTCGAGATGCCAATGGATGGCTTAGTCCTCAGCTTTATCTTGCTTATGTGGTGATCTCTTCAAAGAATGAAGTCTGGCGTGAACAGCGGATTGCGCGGGGCGGAATTGGTCAAGCCGGCTTAGAATTAAAACCGTTTAAAATGTGGATTGATAATTGGAACTGGCGCGCACCGGGGACGACTCCATTTCCTGGAGTATTAGACGTAGCGATGGATACGTTTTCACTTTCATTAAAAAATAACCTCTCTGGGCCATTTGTATTACCTGGTCAGCAGGGATACCAAAAAAAGCATGATTCACTCTCTTTAGCCTCATATAGTCTCCAAGCACCGTTTTTGCAGGTCAAAGGTGTGCTCAACTTAGGTGTTAACTCTCAACCCATTCAAGTCACAGGTAATGCATGGCTGAGCAAGGAGTGGGGTAATAATCTACTGCCTAACGCTAAACAGGGATGGGATAAGTTGTTCGTTAAACTCGATAGCAAAACAACCTTATTGGTTAATCGCTATCGTTATTTTCAGCAAGAGCCCTATTTGTTTGGGGCAATTGTGAAAGATTCGGGCACCACGATCGCACTATCTGCTGATGAAATTGATTTAGTTCCTGTCGTTTCTGCCGCGTCGGAGAATGAGCGTGACATCCCGTTACAATGGGTGGTAAACATCCCTAAATATAATATTCATCTGGTGACGAAAGCGGTGAATCGCGATTTGTGGTCACCCTTTCTGATCCCTTATTGGGAAGGCCCCATTATCACCGATGGTAGTCATAAGGTGACGGGTTTCATGCAACTAACGAGCAACTAAGTTCAAATATTTGCGGAATCTAAAGGTCAAGTTGTTCTTGGCCTTTGTGTTTTTGTGAACCTTTTTTATTTTGTTGTAAAATTGTTATGCATGAAAACTAATCAACAATGGGAAAATAGTGAAAACCAAGGAATATACGTTGTATTGTTATGCTTGACTCGGAAATTCCGATTCTTAATATCTGAACAAGCGATTTTTACTTCTATCAGCTACTGTATAAACTCTGTCATATTCATTTGTTAATGGTTTATTAACATGCATAACTATAAGGACGATATCATGAGTGATGTGATTCGCGACTTTTTCAAGATGGAATCAGCAGGTGGTATTTTGCTGGTTATTGCTGCTGCAATTGCAATGATGATTGCTAACTCACCGCTAAATGATGTTTACCAATCTTTTTTACATTCCTACGTGTTTGGAATGTCAGTGTCGCATTGGATCAATGATGGCTTAATGGCCGTATTCTTTTTGTTGATTGGTTTAGAAGTCAAACGTGAATTGTTGGAAGGTGCTCTTAAATCCAAAGAAACGGCTATTTTCCCAGCCATTGCTGCCGTCGGCGGTATGCTTGCTCCAGCATTAATTTACGTGCTGTTTACGGCTGGTGATGCACAAGCGATTCAAGGTTGGGCGATCCCAGCGGCCACTGATATTGCGTTTGCGCTAGGTATTATGGCGCTATTGGGTAAACGTGTTCCGATCAGCTTAAAAGTGTTCTTGCTGGCGCTTGCGATTATTGATGACTTAGGGGTTGTGGTCATTATTGCGCTATTTTATAGCGGTGATCTTTCTACCATTGCGTTAACCGTCGGTTTCTTAATGACTGGTGTGCTTTTTATACTAAACAACAAGCATGTTACCAAAATCAGCCTTTACTTAATTGTCGGTGCGATTTTATGGTTTGCCGTACTTAAATCTGGTGTTCATGCAACCTTGGCTGGTGTAGTGATTGGTTTTGCTATTCCGCTGAAAGGTAATAAAGGCGAATATTCTCCGCTAAAACATCTTGAGCATGCGCTACACCCGTATGTCGCTTTTGGTATTCTGCCATTGTTCGCATTTGCCAATGCCGGGATTTCACTGGAAGGGATCTCCGTATCTAGCCTCACGTCAATGTTGCCTTTGGGCGTGGCTCTTGGCCTATTTATTGGTAAGCCATTGGGTATTTTTACCTTCAGTTGGGCTGCGGTGAAACTCGGTGTCGCTAAATTGCCTGAAGGGATCAATTTCAAGCATATTTTTGCCGTGTCAGTGCTATGTGGTATTGGCTTTACAATGTCGATTTTTATCTCGTCATTGGCTTTTGGACCGACCAATGCTGAATTTGATACGTTTGCACGGCTCGGTATATTAATGGGCTCGACCACTGCCGCGATTGTAGGCTATATATTGCTTCGTTTATCTTTGCCAAAAAACGCATAAGAATAATCAGCCCTCCGTAATACGAGGGCTGATTCATTTTATAAACTAACCATTTGATTTATCAATATTCTTAATCAATAGAAAATTTAAGTTTTTATCGATTTATTGAAAATTATTGCCAGCGTAATTATTTTTTGATATTTTTCGCACCAATCTCGGACAGTAGCTTCTGGGGGACACGCGTAATGACCATTCAGGCTGATTGTGACATTACGTAGGGTAGGTATCAGCAAGTCCTTTTGTTGATAGACGGGATACTCTTGCAGCGGGAGCTGCATGTGAATGGGAAACCCAACATTGAACTCATCATCACTTAACACACTGACGTTAATCAGCTTTGTACTTCCTCTATGCCCTGTGCTTGAAGACAGTTCTATCACCGAACCTTGATTCTCTGATTTAGTAATCTTTCATCGAAGACAATGAACCAATTTCCGTTTTTGCCCTTTGGCTAATACGGAGCTTATTGCTATGTCATATTTCCTTATATTCAAACCAAACCAAGGAAATAGGCGGAAATTTTCACATTCAAGGGGAAGGGAAATGAGCACAGCCTTTGAAGTCGATAACACTATCGCAAACATTTTTTCATCTCAGGTACCTGTTGTTGAAGGTATTTATGATCTCACACCGGACCAAATTCTACTCGATCAAATTGAGCATGAATCTGAAGTTCGTTCATACCCACGCCGTCTACCGATTGCCATCAAGCAAGCTTATGGTGCGTTAGTAGAAGATACGCGCGGACAAATTTTCCTCGACTGCTTAGCGGGCGCGGGAACGTTGGCGCTTGGGTATAACCATCCTGAGATCAATCAAGCACTGAAAGAGCAGTTAGATTCAGGTCTGCCATATCAGACATTGGATATGACAACGCACGCTAAAGACAAATTCATCAAGCAAGTAAAAGCATTTTTGCCTGAAGAGTTTGCAAAAAATTCCGCGATTCAATTTTGTGGACCTTCTGGTGCGGATGCCGTTGAAGCGGCTATCAAGCTGGTGAAGCAGACAACGGGTCGTAACACCATGTTTGCGTTTCGCGGTGCTTACCACGGTATGACCAACGGAACGATGGGCATGATGGGCAACCTGAATACTAAAGCTCGTCGCACAGGGTTAATGTCGGATGTGCATTTTATGCCATTCCCATACAACTTGCGCTGCCCGTTTGGTTTAGGGGGCGATGAAGGTGCCAAAGCGAGCATTCGCTACATCGAACGTCTGCTGAACGATGACGAAGCAGGCATCATGAAACCGGCGGCCATTATTGTTGAACCTGTTCAAGGTGAAGGAGGCGTCATTCCCGCTCCAGCATTCTGGCTGCGTGAGCTACGCCGTATCTGTGATGAACACGGTATTTTATTAGTTTTCGATGAAATTCAATGTGGCGTGGGTAAATCGGGTTACCGCTTTGCATTTGAAGAGTCTGGTATTTGTCCTGATATTCTTTGCTTATCTAAAGCCATTGGTGGTGGTCTACCAATGTCTATTCTTGTGTTCAAGAAAGAGATCGATACTTGGAAACCGGGTGAGCACACAGGCACGTTCCGTGGTAACCAATTGGCCATGGTTTCTGGTGCGAAAGCGTTAGAAATTATTTTACGTGATAACCTCGTTGAACACGCTAATGTCGCGGGTCAGTACCTACGCCAAGGTCTTGAAGCGATTCAACGCCGCGTGAATTGTATTGCGGAAGTTCGTGGCAAAGGTTTGATGCTCGGCCTCGAGATTCGTAAACCAAACGGTGAAATGAACAAATTTGGCGAGCCAATGGCCGATGGTCAATTAACACTCGCTATCCAACGCGCAGCACTTGAGCGTGGGTTGATGGTTGAAAAAGGTGGCCGTGAAGGATCCGTTATTCGTTTCTTACCACCGATTATCATCTCATTCGAGCAGATCGATTTTGCCCTGCGCACTCTTGAGGCGGCGATTTTAGCCGCAGGTGGCGGCGAGAAAGATCCAGAGCCAGAAAATCAAGCGTGGAAGAAGCATTTTATCCAAACCGGTGAAATGGGCAGCAATGAATTTGCCGATGTGATGAACCATGCCACTTCTGCGATGAAAGCTGTTTTTGAACAAGCCAAAGCGCCTTATTCAGGTTTGGATCCAAAGCAGCTTGAAGAAGCGATTTACGCAGTAGATTTGGATAACAAAAATGCGCCATTGAAGGATGTGATCTCTGAAATGGCAGATCTGGTAGCCAAAAATTCCATTATCGTTCAACACCCAGATTGTATTGCTCACCTGCACACGCCACCCTTGATGCCATCAGTAGTGGCTGAAGCGATGATTGGTGCATTAAACCAGTCCATGGACTCATGGGATCAATCGTCTTCTGCTACCTATGTTGAACAGAAAGTGATTGATTGGATGTGTGAGAAATACGAACTCGGCGCTCAGTCGGATGGTATTTTCACCAGTGGTGGCACGCAAAGTAACCAAATGGGTTTAATGTTAGCTCGTGATTGGATTGCCGATAAATTAAGTGGTCACTCTATTCAAAAGCTGGGCTTACCTGAGTATGCCGATAAGCTGCGTATTGTGTGCTCGAAAAAATCGCATTTCACCGTGCAAAAATCGGCCTCTTGGATGGGGTTGGGCGAGAAAGCCATTTTGGCGGTTGATGCGAATCCAAACGGCACAATGGATGTCACCAAACTGGAAGCGGTTGTTGCACAAGCGAAAGCGGAAGGTCTTATTCCTTTTGCTATTGTTGGAACGGCAGGCACAACGGATCACGGTGCGATTGATGATCTGTCGACGATTGCGGATGTAGCACAGCAACATGATCTATGGATGCATGTGGATGGAGCATACGGCGGCGCATTGGTTCTAAGTAGCCATAAAGCACGTTTGCAAGGCGTTGAGCGTGCGCACTCGGTCAGCGTCGACTTCCATAAATTGTTCTTCCAAACGATCAGTTGTGGCGCGGTGTTGCTCAAAGATAAAAGTCACTTCAAGTATCTACTGCATCATGCGGATTACCTTAACCGTGAACATGATGAACTGCCAAACTTGGTGGATAAATCTATTTCTACGACCAAGCGTTTTGATGCATTGAAAGTGTTTATGACAATGCAAAACGTAGGCCCTAAGGCTTTGGGTGAAATGTACGATCATCTGCTAGAACAAACACTGCAAGTGGCAGATTTAGTTCAGCATCACGATGCTTTTGAACTCTTGGCTGAGCCTGCTCTCTCCACCGTGTTATTCCGTTCCGTGGATAAACAAGCGGTAGATTTTGACGGGTTGAACAAAGCGTTGCGTTTAGAAGCATTGACACGTGGTGTCGCGGTGTTGGGCGAGACGATTGTGGATGGCAAAACAGCGCTTAAATTCACCATTTTAAACCCATGCTTACAACTGTCAGATTTCAAAGCATTACTTAATAAGATTGAAGCACTAGCCTCTGAGCTAGCCAAGGCATAAAGGAATACAAACAACCATGTCTATTTTACAAATTGGCGCGGGAGGCGTTGGCTGGGTTGTCGCACATAAGGCGGCCCAAAACAACGACATACTCGGTGATATTGTTCTTGCTTCTCGTACTCTTGAAAAGTGCGAGAAGATCATTGAATCGATCAAAGGAAAAAATAACCTTAAAGATCCAACTAAAAAACTTGAGGCACGCACCGTCAAGGCGGATGACGTAGCCTCGTTAGTTGCATTAATTAAAGAAGTCCAGCCTGATCTTGTGATCAACGCTGGCCCTCCTTGGGTAAATGTGCCAATCATGGAAGCATGTTATCAAGCCAAGGTTTCCTATCTAGATACATCGGTTGCTGTTGACCTTTGCTCTGAAGGTCAACAAGTGCCTGAAGCGTATGATCCTCAATGGGCATTTCGTGAAAAATTTAAGCAAGCAGGCATTACCGCTATTCTCGGTGCTGGTTTTGACCCGGGCGTGGTCAGCGTGTTTGCCGCGTATGCGGTGAAGCACCTCTTTGACGAAATCGACAGTATTGATGTGATGGACATTAATGCAGGCGATCACGGCAAGAAATTTGCGACTAACTTTGATCCAGAAACCAATATGTTAGAGATTCAAGGCGACTCTTTCTATTGGGAAGAAGGGCAGTGGCAGCGTGTTCCTTGCCATTCACGAATGCTAGAATTTGATTTTCCTCAGTGCGGCCAGCACAAGGTGTACTCCATGTCGCACGATGAAGTGCGTTCGATGAAAGAGTTTATTCCGGCCAAACGTATTGAATTTTGGATGGGTTTTGGCGATCGTTATCTCAACTATTTCAATTGCATGCGTGATATTGGTTTATTGAGTCCAAACCCATTGACGCTGCAAGATGGTACTGTGGTTCAACCACTTCAAGTGCTTAAAGCGATGCTGCCAGACCCAACCTCTTTGGCTCCTGGCTACAAAGGCCTGACCTGTATTGGTACTTGGGTGCAAGGTTGGAAGGATGGTAAACAGCGCAGTGTCTTTATCTACAATAATGCAGACCATGAAGTGGCATACCATGATGTAGAGCACCAAGCCATCGCTTACACCACGGGCGTTCCTGCCATTACTGCGGCATTGCAGTATTTCCAAGGGCATTGGGCACAAGCGGGCGTGTTTAACCTAGAGCAGCTTGACCCTGATCTGTTTTTAGAAACGATGCCGAAATTAGGTTTGGATTGGCATGTTCAAGAGCTCGATATCGGGCAACCAGAGATTAAAATTCTAAAATAAGAGTTTTCGATAGTTAAGCCGATGCAGATGTGTCGGCTTTCTTCAATTTGAGAGTGATAAATAGATGCAAAAAAGCGAACTCCAAACGCCCTATTTTATGATTGATGAATCACAGTTGATCGCGAACCTAGAAATCGCGAAGCAGCTCAAAGAGATGTCGGGTGTCAAACTCGTCTTGGCTTTAAAATGCTTCTCTACTTGGGGAGTGTTTGACATCATCAAACCTTACTTAGATGGCACCACCAGCAGTGGCCCATTTGAAGTAAAATTAGGTTACGAAACGTTTGGTGGTGAAACTCACGCCTATAGCGTTGGCTACAGTGAAGCTGATGTTAAAGAAGTGGCCGATATTTGCGACAAAATGATTTTTAATTCGCAATCCCAGTTGGCCGCTTACCGTCATTTAGTTGAAGGCAAGGCGTCATTGGGTTTACGTTTAAACCCCGGCGTGAGTTACGCTGGGCAAGATCTTGCCAATCCCGCACGTCAGTTTTCTCGTTTAGGTGTTCAAACAAACCACATTGATAACTCAGTGTTCGATACTATCAATGGCGTGATGTTCCATATGAACTGTGAGAACAAAGATGCTGATGCGTTCATTGCGTTATTAGATTCGATCTCTAAGCGTTTTGGCCAATATCTGGATAAGTTAGATTGGGTCAGCCTAGGCGGTGGTGTGTTCTTCACTTGGCCTGGTTATCCGCTAGAAAAATTAGCATTAGCGCTTAAGGCCTTTTCAGAAAAGCATCAGGTTCAGCTTTATCTTGAACCGGGTGAGGCGATCATCACGAAAACGGCTGATTTAGTGGTGACTGTCGTCGATATCGTTGAAAATGGCATGAAAACAGCGATTGTTGATTCGGCAACTGAAGCGCATCGTTTAGACACACTGATTTACAAAGAGCCTGCGGCTATTTTAGAAGCGAGTGCGGACGGTGAACATGAGTATGTCATTGGTTCGTGTTCTTGCTTAGCGGGTGATCAATTTTGTGTGGCTTCATTTGAACAGCCATTATCGATTGGCCAGCGGTTGCATATCATGGACAGCGCGGGCTATACCATGGTGAAATTGAATTGGTTTAATGGCCTTAAAATGCCTTCCGTGTATTGTCAACGCAGTACAGGAGAGCTTCAGAAACTGAATGAATTTGGCTATGAAGACTTTAAACGTTCATTATCTCAATGGTCGGTAAACTGATGACAATAGGCCTCACCATACAGTGGGTGAGGCCTATTTTTGTAAAATCACACCTTAGAGTTTAAAGCTTTTCATTCTTTCGTCTAATTGGCGTGAAAGAGCGGCCAAGGTTTCACTCTCTTCTGCCAAATAGTTTGCCGATTGTGACATCTCCAATGCTGAATCGTTAATGCCACTGACGTTACGGTTCATTTCTTCGGCCACTGCACTTTGTTCTTCTGCCGCAGTGGCGATTTGAATTGCTTTGTCACTCACATGCTGAATATGACTGACGATCAAGGAAAGATCGCTGCCTGCATTTTCTGCCCGCTCCACACTGTTATAAGCGAGATCTTGGCTTTTTTGCATCGCGTTTGATGTACTAACGGCCAGTTGCTGTAAGCGGTTAATGGTGGTTTGGATTTGGTCAGTGGAATGATGGGTACGGCTAGCTAAATTTCTGACCTCGTCGGCGACCACTGCGAATCCTCTACCTTGTTCTCCAGCACGTGCGGCTTCAATCGCTGCATTTAGTGCAAGTAAATTGGTTTGTTCAGAAATGCCGCTGATCACTGTGGTCACTTCACTGATTTGCATCACGCCTTCTTTGAGTTTGTGCACTTGCTCAGTAGCCACTTCCAGCTCTTTTGAGAGCGCTTTAATGCTGTCCACACTGGAATGTACGTCTTTATCGCCTAAGCCAGCTTCTTTGCTGGCATCCAATGTGTCTCTTGCGGTCTCTTCTGCATGGCCTGCAACATCGGCAACTGTCGCACTCATTTCATTCATCGCGGTTGCGAGCTGACTTAATTGGTCACGTTGGCTGGTCACCGCTTGGCTAGTTTCTTCCGCAGAAGAAGCGATGCGAATGGCGGCCTCTGCAAGCAGGTTTGCTGAGGTGACCGACTCGATTAATGCTAAACGCACTGCGCTTACGCTGTCATTGATACGACATGCCACAATGCCAATCTCATCTTCTCCCATTACTGGGACTTGTGCGGTTAAATCGCCGCTTGCCACTTTTTTCATGACTTCTTTAATTGACTCTAACGGCATAATGATGGCTCGGCTGATGACCACCCCAAGCGTTGCCATCACAAACACAACTGCCAATGTCGCTCCTCCCATCTTGAGGATCTGTTTGTTGATTGCCTCTTCAATGTCATTGATGAGCATGCCTGAGCCGATAATCCAATGCCACGGCGCAAACCCGTGGACTGCCGATAATTTCTCTGCGGGTGTTCCACTGTTCGTCTGCCAAGGATATGTCAACGTGCCTTGTTGACCATTTTTGCCAAGTTCAACCATAGTGAACCAAAACTCGCCTTGCGTATCTTTTCCTGGGCTTCCCATTTGTTTGCCAACCAAATCAGTGCGAATCGGATGGGCAATGGTGTAACGAGACTCATCGATAGCAAAAAGATAGTTGTTGCTGTCAAAACGTGTGTTGTTGATGAGTATCTTCGCCTGTGATTTAGCTTCGTCTTCGGGGAGTGTTTTCTGAAGGTGTGAGATTTGTGAGAGGAGAGTATCGATAACTGCGTTCAACCTCGCTTCACGCTCTACGACTAAGTTACTTCTCAGCGCGCTAGTTGCAATGAACAGTAAGCTCAATAAGCCAACAATTGCAACCGCGATAATAGCGGTCAGCTTGTAGCTGACCTTAATATTTTCAAGCTTCAACATGACGTTACCACCATTAAAACAACCCAACCTTATTGCTGGGCATATTGGTTTACCTGTTGTACTTGAGGTTACCGTGATGTTGGTTACGTTTGATTGCCAGAGTCACAAGGTTTGTTAATACTCATTAGTAATCATCCGTTTATCCATCTGACGGCGTCTTCAAGTTATTCGGCATCTAGGATTTGCAGGCTTAGATTAATTATGGTTACCCGCTCTCTAATATTGGAATATGGTCGTCATTTCGCGAATGCAATTAGTTGATTTTGTTAACTGAATCACAACTTTAATCTTACTTAATAGATAGTGAGGTCGATAAAAAAGGAAGCATCAGCTTCCTTTTTTCGGGGGCGTAAACGAGATTACACTTCTAATATCACGCGCGTATCTTCACTGAGCGCTTCAAGCTCATCGGCTACGTCTTCAATTTGTATCGCAGCTGGGAGCTTGATGGCTAGGTTGGCGGTAAATAAACTTGAGCTGACACCACCGCCACCCGCAATAAAAACGCGTTGGCAATCCATATCTAAAATATTGATACCTTGATTATCAAGAAGGTGGGTGATTTCGTTGACGATGCCTGCACGGTCGTTTGCATCAATCCGCAGTTGGTAAATCGTTTCTTTTTCGTGTTGATGTACGTCAGAATCAACAATCTGCACCAGAAGATCGGGTTGTTCTCTAAATGCTTGTTGAACGATAACGGCATTTGAGGTCGGTAACTCTATTTTAATGACGGCAGCTACTTGGTTTTCAATAAAGTTCACTTTACTTATTAACCATTTTCCACCATTTTCATGAGTGATAGCGGCAAGATGTTTAATTGTGGCTGGTGTTGCACTGCCGACGAAATTGACGATAAAAGTACTGTTCATAATAGGCCTCCCATAGCAAGCTAACGAAAGATAAATCGTTGATCTTGAATTCCTTTCACTTCAGTGTAGAGGCCTATCTTAGATAAGACTTGATGAGAGTCAATTTTTTACATTTACGCAGTCTCTTGCTTGTCAGTATTCATACTTGGGCCACAAAAATAGCTTTGGCTTTAGGCATTGGCCTTGTGTTTAGCCCTGTTTTTTAGAAACTGACTTTGAGATTAAGGCCATAAAATTGCGAATCATAGCTAGCGCCTGAGTCCAAAGCAAACTTTGCGGCATCTTGGTTGCCAAACCAAGGTGTGCCATTAAATTCTACTTCGGCATCGCCTCCCCAAGCATTTGATACCCAGCCATGGATATGTCCAACAGGGTTGAGGAAGAAAAGTGTGACATCACCCAGAGTCGATGAACCCAACACTTCACCACCTGTGGTAACAATATCTTGTTCCGCTTCAAACATCAGCTCACCGACAACCGCACCGAAAAAGGGCGTAATAAACAAGTCTTGCCATGACGGTATCTCGGCAAACGATTCTACGCCATATTCCCAAAAGAAAGTCGACATAACACCAGAGTAAAGAAAAGATTCAAACTCATTAAATCCAGCATGTCTTGCGGCTGTGTAGTAAACGCCGCCAAAGTAGGGGTGCATAATGTAGTTGAGATAATGCTCATCTCTATCCCAAGTGGGGCCGGATGATACGTTATCTTTCCATTTGCTGCCTATGCCGCTTATGCTGCGATCCTCTTCATCCCATTTGGTAATGGATGCAGGCAAAAATGTCATTAAGCCAACGGTTGCTACGCTTAATCCTAAGATGGTGTAGGTTTGGCCTTTGAGATAGTCCCAGTCTTTTGTATCTTGCACGGTAAGATATTTAGGTAGCGCGGGCTCTTCAAGGTTTAGCGGTTGCGACTCTGCTAAGCTTGCTAAAAATGGAGAGTTCGATTGGTAAATATTCGGATCGTCATTAAAACAAGAAATTTGATTGCAGTCGACCGTATAGGAAAACTCAATGTGTTGGTTGAAATCGTATGCAGTGGCACTAGCACAAGCCGAAAACGATAACATCAATGGTATGATGCTTTTCTTTGACACGGAGGGCTCCAAAGTTTTGTTTTTAATGATCAGAATCACAATTATCTATTAAAGCGGCGGTGATGAAAACAGCAAATTATGTAAATAAGGAAACTTATGAGAAAAATAGCATTCAAAGCGTTATATATTGCACTTTATTCTCTGCCGTATTGATTGATAGCACACCTGTAAGCGTACACAAAAGGACACCATGATATGTTGAAAATAGCAATGTTAAGCACGGGTGAGGAAGTGCTCCATGGCGATATTGTCGATACCAATGCTGCTTGGTTATCCAGTGAGTTCTTCCAGCAGGGTTTTTCGTTAGTAAAACGATCAACGGTAGGCGATAGCCAGCAAGCCTTGGTTGAAGAGTTACTGATGCTCAGTTTCAATAATGATGTATTGATCGTGAATGGTGGGCTCGGCCCAACGTCTGATGATTTAAGTGCGGCGGCGGCGGCTCAAGCGGCGGACCAAAAGTTGGTGTTGTCTGTGCTGTGGAAGCAAAAACTGGACGAATTTTTTGCGCAGCGTGGTGTTGTGATGCCAGAAAGTAACCTCAAACAAGCGATGTTACCTGAGTTCTCTGACATCATTGATAACCCAATAGGGACGGCTTGCGGCTTTAAAGTTCAGATTAATGATTGTGTTTGTTATTTCACCCCCGGAGTACCCAAAGAGTTTAAGCTGATGGTCTCTGAACAGATTTTACCTGACTTGCTAGCGACATACCCACAACAAACGGGATTAGAGTGCAGCCGTTTATTCACTCTGGGTTCATCGGAATCGGCCATTTCAGATAAGTTGGATAAATTAGTCTTACCGGAAGGGTATATGCTGGGGTATCGTTCTTATCTGCCTTTTATTGAGGTGAAATTGTTTGGTCCGAAAAGTGATTTAGAACGCCGAGTAAAACTACTACAGATCATCTACCAGCATTTGGAACAACATGTTGTGAGTGTCGATGAACCTATGCTCACGCATATCGGTCATTTAATGCAAGACAAAGGATTATCGATCTCTATTGCAGAACAAGCGACCAAAGGTTGGCTCGCCAGTTGGTTGTTAAGTAACGAGCAGGTGGAAGCGTTGAGCGGTCACTGCTGGATTTTGAGCCGCAACGTTGAATCGGGCTTAGGCGATCAAGATCCACTCGCGGCGTCATTAGCGCTTGCTGGCGCAACGAAGGAAAAGTGTTCTACTTCGTTATCGCTTGTGACTGGTGTATTAAATGATGATCAATTTAGCCTAGCTTTATCGGCTCCGCAGGGAGAGTGGGGACAGATCCTCAAATTCAAGCGTCGTTACAGCGCCGATGAGCAGAGGGAGTTAATGGGGACCATCGCGGCTGATATGTTACGCCGCTATTTATCGAATAAGCCTATTTTTGCTCAGTATGGGGCATTGATCTCCGTCAAAGAGATGTTTTTACCTGCGAGCGTCATTGGCTAATCAACTCAATGTGTTAGCGTATTTTTAAGTCTAAGCTGTTGATAATTAAGTGCTTTGCATTTAAATTGTATCGGGTGGTAACTGCATGATTTTTTGGCTTATTCCGTAGGTTCGGTGAGGTGCTTAGCTTATGATTATTTCGTCTAAAGACTAAGCTCATGATTTCACGCATCAGATAAAATTGTTTCAAAATTGGGTCTTTTTTACACATCTTTTCTCTGTACACTGTCAGTCCGCTCGATGAAATTCAGCAGGAGGCTGACATGTTTAACCAATCGAAAATTTTAGTTTGGTATAAAGTTGCAAGTCAAAAAGTGATCTTAGGTGAGGCATTGAGTAATGAAATGAGTGATGTTGTTTCTTTATGGCTCAACGCTCCATCAGACTTAGATACGCCTAGCTATCAAGGATATAGACTTTCATTGTTTGATGGGGATGGCAGAGAAATCGCTAACAAATCCGTATCAATGGGTACGGCTGATGGCATTCTTCTAGGAATGTATAAAGCCAGAGCATAGCTCTGGCTTTACCTTTTTAACGCGCCAATGTGTGATGCGTTAACAGTGCACTATTGGCAGATCGAGATTAGGCTCGCCTTGCTTTGGGTCGATAATTAACACCAGCAAGTTCCACATGGCTTTTGGCTTTACAAATACAGGGCAATATTTCGTTGCGCTCTGTGTAAGCCATCGCAAAACCAACGTATTCCACTTCGCCTTTAACGAGCGTGCAGCGACAGGCACCACAGTGACCATCGCGACAGTTGTACTCTGGCTCTAGCCCCGCACTCTCCATACTTTCCAATAAAGTATTGGAAGAGTTTGATTCTATGGTTGTAACTTTGTTGATTTTAATGGTCGCCATTACAGCTCAAAGTCCTCGAAGTCATTGGCACGAACTTCATTGTCAATTTGGCCTACAAGGTAGGAGCTGATTTCTGCTTCTTGAGGTGCAACTTGTACGTTGTCTGAAGACAACCACGCATTAATCCAAGGAATTGGGTTTGATGTTGCGCCGGGGTAGGCGATATCTAAACCAACCGCTTGCATACGAACGTTGGTGATGTATTCAACGTATTGGCACAGAATGTCTTTGTTTAAACCAATCATCGAACCATCTTTAAACAGATATTCAGCCCACTCTTTTTCTTGTTCAGCAGCCGCTTTGAACAAATCAAAACACTCTTGCTTGCACTCTTCAGCGATTTGTAAGAAGGCGAAATCGTCTTGTCCATTACGCAGCAAGTTGATCATATGCTGTGTACCAGTCAGGTGCAAAGCTTCATCACGTGCAATCAACTTGATGATTTTGGCGTTACCTTCCATCAATTCGCGCTCTGCAAAGGCAAATGAGCAGGCGAAGCTGACATAGAAACGAATCGCTTCCAACGCATTGACTGACATCAAGCAAAGATAAAGTTTGCGTTTCAGGTCACCCAAGCTAATTTTGACGCTCTCACCATTAATCTGATGTGTTCCTTCACCAAAACGGTGATAGTCATTAGACAGTTGGATCAGATCATCGTAATAGTGTGCAATGTCTTTTGCGCGTTTCAATATATGTTCATTTTCGACGATGTCATCAAACACAATGCCAGGATCATTCACAATATTACGAATAATATGAGTGTATGAACGTGAGTGGATTGTTTCTGAAAATGACCAGGTTTCAATCCATGTTTCCACTTCAGGAAGCGAAACCAACGGTAGCAGTGCCACGTTAGGGCTGCGACCTTGGATTGAATCCAGTAGCGTTTGATATTTTAAGTTCGAGATGAAAATGTGCTTTTCATGATCTGGAAGCTTGTTGTAATCAATGCGATCACTCGATACGTCGACTTCTTCTGGACGCCAGAAGAACGAGAGCTGTTTTTCTATCAGTTTTTCAAAAATTTCAAACTTTTGCTGGTCGTAACGAGCCACGTTAACCGATTGGCCAAGAAACATCGGTTCTTTGAGTTGATCATTCTTTTTTTGAGAAAAAGTACTGTAAGCCATAAATGCCTCAATCCCTTTTAAGCTCCCCTGCGTGGGGAGCATTATTGAATACGTTGAGTGAAATAGAGTTAGATCTTACAACCGCCGCCCGCACAATCATCATCTTGTGCCTGTACTGCGTCTTTTTGATCATCCTTCGCGCCATCACGAGTGTTGTGATAGTACAAGGTTTTCACACCAAATTTATATGCCGTCAGCAGATCTTGCAGCAACTGTTTCATTGGTACTTTGCCACTTTCATACGCGCTGGGGTCGTAGTTGGTATTAGCGGAAATCGCTTGGTCAACAAATTTCTGCATGATGCCGACTAGGTGCAGATAGCCGTTGTTAGAACCAATATTCCACAATAACTCATAGTTCTCTTTCAAATTAATGAAATCCGGCACGACTTGTTTCAAGATGCCATCTTTTGAGGCTTTTACTGAAACATAACCGCGAGGAGGCTCAATACCGTTGGTGGCATTGGAAATTTGCGAAGAGGTTTCTGAAGGCATTAACGCTGTTAACGTTGAGTTACGTAAGCCAAATTCCATGATCTCTGCGCGCAGCGCATCCCAATCATAATGCAAAGGTTCTGCGCAAATTTGGTCGACATCTTTTTTATAGGTGTCGATAGGCAGCAAGCCTTTGGCATAATTTGTTTCATGGAATAGAGGGCATCGGCCTTGTTCTTTGGCTAACGCGACTGAAGCCTTCAACAGGTAATATTGCATCGCTTCAAAAGTGCGGTGTGTCAAACCATTTGCACTACCGTCCGAATATTTCACGCCATTTTTCGCCAGATAGTAAGCGTAGTTAATCACGCCTACACCCAATGTACGGCGATTCATGGTTGACTTATAAGCGGCAGGCAGTGGGTAATCTTGATAATCCAACAGTGCATCTAGCGCACGAACCACAAGATCAGACAACTCTTCGAAATCATCCAGAGATTGAATTGAACCTAAGTTGAATGCCGAAAGCGTACATAGCGCAATCTCACCTTCATTATCTTCAACATTAGACAGCGGTTTCGTCGGCAGTGCGATCTCCAAACAGAGATTGGATTGGCGAACAGGCGCTACAGACGCATCAAACGGGCTGTGCGTATTGCAGTGGTCAACGTTCTGGATGTAGATACGGCCAGTGGAGGCACGTTCTTGCATCAATAGGGAGAACAGTTCTACCGCTTTCACCGTCTCTTTTTTAATCGAAGTGTCATTCTCATATTGAACATACAAACGTTCGAATTCGTCTTGGTTTTCGAAGAATGCGTCATACAATCCAGGCACATCAGAAGGGGAGAATAGGGTAATATTACCGCCTTGGACTAAGCGAGAATACATCAACTTATTGAGCTGAACACCATAGTCCATATGACGAACACGGTTCTCTTCAACGCCGCGGTTATTTTTCAATACCAGTAGCGACTGCACTTCACCGTGCCACAAAGGGTAAAAGACAGTGGCTGCGCCACCACGAACACCACCTTGAGAACAGCACTTTACTGCGGTTTGGAAATATTTATAAAAAGGAATACAACCCGTGTGGAATGCTTCACCACCGCGAATTTCCGAGCCTAATGCACGAATGCGGCCCGCGTTAATACCAATCCCCGCACGCTGTGATACATAACGTACGATAGAGCTTGCTGTGGCATTGATTGAATCTAAGCTGTCACCACATTCAATCAACACACATGAGCTAAATTGACGGGTAGGCGTGCGCACGCCCGACATGATTGGCGTTGGCAGCGAGATTTTGAACATTGATGTTGCGTCGTAAAAACGCTTAATGTAATCGAGACGGTTTTCTTTTGGATATTTCGCGAATAAGCAAGCGGCGACCAAAATGTAGAGGAACTGGGCACTCTCATAAATTTGTTTCGTCACACGGTTTTGTACGAAGTACTTACCTTCAAGCTGTTTTACCGCGGCGTAAGAAAAATTAAGGTCACGTGCGTGGTCGATATAAGTGTCGAGTTCTTCAAATTCTGCGCGAGTATAATCTTCGATAAGGTGCTTATCGTATTTGCCCATTTCAACCAAACGAGAGACATGGTTGTACAAAGTGGGTGGCTCGTATTGTCCGTAGGCTTTTTTACGCAAATGGAACACCGAAAGACGAGCAGCTAGATATTGGTAATCTGGCGTCTCTTCTGAAATCAAATCGGCAGCGGATTTGATGATAGTCTCATGGATGTCAGAGGTCGTAATACCATCGTAAAACTGAATGTGAGCTTTCAGTTCTACTTGTGATACAGAGACATTGTGCAGGTCTTCCGCAGCCCACGCGATTACACGGTGGATTTTCTCAAGATCAATTGTTTCTTTGCGTCCATCACGCTTGGTGACAGTAAGTTTTTGGTTCATTCTGCTTCATTTCCCTAACAAAACTGATTAAGGCCGTATTTTTGTAGAATTGTTGTAAATTTCATCGCGGCTTTGTGATCTGAATTTATCTATATATTGTAGTGCAAACACAACATATAGGGGTTCTTTGCTTTGCGAGTTACAAGATAGTGCTATCTGAAGCTCATTTCAAGTTACAGATCTGGGACAGCTTGTGGATAACTAGCAAAAATAAAAAAAACAGTTAGTACCCACTTACTGATGATCAAAGAGCCGATTTGATTGTAGAAAATTACCGTTTTGAGTTTGGTTTAGATGTAACCACAATCAAAAAAAAACTTCTTGATCTTTGAGGAAAAAAGGGAGCGATTTTCGATGTGGTTAAAATGGAATCTAGAGCACAAAAAACAGCCTAGAAACCGAGAAAAAATGTGCTATTCGGCTTAATTTTTAACGTGGGCAATACGCTATCGATAATGGCATATTAGATGACCACTGACTTTAAAAAAGCTGAGTATGAACGATGTAATTGACATCAACATTGCGCCCTAAACGGTAAGTATCGGTTAACGGGTTATAAAGTAGGCCTGTTATTCCTTGCTCTTGCAGGTTTGTTTTATCAATCATCTTAATCAGTTCCGATGGGCGGATGAATTTTTCATGATCATGTGTGCCTTCTGGAACAATGCGTAGCAACTTCTCTGCGCCCACGATGGCAAACAGGTAAGACTTAAAATTACGATTGAGCGTAGAAAAGAAAACATGACCGCCGGGTTTGACCAACGCCGAGCAGGCTTGAACAACGGACAATGGATCTGGAACATGCTCAAGCATTTCCATGCAGGTGACAACATCATATGTGTGTGGGTTGTCAGCGGCGTGGTCTTCAATCGTACTTTGAATATAAGTGAGCTTTGTTCCGGTTTCTAAAGCATGTAAACGAGCGACTTCAAGCGGTTCTTTGCCCATGTCTAAGCCAGTCACTTGCGCACCTTCTCGCGCCATGCTTTCGGCTAAAATTCCGCCACCACATCCAACATCGAGCACCTTCTTGCCAAATAGGCCGTTGGCATTGACCAACACATAGTTCAATCTTAACGGGTTAATTTGATGCAGTGGCTTAAATTCACCATCCAGATCCCACCAGCGTGACGCCATCTCTTCAAACTTTTTAATTTCATTAAGATCAACGTTTTGTGCTTTAGTCATGTTAGATTCGCTCTTGCTGTCAAAATAGGCATCTTTAGTTGTGTGGGGTATTATAACCAGTTGATTATCACAGGCTACAGGTTATCTTTATTTCATTAATTTTTGGCTAAAATTTGGCCATTAATCAGCCGGGTATGGAATGAATGTGCAATTTCTCGGCACTTGATACACAACAAAGGTCACAACCTGATAAAAGGAAAGGGAAAGGGATGCCGAAGTAGTGAATTATGTGTTATATTTTTCGGCCTTGTACGTATCGAATATACGATCAAAAGATAGAGGGATAATGGCTCTATGAGCGATCTAGCTAGAGAGATCACGCCCGTAAACATTGAAGATGAGCTAAGAGGTTCATACCTAGACTACGCGATGTCCGTTATCGTGGGTCGTGCTCTTCCAGATGTGCGTGATGGCCTAAAACCAGTACACCGTCGCGTTCTATTCGCGATGAATGTGCTTGGTAACGATTGGAATAAACCATATAAAAAATCTGCCCGTGTTGTAGGCGATGTGATTGGTAAATATCACCCGCATGGTGATAGTGCTGTATACGATACGATTGTTCGTATGGCGCAGCCGTTCTCATTGCGTTACATGTTGGTCGATGGCCAAGGTAACTTTGGCTCGATCGATGGTGACTCTGCGGCAGCAATGCGTTACACCGAAGTACGCATGTCAAAAATTGCCCACGAACTGCTTGCCGATCTCGACAAAGAAACGGTCGATTATGTACCGAACTATGACGGTACAGAACAGATCCCTGCGGTTCTTCCTACGAAAATTCCTAACCTACTGGTGAATGGCTCATCCGGTATTGCAGTAGGTATGGCAACCAACATTCCACCCCATAACCTAACGGAAGTGGTTGAGGGTTGCTTGGCCTATATAAATAATGAAGACATCACCATTGATGAGTTGATGGACTACATTCCGGGCCCAGATTTCCCAACAGCAGCATTAATCAGTGGCCGCAAAGGAATTATCGACGCTTATAAAACAGGGCGCGGTAAAGTCTACATGCGCTCTAAAGCGGATATCGAAGTCGAGAAGAATGGTAAAGAAACCATTATCGTCAGAGAAATCCCTTATCAAGTGAACAAAGCACGCTTGATTGAAAAAATTGCTGAGTTGGTTAAAGAGAAAAAAGTCGAAGGCATCAGTGCACTGCGTGATGAGTCTGATAAAGACGGCATGCGTATTGTTATCGAATGTAAACGTGATGCGGTTGGTGAAGTAGTTCTGAACAACCTCTACGCTCAAACACAGTTACAAACGACATTCGGCATCAACATGGTTGCGCTGGATAATGGTCAACCTAAGCTATTCAACTTGAAAGAAATGTTGAAATGCTTTGTTGATCACCGCCGTGAAGTGGTGACGCGTCGTACTATTTTTGAACTGCGTAAAGCTCGTGATCGTGCCCACATTCTAGAAGCACTTGCTCTCGCGTTAGCCAACATTGATGAAATCATCGAATTGATTCGCCGCGCAGCAACGCCAGCAGAAGCAAAAGAAGGCTTGATTGCTCGTGGTTGGGATCTTGGCAACGTAGCGTCAATGCTTGAACGTGCTGGAACCGATGCCGCTCGTCCTGAATGGCTTGAACCAGAATACGGTATCCGTGATGGCAAATATTTCTTAACTGAGCAACAAGCCCAAGCAATTCTTGAACTTCGTCTGCACAGATTGACAGGTTTAGAGCACGAAAAAATTCTTGATGAGTACAAAGCTCTTCTGGAAGAAATCGCTGAACTGATGCATATCCTTGCTAGCACTGAACGTTTGATGGAAGTGATCCGCGAAGAGCTTGAAACTGTTCGTGATGCTTTTGGTGACGCACGACGCACTGAAATTACCGCGGCAACTCACGATATCGACATGGAAGAGCTGATTGCTCGTGAAGATGTGGTAGTTACACTTTCTCATGCAGGTTATGTGAAATACCAGATCCTCAGCGATTACGAAGCACAACGCCGTGGTGGTAAAGGTAAGAGCGCGACGAAGATGAAAGAAGAAGACTACATTGAGCGTCTTCTTGTGGCGAATACTCATGACCATATTCTTTGCTTCTCGACTCGTGGTAAGACATACCGTTTGAAAGTCTATCAATTACCGCTAGCGAGCCGTACAGCGCGTGGTAAACCTATCGTTAACATTCTTCCTCTGGAAGAAGGGGAACGTATTACTGCGATTTTGCCAGTCACTGAGTTTAGTGATGATAAGTTTATCTTTATGGCGACCGGTGACGGTACAGTGAAGAAAACATCACTTTCAAGCTTTGCCAACGTGCGTTCTAACGGTTTGATCGCGGTTAACTTGCGTGAAGATGACTCTTTGATTGGTGTGGACATTACCGATGGCAACAGTGAAATTATGCTGTTTTCTAAATTTGGTAAAGTGGTTCGCTTTAAAGAATCAGAAGAAACGCCAGTATTGGATGAAAATGGTCAGCCTGTTCTTGATGAACATGGCCAGCCAGAAATTAAGTTCAAAGGTGTTCGCGCCATGGGACGCACAGCGTCCGGTGTTCGTGGTATGAAGCTAGCAGAAGGCGACCAAGTGGTATCGCTGATTGTTCCTTCAAATGATGGCGACATCTTAACAGTGACACAAAACGGCTATGGTAAACGTACAACCTTAGGGGAATACCCAACTAAAGGTCGTGCAACTCAAGGCGTTGTTTCAATCAAGGTGTCTGAGCGTAATGGTCAAGTTGTCGGCGCAGTGCAAACTGAAGAAGGCGATGAGTTCATGATGATCACCGATGCCGGTACGCTCGTTCGTACTCGCGTCGCGGAAGTGAGCCAAGTGGGACGCAATACTCAAGGTGTGACCTTGATTCGCACCGCTGAAGATGAAAACGTCGTAGGTTTACAACGTATTGAAGAAATTGAAGATGCTGAGTTACCAGAAGGTGAGGAATTGCCAGAGGGTGAATCGAGCGTTGCAATTTTAGAAGTACAAAGTGACGCAGAAGAGGCTGACTCTGAACCGAGCAGCGATTCTGAAGACGAGTAATCGTTTCACATATCCACCTTTATTCTAAGGTGATAAAGAATAAAAGCCGGAGCATTGATTGCTTCGGCTTTTTACTTCTAGCGAGCAGCCCATCCAACAAGTGAAGGATTTCCATTCAGCGTTGAAATCGTGGTGGTCTTTTTGAAAAGATCATCTGTGCCACAAATACGGCTGACTCCACATCTCTCATTCAACCTAAAATTGCCTATACTTAGCTATTGAGTTAACGTCATAAAAGTCATTAATTTAATTTTAAACGTTCTAGAAAAGATAACTTTTTAATAAATAAGAAACCATTCATTGGTTAAGATCTGTCCCCATAACATAATGGCGCTACAACTAAAAAGGATATAAAAGATGTTTGCTAATCGGTTTACCTTACAATCGCGATTAATTTTTGCGGTGTTATTACCTTGCGTTGCGTTGATTATTGTTGGAATGGCGAGCTTCAATAGCATGTCGACGATTCAACGACAGGCAGAGCAGCTCTATCTCAATACGGCCGCGCCAATGCGTTCAATGGCTGAAGTTGCCTCTCGAATTCCCCGTATGCGGGTTGGTATCGATATGATGTTACTTCAAGAGACGTCGTTAAGAGATAAAAAGGGTGTCCTCACACGCGTGAAAGAGACACGTGACGAAGATATCCCTGAAATGAGGCAGTCTGTCGAGCACGCAGTTCAGTCACAAGTGGATCCAGAACAGCGTAGACAAGTTCAGCAACTGTTGACTGACTTTGAAAAAATGGTCAGTACTCAACTTAATCCTATGTTGGCGGCATTTGAAAAGGGCGATCTAGATACGGCGCGCAACATATACCGAGATCAATACGCGGTTACCTATGGTGAACTGCGTAAAAAAGCCAATGTGATCCTCGATTCGCTACTAGAGCAGGCCAAACAGCAGAACGTCAATAGCCAAAAGAGTTATGCCCAAGGGCAAAACCACATGTTTATCATTATTGGTATTGGCGTGTTAATTTCGTTTGTCACTTCATTCTTTATTGTTATCGGCCTAAAAACGAGAGTGGCCAGCCTACAAAAATCGATTGCTTTGGCAGCTGAAAACATGGCGCTAGATGCTCGCATTGATTTAGGTGGCCAAGATGAGTTATCGAAAATTAGCGACAGTTTTAACGACTTCATTGAGAAAGTACATGTAGCGATCAAGCAAGTGGCTTCGAGTTCTTATGAATTAGCGAATACGGCTAACCAAGTTTCAGCTCGGGCACTATTAACCAAAAACAACTGCACTTCGCAACGTGATAGAACAGTTCAAGTGGCCACTGCCATTCATGAGTTAGGCGCAACGGTAGGCGAAATTGCAAACAACGCAGCTCAAGCTGCCGACGTTGCGAAACAGGCCACTCATCAGGCGGAAAATGGCACCACTGTAGTAGAGAAAGCACAAGTGCAAATTGCAGATTTGATCACTGAATTAGAGCAAGCTGCACAAGTCGTAGGCTCTTTGGCTGGTCAAGTGGTTAACATCAGCTCGATACTTGAGACTATTCGTAGCATTTCCGAGCAAACGAACTTACTTGCATTGAACGCAGCGATTGAGGCGGCGCGAGCGGGAGAGCAAGGTCGAGGTTTTGCGGTCGTTGCCGATGAGGTGCGAAATTTAGCAAGCCGTTCTGCTGCATCAACCGAAGAAATTCAAAGAGTCATTAATAACTTGCAGGAAGAATCGAAACGGGCGGTTGGGGCAATGTCCCAAGGCCGAGAGCAGAGTTTGTTGGTGGTTGAACAAGCTGAAAATGCCAATAGCTCGCTAAAACAGATCCGCGTTTATATAGAGAATATTAGTGATCAGAACATTCAAGTGGCGACGGCAACGGAAGAGCAATCAAGTGTGGTCAGTGAAATCAACCGCACCGTTGAAGATATTAATCATCTCACCATGGAAACAACAACAGTGGCTGAGGAGCTCACCGTTAGTAGCGAACATTTGAAAAAAGTTTCCAAGCAACTCGATAGCCTAGTGAACAATTTTAAATTGTAATTTTGATACTTTAGGCTTAGATATTAGAAATGTGATAACTATTCCATAACTTAACACGACATAAGACATGTCTATGAAAAATGGTATTATTTTTGAGAATTTTAGTATTTTTATAGGAATCGGTTGTGGACCCTGTGATATCGCAATTAAAGAAGGATTTTTATGCGCAGATTCGCTCTCTCAAAGACGGTCCGACATCTGAATCTCAAACGACCTTAGCACTGCTCACAGAAGAAGAGTTGCAACAACTCGAACAAATGTGGGTTGAACTGGCGGTTTGGAAGCAGTCGCAGAATATCTAACTGCCCACAAATTGATTAGCGCAAATTTTCGTAATAATCCCAAATAAAAAGCCAGCAGAACAGATGCTGGCTTTTTTGTTTATCACGTCGGCTGTTAATTATACGCGCGTGCGACACGTCCAAGTGATGACAGTTGATAATGTTCAGCGTATGCGGGGATGAAGATTGAGTGACCTTTTTTCACGGTTAGAGACTCACCATTGTCATGGGTTAGGGTCGCATCAGCATCAATGGCAAAGACAATTTCGGCACTGTTAATTTTCACCTCAACTTGCGCGGCATTGAGGTAAATCGCAAATTTAAAATCGCGTACTGGGACGGGGAACAATAACGCTCCATTTTCTTCGATTGGTTTTAATAACAGGCTTGAAGCGGGTTTTTCTTCAAATAGCGTGCATGATGCGAGCTCTTCAATATCCATGTGTTTGGGTGTTAGGCCAGCGCGCAATACGTTGTCTGAATTGGCCATGATTTCAAGCCCGGTACCTTTCAAGTAGGCATGTGGCGTTCTGGCGTCTAAAAACATGGCCTCACCCGGAGCTAAAGTGAGTACATTGAGCATTAACGGAGAAAATAGACCGATATCACCGGGGTACTGTTGTGCCAGCTCTAAAATGAGCTCAAAAAGATCATCATCTGAATGATGATGGGCATACGCTAATAATGCATTCACCGCATGTTCTTTTTGCTCGCCAGTTAATGATAGCAATGCACTAAAAAAAGTTTTTAAACCTTGTGATGTTGAGTTGTGTGCAAAAGCATCGACCAAGGTTGAAATCGCATTGATATTCAGCGTTTGAAATTGTTCAACAATCTCTGTGATTGGGCGAAACCCATTCATCGCTTGATAAGGGGTAAGGGCGTAAACCAATTCCGGCTTGTGGTTAGGATCTTTATAGTTGCGATGTCCGGCATTGAGTGGGATCCCCGCTTGGTTTTCTTTCTCAAAACCAATTTCCGCTTCTTGCTTACTTGGGTGAACTTGAATCGAAAGGGCGTTCGCTGCGGCAAGTACTTTGAAAAGATAAGGTAACTCACCAAAGGTTGTTGCAGTAGCAGCAGAAAGAAACGCTGTTTTATCTTGGTTGATCATCTCAAGCAACGAAACAGGTTCTCCATTCACATGAATTTGTGAGCATCCATTTGGGTGTGCTCCCATCCAAATTTCTGCTTGTGGAGCGTTGTTTGGGTTAGCAATATCAAACAAGTGCTGAATCGAAGTCGTGCTTCCCCACGCATAGTTTTGGATGACGTTGTCCATCAAAAAGAAAGGTTGTTTGTTATTGGTCATAGTACATCTCACAAAAAATCAAAATAAAAACAAAGCAGCAGTACATAGAGTAAGCGAAATAAAAAACTCCCGAGTTAAAGCGGGAGTACAACATAAAGTCAGAAGCTCAGCGTTGATGAACATCAAGCACTCTCGGGGGAGAGTGCTTGATCATTAAGCCGTTGCTTGTTGTAATTTCGCTTGGCGCATTTTTTTCAGAGTGATACAAACAACACCTGTTACTACAGCACCAGTTGCCATGCAAAGCAAAGCTAGCAAAGGCTTATTCATGGCACCGAGCAATGCTACTACAGGACCGCCGTGGGCAACACTGTTTGTAATGCCAAAAGTGAACGCCATAACCGCTGCAACCATCGACCCCAAGATGTTTGCTGGAATGACTGACATCGGATCTTGCGCTGCAAATGGAATCGCCCCTTCAGAGATACCAACCAAGCCCATTGCACCGGAAGCTTTCCCTGCTTCAATTTCAGAGGCTTCAAACAAGTTCAGTTTACGGCCCAAAACGGTTGCTAAAGCCATACCGAGTGGCGCGACTGGAATGGCACACGCCATTGCACCCATAAATTGAGTTTGACCGCTGGCAATCATACCAACAGAGAAGAGGAATGCCACTTTGTTAAATGGGCCACCCATATCAAAGCCAGCCATGCCGCCGAGCACAATACCGAGCAGTATCACGTTACCTGAGCTCATGCTCGTAAGTAGTGCGGTTAAGCCATCCATCAAGCTTGCAATCGGCGCGCCGATAACAAAAATAAAGAGCCCAGAGATAAAGAGTGAGCCTGCGATGGGTGCAATCATGATTGGCACAAGTGGTTGAATAAACTTGTGAAAATGGATGCTTGTTAACCATTTGATGAAATAACCGACTAAAAGGCCAGCAATAATGGCACCGATAAAACCTGTACCGGCATCTGCGCCGTAGAATGACCCGTTGTTAGCGATCCAACCACCAATTAAGCCAGGAGTCAGAGCAGGGCGATCGGCGATCGCATACGCGATGTAACCTGCAAGAATGGGGATCATCAACGTAAAAGCAACCACACCGACGTTCAGCACTTGGTTCCACATACTACCGTCAGGAATGGCCATACCAGCTTCGGTTGGCTCGCCGCCAATAGCGAGTGCTAAAGCAATCAACAAACCGCCAGTAACAACGAATGGGATCATATGCGATACACCATTCATCAAATAGCGGTATAAATCGGAGCGAGCTTGCGCCGCTTTGCCTTTCCCATCTAAAGTCTTGGTACTGGCATCGGCTTGATATTTTGGTGCGCTGAGGGCTTTTTCAATCAACCCTTTTGCATCACGAATCGGCGCTTTAACGCCCGTTTCAATCAGTTTTTTACCCGCAAAGCGCACCATGTCAACTTGCTTGTCGCAAGCCACGATGATCGCATCAGCTTTAGCGATCTCTTCATCCGTTGGGCTGTTTTTCACCCCAATCGAACCGTTGGTTTCGACTTTAATTTGATAACCCATCGCGGCGGCCCCTTTTTCCAGCGCTTCAGCGGCAAGATAAGTGTGTGCAACACCGGCTGGGCAGCCCGTTACGCCAATCAAAAAGCCTTTATTGGCTTCAACATCGGTTGCTTTTTCGGTTTTTTGTAGCAACAAATCTAGCGCTGCTTGCTCTGTTTTTGCGTCTAAGAAACGTTGGATGAACCCTTCTTCAATAAGCTTGGAAGAGAGCTCTGCCAGCACTTCAATATGATGATTTGAACCACCATCAGGCGAGGCTATCATGAAAAATAATTTAGAAGGCAAGCCATCTTCCGCGCCATATTCGATACCGCTTTTGCTGATGCCTATCACAACTGCAGGCGAGATAACGGCGGAACTTTTGGCATGAGGCAGCGCGACACCATCTTCAAATCCAGTGTTACCAAGCTCTTCACGAGCATAGATATCGGCTAAAAACTGCGATTTATCGCTGATGCGTCCTTGTTCTAACAGTACATCGACCAGCTCTGAGAAAACGCCATCTTTTGATGTTGCTTTCAAATCAAGCAGGATCAAGTTCTCATTAATGAGTTGAGTGATCATGTTTCGTCCCCTATATGGTTTTTATCCCCTTCGCACGTAGAACTGAGCCATGTTGGCTGCAACTTCAAACTGTTTGGGGATATTGTTATTGCGCACCGCGCTTTTTGTTGGAGATATTGTGAGCGCCTCGGGTGAACAGTGGTAGTGTACGAAACTGGCATTTACTGGATTATTGTAACCTGTGGCTGCAAACGTGATCAGGCTCTTATTTTGGTTTTAGGGTGATAATTTTAATTTATGATTAATTTTTTATTTTAATTCAATTGGATAAATTGATTATTTTGCTTTTTCGATCGGAGTTATCGAATGCGTAATGATTGGTGATTTATGAGGTATTGGATTATAGTTGCCTCGTTTATTGATGGGTATAGGGTGAATTTTGTGATCCCAGTATTTAAAAATGTGATTGAAGTGCTGCTCTCGGAGCGAGAAAGTTTTAATCGAATATGGTTTGCTGGGGACAAAATAACGCCGCCAGCGTTCAGTTACCAAGTCAATTTCCCTCGTCTAGAATTGGTTTTAAGCGGCGTGTATAGCAACGAAATCGAAGAGATTGAACACGGTATCAGTAAGGTCAACATCTTATCTGGTGATGCGCTTTATATACCTCCGAACTGCTGGAATAAACCTGATTGGCAAGAGAGCTGTTCGGTCTTGAGTTTGCTATTTGGCCGTCGTCAAATGGGGTTTAGTTTGGTCAGTAAACACAAAGGCGAGAGTGGTTTTTATGATGTTCAGAAACACAGTATCCCAACGCGTACTGGGCACGCGATTGATCACATGCTCGAAGGGCTAAATGCATTAGCACGTGAGCCTCAGAAAAGTCCAATGGACGAACATTTGTTGCTGGCTCTGTTGAGTTACAGCGCCACAATGCTCGATCAACCGACCGCTTCTCCTAAAAAGCGCAGTGAAGATTTATATCAAGGTATCTGCATCTATATCCAAGAAAATTTTCATCGCAATATTTGCCGTGACAGCATCGCACAGCGGTTTAATATCTCTGCCAACCATTTATCGCGCATGTTTCGCCAACAAGGACACATGACTCTTGCTGATTACATCACTTGGGTAAGAATTGAACGGGCAAAATTTATGTTGAAGAAATACACCTTTCGTTTAGCTGAAGTGGCCACGCGCTGTGGATTTCAAGATGTGAATTATTTTTTCCGCGTATTTAAAAGCAAAGCGGGTATGACTCCATCTGAATATCGAACTCTGTCGCAATAAAGCTATTCATTTTGTATTGGGTCGTCCGGCTTAGCCATCACGTGCAGCAAAATGGCTTTAAGGGTTTCTTCTCTTTTTGCTGTAAGTAGCCATTGACGATGTTCCTCTTCCAGCAACCAACGAGTTAACTGCGTGACCGGTTTAATCACGGTTCGCGGCGCTGATGTCGGCAGTAATAAGGTGATGATCAGCGACACATCGCCGGATTTTTCTGACCATGATAGCGGGTTTGCTAACCAGTGAACCGCCAGTGTTGGCTGGGCAACTCGTGCGTGAATGACATGGGGGAGCGCTATTCCACGGCCAATAATGGTCGGGGAGATGGCTTCTCTTTTTTCCAGCGCATGCAAAATATCATGACAATACGTGGGCATGATCTGCTTAGCAATTGTGTCGAGTGCCTCTGATTTGCTAAGCTCAGGGCCTAATGTGGCGTAATGCCACTGTAGCGAAAAGGGCAGTTGAAAAGCAGAGTGGGTGGCAAACGCCAATTCCGCTTTGGCATTTTGTTTGTGTGATGTTGAAATAAGCAGTGTGTGCTCGCGTAAATACTCTGTCATCACCATGCAGGCCAACTCGGCGTCGAGCCCTTCAATGGCAATTTGGCATACATCTCCCGGGTTTGAACCAAGGCTTAACACTTGCAGTGTATGGTTGAGCATTGCCTTGTTGTCACGCGTGATGTTAAACAGCACCACCACCGAGCGAAAATGGCGGTTGAGATCTTTCAATTCATTTAATTGCCAGCTGACCAGACCGCCTGCTTTTAAAACAAAGGTGATGCGCGTTGTGATCATCGGCGGTTACAAATAACGATCTAAAACAGATTGCACGTTCGTCAACACTTCTTCAATGGACACCTGAACCGTTTTGCAACCAACAAAACGTTCACGCTGTTCAATGTCGATATCTGAAGCGATGAGGATCAGATCCGCGTTGACAATATCTGCCACTGTCAGTGGGTTCTCGACACCCATTGCGCCTTGGGTTTCGACTTTAATTGAGATATTACGCTTATTCGCTTCTTTTTTGAGTGCGTCTGCGGCCATATAGGTGTGCGCGATGCCTGTTGGACAAGCAGTTACTGCGATAATTTTCATAACGAAAGATAATAAAGAAATGATGAGTGAGTATAAGGAGGATGAAAGCGTGACTCAACCGAAGTTTACGCTAAGCCAGCACCCTAATGACTGTAGCACTCAAGCTACTCGGCTTTGCACATAAACTTTGCACTGGCCGTAGAATAGGGAAGCCCATCATAAAAAATGGTGCTGCACAGATAGTAAATGTGACGTTTTTGTTTGATAAGATGCGCTTCGACTTGCAACGGTACATTCAGTGGAATAGGGTGCAGATAACGTACGTTTAGCTCTGCTGTCATCGCATAAATGCACTGTGCAAACAGACAATGTGTCATGGCCGCATCATGTAAGGTGCTGATAAGTCCACCCTGCATGACCCCTTGATAGCCTTGCATCTTTTCTGTTGCTACAATCTGTGCGCATACTCTCCCCGTTTCTGTTTGGTTAAATTGCAGTGTGTGCGTTTCAGAAAAGAACGGGGCACAACACACCGCGCAGTGGCAATGTTGTAGGGGAGGCTGAATGTTCATAAGTTCACCAAACTGTTTTTAAATGATTAGGAGAAGAAAATGGCAAGACCCAAAAAAATTCGTCGTGTTTGTGGTCAAGTGGCGTATGCATGCTTCAAACCCAACGGTGTCAAATTATCTGAATTGAACACAGTAGATTTACTGCCAGAAGAACTTGAAGCGTTGCGTTTGGCTGATAAAGAGGGGCTTAGCCAATTACAAGCGGCTACGCAGATGGGCATATCGCGACAAACCTTTGGTAATATCGTTAACCAAGCAAGAGCGAAAGTCGCGACTTGCTTGGTGGAAGGTCATGCGTTGATGTTGGTTGAGCGCTAACGCTCGTGATCAGGTTCTTGAATTTGATACAACACCTTCTGATGCTCATCACAAACGTCTACGCAGTTACATTCTCTTTCAATATCGATATTTGCTAACCCACCACAACTGCCTTGCAGCGAGCGGCGGCGAAACAAAACACCGATCGCCATCAAGACAATAATGCCAATAAAAAACGCAAAGGTTATAACATAAGTCATTATTTTCCCTCGACAATCGCTTTTACTTTCAGCACTTTCTTCAACGCTTCTATGGTAGTTGGTGACAGCATTCTGGGTGCCAGTTTGTTATGTTTATCCACTTTCTTCGATCCACATTGACTAGCACAACGTTTCTTCGATTTATTGGCTGAAGGCTTGCCAAAAGAGACGTCGGTGACGGGCAGAAGATGGTTTGGATGAAGTGATGTTAATTGGCTGCCTCTTGGTGCGTAATATACCTCAATCTTCTTTTCTAAAATTGCTGCTAACATATTTTGTCCGATATTGCGGACGATAACAGCGTCCACTCTATTCTCTCTTAGCAGTGCAAGTAGCTGTTTTTTGTGGCCACAACTGCCCTCGGTTTTAGTAACGTCAATACGTTGGCTAGTGGCGGTGGTATCGTCCACAATCATCAATTGAGGCGCTTTGGCAAAGTGATTAAAAGGCGAGTTTTGATCACAAGGGATGGCATAAATCATCATGGCTCCTAAAGTTTATCGGGTTCTTGTATTTAAAATACACCTTATTATTGGCATATGCCAATAATAAAAATGACAATGTAAGAGTTCATTAATTAAAAGTCGTGGTGCTGTTTGGTAAATCGAGACCCGATATGGCGTAAAAATACACGAATAAATTGCAGGCGTATGTAACAAGCCTCATCTACACTTTGTGAGCAGTCAAATGAAAGTTAAATCTATTGCATATTGGAAACTCGCAAGTGTAAACGTTAACATCTGGTGTTTTGAGAGGTATGATCTCTTTCGTGGTGGATCGCACTTTTAAAAAGAGAAATAGGTCTCGATGTTACATTGCGTTACGTATGATTACTTAGTTTTGCAATAGTTATCAAACTATTCACAAGAAACCGCATGAAAATGCGATTTCAAAACTGAAATTTTAACTGGTTCACATTAATTGTTTGTTTTACTACTATACTTTGAAAGGTAAACGTTTTCACTGCTGTTTCTCAGAGTTAACGTTTCTCCCCCTACACAACGTAATAACAACACTAACAAATAGGACTTGTTCAATGAGAAAGTTAACTACTTTAGCCATGCTTGCGGCTGGTATGAGTTTCGGCACTCAAGTCATGGCTGACACAACGATCGGTGTGACCGTTTATAAGTACGATGATAACTTTATGTCAGTTGTTCGCCAAGCGATTGAAAAACAGGCAAATAATGACGGCAACACCAAGGTTTTGATGAATGACTCACAAAACAGCCAATCAATGCAAAATGACCAAGTGGATGTCATGTTGGCTCGTGGCGTGAAAGCACTGGCGATCAACCTTGTCGACCCTGCAGCTGCACCAAGTATTATTCAAAAAGCGAAAATGGATGATGTTCCTATCGTTTTTTACAATAAAGAACCGAGTGCTAAAGCGCTCGCTTCATATGACAAAGCCTATTATGTGGGTACAGATTCAAAAGAGTCGGGCATCATCCAAGGCGATCTCATTGCGCAACACTGGAAAGCCAATCCTGCTTGGGATAAAAACGGTGACGGTGTACTGCAGTATGTAATGCTGAAAGGCGAACCAGGTCACCCAGATGCGGAAGCTCGTACTTCTTATTCTGTGAAAACCATTAACGAAAATGGCATCAAAACAGAAGAGCTACACATGGATACTGGTATGTGGGATACCGCCATGGCAAAAGATAAAATGGATGCTTGGTTATCTGGCCCCAACGGCAGCAAAATCGAAGTCGTGATTGCCAATAATGATGGTATGGCGATGGGTGCGATTGAAGCGTTACGTGGTGCGGGTGCGAAAGTACCAGTATTCGGTGTTGATGCGTTAGCAGAAGCATTAGCATTAGTTAAATCTGGCGACATGGCAGGCACTGTGCTTAATGATGCAGATTCACAAGCCAAAGCGACATTTGAACTTGCACGTAATTTAGCCAACGGCAAAGCTGCAACCGAAGGCACTCAATGGGAAATGGCCAATAAGATTGTTCGTGTTCCTTATGTTGGTGTGGATAAATCGACACTCGAGTAACCTAAAGTTCAAGGGGGAAGTCATTCCCCCTTTACTCCCTAACTTATAGGGTGTTTATACAATCAATAATAAATAATTGCTGATTAAATTTTATTTAATATTGAATGGTATTAATCAAAGAATAAATAAGTGATGCCATGGTAAATCAAGAGCATGAATTTCTGTTAGAAATGACAGGAGTGAGTAAAGAGTTTCCCGGGGTTAAGGCATTAGATAAAGTTAATTTGAAAGTTCGACCACACTCTATTCATGCATTAATGGGAGAGAATGGTGCAGGTAAGTCGACGCTATTAAAATGCCTTTTTGGAATTTATGATAAAAACGAAGGTGATATTATATTTTTAGGCGAACATGTGAATTTTCAATCGTCTAAGCAAGCTTTGGAGGCGGGTGTTTCCATGGTCCACCAAGAGCTTAACCAAGTATTACAATGTTCTGTAATGGATAATATTTGGCTAGGGCGTTACCCAAAGAAAGGACTCTTTGTCGATCACGATAAAATGTATCGCGATACCAAAGAGATCTTTGATGAACTCGATATTGATATAGACCCGAAAATTAAAGTGGCTAAATTATCGGTATCACAAAGGCAGATGGTCGAAATAGCGAAAGCGTTTTCTTATAACGCGCGCATTGTGATCATGGATGAACCCACGTCCTCTTTGACTGAAAAAGAGGTATCGCATCTTTTTACTATCATTAACAAGTTGAAAGAAAAAGGCTGTGGCGTGGTGTACATCTCTCACAAAATGGAAGAAATATTTACTATTTGTGATGAGATAACCATCTTGCGTGATGGGCAATGGGTTGATACGAGGCCGTTGAAAGGGCTCGATATGGACAAAATCATTTCGATGATGGTTGGCCGTGAATTAACACAGCGCTTTCCCACAAAGACCAATGTGCCAAAAGAAATTATCCTCGAAATCAAAAATTTAACAGCACTGAACCAACCCTCTATTCAGGATATTTCGTTTGATCTCAGAGAAGGTGAAATCTTAGGTGTGGCTGGGCTCGTCGGTTCAAGACGCACTGATATTGTGGAAACCATTTTTGGGGTTCGTGAGCGTAGTAACGGCCACATTATGTTACATGGCCGAGAGATGAAAAACCGTGATGCACATGAAGCGATCAATAGTGGTTTTGCGTTGGTGACAGAAGAGCGTCGTTCAACCGGCATTTACAGTAATTTAGATATTACCTTTAACTCTTTGGTTGCCAATGTGGATGAATACAAAACCAAATTAGGTTTACTGAGTAATAAAAAAATGAGGAGTGATACACAGTGGGTAATCGACTCCATGAGTGTAAAAACACCTTCTCATGAAACATCAATCGGTTCTTTGTCTGGTGGTAATCAGCAGAAAGTCATTATTGGCCGTTGGTTGTTAACTCAGCCAGAAATATTAATGCTTGATGAGCCGACTCGGGGTATTGATGTCGGAGCAAAGTTTGAAATTTATCAATTGATATTGGAATTAGCGAAAAAGAATAAAGGGATTATTATTATCTCTTCCGAAATGCCAGAGTTGTTAGGCATTACCGACAGAATATTGGTGATGAGTAATGGCCGAGCTGCGGGAATCGTTAATACTAAAGACACTTCACAGAATGAAATATTAGAGCTGGCCTCTCGTTACCTCTAGGGAAATTATTATGGATTCAGTTAAAACATTTGCAATGAAGCACCTAAAGGAAGGTGCGATCTATGCGGTTCTATTTATTCTTCTGGCAATTATTATTATTCAGGAGCCATCATTTTTAAGTTTACGCAACTTTAGTAATATATTAACGCAATCTTCAGTGCGCGTTATTATTGCATTGGGTGTGGCGGGGCTGATTGTAACGCAAGGAACCGACCTTTCTGCTGGACGTCAAGTGGGTTTAGCCGCTGTAATTTCGGCAACACTTTTACAATCAATTGATAACGTCAACAAAGTATTCCCTAGCATTGGTGACGTGCCGATTGTGGCTGTGATTCTTTGTGTGTGCGCGATCGGCGCGATCATCGGCTTAGTGAACGGTGTGATTGTTGCTTATTTAAAAGTAACGCCGTTTATCGCCACATTAGGCACCATGATCATCGTCTACGGGATTAACTCTCTCTACTACGATTCGGTGGGTGCATCTCCAATTGCAGGTTTTGATGAGCGTTTCTCTTCATTCACTCAAGGTTTTATTCGATTTGGAGATTTTAGGTTTTCGTACATAACCTTCTACGCCATTATCGCGATTATCTTTACATGGATTTTGTGGAATAAGACCGTTTTTGGTAAGAACATTTTCGCGGTCGGTGGTAACCCAGAAGCCGCAAAAGTTTCTGGTGTTAATGTGCCATTGACGCTACTGAAAGTGTATGCTCTATCGGGTGTGTTCTATGCGTTTGGCGGTATGTTGGAAGCTGGCCGTATCGGCAGTGCGACCAATAACCTTGGCTTCCTGTACGAGTTGGATGCGATTGCAGCCTGTGTTGTGGGTGGCGTGTCATTTGCTGGCGGTGTCGGAAGCATTGCGGGTGTGGTCACGGGTGTGCTTATCTTCACTGTGATCAACTATGGTATGACCTACATTGGCGTGAGCCCTTACTGGCAGTACATCATTAAAGGCGGCATTATTATTTTCGCTGTCGCGTTGGACTCAATGAAGTACGCGAATAAGAAATAGCCGCCTAAGAGCAGAAATACAATTTTCGACATTTAATCGCCGAAAATTGTCGAAATAAACAAAGAGCGCTTTTATCGGCGCTCTTTTGCTATTGCCCAGTAGGAAGCGTACGTTTTTCAAAATAGCGTACAATCTCCTCGATCAATATTTTGATACGTGACGGTTGGTGATCACGATTGGGATAGAGCAGATGCAAGTCCGATCCTGTGGCCAAATCGTGTGAACTAAAACTTTGCCGATAATTTTCCAAGAGAAGAACGAGTTTCCCAGCATTGAGGTCGGGTTGAATATCGAGTTGTGATTTGAGTGCAATACCTGCGCCTTCGAGTGCCCACTGACGAATCACTTCGCCATCATTAGACAAACGTGATGGTTTGATCAGAATATCTTGAACGACATCTCCTTTAAGAAAAGACCAACGCGTTAATGATTCACTTTTGCGTAGCATACCCAAACAAGCATGCTGTTTGAGATCCTCTGGGTGAGTCGGTTGACCATGGCACGCTAAATATGCGGGTGAGGCACAAAGAACGCGGCGACTTGTTGCTAATTTTCTGGAAACCAATTGACTATCTTTGAGTGTGCCGTAACGCAATACCAAATCAAGTTTTGTTTCATATATCCCTAACACACTGTCACTAAAGGTAATCTGAGGCACAATTTTAGGATGTCTTGCTAAGAAGGAGTCGAGCAGTGGCAATAAATGTTGTCGCCCGAGATCTTTGGGTGCTGAAATTTTTATATTGCCTTCCAAGTGTGTTTTCTCGGCGAATAGCGAAGACTCGACTTCAGTGATGTTGGCTAAGGTTTGTAAACATAATGGATAGAAACGTTCGCCAGCTTCCGTCAATGCAATTTTACGTGTGGTTCTTTGCAGCAATTTCACGCCATAGTGGCGTTCAAGCTCTTGCAGTTTTAGTGTGACTGAAGCGGCGGACATATTGATGGCTTTTGCGGCGGCCGCCAACCCTTGTTGCTCAACAATGGCAACAAAGACCTCCATGTTCAATAATTTGTTCATTAAGATTCTATATCGCAGTTATTGTTAAGTAATCCTAAATACTCTTTTTAATTATAGCTAGATTATTTAGTGATTCTTTTGTTATAGCCTATGGATAACAACCCAATACAGAGTGATTGAATGATGAGTAGCTTATTTTCCCCGACACAAATCGGTCCACTTTCTTTGAATAACCGGCTGGTAATGGCCCCGATGACGCGGGCTCGGACAAGCCAACCAGGTAATATACCCAACGACATCATGGCGCAATATTATGCTCAGCGAGCGAGTGCTGGTCTGATTATTACTGAAGCAACACAAATATCAGACGATAGCCAAGGATACTCATTTACTCCTGGCATATACACGCCAGAACAAATTGTGGCTTGGCAGCAGGTCACTCAAGCCGTGCATGACCGCGGAGGAAAAATAGTGAATCAGTTATGGCATGTAGGGCGAGTATCGCATCCTGTTTTTCAACAAGGTCAAAAGCCGATGGCTCCTTCAGCTATTGCTCCAGTCGATACCAAAGTCTGGATTGCACAGCCGGGGAGTGCCGGTGAGATGATGGAATGCGTTGAACCAAGAGCAATGACATTGCAAGAGATTAACCAAGTGGTACGCGATTTTGCTAATGCTGCACACAATGCGATTGCGGCTGGCTTTGATGGCGTCGAAATTCATGGTGGTAATGGCTATTTGATCGATCAGTTTTTGCGAACCAATTCGAATCATCGCACTGATCAATATGGTGGCAGCAGAGAAAACCGCTTGCGTTTTCTTATGGAAGTTGTGAGTGCAATCATTGATAAGGTTGGCGCTGACAAAGTTGGAGTTCGCTTGGCGCCTTACATCACATTTAAAGATATGAACTGCCCAGATATCGTCCCAACGATTTTACAAGCGGCGGAGCAATTACAGAAACTCGGTATTGCGTATCTGCATTTGTCAGAAGCTGATTGGGATGATGCTCCACAAATCCCTGAAGATTTTCGCCGACATTTACGTGAGCTGTTCACCAATACCATTATTGTTGCAGGCCGATATGACGTTGAGCGAGCAAACCAAATCTTGGAAAATGGCTACGCTGACTTAGTCGCATTTGGGCGTCCCTTTATTGCGAATCCAGACTTAGTCGAGCGTTTGAAAATGAACCGTACATTATCGGCATTTGATCCAAGTTGCTTATTTGGTGGAGGTACTAAGGGATATACAGATTATCCAAACCATTCCTAAATCGACATAGCCAGCAGTCGTTTGTTTTATGATTCTACTGGCTTTTTTACAACTGGTTGGCCGTTATAAAACAATGAGCCATTAACGCGCGCCAAAATGATACGCTAAAAGTAATAAGGCCACAGAATAAACATCCATGTGAATGCTGAAAATATCAACGCGATCAGTACGGCAGCTGAACCGATGTCTTTGGCGCGGCCACTGAGTTCGTGCCATTCGTTACCGACGCGGTCAACCACGGCTTCCACGGCGGAATTCATCAACTCCACAATCACAACTAAGACTAAGCAACCAATCATCATGATTTGCTCAATTTTAGTGATAGGCAAAAAGAAAGTAGTGGTAATCAACAAAATTGAAGTGACAGTTTCTTGTCGAATAGCGGCTTCGTTTAGCCACGCGGCTTTCAGCCCTTGTATTGAATAACCTGTGGCATAAAACAGACGCTTTATACCCGTACGACCTGGTTTCATAAAATGAACAACCTAATAATGAATAACGATGACAATGGGCATGAGTGAATTACGTGTAGACGTAAAATAGCCTTCGCCCCGCACCCTCATGTTAAAAAAGAGAATCAATGACGTCAGTTCACAGATTCTCTTAAGTGGCCCGATATTAAACGCCCACCACGGGTAGTACAAGAGTAAAGCAAGCGCCTCCGAACACACTTTTAGCCACCGATACTTGGCCGTTGTGGCGTAAAACGATCTGTTTGACGATGGCCAAGCCTAATCCGAAGCCTGATTGTCGCTCTCCACGTGAGAGATCCGCGCTGTAAAAAGCATCAAAAATGAATGGCCAGTGCTGCGGGTCAATCCCTTCTCCATCATCATGGATATCAATTTGCACTGCTTGACCTGCGTTGATCACGGAGGTTTCAACGGCTATTTTGCTTTTGGCGTATTTCTGAGCATTACCCAATAAATTATCCAGAGCTCTTTTGAGAAGGTATGGATCGACCTGTAAGGTGGCGACTTGTGCTAATGGTAGCAACTGGATCTCGACTACGCTGTTGCTACGCCATTTACCTAGTATCGGTTCGAGCCAGTAATTGAGCTGAATTGTCTGCATATTGAGTTCGTTCTCTGGCCTTTCAACTTTCGCGTAGTAAAGAAGCTCATCGACCATCGTTTCCATCTCTTCGGTATCTTCGATGATACTGGCGACTTTCGCCGCTTGTTTTGATGTCAGAGATTCATCGGCCAACATTTCTGCTTGCCATTGGATCCGAAAGATAGGAGTGCGTAACTCATGAGCCACGGCATTACTCAGCGCTTTATTGCTGAGCACCAAAGCGGAAATTTTGCTCGCCATGTAGTTAAAGCTTTTGTTTAAAGAGCCGACTTTATCGCCGCTTTTGATGGAGGCGCGAGCGGTCAGATCACCAGCGGCAAAGGCTAAGGTCACTTTTTCCAATTCACGCACTCGCCGACTGATGAACCAGATCAGCAACACACAGTACAGTGCAAAACCGACGACAAGCAGCAAAAGTGAGAGATTATCTGCGAAGAAAATGGCTTGCCTCAGTGGTGATTCTTCATCGGGTTTAAAGCTGTAAATTGGTGAGGTGGACGTAAGGCGCAGCCATAAAAAACGGTCATCATCGTAGTAGGTGTAGGCATTGGGGGCGGTGGTAAAGAAAAACGCTCGCACATCTGAGGGTAAGGTCTTTTCAGTATGCGTCTCTATCAGTTGTCGTGTTTTATCGGCATATTCTTTTAGTACATTTAAGGTGTTGGCTTCACCTTCATGCTGATAAATACGAGTGACCAAGTCATGAAATGCTTCAGCTTGATAATCTTCAAGTACGTAATCGTAGTCAGTACCAAGCTGGTAAACGACCAGTTCAATGGTAATGAGTGTCGCTAAAAAAAAGAGCAATAAACCAACAAAAGATTCAACGTAGATACGACGCATACAGGTTTCTTCTAAAATACGTGGTCATTACCACGTGTCTGGTACAAAAAGGTATCCTTTCCCTCGGACCGTAATAATGCGTTTCGGTGTGGAAGAATCATCACCGAGTTTTTTACGCAAAATGACAATCTTGTTATCGACGGTTCTATCAAGCCCATCGTATTCAATCCCGCGTAACGCTTTGGTTAATACATCCCGTGATAGGACTTGATCTGGTGTTGATGCCAGTAGCCATAGCAAGTCGAATTCGCTGTCGGTCATCGCTACGGCCTCACCATTCATTTCACACAGATGTCGAGATTGATTGAGAGACAAGGCCCCAAATTCAAGCACGGTTTTCGCGGTTTGAATTGGCTCGTTGTCGACTCTGCGCAGTAGCATACGCATTCTTGCAAGCAAGACGCGTGGTTTAATCGGCTTTGTCACAAAATCATCGGCACCAATTTCCAGTGCTGCAACGTGATCAAAATCGTCATCACTGGCGGTTAGCATCAATATCTTACCGTTGTACATAGGACGGATCTGTCTACAAATTGTCAGCCCATCTTCACCGGGTAGCATTAAATCCAGTAACACGATATCTGGTTGTTGCTCTAAAATGACCGCGCTCGCTTTGGCACCTTCAGCAAGGGCAATGACGCTAATATCTTGACTTTCAAAGTATTCTGTTAACATTTCTCTGAGTTTTAGATCATCTTCAACGATGATTAAAGAGTGTCTATCCGTCATGGAGACTCCTAGATAGGTACGATGAACGACATGACAATCGCTGACATTGGAAAAATTTGAAGTGCATAGTAAAGCAAAGACCCAGCATTTTCGCTAGGTCTTTGTATGGTTGGATGAGTTTCTATTGATACAATCTCTTGTTATTCAACGGCTTTGGTCGGTGAAGAGCGAAGTTTGTTCGCCAGCATCACCACAAGTGGGCTAGTCAACATCACAACTGCAAGCACGGTAAACACGAAAGTGATCGGACGTTCCCACAAGAAGCTTAACTCCCCATCGCTGATCATCAACGCGCGGCGAAGGTTCTCTTCCATTAATCCACCCAAAATAAAGCCAAGCAGCAGTGGTGCCAGCGGGAAGTTGGCTAACCGTAGAGCAATCGCCCCCATCGCGACGATCAACATTACGTAAACATCCATAGTGTTAAACGAAACCAAATAAACACCGGTGATTGAGAAGAACAAAATCATCGGCAGCAATACGGTTCTCGGTACCGCCAATAGCCTTGAAATATAAGGAATAAGCGGCAAGTTAAGGATGATAAGTACAATATTACCGAGATACATTGAGATGATGACAGACCAAAAGACATCAGGGTGATCAACAAATAAACGAGGGCCAGGTTGAATGCCGTAAGAGAGCAGGGCTCCAAGCATGATCGCTGTGGTGCCAGAGCCGGGAATGCCGAGTGTCAACAGCGGAACAAAAGATCCGCTAGAGGCGGCGTTATTGGCTGACTCTGGTGCAACAAGCCCACGCAAAGACCCTTTACCGAACTCTTCTTTTTTATCTTTGGGCGCTAAGCTGCGCTCCATACCATAACTCAAAAATGCGGCGATGGTTGCGCCAGCGCCGGGCAACACGCCAGTGAAAAAACCTAAAATGGAAGCACGAATTGAAACGGGAGCCGCTTCTTTAAATTCTGCCTTGGTGATTTTCATACTGCCCAAGTTGCTGATTTTATTCTGTTCATCTGTACGCGTGTCGTTTTCTGGTTTTAAAATACCCATTAATGTCTCGCCTAAAGCGAATGTCGCCATCGCCAGCAAGAGGAAGCTAAAACCGTCCATTAAATCAGTTAAGCCAAAGGTAAAACGTTCCACACCTACGCCTTTATCAATACCAACGGTAGAGAGCATCAAGCCAAGAACAACCATCATCCATGCTTTAAGGACTTGTCCTTTTCCAGCAAAGGCAGCGACCGCCGATAGACCGAGTAGCATCAACGCAAAATAGTCAGAGGATTGAAAACTCAGTGACACGCTGGCCAGTGCAGGCGCTGCGACCAAGAGCATAATCGCTGACAAGGTTCCGCCGGTAAAAGAGGCGTAAGCGGCGATGGCTAACGCTTTACCAGCTTGGCCTTTTTGCGCCATGGGGTAGCCGTCAAACGCGGTGACCACGGTTGCCGAGCATCCGGGAGCATTAATCAAAATGGAGGAAGTGGAGCCGCCAAAAATAGCGCCGTAATAAACGCCGGCCATTAAAATCAAACCTGAAGATGGTTCAAGGCCATAGGTGATCGGGATCATCAACGCGATGGCCGAAATCGGGCCAAGCCCGGGTAACATGCCGATAAAAGTACCGACGAAACAGCCCACAATCACCATGAAGATGTTCATTGGCATCATGGCGGTAGAAAGCCCTTGTAAAATTCCATCTAACATAATCAGTTCCTACCAGAGTGTGAAAATAACGCCGGGCTCAAGGTAGATGTCCAAACCTTGAGTAAGCAGCAGATAAAACGCGATGACAAAGGGAAAAGAAGCACCAAATAACACTGATTTGCGTCTTTCACCCAAAATATAAAAGCCAGCGAGTAGAAAGAAACTGGTGGCCAGTACGAAGCCTAAATAGGTTAGGCCAAGTCCGTACAGCGCCATCAACACTAAAAAACCAATCAACAATTTCCAGTTGAAGTGCAATACCGCGCCACTTTGTTTATCGGGCTGCCCTAACACCAGCATCAACAAAGAGAGGCCAATTCCAGCGTAAGTCAGCAGAGTCGGCAAGGTTTGGGCGTTAAACGGTTCGTATTCATCACCGGGAAACATCGGTATTTGAGTCGTTTGATAGCCGTAGCAAAGGCTAAGAACAAGGAAGATCAACGCGCCAACGCGATCGCGGCACAGTAAATATTCTTTGCTGAAAAATTTGGTTGGCAGATCCGACATATCCAACTCCATGGTAAAAATAGGGGAGAAAAGAGCCGTGTAGCAGCGAGTTAATGAATTGATTAACTAAGGGCAAAGGGATAGGTGTATGGAGGTTTTCCTATCCATATTTGCCTGATAAACAAAGGAGTATTGAGCATAACTGCACACGGCAAAAGTGTTGCTAGCGGGGACAAGGCAAGGAACTGTCCCCTTAGCGACCTTACTTCAGGAAACCGAGCTCACGCATCAGATCACCCATCTCTTTTTCTTGGGCTTCTAAGAAGGCGTAAAACTCTTTATCCGCTTGATAATTATCGATCCAACCATTGCGGTCGCGGACGATTTTCCATTCATCGGTGGTGTACATTTTCGCTAATGCTGCGTTCCACTGATCAATCTTCTCTTGGCTGATCCCAGGGGCCGCGAAGAAGCCGCGCCAGTTGGCAAATACAGTTGGGTTGCCATAGTCAGTTAATGTTGGAATATTCGGGGCAGATTCCAAACGTTTGGGGGCGGTGATCGCCAAAATTTTCACTTGGCCAGACTTGGACATTTCAAGCACTTCACCTAAGCCTGTTGAAAGCAGTTGTGTTTCACCAGAAAGCAGTGCCGCCATGGCTTTGCCACCCGCGTCATAGGCGATGTAGCGAACTTCTTTTGGATCCAACCCTTGCCCTTTGAAAGCGGCTGCGGCGACTAAGTGATCCATACTGCCACGAGCAGAACCGCCAGCGACTTTCACTTTCCGCGGGTTGTCTTTGAAATCGGCAACCGCATCTTCCCACGTTTTGTATTTTGAATCGCCTGCAGCAACGATAGCGCCATAATCAGAAACGGTGGCGGCAATCGGTGTTAAATCGCGGAAGGATTGTGGAAAAACACCGGATAAAGAACGAACAACAATCGGTGTAGAGTTGACCATCAAGGTATCTTCTTGGCGGTCTGCGGTTTCAATTAAGTGTGCAATCGCTTTACCACCACCGCCACCGGATAAGTTTTGGTAAGACACATTGCCGACAATGTCGGTTTTCATCAGTACATCACCTGTACCACGAGCCGTCATGTCCCAACCACCACCCGCGCCACCGGGTACTAAAATGTGAAGTTTCTCAATATCAGCGGCGAAGCTGCTAACAGAAAAGGTTGCAGCCAGTATGGATGCAGTGAGGGTTGGTTTGAACTGCTTAAACATATTCACGTTCCTTATGTAGGGCGCATCTTCATCTTTACCTTGGAGCGTTTGTGACTGAATGCTACAGGCGGAGATAGGGTGCTTATCGTTGTTATCATGACTGCATCAATGATCTAATGCAGATACGTTAAGTTAATAACCTGTTACAGGTTTGTCTCTAATGCGTAGATAAAAACAATATAGGGCATAAAAACGTTTTTGTTCATAAAGTTCACGGCGTTATTTTACTGCGTTGTGTGACGAGTCTTCGCTAGCGTCTTGTCTCACTATCTACGAGCAGTAAACGGGTGTTATTCATTGCAAATTGCGCGGCTAAGGCGTCATTACCTTGCTGAAGTAAGGTCGTGATACTGGGTAGCAGCAAGAAAAAGATCAAAGGTTCGGGATATTGGGCTTGCCATTGATGACGCTCATCTAACACATGCCCTTCGAAGTAGACGGTGAGTACCACACTGTCCGATGAAAAGTGCGATCCATGGAACCGCCCTAAAGTATGCGTCGAGCCCCATATTGAACTCAGTGGTCGCTCCGATGTGCTTTTAAGATAGAGATCAACAGCTACACTTTGCGATTGAGAACCTTGCGGTTGAGAATATCGATGAACCGTTAAGCGCTCACCCGAATACTTGCCTTGCTGGAAAGGCAAATAACCTAAGTTGTTCGGTGTTATACGGCCATCGTTTGCACACATTTGAACCGAATCGGACATTTGCTGGCTGCTGTACAATTCACAAGCAAATTGAGCAACAAGTTGCTGTACTGCGCTTTGAAATAAGCGAGCATCAAATGAGTGCTCTTGCTCAAGGTGTAAATTTAATTCAGGAAAAACAATAGGTAACTGGCTTGTTAGCGCGTTGAGGTCATTGATCGTAACCGATTGATTCTGCTCTATTGCCGTGCGAATAATATTTGGGTTGTCTGCCAATGAAAGATCATCTTCAGAATAGATCGCCTCACTCAGTAGTGGGTAGCTGCGCGGATTTTTCGGTTTACTGTTGTAAGCAATGCATCCAGATAAGAGCAACGAGCAGGCGAGAGCGTAACCAAAAGGAGAGTGCGTGATTCTCTTGCAAATATTCATAAGTGACGGCCGTGTCATCGGTAATGGGTTGCACTGCTTATTCTATCTGCGAAATCGACACTTTTCTCTTTTCAAGCTCACAGAGTTTTATCTTCTTCTGGTTCAAATTTAATCATTAAGTTTCTTATACATTAGTCTAATGTGTCGACAATTTTATTGATTATCGATGGTTTTATGGTCTATTTTAACAATAAGTTTTAATGATTGTTAACACATATAAGTGTGTGAGTGCTTTGCGTCTCAGCATGAATCCAACCTGTGAGCGATAACAAGATGAATAGTGCACTAACACTAAACAGTACTGATACAAAATCACACGCTGTTGAACGAGAAAAAGAGAACACCAAATCGGAAAACCTTACGGAGTATCTGATTGAGGCGATTGTTGAAGGGCGTATAGCACCGGGCAGCAAAATTTCAGAACCCGAACTCGCCAAACGTTTTCAAGTCAGCCGTGGGCCACTGCGTGAAGCGATAATGCGTGTGGAAGGCTTGGGGTTGATCGAACGTGTTTCACATGTGGGTGCGCGAGTCATTGAGTTGTCACCCGGTAAGTTGGTCGAGCTTTATGCAGTACGCGAAGCGCTAGAGGGTATGGCGGCAAGGTTAGCGGCGCGCAACATTTCGCCCTCTGAATTACAAGGGCTAGAGGCATTATTGTCGACACATTCGAATCATATTGAGCAAGTCGAAGGGGCTTCCTATTTTCATCAACACGGTGATTTTGACTTTCATTACCGCATCATCAAAGCCAGCCGTAATCATAAATTAGTGACTTTATTGTGTGATGAGCTCTATCACTTACTGCGCATGTATCGTTATCAATCGCCACGCTCACATTCACGTCCGAAGGAGGCGTTGGACGAGCACAAATACATTCTACAAGCGATCAAAAACGGCGATGAAGAACTGGCTGAGATGTTGATGCGACGCCATATTTCGGGCAGTCGAATCTTGATTGAACAGCAGATAGTAAAAGAGTAAGCCACAGGGCGGTGGGCAGAAAATAATCATGCCTGCAATGAAGCAAACCAAGAACCACGCATAGAGCGGCCTTGAATAAGGGCGATAACCAAGCGACTGATTAGGAGAATCTCATGAGCTTAAGTCAGGGGGCGAAATTTAGACTCGCTGTTCAACAAAATGATCCACTGCAGATTGTCGGCACGATCAATCCCTATTGCGCAATGATGGCCAAACGTTTAGGCCACCAAGCCATTTATCTGTCGGGTGGTGGCATCGCTAACGCTTCGTATGGTTTGCCCGATTTAGGTATCACCACATTAAATGATGTGCTGGTGGATGTTGAGCGCATCACCAATGCGTGTGATTTGCCTTTGTTGGTGGATATTGATACCGGTTTTGGCGGCGCATTTAGCATTGCTCGCACTATCAAAGCGATGGAAAAAGCGGGCGCGGCTGCCGTGCATATGGAAGATCAAGTTGCGCAGAAACGCTGCGGGCATCGCCCTAATAAAGCGATCGTCAGCCAGCAAGAGATGGTTGATCGCGTAAAAGCCGCGGTAGATGCACGAGTGAACCCAGAGTTTGTGATCATGGCGCGTACCGATGCGTTAGCGGTGGAAGGCATTGATAGCGCCATTGAACGTGCCATTGCTTGCGTGCAGGCCGGAGCCGATATGATTTTCCCCGAAGCGATGACCACTCTTGAGCAGTACGATCGTTTCTCCACCGCGTTAAGCGCAGCTTGTGGTAAGTCAGTGCCGATTTTAGCCAACATTACTGAGTTTGGGCAGACGCCGCTCTACCCATGTGCAGAACTTGCTCAAGTGAAAGTGGATATGGTGCTTTACCCATTGAGCGCGTTTCGTGCGATGAATAAAGCGGCTGAGAATGTCTATCGCCATTTATTAGAGCAGGGCAACCAACAAGCTTTGCTCGATAGCATGCAAACCCGTAGCGAGCTGTATGACTATCTCAATTACCACGATTACGAAGATAAGCTCGACGAGCTTTTTTCATCAAAGGAATAATAAAAACAAAGGAAAAGGAGTTCAACATGTCAAACGCACCACTGGGCGGCGCAGGTCTGCGCGGTCAAAGCGCGGGAGTCACCGCTTTATGTACTGTCGGAAAAACTGGGACGGGTCTAACTTATCGAGGTTATGACATCACCGATCTTGCCAACCATGCACAGTTTGAAGAGGTCGCTCATCTGTTATTGATTGGCCATTTACCTAATCAAAGTGAACTTGACCAGTACAAAACCCGCTTAATGGGATTACGAGGTTTACCGCAGCCGTTAAAAGCCGCGCTAGAGCTGCTGCCAGCCAGTACACATCCAATGGACGTAATGCGCACTGGCTGTTCAGTTTTAGGCAACCTTGAAACCGAGCACAGTTTTGCTGAGCAGTTGAGTGCGACCGAACGGATGTTGGCACTTTTCCCCGCTATTATCTGTTATTGGTATCGTTTCAGCCACCAAGGTATCCGGATTGACACTGAAGATCAAAGCGAAGCATGCATTGGTGGCTACTTCTTAAAAATGCTGACAGGAAAAGCACCGAGCGAGCTGCACAAGCAGGTGATGCATTGCTCATTGATTCTGTACGCAGAGCACGAGTTTAATGCATCAACGTTTGCCGCGCGCGTCTGTGCATCTACGCTGTCAGATATTCACTCTTGCGTAACTGGGGCGATTGGCACACTGCGCGGCCCGTTGCATGGTGGAGCCAATGAAGCGGCGATGGCGATGATTGAACGCTGGCAAACACCGGACGAAGCTGAGGCCAATATTCTGCAAATGTTGGCTAATAAAGACAAAATTATGGGCTTTGGTCATGCCATTTATCGTGAAAGTGACCCGCGTAACGCATTGATCAAACGTTGGTCAAAAGCGTTATCTGAAGCGGTGGGTGATACGCATTTGTACGCGGTATCAGAACGTGTTGAAGCGGTGATGAAACGTGAGAAAGGCCTATTTTGTAATGCGGATTTCTTCCACGCTTCGGCCTACCATTTTATGGGTATTCCTACGCCATTATTTACCCCTATTTTTGTGATGAGTCGATTAACCGGCTGGGCCGCTCATGTGTTTGAACAGCGCGCTAATAACCGAATTATTCGCCCAAGTGCCGATTATGACGGTCCTGAACATCAAGAGTGGATACCAATAGAGCAGCGTTAATGGGATGAAATCAAGCCATGCTCCTTTGGTGTATGGTTTGATGGCAGGTAAAACCTAGCTCGCTAGACAATGTTTCGAATAGACAGTTTTATGGGTGGAATTGATGAGTCATCAAACGATCAACAGCCAATACAAAAAAGTATTACCAGCGACCGCGCTGGAGTATTTTGATGCACGACAAGCGGTCAATGATATCCAAGCCGGAGCGTATGATCGGCTACCTTATACCTCACGAATACTGGCGGAAAACTTAGTCCGCCGCTGTGAGCCGCACACATTGGTTGATTCGCTGAAACAGCTGATTGAGCGTAAGCGCGATCTCGACTTCCCGTGGTATCCGGCGCGTGTGGTGTGCCACGACATTTTAGGGCAAACCGCTTTAGTGGACTTGGCGGGGTTAAGAGATGCGATCGCTCAGCAAGGTGGTGATCCATCCAAAGTAAACCCTGTGGTGGAAACGCAACTGATTGTCGATCACTCACTCGCGGTTGAACATGCTGGCTTCGAAGCTGACGCGTTTGAAAAAAACCGTGCGATTGAAGATCGCCGCAATGAAGATCGCTTTCACTTCATCGAATGGTGCAAAACCGCCTTTGAAAATGTCAGCGTTATTCCGGCGGGTAATGGCATCATGCACCAGATTAACTTAGAAAAAATGTCGCCCGTCATCCAAGTGAAAAACGGCTTAGCATTTCCAGATACTTGTGTCGGTACTGACAGCCATACTCCTCATGTCGATTCATTAGGTGTGTTGGCGATTGGCGTCGGTGGGTTAGAAGCTGAAACAGTGATGTTAGGTCGACCTTCGATGATGCGTCTGCCCGATATTGTCGGCGTTAAACTAACCGGTCAACGCCAAGCGGGGATCACCGCGACCGACATTGTGCTTGCCATTACGGAGTTCTTGCGAAATCAGCGCGTGGTGTCTTGTTATCTGGAGTTTTTCGGAGAAGGCGCTCGCGCATTGACGATTGGCGATCGCGCAACGCTTTCCAATATGACACCTGAATATGGTGCAACCGCAGGCATGTTCTATATTGATGAGCAAACCATCAACTATCTCAAACTCACGGGTCGAGACGCACAGCAAGTAGCCTTGGTTGAACAGTACGCTAAGCAAACCGGCTTATGGGCCGATGATTTGATTGAAGCGCAATACGAACGGGTGCTGGAGTTTGATCTCTCAAGTGTACAGCGCAATTTAGCCGGGCCTTCGAATCCTCATCGCCGTTTGCCGACAAGCGAACTGACCGAGCGCGGTATTGCGGGGGCGTGGCAAACCAAAGAAGGCGAATTACCTGATGGCGCAGTGATCATCGCCGCCATTACTTCGTGCACCAATACCAGTAATCCGCGCAATGTCGTGGCCGCCGCGTTGCTGGCGAAAAAGGCCAATCAATTGGGTTTGGTTCGCAAACCTTGGGTCAAAACCTCTTTTGCACCGGGCTCAAAAGTAGCCAAACTTTATTTAGAGGAAGCCGGCCTGCTGCCTGAACTAGAACAGCTCGGTTTTGGCATCGTCGCTTATGCATGCACTACCTGTAATGGTATGAGTGGCGCGCTTGATCCTAGGATTGAGCAGCAAATCATTGAACGCGATCTCTATACGACGGCTGTGCTATCAGGTAACCGAAACTTTGATGGCCGCATTCATCCCTATGCGAAACAGGCTTTTCTTGCCTCTCCGCCATTGGTGGTGGCGTATGCACTTGCGGGTACGATTCGTTTTGATATTGAAAAAGACGCGTTGGGAATAGATGCGCAAGGCAAGCCGATTTACCTCAATGACTTATGGCCAACCGATGAAGAGATCGATGATGTGGTGGCGCGCCATGTTAAGCCCGAACAGTTCAAACAAATCTACATTCAGATGTTTAAATTAGATGAGCACATGGCCAAACAAAAGCCACTTTATGATTGGCGCCCCATGAGCACTTATATCCGTCGTCCGCCTTATTGGGAAGGTGCGTTAGCGGGTGAACGTCGGTTGTCAGCCATGCGACCTTTGGCGATTTTAGGTGACAACATCACTACGGATCATTTATCGCCATCGAACGCAATTTTAGCGACCAGTGCCGCTGGGGAGTATTTGCTCAAAATGGGCGTTCCGGAGCAAGATTTTAACTCCTATGCCACGCATCGTGGTGACCATCTGACCGCGCAACGCGCCACTTTTGCTAACCCCAAACTGTTCAATGAGATGGTGCAAGAGGAGGGCAAAGTAAAGCAAGGCTCGTTAGCGCGTATTGAACCTGAAGGCTTGGTTACCCGCATGTGGGAAGTGATAGAGACTTATATGGATCGTAAGCAGCCATTGATCATTATTGCTGGGGCCGATTATGGGCAAGGTTCGTCACGTGATTGGGCGGCGAAAGGTGTACGTTTGGCGGGAGTTGAAGCCATTGTTGCCGAGGGGTTTGAACGGATCCATCGCACGAATTTAGTCGGGATGGGTGTTCTGCCACTGCAATTTAAAACGGGAACAGACCGCCACACACTGCAACTCGATGGTACTGAGCTTTATGATGTGGTGGGAGATATTAAGCCGGGCATCAACTTAACCTTGGTGATCACGCGTACGCAAGGCGCAAATAAGGGCGAACAGCAGAAGGTTACGGTGACTTGTCGTTTAGACACGGCTGATGAAGTCAGTGTGTATCAGGCTGGTGGTGTATTGCAGCGTTTTGCGCAAGATTTTCTGGCTCAATGACGCTAAGGATAAAGGAGTATCAGGTGAGTAACTCATTAAAAATTCCGGCGATGTATATGCGCGGCGGCACCAGTAAGGGCGTGTTTTTTCGGCTTGAAGATTTACCCAAAGAGGCTCAGCAAGCGGGAGAGGCGCGAGATCAACTGCTGTTGCGTGTCATTGGTAGCCCCGATCCTTATGGCAAACAAATTGATGGCATGGGCGGCGCAAGTTCTAGCACCAGCAAAGCCGTGATTCTATCCAAAAGTGAGCAAGCCGATCACGATGTGGATTATTTGTTCGGCCAAGTTTCGATAGACAAAGCGTTCGTAGACTGGAGCGGCAACTGCGGTAACCTTTCTGCGGCGGTAGGGCCATTTGCGATTCACAGCGGTTTTATCGACCCAGAACGGATCCCTAATAACGGTGTAGTGACGGTTCGCGTTTGGCAAGCCAACATTGGCAAAACCATTCTCATCCATGTGCCAATTGAGCAGGGTGAAGTGCAAGAGTGTGGTGATTTCGAACTCGATGGGGTGACTTTTCCCGCTGCTGAAATTGCGGTTGATTTTCTCGATCCTGCCGATGATAGCGGTGTGATGTTCCCAACCGGAAATGTGCTCGACCAACTGCAAATCCCCGGCGTGGGAACCTTGAATGCAACGCTCATTAATGCGGGCATTCCGACGATTTTTATCGATGCTCAGGACATCGGTTATCAAGGTACTGAACTGCAAGAGGCGATCAACAATGATGATCATGCCTTGACGATGTTTGAATCGATTCGCGCTTATGGCGCTGTGAAAATGGGTTTGATTGAGCATATTGAACAAGCCCAACTGCGCCAACATACGCCTAAAGTAGCGTTTGTGGCAAAAGCGCAATCCTATTTGTCATCCAGTGGTAAAGCGGTATCGGCGAACGATGTCGATATTGTGGTGCGCGCGCTGTCTATGGGAAAACTGCATCATGCGATGATGGGAACGGCCGCCGTGGCCATCGCTTCAGCGGCCAGTGTCCCTGGAACGTTAGTGAATATGTTGGCGGGCGGTGGAGCAAAAGAATCGGTCACTTTTGGTCATCCATCCGGTACGCTGAAAGTGGGCGCTAAAGCCGTTTTACGAGAGGGTCATTGGGGAATAGAGAAAGCCAGTATGAGCCGCAGCGCGCGGGTGTTAATGGAAGGTTGGGTGCGAGTCCATCGTTAAGCCTCAAATCATGTTAAGGGAAATGTTATGTCGGCATATTTAAAGGAATATCAATGGGCTCAATCTGAACCTGAATCATTTTGGCAGGCTCAAGCTCGGCAGATTGAGTGGTTTGAGTTTCCCCAAACTATCTTACAAAAAGATGAGCATGGCATTGAACGCTGGTTTACCGATGGTGTACTCAATACCTGTTGGTTGGCGCTAGATTTCCATTGTGAACAGGGGCGAGGTGAGCAAACCGCGCTGATTTATGATTCCCCAGTAACCGGAAGAAAGCGTCAATACAGCTATACGCAATTACGAGATCAGGTAGCGAAAGTGGCGGGAATGTTGGCAATGCAAGGTGTTGCTAAAGGCGATCGGGTGATCATTTATATGCCAATGATCCCGGAAGCAGTGATGGCGATGCTCGCTTGTGCACGGCTTGGCGCGATTCACTCTGTCGTTTTTGGCGGTTTTGCACCCAATGAATTAGCGGTACGTATTGAAGATGCTGAACCGAAAGTGATTATGACGGCATCTTGCGGTATCGAAATCAATAAGATTTTACCCTACAAACCCTTAGTTGACCGTGCCATTTTAGACAGCAAATGGAAGCCGGAAAAAGTGGTGGTGTTACAACGCTCGGAGCATGTGGCTGACTTAAATAATGAGCGAGATCTAGAGTGGAATCGAGCCGTTAAAGAAGCGCCGCCGCATGATTGTGTGCCGGTTTTGGCGACCGATCCGCTTTATATTCTTTACACATCAGGTACAACAGGCAAACCCAAAGGGGTGGTGCGCGACAACGGTGGTCATGCAGTCGCGATGAAGTACTCCATGTCAACCATCTACAATATGCCTCAACAAGGTGTTTTTTGGGCTGCGTCGGACGTGGGGTGGGTAGTCGGTCACTCTTATATTGTTTATGCGCCCTTGATTCACGGTTGCACCACTATTTTGTATGAAGGTAAACCGGTGCGCACACCCGATCCGGCTGCATTTTGGCGAGTGTGCCAAGAGTATAAGGTGGACGTACTTTTTTCTGCGCCTACCGCCTTTCGCGCCATCAAAAAAGAAGATCCCAATGGCGATCTACTCAAACATTATGATTTATCCACTTTAACCACTATTTTTATGGCCGGAGAGCGTCTTGACCCGCCGACACTTGAATGGGTAGAGCAGCACACTAAAAAGCCAGTAGTTGACCATTGGTGGCAAACCGAAACCGGTTGGGCGATTGCTGGTAATCCGATAGGGCTTGAATCGATGCCAATTAAAGCGGGGTCAGCAACGAAACCGATCCCCGGCTATCAGGTTGAGATTCTCAATGAGCTAGGTGAAGTGATGCCTGCCAATCAACAAGGGTTTGTGGCGTTGAAACGCCCCTTACCACCAAGTTGTTTAGCGACGGTATGGCGTGATCACGAACGATTTGAGTCCGGTTACCTTGCTCAATTTGACGGTTACTATGTTTCTGGTGATGGTGGCTATTTGGATGAAGAGGGTTATCTCTTCATCATGGGGCGAATTGATGATGTGATAAACGTTGCAGGCCATCGTTTATCTACGGGGGAGATGGAAGAAATCGTCGGTGCTCATCCTGCGGTTGCCGAATGTGCTGTAGTCGGAGTGTATGACGAGCTGAAAGGGCAGTTGCCGCTAGGGTTGGTGGTACTCAAAGATGGCGTTAAGGTGGATGAGCGCGAGTTGGAACAAGAACTTGTTAACAAAGTGCGCAGTGAAATTGGTGCGGTAGCGTGCTTTAAGCATGCGTTAATTGTTGATCGTTTACCCAAAACGCGCTCTGGTAAAATTCTGCGTCGCGTCATTCGACAAATTGCCGATGGCGAAGAGTATGCTGTCCCTTCAACAATTGATGACCCAATGAGCTTGAGTGAGTTAGAAAAAGCGCTCCATCACTAGCGGCTACCCTATAGTTGACGATTAATCGAGGCGCCTCAGATGAATGAGGCGTTTTTACTGCCAATTTGCAATCCGCATTTTATTTGTTTCTCTTAGTTCATCTGTCTTAGTTCTAAGACGAGATTAGCGCTCAATCGACCAAAAACACTACGCATGAAGATATATTTTTTAATCACTATCTTATAGAATCACGGCCAAAGCTTTATTCATTCAGAGCGCGAAATATGTCGTTAGTTATCATAACTCCTGCTTGTGATCGTGATTTACCGCAACTGAATCAGTTGATGTATGACCTTCATCATGAGCATCACCTTGCTTGCCCTGAGCATTTCAAAACAGCAGAAGAGATTGAACAAGAAAAAAGTATTGCTCGTTATTTAGATGATCCGGAATGTTTGGTTTACGTTGCCAAAATAGACAGTCAAATTGTGGGATTTATATCGGGTCACTTTTGCGAGTTAATTTCAAGCGTGAGCAAAGCGGTACCAATGGGCAGTATTGATGAGCTTTACGTTGAGCCACAATATCGTCAGCAGCATATCGCACAGCAGCTGTTTCAAAAAATGGAGCAGACATTAAAAGAGTACGGTATTACCCAAGTATTTGTCGAAGTGTGGGATTTTAACCAAGGAGCGCAATCTTTTTATCAACGTTCTGGTTTTTCATCGCATATACATTGGTTAAGAAAGTCAATCGATAGCAAGTAATTCGATAATAATAATCATGGATTTTTAATGTGTTAAAACAGTTTTCATTGTTGAGTGTCTGTTTGCTGTCGTTGTTCTGGTCAAGTGTTGGTGTCGCTCAACAACCCGTAACGCTACCAGATAATATTCGTGGTGCTCTATGCCTAGTTAAAGCCGATCATAAGATCGTGCTCGTTAACGAGGTGATCACCAAGCAGATTTCATTGCCAGGAGGGACTATATCTCCCGGTGAATCTCCAGAATTGGCCGCGCAAAGAGAAACATGGGAAGAAACGGGCCTTGTTGTAACGGTAGGGCGCACGTTGGGGTATACGGATACGGCTGTCGTTTACAGCTGTCGCAGTGATTCCGATGTGATTGCTTTTGAGTCAAAAAATAGCCGTAATGGACATGAGTTGCCTATTTGGTTTGCTCCTCATTATGGTGTCGAGGTTGCTAGCGCAATGCTGATCGATCCGTATCGTATTGATGCAAGTCAGTATCGTTACCCTGAGCAATGGGATCGGATCAAAACCATGTATCAAGAAGCGGATAGCCAACCCGTGATTTATGTAGAGAATCTGGTTTCTGCTGCGCCTCGGTTTCACCAAATCGAATTAGGCTGGATGATGAAATTGCAGAATACGGTCGCGGAATGGCCGTATACGCTGAGTTCGTCGATTTATCAAATCGCAGTATTGATCACCAAATTGACGGATCCTTTATTGCTGATAGTTTTATTTCCAGTGATTGCCTGTTATCTGGGTAAAGAGTCTGTTTATAAGATATTTTTTGTGGTTACCGTGAGTTCATTATTGTCATTGGTGGCTCAGCAAGGATTTGCATTACCAAGACCTCATGCCTATATACCACTGTTGGAACTTTGCCAAAGTTACGGGTACGGTTTTCCAAGTTTACCGATTGCAGTTTGGTTTGGTGTCGGGATATCACTATTGCGAGCTTTTGATCATCTCGATTTCAACCGAATGTTTGTGGGTTTTATCGTGTTGATGGGGCTATTAATGTTGGCCAAATTCTATATTGGGGAAGCCTTCATCAGCGATATGGTGATAGGTGGATTGTTGGGCGCTCTGGTCGCGTGGCATATTGTTCGTTTAGATGAACAATCTTATACCGACGTCAGAACACTGCTGGGTTCGCGTGGGGTATGGTGGGGTTTAACGATCACGGTTGCACTGCTGGTTATGATCTGGCCCTTGCCTAGTTTCACCGCTTGGTTAGCCATTTTGCTGACGGCATCGGCTTTAGTTATGACAAAGGGCACTGAACCACTACACATCACTCTTCAACGAATGTGGCTGCTGATCATTTTGTTATTAGCACTCAATCAAGTGGTGTTATTTGGTGCCACGCTCGTTTCATACAGCAGTATTTTCTCTTTAATGGTTGAGACGCTCCGCTTGCCAATACTCATGCTCATCTTTGCATGGTTCATGAGAAAATTCCGTGCTTAACTTGGTTGTTTAGTCAACATCCCGATTAAAGACGCCTCGACTGAGGCGTCTTTAATGCCTATTCGTGAGACTCACCGAGTACAAATTTTTCTATAGCAACTGCTACACCATCGTTGTCATTACTGAGTGTAATATAGTCGGCTAGCTGCTTAGTTTGTTCCATCGCATTTGCCATTGCAATTCCAAGTCCTGCGTATTGCAGCATGTGATGATCATTTTCAGCATCTCCCATACAAATAATGTGTTTAGCCTCGATCCCCAAGTGCTCGGCAATCGCTTTGACACCGACGCCTTTATTACTCTGTGTGTTTAAGAATTCAAGAAAGAATGGTGCACTTTGTACAATGGTAAACTGTTGATAGAGTTCCGGAGGAAGTTGTTCAATGGCTTTTTGTAGCAAGCTCGGCTCTGCCACAATCATTGCTTTGATGATGGGATGATCATCTTCAAGCTGTTCAAAATCCATTTCCGTGATCGGCAGTCCGTTGATTCTTGCTTCAAGCTCGGTATATTCACTGATTTTAGGCGTGATCAGACCATGAACTTGGCTAAAGGCGTGCGTATTCACGTTAAGTTGGTTAGCAAGGTTAGCGACTAATTTTGCAGAGCGGCCATCGATAATTTTGTGATGAATAATTTCACCACTGCCAATGTTTTGAACCATTGAGCCGTTGTAGTAAAGGACAAAATCCTCATTTGAGTTTAAATGCAGTTCTTGCAACTTATCGCGCATGCCATCAATGGGACGTCCAGACGCCAGCACCACTTTTACGCCTTTTTCACGAGCTTTGGCTATAGCCTGTTTTGTTCTGGCTGTGATCTGTTTTTGGCTATTGAGAAGAGTACCGTCCATATCTAAAGCGATGAGTTTATACATGACTTACCTAAATTAAGTGAAGAAGAAAGCCAGCAGCTTATGCAAGTTGAGATATGATCGCCACTGATTTAGTCAAATTTTTACGCACGTGATGGGTTTAGTTTGACCTAAGGCAAGGCATCTATTAAGGTCAGCGACCTGCATTTTTTGATATTGAGTTAGGCTGAGTTTACGTTGTACAAAATTAATGAAATGTTTGAGACCATTCAAGGTGAAGGCGTGCATACCGGCGTTCCTGCGGTTTTTATTCGTTTGCAAAAATGCCCAGTGGGATGTGCTTGGTGCGATACAAAGCAGACGTGGGATGCAACGCCGCAAGATGAACGCCCAATCAATGACGTGCTAGCCAAAACCCAAGATAGCCCAACTTGGTGCTCAGTCAGTGCAGAAGAGATGGTGTCGCTCTATAAAACACAGGGTTATCATGCTAAACATATTGTAATTACGGGCGGTGAACCGTGTATTTATGATCTGCGTCCACTTGCGCAAGCATTTGAGGCAATGGGATGTCACATTCAAATTGAAACCAGCGGCACATTCCCGGTTCAAACCTCGGCAAATACATGGGTGACAGTGTCACCAAAAATTGCAATGAAGGGCAAACTGCCTGTACTCGACTCAGCTCTGTTAAGAGCAAATGAGATCAAGCACCCCGTCGCAACGGCTAAAGATATTGAACAGCTAGATGCGTTATTGCTGCGAGCGCAAGTTCCTGATTCAACAGTGATTGCTTTACAGCCTATTAGTCAGAAAGAGCGGGCAACCCAATTGTGCATTGAAACATGCATTGCGAGGAACTGGCGTTTATCGATTCAAACGCATAAATATTTAAGTATTGCCTGAGGAGAGGAAAATGAAAAAAGCCGTTGTGGTATTTAGTGGTGGCCAAGATTCAACAACCTGTTTGGTTCAGGCATTAAAAGAGTTTGATGAAGTGCACGCCATCACTTTTGATTATGGCCAACGCCATAAACTCGAGATTGAGGTTGCCAGCACCTTAGCGAAAAAGTTAGGTGTAGCTGCACATAAAGTCATGGATGTCAGCTTACTCAATGAGTTGGCGATCAGTTCACTTACTCGTGACGATATTCCAGTATCACACGAGTTACAAGAGAATGGGTTACCGAACTCGTTTGTGCCGGGACGTAACATTCTGTTTTTGACCCTTGCGGGTATTTACGCGTATCAAATAGGTGCAGATGAGGTGATTACTGGTGTTTGTGAAACAGACTTTTCTGGCTATCCGGATTGCCGAAATGATTTTGTTAAAGCGATGAACAGTGCTTTGGTGCAAGGGATGGATCGCCCATTCAACATTCGTACTCCTTTAATGTGGCTAAACAAAGCAGAAACTTGGGCATTGTCGGATCAACATGATGCTCTCGAACTCATAAGACACGAAACACTGACTTGTTATAACGGTATTATTGGTGATGGTTGTGGCGATTGCCCATCATGTGAGCTACGTAAAGCGGGTTTAAACGATTATTTAGTAAACAAAGCGTTGGTGATGAATGCGCTTCACCAAAAGCAATCTGTAACTTTATGATGTATCTAATAATCAACGCATAGATCAAGTGAAATTTAAACGGGTGTTCTAGTGTTTGCGAATGGAATAGCGTGCAAATAGAACACCCATTATTTAGCTCAAGGTACTAAATAGTTCAAGGTACTAAAGGTACATTTTGGCCAAATCTGCAGGTTCTACTTCTTTACCTTCTAAGCTTGCATTCCAGTTGGTGCCAATTAATACACCATCTTCATCAAGGGTAATCAACCAATCTTCTACGAAAATATCGAGAGGGATTTCTAACACTTCGAAGTCAGACCACTCTTCAACGTTGTGAGTTTGTGCATCTTCTTTGGTTGACCAAAAGGGCATAACTTCACTACTTTCAAATTCTGTCGAGTCGCATGCCAGCCAACCATCTTCATTTTTTAAGCCCCATACTAGTTGGGTCTCTTTTGTTTGTTCAATAAACAATTCTAAGTTTGCTTGAAGGTCAGCAGTTAATTTGCTCATTATCTTTATCTCATAAGGTGATGACGCGCAAGGATAGCATTTTGTGCTAGTAAACTCATTACAATTTTAGACAGAAAAAAGGGGCGAAAACGCCCCAATCCTCGATAAATATCGATTTCAACGCTCGCGTTTGGTGAAAATGGTCCACTCTTCTTTCACCGAACCCTTGTGGCCGACGACAGTGGCGACAACTTTTCTATTCATCGCATGGCTAATATCATCATCACCATTTTCTGTCAGTTCAGTATCACCAAAACCAACAATACGGACACGAGTATGGCTAATGCCGTAACTAACAAGCGCCTTCTCGACATTATAAGCTCGGTTTTTCGATAACTCTAAGTTATAACCTGGATTCCCAACCTTACTGGCATAACCTTGTAATTCAATCGAAGCTGAAGGGTATTGCTTGAGAAAATTGGCCATTGACCGTATTTGACTTAGAAACACAGGGTTGACTATTGCTGAATCATTCGCAAACAGAATTCTAAGCTGGAGTTGCTCTTCGGTTTTAATGAAAGTGCCACAACCATCATTATCGATCTCTGACTTCAATGGTGTTTCGGGGCACAAATCTCTGGCATTAATCACGCCGTCAAAATCATCGTCACGTAAATCGTCTATTTGATCAGCGAGTGGCATATCAATATATGGATAACCATCTCTAGCAGATGAAGCCGTCGAGGTGATAAAGAGTAAGCTCGCTATCATTGGCCATAAGTATTTCAACATGTTAGTACTCCACCGCATCATGCCACTCTTTGGGTGTATCCACTCTCAACGAACTCAACAATGACCCAGTTGCATTCATAACACGGTATTTTGCATACTGTTCATCGTATTTGGCATCGAGATAACCTTTTCTTGCTTCGAAAAGCTCATTTTCAGTATTCAACACATCCAATAGTGTTCGCTTGCCGAGCTTATATTGTTTTTCATAAGCAATAACCGTATCTGAAGCAGAATCAACATGATCGGCTAAAAATTCTTTTTGTTGTAATGTCAAATCGAGAGCGCTCCAAGATAAACGCAACCCCTCTTCAACACTACGATAAGTCCGATCTCTTAAATCTTTCGCTTTGTTCATTTGGTAGGCAGCACTGTCGGTGCGCGCAGAATCTGAACCACCATTGTACAGGTTGTAACGCATCCTAATCATGGCCGAGAATTCATCGCTGCTACCTTCTATCCCACCGGCATCATCACGCCATGTTTGTGCAGCTTCGAAAGATAACGTTGGGTAATTTGTTCCCTGAGTTTGTTTATATTGAAACTTTGCGGAATCAACATCGGCTTGCGCTACTTTGATGACCGGGTGATCTTGGTAGGCTTTTTCTAAAGCGTCATCAACGGTAAAAGGCAAAGCAGAATGGTCTGCTCTAGGGAAAATTAAATCTTGAGGAGGTTGACCTACCAACCGTTTAAACTGGGTATGTATATCAAACAGATTATTCTGTGCAGCTAAAAGATTGCCATGGGCTTTAGCTAAACGAGCTTCAACCTGAGAAAGATCAGCGGTTGAACCAATGCCTGATTCCACACGCTTTTGTATATCACGATATATTTTCTTATGTACTGAGAGGTTGCTTTCAGAAAGTGTCAGTATTTCAAACGCTTTCGTTGCATCGAGATACACCTTAGTGACCTCTAATGCGATATCTTGAGCGTCAGCTAAGAGTTGGAAACGAACCGATTCGGCATCAGCCGAAGTACGATCAATATCGTTTAAAGTCGAAGATCCATCCCAAATCAGTTGGGTTAAGGTAATGGTGGCTTCTTTACGGGTAAGTTCATTTTCAGTACCAGAGGCTAAATCTACCGCTTCGTAGCCAATACCAGCATCGAGATCGATCCTTGGAAGATAAGCACCAGAAGAGGCTTCGCTATTATAGCGCTTACTCACATATTCGTTATATGCACTTTTAATATTTGGATTGGTTGCAAGCGTTATTGACACCGCTTGCTCAAGAGTCTGGCTATATACAGAGATCGGGAAGCTGAGTGCGATGGCGTAGCTCAACGTTTTCATGTTCATCCAATTCACTTGGGCACTCCTCTAGGGACTTCTACTTCTTTTAAGCCGCAATAGTACGGCATTAGCTGTTGCATTATCGAGACGCTTGATGGAAAAACGCAACAAAATAACATTAAATTCTCATCAGTAAACAGCAACATATTCATTACATTCGTGATTTTAGCAAAGAATCATACACCAAATCATCAATTAACATTTATTAAACATTGTTGATTGTTCTTATAATAAAGTACATCTTTAGTGTGATATTGATTCAAACTATAAATGTGTGACTTAAGTCTCCACCTACGTCACATAAGAAGGTGTAAAAATGGTTTTTCCTTTGTATTACAGGTGTTAAATGCTAATTTATTACCATTAGAAATGACAAATTACGTAGCAAAGATGTAGGAATGTAAACAGTCGCATCGTTGTGAATTCGGAAGTTATTAGAGGCATTATATGGAACTTGGTTCTTTTTCTTTAGGTACAACATTAACTTTCGGTCAGATGATCGTTGTGGATGCAAATGGCAATGTACGGGTGCTTCAGCCAGGAGAAAAAACCTTGCCTGGTGAAATAATCATCAGTGCCAGTAACGCTACCCCAAACGATGTAGGCAATAATAATGATGTACAAATATCAAGAGTTAACGCCGATGGTCGCAACGTAGATATAACTAATGACATCAATGAAATTTTCGCAGCATTAGAGCAAGGCCAAGACCCAACACAGCTAGGCGAAGATCTTGCAACTGCAGCGGGTGAATCGAACGGTTCAAGCCCGACGGGCTCAGTCAGCATCGCTCGCGACGCTTCGGAAACCATAGCCGCAACAGAATTCTCCACGTCAGCACTCACCGCGCTAGGCCTCTCTGAAACACAAAGTTTAACGCTATTAGAAAGCTATTCTCAAAGTGCTTTAGGGTCAATTGTGACGGGCATCAATGGTGCGAACGACGG
>NZ_CP031479.1:1790414-1790744 GCF_003390515.1 Vibrio anguillarum | reverse complement strand
CATCAATGGTGCGAACGACGGCGCGAAAATCACAGGCGATGATAGCGGCAGCGTGACCGAAGACGCGGCGGAGAACACCGCGACGGGCACCTTGCTCGCAAGCGACGTGGACAACACAGACAACGTGTTCCAGGCGCAAACCGATGCGGCGGGCCAGTACGGCACGTTCAGTGTGGATGCGAACGGCAAGTGGACCTACGTGCTGGATAACAGCAACGAGACGGTCGATGCGTTGAACGTGGACGAGACACTGACAGAAACCTTCACGGTGAAATCGGAAGACGGCACCGAGCAGGTGGTGACCATCACCATCAATGGTGCGAACGACGG
>NZ_CP031479.1:1789105-1789465 GCF_003390515.1 Vibrio anguillarum | reverse complement strand
GATGCGAACGGCAAGTGGACCTACAACTTAGACAACACGAAAGCGGCAACGCAAGCCTTAGCGGAAGGTCACAGCGAAAAGCTCAGCTTCACCGTGCGCGTCAGCGACGACAAGGGGGCTTGGGTTGATCAAGTGGTGACCATCACCATCACCGGCACCAACGACAGCCCGGTTATCACGAACGACGCGACCCAGCTGGCTGGCAGCGTAGTGGAAGCGGGCGATTTGGATGACGGCAGCGACGTGGCGGGCACACCAAGCGCCACCGGCCAGCTTTCAGCCACCGACGTGGACAGTGACGCGACGTTGACATGGAGCGTTGAAGGCACCCCGGATACGAGCTATGGCAGCTTCAATGTC
>NZ_CP031479.1:989283-1706768 GCF_003390515.1 Vibrio anguillarum | reverse complement strand
GCAACGCAAGCCTTAGCGGAAGGTCACAGCGAAAAGCTCAGCTTCACCGTGCGCGTCAGCGACGACAAGGGGGCTTGGGTTGATCAAGTGGTGACCATCACCATCACCGGCACCAACGATGCGCCAAGTTTGAGTATCGACAAGAGTGCGGTGGTTTCCGAAGAAGGTCTGGCTAACGGCATTACCGATACGACAGGTAGCAGTGATACCACCAATGAGGTTGCTGCCAGTGGCAAGATCTCTGTTGGTGACGTGGACAGCGACCAGCTGACCGTTTCACTGGGATGGCCAACCGGTGCTGACGTTCAACCAGTTTATTCTGGTGGTGTTAAGGTCGAGTGGAGTTGGGATGCCAGCAGCCAGACGCTGGTTGGTTATACCGGGACTCCAGGCGGTGAAGGTTACAAGGCGGTGGTCGAGGTCAAGCTTACTGCTCCGGATGCGAGTGGCAAGGGGGATTGGCAGTATGACCTGACCCTCAAGGGGCCACTCGATCATCCGCTTGCAGATGAGGAAGATAGTCTCTCGTTCGAGTTGGACGTCAAGGTCTCTGACGGCGTTGCGACTACGACTGGCAATCTGGGTATCACGATCGAAGACGATGCGCCAATTGCGGCTGATATGGAGCCAGTGTCGTTGACTGCAACGGGTATTCCCGATGTATTGGTGGGTAAATTTAACTTAACCGGCTACGATGATGACCAGTGGTCTATTGATGGTGGTCAGTTTACGATTACAGCGAAAGGCTTTGAATCTTCATCGTCTGCTGATTTGGTTGATGCCCAAATTAACGGTAGCTCGTCAGGCATTGGTGTAAGTAGTGTTGGCTCGCCCTACCATAATATTGAAAATGAAGTCGATTTTCGTAAGTTTTCAGATGGCAGTTCTGCATCCGAAGAGTTGGTTATTAAACTCGATCCTAACACGGTAGCTTATGGTGCGAAAATTGAGTTCAGCAAAATGTTTGGCGGTGAGGGCGAAAGCGGGATTGTTGAGTTTTGGCGAGATGGAAAGCTGATTGCAACTCAAAGTTTTACCTCTGATGAAAATCGTGGAGATTACGCTAAAGACTTTTCTGTGCAGCAGGGTGGCTTTGATACGATGGTTATCAAAGCTACTGATAATGGTAACTCGTTCAATCATAAAGATAATAGTGACTTTACCGTTAAAAATATCGAGTTTCTTGGTTCGGATGCGCCGCAGCCAATTGCTTATGGTTCTGGTGTCGTTGAACCGCAATGGGGGGCCGATGGCCGAGGTGCACTGCAATTAGTTGGCCTGGATGAATCTGCGACACTCAAAACGGTTACTGGCTCTGACATTACTGTTGGATTAGTAGGAGCAAATACTCTTACTGGTAAAGATGCAGAAGGGCATTTAGTCTTCAAACTCGAGTTTACACCGACAACGGGAAAATGGGAGTTTTACCAGTATCAAAATATACAATCGCCGTTAGGTGATGGAGATATTGATTTCCAAGTGAAAGTTACTGATGCAGATGGTGACAGTGCTGTACTTGGTTTTGCGGTCAAGCCAGTGTCTCCACCGGTTATTGGTGAATTGACGCTCAATGTTTCTGAAGAAGGATTACAAGGCGGGATTGCGGATGACGCATCTATCACTGGTTCACAAGACACGACTAACCAGACCTCAGCGGAAGGGCAGCTTAATATTGCGAACACCTCTGAGCTTTCTATGGGGATCCCGGTTGGTACTTACACTTCTAATGGTGTAGCTATTACCTGGAACTTATCTTCGGATAAACAGAGACTGATTGGAACGGTTGCTGACAATAAAGTGGTCGAAATTACCGTAGATAACCAAGGCAAGGTGACTAGTCAGTTGCATGCTGTATTCGACCACACGAATAATGGTGGAGAAGATGACCTTGTGATTGATATTCCCATTGAAGCACAAAATTCAAGTGGTATTTCGAGCACAAGTACAATCACCATTGTTATCGAAGATGATGCTCCTATCGCTAATGCGGATGTTGCTTCAATCAATGTATTAGCCGATTCATTTAATTTTAACGGTGTTTCGGCTAAGTGGAGCAATATCGCAGGTGGTTCAAATATTACAATTTATGATTCGCGCGATGCTGACCCTGATTTAGACCAAGTACGCTGGGGAACGAGTGCAGGGTATGGGCAATCAGGGTATGGTTTTATTGATAACGATAGTGGACTAGCTGGAAATATAGCTCTCAATGAGCTAGTCCAACTAGGAACCTTTACTCACTATAATTACCCTATCTATGACTCGATTACGGGGGCAACACTAGATGTAACGTTTTCAGTAACCGATGCTTATGGTCGAGTAACGCCTGTGACGATTACGGTGAATTTTGCCCATAACGAAACACCAAATAATCAGTCTGATCCAAGGGATATCATTACTATTGAAAGTCAATCTGTGACTTTTGAATTTGAAGGTAAGATGTATACAGTTGAAGTCTTAGGTTTTGTTGATAAAAACGGTAATGTTATCAACTCGATAAAGACAGACGAAAATGCATCCAACCAGTTTGACTTGGTGGCAAAGATTGTTGAAGGAAGTGGTTACCATTTGCCAAGTGCTTTAGGTAATGTAATGCATAACGATTTGCACGGTGCCGATGGATCATTGACGGTCATAGGGTGTGTGAATGGAGAAACATCAAGCAGTATTAATACCGGTGTTGGCACTAAGGTTATTGGTTTGTATGGCGAGCTGATTCTGATGGCTGATGGTAGCTATACTTATCAAGTGACTGAGGATGCCTCTAAGATCCCCCTCAACGCACAGGAAGTTTTTAGTTATACCGTGAGAGATAATGATGGTGATGCTGCCAATAGTACTTTAACGATTTCGGTCAACGCTGTAGATAAAAATGGTGTACCCGTAGGTTTACCATTGACGGTTGAAGGCAATGATTTAAATGACATGATAGTTATTAGAAATGGTGAAAACTCACAGCACCCAGATAGATTCGATGTTGCTTTTGGGGGTAATTTGTTAGGGACAGTACGTGATGTTCATGGCAATGAAAACCATATTCACGTAGGGCAAGGTTATAATAATGGCTCTCAAAACCAAACTGTTAGTGGTGGATCGGGGAACGATCATATTGAGACGGGCTCTGGAAATGACGTCATTTATGCAGGAATGACGGGATCTCATGGTTACAGTAGTGATGATGATTTGGAACTTTCTGCGTCTGAGATTGCCAATCATCACGTAATGACAGGCAATCTTTCTGGCACTGATTCAATGTTAGATAATGATGGTTTGTTATTATCGAACGATGTATCAAGCCGTAATGCTGACGTTGTTAATAGCGGTAGTGGCAATGATCGAATATTTGGTCAATCTGGCTCTGATATCCTTTTTGGTCATACTGGTGATGATTATATTGATGGTGGTTCTCACAACGATGGTTTGAGAGGTGGTGAAGGTAACGACACCCTTATTGGCGGCCTTGGTAGTGATATCTTAACGGGTGATAGTGGTGCAGACATATTCAAATGGGTTGAGATGGAAACCGCGACTGACCGCGTTACTGACTTCCATCGTTCGGAAGGGGATTCGTTAGATTTTTCCGATTTGTTTGAAGACATGACCAAAGATGAGATCACAGCATTGCTTGATGGACTGGGTGGTGTAGATCATCAAGGTGTTGCGGACGATGTATCTATCCGTGTTACAGGAAATGAACATGAATCGCACCTAACGATTGTTAAGTCGGGTCAAACATTGACCGTGGACTTTGATGGTGCGTCAGCTGCGGATATCACCAGTAGCTTGATGGATAACCTAAACCATTTAAAGGACTAAAATAACGAAAACCGGAGCTTGATAAGAGCTCCGGTTTTTCTTGCTGCCTATAAAATACGGCTTACAACACCTTACAGGCGAACCCTTTTAGATAAAACCCTTCAGGGTAGGCTGAATCTGTTAAGTGGTCAGCGGCTTGCTCGAACCTTTCAACAAATTTAACGCTACGACCTGCATCGAGCGCCGCATCGGCAATGATTTTTTGGAAGAGATCGGTGCCCATAAGGCCAGAGCATGAATAGGTGAGTAAAGTGCCACCCGGTTTTAAAATTTGCATTGCCAACATATTGATGTCTTTATAACCGTTTGCACCGGAGGTCAGGTTGTTTTTACTCGATACGAACTTAGGTGGATCCATAATCACCACATCAAACAGCGTTCCTTGATCACGGTATTCTCGCAATAATTTGAAAACATCGGCATTCAAAAATACAGCGCGTTTTTTGGAAATATCGAATTGATTGATCTCTGCATTGTATTTGGCGGTATCTAATGCAGGTTGTGAGACGTCGGCATTAATTACACGTTTGGCACCGCCTTTAAGAGCATACAAACCGAAGCCTCCGGTATAACAAAAACAGTTAAGGACATCTTTATCCTTCACATATTTTATTGATTTCTGGCGGCTGTCACGTTGGTCTAGGTAAAAGCCTGTTTTGTGTCCACCAACAATATCGACGCTAATTTTTACGCCATTTTCTTCGATAATGACTGATTTTGGCGGCTCATCGCCATGCAGCACGCCCATGTGCTCTTCCAAACCTTCTTTTTTACGAACGGCAACATCTGAACGTTCGTAAACATGGCACTCTGGGAAAACGATTGTCAGCGCTTTAACAATATTCGTTTTATGATATTCAGCCCCTGCGCTAAGCAGTTGGCATACTAGATAATCTTGATACTTATCGATAGTAATACCGGGCAACCCATCTGATTCTGCTGCAATCAGCCTAAAGCCTGTAAGACCATCTCGTTCAATAATCTCCTGGCGAACTAACAGTGCATCTTCGAGCCGTTTCACAAAAAAATCGACATTGATCTCCTGCTTCTCAAAGCTCCAAACGCGAGCTCGAATTTGAGAAGTAGGGGAATAGGCTGCTTTTGCTAACCACTGATTATCATGAGTATAAACGTCGACGGTCTCTCCAAGGCTAGGCTCACCTTCTACCTTGCTGATCCCTCGGGAAAAAACCCATGGATGTTTACGGCGCAAAGATTTTTCACGGCCTTTGACTAGATAGATTGCAGCTGTCATACATTACTCGATGAATATTCAAAATGGGGGCGTATTTTCATAGAAAAGGTAATGGAAAGCAAACAAAGAGCGAGCGTCATACGTAAATAAAGGAAATTGTTTGGAGAGAGTGTCTATGGGATGTACATCAAATTAACCCATTGTCATTTCTTTCATTATAGTGAACGACGCATTTTAGTAGATAAATGATTGAGTATTTAAACATAGATAGAGGGATCCAAATGGCTCAACAGTGCGACAAGTTTATCGTGACAGGCAGGGTCCAAGGGGTTGGTTTTCGTTATCACACCGCTCATCAAGGACTAAAGCTAGGCTTAACAGGCTATGCTAAAAATTTACATAACGGCGAGGTTGAAGTCATCGCCATTGGGAATAGTGAAAATTTGGAGCAGTTTTATCAGTGGCTTCAACAAGGCCCCAAAACGGCGAAAGTAATGTCTGTGTTGCGTGAATCACTTCTTTCTTATACTGAAAAATATAGCGGATTCGAAATACTTTAAAAGTAGCACCGCTTTGTGCTTTGTATGGTTAAGTTGCTTGGGGGCTTAGTTTCACACTACAAGCATTTGGCAGGTTTTGGTAACCCAGCAAGTTTAGTTGCTTGTTTGGCCGGGCCTTTTTTAAAGAGTTTGAACAGATATTTGCTATTGCCTTTTTCCGGACCATGCGCTTTTTCCATCGCTTTGACTAACATACGCACTGCGGGTGAAGTATTAAACTCTTCATAAAAGTGGCGTACGAACAAAATGACTTCTAGATGAGCGTCTGTTAACTCGATACCTTCCTGACTGGCCAGTGTCTGGATCATTCCTTCTTCCCATTGGGTATGGTCTAGGAGGTAACCCTGAGCATCAGTTTCGACGGTTTTACCATTGTATTCAAACATCTTTATTACTCGATTAAAAATCCGCGTTTAGGGTAGCGTAGTGAATGTGTGATCTCAACTGTTTAGAAAGCAAAAAGCCCGCAAGCTGTGGCTTGCGGGCTCGTTTGGACAAAATGTCGACGTAAATTAGTCGTCGTTCATAATGCCTAGAATAGCCAATAAGCTTGTGAACAAGTTCAGGATATTTAGATACATTGAGATGGTAGCACTAATGTAGTTTGTCTCCTCACCTCGTACGATGCGGCTTGTGTCAAATAGGATAAAACCAGAAAACACGAGCGCCGCGATGCTGCTGATCGCAAGTTGGCCAACGGTAGAACCAACAAAAATATTAATAATCGCCGCAACGATGACAATAATGAGGCCTGCCATTAAAAAACTTCTCATGAACGAAAAGTCTTTTTTAGTCGTAATGGTATAAGCTGATAAGCCCATAAAAACAAGGCCAGTAAGACCGAGTGCCTGAGCAATAATGCTAGAGCCATTCGGGATTGCCGCATAGTGATTAAGCATTGGGCCCAGAGCACCGCCCATTAATGTGGTGAACACAAATGTCCACACTATACCAGAAGAAGAATTAATGGCTTTAGGCATCACGAAGAATAGAATACCGATTGCTCCCAACTGCATAGCGAGTGCCATGAATGGTGAAATCTGCATTGCCATTGTTGCCATCGCAGCAATAGCACTAGTGATAAGAGTCATTGAAAGCAAGAAGTAAGTATTCTTCAACACTTTATTGGTTTGTAGTGTGCTCTCTAAGCTAGCTGAGCGAGTAAACATTGGGCTGTTCATAATCTTCCTCGTAAGGGTTTATGTTTGTTTGTACATTTATGGGGCTGAATGAGCTAAAAAGCAAGCCCTGTATCGTATTTGTTTTGTGTAAATTTTAATAAAAATAGTCACTTAGATGTTAAAGAATGTGTAACACCATGTGTCTATGCTCATAAACAAAGAGAGAGGTGATGTTCACCTCTCTCTTTGTTGGTCGTTAATCCATTAATGATGGAGAATTTGAGAGAGAAAATTGCGCGTTCTATCGGATTGAGGATTTTCAAAAAATTCAACAGGGTTATTTTCTTCAATGATCTCACCAGCATCCATGAAAATAACGCGATCGGCCACTTCTTTAGCAAAGCCCATCTCATGGGTAACACAAAGCATCGTCATGCCTTCTCCTGCGAGTTCAACCATAACATCTAATACTTCCCGTACCATTTCCGGGTCAAGTGCAGATGTTGGTTCATCAAATAACATAATCTGTGGGTTCATGCACAATGAGCGTGCAATCGCAACTCGTTGCTGCTGACCGCCAGAAAGTTGACCGGGATATTTGTCTGCTTGATCAGGAATCTTTACGCGTTCCAAGTACTTCATCGCAACCGCTTCAGCTTCTCCTTTAGGCATCTTTTTTACCCAAATTGGAGCGAGTGTACAGTTTTCTAACACGGTTAAATGTGGAAAAAGATTGAAATGTTGGAAGCACATACCGACCTCGCGTCGCACGGCTTCGATATTTTTAAGATCTTCCGTCAGTTCGTTTCCCGCGACGACGATTTGTCCTTTTTGGTGCTCTTCCAAGCGGTTAATACAGCGAATCATGGTCGATTTTCCTGAGCCTGAAGGGCCACAAATAACGATCTTTTCGCCTTTTTTAACGGTAAGATTGATATTCTTTAGTACATGAAATTCACCGTACCATTTATTCATATCATTAATCTGAATCATGATTTCTTCAGAAGGTGCGAGGTTGCGTTGCTGCGTCATAATACGTCCTTGATTTGTAGTTATCGTTTGTGACCAGTATGGAGTTTGTTTTCAAGCCATATCGAATATCTAGACATAGAAAAGCAGAACACCCAGAACACTAACGCGACAAATATATAACTTTCAGTAGAAAAGCCTAACCAATCCGGATCGGTATTGGCAGCTTGTCCAATACCGAGCACGTCAAACATCCCGATAATGAGTACTAAGCTGGTATCTTTAAATAGGCCAATGAAGGTATTAACGATAGATGGGATCGTGATCTTCAGTGCTTGCGGCAAAATAATCAAACCGACTTTTTTCCAGTAACTTAAACCTAACGCATCGGCGGCTTCGTATTGACCTTTAGGTATCGCTTGTAAACCACCACGAACCACTTCTGCCATATAAGCCGAACTGAACATGACCACCCCAATCAATGCTCTAACCAATTTATCCGTTTCCGAGCCTTGCGAGAGGAACAGAGGCAGCATAACGGATGCCATAAACAAAACTGTAATCAGTGGCACACCTCTCCAAACCTCGATGTAAACGGTACATAGGCTGCGAATAATGGGCATCTCGGAACGTCGGCCCAACGCCAGTACAACGCCAATCGGTAACGAAACAACAATCCCAACTAAGGCAATAATCAGCGTAACTAATAAGCCTCCCCACTTATGCGTTTCAACCACTTCTAGGCCGAAAAAGCCTCCATAGAGTAACGCCGCGATAAGAAATGGGTAGATGTTGACAAAAAACAACCAAATCCACGTTTTTTTCGGTGTATTTTCATAGGCGAGCAACGCACTAAAAATAGCAAGAGTGAAATAGAAGAGGCGAGGTCGCCAGAGCTCAGCTTCTGGATAAAATCCATACATAAATTGATCCCAGCGTACGCTAATAAACACCCAACACGCCCCCTCACGAGTGCAATCACTACGTTGTGTGCCTACCCAATCGGCATTAATAATCGCCCAATCGACAGTATGCCAAACAAGCCAGAAGGCGAAATACCCTAAGATCAGTGTAACGATGGAATTGAGTGCGTTATTAAAAAGATTTTTGCGCAGCCACCCAATGAAGCCAACGGTATTGGCTGGCGGTGGCAAGTTAGGTTGAAACTGATGTACTTTCATCTTATCTCTCCACCAAAGCAACTTTACGGTTATAGATATTCATTAATGCCGATGTCGTCAAACTGAGAGTGAGGTAAACACCCATGGTCATCGCAATAATTTCAATCGCTTGACCCGTTTGATTGAGCGTTGTGCCGGCAAAAACAGAAACCAAATCAGGGTAGCCAATCGCCATCGCTAATGATGAGTTTTTGGTCAAGTTCAGATATTGGCTGGTGAGTGGTGGAATGATGATGCGTAGCGCTTGAGGAATGACCACGAGTTTTAATGTTTTTGAACGAGATAATCCTAATGACATTGCTGCTTCGGATTGACCATGGCTCACCGCATTAATGCCAGAACGGACAATTTCGGCAATAAATGCGGCCGTATAAATACTCAGTGCAATCAGCAGTGCGGCTAACTCAGGGATAATACTGATGCCACCTTGGAAGTTGAACCCTTGCAGTTGTGGATACTCTGCTGACACTGGACGGCCCATAGCAAAGTACACAATGACAGGAAGTAGGATGCACAAGATAGCCGCAATTCTACCCATAGGCGTCTGCTGACCTGTTAAACGCTGTTTGTTTCGAGCCCAAATGCCAATAATTAAGGTGGTTAGTAAGCCAGCAAGAAAGGCAATAAAGATAAATGTGCTGCCACTTTCGAAAATGGGAGCGGGGAAGAACAGACCACGTACATTGAGAAAAATAGAATCCCCTAACTGCATGCTTTGCCTAGGCGATGGTAGAGCCTGTAACACGGCAAAATACCAAAAGAAAATTTGCAGTAATAAAGGAATATTACGGAAGATTTCTATATACACAGCAGCAAGTCGACTGACTAACCAGTTGGAAGAGAGACGAGCAATACCGATAAAGAAACCTAAAAGGGTGGCAAATACAACGCCTAAAAAAGAAACTAGCGCGGTATTGAGTAAACCTATGATAAAAGTTCGCCCATAACTAAAGGTTTCATTGTATTCGATCAAAGTAAGGCCAATCCCAAAGCCAGCTTCTTGATCTAGGAAGTCAAACCCCGTGGCAATGCCTCGAGAACTTAAGTTAGAAAGTGCATTGGTCACAATGGTGTAAAAGAAAAAAACCAGAACGAGAACAGCAATAATTTGAAAGGCGACTGAACGAAAAGTAGGATTGTAGAACAAATTTGCGCTTTTAGCCGAGGGAGCTCCTGAGCTAGCCGCAATAGTTTTAGTAGGTTTCATACAACTATAACCTCAAATCCATTTTTCCAAAAAGGCGGTTAAAACCGCCTATTTGGGATTGTGTGACTATTAACGAAGTGGTGGAGCGTACATAAAGCCGCCAGCATTCCACAACGCATTTGCACCTCGTGCGATTTGTAGTGGAGAACCTTTACCTACAGTGCGTTCAAAACTTTCACCATAGTTACCGACTTGTTTTACAATTTGGTATCCCCAATCATCGCGAATGCCCAAACCTTTACCTTTAGGGCCGTCCAGGCCAAGTATGCGTTTGATATTAGGATCGCTAGATTTAAGCATTTCATCTGCATTTTTTGAGGTAATACCGTACTCTTCTGCGTTAACCATCGCATTGAGAGTCCATTTCGCCACGTTAAACCACTTGTCATCATCTTGACGAACAACGGGCCCAAGTGGTTCTTTAGAAATGATTTCAGGTAATACAACCGCGACGTTAGGATCAGTTAAGTTCAAACGTAACGCATACAAACCAGATTGGTCGGTTGTTAGAGCATCGCAACGGCCCGCGTCAAAACCTTTTGAGGTTTGCGCTGCTGTATCGAATACCACAGGTTTGTATTTCATGCCTGTGTTGCGGAAGTAGTCCGCCAAGTTCAACTCAGTAGTTGTACCGGATTGGACACAAACCGATGCCCCATCAAGCTCTTTTGCACTTTTCACTCCTAGGTCTTTTTTCACCATGAACCCTTGACCGTCATAATAGTTTACGCCGACAAAATTAAGGCCGAGTGCTGCGTCGCGTTGGAGCGTCCAGGTTGTATTGCGCGAAAGAACATCGATTTCACCTGATTGTAGGGCGGTAAACCGTTCTTTTGCTGTGAGTGGAACATATTTTACTTTCGATTTGTCACCAAGAACTGCTGCGGCAAGTGCCTGGCAATATTCAACATCAATGCCTTCCCATTCCCCTTTTGAGTTCGGGTTGGAAAAGCCTGGTAGACCAGTGCTCACACCACAAGTAATAAAACCTTGCGAAAGTACTTTATCTAAAGTGCTATCTGCTGCTGAAGCTGTCGTCGCCATCATGGCAGTAGAAGCTGCTACAACAGAAGCAAGAACAGTGAGTTTATTCGCCATTTGTATCCTTCCTGTATGATCCATGTTAAACCAGGTGACACCTGATACAACGTACTAAAAATGTTGTTGTGTAGCTTTCCAAGTTGTATTTGCATGCAATCGCACATTTACAAATCAACCGTTTATAAGCGTAGGTAATGATTTGTATTTTCTCAAATTAGTAATTTGAAAGATTTTTGATTAGATTCACAAACCTAGGCTGCAGCTAGAATGAACAAATGTTGCACGATTGTAAATAGTGCAACCGTGTTCAATAGTGGGGCAACAGAATAGAAGCAGTATATTTCTCTTTTAACGTAAAATTAACAATTGTGTCATTAGTATGTTGTCAGGATTTTCAACTGTCTAATGGCGAAAATTTGGTTGATAATTATTTGGCTGCATTTAATTAGTGTCGCAGATGCCCTATTTTTGGTAGCATCAAGCGAATAGTTATCTAGATTATTCATGGAATGAAATGCAGTATTTTCCTCTGTTTTTGAATTTATTGGGCAAACCAGTGCTGGTTGTGGGTGGGGGCGAAGTCGCCTGTCGAAAAGTAGAAGCATTGATTCGAGCGGGGGCTCAAGTCACCGTCGTGTCACCTAAGATTGAACGTTATCTTTTAGAACTGGTAGAGCAGAATCGTTGCCAATGGGTTCAAAACTTTTATTCATCAGAACTATTAACGAAAGAATACTGGCAGGTATGGGCCACAACGGATAATCCGTCGCTTAACCACCAAGTGCATAAAGATGCAAGAAAGACAGGTGTTTTGGTCAATGTTGTCGATGATCAACCATACTGTGATTTTATCACGCCATCGATGGTCAACCGTGGGCGAATTCAGATCGCAATATCCAGTGGTGGTGCATCACCAGTGTTGGTGAGAAATATCCGAGAAACATTGGAAGCAGTTCTTCCGCAAAATCTCTCGTTGCTTGCTGATTTCGCTGCCTCCAAGAGAAATTCAATTAAACAATCACTCAATTCTGTCAGTGCTAGAAGAAAGTTTTGGGAAGCCTTTTTAAGTGATTCCAAAACAGAAAATGCAGTAAGCCGTGAAGAATTAGAGCGTTTATACCAACAAGCTCTCTTAGTGCCTATAGAAGAATCAGTACAATGTACATGGATAAGCTGTGGCGATGATGTTGAAATGCTGCCGATCAAAGCGCTACGTTACATGCAAAGGGCAGAGGTGGTTTTTTATGAACAACATTCTCCTTTTGAATTGATTGATCTTGTTCGCCGTGATGCTGAAAGGGAAAGTTTTAAGAATGCCGCGCAACTTGCAGAAAAGCTTGAGCAAGCAAAGTCTGATCGCAAAAGAATATGTATTTTGTTACCTAGAAACAGAGCAGAGTACGCTTTGCTTGTGGGGAAAGACTTAATGTTGTAAAAATAGTGCCATAGGTTATTGTTTTATCGGATTATGTTGCAGACCGAGCCTGATAAAACGAAGATGACTCAAAACTGAAGAGCTTATGTACTATGTATAAATCGATGCCACGTTCGTTCAAATCCCTCCTTGTGGTTAGCATTGTGAGTTTGGTTTCTATTTTTATGTCGTTACAATGTCACTCAAAGTTGCAAGAAGCTGAGTTCTGTGCAGATGATTATTTGAGCTGTAATATTAATAAAAGCGATGCCTCATTTCTCAATTTATATTATGATTCTTTTGAGCGTCCTGAAGTTATCAAAAGCTCTTTTACGGATTGGCGACAGTGGTGGTCACCTCAGGCAAAAGCTCTCTATATATTTTCACAAAATAATTTAATACAATTTGCGGGAATTACTCCTCTAGTTACTGAGGAAGCATTGGCTATTGGTCGTCAATACAATATAGACTGGATTATTGCGGAGGCTTATTTTTATGAAGCACAGGAATTATATTCATCACAACAATTAATTCAATCCGAATCCTTACTCAATGATGTTCTAGAGATGGTTGAGCGTATTGGATATAATGGGTTGAAAGGTCGAGTTTATAATTTATTGGGTAATATTTCATTTGATCAAACCAATTTAAAGAAAGCCTTAAAATATTATCAAATTGCTTATCAATTATTTGATGGGAATAAGCATGCTATACAAATGTGCATAATTCTAAACAATATATCGACTGTGTATATTCATACGGAGGATTGGAAAAACGCTGATATATATAGTAAGAGATCTTTGAAAGTATACCAGAATCATAATTTCTCTAACTCACTCACCGAAGCTATTTTATATACTAATGCCAGTGTGATAGATACAGCGTTAGGACGTGAAGAATCTCAGCAGCGCAATGTTGAACTTGCTTTTGATAGAGCGATGAAAACAGGTTCTAAACAGTTGCAGTTTAAGACTATGGTTAACTTAGCCGATAATTTATTAAATCAAGGTGAGACAGAAGATGCCTTAGATATTATGATTCGATGTTTATCTCTTGCTAGGGAAGAGTCTAATCCCTTATTTACCGCATACTGTCAAGAGAGTTTAGCGGAAGTCTACCTTGCAAAAACTCAGTTAGAATTGGCCATCTTGAGCGCCAAAGAAGCGGTAGGAATTTATACAGATCACAATAATGTGCCAAGAATAATATATGCTACTGATATTATTTCAAGAATTTATGAGCAAAAAGGTCGGTATGATGAAGCATTATTTGAATATAAGAAAATGGCAACATTAGAAAAGAAACTTATACTTCAGTCTAGAGAAAAAGAGGCATTGAGTCTAAAAAATCAATTTGACAGAAAACTCGACGAACAAGAATTATTGCTATTAAGTGCTAAGAACGATATACAGAAGCTACAGATACAAGCTCAGGAATTTAGGGAATGGTTGTATTTTTTGTTATTTATTATTATTAGCTTTGTATCTTTAATTAGTTATCGGAAGTATAAAAAATTTAAAATCAAACACTCAACTTTACAGCAGGATCATGCAAAGTTAGAAGTTGAATCTACACATGACCCACTCACGGATTTGTATAACCGAAGATATCTTGATACTTGGTTTTCTTATCAGGAAGAAACAACTAATAATAAACCACATTTATTAGCCATAATTGATGTCGACTATTTCAAAAAAATAAATGATCAGTATGGTCATGAAGCGGGGGATGAAGTGTTAAGGGCATTATCTACCATTCTGAAACAGCAGCTTCGACCTGAAGATCTACTTATGAGGTGGGGAGGTGAAGAGTTTGTGATGATCATTAGTACACCAGAAGCTCATATTAAAGAAGTCTTGGAGAGAATTCGTGCTCAAGTCGAACAAACATCATTTTACTGGGCAGGGCAGCGGGTTCCTGTAACTGTTTCCATTGGAGCAATTGCTGAGAAGTCGGTGTCTAAGTTGGCGTTGTCGTGGCAGAGTGCAATGGAGAGTGCAGACCAAGCGTTATACCAAGCGAAGTCAGAAGGAAGGAATCGATTCATTGTAAATGATAGTTATCAGTGATTGAAAAGCCACCTAGTGAGGTGGCTTTGATATTTTATTCGTGGTGCTGTTAGTTGTTAGTCTCGGAAATTGTCATACTGGAATGGCTGGCCCATATCCGATTCACGCATTAGAGCGATCACTGATTGTAAATCATCTCTCTTTTTACCCGTTACTCTTACTTTTTCACCTTGAATGGATGCTTGGACTTTGAGCTTGGCATCCTTAATGGCCTTTACCACTTTCTTGGAGGTTAACGGGTCCAGTCCTTGTTTAAATTGGACATCTTTAAACCAGCGCTTGCCGGAATGTACGGAATCTTTCGCTTCCATCGCTTTGGCATCAACACCTCGTTTCGCGAGGTTGCCACGTAAAATATCCATCATTTGACCCAATTGAAAATCATCTTCTGCAGACAGTTTTACAACTTCATCTTTGAGTTCAAATCCAGCTTCTACATTACGAAAATCAAAACGAGTAGAAAGCTCTCGGTTTGCATTATCGACAGCATTACGAAGTTCAACAGTATCGACTTCTGAAACGATATCAAAAGAAGGCATGGTGTTTCCTTATCTATTGCTTAGTATTTACTTTAAGTTACGGCGGTCAGTGATCGCTTGTGCCAGCATATCCAGCATAGTTGCTGTGTCATCCCATCCTAAGCATGGATCGGTAATCGATTGGCCATAGGTGAGGTTATTTAAGTCATGCATTGGCTGATTACCTTCGATAATGAAGCTTTCAGCCATAATACCAGCAACGAAATCCTTACCTGTACGTATTTGTGTGCAGATGTCGGCCGTTACATCTATCTGTTTTCTATGCTGCTTTTGGCAATTCGCGTGGCTAAAATCTACGATGAGGCGCGGGGCTAAGCCGAATTCGATCAGTTGCTCGCAGGCTGCAGATACGGAGTCAGCGTCATAGTTTGTCCCTGTATCACCACCGCGTAAAATAACATGGCCAAAGGGGTTACCACTGGTACGATAAACGGTCATACGGCCATTTTTATCCGGTGAGTAAAAGTAATGCGATGCTTGGGCCGCTCGAATGGCATCAATAGCAATTTTGATGTTGCCATTCGTGCCATTTTTAAAACCGACAGGGCATGACAGCGCAGACGCCATTTCTCGGTGTATCTGAGATTCCGTAGTACGCGCACCAATAGCTCCCCACGTGATGAGATCTGCGATGTATTGCCCGGTAATCATGTCTAAAAATTCAGTCGCAGTAGCAAGGCCTAGCTTGTTGATATCTAATAATAATTTCCGTGCTTTATTGAGCCCTGTTTCCAGTGCATATGAACCATCCAGATTGGGATCCGTAATCAAACCTTTCCAGCCCACAACGGTGCGTGGTTTCTCGAAATAGGTACGCATGACGATAAACAGTTCATTTTTATATTGGTCTTGGATCGCACTCAAACGTTGAGCGTAATCCATTGCGGCTTCAGTGTCGTGTACTGAACACGGACCGACAATGACTAACAGGCGATCATCTTGACCAGTCAGAATATTTTCAATTTGACGGCGTGAGTTTGCGATGCGCTCTGCTACGTCGTCTGTGATCGGATGCGCATTTCCAAGCTCTGCCGGAGTCGGCATTGGGCCCAAGGCTTGAGTTCTTAATTCATCTGTTTTTAATGGCATGGTAAAGCCTGTACTCTTATTGCGAAGCGGTAAAGATAACGGAATTGGCAATAGGAATAAACTCCAAAACGGAAAACTTATTGCTTATCATCTGTAAGATGAAATTTTATTCATAAATTTATCATAAATATTTACTTTTACTTGAATTAATACTCGGCTATGGGTATTTTCCTGAGCAAGATAATTAAAAATGTAGGGAGTAATGAATGAGTTTGGCACAACATGATACGATCCACCCTCAGTTGATCTTAGGTGATGCCCTTCCAGCGGCAATTGAATCAAGTGGAAATGCCCAGCATTTGTATGTATCGCTGTCCGACATTATTTTAGATTCGTTGTTTTATCATCCTTCGATTGAGCAACATTTTGCGAATCTAACTGAACTTGAGCAAGGCTCTTTGCAATCCATTCTTGATGACAAAGCGGTGGCGGAGCATTTTACGTCAACCATTGTTGATAGAGTCGTGGCAGCGGTTCAAAAAAATCACACTACGATTCGTGTCTGTTTGAGTGATGCAGATAGTTACACTTATAAGGCGTTGATCGGTGGAAGTGTTGAAACGGATGAAATTAACCCAGCGATGGGAGTGCGCGGCGTATCGCGTTTTTCTTCCAACCAGTATGCAAAAGCGTTTAGTTATGAATGCGCTGTGATCAAGGCATTGCGCAAGCAAGGATTGAACATCGAAATTGTGGTGCCATTTGTTCGAACATTAAGTGATGCGGCTACGATCATTGACCGACTGGCAGAGCAGTCTTTACCTCGGAGTTTAGATGGTTTGAAAGTGCTTTATTCTTGCGATGTTCCATCAGCGGCATTGTTGGCAGAGCGTTTGATGCACTATTTTGATGGTGTGGTCATCAACATCGATAACTTAACACAATACACCTTAGGCATTGATAAAGAGAATCCTGAACTTTCCCATTTGTTTAATCCAGAGAGTGAGGCGGTCATCACGCTGCTCGATTTAGCATCAAAAGCGGCACGTTATGCGAATAAGCCGATTTTGGTCGTCACCCAAGCACTCGCAAGTTATCCAAAGCTGCAGGAGCACTTAGCTGAAAGTGTTCAGGCTGATGTTGTGGTAAAAATGTAATGATCTGATTTGGGCGCAGAATAGCTGCGCTCAACCCTAACTTTTTGTAACAACTTATTGACATTTCGCGGCGTATACCTTGAACTGGTCCGACAACCATATTGAAAAGGTCAAGCCTCATGCTCTCCCCATTAACAAAAGCGAATCTTTACTTAAATCTATTTGGTTTTTTAAAAGTACCATTGATTTGGTCCTGCAGGCCAAAGATTTTAGTGCTAAACGAACGCTCTGTAGAAATTCGAATTCCACTGAAACGTCGCAATAAAAATCATTTAAATAGTATGTATTTTGGTGTGTTAGCCGTTGGTGCAGACGTAGCGGGCGGTTTTATGGCAATGCATAAAGCACAACAGCGTGGCTCCAAAGTATCGTTGGCGTTTAAAGCGGTTAGTGCGGAGTTTTTAAAAAGGCCGGAGGCGGATGTCCATTTTCATTGCCATGATGGCCAGCTAATAGACAGTATGCTTGATGAAACTATCGCGACCGGAGAGCGAGTCAATCAGACAGTAAAGATCATTGCAACCTGTCCTTCGCTGCATGGTGACGAGCCTATGGCGGAGTTTCATCTTACTTTATCGTTAAAGCGTATTGGTAAATAAGGCCGAATTAGAGACTACTCGCTTAATTCTATCGGTTCAATGTCGACAATCTTATTTCTATTTAAAACAATTTTCCAACGGTAGTAGCGGGGCTCTTCTTTATGGTTATCTTCTTTGATAATCAAGTTGAGCAAGTGCCGTTTTTCTACGGTTTCTCGACTCACTTGACCGCCACTTAACTGATAAATGCGATTAGAGCCTTTGTCCATCAAACGGGTAATAGGGCGTAGATCAATGTGTAAAGTTTCGCGTGTTTCCTCATAGCCACTCATGAAGCGTGAAGTTGACATGGCCGTTTCTGAGCGATAGTGAAGTACCTGTTCCTCCCTTTGAACAATGCGTTTCTTTCGAATTGTTTTGATTCGGTCTGGTAATTTACTCAGGTTGGTATAATCAAGCCATTCAATTTTGTAACCCACAGATTTTCCGGTCGTTGGGTCTATGTAACGACGCTTCCATTTAGGTTTTCCTTTACGGATCCAGCGCCACAGCATATCGCGTAAGTCATCTTTAAAGATCTCGCGTAATGCATAAACAAACGACATAGCGATGATAAAAGAGGCGGTGATTTCCCCCCAATAGTCGCGAGCTGTAATGGCGATGACGGTGACAAACAGCATCACAAGCCCAGTCGCGATACCTTTTACGGCACGCTTCATGTTATTACCTAAAGAGGTGACGTGTTCATTAAGCACAATGGGATGCTCGATTAAACGGCGTAGTAGGCGCATCTTGTTACTCAGCCGAGTGATGTCTTCCCCTGCCTTTGCCGAGTTGTAATTGTTAAGTTTACGATGTGCCTGTTCTTTTTCAACCAGTGTAATTAGACGCTCTTTGATGGTTTTATATTCACCATCGCGGTTCATGTGTGCGACTAGGGAAAGAAACTTTTGCTCAGTATACCAAGATAAATAGTTATCAATATTGGCGTAATAGCGTTTTAAGCTCTCTTCATAAGGAATGCTGCGGCGCAATCTTTTCAAAATATCTAAAGAGAGTTCAATGACACTATCAACTTCATCTGATGTGACGGTGTCACTCGTTGTATTGAGTTGTACTACAGCTTTATCTAGAGCGATAACATACTGATAAGCAAATAAACTCAAACTGACTCGATACTGAGTAGAAGAGAGATGGCCTCGTTGTGCAAGCCGGCTGTGCACTAAGGGCAGTAACGTTTTATCACTGTAATACGCACGCTCTTGGTGGATGAAGCTATAGTAAAAGTCAGATTCAGGAAGTATTTCGGGTGTTAGACCTAAATCACCGGGAATGAATAGGTAAATGTCTAGATCAAGTTCTTTGCTCTGAGACATGGCATGTGAAATTTTAAGCGTGATGGTATCTTGCTTATCGACATTAACCAAAGAAAGCTCCTGAAAAAATGCTTATTTTTCCCTTGAATGCAGGAAAGGATAACAGAGATCACGTATAATCTCTGCAAAATTGAGGTGAGACATAGTAAATGATTAACGTTGGTCAAATAAACAGTTTAGAAGTCGTAAAGATTGCTGATTTCGGCGTATTTTTGGATGCTGAAGATTTTGGAACCACTTTACTGCCTAAACGATTTACCCCAGATGGGGTTGAATTGGGGCAGAAAATAGACGTATTTTTGTATTTCGATTCAGACAATCAACTTGCCGCGACGACTGAAAAACCGATTGCAAAAGTAGGCGAGTGGGGATTGATGAAAGTTCAGGGTGTGAATAGCACTGGTGTTTTTGTTGATTGGGGTCTGAAGGGTAAAGATTTATTGGTGCCTTACAGCGAACAGCGTGCTCGTTTTAAAGAAGGACAAATGATTTTAGTGTATGTCTACACTGATAAGGCTTCCGGCCGCATCGTAGGCACAACTAAATTCAACAAGTGGCTGGACAAAACCCCTGCAAACTATACGCAGAATCAGCAAGTTGATCTATTAATTGCAGAACACTCAGAACTTGGATACAAGGCTATCATCAATGGCGAGCACTGGGGGATGATTTTCCCATCAGATGTGTTTGGTAAGTTGTTTATTGGTAAGACCTTAAAAGGCTACATCAAAAATATCCGTGAAGATGGAAAAATTGACCTAGCTCTGCAAAAAATTGGCGTAGCAAAAATGGATGAGCTAAGCACTAAGATCATAGAGTTACTTGAGAAAAAGGGTGGTTTTCTTCCATTAAGTGATAAATCGACACCAGAAGCTATTTTTTCGATGTTCCGTACCAGTAAGGGAACCTTTAAGAAGAGCATTGGTGGTTTGTACAAGCAGGGAAAAATTACCATTGGGGAAGATGGAATTCATCTTGTATAGCTGAGGCGTCCACCTCCTGTTGCAATTTATTTTCCTTGACGATAAAAAAAGGCCCAAAATTTTTCCGTTTTTGGGCCTAGGGGAATGGCTCATTTGAGCCTACGCTAATCATTAAAATAGTCGTACTTATGCTTCCCTGTAAGTATAGTTGTTATCGCTAGAAGTGCGCGTGTTTTCTAGATTTTTGTCCTATTTTGGGGCGTGTTAAAACAAATTTTTATCTTTAACGAGTTCTCTTGGTAAACCATTTTTTATGCGGTTTCCGACCCATTTCCCTAGGCCAATCACATCGTTACCGAGTTTAACCAGCACTTCGCCAGTGCCAGTTTGTAGTGCTGGTCTGACATCTCTGCCCATGTACCAATCTCGCGCTTCTTCAATCGATAGTGTGATGCAGTTTGATTCGTTACCAGTCGCTAATGATGTAGCAACTTGATGTTGCCAGCGATAACCTTTTTTATGTGTTTCAGCGATTTTTATCCCCATGCGAGAGAAGCGGAATTTGCCGAGCATAGGTTCCAGTGCGTTTGGAAATAACCATACATCATTATCACGTAGCCAGACACTGGTATCATCGGGGATCGCAACTTCAAACGTTTTCATGAGTTGATCCGTGATCTCTTGTGTGAGTTTAAGGTTGGCTTTCGCAAAAGGAAATTGACCTAAGCGTTTGTTGACTTCAGGGTGGGGTACAGAGCTAAGTTTACGGATTTTTGCAACAAAAAAACCTTCACAATCATAAGCTTGAGGGAATATATGCAAGAACCCTTCGTCTGTAATAGCTGCTTTTGCATCCTCAAACAATGAAATAAGGGAAACAAATTCAACTGATTGTGGATATTTTTCTTGTAGATGCAAGCACACTTGTTGGTTCTCTTCTGTACTCAATGTACAGGTTGAGTAGACCATCACACCGCCGGGCTTTAAAGCTTGAAACGCACTTTCAATCAAATCTTTTTGTGTTGTGGAAATCGACAATACAGATTCTTTGCTCCAGTTTTTCATCGCATCAGGATCTTTACGGATGGTACCTTCTCCTGAGCATGGCGCATCTATTAACACAGCATCAAATTGTTCCGGTAACCAACCGCCAAAGACTCGACCATCAAAATTGCTCAGTGCACTGTTACGTACACCGCAGCGTTCGATATTAGCATGCAGCACTTTAACACGGCTGGCTGAAAATTCGTTGGCGACTAATACGCCTTCATTTTCCATACACGCCGCAATTTGCGTTGTTTTTGAACCCGGAGCCGCCGCCATGTCGAGTACTGAATTGAACGATTCATCGCCAGTGAAAAGAGCGGACACCGGCATCATAGAACTGGCTTCTTGAATGTAAAAAAGCCCTGCCATATGTTCGGCTGTGTTACCCAAAGGTACGACAGACTCATCGGCTTCAATCCAAAAACCCGTATTACACCAAGGCACTGGTGATAAAGCCCACCCTTTTTCTACGGCGCGTTGACAAAAACTATCGACAGAGATTTTTAGCGTGTTGACTCGGATACTTTTACGCAAAGGACGCTGGCAAGCTGCAATAAAATCACTCATCGTTAGATGTGTGGGCAGTATCGCTTCAATTGTCGCAAGAAAAGGTTCAGGTAGGGTTATATTGGCGTGCAAAGCAGTATCTCGTCTGGGAGTTGAGGCCGGATTATATAAGAATCGTGATGAGATCAAAATAATAAAAAATGCAGCCGATCAGCTGCATTTTATAAGAATCAAGGTTAACCCTTTAAGGTTTTGGTATGGCTGTTCGCCATTGGTGCCATTCTGGTTTGGCTTCAGGATATAAGTAAAATGCTTGGCCTTGTTTAGCGATAGGCTGTAGCTGTTTTTGCTCTGGAGTGGCAAATGTAATTCCGCCTTTCATGATGCTATCTAACGTGCCTGCTTTTATATTTGCACCAGATAAACCGATGGATACATCGACGCCAGAAGTGTTCCAAAATACGCTATTGCTGCGAACCAGATAAGCGAACTCTTTTTGGATTTCAATGGTAAACATGACGCGGTCTGCAAAGTCTCCTAGAGCAACATGGGTTACTTTGCCCACTTCCATTTCACGGTAGAGAACCGGGCTATCTTCAGTCACTGATCCTCGTGTTTCACTTTGTAAGGTGAATTCAATACCGAGTGCTTGTTGTGGCTGTTTTTCTAGTTCAAATTGATACTGCACATCGCCAAACCCAGGTTGGACCTCAATGCTGGAACTGAGTAAGTTTTGCAGATTTTCAACACCATTGAAGCCAATCTTAGTTTTCGCTACCCAAAAGTGAGAGCCATTTCTGGCAATGCCTAATGCGTAGCTAGGCTCAATTCTCGCTTGGAGTGTAACTTGGTTTGTCTTGAAATCGGGTGTTACAGAAACAACCTCTCCCACAGTGATATTGTTATATTTGATGGATGTTCCTAGCGTAATGCCAAAGGATGAATCGGCCGTTAAGATGATTTCTTGGCCCGCCTTACGTGCTTGATCGTAGCTGTCATAGAGCTTCCACAAATTCTGATCTTTGTTATCAATGCCTTGCAACGAATCAAATGCAATGCCTCCTTGAATTAAAGTTTTTAAAGGAGCGGCTTTGACTTTTACGCCTGCAAGTGTTGCATTAATTTCGACGCCAGAACGGTTCCAAAAAACAGTTTGATTCGTAATCAGATGGCGATATTGATTCTCTATTTTGACCTCGATTTTCACACCTTCTTTCGTGAGCTTAAAGCCAAAAACACTGCCTACTTGAAGATTACGGTATAGGAGCGGGCTGCCCGGATTGATGGGAGGAAGCTCGTCGGCAAAAAGAGTCAGTGTCTGTGAGCCGCTTTGATTATATTTTGCAAGCTCAGCTAAGGATTTACTTTGATATAGCGGGTACTCATTACTCGCATTTTCAGCGCCTTCGCTGATGAAACTGATTGAGCCGGCGAGCAGTTGTTTGGCAGGAGGGATCGAAACATTAAGGCCTGATTCGGTGAGCTCTGCGGTGGCAGAGCCTGTAATGTAAAAACGATTCTGTGAGCGTATGAGTGATGAGTACTCTTCATCAATCAGCGTATTGAGCACAACACTGTCTTGCTGCAACTTTACGTCAATTACTGAACCTACCGCGATACCTCGATACAAAATCTGGCTGCCCACATCTAAGCCATATGAGCTTTCAGCTGTAAGTTTGATAGCAATCGATTTTGCTTGTGACTGATTAAATTCAAATTGGCGAATTGCAGTGAAACTTCTGGCCTTTTCGCCCTTGCCAGGAATGAGTGTCAAGTAATTCCCTTTGATCAAATTACCGATGTTCTCAACTCCAGAGAGTGAGACTTTGGCTTCTTCCAACACAAAACGGCTTCCCGAATTGAGCATATCACTAAAAGCCGGTTGGATAGCGGCAGAGGCGATGATCTGTTGGTGACTTTTACTGAGCTGCAATTCCGTGATTTGGCCGACTTCTATTCCTCGGTAAATGATGGGGGCACCGGTTTGGTTAATATTATGCTGATCGGGTAGGGTGATTTTCACAGGGATACCACGCCCTGCGGTTTTTAAATCGCGATAGAGACTAAATTGAGTATTTTGTTCAACAGGCTCCCCACCGTCCGGTGAATCGACGGCAATTGAACCACCGATTAATGCACTTAAACTTTCTAAGCGGACGTCAACACCTTCAAAGCCAATGCTTGCACCAACACCGCTGACATTCCAAAAACGGCTTTCATTGGTAATAATGTGGCGATACTCGTCTTTTATCGAGGCTTGAATGAGTACCGACTTTGCATCGTCATCGAGTTTGTAGTTAAACACTTCACCAATCGGAATTTTTTTATAGACGATTTGTGAGCCAACAGAAATACCTCCGAGATCGCGAGCCTTTAGCGAAATGATAAGCCCTTGATTAGGCAGTAGATCAGAAGGTGCACCATCTAAAGCACTAAACACTTTATCGTGTTCAGCTGAACTATTTTCGTTACCCGGTTGAATCGCAATATAGTTTCCTGAAACCAACGCATCTAAACCTGAAACGCCAGATAAACTGGCCGTTGGCTTCACTAACCAAAAGCGGGTATTGTCATTGAGTAACTGAGTAGCTTCTGGATAAATATCGGCTTCCACATAGATGTTTTCTAATCCTTCGGACAGTTTAATATCTCTTACCATGCCGACTTCGAGCCCTTGGTAGCGAATTGTTGTTCGCCCTGCGACTAAGCCTTGTGCGTCCGAAAAATAGATCTGGATTCGTTCGCCAGCATCGTGAATGGCTTTAACGACTAACCAACCTGCGAGCGCCATGGTGAGTATGGGCAGTATCCACAAAGGTGAGATGCCCCTGTTTCGCTTAACATCGGGAGTGTATGAGGGCTGGCTTGAAATTTGTTTACTCATGTGAAGGCTCGTTTTGGTCTGCGATTTCTGGGTAATTATCCCAGATGAGTCTTGGGTCCATACTTTCCGTGGCGAGCATGGTGAGTACAACCACCAAGCCAAAGGCAACGGCTCCATAACCGGGAGTGAAGTCGAGAATTTGACCGCGATCAACCAGTGTCAACATAATTGAGATGACAAACAGATCCATTACCGACCATTTGCCGATCCATTTAATCGCGAAATAAATGTTCATTCTCTGACGGTGGTAAACCGTTCGCTTAAATTTAATCGCCAGTAATAGATAGGTCAGGCCGAATATTTTTACAATAGGCACGATTATACTGGCCACAAAAATGATGATTGCAATTCCGACCATACCACTATTAATCAGTGACGCAACACCAGAGAAGATGGTGTCTTCTAATCGCTGTCCGTTGGTAATTAAAATCGATATTGGAATCAGGTTCGCGGGGAAAATAGCGACACTTGCTGCAATTAAATAGGCCCAAGTTCGTTGTATCGAGTTGGGTTTCCGGTGATATAATTTTTGCGCGCAACGCACGCAGTGCGTATTTTCTGGTTGTGAAAGATGGCAATGGTGGCAATGCACCTCTTTACGCTCGAAGGCATATTGATTCTCTGGCTGCCACGCTTGCCAATAGCGCCTTACGCTAACTCGAGTCGCTAACAATACGGTTGCCAGTTGCAGCAAGACTAAACCATACAACCCCACACCGATAAAAATGTCCGAATAATCTTGAAGTTTAAAACAAGATACCGCCACGCTGACTAAAAAAACATCGAGCATTACCCACGCTTTTAATCGCTGAATAATGATCAGTGAGCCACGCAGTAGATGAAACCATCGATAACGCAAGGCGATATGAGCGGTCACTACGGAACCACACACTAAAAGTGGCGCAATAGAGCTGCAAAATAGCACCAATAAAGCGAGCGCTCCAAAGCCCTCTTCAGCCAGCGCAAAGACACCGGATGGCAAGGTGGCGGGGATCATCACCCCAACCAAGCGAATACTGATGAATTCAAAAAAATGAGAGGGGATAAACAGTAACAAGCAAGTGATGGCGACGGCTAAATCCCCAGATAAAGAGGGAGATCCACCGCGGTACAGTTGGGTACCGCAGCGTGGACAATAGGCACTTTTTCCATGCTCAACCTCGACGAGATCAACGGCCAATTCACAGCCGTGACACAACCTCACGCCGTTAGGTGATTGTGGATGTTGAATAAGCGCTGAATGTTGAGACAAACAATCATCCTAATTTATTGTTACCCAATCACTAAACGTACGATTGGAGATTTCCATAAAGGGTCTGATATAACCCATCTTGCTCGACTAATTCTCGATGCGTACCCATTTGGCTAACTTGACCATCTTCCAGCACGTAAATTATATCGGCTTGTTTCACTGCCGAAAGGCGGTGCGCAACAATTAAAGTAGTTCGACCTTTCAAAAATCCAGTCAGAGCATTGTGCAATGCCGCTTCAGTTACCGTATCTAACGCGGATGTTGCTTCATCCAAAATAACAAATTTAGGATTGCTCAGTACCATCCGAGCGATGGCTAAACGTTGACGTTGTCCGCCCGACAAGCGAATACCATTTCGGCCAACTAGCGTTTCTAAACCGTCACTGAGATTCGCAGTCACATCATCCAGTTGTGCAATATGCAGCGCTTGCCATAATTCCTCTTCTGCATATTGACCGCCGAGGGTCAAATTATGCCTTAAGGTGTCGTTGAATAGTATAGGTTGTTGTAATACCACGGCAATGTTATCGCGAATAATATCAAAACTTATCTCTTCAGTGGTCGCACCATTAAAACGGATCTGCCCGGAATTGGGTTGATACACACCAATTAACAGTTGGATCAACGTGGATTTCCCACCACCACTTGCGCCAACCAACGCAACTTTTTTACCCGCCGGAATCGTGAGCGAGAGATCGTTGAGCACACTCTTTTCACTATCGTAGGCAAAATTAACGTGAGAAACCTCAACATCGACCTGGCGGTTATCTGTGAATGGGTTAATTTTGCAAATAGGGCGAGGCTCTTCCTCCAGTGCAAGCAGATCATTAATGCGATGGAAGGCCGCCTTTGCACTGTACCAAGAAAATTGAATACTCAGCAGTTCTTGCACTGGGCCTAACATAAACCACAAATAACCGAAAACGGCGAAAATTTGCCCTATGGTCAAGTCGCTAAAGACCACCATCAGCATCGCGACCGCTCTAAATAGCTCAAAACCAAGTAAAAACAGGAGAAATGAGACGCGCCCTGCAGCCTCTGATTGCCATGCATATTTGTCTGCATTCTCTCGGACTTGGTTGGCTTGCTGTTTGAGTTCATTGAGAAACTCTCGCTCTTTATTAGCGGCACGCAATTGATAAATGCCATCTAATGTTTCGACTAGCCGATTTTGAAAGCGTTCATACGCTTGGTTTTCTCGCTTTTTCAGATGTTTGACTTTGCTTCCGAGTTTACGTGAAAAGTAAATCACAATCGGGTTGACCAATAAAATAAACAGCCCTAAACGCCACTCAAGCCAGAGTAGAACACCCGCTGTGCCTAACACGGTCAGTAGGCTGATGATAAATTTACTGAGTGTGCTACCTATGAATTGATCAATGGTTTCGATGTCGGTGATTAAGTGAGCATTAATACCACCACTGCCTTTGGTTTCGTACTGCCTGATGCTTATCCGTCCTAATTTATCAATCATTTTGCAGCGCATTTGGTAGGTGATGGTTTTGGACACCAAAGTAAATTGACGGCTTTGAAGTATGTTGAGCGCTTGGCTGACGCTACGCATCAAGACCACTAGCAATAACGTGAGCGCAATATAGCCTGTTGGGTTTTGCATCGACGTCGGTAGAATAGTATTCATCATCGCCAAACCAGAAGCGGGTTTATTCAGCAGAACTTCGTCGACCATTAATGGCATTAATAGTGGAATAGGGACACTAACCAGCGTTGCAATAACCGCGATCGCATTGGCAAATAGAAGTGTAGGTCGATGTTTTTTTACTTGTTTTATTACCCAAGAGCGGCTAATAGTGTCATTGGAATTAGTCATTATGATGAGAATGCATCCTATTTATCGTGTGAGAAATTGTACGCTGTTCAAAAATAGATGTCTTCCGTTTTCAAAAGGTCGTTGAGTTTATATGAACATAGAAGAATACCGCCGTCTTACCAAGCAGGCGGTGGCACTGGTTGAATCTGAAACGGATTTAATCGCTAATCTTGCCAATTTGAGCGCCTTATTTAACATGGAGCTTGAAAATCTTAACTGGGTGGGTTTTTACCTAATAAAAGAAGAGCAACTGGTTCTCGGTCCCTTTCAAGGAAAACCAGCTTGTGTACGCATCCCCTTAGGAAAAGGTGTGTGTGGTACTGCGGCGGCGACTAACCGTATACAACGTGTTTATGATGTCCATGAGTTTGCTGGTCACATTGCTTGCGATGCTGCGAGCAATTCTGAGTTGGTGGTGCCATTTTCTATCAATGGTCAAGTGGTGGGAGTATTGGATATCGATAGCCCAACAATTGGCCGTTTTTCTGAAATTGATGAGAAAGGGATGGCAGAATTAATGATTGAGATAGAAAAGCTGCTCAATTCACACGCTAACAAGGCATAAATTGGTCATTGCCTGTGGTTTTTCGCATTTAGGTCACTATAATACCGAACATATTTATCTTAATGCCTCGCGGAAAGACCGCATAAACCAGGAATCCTCATGGAAAACACTGAAAAGTTAAAAAACAGCAAAGAAGTTATTGCGTACATTGCTGAATGTTTCCCTAAGTGCTTTACTTTAGAAGGTGAAGCAAAGCCTTTGAAAATTGGTATTTTTCAAGATCTTGCTGAACGCCTAAACGAAGACTCAAAAGTAAGTAAAACACAGCTGCGTGCTGCGTTAAGACAATACACGTCGTCATGGCGTTATCTACATGGTGTTAAACTAGGTGCAACTCGTGTTGACCTTGATGGCAACCCATGTGGAGAGTTAGAAGAAGAACATGTAGAGCACGCACAAGCCGCATTGGCAGAAAGTAAAGCTCGAGTACAGGCTCGTCGTAAAGAGCAAGGACAAAAAGCACGCGAAGAGGCAAAAGCGAAGCAGCCAAAAGCGAAAAAGCCTCAAGCACAAGCTCGTCGTCCTCAAGCGAAAGCGCCAAAATCTGAAAAACCTGTCGAGACGCGCGCTTTAAATGCTGATGAAATGATCACTGGCAAACAAGTGAACGTAAACATGGGTAAAGGAAACATGGCTGCGACCATTGTTGAAGTTAATAAGGAAGATGTGCGCGTTCAACTTGTCAACGGCCTACAAATGGTTGTGAAAGCGGAGCACTTGCGCGCATAAAGGAGAAATTCCTACGCATGAAATGCCGTTCAAAATTAACGTTGATCGCTGCTGGCCTATGGCTAGCAGCGTCATCCGTTCAGGCCTTAGAAGCCACTCTTAGCAAAGAAGATTTACCTCTTCTTGCCCCAGAAATGCAGCATGAAACGGCGAGTAAGCGTGTGACTTCCCGTTTTACTCGTTCTCATTACAAACACTTCAACTTGAATGACGATTTCTCGCAAGCTATCTTCAATCGTTATCTCGAACTGCTCGATTACAACCGCAATATCTTTACTCAGAGCGATATTGATTCCTTTCATACGTGGTCGACACAACTTGATGATCAACTCAAGGCTGGCAATAACCAAATTGCATTTGATGTTTATAACTTATCAATGCAAAAGCGCTTTGAGCGTTTTCAATATGCGCTTTCTCTGCTCGACAAAGAAATTACATTTGAAGCCGATGAATCGATGGAACTTGATCGCTCAAAAGCAGCTTGGCCGAAAGATAAAACCGAGCTCGATAAGTTATGGCAGCAACGTGTCAAATATGATGCACTGAACTTAAAGCTTACGGGTAAAGAGTGGCCGGAAATTAAAGAAACGCTAGGCAAGCGTTATAATAACGCGATCAAACGTCTGTCTCAGACCCACAGCGAAGATGTATTTCAGCTTTATATGAATGCTTTTGCGCGTGAAGTTGATCCGCATACTAGTTATCTCTCTCCACGTAATGCCGAGCAGTTCCAATCAGAAATGAATCTTTCATTGGAAGGGATTGGTGCTGTACTGCAAATGACCGACGACTACACCATCATTCGTTCGTTAGTTGCGGGTGGTCCTGCCTCAAATAGCAAGCAGTTGGGTGAAGGCGATCGTATTATTGGTGTGGGCCAAGATGGCAAAGAGATGGTTGATGTTATCGGCTGGCGTTTAGATGATGTCGTACAACTGATCAAAGGCCCGAAAGGCACTAAGGTGAAGTTGCAAGTTTTGCCGGAAGGTAAAGACGCTAAAAGTCACGTTGTCACTATTGTTCGAGACAAAATTCGTTTAGAAGATCGAGCGGTTAAATCAAAAATCATCGAGAAAAATGGCAAGAAAATCGGCGTGCTTGAAGTCCCTAGCTTCTATGTCGGTTTAGCGCAAGACACGGACAAATTGCTGACTGAACTGAAGCAGAAAAAAGTGGATGGCGTGATCGTCGATTTGCGTAATAACGGTGGGGGTGCATTAACGGAAGCGACGGCATTATCCGGCTTATTTATTGAAAGCGGTCCGGTTGTGCAAGTTCGCGATAGCTATGGACGAGTAAACGTTAATAGTGACACGGATGGAAAAATCAGTTATCAGGGTCCTATGACGGTATTGGTGAATCGCTACAGCGCATCAGCCTCAGAAATTTTTGCAGCGGCAATGCAAGATTATGGACGAGCGATCATTGTTGGCGAAAACTCATTCGGTAAGGGAACGGTTCAACAGCATCGCTCGTTGAATCATATCTACGACTTGTTTGATAAAGAATTAGGCTACGTTCAATATACGATTCAGAAATTTTATCGTATTGATGGTGGTAGTACGCAGAATAAAGGTGTGGTGCCTGATATTGCGTTACCCACTGCGATTGAAGCAAAAGATACCGGTGAGAGCGTTGAACCTAATGCGCTTCCTTGGGATCAAATTGAGCGAGCTAAATACGACAAGTTACAAGCTAATGAAAAACTGATTGCTAAGTTATCTGCGCAGCATCAAGCTCGTATTGCCAACGATATGGAGTTCGGCTTCATTAACGAGGATATTGCAAAGTATAAAGCGGAGAAAGATGACAACACAATTTCTCTCAATGAATCTGTGCGTAAGCAAGAAAGTGACAAGGCAGATGAATTGCGTTTGGCGCGGATTAACATGCGACAAGCCGCCAATGGTTTGAAGCCCTATAAAACCTTGCAAGATGTGCCTAAAGATTATGAAGCTCCAGATGTTTATTTAGAAGAAGCAGTGGCGATCACTGTTGATATGCTAAATTAGCAACCAGTATCAATGAAAAGCGAGCCTTAGTGCTCGCTTTTTTGATCTTATTTAAACCAAATAAATAACGTGATACAGATCAAACATTTCGCTTTATCGTACAACCGGTTCTAAGCTTAAGAAAAAAGCGAGGAGCGTGTTATGAAATGGATAAGCATCATTTTTACCTGCATTGTTCTTATCAGCACCAGTGCGGCACAAAGTCAAAGTAGTGGTACGCAGACTCATCAAGACTTAACTCAGTTTGATCTCCCTTTTTTACTTGGTGATTGGTACCTACTTAACCCCAATCCTGACACTTCTTCCGATGATTTTCGTTCTATTAAACTGACCTTAGAATCGAATTATCGTTTTAAGATCGATATTCAAAAGAAAAATTACAATGTGGATCACTGGGAAGGTGAATTTGACGCTAGCGATAACAGCTTGATTTTGGGGCTTAATTCATCGCAACCTCAAGTTTATCAATACCAAGTGAACCACAACATGCTCAACTTAAACGGCATTATGTTCACTAAAGCTTTACCAAATGCGTTGGCAGGGGTGTGGTCTAGCAAACGAATATTTGGTGAAGATGCGATAGCAACCGACATTAGCCAACTTGATCTCGTTTTACAGCCGGATTTTGTCTTTATGTTCAGAGTGAGTGGTGCCAATGGTAACGAATCGATCCATAAGGGGGTGTACTACACAGAAGGTGATCATTTGGTGCTCCTTTATGAAGACGGAGAACATGATACCCGCTATACGCTTGTTAGTGATATGTTAACTTTAGAAGTGGAGAATGGTTCCATGTCGGCTGTTTTAGCGCGAGTAAATCCGTAGTCTTGCAATCTTCTATCATAAGAAAGGCAATGAGTGAAATCTGTTGATATATGGGTAAATTGTCAGCGAAATAACGGGGTATTTGTCTTAAATGCCTCGTTTTTCGGTTTGAGGGGTTGTTATTAATGATAACAAGCCTTAGATCTATAGCCATCTTACTGAATGTTTATCAAAAACGTCACATTTCACTCCGTCAACAAGGATTACGACATGGCTCATACACCCCAAGCCAAGTATCGCAAAGATTATCAATCTCCATCACATACCATTACGGATCTAGAATTAACATTCGATCTCTTTGATACCAACACCACAGTGACTGCCGTTTCTCACGTTAAGCAGCAAAAAGAGAATAACCAATTGGTGCTGGATGGTGAAAACCTTGAGCTGAAATCGCTCAAAGTGAATGGCACCGAATGGCAAGATTTTCAGCTGCTTGAAAGCGGGCTCTCGATCTCATCATTACCTCAAGAGTTTGAATTGGAGATCGTGACACTGATTAACCCTGAAGCGAATACCGCACTAGAAGGGTTATACAAATCGGGTGGTGCGTTCTGTACTCAGTGTGAAGCAGAAGGTTTCCGTCGCATCACTTATTTCCTCGATCGTCCAGACGTTCTTGCAAAATACACAACGACCGTGATTGCTGACAAAAAAGATTACCCATTTTTATTAAGTAACGGTAACCGTATCGAACATGGCGATCTTACAGAAGGGCGTCATTGGGTGAAGTGGCAAGATCCACATCCGAAACCTGCTTACTTATTTGCTCTCGTTGCGGGTGATTTTGACGTATTACGTGATCAATATAAAACCAAGTCCGGCCGTGATGTTGCCCTCGAGATTTTTGTTGATAAAGGTAACCTCGACCGAGCTTCTCATGCGATGACATCACTTATCAACGCAATGAAGTGGGACGAAGAACGCTTCGGCTTAGAGTATGATCTCGACATCTACATGATCGTTGCCGTTGACTTTTTCAACATGGGTGCGATGGAGAATAAAGGGCTCAACATTTTTAACTCTAAGTTTGTGCTAGCCAATGAAAAAACCGCTACCGATACTGATTATTTAGGTATTGAAGCGGTGATTGGCCACGAATATTTCCATAACTGGACTGGTAACCGCGTCACTTGTCGTGATTGGTTCCAATTAAGCTTAAAAGAAGGCCTAACGGTATTCCGTGACCAAGAATTTTCGTCTGATTTAGGGTCGAGAGCCGTGAATCGCATTAATAATGTGCGCATTATTCGCGGGCCACAATTTGCGGAAGATGCCAGCCCAATGTCACACCCAATTCGTCCCGATAAAGTGATAGAAATGAATAACTTCTATACATTAACTGTCTATGAAAAAGGCAGTGAAGTGATTCGTATGATACATACGTTATTGGGTGAAACGAATTTCCAAAAAGGGATGAAGCTCTATTTTGAGCGTCATGACGGCACTGCCGCTACCTGCGAAGATTTCGTAGCAGCGATGGAAGATGCTTCTGGCGTCGATCTTACCCAATTCCGTTTATGGTATAGCCAATCTGGTACACCGATTGTTTCAGTGAGCACTGAATATGACGCACAACAGAAAACCTATGCCTTAACCGTAGAGCAAACAACCGAACCAACGCACGAGCAAAAAGAGAAAGCAGCGCTGCATATTCCTTTTGATGTTGAGTTATACACCGCTCATGGCGATGTAATTGAGTTACAATGTAACGGAAAGCGAATCTCTAATGTACTGAACGTAACACAGGCTAAGCAGACCTTCGTGTTTGAAAATGTGCCAGAGAAACCGATCCCTTCCTTGTTGCGCGAATTTTCAGCACCAGTGAAACTGGAGTATGACTACAGTGATGATGAGCTGATCTTCTTGATGGTCAATGCTCGTAACGAATTTGCTCGCTGGGATGCAGGCCAAATGTTGTTAGCCAAATATATCCGTAGCAATGTGTTTGGAGTGCAGTCGGGTAAGGCGGCGGATTTGCCTGAATCGGTAGTTGATGCATTCCGTGGTGTGTTACTGAGTGAGGCTCTAGAGCCTGCTTTTATTGCGGAAATGCTCTCATTACCTAGCCATAATGAGGTTTCAGGTTGGTATAAACGTGTGGATGTTGATGCAATAGCGACCGTACTTAAAGCGATGAAAGTACAGCTTGCTAACGCATTGCAAGACGAGCTCAATGCGGTTTACCACAGTTTAAAACAGACAGAATACAGCATTGAACACAGTGCAATTGGTGAACGAGCATTGCGCAATACTTGCCTTGCTTATTTAGCTTATACCGACCAAGGCAATGACTTGGTGCTGGCTCAGTATCACAGTGCCAACAACATGACTGACACCATCGCCGCTATGAGCGCTGCGAATAGTGCGCAGCTTATGTGCCGTCAAGCACTGATGGATGATTACAGCAATAAATGGAAACACGATGGATTGGTGATGGATAAATGGTTTGCACTGCAAGGGACTAACCCCGCGCCAAGTGTTTTGGATACCATTCAACAAACCATGAAACATGAAGCATTTAGCTTAAAAAATCCAAATCGTACTCGCAGTTTAATTGGTTCATTCCTCAGCGCAAACCCAGTTAATTTCCATGCAAAATCGGGTGAGGGATACCGTTTTGTAGGGCAGATACTGCGTGAACTCAATGATAGTAACCCCCAAGTTGCGTCGCGTTTAATTGATCCTTTACTTAAATTCAGGCTCTACGATGAAACTCGTCAAGCAATGATGAAATTGGAGTTGGAGACTTTGAAGTCAATGGATAATTTAGCTCGGGATCTCTTTGAAAAAGTAACAAAAGCGCTCGAATCTTAAGGAGCTTAACTCTACTAAGAGCGAGGTGATAGATACGTCTCCTCGCTCTATTTTGGTTAACGGCTATGAAGCAATACTATTTTACTCTTAATATTTCTTATCAAGTTTACTTAGCGCACTATTCTGGCGTAGCAAGCTCTGTACAAGTCTACACAGATCAAGGTCTACGCCTTCAGCTACCCGCGTCTCGATTTCGTCCATTTCTTAGCCAAATTGGAATAAAAGGTCGATTTCGGCTGACAACTGACCAAAATAACAAGTTTGTAAAGTTAGAAACTCTGTGAGCCGCTGATTTTCTAGATATTTAAATAGGAATCTTAATCACATTCTCAAACATTTCACCTCAGACCTGCCCTAAAACTGTTAACTATTTGTCAATAAAGCTTTTACAATAAAGCAAGCATTACCAATGGTAAGCGCTATGCTTACCGCATACCCTACAAAAATAATAATCTTGGAGTCTACTATGACTGCGCGTGAAACTTTAGTGCCAGTTCTGCTTGAAAAAGTGTACAAACTGATTCAAGACAAACTCGATCTTACTCATCAACCGCTCGTGACCCAACTTGCTCAACATCTATTTAGTAACATTTCGAAAGATGATCTGACTGAACGTAATGAATCTGACTTATATGGTGCGATAGTTAGCCTATGGCACCATATTAACGAGAAAAACCCAGAGGAGCGTTCAGTACGGGTATTTAACCCTACAGTAAGCCGCCAAGGTTGGCAGTCAACGCACACGATTGTTGAAATAGTAATCCCTGATAGTCCGTTTCTTGTGGACTCCATTAAAATGGCACTCAGCCGTTTGGATTTATCGTCACACCTCATGCTCAATGGTCCAACGCAAATCTCGCGCACCGATAACGGTGTTATTACTTCGGTAAACCAAGGTGAGGGTGTTCTGCAATCTCTTTTTCATATTGAAGTCGACCGCCTTAGCAGCAAAGAAGCGATGACACAGTTGAAAAATGAGTTGCTTAGTATTCTGAGCGATACAGCTTTAGTGGTGCAAGACTGGCAACCAATGTCAGAAAAACTGGTGCAAGTGATTGCGCAATTGGAGACACAAAAAGAGTTCATTCCTGTAGAAAGTGATCGTTACGAAGAAACCATCAAATTCTTAAAGTGGATGGGAAATCATAATTTCACTTTCATGGGGTACAAAGAATACGACCTCGTGACGGTCGAAGGCGATACTGAACTGAGACCAACAGCAGAAAAAGGGTTAGGTTTATTTTCTGATTCAAAACGTGTGCGCAGCGTAAAATTATCTGACTTTCCTGATTCTGCGCGCCTTGAAGCCAAAAAGCCTTTTTTATTGATTGTCACTAAAGGCAATACCCAATCACGTATCCACCGCCCAGCTTATACCGATTATATCGGCGTTAAAAAGTTCGACAAGGCAGGTAAAGTGATCGGTGAACATCGTTTCACTGGTCTATATACCTCGGCGGTGTATAACCAAAGTGTCGAAACTATTCCGCTGATCCGCGAAAAAGTAGAACGTATCCTAAAAGCCAGCGGTTATCGTGCAGGCTCGTATTCCTATAAAGCGCTGCACAATATTCTAGAAAACTATCCTCGTGATGAGTTACTGCAAGCACGTGAAGAAGAGATGTTAGAAGTTGGGATGGGCGTAGTGCAAATGCAAGATAGGGATTTGCTGCGTCTGTTTGTTCGTAAAGACCCGTTTGGTCGTTTCTTCAGCTGCATGGTCTATGTGACCAAAGAGCGCTATAACACCGAGCTTCGCCGCCAAACGCAACGAATTTTCAAACAGTACTTTGGTTGTGAGCAAGATGTTGAGTTCACCACTTATTTTTCAGAAAGCCCATTGGCAAGAACACACTACATCGTACGTGTTGATAATAACAACATGGATGTCGATGTAAAAACGGTAGAGCAAAATTTAATGGAAGCATCATCAACTTGGGATGATCGTTTATCAGATGCGATCGTAGCAAACTTTGGAGAGAGTAAAGGGCTGCCATTATCGAAAGAATACATGCGTGCATTCCCTCGCTCTTACAAAGAAGACATGATGCCGGGTTCAGCGGTGGATGATATCCAGCGATTGGAAGCCTTAGATGAAGAGCACAAACTCGGCATGTTGTTCTATCGCCCACAAGAAGAAGCGGCCGATTCAAAAGCGGTGCGGTTAAAACTCTATCACCGTGACGAGCCAATCCATCTTTCTGATGTGATGCCGATGTTGGAAAACTTAGGGCTGAGGGTGATCGGAGAGTCACCTTATGAAGTACGCAAGTTAAATGGACAAACGTATTGGATCTTAGATTTCTCAATGCTGCATAAGAGCGATAAGAGTGTCGATCTTCGAGAAGCGAGAGATCGTTTTCAACAAGCATTTGCGGCTATTTGGGCTGGTGAATTAGAGAGTGATGGCTTCAACCGACTAGTACTCGGTGCTTCATTAACTGGGCGCGAAGTCTCGATTCTTCGTGCTTATGCGCGTTACATGCGCCAAGTGGGTTTCCCATTCAGTCAACAATATATTGAAGATACACTCAGCCATTATCCAGATGTAGCAAAAGGGCTGGTGGAACTATTCTTAAAGCGGTTTGATCCTAAACACAAAGGGGCTCAAAAAGGGCAAACGGATCTTATTAACGCTATTACTGAAGAGTTAGATCGTGTTGATAGCTTGGATGATGATCGTATTATTCGTCGTTATATGGAGATGATCAGTGCAACGATCCGTACTAACTACTTCCAGCTGGATGAAAACAATCAGATCAAACCCTGGCTTTCTTTAAAAATGAAACCGAAAGAGATTTCTGAAATTCCAGCTCCTGTGCCGGCTTTCGAAATCTTCGTTTATGCGCCTGATATTGAAGGTGTTCATTTACGTGGTGGTAAAGTAGCACGTGGCGGATTACGTTGGTCTGATCGCCAAGAAGATTTCCGTACCGAGATTCTAGGGTTAGTGAAAGCGCAACAGGTAAAAAATACCGTTATTGTTCCTGTGGGAGCAAAAGGTGGTTTTGTGTGTAAGAAACAGCACATGTTTACCACGCGTGATGAGATCTTTGCCGAGGGACAACGCTGCTATAAACGTTTTATTCGTGCATTACTCGATGTTTCCGACAATATTATTGAAGGTGAAGTCGTTCCACCTAAGAATGTCGTTCGTCATGATGAAGATGACCCTTACTTAGTTGTAGCCGCGGATAAAGGGACAGCAACATTTTCCGATTTGGCTAACTCAGTGTCAGCAGAATACAATTTCTGGCTAGGTGACGCTTTTGCTTCTGGTGGTTCAAATGGTTACGACCATAAAGCCATGGGGATTACAGCAAAAGGGGGATGGGAGTCAGTCAAGCGCCACTTCCGTGAGATGGGCATTAACTGCCAAACCACAGATTTCACAGCGATTGGCATCGGCGATATGGCTGGAGATGTGTTCGGTAATGGTATGCTGCTGTCTAAACACATCTGTTTGCAAGCAGCGTTTAACCATTTGCATATTTTCATCGATCCAACACCAAATTCAGCAAAAAGTTGGGAAGAGCGCAATCGCTTATTCAACACGCCACGATCTAGCTGGGAAGATTACAACGCAAAGTTGATCTCAAAAGGTGGTGGCATCTTCTCTCGCAAAGCGAAATCGATCACCTTAACGCCTGAAATTCAAAAAATGATCGGCACTAAGAAGGCTTCTGTTGCGCCTAATGAGCTGATTAAAATGATCTTGAAAATGGAAGTGGATCTTTTGTGGAACGGCGGCATCGGCACCTATGTTAAATCATCGAAAGAGAGCCATTCTGATGTAGGTGACCGTGCTAACGATGCTCTAAGAATTGATGGACGCGATCTTCGTACAAAAGTGATCGGTGAAGGTGGTAACTTAGGTATGACTCAACTTGGACGTGTTGAGTATGCATTAACTGGTGGTCGTGTTAATACCGACTTTGTTGATAACGTTGGCGGCGTCGATTGCTCGGATAATGAAGTTAATATTAAGATCTTCTTGAATGGCTTGGTGGCGAATGGTGATCTTACCGTCAAACAACGTAATCAGATCTTAGAGTCGATGGAAGACGAAGTAGGAGGCATCGTTATTGAAGATGCTTACGCTCAATCTGAAGCTATTTCTGTCACTGAGCAACAGGGTGTATCGTTAGTTAAAGAGCAGATTCGTTTCATCCATGCTATGGAAAAAGCAGGGCACCTTGACCGAGCATTGGAATACATTCCAGATGATGAAACTTTGCTTGAGCGTGAGAAGCAGGGATTTGCATTAACCCGTCCGGAGCTATCGGTATTAGTGGCATACGGCAAAATGGTGTTGAAAGAGGAATTGGCTTGTGAAGAGATTTCTCACGATGAATTCCATTCACAGCAGTTGATCAACTATTTCCCTACTGAGTTACGTCGTAACTATTCTCAGCACATGCAACAGCATCCACTTCGTGCAGAGATCATTGCTACGGCTCTGGCCAACCAGATGGTGAACGAAATGGGATGTAATTTCGTGACCCGTCTGCAAGAAGAGACTGGTGCGAATGTTGTCGATATTGCCAATGCTTACACTGCGGCAAGAGAAATCTATGGTTTAGGCCGTGTTCTTGAGCAGGTTCGTTTACTCGACAATAAAGCAGAAGCCGATGCACAGTACGATGTGATTTTCTTAGTACGCCGAACCTTACGCCGCTTATCTCGTTGGTTGCTGCGTAATCGTTCAGGCAAACAATCGGTCAAAGATTTGATTGCGCTTTATCAAACTGACGTCAATGCCGTTTCCGCTGAACTAGACAATATGCTCGTTGCTGAAGAGGTTGCAGAGCATAATGCCATGGCTCAAGTCTGGATTGATAAAGGCATTAACTCAGAACTGGCGAATTACGTTGCTCGTTTATCAAGCCTGTACTCAGCACTGGATATATCCACAGTGGCACGTGATAAAGGTAAGACCGTTGCTCAGACAGCTAAGCTTTACTTTAACTTAGGTGATCGTTTATCACTGCACTGGTTCTTAAAACAGATTAACGGTCAAGCGGTGGATAACAACTGGCAAGCACTAGCTCGCGCTGCATTCCGTGAAGATTTAGACTGGCAGCAGCGTCAACTCACTGCGCAAGTATTGAATTGTACTTGTGCGCCAGAAGAACTCGATGTAATGAAAGCACTGGATGAATGGATTGCTAGTAATGAAGTGTCCTTAATGCGCTGGGAGAGTATCCTCAACGAATTTAAAGTTGGTGCAGTACATGAATTTGCAAAATTCTCAGTAGCATTAAGAGAATTAGTACTTTTAAATTTGAATTGTGCGGCAAATGAGTAAATAATAACGCCCCGTTTATACGGGGCTTTTTATTTCGGAGGCACAATGCTCTACCGCTTAGCCAGGACTGGCTTTTTTCAACTTGATGCCGAAAAGGCACATGATCTCGCCATTGAAAACTTTAAACGTTTCACAGGCACTCCTCTTGATCTCTTCTATCGTCAACACTTACCCAATCGCCCAGTCGAATGCATGGGTTTAACTTTTAAAAACCCTGTAGGTTTGGCCGCTGGCCTAGATAAAAATGGGGAATGCATAGAAGCTTTTGGTGCAATGGGGTTTGGTTTTGTCGAAGTTGGTACCGTGACTCCACGTCCTCAATCTGGTAACGATAAACCGCGTTTATTTCGTTTGATCCAAGCGGAAGGTATTATCAATCGAATGGGCTTTAACAACTTAGGTGTCGACAACCTAGTTGAGAACGTTAAGAAAGCTAAATATGACGGCATTATCGGTATCAACATTGGAAAGAATAAAGATACACCGATTGAAAATGGGGCAGATGACTATCTTATTTGTATGGAGAAAGTCTACCCATATGCTGGTTACATAGCAGTGAACATTTCATCCCCCAACACTCCTGGGTTACGAACGTTACAATATGGTGAGGCATTGGATGATTTGCTTGCCGTACTGAAAGCGAAGCAATCTGAATTGGCTAAGCTGCATAATAAATACGTTCCGTTAACATTAAAGATCGCTCCCGATCTTTCTGATGACGAACTTAAACAAATTTGCCAATCGTTACTCAAGCATAATATTGATGGCGTTATCGCGACTAATACCACATTGGATCGGTCGCTGGTGGAAGGTATGAAATTCGCGAATGAAGCGGGTGGGTTAAGTGGCCGTCCTGTTCAATCAAGAAGTACTGAAGTGATTAAGTGCTTGTACCAAGAGTTGGGTGATAAGCTGCCCATTATTGGAGTGGGTGGTATTGATTCTTGTATCGCTGCAAAAGAAAAAATGTTGGCGGGCGCGAAACTAGTACAAGTCTATTCAGGATTCATTTACCACGGCCCAGGTTTAGTGAGAGATATTGTCAAGAACCTGTAATTAAGTGCGATTTGAAGGTATTTACTCAGAAAAATAAAAAGTGACTGGGTCAAAGTAAGAGGGAATGAGTTATTCATTTCCTCTTTTTTTTTATATTTCTGTTCTTAAAATTACATTCACTAGCTGGCAAAGGTAATTAAGCGTTTTACCTAATAGTTTGATAATTCATTAAAATTAGAGAGTGGAACGATGCTTAAACCAAGTGACAAATGGAGTTGGTATTATTCAGATAGCGAAAGCTGCCTGATGTTATACCTTGGTGATGAGATGGTTTTTAAGACCAATCTTTACCGTAATCTGCTCGTCGATTGTGCTTTTGCTGAGAATCATTTTTCAGTCGATGATGCGAGTGCTTTCCAAACCTACAAAGAGCAAATTGCCTATTTAGGTTTAAGTGAGCCAAGACAAGCCGAATTAGCACTCTATTGTGTTGCCGCTAAGCGTTTTCATAAACCTGTCCAACCTAAAAGTTGGTTTTTTGATCATCAAGGCTACGGTTTTGAACCGAGTGAAGGTGACATTGTTCGGTTGGTCAACGGCTACAGCCAAGGTTATTTCATCGTACTTGAGGTAGGGGACTGCGCTAGTCTTTGCGCCTTAGTCGATTTGGATGCGTTCATACTGAATGGTTCCAAACAGTTGGAATTCGGACAGGTCATTAAGGTTATGCATGACCGTATGGCTTGCGCCAATCATATTTTGCTCGAAGAGCACGTTGCTCTTGTGAGTTAACTTTTCCCTAATAGCACAACGTTTCGTTCCTTTGTTTCATTTCCCATCGGCTTAATAGCCGATTTTTTTTGCCTAGAGCTTTTCCCCAACTCAATCCTATCCGTCTGAATTCGATCTTAAATGTGAGATTTGTTCAGGATTCTGATGTTTTTTTCTTCAAAAGTGACGTTATAAACAGTGTCTACATCACTAGAAATGGCCGACATATTCCCATTTTTGGCTCGTTTGTAATTTATTTACACTGCAAAAAGCAATCTGGTATAGTCCAATTTAATAGTGAATAAATACTCACTTATCCCGTAGGCCTTGCTATATCTAGTAAGATGTTTTTGCAATGCTCGAAGCTTGTCTATTTGTAAAATTGGCGAGTAGTTAAGCAATTGAATGGTTGAGAAGGTGAAAGAGACACTTTGTTTTACTCAAGCGTGGGATTGTCAGGTATAATGCGTGGTCATTTTTATCAGTAAAAGAGCAGTATGAATCAATATCTAGCGGTTACCTCAAACGGTCTTGAGAACCTATTAGTTGAAGAACTAACCAAATTAGGGATTACGGACGCAAAACCCGTGCAGGCCGGGGTAAAATTTAAAGCGTCGAAAGAGCAGATTTATCGCTGTTGTTTGTGGAGCCGTCTAGCATCAAGATTTGTTCGCGTCCTCTCTGAATTTACCTGCCAAAATGATATGGATCTTTACTTGTCAGCAAGTTCAGTGAACTGGGTTAATCATTTTCATAGTTCGAAAAAGTTTGTTGTCGACTTCAACGGTACAAATAACGAAATCCGCAACAGTCAGTACGGCGCGATGAAAGTAAAGGATGCGGTTGTCGACTGTTTCACCAAAAAGAACTTACCGCGCCCTTCGATCGATAAAGATCATGCAGATCTTCGTGTCCATGTACGCTTGCATAAAGATAAAGCCATTTTAGGGATTGATATGGTGGGCGGTGGTTTACATCAGCGCGGTTACCGTACCGAAGCGGGGCGAGCACCACTTCGTGAAACATTAGCAGCGGCTATTATTTTGCGTAGTGGATGGAGTGAAGCAAAGCCATTGCTCGACCCAATGTGTGGTTCTGGTACTTTGCTCATTGAGGCGGCCATGATGGCTGCTGGTATGGCCCCTAGTCTCAAGCGTCCAAAGTGGAGTTTCGAAGCTTTAGAGGATTTTGATGCAGAACTGTGGGCGCAAATAAAATCAGAGGCCAATGTTCAAGCAAGACGTGGTGTCAAGAAAGTTGACTGTAAGTTCTTTGGTTTTGATAACGATGCACGAGTGCTGCAGACCGCGAAAGATAACGCTCGCCGCGCAGGGGTTGAAGAACTGATTACCTTCCAACTAGGTGATGCGGCACTGATCAAACGTCCTGAAGGGTTTGAGGATGGTGTGGTTATCTGTAACCCACCCTATGGTGAACGTTTAGGTACACATCCTGGTTTGATTGCTTTATACACGGCATTTGGTGGGCAATTAAAGGCGGAATTTGGCGGTTGCCAAGCGTCGATTTTCTCAAGCTCTGACGAATTACTCAGTTGTTTGCGTATGCGCGCTGAAAAGCAGTTTAAGTTAAATAACGGTGCGTTACCTTGTCACCAAAAGAACTACTCAATTTCATTGCGCACGGTAGAACCGGGAGCGTCTATTTCTCAAGAATCGGTGATCGCTCCTGATTTTTCGAATCGTTTAAAGAAAAATATTGCGAAAATTGGTAAGTGGGCGAAACGTGAATCACTCGATTGCTATCGTATTTATGATGCTGATTTGCCTGAATACAATGTTGCGATCGATGTTTATCTCGACCACCTAGTGATCCAAGAATACGCCGCACCTAAAGATATCCCAGAAGAAAAGGCGAAACGCCGTTTAACAGATATCATTCGTGCCGCGATTCAAGTCACCGGAACAGAAGCAAATAAAGTGGTACTCAAAGTTCGTGAAAAACAGAAAGGGCGCTCTCAATATCAAAAATTAGGGCAAATTTCTGAGACAATGGAAGTGAACGAGTATGGCGTTAAACTGATTGTCAATTTACATGATTATCTCGATACGGGTTTATTCCTTGATCATAAATTGACGCGTCGTCGCTTAGGGCAAATGGCAAAGGGTAAAGATTTCCTCAATCTATTTGCTTACACCGGCTCTGCAACCGTTCATGCCGCTTGCGGTGGAGCAAAATCAACCATGACGGTTGATATGTCTAAAACCTATTTAGAATGGGCTAAAGACAACTTAAAGCTCAACGGTCAAGTTGGACACCAGCATCGCTTTGAACAAGCCGACTGTGTGCAATGGCTAGAGACTGCAAAAGAACAATTTGATTTGATATTTATCGATCCGCCGACATTCTCAAATTCCAAACGTATGGAACACACATTTGATGTGCAACGCGATCATATTAAGTTGATGGAAAATTTAAAACGTATCCTACGTCCAGAAGGTACGATTGTGTTTTCAAACAATAAACGACATTTTAAAATGGATTTAGAAGCGCTAGCTGAGCTTGGTTTAGCTGCTCAAAACATTTCAGCACAAACATTACCACTGGATTTTGAACGCAATAAGCAGATCCATAACTGCTGGACGATTTCCCATGCATGCAGTGAATAGGGAATGAAGTTGTTCACGCTTTACAGTACTGAAGGATGCCATCTCTGTGAGATGGCATTTCAGCTTGTTCAGCAGGCAAACATTGCTGAACAAGTACAACTTGTTGATATTGCATTTGATGATGCGCTCTTCTCTCGTTACGGGGTCACTATTCCGGTTCTTAAATACCAAGAATCCGAACTGAGCTGGCCCTTTGACCAACAAACATTACTTCATTGGTTAGAAAATAATGGCATTAATTACCATCCATAACGGTCAATTAGCATTTGGTGACCACCCATTACTCGATCATGCAGATTTCGCATTACAAGAAAATGAACGAGTTTGTCTCGTCGGCCGAAACGGTGCAGGCAAGTCGACTATGATGAAAGTTCTTGCGAGAGAAATCATCATGGACGACGGAAAAATGCAGATAGAACAAGATGTTGTTGTTTCTCGATTAGAACAAGATCCGCCTAGAGATGAAGCTGGCACCGTTTTTGATTATGTTGCTGGTGGATTAGCGGAAGTTGGTGAGTATCTAAAGATCTATCAAGATCTTTTAGATCTCATCGTTATCGATCCAAGTGAAAGTAATATCAATAAGTTATCTCGTATTCAAGAGCAGCTAGAGCATACAGGGGCATGGCGTTTTGAAGAACGTATCCAAAATGTTCTGGCGGCGTTGAAACTGGATGGCCACACCAAACTAACGGATTTATCCGGTGGATGGCAGCGTAAAGCGGCTCTTGCAAGAGCACTAGTGTGTGATCCTGATGTCCTTCTGCTTGATGAACCGACTAACCACCTTGATGTAACCACCATCGAATGGCTCGAAGGCTTTTTGAAAGATTTTACAGGCTCGATCATCTTTGTATCGCATGACCGGACGTTCATCCACTCAATGGCGACGCGCATTGTTGATCTTGACCGCGGTAAACTCAGCTCGTTTCCTGGTGATTATGATCAGTACCTTGTCGCCAAGGAAGAAGCCTTGCGCGTAGAAGAGATGCAAAATGCCGAGTTTGATAAGAAATTGGCCCAAGAAGAAGTTTGGATTCGCCAAGGCATCAAAGCGCGTCGTACTCGTAACGAAGGGCGTGTAAGAGCACTCAAGAAGCTAAGAGAAGAGCGTAATGATCGCCGTGAGGTACAGGGCAAAGCAAACTTGCAAATCGATGACGCTGCGCGTTCAGGAAAAATTGTCTTCGAAGCGAAGGATATTAGCTATAGCATTGATGGCAAAAACATTGTCTCGAACTTCAGTTTCAATATCATGCGTGGTGATCGCATTGCACTTATTGGCCCTAACGGATGCGGTAAAAGTACGCTGCTGAAACTGCTGTTGGGTGATTTACAACCTCAGAGTGGCAAATTACATTGCGGTACCAAACTTGAAGTTGCTTATTTTGATCAGTACCGTGAGATCCTCGATCCTGAGAAGTCGGTAATTGACAACTTAGCTGACGGAAAACAAGAAGTGATGGTGGCTGGGCGCCCACGGCACGCATTAAGCTACTTACAAGATTTTTTGTTTGCCCCTAAACGTGCGAGAACGCCAGTAAAAGCGCTATCTGGTGGTGAGAAAAACAGACTGTTGCTTGCTCGTATTTTCCTCAAACCGAATAATTTATTGATTTTAGATGAACCAACCAACGATTTAGATATCGAAACTTTGGAACTTTTAGAAGATTTGCTTGCCAACTACCAAGGCACGTTGCTGCTTGTCAGCCACGATCGTCAATTTGTTGATAATACTGTAACAACGAGTTGGATTTTTGAAGGTGATGGCAAAATTGAAGAATTTGTTGGAGGCTATCACGATGCTCAGCAACAAAGAGCTCAAGTTTTGCAGTCACGAGTTGCTGAAAATGTCAGCAATAAAGAAAAAGTGGTTGAGGAAACTCTCAAAACAGCGCCAATTAAGACAAAACCTAAAAAGTTATCTTATAAACTGCAGCGAGAAATGGATGAGTTGCCCGCAATGTTAGAGCAACTTGAGAATGATATTGAAATGCTTCAACAGCAAGTGAACGATCCTGAGTTTTTCATGCAATCAGCAGACAAAACACAGCCCGTTTTAGATAAGTTAACTGCGAAAGAGCAGGAGCTTGAAATTGCTTTCGAGCGCTGGGAAGAGCTCGAAGCAATGCAACAGGAAAGTTAGAGATTATTAATGAGTAGTAAAACATTTAAAATCACCGTAATAGCAGCCAGTATTTTGGCTGCCACTCAAGCTCATGCTGCACTTTACCAAATTGTAGAAGTGACACCCGGTAACTTAGTCGCTAATGAATATTATGGAAGGGCAATACAAAAAGATAACCTTTCAGCAAATCCTCTTGGATGTTTTACGGCCGGAAATAGCTGTAATACTTTTGCGTTTGGTGGCGATACGCTCAATGGCTCTGATGGCATTTCCTATCATAATGAAGTGCCATTCAAAATGGATAATCGTTTTGTTTATCAGGATATTGATGATCTCAAAAACTATTGCTCTAACGAACTCGGTTATTCTACTTGTGAGGCATGGGCTGATAAGCAATGGCATGGTTTTGAGTACAACAATGTTGAAACTGGCGGTTTGAAACGTGAGCGTGATGCTTGGGATAATGGTAGTTATCTACAAAATGCAGCGGCCTTTGTTAATTCATCGCAAGTTGTTTTGACTTTTGGCTCTATTGCAAATACTCAGAATACCGTTTTAACTGGGTTAGACGGTACTTATGCTTTTGGTATTACGAGCAGCGGTTACACACAGTCTGGGAGTAATTACGCTCTAGGCTACCGTCAACGTGGTTTTTATAATGGCAATATTTTAAATCCACCAACAGACACCACAATTGTCAAAGACACAAATAATAAAATTGTTGAAAAAATGGGTCGGACGTTCGCTTATGATGTATTCAATGATGGTACCCATAATTTCGTGGTTGGTAGTGCATCAGTTAGCCCTTATTTAACAGGTAACGGTGATGATGATAACAAAGACTACAATGGCGATGTTAACACTTGTGTGAGTGATGGTCTCGATCCACAGTTAACTCGTCAGTGTCAAAATTTTGCATTTGCAACGCAAGCTTATATGTGGGATACAGCATCTACATCGACGGGTTACCGCGTAACAGGGTGGGTCGGTGATGTTGAAGCAAACCGTAGCGGATACTCTGCACAAGCAAGTGTAAGAGGCGCTGCTGTTCCTACATCTGGCAGTTACGCTAACAAGCCGGTTATGGCTGGTTTTAATACCTATCGCGATGATAATGTGTTTAGAATGCAAGCAACAGTATTCTATCCTAATGCAAGTTACGACGTAACAACCCCTAAGCATGATATGTGGAGTAGTAAGGTTATTACTGGCACAGAACTGAAAGTGGATGGAGATGTGATTTACTCCAACTCATTAGCGACAGATATTAATAACCATTTAATCGTGATCGGTGAAACAAAACGCAAAGGCGATAAACCTGAAAGCGGCGCAGCAGCAAACCGTATTTTCGTGGCAGATGCTAATAGCGGAACACCTGTAGCTAACTATCTATCAGGTGGAATTTTCTTTACTGGTGCTGGCGGTGAAGCGAAAGCGATCAACAATTTCAATGAAATTGTCGGTCAAATCGATGCAGAAAAAGGTCGTGAAGATGGAGGCAAACAACGTCGTCATCGTGGCTTTATCTATCCTTTCAACGGTACAGGGAGTAATGCAGCAAGAATGGCATTATTCCAGAACCAAGGTTGGTGGCTAGATGATCTAACCAACGGTGGGGCTTACTCACAACATAATAACCAGTTCCGTATTTTTGAAGCCTCAGATATCAACGATGATGGTGTGATTGCAGCAAGTGCATTTAAATGTACTGGTGGCTATGACGATTTCTCCCATAACTCATACTGTACTTCTGGAGGTGAAAGCGTTGTCGCGATTAAACTGATCCCGATTGCTGCCGCGGCGGCTAGCGATATTGAAATCCGTAGCACGGCACTTCCACCCGTTGAACGTAAAGGCGGTAGTATGGGGTGGATTACTCTGACACTACTTGCTCTCTTTAGGTTCCGCAGAAAATAATTAAATAGTGTAAAGAATGGCGCAAGTTCACAATTTAGAATCTGCGCCTTTTTTGTAACTTGAGAAAGTCGAATTTTTGAGCAATTCTTAATTGTGGTGTAACAGATATGCCATGTAGATTTAATAGTTGTATGTAAGACACAAGTTACTGTATGAGGACTACACTATGATGAAGAGACAAAAGCGTGATCGCCTTGAAAGAGCACAGTCTCATGGGTATAAAGCTGGCTTAAACGGACGTTCCGTAGAGGCTTGCCCTTATCAACAAACGGACGCTCGTTCATATTGGCTAGGTGGTTGGCGTGATGCCAGAGATGACAAACAAGCTGGTCTCTACAAATAAACTCCCACATACATGCAAAAGGATTTAAGCCCCGGAAGGGGCTTTTTAGTATTCAAGCCACACTAAAGCACTATAACTAAGTATTTTGATGAGAAAAAAGCGACTCTATGAGTCGCTTATGAATAGTTTAACGTCATTAAAAAGCAGAAGTATCTTGGAAAAGACCTACTTTTAAATCCTTTGCAACGTAAATCTCTTTGCCATCGACAAGAACGCGACCATCAGCTAGGCCCATTACAAGTTTACGGTTAACAACCCGTTTCATCGTGATTTCGTAAGTTACTTTTTTTGCTGTTGGTAGGATCTGACCTGTGAACTTAACTTCACCAACACCTAATGCCCGGCCTTTTCCTTTGCCACCAACCCAGCCAAGGAAGAAACCAACCAATTGCCACATCGCATCTAAACCTAAACAGCCAGGCATTACAGGATCGCCAGGGAAATGGCAATCGAAGAACCATAGATCAGGAGTAATATCTAACTCAGCAAGAATAAGGCCTTTACCATACTCGCCCTCGGTTTCTGACATTTTGGTGATGCGGTCCATCATCAACATATTTGGCGCTGGCAATTGAGGGTAGCCAGGCCCAAAAAGCTCACCTTGGCTAGAGGCTAGTAAGTCTTCACGATTATATGAATCTCGTTTATTCTGCATTATCAGTTACTCCAATTTTTGATAGGGTGCATATTAGGGAACACGTGTACGCTAAACAACTCCGATCAGTGCTACACAAACCAGTTTTTAATGCGCTCTGCAATACTGTGTGATTGGTCATGCCTTTCAAAGTTTTCAATACGTTGAGCAATTTTATTAATGATGCTTTCTTCGTCATCGCCTCTGAATGACGCACCCATAAGGATCGGTACGGCTTCATCAACTGTAGCGACTGGCCAAATATGAAATTCATCATTTTTAATGCTATTGACTACATCTTTATGAAGCGCAAGATGTTTTAGATTTGTTCTTGGTAGAATGACGCCTTGTCCACCCGTGAATCCCTGATGCTTACACACATGGTAGAAGCCTTCAATTTTTTCGTTTAGCCCGCCAACAGCTTGGACTCGCCCGAATTGATCAACCGCACCTGTCACAGCGATTTGTTGGTTAATGGGATGTTCAGATAAAGCGCTTACTAAAGAACATAACTCGGCTAGTGATGCACTGTCGCCATCCACTTCGCTGTATGATTGTTCGAAGACAACCGAAGCAGAATAGGGAAGCGGTGCGTCAAGGTTCATTGAACTGCTTACAAAGGCTTGCATTATCATCATGCCTTTTGCATGCAAATTACCACCGAGCTCGGCTTTGCGTTCGACATCGGTAATATCACCATCACCAAAGTGCACAACGCATGAGATACGAGCTGGTTCACCATAGGAAAGAGGATGGCCAGCAACATCGATCACCGTTAATCCATTGACTTGGCCGACTTGTTCGCCTTGAGTTTCAATAATGACTTGTCCATCAAGTATGTCGTCGAGTGCTCGTTGCTGCAGATAAGACTCTCGATAATAGCGTTTGTCTAAGGCACTTTCGATATGAGATTTAGTAATCGGATACTGATTTGACTCTAAGGCCGCTTCTTCTATGAGTGTTCTGTGCCATATTACACATAACGGTGTGTAATGTTGATCTTCCGTGAAACGGGCACCTGCGGTCATAAGAGCAGGAATGGCATCTTCAGTCAGTGTAGGGAGTTGGTATTCTTCAGATATCCAACGTAAATAAGCGAGATAGGTCAATATCGACTGTTCATCAATTTTCAGGTCCAACTCTAATTCGGTGTAGAAACAAAAGCTTGAGCGGACGTCTGCATCCAAATAGTCGACATCGGCTAACTGGTTCCTATCACCTAAAATGATCAGTTTGACCTCATATCTTTTAGAGATTGGTGAGGGGTGTGGTGATTTAGCATCACAATTAATGGGGCTTACATCTTCGCCTAATACTGCCGCTTTTAATAATGGCCACATTTTAGGATTAGCCAACAGCATATTAGCGGAGATCAGAAGATAACCACCATTGGCTTTATCCAATAAACCAGGAATTTCGCTGGTGATAAGCCCATTTTCAGCGCGGTATTGGCCAAAGATAGTCCCCATATCGAGGGACTCCGTACAAATAACGTGCGAGTTTGGCTTTATTACTTGAAGTTTTTGACTGACTAATTGACGATAGATTGAGTTATCTGGCGCGTTGATCAACATCACTCGTGTAAAACCTTTCAATTGAACAAACTGCTGAATAGCGGTTGCTAGTCTGGGCTGTGTGTCGAGTAATGTTACCGGAGATAGACTAGGGTACTGAGCTAGTTGCGAGTGGAATTGATCATACTGAGGTGTGACTGAACGCCAAATATTTTGAGTCATTGAAATCTAGTGTTTATTAAAAGAAGCCAGATTATATAGAAAAATAGCAATGTCTAACAGCTCCATTATTATGCTTGATCTTGTTCGCTTTTTTGAATCCAAAAATTGAACTCTGAACGATGGTGGGTTACGCTGTCACCCTAACTTGGCATGGATTTTACGTTATGAAATATCAACAGCTTGAAAATTTGGAATCGGGTTGGAAGTGGCAATACTTAATTAATAAGTGGAAGGATGGCGAAACAATCACTCGTTATGTAGACAAAAGTGAAGCTCTAGCTGCAATTGAACAGTTAAAAAAAATAGAGCATGAACCCAATCTGGTTCTTGGGTGGATTGATCAGCACATGTCACTTGAACTGAGTAATAAACTCAAGCAAGCAATTAGAGCCAAACGCAAACGCCACTTTAATGCCGAGCAACTACACACCAGAAAGAAATCTATCGATCTCGATTATCGAGTGTGGGAAAAACTATCATATCGAGCCAATGAGCTTGGTTGCACTTTGTCTGACGCGATTGAATACCTGTTAAGTGAAGCATCTCGTAGCGAAAAAGCGAGTAGAACCGTCTCAAGTTTAAAAGAAGATTTAAGTAAATTACTGTCTGAATAAGAAAGGAGATAAAAATGTTGTATGTCATTCTGGCTGCTGCAGTTATCTTTTGGTTAGTCGCTGTTGATCGGCCTATATTGAGAGTTAAATTCAAAGATGGTGTCGTAGCACAAGTTAAAGGTCATTTCCCTCCAAGTTTTAAACATAATGTGACTGAGATTGCTGAAAAGACAGATTTGAGCGGCGAACTGAAAGTTTACCAGCAGAGAACGGGTGTTAAGTTGGTTTTTTCTAAAGACGTACCTAAAAAAATTCAACAGCGTATTCGCAATGTTTTTCCTCATCAGGGATTTCATACAAAAGAGCAACGAACCAAGAAGTCACATTGAGTCTGCCATTCTTAAGTTACAGATTGTTTTCATTAAAAAACGAACATCGTCGAAACGATTAACTTTACACATCGTCCATTTATAACTCGCTGATATCATGATGGAAGTCTCTGTAAAGGTTCTCGACGATGAAAAAAATCTGTGTAGTTATCATTTCGTTAGTGATAGTAGTTTTCTGTTCAAAGGGTTATGCCGACGATTCAGAAAGTAATCCTGTCGCGAAATCAATAAAACAGCAAACGCTGAAAGCTCTTAAAAAATATAGATCTAAGCTTGATGGATATTGTGACGTGATGATCGAAATGAAGCATGTTCAAAGTTATGCAGAAATTGTAGGCGTTGGGACAAACGGTGATTACCAAATCTGCGCGAAAGCAAAATCTAAAATTAAGATAGGCAAAAAATTTAAATATAAAGTTCCAGAGAAATACATACGGATACAAATCAATGCAGCAGAGTTATGAGTAAGGTGTGATTTCACTGTGAAATGAAAATTTGGATGTATGGTTTCAATTGCTATGAGGGTTAATAAATCAGAGTGCGCATTATGTATATTATGTTAAATTGCAAATGATCATATTTTAGTGTACGAATATTTCCTTCCTCTTTTCTATCTATCCTCATGACATTAAACATAATCAGTATTTACCATAAAATACCTAATAACTAGTCTGATAATCGAAGATTTCATTCTAGTTATTATTTAGTAAGAGTTTATATCGAGGATCTTTTCCAATTATCTTGAAAGTTATAGGTTTATTGGGTGAGTTTGGTTGGATTATCCAGTGGTCGGAATGTTGAATAAGTGTTCCATTTGTATGTATTTCTAGTTCAGGAATTCGTGGCCCAATTATGTATTGATTTGGGTTTTTATCATCTTTAATCACTATAATTTCCTGTTCATTTACAAATACAGAACAATTTGGCGTTGGAGTGCAGCTCGTCATGTCGACGTTTTGATAAGAAAAAGTCCTCCAGAAAAAAGCGACCAAAAGAATGAGTAATGTGATTAGTATTTGAGCAACCCTGTGTTTTGTAAGCTTTTCTGAAGCCATGATGCTTCCTTCCTCGTGTAACAAACTTCAAAGTTTTGAAATAAAAGGCCAAATCCTGAACAACTGTAAGGTTACTACTCTGTCATTGAATTGTTAATTGCAGTATAGTTGACGGTTGAAAATGCCACTTTTTTTTAAAGTCAGCAATAGATAGTAACGTTATGATAAAGCAGTATTTCTATTGTGGATTTGGGGGGCATTACGACATGTGTCGTGTTGGAAGTAAAGTGTAGTTAATTAGAAATTGGAAGCATGCAAATGAGCCAAGAAAAGCAGCTTGAACAAAACTACAACTATACAGTTGTTCGGCAATTTACCTTAGTGACTATTCTCTGGGGTATTGTTGGTATGGCTGTAGGTGTTTTGATTGCCGCTCAATTAGTTTGGCCACAGCTAAACTTTGATACGCCGTGGTTGACGTACAGTCGCTTACGTCCTCTGCATACTAATGCGGTTATTTTTGCGTTTGGTACAAGTGCCCTCTTTGCAACATCTTATTATGTTGTTCAGCGTACTTGTCAAACTCGTCTATTTGGTGGTCCTCTTGTGCCCTTCACCTTTTGGGGATGGCAAGCCATTATTTTATCTGCAGCAATAACTTTACCTTTGGGTTATACCTCCGGTAAAGAATATGCGGAATTAGAATGGCCAATTGATATCGCCATTGCTCTTGTATGGGTATCTTATGCGATAGTGTTTTTTGGAACACTCGTCAAACGTAAGACGGCACATATCTATGTGGCAAACTGGTTCTTCGGAGCTTTTATCCTTACTGTTGCTGTATTACATATTGTAAATAGCATGGCAATCCCTGTTTCTATGGGTAAATCGTATTCAGTTTACGCTGGGGCGGTGGATGCTATGGTTCAGTGGTGGTACGGTCATAATGCGGTGGGTTTCCTGCTTACTGCCGGCTTCCTTGGTATGATGTATTACTTTGTACCAAAACAAGCTGAACGCCCTGTTTATTCATACCGTTTATCGATTGTTCACTTTTGGGCTTTGATCTCTCTTTACATTTGGGCTGGTCCGCACCATTTACACTACACTGCTCTGCCTGACTGGACTCAGTCACTTGGCATGGTGATGTCGTTGGTGTTGTTTGCTCCTTCATGGGGCGGGATGATTAACGGGATTATGACGTTATCTGGTGCTTGGCATAAACTGCGCTATGACCCAATCTTACGATTCCTCATCGTTTCATTGTCATTCTACGGAATGTCTACGTTTGAAGGACCAATGATGTCGATTAAGACAGTTAACGCATTGTCACACTACACCGACTGGACCATTGGTCACGTGCATTCTGGAGCTCTAGGCTGGGTTGCAATGGTGTCGATTGGTTCGGTATACCATTTAATCCCTCGCCTATTTAACCAAGAGCGTATGTACTCTGTTGGTCTAATCAATGCTCACTTCTGGTTAGCGACTATTGGTACGGTGCTCTACATCGTTGCGATGTGGATTTCAGGTGTTATGCAGGGCCTGATGTGGCGTGCTGTTAACTCTGACGGTACGTTAACGTACAGTTTTGTTGAGTCTGTCCAAGCCTCTTACCCATTCTATACCGTTCGATTCATTGGTGGATTTATCTTCTTAGCAGGTATGTTCCTGATGGCTTACAACACGTATAAAACGGTTTTTGCACCAGATAATAGCTTAAAAGCTATTCCTCAACCGGCATAAGGAGATGAAAGAATGAGTTCTAATAATCGCCATGAAATCATCGAACGTAATGTCGGTTTACTGGCTATTTTCATTATTTTTGCCATCAGTTGGGGAGCCTTGGTTGAAATCACGCCATTGATTTTCCAAAAGCAAACTACTGAGCCTGTTGAAAATCTTAAGCCCTACACTGCGCTGCAACTTGAAGGCCGTGATATCTATATTCGCGAAGGTTGTAACGTTTGCCATAGCCAAATGATTCGCCCATTCCGTTCCGAAACGGAGCGTTATGGTCATTATTCGGTGGCTGGTGAAAGTGTTTGGGAGCATCCATTTGTGTGGGGTTCGAAGCGGACTGGGCCTGATTTGGCTCGTGTTGGTGGTCGTTATTCTGATGAATGGCATCGAGTTCACTTGACTAATCCTCGCGAACTGGTTCCTGAATCAAACATGCCCGGTTTTCCTTGGCTAGCAAAAAATGTGTTGGACGGCAAGCTTACGCAAAGCAAACTTGAATTATTCCGTAATCAGTTTGGTGTGCCGTATACCGATGAACAAATCGCGAATGCAGCAAAAGATGTCGAAGGGAAATCAGAAATGGATGCAATCATTTCTTATCTTCAATCTCTTGGTCACGCAATGAAGTAAGGGGTAGTTATGGATATCGGTACTATTCACAGTATTTGGACCATAGTGCTGTTCGTCTGTTTTATAGGCGTAGTGTGGTGGGCCTATGGCAAAAACCGTAAAGCTCGTTTCGATGAAGCGGCTAACCTCATTTTTGCCGATGAACAGCCCAAATCCTCTAAGGAACAAGGAGTGACTAAACAATGACGACATTTTGGAGTCTATGGGTCATCATCATTACGGTGGGAACTTTGCTGGGCTGTGCGATTCTGCTCGTTTGGTGTTTAAAAGACAAAATGGGAGTGGAAGAAGGCTCGGATATGGGCCATGAATACGATGGTATTCGTGAGCTCAACAACCCTCTGCCTAAATGGTGGACCTATCTTTTTATTAGTACGTTTATTTTTGCCGCTATCTATCTGACCCTTTATCCCGGGTTAGGTAGTTTTAAAGGTGTACTTGGTTGGCAAAGTTCAGATCAAACCATTCGCTCTCTTGATGAGTCCAAAGCCTCGATTGCAAATGCGCAAAACAATAAAGTGTTAGTACAGTATGCAAAAGAGTTAGATGACGCAAATACCTACTTTGGTGAAGCATTTAAACGCTTAGCTTATACTGGCGGCGGTTCGGATTTACGCCCTATTCCTGAAATTGCAGCAGATTCTGATGCATTGAAGGTTGGTCAGCGTTTATTCTTACAAAACTGCTCTCAGTGTCATGGTTCTGACGCTCGTGGTCAAAAAGGCTTTCCGAATCTAACTGATAATGCTTGGTTATATGGTGGTGAACCAGAAGCGATTGTGACCACTATCCGCCATGGTCGTATTGGACAAATGCCAGCTTGGAAAGATGTCCTCGGTGAGCAAGGTGTGAAGGAAGTGGTGAGTTATACCCTAAGCCTTTCTGGGCGTTCTGTGAACGTTCGAGAAGCGGAAGCAGGTAAAGCTCGCTTCGTCGTTTGCGCCGCTTGTCATGGTACGGATGGTAAAGGTAACCCTGCGTTTGGAGCACCTGATCTTACTGATAACGATTGGTTATTTGGTGACTCAAGAGCCGATGTTACTCAAACGGTCATGCATGGCCGATCAGGTGTTATGCCTGCTTGGAATGACATTCTCGGTGAAGATAAAGTTCAACTGGTTGCTGCTTACGTGTGGAGTTTAAGCAATACAGAGAACTAATTGCACAACAAAGGCAGCTCTTTATTAGGGCTGTCTTTCTTCTCTTTTTAATAAGCCTTCTTTATTTTGTTGTTGAGAACTTTTTTATGGTAACTCCTTGGTATAAACAATTCTGGCCGTGGTTTCTGATCATCTTACCGTTAACTGTGGTGATATGGACGATTGCAACGGTTATCGTCTTTTCTCAGAATTCAGTGTCATTGGTGACAGAGGATTACTACAAAAAAGGCAAAGGCATTAATATTGACCTATCAAAAATTAACGAAGCGAAAGCATTAAAGCTCAGCTCGGAAGTCTACTCTGAGGGTAATGATATTATCTTCAAATTTAATAAAGGTGAGCTTGAACACTACCCCGCGATTAAAATGATGTTTGCTCATCGGACACTGCCAGACCGTGATTTCACACAACTTGTCGCATCGGATGCACAAGGTATATATCGCATTACCCTGCCTGCCCCGTTACAAGGCCCTTGGTTCATCGAACTCACTCCTCACAATGAGGAGTGGTTAATCCAAGGTCGAGTAACGTTTCCAATGCCAACTTCTACTCAATTAATGAATTAAACTATGTGCAAAGCGTGTTACCACTGTGGTGAAGATGTACCAGCCAACACGGACTATAAAGTTGATATTCTAGGTGAAAGCAGAGATATGTGTTGTCCCGGTTGTGAAACCGTGGCTAAAACCATTGTAGAGAGTGGCCTAGTATCTTATTACCAATACCGAACGACCACTGCAGATAAAGTGGAGCTTGTGCCAGAGCAGCTCAAAGCACTCATTCATTATGATAATGACGATGTACAAGCAGAGTTCGTTCGTAACGACAACGAAACGTCCGAAGTAACGTTATCGTTAGAAGGTGTTTCCTGTGCGGCTTGTGCTTGGTTAATTGAAAAACAACTCTCTCATAAAAATGGGGTAATTTCGATAAGGGTCAATACCACTACCAACCGTGCTTTACTCAGTTGGGATAAGACACAAACACGACTCAGTGAATTACTCTCCACTATTCATAAATTAGGTTATAAGGCTGCCCCTTTTGAAGCAGACGCACATGAGGCAGCCTACCATCAATCAATGAAGCAATATCTTTATCGCTTGGGTATTGCAGGTCTAGCCACCATGCAAGTGATGATGCTTGCTGTGGCGCTCTATCTTGAGGTCTTCGGTGATCTAGATTCTGAGTTTCGCAATTATTTTCGTTGGGTTAGCTTGATCTTTGCAACCCCCGTACTTTTATACTCTGCCCTTCCCTTTTACCTCAATGCTTGGCGAAGCATTAGAGGCAGAACATTAGGTATGGATGTCCCTGTTTCTATCGCTCTTATTTTTGCGTATGTTGCTAGTCTGATAGCGACAGTGACTGAACAAGGCGAAGTCTTTTTTGAATCCATTTCAATGTTTACCTTTTTCTTACTGGTTGGACGATTTTTAGAGATGCGTGCGCGTAGAAAAGCCGCGGCGGCTAGCGGCAATTTACTGAAATTGATCCCTGCGGTTGCAACTACGTTGGATGGCCGTCAAGTGCCTGTAAAAACTCTAGCTCTTGGTGATCGAATTCGCGTGTTGCCTGGAGAACACGTCCCTGCTGATGGTCGAGTGTTGAATGGGCGTATTCATATTAATGAATCAATGTTGACCGGTGAATCAGTACCCGTTGTCAAAACAGTCGGTGATGCTGTTTTTGCTGGTACATTAAATGGCGATGAGTCTTTCGAGTTGGAAGTCACTGCATCTAAAGCGGATTCCGTTATTTCCAATATTGTTAGACTGCAAGATGAAGCTCAAATGTCTAAGCCTAAGATTGCAGAAATTGCTGATATTGTCGCGAGATATTTTGTGGCTGTAATTTTGATTATTGCAGCAGCCACTTGGTTTTATTGGCACCAGACAAAACCTGAAGATGCATTTTGGATCATGTTAGCGGTCTTAGTGGCAACCTGCCCGTGCGCGCTTTCTCTTGCCACCCCTACAGCTATCACTTGCGCTACATCACGAATGGGTGACTTTGGTATTTTATTGAGAAAAAACCATGTCTTTGAAACACTTTGTAAAGTTAACCATTTGATTATTGATAAAACGGGAACGTTGACCCGTGGTGATATCGAAATTAGTGACGTTGAGTTGCATGGTGATATAGACGAAAACCATTGTTTGGCGCTAGCCGCTGCTTTGGAGCATCATGCCAATCACCCCATTGCCAGAGCGTTTGCGCAATATCGTAATGACGAGTTTCGTGTTGAGCATGTGCAGAATATGATTGGGTCTGGTATTCAAGGTAAATATTTAGGCGGCGATGTTCGTATCGGCAGCGCCGAATTTGTTTTGAACGACATCAGTGATGATCGAGCAAATCGTATTTATCTGTCGCTCAACGGGCAACACATTGCGACCTTCACGTACCGCGATCCTATCCGTAGTGAAGCGAAACAATTTATCGATCGTTTCCATCAGGAAGGAATTAAGATCACGCTATTAACGGGTGACTCTCAACTTAATGCCCAAAGTGTGGCCGCCGAAATGGACATCGATATTGTCGTATCGAATGCCAAACCAGAAGATAAACTGAGTTACTTAAAGTCGTTACCAGATGATGATATCACCATGATGATTGGCGATGGCATTAATGATGCGCCAACGCTTGCTGGTGCGCACTTATCAGTCGCTATGGGTGGTGGAACCGATGTCGCAAAAGCATCCGCTGATATGGTTTTACTTGGTGATAAACTCGACAGATTATTGGAAGCCAGAAGCTTAGCGTTAAAAGCTCGCAAAATCATTCGGGAAAATTTAGCGTGGTCACTTGGATACAATATTATTGTTTTGCCACTCGCCGTTGCGGGGCTGGTTGCTCCTTACATTGCCGTTGTGGGCATGTCGGCGAGTTCGATTATTGTGGTATCTAATTCTCTTCGACTACTCAAAAAGAGGGATAAGTAGATGGAAAGTCTTTATATATTGATCCCCATAGCGATCGTTTTGGTTACGATCGCCGTCATCATCTTTTTATGGGCAGTAAAGAGCGAACAGTTTGAAGATTTAGAACGCCAAGGACACAATATTTTGTTTGATGAAGATGAACTTACCTCATCAAAAGAAGAGAAAAAATGACCGCAGATTGGATTGGTGCTTTCTTTATCGGTTTACTTGGAGCTGGCCACTGTATGGGAATGTGTGGCGGAATTGCTTCTCTTTTGACCTTCGGTGAAAAACGCAGTGATCGACTCCCAATACTGCTTGTTTTTTACAACCTTGGGCGTATTGCCAGCTATATGCTGTTTGGCGGTTTATTAGGAGGCCTCGCCGCCTCGCTATCCGAATTTTCTACACTTAATCATGCGTTGATTTGGTTGCGGCTCATTGCGGCAGGCCTAATGATTGTACTTGGATTGTATGTTGGGCGTTGGTGGTTTGGGCTGTTGAAGCTGGAGAAGGTTGGGCAAAAAATCTGGAGTTTTATTTCGCCTTTTGGGCAATCATTGCTCCCGCTGAGGAAAACGTGGTTCGCTCTCCCTTTTGGGTTTATCTGGGGGTGGTTACCTTGTGGGCTAGTTTACTCGGTACTGACTTGGTCTGTGGTGTCCGGTAGTGCGCTGTCAGGGGCATTGGTTATGGCCTCTTTTGGTTTGGGAACCTTACCTGCGATGCTTCTTGTTGGTTATGGCGCGACCCGTTTGAAGAACATTCAACAATCATTCATATTTCGTCATTTTGCTGCGATTTTTATCATACTCTATGGTCTATACACGGGTTATGGAGCAGTGAGTATTTTATCATCTACGTGGTAGCTGTCTGATTTATGGCATCTTTTTTCGCTATCCTTTAGGGGTAATGGGTGCTAAAATATTGATGTACATCAAAAAGTGAAAGGTTGTTATGATTTCTGATAAGCCAGCGGCAAAGCGCATTCAATCTGGTGGTTGTGCAATTCACTGTCAAGATTGCAGCATTAGCCAGCTTTGTATTCCTTTTACTCTCAATGAATCTGAACTTGATCAACTTGATCAAATTATTGAGCGTAAAAAACCTATCCAAAAGGGCCAAGAGCTATTTAAAGCTGGTGACGACCTTAAGTCTCTCTACGCTATTCGCTCAGGTACAATTAAAAGTTATACCATTACTGAGCAAGGTGATGAACAAATCACTGCGTTTCATTTAGCGGGTGATTTAGTTGGTTTTGACGCGATCACTGATGATTCTCATCCTAGCTTTGCTCAGGCTCTAGAAACATCAATGGTATGCGAAATACCCTACGAAATTCTTGATGATCTTTCGGGTAAAATGCCTAAGTTACGTCAGCAAATTATGCGCTTGATGAGTAATGAAATTAAGGGCGACCAAGAGATGATTCTTCTGCTATCTAAAAAGAATGCAGAAGAAAGATTGGCGGCTTTTCTTTATAACTTGTCGACTCGTTTCTCTCAGCGCGGCTTTAGCCCTAGAGAGTTTCGTCTGACAATGACTCGTGGTGATATCGGTAACTACCTTGGTCTTACTGTTGAAACGATCAGTCGTCTACTCGGCCGTTTTCAGAAGTCCGAAATCCTTAGCGTTAAAGGCAAATACATCACAATCCTTGACCATGACCAACTGATGGAACTGGCAGGCGTATCTAAAGAAACTAAGTAACTTCAATGAGGTAGCTCTTAAATGAGCTACGTCATACTTCTGTTAAAAACTCTCTTTTTTTCTAAAATTCTCGCTGGTTATGAGCTAAAGTAACTCTAACGCCCTCCTCCATAATTAAGGAGTCGATATGAGTATTTATAGCAAGATTCTGGTGGTTGCTGACATCAACCACGATGAACAACCCGCCCTTGCCAGAGCCATACAGTTAGCACAGCAAAGCACGTCTTCTAGCCACATTACATTTTTCCTATCTATTTATGATTTCTCTTATGACATGACGTCGATGCTCTCTGTTGATGAACGTGATGCTATGCGACGTGGTGTTATCCATCAGCGCGAGCAATGGATGAGGAAAGTAGCTGAACCGTATATTGATAGTTCGATCCAATTTGAAGTAAAAGTGGTGTGGCATAACCGCCCTTATGAAGCGATTATTGCTGAGATATTTTACGGAGAACATGACATTCTGATCAAAGGGACGCGCAAGCATGATGTCCTTGAATCCGTTATTTTTACACCGACAGATTGGCACTTATTGCGTAAATGCCCAACTCCAGTGCTATTGGTTAAAAATTCAGATTGGCCACAGAATGCGAATATAATCGCTTCGGTACATGTGGGGTCAGAAAATCCGGCTCATATTGATTTAAATGATTGCATAGTTGAACAACTAAAAAGCCTCACCACTCGTTTAGGTGCGACGCCTTATCTGGTCAATTCATACCCTATTACGCCTGCGAATATTACCATTGAGTTGCCCGAGTTTGATCCAATGACCTACACTGATGCTGTTCGTGGTCACCACTTGATGGCAATGAAAGCATTGCGACAAAAGCATGGTATAGATGAATCGCAAACACTTGTAGAGCAAGGCTTGCCTGAAGACGTCATTCCTCAAGCAGCTGAAAAGCTCAATGCGGCGATGGTTATTCTTGGTACGACGGGGCGTACAGGGTTATCTGCGGTATTTATTGGCAACACGGCAGAACAAGTCATTGATAAAATTAACTGTGATGTTTTAGCATTAAAGCCGCATGGCTACGTGAGCCCTTTAGATCCTAAAACCTCTATTTAAAATGGCCCGATCTATCATCGATCCTCCTTGTCATAGACGAGGGGGATTTTTTATCTTCCTTACTTGTTAGATCTGGCATCTGCGCTATTTATCCGTATCATACGCACTCTATTTTGTTTTAAAGATTAAAGACCAGACACTGATGACTGAGCAAATTCAAGAGCGCACCAAAGCTCAACAATATAATTTCAATAAACTTCAGAAGCGTATCCGTCGTAATACGGGTCAAGCCATTGCTGACTTTAATATGATTGAAGATGGCGACCGTATTATGGTATGTCTTTCTGGCGGTAAAGATAGCTTTACCATGCTGGATATTCTAATGAGCCTTCAGAAAAGTGCCCCTGTTAGCTTTGAGCTTATTGCCGTGAATCTTGATCAAAAACAGCCCGGATTTCCTGAACACATTCTGCCGCAGTACTTAGAGCAGCTAGGCGTTGAATATAAAATTGTCGAAGAAGACACGTATTCTATTGTTCAAGATAAGATCCCTGAAGGGAAAACCACCTGCTCACTTTGTTCACGCTTACGCCGCGGTATTTTGTACCGTACAGCCAAAGAACTCGGTGCGACGAAAATTGCGTTAGGCCATCACCGTGACGACATTCTAGAAACGCTATTTTTGAACATGTTTTATGGTGGAAAGATCAAAGGAATGCCACCTAAACTTGTGTCTGATAATGGTGAACATGTGGTAATTCGCCCTCTAGCCTACTGTCGTGAAAAAGACATTATCAAATATGCGAACATGCGAGAGTATCCGATTATTCCATGTAATCTATGTGGCTCTCAGCCAAACATGCAACGTCAAAACATTAAGCAAATGCTAAATGGCTGGGATAAACAGTTCCCTGGGCGCATCGAGACCATGTTTAGTGCAATGCAAAATGTAGTGCCTAGCCATTTGGCTGATTTCAAGTTGTTTGACTTTAAGTCGATTAACCGTGATTCAGGCGTTATTAATGGCGGCGACATTGGTTTTGATAAAGAAGAGATGCCAATCCTAGCGCTCGAAGATGAGGATAGCGTGATGGAGTTTGATCCTAGTTTGAAGTTGGATGTCACCAATCTTTGATATTCCTACAAAGATAAAACGAGTAAGGGCTGCGAATGCAGCCCTATTGATATTAGCCCAACATGTCTAATGTTTCGCTTTGGGAAGATAAGGTAACACGCGAACCGTTTCTTGTGGTAACTGCATCGATCCACCTTCACCCAGTTGACTGAGATCCACTTGGGCTTTGCCATTTTCTATGTTAATGGTTTCGCCGTTACTCAACTGAATGGCCGAATTCAAATTATTGGCAAATTCGAGTGTGACACCAGAAACATCGGGTGTGAACCAACTCGCAAACATCCCGCCGAGCTCTTCCAGTAATTTTTGCATCTGAGGTAATAAGATGGCGACCTGTTGGTAAGATATTTCTCCTTTGAACTGTTCTTTTGCCATAACAACAGTCGAAAAGTCACAACGCATATCTTGAGGAGTATCGACAAACACTAACGGATTCGCTTGCCGTAAATGATCGTCTAAAGGAAGTAGTAGTTCGTGGTTGCTACTGACTTTCAACGCTTCATAGTGCTTTTCTTTTTCCATCCAAGCCTTCTCTATTGAGCAGAGCTGCTTGGTATTGGCATTAAGGAAATAATAAGCGACTTTGACATTGGGGTACTCTTCTTTCACGTTATTTTTCATTGCTGAAAACAACTTGGAGTATGTAAACATATACTCTTGAGCGTTAACGGGAAATGCGTTAGCAAAGCATAACGTTGTCAGTAATAAGGTAAGCGTTCTTTTTTTCATTATTATTCTGTCCAGAAAGGCTGATTGTGACGCATCATAGATTGAAGATCTTGCACATAAGCTTCTCCGCGCTCTGAGTATTTCAGTAAGCCATTGGTCATCTCCATGGCACTGTCAGCACTCAATAAATCGGCATTATTTTTTCTTAATCGAAAACGAATCTCTCGTAAATCATGATAAGCGGAGTTGCGGTTAACATTCATGAAGTAACCGTGGATTGACTCTTGAACAGAACCAAAACTCGCCACTTCGTGAGTCATACCTTCCACTCGTTGCAAAGGTACCAACCCACACCCTACACTGTAACACCATTGACCGAAATAGTTGTTTCCTTCAGTTGCAAAGCGAGAGGTTCCCCAAGCCGATTCATTCGCTGCCTGGGTCAAGACTAACGCTTCGGGTAAAACGTCAACTCGATGCAGCATGTTTTCTAACCAGGCGCTAGTGATGCCTTCCGCAGGAATCGGTACTTCATATCGCTTAGAGAGTTTTTGCGCCTCACTATAGTCACTTTTGGCTATCTGATTGCTTAGATGATGTTGTGCAATCCTCTCTAATATTTCACGCTCTCGCAAAACACGTAAATTTTCCCAAGCTATCCCTGGTTTTAAGAAAGAAAAAAAAGCATGCTTTTTCTCATTCACATCATCTATGGTTGAGAAGTCAGGCGCTTTGCCAATAGCTCTTGCACCTTGCAAAGATGGAATGTCGCTTTTGTAAGTCGTCTCGGTTGAGGTTTGCTTGACGTAATAAACGCTGCAGCTCACAACCACGAGCGAGATGGCGGTAAGTAAGATTATTTTACGCATTGAACACCTGAGAATTTGGATTATTGTCGGATTGATTAGTCGCTATGATCTTTAGTTTGATGCCGAACATATTGCGATAAATAATCCCTTTAGCATGGAAGAAGAAAGGTAATACAAAAATGAAACCTATCCCATAAAAGAGCGCGGCGGCAACGAACATCAGCATGATCACGGAATAAATCACGGCAATAGGAACGATTTTTTTATTGACTGCGCGTAAGGATAATAGCAGTGATTGCATAGGTGGAACCCGTTTTTCGCAGATCAATAAGATGGATTGGCTAAACGCAATACTCAAATACATTGATAGCAATGGGAAAATCATTCCTGCTACACCTTGCAGTAATAAGCTGAATAGCGTTGCTAAAATCACTGGGATGGTGAACTGTAATCCCTTACCTATATGTCTTGGCTGTGTTCTTAACCCAGCGACATGACTCATCGCCATTAAGCTCACGCCAGCATAAATAGGTGCACTAACGACCTCATAGCTAAAATTAGCCACAAAAATAGCTTGTACAATATTGCCTGTGAAAGCTTCTGGTGTTTCTAACGCATCCAAGATTAGTGATGGATCACCCAGTTGCAATTTTAAAGCAATATAGAAGATCGCAAGCTGCACAAATAAAAGAATCACGATGGAAGGAGAAAAGGAGATAAATTGCTTGATCGTACAATCCCATGCCTCTTTGAGCACGGCGTTGACTTTTAGCTCGTAATCTCCCTTGAGCGCATGCTCTACACTACCGCCTAAATTGAAATCTTTTTCAATATCATTATTCATAAAATGTCCTAGGCAACGGAAAAGCAAGTTGCCTGTATTTGGGTCACAAAGTTATTGTCATTATACTGCAATACACTCTAGTCCAAAATCAGAAGCCTAAACTGATCTTGCATTATTATGTGTTTGGTTGATAATTAACCACTTGAAAGCATTGAACAGTTAGTTAGTTCTGTATGGTAATCAATCTTTACTGCTACCTACAAAACTTTTTCTGTATCAATATAAGAAAACGCTTTGAATTCACTCTTTTGGTGATTATGATGCGCGCCTCAATTGTGTATAGCGACAGGTCGTAAGATAGGCATCCCTATAGACCAAGGTGGGAGAAAAACAGACGTTGAACGTAAAAAAATCAGTAGGAAAACCAGTAGTTCGTCTTTCTGGTATCAGTAAAAGTTTCGATGGTAAGGAAATCATTGGCAACCTAAACCTTGATGTTAATCATGGCGAATTCTTAACGATACTTGGTCCTTCTGGCTGTGGTAAAACAACAGTACTAAGAATGATTGCAGGTTTTGAAACCGCAGATCAAGGTTCAATTACTCTTGATAATCAAGATGTTACAAAAGTTCCTGCTGAACAGAGACACGTTAACACCGTCTTTCAAAGCTATGCACTTTTCCCACATATGACCGTATTTGAAAATGTCGCGTTTGGTTTGCGTATGCAAAAAGTGCCAACGGCGGACATTGAACCCCGTGTGATGGAAGCACTGCGGATGGTACGCCTCGACGCGATGGCCCAGCGTAAACCAAGTCAACTTTCTGGTGGTCAACAACAACGTATCGCTATCGCGCGTGCCGTTGTTAATAAACCTAAGGTTCTGTTGCTTGACGAATCTTTATCCGCGCTTGACTATAAACTGCGTAAGCAGATGCAAATGGAGCTTAAGCAGCTTCAACGTCAGCTTGGGATCACCTTTATCTTCGTTACGCACGATCAAGAAGAAGCCTTATCAATGTCGGATCGCATTATTGTTATGCGTGAAGGGAAAATTGAGCAAGATGGCTCTCCACGTGAAATTTACGAAGACCCTAAAAACCTATTTGTTGCTCGCTTCATCGGTGAGATCAACGTATTTAATGCTGAAACGATTGAACGAATTGATGATAAGCGTATTCGTGCACATATCGAAGGTGTTGAAGCGGTGGTTTACCACGATCAAAATGTACAACCCGGACACAAACTACAAGTTTTGCTGCGTCCTGAAGATCTTCGCATCGAAGAGATTAAAGAGTCAGAAGAAAAAGGCATTGTTGGGCACGTGACAGAACGTACCTACAAAGGCATGACTCTAGAATCTGTAGTCGAATTGGAAGAATCAGGCATGCGCGTGACGGTTAGCGAATTCTTTAACGAAGATGATCCTGATGTGGACCATTCTCTCGGCCAGAAAGTCGCTATCACTTGGGTTGAAAGCTGGGAGGTAGTACTCGATGATGAGCAAGAAGCTTAATCTTCAAAATGCTATTATCACATTGATTGTTGGGTGGTTAGTGCTGTTTGTGCTAATCCCTAACGTTATGATCATTGGTACTAGCTTTTTGACTCGCGATGAAGCCAACTTAATTGAAATGACCTTCACGCTTGATAACTATACACGCTTATTGGATCCACTTTACGCCAAAGTGCTCATGCACTCTTTCTATATGGCAATTGTGGCTACCCTTCTCTGCTTGGTTATTGGTTATCCATTTGCCTACATTGTCGCAAAAATGCCACAAAAATGGCGTCCAATTATGCTGTTTTTGGTGATTGTTCCTTTTTGGACGAACTCTCTTATCCGTACCTACGGATTAAAAATAGTGCTGGGTACGCAAGGCATCCTAAACCAAGCTTTAATGGCTTTAGACATCATAGACAAACCACTGCGTATTATGTACACCGAGACAGCGGTAATGATTGGCTTGGTTTACATCTTGCTGCCTTTTATGATTCTTCCGCTCTATTCTGCTATTGAAAAATTGGACGATACTTACATTGAAGCCGCGAGAGATCTAGGGGCAAATAAGCTTCAAACTTTGCTGAAGGTAGTGTTGCCATTGACCATGCCGGGTATCATCGGGGGCTGCTTATTGGTGTTACTGCCAGCATTAGGTATGTTCTATATTGCTGACTTACTCGGTGGCGCGAAAAACCTACTGATTGGTAACGTGATTAAGAGCCAAGTATTGAATGCTCGTGATTGGCCATTTGGCGCCGCGACCAGCATTGCCTTGACTCTGGCGATGGCTGTAATGCTTTATGCATACTATCGTGCTGGTAAGTTATTGAATAAGAAAGTGGAGCTAGACTAATGGGCAAAACAGTTAGATTTAGCTTTATGAGTTTAGTGTATGTATTTCTATACCTACCGATCATAGTGCTGATTGTAAACTCATTTAATGACAACAAATTTGGTATTAAATGGGGCGGTTTCACTACCAAGTGGTACCACGCTTTAGTTGCAAACGACAGCTTAGTTCAGGCCGCATGGCACTCGCTGAATGTAGCGGTTTTTTCAGCCACAGCAGCGACGCTGATTGGCAGTTTAACTGCTGTAGCCCTTTTTCGTTATCAATTTAAAGGTAAACGTGCAGTTAATGGTATGTTGTTTGTTGTGATGATGTCCCCAGATATTGTCATGGCAATTTCGCTACTTGCGCTATTCTTAGTGTTAGGTGCTCAGCTAGGTTTTCTTACTTTGTTGATTGCACACATTACATTCTGCTTACCTTTCGTTGTTGTGACTGTTTACAGTCGCCTCAACGGATTTGATGTAAAGATGCTCGAAGCTGCCAAAGATCTCGGTGCTGGCGAATGGGTGATTTTGACCAAAATCATTTTGCCATTAGCGAAACCGGCAGTTGCGGCTGGTTGGTTGCTGAGTTTCACACTGTCATTAGATGATGTGATCATTAGCTCGTTTGTAACCGGCCCTACTTACGAAATTTTACCATTGAAGATTTATTCTATGGTTAAAGTTGGGATTTCCCCAGAAGTTAACGCTCTGGCGACCGTGATGTTAGTTGTCTCATTGGCTCTAGTAATCACATCACAGTTGTTAGCAAGGGAAAAAGTGAAGTAGAATCGACATCTTGTAATACATTACGCGAAACAGAATGACAAATCGTCATTCTGTTTTTCTATCTAACGCCTAAAAATAGGCAACGTTTGGTTTGGAGCTAACGTCAATGAAAAAATGGGCTACTCTATTAGCTGGTAGTGCATGTGCGCTTTCTTTGTTCTCTGGAGCAGTAACAGCGGATGAAAACAAGGAACTAGTATTCATGAACTGGGGGCCGTACATTAACAGTGGTCTTCTAGAGCAGTTTACGAAAGAGACCGGCATCAAGGTCATTTATTCAACTTATGAATCGAATGAAACCCTGTATGCAAAGCTAAAAACTCACAACCAAGGTTATGATCTTGTTGTTCCATCCACCTACTTCGTTTCTAAAATGCGCGATGAAGGTATGTTACAAAAGATTGATAAGTCTAAATTAAGCAACTTTAAAAACCTTGATAACAACTATTTGAATAAACCTTACGATCCAAATAATGATTATTCAATTCCACACGTGGTTGCTATCACTGGGCTTGCGGTTAATACCGATATGTATGATCCCAATGATTTCCAAAGCTGGGGTGACCTATGGAACCCAGAGTTGAAAGGCCAACTAATGTTGATGGATGATACTCGTGAGGTATTCCACATTGCCCTTCGTAAGTTAGGTTACTCAGGTAACACTACGGATGAAAAGCAAATTGATGAGGCCTACGCTGAGCTGCAAAAACTAATGCCTAATGTATTGGTATTTAACTCAGATAACCCTGCCGCTCCTTACCTCTCTGGTGAAGTTGGCTTAGGTATGCTGTGGAATGGCTCTGCTGCAGCGGCGCAAAAAGAAGGCTTGCCAATTAAGCTTGTTTTCCCTAAAGAAGGCGGTATCGGTTGGGTTGACAACTTTGCTATCAGTTCTGGTGCCAAAAACGTAGAAGCCGCACATAAGATGATCGACTTCTTGCTACGTCCAGAAATTGCAGAACAAATTTCTCGCGACACGGGTTATTTAACCGGCGTGAAAGCGTCTAATGAGAAATTTAAAGACAGCCCTGCTCTTTTCCCATCTCAAGATGATTTAGATCGTGTTGAATGGCAATCTGCCGTTGGTGAAAAAACTGTGCAGTATGAAGATTACTTTATGAAGTTAAAAGCGGGTCAATAATTCCGCAAAAAGTATGAAATAGGCAGCACTAGCTGCCTATTTTCGTTAAAACTGGTATACTTTGCACTTTCGTATCACGCACCCTTGCCTAGTTAAGCTTTGGCACCGACTAAAATGGAAACGTAATGAAAAGCACACTGTATGCTGGCGCTATTTGCGCAGCAACTCTATTCACTACGCCTGCAATGGCTGCAGATCAAGAGCTTTATTTTTACAACTGGTCTGAATATATCCCCCACGACGTTCTCGAAGATTTCACCAAAGAGACAGGAATTAAAGTCATTTACTCAACCTATGAGTCTAATGAAAGCATGTATGCCAAGTTAAAAACTCAAGGTTCCGGCTACGATCTTGTCGTGCCATCCACCTACTTTGTTTCTAAAATGCGTAAAGAAGGCATGTTGCAGGAGATTGACCACGCTAAGCTTTCTCATTTTGCTGATCTTGATTCTAACTATCTCAATAAATCGTTCGACCCAAACAACAAATTTTCTATCCCTTATATCTGGGGCGCAACGGGGATTGGTATTAATACCGATATGCTTGATAAATCACTGATCAAAAACTGGGGCGACTTATGGGATGCCAAATGGGAAGGTCAGTTGATGATGATGGACGATGCTCGTGAGGTGTTCCATATTGCACTGAGTAAGCTTGGTTACTCACCTAATACGACGGATCCTGACGAAATTAAAGCGGCCTATGAAGAGCTTAAAAAACTGATTCCAAACGTGTTAGTGTTCAACTCCGACTTTCCGGCAAACCCTTTTTTAGCGGGTGAAGTTTCTTTAGGTATGTTATGGAATGGCTCGGCGTATATGGCCCGCCAAGAAGGCGCTTCAATTGACATTATTTGGCCAGAAAAAGGCGCGATTTTCTGGATGGATAGCATATCCATTCCGGCTGGGGCCAAAAACGTTGATGCGGCTCATAAGATGATTGATTTCTTATTGCGTCCTGAGAATGCAGCAAAAATCGCATTAGAAATTGGTTACCCAACTCCCGTTAAAACAGCCTATTCACTGTTACCCAAATCTTTCGCCAATGATCCTAATATCTTCCCTCCACAATCTGTGATGGACAGCGGGTTTTGGCAAGATGAGGTGGGAGAAGCGAATGTGTTGTACGACGAATACTTCCAGAAGCTCAAAGTAAATAATTGATCATATTCAATGTTTAGATAACACGCCTACTCTAGGCGTGTTTCTTTTTTGGCATTTCTAACCCTAATATCTCTTCCACTAACCGCGGAACTTCAATACTGGCTTTACCGTAACGTTTTTCCTCAAACTCACTTTCAACGGCACTCGGTTCTAAGTTGATCTCAATGGTGTGTGCGCCATGCATTCTGGCATCATGAACAAAGCCTGCAGCAGGATAAACAACGCCCGATGTACCGATAGAGATAAAAAGATCAGCCGTCTCGAGTGCTGAATAAATATCGCCCATGCGCAGTGGCATTTCGCCAAACCAAACAATATGAGGTCGCATTTGAGCTGGTATTTGACAGCAATGACAAAGCTCTCCGCTCAGAATGTCGTCTTTATGCTCTATTACTTGGTTAGAAACGCTGCAGCGTGCTTTAAGCAGCTCACCGTGCATATGAATCACCTGTTTGCTACCACCCCGCTCATGAAGGTTATCAATATTCTGCGTAATAATCGTTACGTTTCCCTCTAGCTCTTGCTCTAATTTACCAAGCGCGATGTGGGCGGCATTAGGTTGTATTGATTCAGATTGGAGTTTTCGACGACGCTGATTATAGAAATCCTGTACGAGATCGGGATCACGTGCGAAACCTTCAGGGGTCGCGACATCCTCTATTTTATGGTTTTCCCATAACCCATCTTGAGCACGAAATGTTTTGATGCCTGATTCCGCTGAAATGCCTGCCCCCGTGAGGATCACGATATTCTTGTAAGGGAAATTCATACTATGTCCTTATTGCACGCTTTTTTGCTAGCTTAGCACCGATGCAATAACAACAGTAGTTTTGAGGGTTAGACCATAGTATAAAATGGCCATTGATTGCTTATTTTCTGTGACATAAACCGAGCTATGAAATAGACCGAAATACCCCGCGACTTCGGTCTATATGTAATCAATCTTCGTTAATGGCGGAGATTTTATGGATAGCCAAATCTGCGCCGTTAAATTCGTCTTCTTCAGATAAACGCAATCCAGTCAATACATTGAGAGAGCCATAAACGATTGCAGCACCTAATACTGCCACTGAAATACCCAATAAGGTTCCTAGTAGTTGAACGGCGAGGCTGACACCACCTAGGCCGCCGAGTGATGATTGGCCAAAAATACCAGCGGCAATCCCACCCCATGCACCACAAACACCATGTAATGGCCATACACCTAATACATCGTCTATTCTCGTTCGGTTTTGTAGTTGAGTGAACAACCAAACAAATAAAGCACCCGCTACCACTCCCGTCACTAAGGCACCCAGTGGGTGCATCAAGTCCGATCCTGCACACACCGCGACTAATCCCGCTAGAGGACCATTGTGGATAAAGCCAGGGTCATTTTTTCCGACAATTAACGCTGCTAAAATACCACCAGTCATGGCCATTAAAGAGTTCATCGCGACTAATCCACTAATTCCATTTAATGTTTGCGCTGACATGACGTTAAAACCAAACCAGCCCACACAAAGAATCCACGCGCCCAATGCTAGGAACGGAATGTTGGATGGAGCAAAGTTGGTGTGCTTTCCTGCACGTACTCTTCCCTTACGCATTCCTAGAAACATGACAGCGATGAGTGCAATCCATCCGCCGACCGCATGCACGACCACCGAACCAGCGAAATCGTGAAAAGCAGCACCGAATTGAGCTTCAAACCAGCTTTGCACGCCATAATTGCCATTCCAAATCATTCCCTCAAACAGCGGATAAACAAACCCAACGGTGAAAAAAGTAGCAATGAGAATGGGGTAAAACCGAGCGCGCTCGGCAATGCCTCCAGAAACGATAGCAGGAATAGCGGCGGCAAACGTCAATAGAAAAAAGAACTTAACTAGATGATAGCCGTTCCCTTGGGCAAGGGTTTGTGCATCAGCAAAGAAATGAGCGCCGTAGGCTATCCAGTAACCGATAAAAAAATAGGCGATTGTAGAAATACCGAAATCGGCGAGAATTTTTACCAGCGCGTTCACTTGGTTCTTTTTACGCACAGTCCCCACCTCAAGAAAGGCAAATCCGGCGTGCATTAAAAACACCATGATTGCACCGAGCAGCAAAAATAGCGTATCAGAACTTTGAGTCAGGGCTTGTACGGCACCTTGAACCTGACTTACGGTTTGAGTCATCTTAGTGATTCTCCATTGAAATGTTGTGCACCAATCCTGTGCTACTTGATTATTTTCTCACCAATATAGTGAGTTATTGGTATTGAACAGCCTTAAAGCAAAATACATTCCAAAATAAACAAATGAATCAATAACTTTTCAATATCAAATAACTTATTGAAATAGAGTGAATTATATAAATATCAAGGGAGTTGTTGCATGATGGAAGAATAAACGCATTCATAAGAAGCGCACCAAATTGGAACGTGCGCTCCATTTTAATGCACTCTATTTTTTGGCTCGTTCCAGATTGCAGGCATTAAAAAGGCCTCCCGCAGGAAGCCTTTTCTTAAGAGTAAACCGTGGATTAGTTTACGCCACGAGATTTCAAGAATTCAGCATAAGTGCCTTTGAAATCGGTCAGTTTGTTATCACGGATTTCAATGATGCGCGTTGCCAGTGAGTCCACAAATACGCGGTCGTGAGATACGAAGAACAGAGTCCCTTTGTAGTTCTCCAACGCCGTGTTGAGTGATTCGATCGATTCCATGTCCATGTGGTTAGTTGGCTCATCCATCAGCAGCATGTTTGGCTTATGCATCATTAGCTTACCAAGCAACATACGACCTTGTTCACCACCAGAGATGACCTTAACGGATTTCTTGATGTCATCTTGGCCAAACAACATGCGCCCTAAGAAGCTGCGGATCACTTGCTCGTCATCCCCTTCTTGACGCCATTGGCTCATCCAGTCAAACAGGTTCATATCTTCGGCAAAATCGTGCGCGTGATCTTGAGCGTAGTAACCAATGTTCGCGTTTTCAGACCATTTATAGCTGCCGCTACGAGGCTCAAGTACACCCGCTAAGGTGTTAAGCAGTGTCGTTTTACCGACGCCGTTTTCACCAATGATCGCTACGCGTTCGCCCACTTCAAAAATGGCGTTGAAGTTACTGAACAGATCGTTTTCAAAACCTTGGCTAAGGTTTTCAACTTCTAACGCGTTACGGAACAACTCTTTCGATTGTTCAAAACGAATGAAAGGGTTTTGGCGGCTAGACGCTTTAACTTCGTCCAATTGGATCTTGTCAATCTGCTTAGCTCGTGACGTCGCTTGCTTCGCTTTAGATGCGTTCGCAGAAAAGCGTGCAACGAAAGTTTGCAGTTCAGCAATCTGTGCTTTCTTCTTGGCATTATCAGAGAGCAGACGAGCACGCGCTTGCGATGCCGCTGTCATGTACTCGTCATAGTTACCCGCGTAAAGACGTAGTTCACCATAATCCAAGTCAGCCATATGTGTACATACGCTGTTTAAGAAGTGACGGTCGTGCGAGATGATGATCATGGTGCAGTTACGTTGGTTTAGCGTATCTTCTAGCCAGCGAATGGTATCCATATCCAAGTTGTTGGTTGGTTCGTCAAGCAGCATGATGTGTGGTTCAGCAAACAAAACTTGCGCCAATAGCACACGCAGTTTCCAACCTGGTGCCACTTCGCTCATCAAACCAAAGTGCTGTTCAAGAGGAATGCCCACTGCAAGCAACAATTCACCGGCTTTAGACTCGGCCATGTAGCCGTCCATTTCCGCGAATTCAGTTTCGAGATCCGCAACCTTCATGCCATCTTCTTCGGTCATTTCAGGCAGAGAATAGATACGGTCACGTTCTTGTTTAACTTTCCACAACTCTTTGTGGCCCATGATTACCGTGTCGATAACCGTGAACTCTTCGTAAGCGAATTGATCCTGATTCAGTTTCGCCACGCGTTCGTTAGGATCATAGCTAACGTTACCACTCGAAGGTTCAAGCTCTCCGCTTAGAATCTTCATAAATGTTGACTTACCACAACCGTTAGCGCCAATCAGGCCATAGCGATTACCTTCGCCAAACTTAACGGAAATGTTTTCAAACAGAGGCTTTGCGCCAAATTGTTGAGTGATATTCGCGGTGGAGATCAAAACCAGTACCTTAATAAATGTGAATTGTATAAAAAACTGCGCAACGTTACTTGTTCAAGGCTCGAACTGCAAGCGATGTTTTTGTTTCACTGCCCTCGTAGTGCGAGTAACTCGCTCATTTAATGCCTACCTGCCACTGATCATAAGTTTCGAGAGAGCAATCACATCCCCTGCGCTGGTTTTTGATACTTATTGATACATCTGCGACTATCACTGCAAACCTATAGGATACTCGTATGATTTCAGTTGCTTTGGTGGATGACCACCTCATGGTTCGCTCTGGTTTTGCACAACTGTTATCGGTTGAACCAGACATTCATGTCCACAGTGAGTATGGTAGCGCGCGCGAAGCATTTCGTGCGCTGGTGAACGCTTCTATCGATGTGGCAGTTATCGACATTTCAATGCCCGACGAAAGTGGGCTTGTGTTGTTAGAGAAACTGCGCCGCGCTCAGCCGGACTTTAAAGCCATCATTCTCTCTATTTATGATTCAGCGTCCTTTGTCAGTAAAGCGTTAGAAGCTGGCGCTTGTGGTTATTTATCAAAACGTTGTGGGCCTGGAGAGTTAGTGAGCGCCATTCGTACCGTGGCTAATGGTGATCGCTATTTGTGTGCCGATGCCTTAATTAACCTAAGCAATGCTTCAGGTACGCCATCTGTCCTTGAAGGGTTAACTAAACGCGAAAGAGAGGTGTTTGATCACCTGATTTTAGGCAAAGACGTCAAAGAGATTGGTTACGATTTATCAATTAGCCACAAAACGATTCACGTGCATCGGGCAAATATTTTAAGCAAACTGGGGCTTACCAACAATGTGGATCTCATCCGCTTTGCTATTACTCACCAACTGTTGGTTAACGAGACGTTATAGAAGCGACTATGCATTTTCATCATCGATTTTCTGAAGCTTTACCTCGGTTGTCTCTTTCCTCTGGCTTTAGCTATGCATTTGCATGCGTTTTGTATTCAATTGGTTGGTTTTGTTTATGGAACATCAGCCGCTACTTAACTCCTGATTTATTGCTGGCTGGTCTGTTTTTGCCCACAGGCTTAAAGCTGGCCACACTCGCTCTTGCACCGCGTCGTTTTTGGCTTGGGATCACTTTATGCGAAATGGCTATAGTGGCGTTGCTCGGGCATGTGTTGGCTATCGCTGCTCATGAATATCTATTACTGCTGTTTGCATTGATCGCTTATTGGCTGGCGATTGCCTTTCAATCTCTCTGGACATCACTGCACGTTTATTGGAAAAAACTGTTGGCGCTTACCGGGTTGACGGTCGTTTACGGCATCTTATGTGGAAGCTCGGTTTTGCTGTTGGTCAAACCGCTCAACCTCGAACTGCATTACGTGGCACAAGCGACCGTTTCAGCTCTGACCGGCGGTATACTGCTCACTCCGTTCTTATTTCTCCTGTACGATTATCTACATCAGCAGATCTGGAGACCACTGTCACCCGATCTCATCCATCAGGACGTAACACTTCGCCCCTCTGCGTTGCTGTGGTGTTTGCTTTTTTTTAGTGGCGGATTGATCGCGGAGTTAACCTTGCTAGAGCAGCTCAAACCGATCGCCCTGCTCATTTTCCTGCTTCCCAATATTTTTATGGCTTATAAATACGGTTGGCAAGGCGGCGTATTGGCTAGTCTAATGAACAGTATTTTACTTGCTACGGCACGGCAAATGACAGGTTCATTTGAATCCGATATTGAACTACAAAGTTTTATAGCGACGCAGGCTTTTGTTGGTTTAGGGCTTGGTATTGCGATTAGCCGTCAATATTTCTTGGCGCAACGCTTAGCTAAAATTAACCAAAAGCTGGCAATCGAACTCGCGAACAAACAGCAACTGGCTCGGCAATTAGTCAAGGTTGAAGAGCAAATCCGAAAATCAGTTGCACGCGAACTGCATGATGAAATTGGCCAAAATATCACCGCGATACAGATCCAATCCATGCTCGCTAGTCGCTTGGCACAAAATGAAAAACAAACCAACATCGCTGAGACGATCAACACGCTCGCGCTACGAATTCACTCATCGACACGTCAATTATTAACCGAGCTTCGCCCTCATGCGCTTGATGAATTGGGGCTCGAGAGTGCAATTCGGCAGCTTGCAAGTGAAATGAAATTTGCGGAACGACACGTCGATTTTCGTCTGAATTTCGGAATTTTTGCAGAGCGTTTAGATGACATTACGGCCGTTACACTGTATCGAATTATTCAAGAGCTGCTTAATAACGTGTGCAAACATGCACAAGCATCAGCCGTGCAATTAAGCCTTGTTCCCGGTGACATGTTCAGTGTCGAGCTACGTGATAATGGCATTGGTTTAGCTTCCGATTGGCGCAGCAAAGGCCAAGGCTTACTCGGCATCGAAGAACGCGTCAGCGCACTGGGTGGCACATTTTTAATTGAATCGCAGCGTAGCCAAATACCGCTTGGGACGCGCATAACTGTTAACTTGCCCACAAAACCGCTCACAATATCAACAAACTAGGAAAATTTCCTAGGCACTTATAACTTTGTCTCATTCATTTGGTGAATCACTCCGATACCATCTCTTAGCACTAGGGAGAAACAAAGCATGCTGGGTTTTCTGATTTCAAAACCGACATCAGCACCTATAGAACCACAGGACATTGATGCAACCTATCGTTACTGGCGCTTGCATTTAATGTTATCGATGTACGTCGGCTATGGGGTGTTTTATTTCACACGCAAAAGTCTCAATTTTGCCATGCCTGCGATGCTCACTGATCTCGGGCTTGAACACTCCGATGTTGGTCTGCTTGGTACGCTCTTTTACATGACCTACGGTTTGTCAAAGTTTGTTTCTGGCATGGTCAGCGACCAATCAAAACCGAGTTACTTCATGGGTTTGGGGCTGGTTGTAACGGGCGTGATCAATGTGCTGTTTGGTTTGAGCTCTTCCCTAGCCGCATTTACCGTGCTTTGGACATTGAACGCTTTTTTCCAAGGTTGGGGATGGCCGCCGTGCGCTAAATTGCTCACCACTTGGTATTCCCGATCTGAACGTGGGTTTTGGTGGTCTATCTGGAACACTTGCCACAATTTAAGTGGCGCACTCATTCCGATCAGCATTGGTTTTATCGCTGTGACTTTTGGTTGGCGGTACGGATTTATTGCACCGGGTTGCTTGGCGATCATCGTTGGTTTAGTGCTCTGCTTTCGCATGCAAGATAAGCCCACAACGTTAGGGTTGCCCCCAGTGGGTGAGTGGCGTAACGATGAATTAGAAAAGCGCCATGAGTCTGAAGGTAAAGGGCTGCCATTTCGCCAAATTTTAAGTCGTTACGTGCTAGGGAATAAGTACATTTGGCTGTTATGTAGCTCCTATCTACTGGTGTATGTGGTGCGTATCGCGCTAAATGATTGGGGTAATTTATACCTCACTGAACGGCATGGTTATGAGCTTTTTTCGGCCAACGCTGCCGTATCGATGTTTGAAGTCGGAGGATTTTTAGGATCGCTATTTGGTGGTTGGGGCTCGGACAAATTTTTTAAAGGCAATCGAGCGCCGATGAACTTGATTTTTGCGCTAGGCATTTTCATTTCAGTGGCCGCGTTATGGCTAACACCGATTGACAACTTTGTGGTGTTGTCGGGCTGCTTCTTTTCCATCGGATTTTTTATTTTTGGTCCGCAAATGATGATAGGAATGGCCGCCGCTGAATGTTCGCACAAGGATGCGGCTGGAACCGCGACCGGTTTTGTCGGCTTATTTGGCTATCTTGGTGCAGCGTTAGCCAGTTACCCATTGGCTGTCATTATTGAACAATTTAGTTGGGAAGGATTTTTCAGTGTCATTACCCTCTCAGCCGCACTGATTGGATTACTGATTTTGCCCTTTTTAAAAGCGCAGCAGCGTGCAGGGAATGCCGTCACTATGTCATAACCTTTCCTCACGTTGTTTTCTGATTTCGCTGTGTCATGCAGCAAAAACGAAATCACAGGAATGTGATGAAACTTAACGCTGCCCTACGTCTACGTTAAGTAATGAAAATAACAAGAGGAAACAGACATGAAAGATAGATTACCTCGCAGTGTACTTGCTACCTGCATTCTCGGTGCTTCGCTTGCCGCGCCTCAAGCATTTGCTGAAGGCCGACTCGTGGTTTATTGCAGTGCCACTAACGCCATGTGCGAGACAGCGACTAAAGCCTTTTCTGATAAATATGACGTAAAAACCTCTTTTGTTCGCAATGGCTCTGGCAGCACGCTGGCCAAAATCGAAGCAGAGAAGAAGAACCCACGCGCGGATGTTTGGTATGGCGGCACGTTGGATCCTCAATCACAGGCGGGTGAAATGGATCTCTTACACGCTTACCAATCTCCGCAGCTTGAATTCATTATGGATGGATTTAAAGATCCAGCGAAACGCAAAGGGAACTACTCTTCGGCCGTTTATATGGGTATTTTAGGTTTTGGGGTGAACACTCAACGTTTGGCTGAAAAAGGATTACCGATCCCGCGCTGCTGGAATGATTTAACCAAACCTGAATACAAAGGAGAGATTCAAATCTCTGACCCACAAAGTTCGGGGACTGCCTACACCGCATTAGCCACCTTCATTCAACTTTGGGATGAAGATAAAGCCTTTGATTATTTCAAAGCACTCGACAAAAACGTCTCTCAATACACCAAATCAGGTGTTACCCCTTCACGTAACTCAGCGCGTGGTGAAATTGCGATTGGTATTGGTTTTTTGCATGACTACTCACTCGAACAATCGAAAGGAGCACCGCTGGAGCTGATTTCTCCTTGTGAAGGTACAGGTTATGAAATTGGTGGTGTGAGCATTATCAAAGGGTCGCGTAACCTTGATAACGCGAAACGGTTTGTTGACTGGGTCATGTCAAAAGAAGGACAAGAGCTGGCATGGAAAGAAGGTCAATCTTTCCAAATTTTAACTAACACTCAAGCGGAACAATCCCCCAACGCCCTCGACCCTAAAAAGTTAACCTTGATCGACTATGACATGGATACCTATGGATCCTCTGATGAACGTAAGCGATTGATTAATAAGTGGGTTAATGTCGTAAAAATGGGTGAATAGCCAACGCATTCCCTTATCTTAGCCTCGATGGGCAGTGCCTACTGCCCTTTTTATAAAGCCAATACCAGGCTTATCACCGTGTGGCTACAAACAACTTTGGTACAGAAAAATGAATGAATTTACAGCAGGCACTGCACCACATCGGCCGCTAAAAACCTCGCATAGGGACCCAATTTTTTATTGGATCCTGACGTTATTGTGTGCGTTTGTGCTGTTGCCCTCTTTTGCACTTGATTACGGAGTGTTTGATTCAACATCGCAAGAGTTTTATGCCGCTATGGGTTGGAGCCGTGCCAATATTTCTTGGTTATGGTTTGCGCTTCCGGGTGTACTTCTCATTCGCCCTTGCTATGCAGGTAATAAGTACGCCAAACACCGTCACTATTTTGATATCGGTTATTCAGCGGCATGCATGTTTTTCGTGTTGGTCAGCTCTTGGTATACCCAGCAAGGTTTAGGTTATTCAACCATTGCACTATTTATTGCCTTAAGTGCTGTCATGACATTGGCATTGGCTCGTCTTGAGTTTTTGGGCGGTGACAGCTTCGTGATTGGTGCTCTGATCTCGATTATTCTCTTGATCACGATTTTTATTATCTTTCCGAGTATCGCCATCTTTGTACCGATGTTCCAAGATGAAATGGGGAACTTTGTTGCGTGGCAATTCATTGAAATTTTGAGCCGAGCGCAGATCATACAAATTGTTTGGAACTCCGTACTGCTTGGCGTATCTGTGGGTATAGGTGCCACTTTCTTTGGTTTGATCTTTGCTATCTATACCACACGCATTGCCACTCGCTCCGCTTTCATTGCGCGAATTTTTTCTATTCTTCCCATTGTGACTCCCCCTTTTGTCGTTGGGCTTGGGGTGACTTTAATGCTTGGGCGCTCCGGTTATATCACCGAACTCATGGTGGATTGGTTTGGGTTACAACAGACAAACTGGCTGTATGGTTTTACAGGCATTTGGATGGCACAAGTGCTCGCCTTTGCTCCTATGTCATTCATGATTTTAGATGGCGCGATGAAATCCCTACATCCATCACTGGAAGAGGCGTCCTACACACTTCGAGCCAATCGTTATCAAACTTTTTTTAAAATTGTCATGCCATTGCTCAAACCTGCTTTGGCCAACAGTTTCTTAATCATCTTTGTCCAATCACTGGCCGACTTCAGTAACCCGCTTGTACTTGGGGGCAGTTTCGATGTGTTAGCCACTCAGATTTACTTCTACATCGCAGGAGCTCAATTAGATTACGCTTCCGCCAGCACACTTGGGGCCGTCTTGCTGCTATTTTCGTTGGCGATCTTTGTTGTCCAATATCTGTGGATAGGAAAGCGTTCATACGTCACCATTTCCGGCAAATCATATCGTGGCGATGTGCAAGCGCTGCCTACCTTACTTAAACATACGGTTTCGGCACTGCTCTATTTTTGGATGGCATTTAACATCTTGCTTTATGGCAGCATCATCTTCGGCAGCTTCACCGTGAACTGGGGTGTAGATTACAGTTTAACGCTTAAAAACTATATTCATCTGTTTGGCATGGGAATGAGTGAAGGTGCTTGGCCATCACTTATCACGACGATGATTTATGCCGGCGTTGCAGCTCCATTAACCGCCTTCTTTGGTCTGTTGATTGCGTATATCGTTGTCCGTCAGCAATTTTACGGTAAGAAAGTGATTGAGTTTGCAACCATGCTTTGCTTCGCCGTTCCGGGTACCGTGGCGGGGGTATCTTACATTCTTGCATTTAATGATGCGCCTATTTACCTCACCGGTACCGCGGCCATTGTTGTGATTTCCATGGTGATGCGTAACGTGCCAGTAGGTATTCGCGCAGGTATTGCAGGGCTAGGCCAACTTGATAAATCGCTCGATGAAGCGTCACTTAGTTTGCGGGCTAACTCCTTTAAAACCATTACTCATATTCTGTTGCCGTTATTACGACCAGCAATTCTCTCAACACTGATTTACAGCTTTGTTCGAGCAATGACGACCGTCAGCGCCATTATTTTCTTGGTGACACCAGAAACACGGGTGGCAACGTCTTACATCCTGAATCGTGTAGAAGATGGTGAGTATGGCGTTGCGATCGCATATGGCTCGATTTTGATTGTTGTGATGTTGGCTATTATTTTAATTTTTGATTTTATCGTTGGCGAGGCACGTGTTTCTCGTTCTAAAGCCAATAACCAAGAATAACCATTGGAGATATCACCATGGAAAATGAAAACTTTGTTGTTTTAAAGAATGTCTGCAAGCGTTTTGGCGATAAAACCGTCATTGGTAATTTGGATTTAGAAATCAAAAAAGGCAGCCTTGTAACACTGCTCGGCCCTTCAGGATGTGGAAAAACGACCGTGCTGCGTTTGGTCGCAGGGCTCGAAAAACCAACCAGCGGCCAAATTTTTATTGATGGTGAAGACGTCACGAGTACCTCCATCCAGCAACGTGACATCTGCATGGTGTTTCAATCTTACGCTCTGTTTCCTCACCTTTCCTTACATGACAACGTAGGTTACGGCCTAAGAATGATTGGCTTGAGTAAAGATGAAGTAAAACAGCGAGTGGATGAAGCCTTGAAATTAGTAGATTTAGAAGGCTTTGGAGAACGTTACGTTGACCAAATTTCAGGAGGTCAGCAACAGCGAGTAGCGCTCGCTCGCGCGTTGGTGCTTAAGCCTAAGGTATTGCTATTCGATGAGCCGCTCAGTAACTTGGACGCCAATTTAAGACGCAGCATGCGTGAAACTATTCGAGAGCTGCAACAGCGTTTTAATATCACCTCTTTGTATGTGACGCACGATCAGGCGGAGGCCTTTGCCGTTTCTGATACTGTGATTGTGATGAAAGATGGCGACATCATGCAGCAAGGGTCACCAACTCAACTGTATAAGCACCCAACCTCGATGTTCATGGCCAACTTTATGGGCGAAGCCAATATTTTTGAAGGTCAATATGATGGTGAATATTTGATCATCAATGGCTATAAGATCCCCGCTAATGATGACAGTGTCACGGCTTTGCCTGCGGGGAATTATCAAATTGGTGTTCGACCAGAAGCTATTTTGCTCTGCGCGGACGGTGATGCCTGCCAACAGTGTCAAATTACCAGTATTGCTTACATGGGGTCGATGTATGAAGTGTTGGTTAAATGGCACAACAAAGAGCTGTTACTGCAACTCAACTCGTCACAATTTGACCCCAGTTACGCTGATCACCCTTACCTGACGATCAACCCCGTGGGGTTATTCCTACTACCTGAAGATGCTTAATACTGCCTAGCTTGACCAAACGCCTCCAAACTAATGGAGGCGTTTGTGTCTTAGTGAGAGCAATGAACAACTTAACGAGAGCAATGAAAAAGATCCACCCGCGCAAGTGAGATTGGTTATAATCATCAGCCAGTTAGCACCAAGGCATGAGTTGGGTTATCATCCTTAACTTGGTTTGTCGCCACTAAAAATGGGCGAGTGATGCTCAATCAATGAGTTTAACTTGTCTGTACGGCGCTCTTCTCATCGCACAATTAAGAGACATTTCATGTTACTTCCCACACAAACAAGTTGGGTTATTTTAGCGGGTGGGCAAGCCAGCCGTATGGGTGGACAAGACAAAGGGCTGATTGAACTCAATGGCCAACCTTTGATTCAACATGTCATGAATAAGCTTAAGCCGCAATCTACTAACCTGACGATTAACGCTAATCGTAACCATGCACAGTATCGTCAGTTTGCGCCTGTCATTTCCGATACCATGGCTGATTATCCCGGTCCACTCGCTGGAATTCAGGCAGGGTTAACCCATGCACAAACCGATTGGGTCGGATTTGTCCCTTGCGATTGCCCGTTGATCAATGACGATCTTGTTGCGCGTTTTTGCCATGCTGCTCAAGACTCGCATGATATTTTAGTCGCCCATGATGGTCACTTCGCTCAACCCGTATTCACCCTTATTCACCAACGTGTGCTGCCAACACTGACTGCATTTTTAGAACGTGGCGAGAGAAAAATCACCCGTCTTTATCAAGAATGCCACACAGATTACGTTGACTTTAGCGACTCGCCAAACTGCTTTTTGAATCTCAACACGCCTCAAGATCTGGCACAATTTGGAACTTTGACATCATGAAATATCAAGCGCCTTCATGCCCTTTGCTTGGTTTTGCGGCCTACTCTGGCACAGGAAAAACAACCCTGCTTGAAGCCTTATTGCCCAAGTTAAGAGCAGCAGGCCTAACATTAGGCGTACTTAAGCACGCGCACCACGATTTTGATATTGATAAACCAGGTAAAGATAGCCATCGGCTGCGTAAAGCGGGGGCAAGCCAGATGTTAGTTGCATCGCGCTATCGTCATGCCATGATGACTGAGACGCCAGAAGCCGAACCCGATTTCGAATATCTTTTGTCTCGCTTTGATTGCGATAAACTCGACGTAATTTTAGTTGAAGGGTGTAAAAACCTCACCTTTCCAAAAATTGAATTGCACCGTGCTGAAGTGGGTAAACCTTGGCTATATCCAAATGATGAAAATATCATCGCTATCGCCGCGGATGAAGTTGTGAAAAGTGCTTTACCACAGATGAACATCAATGATCTCGATGCAATAGCGGCGTTTGTCATTGAATATGTACAGCGTTGTAAATGAAATATCCTGCGCTATTTCAGTGGTGAAAGCGTGACAATTATCCCACTTAAAGGCAAAATCTAGCCCATTACATGTTGGTTAGTCATGTTTCAGCGCTGCCAACGCCCCCATTTTCAATTGGTTGATAGTAAGCGATCAGCCTTTGTTTATTTTCCCGAAATTGGGAATGACGATTTTAGAGAGATGATCATGGCTCGCACCATTTTGTACACTTACAAAAATGAAGATAAAACGCTGACTTTTTCTTACGAAAAGCATCACAACATTCAAGAAGCAGTAGCCGAAGCAGAAGGTATTGATATTACTGATTTTTTAAAAATGGAACAGCAGCTGGAAATGATTTCTGACGCAAAAGCGGTACGCAATTACCGCGATAACCACTTTAAAAAGTTAGGTTTTAGCAAGCTAACACTGCAACAAAAAGAAAACGTAGGTGTGGGTAAAAAAGGTGCTAACACCAAATAAACAGAACTTAGGTTAAAGAGTTAACTTTTGACTGATATAAAAAAGGGCCCGTTTGATTATAGGCCCTTTTTGTTTGATTTTATGATTTGATATTAAGGAAAGCCGCACCACGTACGCCGCCTGAATCACCATGTTTTGCTTTGATGATCTTCGGACATTTCGCGACAGAAAGCAGGTATTTCGGTACGCGTTTAGGCATCTCTTGGTAGATCAATTCAAAGTTTGATAAACCGCCACCGAGTGCAACAACGTGTGGGTCATTGGCTGTGAAAATGTTGGCAAAACAGATGGCAAGTAGTTCCATAAAGCGCTCAACATGCTCAACGGCTTTCGCTTCACCTGCTTCATTGGCGTGAATGATATCAATCGCTTTTTTGTGCTCGCTATAATAGTGCTCGTACAATAGCTCAAAACCGCGGCCAGAGAGATAACTGTCTAAGCATCCTTTCTTGCCACAACCACAGCCGAGCATCGGCGCGTTATCACCAAGATGTAACCATGCATCAAGAGGCAGACGCATATGACCAAACTCCCCTGCGACGTGGTTACGGCCAGAGAACACTTTCCCTTCATAGATAAGGCCGCCACCAAAACCTGTGCCGAGAATTAGGCCCATAACCGAAGGCTCATTTTTCAGCTCATCGTCCCATGCTTCAGAAAGTGCAAAGCAGTTTGCATCATTTTCAATCTTCACGCTGCGGCCAATTTTTGCTTCTAAATCAGCACGCAATGGTTTGCCTTTTGCAGCAGGAACGTTGACGGTTAATACCGTAGCATCATTAGCGTCTTCCATACCTGGTAGGCCAAGGCCTATTTTACCTTCCACACCCAATTGCGCGTCATATTTACTCACCAACTGCGCAATGGTTTCAACTAGCAGATTGTAGTCGTTTGTTGGGGTAGGAACGCGCTCCGTTGCTACGCGTTCTAACTTCTCATTAAACGCACCAAACTCAATTTTAGTGCCACCGACATCAAAGCCGTAGTACATGCAATCTCTCCTAAAATTTGCTCATCAATGAGCTAAAAATAAAACTTTGGGCATTATCCACAGAGCTCAGCCTACAATCCGTGACCGAGTACCAATTTATCTGGTCTATAGGTTCGATTGAACAATTACTCATCACCGAATCGATCAACTTTAGAGTCACGTCTCGCTTTGCTGCTGGTCGATGAAACGTTTCAAGACTGGCCTGCTCAAATCATGCTTTAGGCGGGTTTTGCTCAGCAAGTAACTTTCCCGAAACACTTCAAACCATTGGCTTAATAGTAGAGAGGCTTGATGCTCACCCACTTCAGCCAATACCAATGACGCCACTTCAGCCGTTGATAAATGCTGCTCATTATCAGATTTACGCATCATATATTGCGATACGCTTTTAGGTGCGATAGACATCACCGGAAGCGCATCCAAATAAGGTGATTTACGAAACATTCGTCTTGCCTCGCGCCAGCTTCCATCAAGCAATATCAACAGTGGTTTGCGTTTATCGTGCGCGCTGGGAGGGCTTTGCATTACTCGAGGCTTTTCATCCACATACACTTCGGGAAAAATGACGACTGGTTGATAAGCGGGATTATTCAACAGTGCTAGCATTTCCGCGTGAGGTTCGGTGCGATTCCACTGATAAACGTAAGTTTCTTTAATCACATCGGCAATTAGTCGACCAGTATTACTGGGTTTAAATACTTCATTTTCAGAAACCAGCAGTAATACTGCGATATCCGTATCCATATCCATATCCGGTTGATGGCCGCATAAGCAGTATTGCGTGGCGACCTGACAATAGGCGCAACGTTCAACTTTCGCACCACGAGCTTGAAAAGGTTTGGTCGATAACGCTAAGCGATGTTGGAACAAATGGTTAAATGCGTGGATTCTCATAAATCAGGGCGGCAAGCTGGAAAGTGCTGCCGATTGTACTTACAGTACAAGCAGATTCCTAGCACAAGACCATTGAAGATGAGCCATTAAGCATGAACCTGAACCCTGAATTGATCCGTTTGAGCGTATTTTTCGCTGTATTTATGCTTTGTGCGCTGTGGGAATGGTCTTGCCCACGTAAAACACTCACCCAAAGTAAAGCCACTCGCTGGCTGAATAATTTAGGTTTGGTTGGTTTAAATAGCGTGTGCTTATCGCTATTGATGCCAGTGTTAGCCATTGAAGCGGCTTATTGGGCGCAGCAAGACTCGATTGGTCTTTTTAATTGGGTGGATTTACCACAAGTGGCTGAAATTGCGCTGTCAGTTATTATTCTTGATGGCGTGATTTACGCCCAGCATGTGCTTTTTCACTTCTCTCCTTGGTTATGGCGTTTACATCGCATGCACCACGCTGACCAAGATATTGATGTGACCACTGGCTCGCGGTTTCACCCACTTGAGATGATCCTCTCTTTGTGGATCAAAATCACTTGCGTGATCATTTTGGGTGTCAGCCCATTCGCGGTATTGATATTTGAGGTTGTGCTCAATGCGAGCGCGATGTTTAACCACAGTAACGCAAAATTACCGTTGAAAATGGACCGTTGGCTTCGTTGGTTGGTGGTGACACCTGACATGCATCGGGTGCATCATTCAGTCATTGTGCGAGAAACTCACTCCAATTTTGGTTTTTTCTTGTCATGTTGGGATCGGCTATTTCGTACTTATCGTACGCAGCCAGAATTGGGCCATAAGCAGGTCATTATCGGCCTACCACTCTTTCGAGAGAAGCGTGAGCAGTGGTTGGATAAAATGCTTACCCAACCATTTAGAAAAAAGTGACAACGTCATGAAAATACAGAAATCCGCGCTGGATAAGCTAGTTGAGCGTATATTTATGCAACATAGCCTGCTGTTCACCCGCAACTTCAGCCACCTGCTCTGAACTTTCGACCATGGCTTCAAGCTGTAATTTGGTTTGCTCACCTTGCGATGAAACTTGGCTGATAGATTGACTTACATCGGCCGTCGCTCGTTCTTGTTCTTCTGTTGCAACGCTTATCTGCTCAACTCGAGCACGAATCTGTTCCACTGCTTTTTCTATCTGCTCAAATGTTGTTTTGACTTCTTGACTTGATTGCAGCGCATTACTCATCTCTTGGCGCGAATCCGATACCGCTTGACGAGAGCGCTGCGTTGCATTGGTGAGTTCATTCATCATGTCTCGGATATTGGTGGTTTGCTGTGATGTATCGCTGGCCAATTTGCGTACTTCATCGGCTACAACCGCAAAACCACGCCCTTGTTCGCCAGCTCTTGCCGCTTCAATCGCGGCGTTCAACGCCAGTAAGTTGGTACTGTCAGCAATACCGCTGATCATATCCACCATCTCGCGAATTTTCTTCACGCGCTGGTCAAGCTCGTGCATTGCTTCATCGTTTAAATGCAGTGTATTTTCAAGAGATTCCAAGCGAACACGGTTTTGTTCTACCACTTTCACCCCTTGCGTAGAAAACTGGCTGGCAGCCACTGATTCTTCATAAGATTCACTGGTCACAAGCGCGATATTCCGAATCGCCGATTCCAACTCACTCACGGTGGAAACCATGTTAACCAACGAATCATTTTGTGCGGCTAAACTGCGGTTGGATTTATCGGCTGCATCGTGACTGGTTTCGGCATTTTGGTAGAGCATTTCACAATTGCGCGTTACGGTAGAAATTGAATATTTTGTTGATTCAATAACTTGGTTTAGTTGTAGAGCAACTTCTTTAAATTCACTCGGGCCAATCAAGCGAGCGGGTTGAGAAAAATCGTGTTGAGTTAATAATGCAAGCTTGGCCAATAAGTTATTCAGCCCCAGCTTTAGCCAGTGGCGTAACCCTAGCCATGCTAGTAAAACCAAAGCGACCAGAATAATGCCGCCAGTATATTGTACTTGCTTAACCATTAGCATTGCGTCATGAACCACGTTCTCACTGTGTTTGATCAACTCACTTGCGGTGGCAGAAATCGTATTTAGCAGTGCTACCGTGTCTTTGGCTAGCTGCGCAGCTTGTGCCATTTCTTGTCGCTGCTGCTGTGCTTGCTCAATTTTATTTAAGATCAGTGCTAAAATGCCATGCTCAACAAAACCCGCTTTAACCATTTCATAAGGTGCCGTCAGGCTTGCAAACTCCATAACATCAGGATGCCACTCTTTGAAATCATCAAAGGCTAGCTCAATTCCCGCCATGCGATTACGGATTTCTTTAAATTGCACTTTGGCCTGTTCAGGATCGTTTTGCATCATTAACAGTAAGAAGGTACTTTCCATCGAACTTGCACTGGCAATAAAGCGGTTAGCCGCATCCATCGATTCCGGGTTATCTAATGCGAGAAATGAACTGATCCGGTTCATCTCCGGTCCAATGGAGCTTAATCCGTAACGAAACGCGGTGGCGGCGTTATCGATAGCATTCTGCTGTTCAAGCAAAGAGGCCTGCGTTGATAAAATAGAATAGGTGAGCTGCTGAAATGCCGCACTTTTGCTGCGTAACGACACTTGATGATCTTGAGTAATCGCGTTACCGATACGAGTAGCGATGGAGAAAAGCTGGTCAGTAAGTTGGTCAGTCTGCTGGTTTAAGTGGCTTAATTGCTGGTTTACCGCTTCTAATTCTGCCGATTCCGTTGTGCGGATGCCATCTCCGAGAGATTGTACTTGTTCTAATATATTTTGCGTCAACCTTGCATTATTTAATGCCAAAGGTAGTGTTTGTTCAGACAATCCAGAAAACTGTAGCCCTACCTTATCGATGCTTTTTAAACTGGTGATGGATAAAAGGACCACCAGTAACGTCATCGTGATGAAAATGGCACTGATGGTTTGAATCAACGACAGTGAATGTCGATTATTTATTGAGGAATTCATGATAAATGCAACTAAGTGATTAGAGAATGTGTTAAGGCTCAACCATAGTAGGAATGCAATATTTCAAAAATGTTTCAGTTACATTTCATTGGGATGATAAATGATTAAAAGTCCAATACTCTTCGCATTATCAATAACTAGTGTGCTAACGGGTTGCGTAGGATCGCCTATTTCGTCCAATTCTGGCCCTACTTATGTTACTCAAGAAGAGGTTCTGTCAATTGTCCAAGATAAAGACGATGGATTAGGCACGGTTTTTCAGCGCTGGCAAGGAGTGCCGTACCGATTAGGTGGTGAAACGTTGAACGGAGTCGACTGCTCAGCATTTGTGCAAATAGCGTTTAAAGATGTATGGCAGATCCCTCTACCACGAACCACACGCTCACAGAGTCAAACGGGGTTTGAGGTAAATTATCAAAATGCGCAGCGCGGGGATTTGGTCTTTTTTAGAACATCAAGGACGAGCAATCATGTTGGAGTCTATCTAGGAGACAAAAAATTCATGCACGCCTCTACGTCTAAAGGTGTGATGATCTCAAGAATCGATAACCCCTATTGGGCTTCTAAATTCTGGCAATTTAGGCGGATTATAAGCCCGCCTAACTCTGATTAGTCATACTTCAATTAGTCGTACTTCGCAACGGCAGTATCGAACAGATTCTTCACTAAGGCGATGTATTCATCAAGAAAAAGGATCTGTTCATTGGTCGCAGGTTTACTCCAAACACCCGCCAATACTTCACCAAGATCTTCCACTACAGAATCGGCTTCTTTGAGCAACTGGAATCGAACACTGGAATGTAGCTCAGGGTTTTGTTCAAAAATAGCCATGATGTTGCTTGAAACCATGTCGGTCACAACATCTTCTACACTTTCAGCGCCAATATCTCCGCCTGATGTGAACACATCCATATTAAAAGAGAGATGCTCTATCAGAGCCAAATAACCATCGGTTTCTACAACCACTTTAATTCTCCGCTTTACCGCTAAATTGCTAGTAATCACTGTACCTTCAATAATACTAAGCCATGTCAGCCCATTTTCACAGATTTGATAGTTTAGACGTTCAAATTTCCCGCGATTTCTTGATAAGCATCTATTTCACGAGCATTTATTTTCCCCAAAGTAGGATACGCCATCCTATAAATTGGGTTACTAGCACCTAAGCAAGATCAACTTATGGAAAATATAGCGTTATTTTTAATACTATTTCTGTATTCGCATCTGCAAATTCTTGCACTTAATCACATTTATGAGCATTGGTGCTCCCTCAAAAGGAAAGTGGCTAAATTATGTGTCACGCACTTCTGAAATATTCGTAACCATGACCTAAACTACGAATTATTAAGTAAATCAAGGCAGAGGTCGTTATGTGGCAAACTCTCATTCAGCAGTTATCCGATACGCTCATGTTTGAATTTAACCCTGTTGAAAAAGAAAAAGTCAGCGGTGGTGACATTAGTGATTGCTACATGATCAGCGATGGCGAGCAACGCTATTTTGTTAAAGTAAACACACGAGACTTCTTAGCTAAGTTTGAGATTGAGGGTGAAAACCTACGTTCGCTTCGTGAAACGTCAACAGTACAGGTTCCCGAGCTAGTGATGATTGGAACCAGTAAAAATCATGCTTTCATTGTTTTAAACTATCTACCAACCAAACCCCTAGATAACGCGACGAACAGCTATGAATTCGGTGTACAACTGGCCAAACTGCATCAATGGGGAGAACAAAAAGAGTATGGGTTTGATGCAGACAATTATATTGGTTCCACTTTGCAGCCAAATCCGTGGGACAAAAAGTGGGGTCGTTTTTTTGCGGAACAACGTATCGGCTGGCAATTGCAATTGTTGCGTGAAAAAGGAATTGAGTTGTTCAATATCGGCGAGTTGGTCGATGTTGTCCAATCTCGCTTAGCTAACCATAGCCCTCGCCCATCTCTGCTGCATGGAGATTTGTGGCACGGGAATGTGGCAAACTCTGTATTTGGTCCAATTTGCTACGATCCCGCCTGTTATTGGGGTGATCGTGAATGCGATATCGCAATGACAGAGTTATTTGAAGGTTTTCAACCTGAGTTTTACCAAGGCTATGAGAGTATCTTACCTTTGAGTTTGGACTATGTGGAACGTAAGAATATTTATAACCTCTATCATGTCCTCAATCACTACAATCAATTTGGTGGCCACTATCTGGTCGAAGCGGAAAGTTTGATCAAGAAAATCCTCTCCTTTTAACGGTGTAAACAACCGAGCTGTATAGACAACAAATGAGCCTTAATAAATGGCTCTTTTGTTGTTTTATGGGCCAATTCAAAGTTTGAACTTAATTTGCCGCTTAAAGGAACTTAGCGACTTAGTATTAAGGTATCTCCAAGGATGTAAGGAAAGAGATATGAAAAATTATACGGAAAGAATGGTCAACTGCCCTCACTGCGGTCATTCCATTCGGATCACCCTAGATGCATCAAATGGTAGCCAAGAGTTTTATGACGATTGCCCCGCCTGTTGCCATGCGATTCATCTCAATATGATGGTCGATGAACGTTTAGACAAAATAGAGTTGTTTGTTGATGCCGATGATGAACAAATCTTTTAAAAAGTGAGCGCTTGGCAAGCGCTCTTCTTAATGGTTACGTGCAACACGCCAAGCCCCCTATCTAGCCTAATCAAGCTTTGTCTGAAATAGATTTCACCGCATATAGCGCGACGAGCAACCTTCCCAATAAACATTAGGTAATTTCATCAGTTTTTCATGGAGCTTAGTGTGACATTTCTTTATCATCCATGCCTACGCGATAAGTTGATTATTGGTCGCGATTTTTGCTTGTCCTTCCTCTGGAGATATTTGTGCATCGTTATAAACAAGAAGCTTCAAATTTAATCAAATTGGCAACACCTGTGTTGATTGCCTCTATTGCTCAAACTGGAATGGGCTTTGTAGATACCGTCATGGCAGGTGGTGTGAGTGCGATTGATATGGCTGCGGTATCGATCGCGGCGAGTATTTGGCTACCTTCGATTCTGTTTGGTGTTGGGTTGTTAATGGCGTTGGTTCCTGTTGTAGCGCAACTCAACGGATCAGGGCGGCAAAAGAAAATTCCTTTTGAAATACAGCAAGGTGCAGCGCTAGCGTTGTTTGTCTCTATTCCCATTATTGGTGTTCTTTTTCAAACTCAATGGATTTTGGGGTGGATGGATATTGAGCCGTTGATGGCTGAAAAAACTAACGGGTACATGTACGCCGTGATGTTTGCCGTACCTTCTTATTTACTATTTCAAGCATTGCGCAGTTTCACGGATGGTATCTCACTGACGAAACCCGCTATGGTGATTGGTTTCGCGGGCTTATTAGTTAACATTCCACTTAACTGGATTTTCGTATACGGAAAATTTGGCGCACCAGAGCTAGGCGGTGTAGGTTGTGGTGTGGCGACGGCAATTGTCTATTGGTTGATGTTTTTTATGCTGCTGTTTTATGTCGTCACTTCTAAACGCATGGCGCACATTAATATCTTTGGTGAATTCCATAAACCACAATTGAAAGCGCAAATTCGCTTATTCAAGCTTGGTTTTCCTGTGGCGGCAGCGATATTTTTTGAAGTTACTCTATTTGCTGTGGTCGCATTGTTGGTCGCTCCACTCGGTTCATTGGTGGTGGCGGCTCACCAAGTCGCTTTGAATTTCTCATCATTAATTTTTATGTTACCGATGAGTATCGGCGCTGCAGTGAGCATCCGTGTTGGCCATAAGCTGGGCGAAAAAAATATTGAAGGGGCAACCATCGCTTCACAGGTTGGCTTGTTAGTCGGTTTATCTACTGCAATTATCACGGCGACGTTAACGGTTCTATTTCGTGAATATGTGGCTTTGCTTTATACGGAAAACCAAGCCGTTGTAGCCATGGCAATGCAGTTGCTTATTTTTGCGGCTATTTATCAATGTATGGATGCGATTCAAGTCGTTGCAGCAGGAGCGCTACGTGGTTATAAAGACATGACGGCTATTTTTAATCGTACCTTTATCGCTTATTGGATGATTGGCTTGCCAACCGGCTATGTATTAGCAATGACAGATTTCGTTGTCGAACCTATGGGTGCCAGTGGGTTCTGGATAGGATTTATCGTTGGCTTATCCTCTGCTGCTTTAATGCTGGGTATCCGCTTACACTGGATGCATCAACAAGCCGATAGCGTGCAACTCGATTTTGCATCGAAATAACAGCTTGATTCTCTGAATTTCAACGTGGCGAAAAGGCGTTGCGATGAAATAATAAGGTCAGACATTGTCTGGCCTTATTTATATTGCTGGCCTTTCTCTCATAAAACGTGCAAATCTTGGTTTTCCTTCTGCAGTGAGATCATTAAAACGAAAAGTAATAATGGATCCGATCTTTGGTGGATTATTTCTGATCTCATCAGAAAAACCGCTGCCGATATAGAACTCAACACCGTTTTCTAAGCGCACTAGCACTGATCCCATCATACCTTGGTACTTGCCAGAACCCAGTTTATAACCAATGACCGTAGCTTCAGCATCTTGGTGTTTTTTAAGCTTAAGTAAATCGTTACTGCGGCCGGCTTGGTAATGGGCATTAATTTTTCGCAGCATCACCCCTTCACCCTGCCCATCACTTACGTTGTCTAAATACCCAAGCAGCTCTTTTTCTGAGTGAATTGATGAATGTTCAATATAGGTAATGTGCGGAGCATTCATGAGTGAGGATAAGTGGATAAGATTGCGGTATCGCTTTTGGTAGTCACCGATCGCTTCGGGCATATCAAACAGCATAAAGCGGATGCTTTGCCACGCTTCATCGGTTGGTATGGTATCCAATACCGTTTGTTGAACGTGATGAAACTGACCTCGTCCAGCCCAAAGCTCTCCTTCTAATGCTTTATTAGGTAATGGTGCAGTAAACCAAGCAGGCGCATTGATCTTATTACCATTACGCGTATGAAGATATTGTCCATTCCAGACGGCGCGAATTCCATCCAGTTTTTCACTTTTCCAATACTCAGCAACATCAATGCCATGTTGGTAACTATTGGCTGCTGTGACCGGAATAAACATCTGAGAGTTTTCCGTTGCAGTGACAGGAATTGTGTTCAATAAAGCGATGGAGAGTAGCGATAGTTTCAGTTGCATGCCATCAGGCTCGATCAATCAAAATGTGGTACATACTTAGCACGTACCACTCATATGAAAACCATAAACAAGATAAATTGCGATGAAATTCATACTCAATCATCTCTAAAAAACAGCTTATTACATAGACAGCTACGACATGTAGATAGTGTTTTATCAGCCTTTTGAACCTAAGCGTTTTTAGGCTGCACGTGTGTATTCAAGCCACTCCAAATGATTTTGCCCTGCTTTTAAGCCCATGTCATAGCCTATGTTGAGCAACGGTAACTTCATCGTCAATCTCTTAACGGGAAACCCTTCAGGTGGCGCGATTACTCGAATGATGGCATCAGAAGGTGGATTGCGAATAAATTCAAGTGATTGGTTGTAATGTTTCGCACGAAATAGCATTGATTTAGCCATATTTGGATGGCGTGAAAAGAGTTTTTTCATCATCCACTTACTTTTAAGGGGCGACATGATATAGCTAAGTGGATGTGATAAAACAACCGTAATATCTCGTGCTCCACGGCGATACGCTTCTTTAACAGGGATCGAGTCAGCAACCCCTCCATCAGTGTAGCAACCACCATGGAAACAAGGCGTATGCTTATAAACTATCGGTAGCGCGGATGTGGCTTCAATGGCCGTACTCAAGTTTTCTTGAGTCACTCGATAATAATCGGCTTTACCCGTTTCGATATTGGTTGCAACGGCAAAGAAAGGGACTGAGTTAAACAGTTTGTCTTCATCAATCGGATAACGTCGGTTGGACTCATCGATTAGCCAACGCACATCGACGAGATTTCCCCCCTTAATAAAGCGAATTGGGTTAAAAAAAAGACGGTTGGTGGCAAGCTGAGTTACAACGTGATAACTGCGTCTCGGTTGCTTCGCAAGGTAGCCGATTAAGTTTGAAGCTCCAGCTGAAACACCTAATACAAAATCAAATGGGTTATGCTGATGTTGTAAAAAACTATCCAAGACTCCACTGGCAAAAATGCCGCGCATCGCACCACCTTCAACCACTAACGCTTTCATCATGATTCTCTCTCTGTACTTCATCGTTAAACGTTATGGTACGGAAAAAATCAGAAAGACAATAATAGGTTCTCTTTATCACTAAGATAGGCAAAACCGAACCAATGTCAGTCTTGATAATGACGATTCAAAAATCGTAAAAGGTCAGACGCCTCATCATCGGGCAGATGAGGCGCTATGATCAGATATTAGCAGTTTGCGCTTGCTGAACTTTTTGTAAACGAGAAAGGAATTTGATCCATCCTTTGGCATGGCTTGATGGGTTTAGGTTTTCAGCTTGCTTGGCTTGGTATAGAGCATTATCGAGTTGATTGAGTTTGTACAGCGCATGAACTCGCGCTAACGCGACATCGGCTTTTTTCTCGCGCGTGGTGACTTTATCCAACGCCTGTAACGCTTCTTTAAATTGCCCTTGCTGGTTGTACAGCAGCGCCACTTGCCAATAATATTGCTCATCCTGTTCAGCTGCTTTTGTCCATGTTCTGATCGCTGATTGCCATTCTTTGGCTTGCTGCCAGTAAGTGGCTTGCTCTTTCAGTAAAGTTAAATCTTGATCAGCATCAGATAATGTTTGCAGAACTTGCGCCGCACGTTCTGGAATGCCGTTTTGCGCATACAACTGCGCGAGCAAGTGTTTATCCTTATCGGTTAGTTTCACACCTTGTAATTTGGCTAACGCTAAACTGTTTAATGCTTGACGACGCTGATCTAAACGCAGATGTAAACCGACTAACTGTCGCCACCAACTGGCTTGGTTAGGCTCCAGCATGATCAGTTTTTCTAAAGTTGGAATGGCCGCATTCCACTGTTCTAGCTGAAGCTGCGCACCTAATTTAAGTGATAATGGATTTTTAGTATTAAGTGGTGTCACGGTTTGGTATTTATCCAACGCATGCAGCACTTTTTTCCATTGTGCAATTTGGTAGTGGGTCTGTGCGATACGCAACCACAGATCGTCTACTTTCTGTGAAGGCGGAACGGATTTCAATAATTGGTAGTAGTGCGGTAACGCCTTTTCAAATTGTTGTTCATTGACATACAGATCAGCCAACATACGTTCGGTGGTCCATGCCTGCTCATCTTGCAGCTCTCCACTCTCTACAGCGTACTTGATCTGTTTGACTGCCGCTTTGGGCTGACCACTTTGCCAATAAAACACACCAAGCATCCGGGCGACAAATGCTTTATCATAAAGACGTGACGTTTCAACACTGCTCAGTACCTCAATGGCTTGAGTGAGGTTCTCTTCTAATGCAAATTGCTGTGCTTTTTGCACTTTCAGGACTGTTGTCGCACTTAATTCGCTCGCATTTAAAGAGAGCGAGCCGATAACAAGTGATAAGCCAATCAATATACGTTTCATCATTTGGCAATTTTAAACTCCACAGTCACGGTTTGTCCCGGCTGCTCAATGGCTTTGCCGTCAACAATCTGAGGTTGATACTTCCATTTTTTCAGCGCTTGCATCGCTTCACGCTCAAACATACGTTTAGGATTGGCATCGACGACATTGATGTCGACGGCTTTTCCTGTTGTATCAATGGTAAAGCTTAATGTAACGAAACCTTCTACACCTCGCTTTAGGGCTCGGCTTGGATAAACAGGCTCGACACGATATAACGGCATTGCTTGCTGGTTTGAGCCAAAATCACCAAAGGTTGGTGTGCTAATCGCCACCCCATTAAGCGCGGTATCCAAACCCAAAGCTGGTAAACTAGTGAGTGATGTAGCGGCCGTAGCAGTAGTTTGTGACTGTGTCACTTGTGCTTGCGGTGGCGGCTCAGGCAACTTTAAAGGTTCCGGAACGCTACGTTGGCGACGCTGTAAATCGTGTTCTTGTTCCATCATCACCATGTTAAATCGCAGTGCTTGAGTTGGTTTTACAGCGTGTTGGTTACCGTTATCCACCATCCACGCCATAAAACTGAACAGCGCCAGCGAAATCGCTCCTGCAATTGGCAAAGCAAGCAGTAAACGTCCCATTAACGCTTCTCCGCCGCCAATGCGATATTTTTCACTCCGGCCCCTTTGGCCGCATCCATCACTTTAACAACCGTACCGTTATAAGCATGTTCATCCGCTTGAATCACTAACGCCGCATCTGGTTGTTCGAGTAGCAGATGTTCTAGGGTGGCCTCTACACGTTCAACATCAATCAAGCGTTTGTCGATGTAAATATCATTGGATGCATTGATAGCGACAAAAATACCCGCATCTTTCTGGCTCACCGCGTGAGAAGCTTGAGGACGGTTAACCTCAACACCTGATTCACGAACAAATGAGCTGGTGACAATGAAAAAAATCAGCATGATAAAGACGATGTCGAGCATCGATGTTAAGTCTATCTGCGCCTCATCATTTCTTGGTTGGCGTCTGCCTAATCTCATCGCAAACTCCTTAACGATTTTTCTAATTTTAATTCAAGTAGATGACACTTTTTTGCAAGACGAGCATGCACAAACATGCCCGCAAGGGCCGCGACCATTCCGGCCATTGTCGGTAATGTGGCCAATGAAATGCCAGATGCCATCAATTTAGGATCGCTACTGCCTTGATTTGCCATCACATCAAACACAGAGATCATTCCGGTGACGGTGCCGAGCAGCCCTAACATTGGGCAAAGTGTGACGAGCAGTTTTATCATGTTAAGGTTGTGGCGCAGCATCTGCTGTGCTTCACCAAGCCAACCCTCGCGAATGGCATGGGCATACCATGAATGGTGTTCCGCGCGTTGATGCCATTGCTCTAACCACCCTTTTCGATATTTAGGAAAGCTCAATACCACAAACAGTACGCGTTCGATGATCAACAACCAATAAAGCGCCACCACCCCAGCTAGCCACCATAAGACGATACCCCCTTGCTGCATAAACTGCTGCAAGGTTGTTAGCCAGTCATTGCTGAGCAGTGCGCTTGGCAATACGCTGTTCATTACGCCGCATTCCTCATTGAAGCTTGGCATTCTTGTTCTGCTTGCGCAGCAACGAGGCCAATCCCCTGTTTTTCTAAAATAGAGCGAATATTTTCCGCTTGAGAGCTTAAGATATTGTGAGCCAGTAACAGTGGAATCGCAGAGACTAAACCCAGCACGGTAGTCACCAAGGCCATTGAAATACCACCTGCCATCACTTTCGGATCACCATTACCAAATTGTGTGATCACTTGGAAGGTTTCAATCATGCCGGTCACCGTACCTAACAACCCAAGCATCGGTGCAATCGCGGCTAATAACTTCAGCATCGATAAACCTTTTTCCAAATGCGCTTGTTCATCGACCACCGCTTCCAGCAAGCGCAGCTCCAACGCTTCTACGCTGCGATTTTGCTCTTTGTTATAGACGCTGAGTACACGCCCCAATGGGTTATTACCAATTTTCTGTACATCTCTAAGCTGCGCTTTGATCTTGTGGTGAGTCATCACCAATGCGAAGCCGCGATAGAAAGCAATGATTAAACCAATACCAAGCAGTACCAAAATGATGTTACCGACCGCACCACCCATTTGTAGCCGTTCGGCTAACGTTGGCGTAAGGGCTAGCTGTTCAAGCATGATGCCACGCGAAGGATCGACCACTAAGCTTTCGATTTCTCCCGTATTTAGGCCAGAGAAAATCTGTCCATTGTCCGGTTGTTTCAAATAAGCGGTGGCGGCTTGTTTATCTCCATTCCATTTGACATAACCTTGCTCTGTCACCAAACCAAAGGTTCCAATACGATAAGCGGCCACATTTTTCGTGACACCGTCACCATTGATAAATGCGATCTGAACGCGGCTTAGCTCACCACTGGCGATGATCTGTTCAACATAGCTGTGCCATAACCCCGTCAGCTGCGGCATCGAGGGTAAAGATTTTGCGGCGACAATTTCTTGTACCCGCGATGTATACTGATGGCGATCAACCGCAGTGATGGAAGATTCCAATTCACTGCTTAATGCTTTGGCATTTTGGCGTACCACACCAAACAGCTCTCCAAGGCTTCCTGTTTCTAAGCGAAGCTGCTCTTCTAAACGTGCTAGTCGGTTTTCATTATTACTGAATTGCGTGCTTAGCTTATCCGATTGCGCTTGTAAATCTTGGCGCTGAGCTTCTAGCTCTGCTTTGGCGCGGCGTAGCTGCTGTTCGGTTTGTTTAAAACCCGCTTCGCGTTCGATATTGTGCTGCTGCTGCTGTTTGTTTTCCACTTTGGCGCTGCTGACTAATTCCGTAGAAGCAAAGCTGTTGAAAGCCAATAGTGTTAAACAGAGTGATGAGAGAGAGAAAACCATCTTCATTTGCTTTGCTCCTCTACTAACTCAAGTGAAACAGGTATCGTCATTAAGTTTGGTGTAATTAAATTGTTGGCCATTTTGAAAGCGGTATCTAAATCGGCATATAGCCCACTATCGACATCGGTCCATTGGTGCGAGTTTTGGCTCCAGCTCCAATACTGTTTGCCATTTAAGCTACGAGCCACCAGCGATAAACGGCCAACGTATAAAATGTCAGCTTCAATGGTTTTGTTTTCATTGAGCACCACTGCGCCTTGATAAACACCCAGTTTAGTCCCGTAATCAATTTCGATTTGGTACGCTTCAAGAATACGGCGGTATTTTTCAGCATCGCTGACATCCGATCGCACCATCATCGATTCCAGCTTTTCTAAACGCTCTAAACGCGTTTCGCGCTTTAATGGTTTGTCGTTTTCGATTAGGGTACGTAGCCCGTCGATCATCTGATACATCAAAGGAACGATGCCTTGGCGAGTCAGTTTTATCTCATCAATTTGTGACGATAGACTTTGCGCTTCCTGATTCTGGTTTTCCACCAGCGATGCCAAGTGATTACGATAAATAGTGAGATTTTTCACTTCTTCTTTTAACTGATCGATGTCAGCTTGCGTCAGCAACGCTGATTGAGAACTGTGATTGATGTTCTGTTGGCTGGCGACTGAAGCCGAATTGGTTTTATTTTGGATGGCATTCGCGTCACTGAGTGTAGAAGCATTTACTGCGAACAAACTGGTAGTCGCCACCAAGGACAAGCTGATTTTTAAAAGATTCATAGACGTTATTCATTACCTTCAACGAAGTGTTATTACCTTGTTGATAAAAGCTCTCATTATCATCAAGGATCGCATTCTAACGATTTTTTCCGGTGCAAACAACCACAGTATGCACCGAACACTCTTTGCTGATGAGTTTTAAAGCCACCTACCCTTTATTTACCTTTGCTGACCCCAAATTGCCAAACAGACTTCATTAAACTTTTGACTTTTATTTTGACCACTCGCCAATGTGTGATGGGCCGTATAGGTGCGGTATTTAGCAGGTGTTGGTAGGTTTTTTCGCTCAAACGCCCCTCTTTGCCGTGTGCAAGAAGCAGTGTTTCTGGGTTGAGCTTGAAGATCCGTTCAAGTGACTGGCGATATTGATTGGGATGGAAAATAGGAAAAGGGGCAATCAACTGCTTTTTCACTTCAACCATTAAATCGGCAACATACACAATGCCTTGCTGTGCATGGTAGACAGATAAATCTCGGTCGGTATGCCCTGGAGTTTCTAAGATTTGCCATTCGTTAAAATGAGGAATAGTCTCGCCATCGTTGAGCTTAATATCAGGCTTTAAGACACGTGGATACCATAAATTCTGCCGCGGGCGGCCTAGGCGATTCGCCATCCAACGCGCAAGCGCAAGATCGGCTAAATGCATACAAAATCCGTCCAAACCACAATACCAATCATGATCTTTATTGGCAGAGATAATTTTACAACCCGTTAATGCACGCAATTGATGAGCCGCCCCAGCGTGATCTGGATGCATGTGAGTTACCACAACGGTATGAAGATGAGAAAAAGGACGGTTCAGTTCATTCTCAATGAAGTGCTGCAACGTAGGTATGTCTGCTCGACTTGCACCGTCTAGCAGTAATAATCGTTCTGGATATTCAGCCAGATACATATTCTGAATATAGCCTTTGATCGTATGTAGCTTCACCGTTATCCCTACTTGACAGATCAGACCTCCTGCCTGATGTTGGATAAGCATAGCATTAGCGAAAGTGATGTCCAAAGCGCGTCGTCTCTCATTTCCATCAATTTGAAGACAAAATAGAAGGCGCGCGCTATGCTGAGCCGGTTTTAATTGTGTAGAGATAACGCTATGAAGCCTATGATTATTGGCCACCGCGGAGTGGCCGGCCATTACCCTGAAAATACGCAAGTGAGTGTGCAAGCCGCTATTGATTTAGGCCTAAAGTGGGTTGAAGTGGATGTGCAACCGACTCAAGATCACATATTGGTTGTTTGCCACGATCACACCATTAATCGTTGCAGTAATGGTAAAGGGCGCATTGATTCTTATACGCTTGAGCAATTACAACAGTTCGATTTTGGCGCTTGGTTTGATCCTCAATTTGCAGGCGAACCCATCATGACATTAGAGACGTTGCTGACACTCGCAAAGCAGCACAGCCTTGGTTTAAACATTGAAGTCAAAGTGGATAAACACGATGTTGCTCAAGTCGCTGCTCAACTTAAAGCGCAACTGGATCAATGTGGATTACCGAATGAACAGATTGTTCTCTCCAGTTTTAGCCACGCTATCATGCGCGAGCTTTATCAGCATTGTCCGGGTTATAAATTGGCGGTGTTGAGCGAGCGATTAACGCGTAAAGATAAGCAAGTGTTAGCCGAAATTGACGCCTTTGGCTGTAACCTTAATTATCAATGGATCAGTGCAAAACACATTGCCGAGTTACATCAAGCGGGTTACCAAATTTGGTGCTACACGGTGAATAATCCAAAAAAGTTCAAACATCTCAACTCGGTTGACGCCATTTTTAGTGACGATCCACAGTGCTTTTTGTAAGCCTGCAAACGTTTAGCTGACTGGTAGAATCTCTTTATTGAGAATGATTCTTCATAATGCGCCACTCTTCCACTCTGTCATCACTAAATAATATGGATGATTTCCTAAGGTACTCTCTATGATACTTGACTCATCGTTATGGATTTGGATCCCGCTGCTTTTTGCCGTTATCTTCAGTTTTCAAAAGCAGTTACGTCCAGCATTCACCTTGCTAGCACTGTCGTTAGTGGCCGGATGGTTCACAGACCGATTATCGTTAATGGCCCTGCTGTATGTCGCCATTGGATTATGTGGTGCTTATTACATTCCACAACTGAAAGGCCGCTGGAAATGGTTTGCTCATGGTGCGTTGCTATTATGGGCAATTGCACTGCTGCTGCATGCTATTCCAGGTTTTAATAATCCTAAAGTGCTGGATAATGTGCTTGCTGGTGCAAATAGTGCCCCCTTTCGTCTCTACTTGAACCTAGATAAACCTATGGTATTTTTTGCTTTGCTACTCGCTTGGCCGCCACTCCTTGGCAACCATCAAACCATTCGTTGGGCCGCGATCGGTAAAGTGTCGATTCCTCTTTTTGCTTTGCTTTTTGTCGCATGGGCGCTTGGCGCGATTAAGCCCGAGTTATCTTTACCGACTTGGTGGTGGCTCTTTGCTCTCAATAATTTGCTTTTAACCTGTGTGGTGGAAGAAGCATTTTTCCGGGGCTATTTACAAAAAGCCGTTAGTGAAAAATTCGGTCTATGGCTAGGTATTGCGCTCGCTAGTATCCTATTTGGTCTTGCGCATTTTTCTGGCGGCGTGACTTTGGCGCTATTTGCCACATTAGCTGGTATTGGCTACGGCGCGATCTATCATCTAAGCGGGCGTTTATGGACGGCTGTACTCTTCCACTTTCTCTTTAATTTTTCCCACCTTATTTTCTTCACTTATCCAGTATGGGTACAGCGTTAAAACCTTTAAGCCAGCTGAAGTTTTCGCTGGCTTTTTTCTTTTTTTCAGTCGATGAAATACCTTATTGATAGTTTAGTGACAACCGTTATGAACAACTGAGTATAAAACGAATTGTTCTCATTATTCCTATTTTTGGCCTAGGGTTTATGGTCAACGTCATGTTGATAATAATACTCCAGGGAGGAGAGAATGAACCAGAAACAAACGTTATTGGCGATTGCGCTAGCAGGCTGTTTCAGTACCGCTTATGCAGAAGAAAAGGTGTGGATTTCCATTGGTGGTGACGCGACGCAAACGGCGCTTCGCTCTGGAGCCCAAAGCCTATTACCTGAAAATCTTATCAATCAAACATCAGTATGGGTTGGGCAAGTACCAGTAAGCGAGTTGGCGACGCTTTCACATGAAATGCACGAAAATCATCAGCGATGTGGTGGTTATATGGTCCACCCTTCTGCACAAAGTGCGATGAGTGTCAGCGCAATGCCGCTGAATCTAAACGCTTTCAGTGCACCAGAAATAACTCAGCAAACCACCGTTAACGCTTGGTTGCCATCAGTATCAGCGCAACAAATCACCAGTACCATCACCACCTTAACCCAGTTTAAAAATCGCTTTTATACCACCTCGACTGGTGCTCAAGCATCGAATTGGATTGCAGATCATTGGCGTTCACTCTCTGCGTCACTGCCCGCAAGCAAAGTAGAACAAATCACACATTCAGGCTACAACCAGAAATCGGTAATGCTCACAATTACAGGCTCTGAAAAACCTGACGAATGGGTGGTGATTGGCGGGCATTTAGACTCGACACTTGGTTCTCGAACCAACGAAAGCAGTATTGCGCCGGGTGCGGACGACGATGCATCAGGTATCGCGGGCGTGACAGAAATCATCCGTTTGTTGTCTGAGCAAAATTTTCGTCCTAAACGCAGCATCGCTTTCATGGCTTACGCTGCTGAAGAAGTGGGCCTTAGAGGTTCACAAGACTTAGCCAATCGTTTTAAAGCCGAAGGTAAAAAAGTAATGTCTGTGATGCAGTTAGACATGACTAACTACCAAGGTTCACGCGAAGATATTGTGTTTATGAGCGATTACACCGACAGTAATTTTACCCAGTATTTGACACAACTATTGGATGAATATTTACCGTCATTAACCTATGGATTTGATACCTGTGGCTATGCCTGCTCTGATCATGCCTCTTGGCATGCGGTTGGTTACCCAGCTGCGATGCCTTTTGAATCCAAATTTAATGATTACAACCCTAATATTCATAGCCCGCAAGACACTCTGCAAAATTCCGACCCAACAGGATTTCATGCGGTGAAATTTACTAAACTTGGATTGGCTTATGTGGTTGAAATGGGTAACGCCTCAACACCGCCTACGCCGAATAATCAACTGAAAAATGGCGTACCTGTGAACGGTTTATCGGCTAGCAGAAATAGCAAAACCTGGTATCAATTCGAACTGCCGGAAGCGGGTAACTTGAGTATTGTATTGTCAGGGGGAAGCGGCGATGCCGATTTATACGTTAAGTATCAAACTGATGCCGATCTACAGCAATACGACTGCCGTCCTTATCGCAGTGGCAATAATGAAACGTGTCAGTTCTCCAATGCTCAACCGGGCCGCTATTCTATTTTGCTGCATGGATACAACAATTACAGCAATGCAAGTTTAGTGGCGAATGCTCAATAAACAGCGCAAAGAAAAGCCAGCCGCAAGGCTGGCTTTTCGATTAACTCTCAGCATCGGGCTGGTTTTCTGGTGCAGCGGCAATAAACGCCGGATGAGCACGAAGCTCAGCAGTGATTTGTTTGATGATCGGAAACTGCGCCATATCAAGATTAAAGCGCTCCGCGTTATACACTTGTGGTACTAAACAAACATCCACTAAGCTCAGTTGATCACCAACACAGTACTCCCCTGATACTGTCGCCAATTTCTTTTCCAAGGCATAAAACCCCGTGGCTATCCAATGCCGATACCAGTCTCCTTTTTGACTTTCATCTACGTCCAGTTCACGCGTTAAATATTGTAAAACTCGTAGATTGTTCAGTGGATGAATATCAATAGCAATGTCTTGCGCCAGTGCTTTAACCTGATATTTCTCTTTACCTGATAACGGAACCAAACGTACTTGGGGATACTGGTCATCCAAATATTCGATGATGGTTAACGACTGAGTAATGCAATGCCCGTTATCTTCTAGTACCGGAATTAACTCACTCGGGTTGAGAGCGCTAAACTCGGCTGAATGTTGCACTCCGCCCTCCTTAACTAAATGGATAGCAATCGACTGGTAATCGAGCGCCTTGAGGTGAAGTGCGATGCGTACTCGGTAAGCGGCTGAAGAGCGCCAATACCCATATAACTTGAGGCTACTCATGACCCTTTCACCACGCGTTGATCGATTAAACCAAACAGGCTGTTCCCTTTATCATCACGCATTTCTAACGTTATCCTGTCACCAAATTTCATAAATTCGGTGCTTGGTTTACCGTCCCGAATGGTTTCAATCATTCGCACTTCTGCAATGCATGAATAGCCGACTCCCCCTTCAGCAATCGCACTGCCAAAATCGGTTCCCTGTTTATTAGAAACTGTACCAGAGCCAATAATAGTGCCCGCGCACAATGGGCGCGTTTTTGCTGCGTGAGCAATTAACTGTGGGAATTCAAACGTCATGTCCACGCCAGCATTGGGGCAACCAAATGGTTTATTGTTATAGGTTGATAGCAATGGCAGGTTGAGTTTTCCGCCGTCCCAATGGCAGCCTAGTTCATCGGGTGTCACAGCGACAGGAGAGAATGCTGAAGACGGTTTGGATTGAAAAAACCCAAATCCTTTAGCAAGCTCTTGAGGGATCAAACCACGCAGCGACACATCGTTAACCAACATCACCAATCGAATCGCTTGCGCCGCTTCACTTAGGGTTGCACCCATTCTGACATCATCGGTGATCACGGCCACTTCGGCTTCAAAATCAATTCCCCATGCTTCATCTTGCATTTGAATATCATCACGCGGTCCAAGAAAAGCATCCGAACCACCTTGATACATTAACGGATCACTCCAGAAACTTTCAGGGATCTCCGCTCCTCGTGCTTTTCGTACTAACTCAACATGGTTGACGTAAGCAGAACCGTCGGCCCATTGATACGCTCTAGGCAGCGGCGAATGACACAAGGTTTGATCAAACAGCATCTCTTGCAGCAATTCGCCTTCATTCAGCGCCGTATAAATTTCGCTGAGCATCGGTGCGGTTTCCTGCCAACGGTCTAAGGCTTGCTGTAAATGCTCGGCAATCTCAGGCACAGCAACGCATTTTGATAAGTCATGGCTGACCACAACCAATAACCCATCTCTTGTGCCGTTTTTTAGCGTAGCTAACTTCATGTCACTTCCTTATTCTTATTCGTTTATTCGCTCTTCCAACTGTAGACGTACTGTTGATTTTCAACCTGCTGCGCCGCCTCACTAAAGTGTAATGCATGCCGCGTATCAATCATCACTGCCACTTCATCGGTAAATTTTTTCTTATGCTCTTGCCCAGCTTGGAACGCTTTCGGATGTGGGCCATGGGTAAACCCGGCAGGATGAAAAGTGACCATGCCAGCTTCAATATTATCGCGGCTAAAGAAATCACCCGCATGGTAGAAGAGCACTTCATCGTAATCATCATTGTTATGATAAAACGGAACCTTTAAAGCGCCGGGGTCACTCTCAATCGGCCGAGGCACAAAGGTGCAGACCACAAAACCTTGGCCAACAAACGTTGTGTGAGCGGAGGGCGGCAAATGATAGCGATGCGACATCAACGGCCGAATGTCTCGCCAGTTGAGTTTCACCACAGAAAGATCACCGTGCCAACCTACTGCATCCAATGGGTTAAATGGATAAGTAATGACGCTGATTTTCTCATGACGTTTTAAATGAACTTGGGTGGTCTTTTCTGAATACTGCGCTTTAAACTCTGGATTAATCGACGGGACTTGCAAAACCGCAGGATCGAATATGGCGTGGTTCCCTACTAGCCCTTTTTCTGGCAAAGCATACGCCGCATCCGTATTCTCTATCATTAGAATGAACATCGGCTCACTTGGCTCAAGCCGCCAATTGGTTGAGCGCGGGATCAACACATAATCCCCTTGTGAAACGCTCAAGTGCCCGTAATCGCAATAAAAATCAGCGCTTCCTTGATGAATAAAAAGTAACTCATCACCATCGGCGTTACGCACTAAATGATCCATCGCTTGAGCCAGCTTCCATACTCGGACTTTACATTGTGCATTATGCAATAGATGCGGCACGCTCCACGGTGAACTTTGTTTGGCTTGCTCGATCAAATTAAAATTAAAGGCTCTCGGCCTTAACTCACCTTGCCATTCACTCCACCCTGTCGGTGCATGTTGGTGATGGAAATGGGCCGCAGGGCCAAAAAAGCCACTGCGTCCTGCTTCTCTTTCATAGATGGCCTCTTGCGGGAAGTCGGCATGAGCTTGGTTTGAACATACCCCTTCTCGATGAGGAAATGTGATCCATTTATGCATCGCTGAGTACTCCTCGCCGAATTTGATCTTCTTCAATCGACTCAAATAACGCTTTGAAATTACCTTCCCCGAAACCTTCATTGCCTTTGCGTTGAATGATCTCAAAAAAGACTGGGCCAATGACGGTTTGAGTAAATATTTGCAGCAAAATTCCATCTTTCATCGGTGCGCCATCAATCAGGACTCGTAGTGCTTTCAGCTGCTCAATATCCTCTTGGTGCCCTTCAACTCGCTCATTGACTTTTTCGTAGTAAGTATCCGGTGTCGGCATGAAATCCATCCCTCGCTCGCGCAGAGTACGTACCGTCTGGTAGATATCATCAGTGGATAAAGCGATGTGTTGGATCCCCTCACCATTGTATTCACGAATAAACTCTTCTATTTGTGATTTATCGTCAGACGATTCATTGATTGGGATGCGAATTTTGCCGCAAGGGGCTGTCATTGCACGGCTAACTAGTCCCGTTAGCTTCCCTTCAATATCAAAATAGCGAATTTCACGGAAGTTACCGATCCGCTCATAAAAGCCAGACCAAACGTCCATGTGGCCTTGTTTGACGTTATGCGTTAAGTGGTCAATTTCGGACAGACCAACGTTGGCGTGAGTCATTCGTTGATTGGCATCGGCATAGAACTTGAAATCCACATCATAAATGCTCTGGCTACCGTAACGGTCGACAAAATAGAGCAAGCTATCGCCAATTCCATAAATCGCGGGAATACTCAGTTCCATTGGGCCAATTTGTGTTTTGTATTCTCGCCCGCCATTTGCCTGCACATGCTGCATGGCGACAGATGCATCATGAACGCGAAACGCCATCCCACACACTGAAGGTCCATGCACTTTGGCAAACGCTGCAGCTTGGCTATGGGGTTGAGAGTTAACGATAAAATTAATATCCCCTTGACGATATAACCACGCCTCTTTTGAGCGGTGCTTGGCTATCTCAGCAAAGCCAAGAGAAGTAAACAGCTCTTTTAACTGCGCTATTCCAGCGGGATCCGCCGCGGTGTACTCCACAAATTCAAAACCGTCTGTTCCCAATGGGTTAAATGTTGAAGTCATCTCGCGCTCCTTTTTTGTTAACGCTTGTATTGAGTATTGCGAACATGGCGTAATTTTCAGCAAAAATGAACCCTATAACGAAAAACGGTTTAGCGGAGAACAAATAGTTTCAATGTAATTAAAATGTTACACAAATCTATTAGTGAGCAGTAGGATAGTAAATTAGCGAATTTCACAGAGATGATTTATTTTTATTTGACTGAATACTAAGCACTTTTCCTTAATTGGCCACGTTAATCACAAGTCAATTATAACCAGTTGCTCAGTAAGATAAATAGCACAGCGTAACATTTTAGCTACATTTATCAGAAGCCGATACTGCCTCAGGCGAAAAACACACAATCGACGAGGTGTTAGGCGCACATGATTTTTATATGCCGAGCTACACGGACAAAACATTAGGCCAACACAGGTGAATCATTAAGTTAAAAACAATAGCCATTGGCTATATATAAGCGAAAAATTCGGTTATTTTGTCGTGCTTCTTTGATTTATCGCAGAACATCGCGTCATCCACACGCGATATGGTATGGCTTCTGTTTCCTACGAGATAACAAAATGACCATGATAAATGAACAGCGCTTGGTTGAGCACTTTCTACAACTAATTCAAATTGACAGCGAATCGGGTAACGAAAAACAGATTGCAGAAACGCTGTCTGAACAGTTGGGTGAGCTTGGTTTTTCAGTCCAAAAACTGCCCGTACCTGAACATGTTTCCAATGGCTTTAACCTTTATGCTCGCCTAGCAGGACAACTCGATGACAGTGTCGTACTGAGCTGTCACATGGATACCGTCAAACCGGGGATTGGTATCACACCCGTCATTGAAAATGGCGTCATTCGCTCTAACGGTGAAACCATTTTAGGCGGCGATGACAAATCGGGTATTGCGGCCATTATGGAGGCGATTCGAACGATTAAAGCGCAAAAACAACCTCATAAAACCATTGAAATTGCATTCACCGTCCATGAAGAAGGCGGGCTACAAGGCTCCAAACACTTTGATATGTCTCATATTCAATCGGCTAAGGCGATTGTGCTCGACACTGGTGGTCCAATAGGAACCATCGTTAAAGCAGCCCCAGGGCAGCAAAAAATCATCGTTAATATCAAAGGCAAACCCGCACACGCAGGCCTTGCCCCTGAAGAAGGTATTAGCGCTATCGCCGTCGCGGCCGATGCGATTACCCAAATGAAATTGCTGCGTATTGATGAGGAAACCACGGCGAATATCGGCCTTGTTCATGGCGGTGGCGCAACGAATATCGTCATGCCTGATCTTAGAATTGTCGCTGAAGCCCGTTCATTGAATGATGATAAGTTGAGCCTACAAGTTGAACATATGGTGTCAACATTTCAGGCCGCGGCGCACAAGCATGGCGCGCAGGTTAAGATTGAATCTACTCGTGCTTACAACGCCTTTGTATTGGATGAAGAGCATCCGCATATCGTTGCGATCAAAAAGAGCTTTGAATCGGTTGGAATTGCACCAAAAACCAAACGTACTGGTGGAGGCAGTGATGCAAACAACTTTAACGAAAAAGGATTAGTGACCGTCAATTTGTCAACGGGCATGGCGAAAGTTCACACCACCGAAGAGTATATTGCGATCAGTGATATGGTGAAGATTGCAGAATTCCTAACAACGTATTTGACCGAATAAGCCTTACGATAAAACAGGCCTCATTTTCGCGAGGCCTGCTAAAGAAACATTGGTGGGATTGGTATAAATTATAAGCCTATATTTTCCGTTAACGCTTTGATTTGTTCTAAATCCATGCGGTGAACTTGGATCATCTGATCGATTTGGCTAATTCTTGAATTCGCTTCATCTTGCTTATCACATGCGTCTGATTTTGCATCCCACGACTTACCTTCTAGGTAGACATCACAATCGGTTTTGAGCGTTTTGAGCTTCGGTACTAAAGTTTCTTTCTCTTTTTGCAGCGCTTCTAACTCTTGCTTAATTTTCAATTCACGTTGGAACAGTTCGCGTGAACGTTCAAAAATCGTTGCCTGCATATCGGCTTGCCGATTTAATTTAGAATTTTTGTTCTCAACTTGCGCTAGTGCATTTTCCTGTGTATTGAGTTTCGCTTGCAGCGCTTTATTTTCTGCCATTAACGCTTGGTATTGGCTTTGCGCTTGATCCAGCTCTTGCTGATACTGCTTTTGTTGCTCTTCTAATGCTTGTTGAAGTTTATTTGCTACTTCAGCGTCGACACTGGCGACTTTTAATTGCACTTTTTCAGCTAATTGGCTTTTATCTTGGGTGAGCTGTTCATATTTTTCTTCTAGCTGATGGTATGTTTTTTGCCAGTTATTCGTGGTGATACTTGAACCGATTAAGCCACCGAATGCTAACCCCAACACCCCTGCTAACGCGATGTAGACGTAGGTGCGTTTGTCTCGTTCTTCAATCACTACGACATCGTCTTGTGCATCAATGTCCGTCTGTTTGTTCACTCTTTCGCTCCTATCTATCTCAGCGAGTTAATTCAGTAATCACAATTGAGGCAGCATAAATGACAAAAGCAGTGAGTAAAGAAACCACCACACCTTTTTGCAACTTTTCGTTGGTACGATAACGAATAAAAATAAAAGCAATGGCGATCAATAAAATAATGGTGATGAGTCGTGTCATTAGCCTATCCTCTCACGTAGTGTATATCATTTATAACACGCGATAAGTCAGAAAAAAGTAGAACAATCGACAACAAGCGTAAAGTTTTCACCCCTCATCCTACGTTTACGTCTATAAATGGTTAACAAACCACCAAACGGCAGCAAATTGAGATCAAAAGCACAATTTTTCTTGTCTTGAAAAACGCTTTATGTAACATATCTCGCCTTGATGGTAAGCGCACTTATCATCAGTTCCGATGAAGACTGCAGGAGAGTAGCCTTAGTTTATTCAAAGTATGAGTAAACAGGCTCGCCGAAGAAGTAAATCTTTCAGGTGCTAATGCTCTCTCTTATGAGAGCTGGCGAGGACTGTAGTTGGAGGAACCTCTGGAGAGAACCGTTTAATCGGTCGCCGAAGGAGCAAACCCTATTTGGGGTGAAACTCTCAGGCAAAAGGACAGAGGAGTGGAAAGTTACAATCATAAATAGGTGTGGTTTCTTCACCACTGGCCTGCTGTGATCTTTTTGTGGGATCTTTTCAGATTACTGCCCTTTCCCTCTTCTCCTTAACTGTCGTTTTATTAAGGGGAACTAATGAACAACCTGCAATCTATTCTTGAATCTATAGACAATTTTGTCTGGGGACCACCACTTTTAATTTTATTGGTCGGTACAGGCATCTATTTTACGTTTCGTCTCGGTCTTATCCAATTTCGACATTTACCTACCGCACTTAAGATGGTGTTTAGTAAAGACAAAGACGCCGGTAAACAAGGCGATGTATCAAGCTTTGCCGCCTTATGTACCGCACTTTCCGCGACGATTGGAACCGGTAATATCGTTGGCGTAGCGACAGCGATTAAGCTCGGTGGGCCGGGCGCGCTATTTTGGATGTGGTTAGCCGCGCTGTTTGGTATGGCGACCAAATACGCTGAATGTTTACTGGCAGTAAAGTATCGTCAAGTGGATGACAAAGGCCAAATGGTTGGTGGCCCGATGTATTACCTGCAATATGGCGTGGGCTCGCGAACTTTGGCGGTTTTATTCGCCCTATTTGCCATCGGCGTCGCTTGTTTCGGCATTGGTACATTCCCACAAGTCAACGCGATTTTAGATGCTACTGAAATCTCTTTTGGTGTGTCACGCGAAATATCAGCAGTGGTTCTAACGCTGTTAGTCGCATTTGTCACGGTCGGTGGTATTCAATCAATTGCTAAAGTGGCTGGGAAAGTGGTACCTGCCATGGCCCTTTTTTACATCCTTGCGTGTTTGAGTGTGATCATCAGCAACAGCGATCAATTACTCACGGCCATCAGTTTAGTTATCACTTCTGCCTTCACTTCCACAGCCGCTACAGGTGGTTTCTTAGGAGCGAGCATCATGCTGGCGATTCAATCAGGGATTGCGCGCGGTGTATTTTCTAATGAATCTGGTCTTGGCAGCGCGCCAATGGCCGCGGCGGCAGCGAAAACTGACTCTTGCGTAAAACAAGGGTTGATTTCAATGACTGGTACTTTCTTTGATACCATCATTATTTGCACCATGACCGGGCTTGCGCTGATCTTAACTGGCGCATGGCAAAGTGATTTTTCTGGTGCCGCTATGACAACCTATGCATTTGCCGTGGGCTTAAATGCGCAAACCTTGGGCCCGATGATGGTCTCCATTGGTTTGATGTTTTTTGCTTTTACGACGATTTTAGGCTGGAACTATTACGGTGAGCGCTGCGTGGTATTTTTGTTTGGTACCAAAGCAGTAATGCCTTATAAGCTGATTTTTATCGGTTTGGTGGCATCAGGTGCGTTCTTGCACCTTGATATGATTTGGATTATTGCTGATATCGTTAACGGTTTAATGGCTATCCCTAATCTGATCGGATTAATCGCATTACGTCATATTGTGCTTGAAGAGACCAAGCTATTTTTTGAAAAACAGTCAGCGCCTTTGGCGCGTAATCCTCAAACTCAATACTGAGTAACCACATCGCAGGTAGGCATTAAATCGCCTACCTGCGGTTTGAAGCCTGTCTTTTCCGCTTTTTAATCTGTTTATCCAAACAAGAATACGATAAGTTTAAAACAGCTAAAATGATTATCGAGGTAGGAACACCGTATCCCAAGGCTAATCCTTCCAGAAACAACAAAAAACACACTAAGATAACTGCACAAATAACCAATATATTCAAATTACCCTCAACACGTGATGTCTCGTAATCCATGCAAGGTTTTATATCGTAAATTTAAAGCAGTAACTTCAAAAAAATGTCATTCTAGCTTTGTTCAGAAAACTCCTACAACTAATTGATTAAATTATCTTTTCTCAAGCATTAATTTTAGACCCAGAGCAACTAGAACCACGCCTGTTGTCCCTTCCATCCATTTCATAAATGACGCATTTTTGAGTAAGTTTTTTGCAAAGCTCAATGCGCCCGCTAAACCGCACTGCCAACACATAGCGATAACAAAATGAATAGCAGCCATCAAAAGCGATTGCAACAACGGAGAATATTCTGGGTTAATAAATTGCGGCAAAAATGCGAGATAAAATACTGCCGTTTTAGGGTTCAACACATTGGAAAGAAAGCCTTCACGCAATGACCGCTTCAGCGTAAATTCACTGTGTGAAATGGCCGTAACCTGCATACCTTGGCTATTTTTCAGCAACGCTTTTAAGCTAGATAGTCCCAGCCAAATTAAATACGCCGCACCAATCATTTTAACCACATGAAACAGCTCGGCCGATTGTGCCAAAATCGCCGAAATACCGACGGCGGAAAAGGTCGCATGCACAAATAACCCCATGCAAATACCCAAACTTGTTATGCTGCCGTCAGTGAACCCAGCTCGTGATGTGTTACGAATCACCAGTGCCGTATCTAGCCCTGGAGTTAGCGTTAATATAGTAATTGCGATCAGAAAGGCTTCAACGTTTTGGATATACATACCCGTCCTTGTATAAAAGAAATGTCATCGTTTGCCTTTTTATACCTGAGCTCTTTTATAAAGTCTTTAACAGTTTTCACTGGATAAGAAAATAATGAAATACTCACAGCCTTGTCGGTTTGGGTCACGCTCTTTCACCTTGATTGACTTGGATAGCCTTGGTTAGACACTTAATGGTTGCTACACTTACTTCTCTTTTACGTCACGGAAGGCTAATTCCATGGATGCATTCAATCAATTAGTTCAACATTCTAAGAAAATTTCACATTTCAATCATTTAGCGGCTATTTGTGGCTGGGATCAAGCCGCAGTAATGCCTGCTGGCGGCGCTCAAGCTCGCTCGGAAGCGATGGCGCACTTGTCCGTTCATATTCATAGTTTACATACTCAACCTCAATTGGCTGAATGGTTTGATAAAGCACAGAATGAGCCATTGGACGATGAGCAAAAAGCAACTCTGCGTGAACTCAAACGCCACTGGCAGCAGGCAAACGTACTACCTGAAGCTTTGGTGCAAGCGAAATCTCTTGCTGGTTCAAAGTGTGAACATGCTTGGCGTACCCAACGCAAAAACAATGATTGGGTCGGTTTTGAGAAAAACTGGGCTGAGGTGGTCACACTCTCACAGCAAGAAGCGCAGATCCGCGCTGATGCTACAGGTTTAACGCCTTATGATGCGATGCTCGATCTTTACGAACCGGGTACAACAACTCAATCATTGGACGCTGTTTTCAGCGATGTTAAAACTTGGCTGCCAACATTAATCGATCAAGTCATAGAGAAGCAACGCGCCGAAGAGATAATCATACCGACTGGCCATTACCCTGCTGAAAAGCAAAAGGCGCTAGGCTTAGAAGTCATGAAACTGCTTCAGTTTGATTTTGAACACGGTCGCCTTGATGAAAGCGTTCACCCTTTTTGCGGCGGTGTTCCAACCGATGTTCGGATCACCACTCGTTATAATGAGTCGGAGTTTATTCAGTCTCTAATGGGCATTGTCCATGAAACGGGCCACGCACGTTATGAGCAAGGCTTGCCTAAACATCTTGCAGGTACACCAGCAGGAGAAGCGCGTTCGATGGGTATTCATGAATCTCAATCGCTCTTCTTTGAAATGCAGATGGGGCGCAGTGAACCCTTTATTGAGCACTTAGCCACCCTAGCCGCCCGCTATTTTTCAGGTAGTGAAGATAAAGTATTTGCACAAGCGAATTTCCAGAAGATCTACACTCGCGCTGAAAAAGGCTTTATTCGTGTCGATGCCGACGAGTTGACTTATCCAGCGCACGTCATTTTACGTTATGAAATTGAACGTGATTTGATCAATGGTCATATCAAACATACCGATGTGCCTGAGCTATGGGATCACAAAATGCAGGCTTACCTCGGCCTTTCTACCCAAGGAAATGACCAAAACGGCTGTATGCAAGACATCCACTGGACAGATGGAAGCTTTGGCTACTTCCCTAGTTACACGCTGGGTGCTATGTATGCGGCCCAGGTTATGGCAGCAATGAAGAAAACGGTGGATGTTGACAGTGTCATCAAATCAGGCAATTTAACTCCTATTTTCAATTGGTTATCTGACAATGTCTGGAATAAGGCGAGTCTATTCACTACCGATGAACTGGTTAAGGCGGCCACTGGGGAAACACTGAATCCGGTACATTTTCAGACCCACTTAAAAAATCGTTACCTCTAGTTCGGTTATTTATATACGGGCTACTCTGAAGTAGCTCGTATCTTTCTATTCACGGCCTTTTAGATGAGAAATACGTTGCCGTTTCAAGATGTTGTCGATTGAAAAATAGCAGTACGTAATGTAGTATCAATACTAAATGGAATTGCTTGTAGCAGAAAAATATGAAGACAGAAAAAAAGAAAATCACTCAAAAGATGATCTATCGTGCGGTGGCAAGCTCGACTGCAATTGAGACAGGATCTCCTGTTCAAAATATTGAACAGCGTCTAAAAGCAAACAAGCGAAAGTATAGTTCCTTATCATTAGCTAGCTAATGGTGTCTCTAACCAGTCTTTCCATGTGCTGAAATTCATGCGCCACACCAGCTTGAATAGAAGCGATATAGAAGTCTTTGTGTTTGTCCCACAAACTGTAATCTAATAGCCCTAACCCTGCCTTGTTGCACATCACGTCCATAAGTAGTCGACTTATTCTGCCATTCCCTTCCCGAAATGGATGGATCAAGATAAATTCAATGTGGCTCCTAGCCAAGTACGACACAAACTCTTCCTTACCCATTTCTGGAATACTTTCGAATTTTGACAAATAATTCTGTTCAAACAGTTCAATACATCTTCCGATCTGAAGTGGTGAAGCAAACTGGAAACCTCCTTTGCCCATATCCACATTTCTGATCCTCCCAGCCCATTCATAGATATTACCAAGCCACTGCCTGTGCCAGCCGATGATGTCAGAAAAAGTTGGCTGAAACTCTGTATTTCCTTCCTCGAAAATTTTTTCATATAACTTGGTTAACAAAATTGCTTCAACATCATCCATTTCATCAGAAATTGTTATACCAAGCTTATTTGCCAGTACCTTACCCTGTGATCCGACCTCAAACCGTGTTTCCGATGAATCAAGAACATATCTATTCATAAAGCGAGGTTCTCCTGCTTATATGCCACAGATTCAGAAAAACCCAACGCTTTGTATCCTCGACTCCGCTTGGAATACATTCTTGCCAGCATTGGAATTTTCATATCTACATAATCAATAACACGAGTTTCCGTCTTACCGTCATACTCTCGCTGTATCCTTCCGACATACTGAACAAGTGCTCCTTTCCAAGATACCGGTAATGCGAGAACCAAGGTATCGAGTCGAGGTAGGTCAAATCCTTCACCAATAAACCGTCCAGTCGCTACCAACACCTGTGTGGTCGCCAGCTTTTCATTGACCTCTTCTCTATCTTTCTTTTTCATTGCGCCAATGAGCACCTCATTTTGAATTGCTCTTAGAGTCAACATGTCACTAAGAATTTTTGCATGCTCTCTACGCTCTGTCAGAACAATAGGAACACGTTCTTGCTTCACTTCGTCTTCGATATCATTGATGATTAACTGGTTTCTCATTTCGTTCTCAATCAGCCATCGATAGACATCAGCGATATGTGGTCGAGGTTCTTGAGTTACCAATTGAAGTGGAGGTTCAAAGAGAACCTCCTTCTTTTGAAGGGATTGGACAAATTTCACAGAACTGTTCGGAGTAATGGTATGTCTTATCCTACCCGCCTGCATGAAAATGATTGGTTGGTGACCATCTCTACGTTCCAAAGTAGCACTAATGCCGAGTATGTATTTTGCGTGAATCTCTCCCAATAATTTTTCATACTGCGGTGCTGACAAATGATGACACTCATCTATGATGACCAGTCCGTATTCATGCACAACAGGGTTAACGGTATTATCGCTACGGTTCAGTAAACTTTGATACGTTGCGACATCAACTGCCTTCGTTGGCTTTTTCTTTAAGCCTGTCAGTACACCAATATCTACACCTGTAGTGAACGTTTTTAGTCGTTCCTGCCATTGCTCCACAAGTTGTTTATTGTGAACGAGAATTAATGTGTTGACCTTTCTTTTGCATAGCAGTCCTATTGCCGTTACAGTCTTCCCAAACGCTGTCGGCGCGTGTAAAACACCGATATCAAATTTAGAAACGGCATCCACCGCTACCTTTTGTTCTTTCCTTAATATGCCATTGAACTGGATACTTTTGAGTCGACCTCCAGATCTTCTTTTGTCGTTAAAGAAAAATTTGATATTCGACTGTTCCAATAACTCACAAGCATCATCAATACAGCCTCGCGGTAGTACAAGATATCCACTATCGATTTCTGCCAGTGATATGTATCTAGATATTCCATTCGTTGATAGCCGCAATCCCTGAGCCTTGAAAAATTTAGGATTTGAAAATGATGCCAACCTTTTTAATCTGGCAAGCAAAGCATTTGGTAATGTTTCTATGGGAAGATAAATTCTATTCGCTAGAGTGATTTCAATACTGTCTGGGCATCCTAGATTTGTAGAAGAAGTAGCAGGTAAGTTTCGCTCCCAAGGTAGCAACGTGAACCCTGTCTTATCATGATCAATAGACTCATGAGACAGTACCAACTTAGCCAAAGCATCAACTGTCAATTTTTTTGTTGAGGCTAGAATCTGCCATTGATCCTGATAAGACAAAAAATTCCCATCAACAAATTCAGAGTTTCCCTCCGCTCTTGAACCTTTTTGTAATGGTAAAGCAATCAAGTTACCTATTCCTGCTACAGGTAAAAAATCCTGATTAGGAAACAATCGGTCATATGATTCAAAGGACAGCGCTCCGTGGATTTGCATAGCCTGATCAAGCAGCATAAATCCTAGTTTTCGCGCACTAGCTGCATCAACTTTAGCTTCAAAGAAAATCCATACATGCGCACCATTCCCTGAACGAGAACGTTCAAGCAAAAAATCTATTCCATTACGTCTACATGCTTCTGCGTAAGCCAGAGAGGCATCCTTCCAGTCCTTTTTATCGAAATCAATAGCAAGAAACCAGCAGTTACTATCACTGTCCATTGGGTAGATGCCAACAATAGATTTCCCCGACAAGTGATCATACAGAGCTTTTTCATCCAGTGGTTTGAACGATTGGTTGAGGCATTCCAAACATTTGACTTTCGGTTTATTGCATAGCCACTGTTGCCATTCATTGTTACATGCTATCGAGTATCCTGAACGCCCTTGCTTGTTTTGCCAGCGCACTGCATAACAGCTAGTGTTCCCTCGGAAGTAACGTCGAAATAGCTCGACTTTTTGTTCTGGAGACATTGTATTGCTAAATGCGGTAGACACAGAATCTTCTGAAACAATTAAATTCAACCGCTTAGCCTCAAGTTGTGCTAACTCTGCTTTAAGCGCTGCGATTTTGTTATCTATAGCTCTGAGTTCATCCATGCATTTCTGCCTCAACTTATTTGCCTAAATACACTATCAAGCAAAATTTAACTATAGGATAACACAAACATTTCAAAGGATTATGTAACGGTTTTCTTATATCCGACCAATTTCAACCTCGATTTTTAACTAAAAAATAGATATCAGTGTTCACTGACCAGATGGAAGCTTTGGCTACTTCCCTAGTTACACGCTGGGTGCTATGTATGCGGCCCAGTTTATGGCAGCAATGAAGAAAACGGTGGATGTTGATGCCGCCATTCGCAGTGGTGATTTATCACCAATATTTACTTGGCTTGCCGATAATATTTGGCGAAAAGGTAGCTTATTAACAACCGATGAATTGGTGAAACAAGCGACTGGGGATGTGCTTAACGCTCAATATTTCCAAGACCACCTAAAGCATAGATACCTTTAGCGCCAAACTTAAAAAGCAGCTTAAATCGCTGCTTTTTTTACACTTAGTTAACGCTCAATAACACGCAGGAATTCATGATGAACTTTTCATCAATGCATCTTTACGCAAGCGCCATACTGTCAGTAACATCGCCAGTAACGCTAGCACGCTCATGCCAATATAAACCAAGCTAAAACCTTGTGATAATACCTGAGTGGAAACGCCGGCCTGCTCGGCACTGTGTTCAGCAACCATGACTTCGCTTGGCACTCTCAGATAAAAGAGCGCGGAACAGAACGCAACACCGAGTGCACCGCCGAGTTCTCGTCCAAAATTAAACAGTGACATGCCAATGCCGCGATCACGTGCGGGTAAGACACTTTGTACAACAACGCCTAAGGCCGGTAAGGTTAAACCAATACCTATACCCGCAAAACCCAATGCAAATTTCACCCACATATCGTAATGAACTTGCCACAATGCAGCCATAGCCAAAGCAAAACCGACGATCACTAACATCTTATAACGGCCAAACTTCGCGATGAGCTTCCCACCCACATAAGCGCCAGAGGTAATACAGACCATGAAGATCACCATAATCGCACCACTTTCTGACGGAGTGAGTCCTTTTTGCCACTGAAACTGCAGCGGCAAATAAACCAAAAGCGCAAACATCAGCATTTGCGATCCCATAATAAGAACAATCGCGGTCAGATAATTCGGAAGACGTGCTAAACGCGCAGGTAAAATAGGATCACTCACTCTGCGTTCAACAACCACCAAAGCAACTAAACACGCCAGTAATGCAAACGCACCCCAGCCAGTAGGGATAAATGAATGTGAAGAAAGTAATAACAGCAGCAAAGTCGTCGCACTCATGAGTAACGCTGCTCCCACCCAATCAAAGCGACTATCTCTGCGTTTATTGAGATGCTTCAAATAGCGGTTAACCATGTAAAGTGCCACCAACCCTAACGGTAAATTAATACCGAATACCCACCGCCAACTGAGGTAGTCAGCAAAATAGCCGCCAAGCAGTGGCCCTGCAATACTGGACACCGCATAAACCGCTGAAATATAACCTTGGTACTTGCCCACTTCGCGCGCAGGAATTGAATCGGCGATAACGGTAAATGCCAGAGCTATTAAGCCTCCACCGCCAATCCCTTGAATCACACGAGCACCAATTAAACTGGGTAGATCAAAAGCAAAGGTACACAGCGCGGAACCCAACATAAAGATCACGATACTGACATTTAGCATCCGAACTCGTCCGAACAAGTCGCTCAGTTTACCGTAGACGGGCAATACAGCGGTCGATGCTAATAGATAAGCAGTAATCACCCATGTTAATGCTTGTCCTGCCGAGAGATCTTGCCCAATAAGAGCCAATGGAGTGGTAACGATGCTTTTTTCAAGCGAGCCTAAAGCGATGACTAAAGCAACGCTGGCAAAAATAATTTTCGGATTAGCCGAATAAGTTGAATCGGTAGGCATGTGCCCCTCATATGAACTTGATTAGAATGCGCGACCGACACGATAACGTAATAGTGCACATCCTAAAATAGGATAGAATGGGATGGCTTATTGCATAAATGGGATTAATGATGAAACTTGATGATTTATCACTCTTTTTAACGGTAGTGAAATGTGGCAATTTTACGCTGGCAGCAAAACAAAAAGCCTTGTCCACCAGCACGTTGAGCCGCAGAATTCAGCAGTTGGAGCAAGATATTGGCAGCATTCTACTGATCAGAAACAGTAAAGAAGTGGTACTAACGAAAGAAGGCGAGCATTTGTTTGAAACCTATGCCAACCTATTTAGCCAAATAGAAGATAAACAAGCACAAGCTTTAAAAGCCAAACAAGAGTTTAGAGGCGAGATCGTCATTAACGCGCCAATCCTACCCATTCGGCATCAGCTAAGTCCATTAGCACTGGAATTTTGTCAGCAACATCCTAAAGTCAACATTCGTATTCAAGTCGGTGCAGGGCTGGATTATCATACCCAGCACGACCTTGATATAGCGCTACGTTTTGGTCCACAACCGCAATCCGATTGGGTTGCGCGCAAACTAGCTAATAACCCTTCCGTGTTGTGCACAAGTCCTGACTACTCGGCCTCTTTGCTGCTAAAACATCCAGAGCAATTACTTTCTCTGCCACTACTCACTTTAAATACCAAACAAGCGTGGATATTTGAACATCAGCAAAGCAAAGAACGTTTTCAATTTATCCCTCAGGCACGTATTAGCTCTGAGGAAATTGATACGATTTTGCAAGCCACATTCATGAATATGGGTATTGCAAGGTTACCTAAAGGATTAATTGATAAGGAGTTAGAGGAGAAACGATTAGTGCCATTATTGCCTAACTGGCAGATTGAAGGAGCGGATGTTTATTTGCTGCACCCTCAGAGACGTTTTCTTCCTGAGCGAACTCAGGCATTTATTGACTACATCATCAATCACTGGTCGCGCTTTGCTTTCAGTTACTGGCGTACTTGAGAATGTACACCACACCATACTGCTCAAATAAAAAACCACTTCTTGCTACTAACGAGCAAGAAGTGGTTGAAAGCGATTGAGTGACTAGATTAAAGAAAGTGGAAGGTCGCGTTGAATGAAACCGTACCAATATCGTCATCGCCCAAAGTGTAATTCATGTAACTTGCACCAACTGAAATGGGCCCCATCAGGAAGTATTCAGCACCTACACCGTACATGATGTCAAAACCATCATCTATTTTATTGCTGTTTAATTTTTTATCCCAAGAATGCAAACCACCCTTGGCATACACATGCAGAGGGCCAAAATCAATGCTTGGCTTTACCGCAAAATAAACAGAGGAGGCCGCGATTTCATTCGTGGCAGTGACTTCAAATTTGCCATGGTCGGTGTAACCCGCTTCGAGGCCAATCAGAGGAAGAATACCAGTGCCGGCATGAATGTTGTACGAAGTACCGCTTTTACCATTCAAATCCGATTGGCCTACCGATGCGCCGCCATAAATCCAAGAGTCAGCAAACGCCATTGAAGATGTACTGATCAGCGCCAGTGCGATTAAAGTCTTTTTCATGATGAACCTTCTTTATTTAATTTGGCAGTGGCCTCAAAACGGCGACCGATTGCCACATAGCGTCAAATTATAGTGAACTGTTGGTTAGATGCAAATCTTATACCTAACAAGCATCAATCGCATTTTTTATACGTTTATCTGAAACTGGATAAGGAGTGCCAAGTTGCTGAGCAAATAAACTCACGCGAAGCTCTTCAATCATCCAACGGATCTCTTTAACATTTTCAGGTACTTCTGCACCGCGAGGTATCTTGTTTAGTAGCGCTTTGTAATCATTGGTTACCGCTTCAATTTTCAACATGTGCAAACGATCCTTATTTGGATCAATGGGTAACTTCTCCATCCGACGTTCAATCGCGCGCATGTAACGCAGAATATCCGGCAAACGCTTCCAGCCGCATTCGGTGGCAAAGCCTTTAAAGATCAAACCTTCGATCTGCGCTTTGATATCCGATAAGGCAAAGGCCATCGTAAAATCGATTTTCCCTTTCAGCTTTTTATTAATGTTGAATGCCGTGGTAAGAATCGTCTCCACTTGTTGAGCGATATCGACCACAGTATCGCCCAATTCAGCGCGCACAAACTCTTTCAGTGCCTCAAACTCCTCCGGCTCCCACACTAAACCGCCTTGCTGTTCAATTAACTTATCAATCCCGCAAGCAATACAGTCATCAATTAGGTCCAGAACTTTGCCATACGGGTTAAAGTAGAGCCCCAATTTTGACTTGTTCGGTAAATTGGTGTGCAGATATTTAATCGGTGAAGGAACGTTCAGCAAAATCAGACGCCGTTGCCCTGCTTTCATTGCATTGAGTTGTTCTTGCTCGGTCTCAAAAAGCTTAATTTCAACACTCTCTTTACTATCCACTAACGCTGGATAGGCTTTAACCTCGAAACCGCCGCGCTTCTGTTGGTACACTTTCGGTAATTCACCAAAGCTCCACGTATGCAGACCTTGCTGTTCAATATCATCGTCTGCCACTTGAGAGAGTGTTTCTTGTACTTTCTCTTTCAAACTCTCTTTCAGCTGATATAAATCTTTATGCTCGTTGAGTTTGCGATTTTTATGATCCACCGCGCGAAAAGTGATTTTTAAATGATCCGGAACTTGCTCTAACTTCCAATCTTCACGCTTCACCTCGACGCCCGTCATGCGTCTTAACTCTTTTTCCATCGCATCCAATAAAGGCAATTCCATCGGTGTGACACGAGCTAAAAACGCATCCGCATAGTTAGGTGCCGGTACAAAGTTTTTGCGCAGTGTTTTAGGCAAAGACTTGATCAGGCTGACAACCAATTCATGACGTAACCCGGGGATCTGCCAATCAAACCCTGTCGGCTCAATTTGATTTAGGATCGGCAATGGTAAATGCACCGTGACACCGTCACTATCCACGCCAGGTTCAAATTGATAGCTGAGCTTCAGCTTAATACCGTTTTGATGCCAAAAGTTGGGATAATCTAAATCAGTGATGTGGCTAGCATCACCTTTAAATAGCATCTCTTTTTCAAAGTTGAGTAGATCTGGGGTGGCTTTGCTGACTTTTCGCCACCACGCATCAAAATGACGCCCAGAGACCACATCCGTTGCGACTCGCTGATCGTAGAACTCGAAAAGCTGTTCATCATCAATCAAAATATCGCGGCGGCGAGATTTATGCTCAAGCTCCTCGACTTCAAGTAATAAGCGACGGTTTTGCTTGAAAAACGCATGTTTGGTTTCCCAATCACCTTCAACTAATGCGCTGCGAATGAAAATCTCACGACATAGTGGCTCGTCAATGGTGCTGTAGTTAATCAAACGTTTAGGCACAATAGGAATGCCATATAACATCACTTTTTCATAGGCCATGACGGCGGCTTGTTTTTTTGACCAATGCGGTTCGCTGTAGCTACGCTTGATCAAATGCTGTGCCAGCGGTTCCACCCATTCAGGCTGGATTTTAGCTGCAATACGCCCCCACAGTTTAGAGGTTTCCACCAATTCGGCGACCATCACCCACTTGGGCTGCTTTTTAAACAGACCAGAAGCGGGAAAGATATTAAAGCGGGCGTTACGAGCCCCTTGGTATTCATTTTTCTCTTGGTCTTTGATACCGATGTGCGACAGTAAACCAACCAAAATTGCACTGTGGATACTTTGGTAATTGCCCGGTTCGTCGTTCAATTTGTAATCCATTTCACGCATCGATTGGTGAATTTGGAAGTAGACATCCTGCCATTCGCGTACCCGCAAATAATTGAGGTAATCTTGTTTACACTGCTTACGAAATTGGCTGCTGCTTAACGCTTTTTGCTCAGTTTGAATGTGGTTCCACAAATTCACTAGGCTCAGGAAATCGGACTCTTCATCAAAAAATCGGCGATGTTTCTCATCTGAGGCTTGTTGTTTATCTGATGGGCGTTCGCGTGGGTCTTGAATCGAAAGTGCAGCGGCAATCACCATCAGCTCTTTTACGCAGCCAAGCTTTGGCGCTTCGAGCACCATACGCGCCAAACGGGGATCAATCGGCAAGCGTGCTAATTTGCGCCCCATATCCGTCAACTGCTTTTTGCTGTCGTTACTATGTTTATTGGTATCAGGAACAATCGCACCAAGCTCTTCAAGCAAACGCACACCATCTTGAATGTTGCGTTTATCCGGCGCTTCCACAAACGGGAATGCTTCAATATCACCCAGCCCAAGTGCGGTCATTTGTAAAATAACCGAGGCTAAGTTGGTACGCAGTATTTCCGGATCGGTAAATTCTGGGCGTGAAAGAAAATCCTCTTCGGAATAGAGGCGTATGCAGATCCCTTCTTCAACACGGCCACAACGTCCTTTACGCTGATTTGCACTCGCTTGAGAAATTGGTTCAATCGGCAAACGTTGGACTTTGGTGCGGTAGCTATAACGGCTGATACGCGCCGTACCTGGGTCAATGACATATTTGATCCCCGGAACGGTAAGGGATGTTTCTGCCACGTTGGTGGCTAAAACAATGCGCCGCCCTATATGGGGCTGAAAGATTTTATTCTGCTCACCGGCGGATAATCGTGCATAAAGCGGCACAATTTCAGTATCACGTAAGTTACGTTTACTGAGCGCATCGGCCGTATCACGAATTTCTCGTTCACCATTCATGAAGATCAGAATATCGCCAAGCCCTTCAGCACAGAGTTCATCGACGGCTTCAAAAATACCTTCAAGTTGATCGCGGTCTGCGTCCTCTTCACCAAGCAGTGGTCGATAACGCGTATCGACCGGATAAGTACGACCCGACACTTCAATGATAGGCGCGCCACTAAAATGGTTAGAGAAGCGTTCAGGATCGATGGTGGCCGAAGTAATGATGACTTTGAGATCCGGACGACGCGGCAGCAGTTCTTTCAAATAACCTAAGATAAAATCGATATTTAAGCTGCGCTCATGCGCTTCATCGATAATGATGGTGTCGTACTGATTGAGAAAACGATCATGCTGTATTTCGGCCAACAATATCCCGTCAGTCATCAATTTGATCTGAGTCTGCTCGGAAATTTGATCGTTAAAACGAACTTTATAGCCAACAAAGCCACCCAGTTCCGTTTCCATCTCTTGCGCTATTCGGCTCGCGACCGAACGCGCAGCAAGGCGACGGGGTTGCGTATGGCCAATCAGGCCATATTTACCACGCCCAAGTTCTGCGCAAATTTTGGGTAACTGAGTCGTTTTGCCTGACCCTGTTTCACCCGCCACAATTACCACTTGGTTTTCAGCAATCGCTTTGGCGATATCATCGCGTTTTTGGCTTACGGGCAATAAATCAGGGTAGTCGATGGTAACGCGGCTGTTGAGACGCTGCTGCGCCACCATCATTGACTGAGCAATATCGAGCGCAATTTGATCAAAAACGGCATGTTTGGCTTGCTCATTTTTTATTTTGCTCGCACCAGAGATGCGTTTACTCAGACGAAAACGATCACGCATCATGCATTCTTTCAATGCATTGCGCAGAGATGCCGCACTGTTGCTGCTAGCGTTCATTGACTTGTGTTGATTGGGCTGTGACGAGGTCAAAGCATTTCCTATTCATTTCATTACATAAAACTGAGCGGATTGTAGCATAATCAACGCGCCTGCAATCAGTTATCCTTTCACAAACGGCGAGCATTTATTCGCTTCCTCCTCGATTCCGGTATGTTTTGCCATCGTTCGTATGATTAAGCGATTTAAAATTGGGCAATCGGATCAGGATTTCTTATGTTTATAAGAAAATCGCCGCTACAATAGCGACATGATTACTGAAACGATAAAACTGTGAAAGCATCTGAACTGAAACACATACTCGATTCACTACCCGATAACACCGATCCAGAATTGGTGATGGGTGAGGCTTGGTTGCCTGAACGTCTTATTGACACACAATTGGACGGCCATTTTCTGTTTCTAGAGTTTGATAATGCGCCCGAGGAAGGTGAAGGAGAGGAAGAAGGTCGCGGTTTTGTTGAACATGAGATTGCCATGATACGGCGACGCTTTGAAGAAATTTTGCGAGAAAAAGCGGACAATAAATCCAAAGCCGATGCCATGTTAGCGCTTTTCCTGATGGGGCATGAATACTCAAGTTCAGAAGTCATTGAAATACTAGAAGACCCTAGCGTTCCTCAAGATCCGAATGATTTTTATCACGAGAACGATGAAGATGAATCCCTTGATATTTAGAATCTCACTTTATTCTGACTTGTGTTTTGCTCAATACGCCACTATTTAAACAATAATGATTCGAAATTTTCAGTAGGTTTTTTTATGTTTAATGCCATTACATCGCTATTCAAGCAACTCTTGGACGGAGAAGATTTAGGCCAGCGTTCCAACACTAACCCCAACCTAGCGATTGCTTGTTTGCTCAGAGAAGTGGCAGGAGCCGATCATCAAATTGACACACGAGAAAATGACGCTAAGTTTCAATTAGTTAAACGACTATTAGCGTTAGATGATACAGAAACCACGGAACTGCTCATTCGGGCAGAACAAAGCGTCAAACAGTCAGCTTCATTGTATGATTTCACTTCACAATTACGCGAGCTCTCGCAAGATACGCGATATGAACTTATCAAGGCGATGTGGCAAGTGGCGCACGCGGACGGTGAGATAGACCCACTCGAAGAGGCGGTGATCCGCAAAGCGGCAGAATTATTGTATGTCGACCACAGTGAATTTATCCGCGCTAAACTTTCCGCTCAAAAATAGAGCGGATTACAACATCGTTAACGCCAATTTCGCAAGGTTGTAGGCATCCACATAAGCGGAGTGCTGTCGCCCTTCCCACTCAATACCTTGCGCTTCTTGTGCGGCGCGGTGACCAATACGTTTTTCTTTCATTCTCTGCTGAATACGGTAGAGCGTTGCTAGGTTGATGAACTCGCTAAAAGGCATAACGATCCCCTTCTGCTCACACTCTTTAGCTAAAATTTGGTCATCACGCCCCCACGAAACATAAATCTTGTTTGGGCCGCCAAAGTTCTTAACCATTGATTGAATGACACCTGCGAGTGGTCGCCCCTGTTTTTCAATTTTACGCGGAGTTATCCCGGTTAACTCACTACAAAACAGCGAAATTTCGTCTTGCTCTGGCCTGACATAATATTGAGCGCGCTTCACAATCGTGCCCAATTGCACATCAATTTCAGCTAAACCCACTTCAATGATTTCACCCGTTGTCCCAACCCCATTTTCATTCCAGCAGCACATTTCTAAATCGAAGCAGACAACTCGGTTATAGTTCATTGTTCAGGCGTATCCTTTAAATATAAGTAGTCAAAGAACGTTATCTTACTCGACTCCTCTCAAAAACTCGACTCTCGCCCTTTCGTTCGGACAGTTATTGGGCGATTGAAACTCGGTTGCGACCATTTTCTTTACTTTCGTATAACTTACTGTCTGCCAAATGTAATAAAGACTCTTGATCATAAGTATGATTGATCGCCGCCCCAATACTGAGCGTGCAATACAGCACCTCATCCATGAACTCATATCCGGTTGATTCAACAGCCGCTCGTAACGTTTCTAGATAACACTGCAAAGGTTGAAGTTCTGACAATTCACAAATAATGCAAAATTCGTCCCCACCTAACCGAGCTAAAACATCATTATTTCCCATATGACGTGAAATAACCGTTGCGATATGTATTAGCATCTCATCGCCTGCAATGTGGCTATGGTTGTCATTAATCAGTTTAAAATCATCGACATCAAACATTACCAACGAAAAAGCTTTTTTCTGTAAGACGTTCTCTTGCAGTAAACGTCCGAATGCACGTCGGTTATACAACCCAGTCAAACTATCGTGGTCCGCTAAAAAGCGCAGTTCTTCAGTACGTTCTTCTAGCATCTCGCTAAGATGAAGTTTTTCTCTCATCAACAAATAGACAACATAACCTAACAAGATCGAAATAATTAAACCACCGACGCTGAGCGCTACTAAAATCCACTGTATGTTGCTCGCTATTGGTTCTGAGAACTTAAAATCAATTTTCCAATCACGGTTAGGCAGAGATAAGCGTTTCTCTATTTCTATGCCTTTGATTGAATCCCAATCTGGGCTTTGGAATAGAATCGGATCATCTTCGGCATCAAATCCGAGATCGGTTACTTTCATATACAATCGATGATCGGATGCCGTGCGGCTCACCAATCCATCAAAATAAGTAGAGAGTCGAATAACACCCACTACCACACCAATCATTTCCTGTTTGTTGTAGTTAAAAACGGGATGATATACCAATAATCCATCCTTTTTGTGGTGTGCTTCTATGCCATCTTGCAATAGGCGGACCTTATCGGATATAGCAGGTAGCCCCGTACTCTCAATATGTGCAGCAATTCTTTGAAAGCGAGGGCGTAGCGAATAGAAGCCGAGCAATTCAAGGTTACTTTTGGTTTGAGGATAAATATCACTCAGAACATAAACGGGTTGTTCATTCTCTTCAGAAAATCCAATCACCTTTTGAGCCGCTTTAGGTACTGTAAATAACTCAAATTGAGGCAAACGATCCCTCATTAATGTTACAAATTCGTCAGCATCATCTTTTGTTACTTTCGCTAACCATTGCAAACCGATAAGGCTGTAGGATGTTGACATAACCCCATGGGCAAAAACGTCAAATCCTTGCACACTCCCCCCCTCGGTAGCATGCAAAAAATTGGCAGCCGAACCAATAAAACTGACATCATTTGCAACCAACGTGTCTAATATGCTTGCTTGATGCTCGGCGTGGCTATCAAACAACATGACAATATGATTCTTTTGATTAATGTAGAGTAATGAGATGACTGACGCTGTCATCATTAAGGTAATAATTGAAATACATAAAGGGTAGATCACCTTTTTGTCGCTCTCTAACATAACAGCCTCTCCATGGCTCAGGACTCAGGACTCAGGACTCAGGACTCAGGACTCAGGACTCAGGACTCAAATTACTCTTATAAAAGTAGGTAAATCAATAGCCAGTCACCAATTTATTAACCAATTAATCTTAAAGTTGAACCAGAATAGAGAATTAATGATTGATACTGCTCAAAACGCAAGCAATCACTTTAGCTTAAACGTGATGATGCGGACTTTCTATCCTGTATTCGCCTTGAATATGGTAAGCTGCGCCCCTATTTTTAAGTCTATTCACCGTAGGCTCACGAGAATTCCCATGCCTACTTCATTGTGTAAAGAGAATTGTGATGAACTTCGATTTAAATATGATCCCTACCACCTTTGACATGCTGCATGCTGGGCTCAGTGCATCAAGCCTTTTGCTACTTCTCATTGTGGTATCACGCAAATCAAAAGTCGTTGAGAAAGTTGTTGAAAAACCTGTCGAGAAAATTGTCGAAGTCGAAAAGCCGGTTGAAACGATTGTTGAAGTCGAAAAAATCGTAGAAGTAGAAAAAGTGGTTGAGCGCGTAGTTGAAGTCGAATCTAAATTAGCGACAGCGCCAACCGATTCCGCCCTACAACTTTTATCGTTAATGCAGCAAGAAGCTCGTCTGATTGACTTCTTAAATGAAGATGTCACCGCCTTTTCGGATGAAGAAGTCGGAGCCGCGGCGCGCGTGATCCACGCAGGTGGCAAAAAAGTTCTACAAGATTACATTCAGCTCACGCCCATTCGCGGCGAAGATGAAGAGAGCCGAATTACCATTGAAGCTGGTTTCAACCCGCAAGAAGTTCGCTTAACGGGTAATGTGACGGGTTCAGCCCCCTTTAATGGCACCTTAGTCCATAAAGGCTGGAAAGCAACAGCTATCACTTTGCCTAAATTGGCTGAACAGTATGATGCTTCAATCATCGCCCCTGCCGAGGTTGAATTGTAATGGAACAGACAGCGCCAAAATTTAGTATTGGTATTGACTTAGGCACAACACATTGCGTGCTCTCTTATGTTGATACACAGGATGAAAACGCTCGCGTTTCAGTAATGAGCATCCCTCAACTTACCGCGCCCGGTACGGTTGAAAGCCGTCATCAATTAGGCTCGTTTTTATACCAGCCTCATGAACATGAGATGAGCCCTGCCGCACGCGTTTTGCCTTGGTCGGCCGAGCCAAAAGCCTTAGTCGGAGCCATTGCGCGCAACCTTGGCAGTAAGACACCGATTCGTTTAGTCGCCAGTGCCAAATCATGGCTATGTCATGGTGGCGTCAATCGACGTGATGCATTTTTACCCGTGGGTAGCAGCGATGAAGTGGAAAAGATCTCGCCATTAAAAGCCACTGAGTGCTATCTAGAGCATTTAAAAAGCGCTTGGGATCACGCTCACCCTGACTTCCCCTTAGCTACACAAGATGTCACGTTAACAGTACCCGCTTCATTTGATCCAGCCGCCCGAGATTTAACCGCTGAAGCAGCACGCAACGTTGGTTTTGAGCAATTAACGCTGCTTGAAGAGCCACAAGCGGCTTTATACAGTTGGATAGATAATAGCCACGATGCGTGGCGCGATGAAGTCAAGGTGGGTGACATTGTTCTCGTGGTTGATATTGGTGGGGGAACCACTGATTTATCCTTAGTGGAAGTGACTGAAGACGCTGGTAACTTAACGCTCAATCGGATTGCGGTTGGTGAGCACATTTTGCTCGGCGGCGACAACATGGACCTTGCCCTTGCTTACCGTTTAAAAATGAAATTGGTGCAAGAAGGTAAAGAATTAGCCCCTTGGCAAGTACAAGCGATGACGCACGCTTGCCGAGATGCAAAAGAGGCGCTTCTTAATGATAGTGCCCTACATTCCGTACCGATTGTGGTACCAAGTCGCGGTTCAAAACTGCTCGGTACAACGCTTAAAACCGAATTAACTCAACAAGAAGTGCAACAAACCTTGGTCGATGGTTTTTTCCCACAAGTGAATATCACTGATCATCCCGTACAAAAAGCACGTGGCGCATTAACGCAAATGGGCCTTCCCTACGCTCAAGACGCTGGAATTACCCGCCATATCGCCGCGTTCTTGGCAAAACAAGCCCATGCAATGGGTGGCGACATATCCGCTCTAGAAAAATCCGCTCTGAATGATAACCCATTTGCTGGCATGCCCGGTATGGGCGAAGCTCCGGAAATGGATTTTATCAAACCGACCGCCATCTTACTAAACGGTGGCGTGTTAAAATCCGATTTATTAGCAAACCGTCTTCTCAGCACTATTAATGCTTGGTTGAGCACTGTGGGAGCACCACAGATGAAGCGCTTAACAGGCTTAGACCTTGATTTAGCCGTCGCATGTGGCGCAGCGTATTACGGCGCAGTTCGTCGTGGACAAGGTGTGCGTATTCGCGGTGGTATTGCCTCGAGTTATTACGTCGGTATTGAAAGTGCTATGCCTGCCATTCCGGGGATCACACCGCCGATGGAAGCCTTGTGCGTCGCTCCATTTGGCATGGAAGAAGGAAGCAGTGTCCGCGTACCAAGCCAAGAGTTTGGATTGGTCATTGGTGAGCCTGTACATTTTCAATTCTTTGGTTCAACAATACGCCGCGATGACGAAGCTGGCATGCACTTAGATTATTGGGCTCCAGAAGAACTTGTAGAGCTGCCCGAGATCCACGTCACCTTGCCTGTTTCTGAAGGACGTCGACAAGGCGAAGTCGTTCCGGTTCACTTAGCCTCAACGATCACAGAGCTCGGGACACTTCACTTAGAAGCCATTGCGACAGACAACGGCCAAACATGGCACGTTGAGTTCGATGTGCGTGAAGATCCTCAAGTCACTCAATAATCCCCACACGGCATCTTCGGATGCCGTTTTTGAAATTCAGGAGCCTCCATGTCTTCTCCTCGCTTTCTCGTCGGTATCGATTTAGGCACCACCAACACTGTGGTGGCATTTTGTGAAATCACCGAATCGTTAGAAGACTCACCCGTGCATCTTTTTGAGGTCGACCAATTGATTGGCCCCGGTGAAGTGGTTCGAAAACTACTCCTTCCGTCATTTCGTTATCACCCAGCCGACGGGCAGATCGCACCTGATGCCCTATCGCTCCCTTGGCAAATTGAACCGGTTATGGGCGATAGCAAAGAGGTAATTATTGGCCAATGGGCAAGAGATTTAGGTGCAAAAGTAGAAGGGCGACAAGTATCCAGCGCGAAAAGTTGGCTCTCCCACCAAGGGGTTGATCGCAAGCAAGCCATCTTACCGTGGGCAGGCGCTCACGATGTGGCGAAAGTTTCCCCTGTCATTGCCAGCGCCAGTTATCTCAATCACATCCGGCAAGCATGGAACTACCGTCATCCAAGTCATCGACTTGAAGATCAAAATGTCATTATCACCGTACCGGCATCATTTGATGAAGCGGCTCGTAAGCTCACCATCGAAGCTGCAACGCTGGCTGGCTTAAGCTCAATTGTACTACTTGAAGAGCCACAAGCCGTTTGCTATGACTGGTACGCACGTCACCGCCATTGTGCCTCACAGCAACTGCAATCACTCCCTTTGATCTTGGTTTGTGATGTGGGCGGTGGTACGACAGACCTCAGTTTAATTGAAGCGAAACACAGCGCAGACAACCAACTTTCTCTTGACCGAATTGGCGTGGGCGAGCACTTAATGCTCGGAGGTGACAACCTTGATTTAGCATTAGCTCATCTAGCTGAGCAACGCTTTGACGGTTCGAAAAAATTAACCGCCGCCAGTTTGAGCAAACTAATTCAGCAAACTCGCCAAGTCAAAGAGCAGCTCTTATCAAACCAAGCCCCAGAGCAGCTAAAAATTACGCTCCTTGGCAGTGGTTCAAAGCTATTAGGCGCAGCAAAAAGCATTTCCCTGACGAAACAAGAGGTGCATGACATTGCACTGGAAGGCTTTTTCCCACTTTGCTCGGTACAAGAACGTCCAACTAAACGCCGCAGTGCTGTGGTGGAATTCGGTTTGCCCTACGCAGCAGACCCTGCCGTGAGTAAACACATTGCTGAATTTTTAGCTGAACACCAAGCCGTTTCTCGCCTTGCGCTCAAGCAAGAGTCAAACGCAACGGCCATTCCCGTTGGGTTGCTGCTCAATGGCGGCGTATTTAATAGTGAGCTTATCACAAAGCGCATCACTCAATTATTGACCGATTGGCGAGGTTCGCCGATCACCCTGCTTGATAATCCTCACCCTGATTGGGCAGTCGCACTCGGTGCTGTCGCGTATGGTAAAGCTCGCCAAGGTGCACAGCTTAAAATCGGCGGTGGATCGGCACGCTCTTATTTTTTACACCTGCCTGAAAAAAACAGTGCGGGACATGCTCTGTGTGTCTTGGCTAAAGGCACCGAAGAAGGACAAGAGATACGCTTAACCAGCCGTCGATTTTCACTGACGTTAGGTGAACCCGTACGCTTCAACATCCTGACCTCAACCCACGATATGTTTGCTGATCGCCGCGTTCAAAATGGGCTGTTATCGACCGTTGAACATGAACTTTTTACGCCATTGCCTCCCTATATAACAGCGTTAAAAGGAAATGATGATGCTCTACTGCATGCTAACCAAAAGCAACGAGTGGAAGTTCAACTGGCTTGTCAATTAACGGAAGTCGGCACGCTCAAGATTGAATGTGTCAGTGTTGAGGACGAAAAAAACCGATGGCAACTTGAGTTTGAAGTTCGCAAGCACAGTGAGTCAGACAGTGAAATCCAACGTCATCCTCGCTTGTCAGAGGCGATTTCGCTCATCACACACCTTTATAGTGGCAATAAAAAAGCCTCTGATAACCAAGCCATAAAAACGCTTGGCAAAGATTTAGATAAGCTTTTAGGGCCACGTGATGAATGGGATTTCACCACGCTAAGACCGCTCTTTGATGCATTTTCTCAAGGCCGTAAACGTCGACGTCGCTCAGAGCAACACGAGAAAAACTGGTTGCGTCTGGCTGGATTTGCCCTTCGACCAGGATTTGGCGACCCAACCGATCCTTGGCGTATGGAACAGATGTGGAATCTGTATCAACAAGGTATTCAATTCCAAAATCATCAAGGTTGGAGCGATTGGTGGGTATTTTGGCGGCGTGTTGCTGGCGGACTGAGGCAGGAGCAACAAGAAACGATTCTAGCGGATATCGCTAAATATCTTCACCCGAGCGCAATCAAAAATCCAAAATCAGCTCAAGAAGCACACGACAAAGGGTACGAAGCAATGGTGCGGCTTGCCGCTTCGCTGGAACATCTAGAAGTGGAAGATAAAGTATTACTTGCCACGTGGTTTTTGAATAAAGCCATTAATCAAACTCAATGTGAACAAGCACACTGGTGGGCCGTTGGGCGGTTAGCCTCTCGGACGCTACTGTATGGTAGTCAACATTCAGTGATCCCAAGAGCGCAAGTGGAACAATGGTTACCGAAGTTGCTTGATCAAAACTGGCACAAAGAACCGATGATTGCCTTTGCCGCGGTAATGATGTGTCGCAAGACAGGAGATCGTCTTTTTGATATTAGCGATGATGTTCGTCAGCTCGTTTTAGCCAAGTTAAAGCAGAGTAAAGTTCCAGAAACTTGGTTTACTTTGGTTAATGAAGTGCATGACCTGTCTGACACAGAATCCAAACGTGTCTTCGGTGATACTCTGCCAAGTGGGTTGATACTGCTTAAAAAATGAATCGACCTCATTTGACCACTCTCGTTGCTATGATGACGAGAGCGGTCAAAGATAACGCTGAATGTAGATTACAATTTCCTAAAAATCGCTTCGCAATCCGTTTGCTGCATGTATTTTGGCGCAGGATAATTCCAAAACGCTTCACGAAAAGCTTGTTTGGCCAATTCTGGAATATGCTCTGGCATGACCCCCTGTAACTGTTTAGGGATATGCAGTGTGTGATTGAGCTCTTTTACATACCCAATGAAGGCGTCCGCTTTCATTGAATCGGTCAAATGTGGATCGGTTATTTTGAGTACGTCGGCCAATTTAGCCAGCTTATCTTTCGCCGCCTCTTTGGAGTATTCCAATACATGTGGCAACACAACCGCATTCGCTAAGCCATGCGGGAAATGGTATTTCGCCCCAACCGCATGGGCGATGGCATGTGTATACCCTAAACTGGCTTTGGTAAAAGCAAGTCCAGCGTAATAAGAGGCCAGAGCCATGTTTTGTCTCGCCGTCAAATTTTGGCCAAAGAACGCCGCTTTTTCCAAGTTATCGTGGATCAGTTTAACCGCAGCGATGGCATAGCGATCAGTCTCTGGCGTGGCATTACGTGATATAAAGGCTTCCACTGCATGCGTGAGTGCATCCAACCCCGTTTGCGCAGTAATATGAGTAGGCAAGGCCATCATCAGCATCGGATCTAACGCTGCAATAAGTGGCACAAGTTTCGGGTCAGTAATCGGTGTTTTTTGCTGAGTTTGAGGGTCAGAAACCACCGCAATGACGGTCACTTCAGAGCCCGTTCCTGCCGTGGTTGGGATCACAAACAGCGGCGCAGGTGTTTTCCATACTTTTAACAACCCCACTAAACGTTTGATCGACTTGCGGTTAGTAGCACAAGCGGCGATCACTTTTGCACAATCGATTGAAGAGCCGCCACCAATAGCGACAACGCCTTGGCACTTCTCCAATCGGTACTGATGGAGGCCGGCTTCAACTTGATCATAAGTAGGATCAGGCAATACATGGTTAAACACCACACAACTGACACCAACGCGCTCAAACTCAAAGGTTAGTTTTTTTACATAACCAAGCTTTTCAATGCCTTGGTCTGTTACGACAAGCACGCGTTCAATACCCATCAAAGAAACCGAATAACAGAGTTGCTTGAACGATTCTTTACCAATAAACAAGGTTGGCTTGGAGATGGGCAGAATCGCTGCGGCCAATTTGAGCACTTTCATGTATAGCTTATGCTGCCACTGCTGGTACTTGATCTCCATGATTGGTCTCGAGTTGTGAAGTTCTATTAACTAGACTAGGCAATACAACGAGTTATCTCTACCTAGAAAGTCAAATTTTGCAAGATAAGACAAGTAATCGCTGTTTATTATTAGATTTAACGCCAACTTAAGCTCGCATTTTAATGCAAACCTTGTAAAATCCACCTCGCTCACTTTTTATACTTATAATTGAAATCATTAGCTGAGTACTCTGCACATAATTTTATGTGTCATAAAATAATCGACACGTCGTTTGGCTTTCGTCTTTGAGGTGCATTCCCTGCACTCAAATGGCATTCAAAAATTGTATTTTATTCAACCAATTACTGTAGAAGTCATGAACGAAGATAAGTTTACCAATGTCTATCGCTTGCCTGGTTCATTGCAAATTCGCATAGCCACATGGCAGCAAACCTTTAAAGGCACTTCTGATTTAGTGCTTCATCAAGTATTAACCGCTAGAAATAATCAGTATAAACAGGCTGACTTTTGGCCTAAGGGCTGGTGTGTGAATCTGTTTGATGAGAGCGATATTTCCATTACGCAGCACGGTACCTACATTCAAACCAGTATGCGAACGATGATTGATCGCAAAATCTCGTATAAGCGCGTTTATCTCTCTCGACTACCTTTAGAAAAAGCCAAGCCCGCCTTGCTTCGCTTTAAGAAAGAGTGGATCCGCAACTACAATAATGTCGCCCAAGAGTATAACAAGAGGAAAAAGAAAGAGTTTATGGCCTTTGCCAGAGAAGAGGTCGAAACACTTTATCCTGCCATTCCTAAAGAACCTTTTGATAAAGCGCTATGGAACCGTTTAGTGGTTTCGATTGTTGGTCACGCCAATAAATTCAACAATCCTTACTTTGTTAAACATGCTGATTTTTAACGTAATAAAATTTAGCGTAATAAAAAAGCCAGAGTGGTTTCACTCCGGCTTTTTTGTCAGACATCGCAAATGAAAAGCACTGGCTGAATAACGTAGAATAGAAGAGCAATTAAGCGTAATTGGCATCCACTAATTCACCAGCAACAACTTTGCTCACTTCAGCACGATTTTCTAACCATTTTACAACCAACGCTTTATCTTCTTCTGTTGCTGAACGGTAGCGATCGGCTGCGCATACAAAGCCGTCAAAGATCTCTAATCCACCACCACCGAAACAAAGGCCGATGCTATCAACGTAATCAATAAACTCATCAACGAAGAGATCGTATTGTTCAAAGTCTTTGATAGACGTTGTACAGCTAACTTCAAAACCGAGGATCGCAAATTCACCTAAAAACAGTTTCTTACGGATACGGCGGTTTTTATTTTCTAGCTTGTCGATTTTCATCATATTTTCTCTCTCTGTTTGAATGCGGCATTTATACACCTTTCAGCACCATTTCCAAAATGATTCTTTATATAAACCGCCACAAGCGGACACTTTCACCACAAATTGTTTCAAGATGTGCCAAGACAAAACAAGTTAAAACAAGCCGCTCGTCAAGCTTAGTGACGTCAAATTAAAGTCAAGAAAATCATAATTATTGACTGCTTCGCAACTTAATCTAAAAACTTCGCACAACTTTTGAGCCTGCCACCCATGCACATTTTTATTTCATAGTGCATGGTTAAATCAGCTCATTTAGCCCTTGTAAATCGTATTTTTGAGGTGGATTTATGTTTGATTTAAACGGTGAATGGCGATTGAGCTCACCCGAGTATCCCGATATCCAAATCGCGATGACACTGCCCGGCGACCAGTATCATGCATTACTGCAAGCGGGTTTGATCCCTCATCCCTATTATGCATCCAATGAGTCTCAGGTTCAGTGGGCTGGTTTATGTCATTGGGTATTAACAAAAGCGATCACTTTAAATGCGGCAGATCTTCAGTGCCCAAACCACTTACTGGAGCTGAATAAGGTCGATACGTTTGCTGATCTATGGATCAACGGACAGAAGGTTTTACAGTGCCATAATGCTTTTCAAACCTATACCGTTAATATTCGCCCTTATCTGCAAATTGGTGTAAATCATTTTGAATGGCGATTTGAACCTGCCGCTTCGGTAGCCAAGCAAAGAGCCGATGAGCTGCCCTTTCCCATTCCGTGGGCGCAAGGGAATAATCAACTTCCTCACATGAACACAGTGCGAAAACCTCAATGCCACAGTGGTTGGGATTGGGGTATATGCCTTGCTGTTTGTGGTATTTTTGCACCAATGCAATTAAAAACGGTACAAGAATATTCACTGCTGGGTGTGGATATTGAACAAGTTTGGCATGCTTTAACACACGTTACGCTGCACGTGAGAATACGGCATAGCGAATCGCTCTCCACACCCATCACACTTACTTTTGGCGATCAAACTATTACGATCGATAGTGAGGCATTTTGCAACCAAAGCATTGTGGATATTGATGTTCACCATCCGCATCTCTGGTGGCCAAACGGTTACGGTGACCCTTATTTATACACACTGTCTATTGCCATGGCACAGCAGCAGATCAACCGCCAAGTTGGCTTAAGACGTCTCACGTTGCGCACTGAGCAAGATTCCATCGGCAGTGAAATGACCTTTATCGTGAATGAGGTCTCGATATCAGTGAAGGGCGCGAATTGGATACCAATGGATGCCATGCCAAGCAAAGTCAATTTTTCCCGTTATCAACAGCTGTTACGAGCCGCACAAGAAGCTCACATGAATATGATTCGTGTGTGGGGAGGAGGTGATTATGAACACGATCATTTCTATCAACTTTGCGACCAACTCGGATTATTAGTCTGGCAAGATCTGATGTTTTCCTGCGCACAATACCCTTCAACACCGAGTTTCTTAGAAGAGGTAAAGCAAGAAGTCACACAACAAATACAACGTTTGAAGCACCATGCTTGTGTTGCCATTTGGTGTGGTGATAATGAGGTGATTGGTTCATTAACTTGGTATCCAGAATCTCGAGAAAACCGTGAAAAATACCTAGTCAATTACGACCGACTCAATCGTTTTTTAGAAATCCTCGTCAATGAACAAGATCCAAGTCGCCGTTTTTGGGCAAGCTCACCTTGCAATGGTGAATTAGATTTTGGTGACGCTTGGCATGATGATAATAAAGGTGACATGCATTTTTGGGATGTGTGGCATTCAGGTAAATCTTTTGACGCTTACCATTCAATATCCCCACGATTTTGTTCAGAATTCGGTTATCAGTCTTGGCCTTCATTTAGTGAAGTGAAGCAGATTATCCCAGAAAGCGACTGGAATATCAGTGCGCCTCATTTTGAACATCACCAAAAGAATGCTCGTGGTAATAGCATCATCACCGAAATGTTTACTCGCTATTTCCGTTTCCCGAATGGCTTCCAGCAGATGCTTTATTTGAGCCAAGTTCAGCAAGCCATGGCGATTAAAACGGCTGTCGAAGCGTGGCGGGCAACCTCACCGATTTGCCGTGGCATATTATATTGGCAACTCAATGACAACTGGCCCGTCGCGTCTTGGTCAAGCATTGAGTATTCTGGACGCTGGAAGCAATTACATTATCACGCCAAACGTTTTTATAACCCGCTTTTGGCCTGTTTTTCTGAAGATGAGAAACACCTATCACTGAGAGCCATTAATGATGCGCCCGGTGAGCAATACCTTGTGGGTGACATATATTGGTTTGGATGGGAAGGAGAATTGCGAAAGCATTGGTCAATCAATGAACGACTGCCCCAAGAGAGTAACCAAATCGTGTGGCAACACACAATAAAGGATTTCACACCAGAAAAAGGAGCGATCTACTTTGTCAGTACGGATGGCCAGCGGGATAATTTTTGGCTGCCGGATGTACCCAAACGCTTGCCCTTAAAATCGGCCCGCATATTGTGTGAATATCGTGCGGGCAGTCTCTGTTTGACCACTGACCGACCTGCACTTTACGTTCACCTAGAACATGACAACGTACTACAATTTTCTGACTCCAGCTTCTTTTTGCTCCCCAACCAAATGCGGACAATCTCCTTTAGATCAGACGATAAATCCGACTTAAACTGTACTATTTATCAACTGGCTGAATGAACTGAGCCGAATAAAGACAAACGCTCAGCCTTAAAGAAGGAAACGAAAAAGAGCTGCGCATCAAGCAGCTCTTTGCAAGCTAAACCATTTTTGCTAATGCATGTTCAACATTGGCTCATGTCAAACACTGACTAATGTTGAACACCAGATGGATTTTCACCAAATTCAGTCTGTTGATAAATATCTGCAAGGGTTTTTGCACGTTTTGCTGCCTTGCGTCGTTTCGTTGGTTCAAAGTATTGCTCGACCTGCTTCAATGTCTCTTCATGGTCTTGCGCGGATTGGACAAAGTCTGGGTTGGCTAACGCTTCTTGGCGAAGGCGGTTAACTCGTTCTAGCGTTTCCCACAACATATTTCACCTCCAACTTCACTGTGCATACATACAGCTTAGTAAAGAGTGACATAATGTCAAGCGATTAACTGTGGATTTATACAGTTAATTAAAATAAATGCTCATTATTTCAATGAGTCATTAATCTGCGAGGCCTCTTAAGGTGCGCACGTTGATTCTCGAAGCACTAGCTTACCTAGATAGCGATGTATCTTGGCATCATCCGAGCCCTTCCCTTCAGCCAATTGTAGGGCTAAGGCTACTGCGTCCTTCGTCAGTTGCTCAATGGGAAGCGATATTGTTGAGAGATTGGGCACCGAATACGCAGCCGCAGGCTCATCATCAATCCCCATCACAGAGACCTGATTAGGTACCAAAATGGCATGTTCGTAAAGTGCGCGCATTGCTCCTAGTGCCATATCATCGTTACAGGCAAAAATAGCGCTGAACTCACTCTGTTGTTCTAATAACCGTTGAACCGCGACATAACCCGCCAGCATAGAATTATCACCTTCAACAACGAGCGTGTGATTGAGCTTAATACCAGTCTGCTGCAAGCCTGACTGGTAAGCAGCAAATCGCTGTTGTCCTGTATCACTGTCCAAAGGGCTAGTGATGCAAGCAATGCGGCGATGGCCAAGTTCAAGCAAGTGATTAATCGCTAAAGAAGCGGCTTGATGCTGCTCAAAACCAAAACTATGCAAACCGACCTCTTCCAAGGTTCGATTGAGTACAATCAGTGGCACTGAAACATCAGATTGCAATGATGCCAGCTCATGATTTGACAAATGGCGGCTGTAAAGCATGATGGCGTCACAACGCTGAGTGAGCAATGAGCGCACTGCTGCTAATTCGCCTGTCGCATTATCGTGACTGTCCATGACAAGTAAGGTCTTACGTGCTTGCTCGGCACCTTGTGCTGCTTGATGCAATAAGCTGCCAAAATAACTCCCTTGAAACTGAGGAAGTATCAGCCCAATCGCATTTGCACTGTTTGTGGCTAATGCTTGCGCCAACACATTAGGTTGATAACCCAAGGTGGACATGGCTTGTAAAACGGCTTCTCGCGTACTTGCTTTTACTTGGCCAGTTTGATTGAGTACGCGCGATACGGTGGCTTTAGACACGCCCGCAGCTTTACAAACGTCATTGATTGTCGCCATGGTGACTCCTAATAAAAACCCCCGACTCTTGGAAGCCGAGGGAGTTTACCTAATTTCCTAAGCTGGATGAACGCTCTCAATCAACAATTATTATTGTTATTCTACGTTTATAATTGTTCGCCATTGGTTTTGATCACGGACTGATACCAGTAAAAGCTTTTCTTTTTACTGCGAGCCATTGAACCAGAACCATCATCGTGTTTGTCTACATAAATGAAACCGTAACGTTTTTTATATTCACCAGTGGTGAACGACACACAATCGATGCAGCCCCAAGGGGTATAGCCCATGACATCAACGCCGTCTATAGCAATGGCCTTCTTCACTTCTCGTATATGTGCTTGTAAATACTCAATCCGATAATCGTCTTGCACTTGGCCTTGCTCATCGACTTCATCGATCGCCCCAAAACCATTTTCGACAATAAAAATCGGTTTCTGGTAGCGTTCATACAGTTCAGAAAGCGCGTAGCGAAGCCCTACCGGGTCAATTTGCCATCCCCAATCAGACGCGGTGAGATAAGGGTTTAAGCGACTTTGTTTGAATAAACTGGTTGTTTCGCCTTCAGCGTTGCGATCATCAGAGACAATATTCGTCATGTAATAGCTGATCGCAAGGTAGTCGGCACAACCCTTACGCAGTATAGCTTCATCGCCATCGAGCATATCAACGGTTATCGATTTTCGCTCCCATTCACGCCAAATATAGCTTGGGTAATAGCCACGGACTTGCACATCGCTGAACAAGTACTTCTCTCTCATCATTTCTTGAGAGCGGATCATATCTTCTGGACGACACGACGCGGGATAAAGCGGCATCATATGAATCATGCTACCCATTTGAAATTGAGGGTTGATCTTATGACCAAGATCGACCACTAAAGCACTGGCAATAAATTGGTGATGCATAACTTGGTACATCACCTGCTCTGGGTTGTCATGTTCAGTGAAGATCACCCCTGAGTTACAGTAGCCAAACAGTGGGAATTCCCAATTTCGCTGGTTATTGATCTCATTGAAGGTAATCCAGTATTTCACTTTCTGTTTATAACGCTCCATCACCACTTGGCTAAAGTTAACGAAGAAATCCACAAGCTTGCGATTTGCCCATCCCCCGTATTGTTGTACAAGGTGGAATGGCATCTCAAAATGCGAAAGCGTAATAACTGGCTCAATGCCGTATTTCAGCAATTCATCAAAAAGATCATCATAAAATTGTAGCCCTGCTTCATTGGGCGAGACTTCGTCACCTTGTGGAAAAATACGAGTCCAAGCAATTGAGGTTCTAAAACATTTAAAACCCATCTCAGCAAAAAGTGCAATGTCACCTTTGTAATGACTATAAAAATCAACGGCTTCATGATTAGGATAGAAATAATTTGCATCCACACCGGAGGTCATCACCCTAGGTACTTCATGCGCTCCTTTTGAGAGCACATCGACAATGCTGACTCCTTTTCCACCTTGGTTCCATCCACCTTCAACTTGATGTGCTGCTACAGCCCCACCCCATAAAAAATCTTTTGGAAAACCATTCGTTGCCATCGTCATCTACCTCGTCTTCATTTGCTGACTCAATGTACCCTTATGTCGATCTAATATGCTATTTCACGCCATGTGGACACGTTGTATAGAAATACATCATCGCTTTGCTACTTTGCGTGACATCATAAACGATTATCGCAAAAATGTAACCGGTTTCGGAAACCGGTTACATTGAAATTAATAATTCTAATGTTCTCGGAAGAAAATACGCACTATTTGTTACTGACAAGTGGCAAACAGAGACATTCCGTAGCACTTTTGCTGTGACTACTGTATGCTTGCGCCTTTCCGCAACGTGATGCGGATCACTTCCTTATTTACATATCGAGACATTTTAATGAGTTTTGCCTCTCTGGGTTTATCCCATGCCATCCTGAAAGCCGTTGCTTCTCAAGGTTACGAAACACCATCGCCAATTCAGGCGCAAGCTATTCCAGCCGTTCTTGAAGGCAAAGATGTGATGGCAGCGGCCCAGACAGGTACCGGGAAAACAGCAGGATTTACCCTGCCCATTTTGGATCTATTAGTTAAAGGCCCAAAAGTAGGCCCCAACCAAGTGCGTGCATTAATTCTGACGCCGACACGTGAATTAGCGGCGCAAGTTGCCGACAACGTGGCAACTTACGGACAAAACCTTCCACTACGCTCTGAAGTTATTTTCGGCGGTGTGAAAGTTAACCCACAGATGATGAAAATGCGTCGTGGAGTAGATATTTTGGTCGCGACACCGGGTCGACTGCTGGATTTATACAACCAAAATGCGATTAAATTTAACCAATTAGAAATTTTGGTCTTAGACGAAGCGGATCGCATGTTAGACATGGGCTTCATTCGTGACATTAAAAAGATCCTTGCACTGCTGCCAGCAAAACGTCAAAACCTACTCTTTTCGGCCACTTTCTCTGATGAAATTCGCCAACTTGCGAAAGGGTTAGTTAACAACCCAGTCGAGATTTCGGTTACGCCACGCAATAGTACCGCCAAAACCGTCAAACAGTGGGTGCATCCTGTAGATAAAGCGAAAAAACCAGCGCTATTGATTCAACTAATCAAAGAAAATAATTGGCAACAAGCGTTGGTATTTACACGAACTAAACACGGCGCTAATCGCTTAACCGCACAACTTGAAGGCAGTGGCATCAGCGCCGCCGCTATTCATGGCAACAAAAGTCAAGGCGCACGTACTAAGGCATTGGCCAATTTTAAAAGTGGTGAGATCCGCATTTTAGTAGCAACGGATATTGCCGCTCGCGGCATTGATATTGACCAATTACCACAAGTGGTAAACTTTGAATTGCCTAACGTCCCTGAAGATTATGTTCACCGAATTGGCCGTACAGGCCGCGCAGGCGCTGAAGGCAATGCGATCTCTTTGGTCTGCGCCGATGAAGCAAAAGACATGTTTGCCATTGAGCGCCTTACCCAAAATTTACTAGAACGAATTGAGGTTGAAGGCTTTGCGCCAGTGAACAAATTACCGGCATCTCCTTCGCTACAACCGATTAAAGCGAAAAAGCCGAAAAAGAACAAACCAGAACATAATGACGGACAGCGCTCTGGTGATGTAGCAAAAGGTCACAGCATAAGCGCGAATACCAAAACTAATGACAGAAAGCCGAAAGCGGCCAATTCCACTCGTTCAAACAGCAACAAACCAAGTGCAAACCAACCCACGAGAAGCGGATCGGCTGGACAAAATAGACCTCGTAGAACAAACAAAATCGCGGCGAGCTGATATTACTCACTGACTACGACTCTCTGATTAAAAAGTAAAGGCCACTCTCATCTAGTGGCCTTTTTGCTTTTACGCGCCTTTGGGCGGTGTGAATGCGGTTAGAGGAAGTGGCTCTCCTGTATATTTCTCTATTTTCACAATTGAAGAGTTACCAGCACAGCCATTGGCTAACCTTGAAGTAGGTATGTCAGCGGTCAGTACGTTGCATCCTCCGTTTTTACATAAACCATGAGGTTTATCAAAATCAGGCCATGCCCCTTCATGAATACAGACCGAACCTTGCTTAATTCCATCCGTGATCAGCGCGCCAACTAAGACTTGGCCACGTTGATTATAAGCACGAACAAGATCGCCATCTTTAATCCCTCGAACTTTTGCATCTTCTGGATGAATCCAGATCGGTTCACGGTTTGCTATCGCATATTGCTCGCGTAGTGCCGCGTAGTTTAACTGGCTATGGAGACGATGAGCCGCATGCGATGTCATCAATTGCAGTTCATCGGCTTGAGCATTCCCTACCCACTCCGTTGGCGGCATCCACATAGGATGTGGCGGGCAATCGCTATATTTGAAGCCTTCGATGGTTTTGGAGAAGATCTCAATCTTGCCACTTGGTGTACCAAGAGGGTTCAGGATAGGATCCTCTCTGAAAGAGGAATAACGCACAAACTTCGCGTTCGCTTCGTTCCATTTCATCTCAATGAGCTGATTTTGTTTCCAAAAATAGCTGAAGTTAGGCATTGCAATCCGATTCTGGCGACCGATAGCTTGAGCTCCTTTATAGAAACCAGCCAACCATTCCATTTCGGATTTATTTTCCGTATACACTGCACGTCCGCCCGGTTTTAACAGCTCCGCCATATCAGCAAATACATCAAAATCATTTCGCGCTTCAAATTGAGGCTCAATTGCTTGTTTCATTGGCACTAAATGTTGATTGCTATAATCCCCTGTCATGGTGAGATCATTACGCTCAAATGACGTCGTGATGGGCAGTACAATATCAGCGTGTTTTGCGGCCGCGGTCCAATAAGGCTCAGAGATAACGATGAGTTCCGGCTTTTGCCACGCTTTAATCAAACGGTTGGTATCTTGATGATGAGTAAAGTTTGCACCGCCCGCCCACCAGATCATTTTGATGTTAGGAAACGTTTTCTCATGCCCGTTGTGTTGATATTGACCGGATGGGTTTTCCAACGCTTCTACAATACGAGCCACAGGAAAACTATTTACTGCTCCAGAAACGGCCCAATCATTACCCGCAGATGAACCACCATCAATGGCCGCTGATATAGCAGGTAAAACACCCGCAGTCCGCGTTGGGTTACCGCCATTGGAATAGTGATATGAAAAACCAAACCCACCACCGGGTAAACCGATCTGCCCTAGCATTGCAGCCAGAGTGACAAGCATCCAGTGTTTTTGTTCACCATATTGCTGACGTTGGATTCCCCAACCAGCCATGATCATGGTTCTATTTTTGCTAAAAATATCAGCCAATAGCTCTAGTTGTTTGGCAGGAACGCCACAAATTGCCTCAGCCCATTGTGCTGTCTTTGGCGTGCCATCAGAATGACCTAGCAGATAAGCTTCAAACTTGTCGTAACCAGCGGTGTATTTATTCAAAAATTCGAGGTTATGTTGGCCCTTTTCAACTAATGAGTGGGCGATCCCCAACATCATCGCAACGTCAGTACCAGGATGCGGTGCAATCCACTGAGCGTTTTCACCAAAAAATTCGATGGTTTCCGAACGCATAGGATCGATAGCGATAATGGTTTTTTTAGAATGTTTGAGTTGATTAAAAAACTCAAGCCCCGCGCCGTCGGTACTGCTCCATGCTATTTTCAGTGTATTAATAGGGTTAAGCCCCCAAAGCACCACAACATCACTACTTTCAAGTACAACAGGGTAAGTTGTTTGTTGTTCATACACTTCTATTGAGCCTACAACGTAAGGCATGATGACTTGCGCAGCACCCGTAGAATAATCACCTAAATGACCCGAATAGCCTCCCGCCATACTCATATAGCGTTGCAGTAGGGTTTGGGCTTTATGTAAAATCCCACTGGATCGCCAGCCGTAAGAGCCCGCAAAAATTGACTCGGCTCCATAAGCAGTGCGAATACGGGCATGCTGTTGGTGGATTAATTGCAGCGCTTTTTCCCAACTAACGCGGACGAACTCATCGTCTCCTCGTTTACCACCTGGCATATGGGGATTGGCTAGAAAACCTTTACGCACCATCGGGTATTTGACCCGCGCTTGAGTATGCACTTGATCTGGCGCTGAGGTTTGTAGACTATTGGGTACGGTTTGCGGCAATGCATTCTTGGAGGAAATAATTTTCCCATCCTTAACTTCAACCAGCATAGCGCCCCAACGCCCAGCAGTCAGTACACCAGCTCCTCGCGGTGCGGAAGCGAGAACTGGCATGGGTTTAACCGAAAAAATAGCGACCGCACCTGCAGTTGCACCAGCGCTTTTTAGAAAACTTCGACGTGTGAGAGTAGTCATCACTGAATCCTTATTTCATTTTTTATTGGGCAACAACATCTTTCGCATTGTATTGGAAATATTTCGTGAGGATTTCTAGATCCTCTGCGGAAATAGAGGTACGGTCCCCCATACTTTTTGCCACAGAAGGCCACGCGTTAACCGTAAAATGGTTACTCGGAATTTTGGCATGACATGTTGAACAGTAAACATTGTCCAATTGCTCAGCGTATGCCCAAAGCGAATCCATTTTTCCCAACACTGGCGTGTCGATGTCCCCGGCAAGTGTTACTTGACGCCACTGATTTCCGTAGGCATCTTCGTTATACTCTTTTACGCTCAATGCTTTTTGCCCTGCTTCAGTTAACATAGCAATCACAGCACGCTTACCTTCACCCATATACAAGACTTGTTCTGCACCTTGCATCTGATAACCACTCAATTCAACGGTGCGCTTGCCATCGCTTTCATTCAATACTTTCAGCGGCGTCGCTGGATTGATCGTTCCGAAATCAGAAATGGGCGTAGATTGCATCGCATAAACAATAGAAGTGCCCACAGGGGTTAACTTTGCCTCTTCGACTAAATGGGCTAATGCTTGGCTGTCCATTTTGACTTCAGGAAGCATGTGTGCCACACCTTTATGGCAATCAATACAGGTTTGATTATTGTCGATACCGTACTGATGCATTTTTTGTGCTTGCGCCGTTTGGTCGTAAATCTCCATCGCATCTTCACTGTGACATGAACGACAGGTCGCAGAATCGTTCGCTTTTAATTGCGCCCAGACAGTTTCAGCCATCTCGGCTCGATGCGCTTCATACTTTTCAGGTGTGCTGATCTTCTTGGTAATGAACTCATGATAGATATCTTTGGACGCCCTGATTTTAGTGACTAAATAATCCATAGTATCAGTGGGGATATGGCAATCAGCACATTCTGCACGGATGCCTTTGGCATTGCTGAAGTGTACCGAGCCTTGATACTCCTGAAAGGGTGCTTGCATAGTATGACAAGAGAGACAAAATTCCGTACTCGACGTTTTTTCTAAGATGACATGAGTCCCTCCAAGGCTTAACCAACCGAGCAGCACCCCAATAGCAAGAACTCCCACTATCATTCTTTTTTTAATATTCATTATTCCTCACAAATCTCAACGGATGTGGTTTTAACAGAACACGTTGCATTTATGTGATGCGCATCGTATTCCATAAGGAAATCATACCCCCAAAGAGGGATGTCAACTTGACAGTAGTCAATTTAGACAAGGAACAGGCGTGACCTATGTCACCTTTCCTATAAATTGATAAAATAGAAAATAAATAGCCACACAGATGATAGAAATTAAAAATACATAAAACACAACCGATTGATATTAAAAATAAAAGATAAAAACCCCAAAGATAGGCAGAGCCTTATCACTGATAATGTTTACTAAAAATGGTTTGAAAAGTAACAAAAATCACGAATAACCTGCTCAGATTCCTAATGCTCAATTATTTTAAAATAAATGCTTTACTTTGATTGAGGACCATGCGATTATGTGTCCGCTCTGTTGAACAGGGTTATTAATGTAACAAGTAAGCCAAAGTTCCCTTTCAGATTCAATTCAAAGTGTCCTCTAGTTTCATGGTCTCATTTAAATAATTCGTCTCAAAGCAACACCTGTATTTTAAAATTTTTTATTTTTATAAGGGACATAACATGTCTAACACTACTACTGGCACTGTAAAATGGTTCAACGAAACTAAAGGTTTTGGTTTCATTTCTCAAAGCAACGGCGGTCCAGATGTATTCGTACACTTCCGCGCTATCGCTTCTGAAGGTTTCAAAACTTTAGCAGAAGGCCAAAAAGTATCTTTTGTTGTAGAACAAGGTGCTAAAGGTCCTCAAGCTGCTAACGTACGTGCTGAATAATTTCGCATGAATGTGTGAGCGTTGGCACCACGCCAGCGCTCTTATTTTTACCTAGATTATAAATTATAGTTATCAACGTTATCGCTCAAACTTCTGCTCCGTTCCCTCTGCTTATCCCGTTCGAACATTCAGCCATTTTTGCATAAACCGTTTTGACAATCCTATTTCTATCTATGTAATATTTTCATTTTTACAAAGGAGATCTACTATGTCTCGTACAACTGGTAGAAAGCGTTTTTGGTTTGCTAAATCTAAAGCAACACAAAAATTACGCTCACTATGAATATTCATTTTAATATTAAACATTGCTCTTGGAATGCGACTATTCATCAACTTAATAGTGACATATTGACACGTCATATATTAAGTCAGATAAATTGCAATTTAGACACTCTTCATCTCAATTTTATTTATGATGAAGAATCTTCTCAAGGACAAATATTGAATGCTGATGACAAGCTTATTGGCCATTTTAATATCATCGATTAATACCCAAACACTTTAATAGCCGCCGTTAAAGTTATTTGGGCATTATTCACTTATCTCAGTTTTGCTAGCACTATTTTCTGATCTAATTCGTTGTGATAGTCTTTATAATCTAAACCTACTTCAAAGATGAATTCTGTCACTAAAGTGCGAACACAATCTACCAGCTCTTTCGCATTCCATGGTTTCTCAAAATACCTATTTACACCTGCAGTGTTAATCGCATTGATCGTATCTGTGTGTGTTGCTTGCCCTGTTAACAGAATTTTCTTTGTTTTCTTAAATCTGGAATCTGCTGCGACCTCGGTTAATAATTCGACTCCTGTCTTTCCTGGCATCACATGATCTGACATCAGCAGCGCAATATGCTCACCTTGTTCGTCAAACTCATCCATTAGATCCAATACTTCATAAGCCGATTCACAATCTTCAATATTCAACCAAGAAGTGAGTGGTTGAAGATCTTGCAGTATCGCACTTAATACTTCCCTTTGATCATCGACACAAATGATATTAAGCTTCTCCATAATCGCTCTCCGTGGGTAATTTAATTCTAAATATTGTTCTTTCATTGTCACTTTTGAGTACGACATTTCCACCATACCCAGAAACAATGCGTTTCACTATTGATAATCCTAGTCCCAAACCAAACGACAACCCTCCTTTTTTGGTGGTGAAGCTTGGTTGGAATATTTTCCGTCTAGTGGCTTCGTTAATTTCAGGACCGTTATTAGCAATGGTTACCAATATACGTTGTTTACTTAATTTGGTTTGTATCTCTATGATTGGCTCTGCTATGTTAGCCATCGCATCACAGGCATTTTTGATGATGTTTACCCAAATTTGTACCAGCTCTGTCTGAGATCCTTTAAATAAGGGTAACGCAGCAGGCCTAATACGAACACTGACACGTCGTAAATCACTCTGTAATAGCGCCAATGCTCGATTGATCGTATCGTTAATATCGAACTCTTCATCTTGATTTATTTCAGTTCGGCCCAGTTGTTTTACTGATTTAACAATGCCAACAGTATGTTTAGAGGCCAAACGTAAATCATGCAAGTCACGGCCCATTTGCCAATAACGGATAGCTAAATGTGGATTTTTCAGCCAGTGCGAAGATAAGTAGTCTTCTGGAACCGCTTTTGCTAAATCTCTTGCCACATTTTTAGGCAGGGCGTATTGCTTTTCGAAAAGAGCACCTCGCCTTCTAGCTTCGTTTGACGATACTTTCTGACCATACATCAAGCCAAAATCGAAAAAGAGGCTCGCTTCAGGATGAACCTCTTCGAGCAGCTCCATAAACAGCACTTCTAATCGCTCAGATTTGCTACTCACTACCCCGATGGCATTGTTCAATTCATGGGCAATGCCCGCCGCTAACTGGCCCAAGGTCGTCATTTGCTCAGCCGAATATAACCTTTCTAATGCTTTTTCTTTTGCCACTGATTCTTGAGTTGCACGTCGTTGACGGCGGGATAATTCATTCACAATAACGGGGGTAAACTGGGCGGTTAAAGGTCCATATTGATCTTCTTCTAAGACGGCCGTAGTTCGGTCGATCCAGGCAAGCTCTACCGTAGATTCAGCCACCACTGTTGAAGAAGCTATCCATTCACCAGAAAAAAAACTGTGCACGCCAATAAAAGCACCCGCACCGGCTGAAAAAACTTTTATCGGTTTATCGCCTTTTTCATTGTAATAGCCACTCAATTCTCCCGACCATACGAAATAGAGTCGATCATTATAACCTTCTTGCTCAATGACAATTCTTCCCGAAGGCAGTTTCACCATCCGTTCAGGATGGCGAAAATAACGATCAATGAGTGCAACAAGTCTTTTATCCGACATAATGCTACCTAACCGATATGACCAACCGCATGAAGTAACCAAACCATAACAAAACTGAGCAGCACCCCAATCACACCGAGGACAACCCCTACTTTAGCCATTTGGTTACTTTGAACGTGCCCGGTAGCATGCGCCAACGCATTAGGTGGTGTACTGATAGGTAATGACATACCAAGTGATGCAGCAAAGGTAACCACGAGAATCAACGTGATTTCTCCACCTAGTGGAGTAAGCGAAGTCATTGAAGCACCAAGCGCGGCCATAATCGGCATTAATAAGTTCGCGGTGGCGGTATGTGACATAAAATTGGCCATAATGAGACACAAAAATGCCGCACCAAATAAAACAACGTAAGGTGAATACTGCGCAAAAGGAATGCTGTTCACCACTAGTTGTGCTAACCCCGTTTTGTCTAATGCAAGTCCTAGCGCAATACCACCAGACACTAACCACAGCACATCCCAAGAAATTTTCTTTAGATCTTCTTTGTTGATGATGCCAGTAAGAGAAAAGACAGCCACGGGTATCAGTGCAACAGTATAAGAGTTCATACCATGGGTTGAGCCCATCAACCAAAGAAGAATGGTCAGAGCAAATGTGACATACACAATAATGGCTTTTGGTGTTTTTAAAAATTTACCTTTAATGGTCAATTCAATTTTTTGTTGCTCTGCTTTAAACATGGCGCTAATCAATACCCATGCGAGTGCCATCATTATGATCACAAACGGCACCCCAAAGGCCATCCATTCACCAAAGGTAATTAAATTTTCACCGACCAGATATTTCAATGCGATCGCATTGGGAGGAGTACCTATTGGCGTACCTATACCGCCAATATTAGCGGCGACCGGAATACACAAAGCAAAAGCAATTCGCCCTGGATCTTTTGGGCCAAACACTGCGATGACTGGCGTTAAGATGGAAAGCATCATCGCTGTTGTTGCGGTATTGGACATAAACATCGAGAAGATGCCAGTAATTAACATCAAGCCTAACATGACATACTTGGGATTCTGGCCAAATGGTTTGAGCAGCACTCGTGCAAGGTTGACATCCAAGCGATACTTAGTGGCGGCCATGGCTAAGAAAAAGCCACCCAAAAACAACATAATAATTGGGCTGGCAAACGTCGCCATGATATCAGTATGTTTTAGCAAGCCACCAAAATGAGCTTCTCCCTCAGCAAGCCTCATAAACCAGATACCTTTATCCGATACCATTAGGAGCTCTAGCACGATCACGACTACCGATGTGGCATAGATTGGGATCGGTTCAAATACCCAACAAAGAGCGGCGAGCAAAAAGATGGCAATCACTCGCTGCTGTATTACGGTCATCCCTTCAAAAGGGAAAGCGGTCATAGGCAACAATAAAATAAGTAATGGAACTAAAATAGGGATGATAAATTTTAAGTAAGGACGCACCATATAAACTCTTCCTGAGTACTCATAGAAACGATAATTAGAGGTGTACTTGAATCTCGAACAACGTTGCCATTATGTTACAGTTACTCAGCAAAAAGTTTGGTGTTAGATCAATGAACAACGATTACCACTAAGGCAAATACTCAGAATGAGGGGTCGCTTGCAAATCCTCTCACCACTCTTAGGTGTTAAACCAATAATCAACCACCCTCACATCATTAAAATTAATCAATCGTTTTATCTTTGCACAATCAAACATCTGCTACTTTAATAGTATAGGTATCGTCAATTTATAGATAACATGATAATATCCGCGACCAATTAGGATGTAGATCACATTGTCGGTAAATGGATGTTGTTCGCTCAAGCGACTTTTGACAAAAACAATCAAAGGTAACTCATTCATGTTTTTAAAAAATCTATCCATCAGACAGAAAATTGCAGGCTCATTTAGCCTCATCGCTTTAATCAACATCCTCTTCGCTTGGTTTTTATATAGCGAACTCCAAGAAGTCAAAAGTCAGTTGGTGAATTTTGCCGACGATACACTGCCTGCACTACAACACGTAGATTCAATGGGAGATAAACTCTCCTATTGGCGTCGTACGCAGTTTGCTTCCTTGCTCACCGATGATATAAACGAAGTGAAACAACGCCTAGTGACTAGCCGTCAATTACAACAAGAGGTTGATGCAGGTTTAAAACAGTATGGAAAAAGTGTTTGGCCAGGAGAAGAGGAGCAAACATTCAAGAGTTTGATGGCTAATTGGGATAGTTACACAACGATCATGACTCAGTTTAATCAGGCTTTAGCGAACAATGACAAAAATAGTGCGCATAAACTGCTAAACCAATCTCTCGATAATTTTCGTCATATTGAAGCCGACATAAAAACGCTGATTGGCATCTTGCAAAAAGCAATGGATGGCAACAAAAGCTATATTCTTAAAGCAGTTGACACACTGAACACTTCATCAAGTATCAGTAATGTTTCCATTATCGTCGTCATGGTCATTATCACCCTCTTCTTGACTCGCATAATTTGTGGACCTTTACGATTAGTTGTTGACCAAGCAAACGCGATTGCAGAAGGTAACTTAGCAAAACAGATCGATCGTAATGCTATTGGCAATGACGAATTAGGTGAACTTGCCGATGCCTCACAAAAGATGCAGAACAATTTACGTCAACTGATCGAAGAGATCATCTCCGCTGTAACACAACTAAGCAGTGCTGTGGAAGAGATGAGTCAAATCTCCAATATCTCAGCTCAAGGTATGAAAGAGCAGCAATATCAGATCACACAAGTCGCAACAGCGATGACGCAAATGAAAGCCGCAGTGGCCGATGTAGCACGCAACACGGAAGACTCAGCATCACAAGCAAGTAGTGCCAACACTAAAGCCAAAGAGGGTGCGACAGACAATGCCGCGATGGTGAGCTCCATTCAACAAGTGGCTACAATTATTGGTCAGGCTGGCGAAACCGTTGCAAATTTAGAACAACAATCCACACAAATTAACGTGGTACTTGACGTTATTCGTAACATCGCTGAGCAAACAAACCTATTGGCACTGAACGCTGCGATTGAAGCAGCCCGCGCTGGTGAATCTGGCCGAGGCTTTGCTGTTGTTGCCGATGAAGTGCGCACCCTTGCGGGAAGAACTCAAGCTTCAACTGGCGAAATCACAACCATTATTGAAAAATTACAAACCATGGCAGGCGAAGCAAAAGAAGCAACCGAACGTTCGCGCGTCAGCATTGACTCTTGCGTCGTTCAAGGAACTCACTCGCAGCAATTGATGGTTTCAATTGAAAACTCAGTAGCTCAAATTGCGGATATGGGAACACAAATCGCCAGTGCTTGTAGTGAACAAGATTCCGTTGCCGATGAACTAAGCCGCAACATTGAAAATATTCATACGGCTTCACAAGAAGTCGCGCAGGGTTCAGAACAAACGGCGCAAGCTTGCCACGAACTCAGTCAATTATCGGTCACATTGCAAGACGCAATGGGGCGTTTCAAACTTAACTAAAATAGAGTCAGCCCCTAACGGGGCTTTCTTGTTTTTACTTACCTAGGAGATAGAATGAATTTCAAAGCCTCTTTTCTTACACTGTCAATTGCCATGGCTTTACCCTCTTTTTCAGCGACTTCTGCACCTTTGAGCCTTAACGTCAGTGAGCCTTCTATACAAGAAATTCAGCAATCCAATACTTGGCTTGAGATCGATCTTGGCCAATTCAAACAAAATATTGAGCAGTTTAAGAGCCACATCAACAGCCAAACTAAAATTTGCGCCGTGATGAAGGCTGATGCTTACGGCAACGGTATTCGCGGTTTAATGCCAACTATTCTCGCGCAAGGGATCCCTTGTATCGCAATTACCAGTAATGCAGAGGCTAGAGCCGTACGTGAGAGCGGGTTTAAAGGCCAGTTGATGCGTGTTCGCTCTGCGAGCATTGATGAAATCGCACAAAGTGTCGAGTTAGATATCGAAGAGCTCATCGGTAGTAAAATACAAGCTGAGCAACTCGCTCAGCTAAGCCAGCAAAAAGGTAAAACGATAAGAGTACATTTGGCATTAAATGATGGCGGTATGGGACGCAATGGTATCGATATGTCAACCGATGCAGGAAAACAAGAATCGATTGCGATTGCTACTCAAAGTGGCATACAAATTGTTGGGATAATGACGCATTTCCCCAATTACAACCCAGACGAAATCCGCAGCAAGTTGGCCAGTTTTAATACCAATTCAGCTTGGTTGATTCAGCAAGCAAACCTAAAACGCGATGAACTGATTTTGCATGTTGCCAACTCCTACACTGCTCTCAATGTACCGGAAGCACAACTTGATATGGTACGTCCTGGCGGCGTCCTATATGGCGACTTACCAACTAACCCGGAATATCCGTCAATCGTCTCATTCAAAACACGTATTGCGTCATTGCATCATCTTCCTAAAGGAAGCACTGTTGGCTATGACAGTACATACCGCGTAACCAAAGAGAGTGTTTTGGCAAATCTGCCTGTTGGCTATTCAGATGGTTACCCAAGAAAAATGGGCAATCGCGGTGACGTATTGATTAACGGTCAACGAGCAAAGGTGGTTGGAGTAACCTCAATGAACACCACATTGGTTGACGTAACCGATGTGAAAGGCGTCCTTCCTAATCAGGAAGTCACCTTGTTTGGCGCGCAAAAGCAAGGCCGAATCACTGTCAGTGAGCTGGAAGAAAATGCAGAGCTCATATTCCCTGAACTGTATACGATTTGGGGAACGGCAAACCCTCGTTTCTACATCCACTAAGCCAAGCCCACTTAATTTATCTTTTGGTCCGTGAGTGTTTTGCACTCACGGTATCCCCTTTTAATTCACCGCTCGTTGTTCCTATTAACCCCTTTATTTTTCAGGCATAATCGGCCCGTTCCTTTTATTTCATATGGATGCGCATGCAACCGATTAAATCCCCTATATTCTTGGCTGTGTTAACTCTACTCTTGGCCATGACCACCATTCAATCTGGCGCGTCACTAGCCAAGCAGTTATTTCCTATTGTTGGCCCAGGTGGAACAATTGCACTGCGCGTTGGTCTCTCTGCATTAATACTGTTAATGATTTTTCGCCCATGGCAGTTACGACTTTCTCTTTCACAATGGCGCTCAATGATCATTTACGGAGCAAGCCTAGGTGGCATGCAACTGATGTTCTATTTTGCTATTGAACGAATTCCTCTTGGTATTGGGGTTGCGTTGGAGTTTTCTGGGCCATTACTCATTGCATTTCTCTCATCTAAACGCAAAAAAGATCTGATTTGGGTTGCGCTTGCTATTTTGGGCATTGTTTTTTTATTGCCCGATCTAACGGGTGTCGATGCACTTGATCCGATTGGCGTTGCACTGGCTTTAGCGGCCGGCGGATGCTGGGCAGCCTACATATGGTTTGGTCAAAGGGCGGGGAGTGTCGGTTCTGGAGGCGCAACCGTTGCGATAGGGATGACAATTGCGGCCCTGTTTGCGTTTCCAATCGGCGTTGTATTATCAGAGGCGTCTATTTTTACGTGGTCAATACTGCCTATGGCGTTATCTGTCGCGATTCTTTCAAGCGCCGTACCTTATTGCCTAGAAATGTCGGCTTTAAAGCGTTTGTCTACACAACACTTTAGTGTGTTAATGAGCTTAGAGCCCGCCATCGCCGCATTAGCTGGATTAATTATTCTTCAAGAACAATTAAGCTTAACGCAATGGATCGCCATTACGATGATCATCACTGCCTCAATGGGTAGCACGCTATCGGCGAAGAAATAAGGTGAACCGTTCAAAATAGTTCGGCACTACTGTCCCCCTCTTCGTTTTCAATGAATACACCGCTACGCAACAAGTCTTCATAACATTGTACTTGATTGCGGCCGTGGTTTTTGGCGAAGTAGAGTGCTTTGTCTGCTCTATCTAGAATCGTTGAGAGATATTCTCTTGGCGAGATAGAGCAGATACCAATGCTAAGCGTGATATGTTGAACCTGAGGAAAACGAAACTGCTCGATGTGCTGTCTAAACCTCTCGGTTCTGTTTAGCACGACCTCATACTCACTGGCAGGGAAAATAATGACGAACTCTTCTCCTCCAAACCGAAACAGTTGTTCTTGATTAAGAAAAAAATTCTGCATTTGCTGAGCCACCAAGAGCAAAACTTCATCGCCAATCAGATGGCCAAAATTATCATTGATCCGTTTAAAATGGTCGAGATCAATGATGGCAACCCAAGGCATCACTGAACCTACTGTCGTCGTTTCAGGAAGCACATCAAAGCTAAGGCGCAACCTATCCTCTAACGTCCTTCGATTCAACAACCCTGTCAGTTTGTCACGCTCATTTTCATGCAATAATAAAACGTAATTTTGGTAAATTTTAACAAAGCCTTCAATGAGCATTCGATATTGTTTGGGCGGAACTTTTAGAATCAGAGACAACCTAGCAGAAAAACTATCGTTGATCGCAATAGGGTAAATGCAATGGTATCCGTTTGTACCTAAATCTTCTATTTTGGGCTCGATATCAGAATGGTTATGTTCATAACTTGGAACCGTCTCGCCCTCATATTCCCAGTTAATTTCAAATTTTCCAGGTATACGGCTACAGATAGTAGCTTTTGCAATGACATAGGAATGAGGTCCAATATAATGTTCTAAGCAGGCCGATTTCAGAGGCAACATCTCGACTAGAGCGCTGATGACACAATAACCCAATGACACCGCATTTTTCTGCCCCGTAATTTCAACAACAGACTGGAGAATTTTATCGTCCATGCGCCCTCCCGAACATATCTTATGATCAGTATAGGAAAGAATGGGTAGCGTGATGTTATAAAGTTTGTATCAATTAAATAACTTTCGAGTACTGTAGAACGAATAAAAAGCAGCCTAGGCTGCTTTTTATTCGTTTATTCGTTTATTCGTTACTTTCTATTACCCAATTTGACTTTGCCATTTGAACCAAACCATAACGCTTGAGCACGGCGACGCCCCAATAAAATTGGCCCATCATCGTAAAATAAGAAATTTTTCCAGTATTTTTTAAATACCGACCATTGGGTTTCGATAATATTGTACTTTTCATAACAAAAATAAACGGTCACGTCATTTTGCCAATCAATATGGGCCAAAATATCAACGGGTAATGATTCATCGTCACTTTCCCATTCTTTCATCCAACTGATTTCATTGATCCAACTGCCTGCTTTACGAGGCCAATCTTGAGAACTTAACCTCTCTGAATCTGGGCTTTGAGCACTGATATTTTCCAGCCAAAACTGAGCCGCTCTGGCTTGAGACATGGGTTTAATATGCACCAGATCTTGCTCAGGAACTGGCATTGATTGGTGAGTGAAAATCCATTTTCTTTGGTATTGATCCAAAGGCAAATACGACATTGAATTTCCTTAATGTTTTAGCTGACTTGTGAATATAGCCGCTTTACTTTTAAAACGATAACCCATTAGCTTGGGCGCCAATCAGCATTAATCAATGCTGTTAGGTTGTGATCTTCCCATTGGCCATCAATGAGCAAATAATTTTTAGCGTGACCTTCGGCCTGAAAGCCCATTTTCATCAACACCGCTTCACTGCGTTTGTTGATTGGCATATAACCAGCCATGATACGGTGTAGGTTTTGTACCTTAAACATGTAGTGGCACGCCATTTTTAATGCACGGCCCATGATGCCTTTACCTTGTGCATTCTTCGCTAACGAATAGCCGAGATTACAAGCATAAAATGGAAAGCGCGAGAGGTTACTAAACGAAATGGTGCCAAGCATGTCACCACTGTTGATATCGATGATGAGCAAATAATAGCCTAATTGCATTTTATGCAGCTCACCAAGTTTAATCAGTCGCTGCGCCCACCCGTGAGCCTCAAAAAACGCCGCTTCTCGCTTAGGTTCCCAAGGCCGTAAATGTTCACGATTACTCGTAAAATAGGCGGCGATCATCTCCGCATCTTCAAGTTTTGCGGTTCGCACTAAAATATCATTGTCCACTTCATACACTTGGGACAAGGTGCTGCATGACTGCATCAATTTTTCCTAATTCCGTAGTCGCGTAGCTTATTGGCGATAGAGGTGTGTGATACGTTTAAACGCTTGGCCAACTTACGGCTTGAAGGGAAAGACTGATATAAACGTTCCAAAATTTGAGATTCATACTCTTTCATGATGTCATCTAATGAGCCATCAAGATTGACATGGGTATTGCCAGTATGAACGGTTTCAAGCTGTGGCAGATGGAAGAGATCCACTGTTAACTGATTATCAGACATCTCCGTTAGCGCCCTGAGCACCATGTTGTCCAACTGTCGTACGTTGCCTGGCCATTGGTAATGAGAGAGCTGATCCGCCAAATCTTCCGCTAGTAGTGGTTTGGCCATACCCATTTTCTTAATGTGTTTCGCCACGAACAGTTCAAGCAATGGCTGAATGTCGTTAGACCGCTCACGCAAAGTAGGAATACGGAGAGTTAACACATTCAGACGATAAAAAAGATCTTCACGAAATGCGCCTGATTCGGCTAAATCCGCCAACTTGTGACGCGTCGAGGCAATCACACGAACATTAACATGAACTTCATGCTCCTCACCAACGCGGCGGAATGTACCATCTTGCAAGAAGCGCAGTAGTTTAATTTGTAAATGAGGGCTCATCTCCCCTATTTCATCGAGAAAAACAGTACCGCCATTCGCCTGTTCAAAAATACCCTTGTGACCTTGTTGATGATTAAATGCCCCTGGCGCATGACCAAACAACTCCGTTTCCGCAACATCATCCGGCATTGAAGCACAACTCAGAACTAAGAAAGGAAAGGAGGCACGGTGAGAGCGATTATGACAAGCCTTGGCCAACATCTCTTTACCCGTTCCGGTTTCGCCTTCTATAAGCAAAGGTTGATCAAGCATTGACAGCTTCTTAGCTTGGCTAATGAGCGCTTTATGGCGGTTAGACACTCCGACAAAATGTTCAAAACCAAGGTTATTGTGTAAAGGCAAAGCATCATCGACGACGCCGCTAGGGCTTTTAGAACGAATCATCATCATGGTACTCGCCAAGGTGGATTCTTTCGACTCACCCGTAATATAAACAGGCATCATCTCCATCAGATAATCGAGACCATCGTGCACGATCTCCTCACGTTGTCGTGCTTTGTTGCCTTCAAGCCAGCGTGATAGGTTAAAGAAAGGTAATAATGCCGAAATGGGCTGCCCTATCACCTCTTTCTCTGTTTTGTTAAACAGCGATAGTGCTGAATAGTTTGCCATATCAACAAACCCTTTCAGATCAATCGCCAGCACCGCATCAGGCACGTTGTTGAGTAATGAAATTAACTCGGTGTTATGCCGCTCCATGGGCATGAATTGAATTTTCCGAACATCTTTTACGCCAGAAATTCGGCGAATTTCAGCCATCAATTCACTGAATGTTTCAAAATCAATGTCAGGGCAGTTGAGGTAAATAATGCCGATGACATCGATTTCAATCCCACGCAAATCAATGTTTCTCGATGCAAGAATATCGAGCAGTTCTCGGGTTAGGCCGAGTCTATCTTCACAAGAGACTTCAAGACGCACTTAAAAATCCTAATAAAAAGTGTCAGGAAAAGTTGACAGTAGTTTCTATCAAGCCTTGTATGGCGTCAAGTTATCTCATGTTTTGAGGTTCACATTCGGGCATATTATTTGATAAATGTTGCTTATTTCACCGTAAGCGCGGCGATTCTTGCGACGATCTGTTTGCGAATCGCCCCTAATTTCACTTTTCTGTCTGGCTGCCATGTCATCGGCCTGAGCAGTGCCATGGCTTTCAAACCAAGACGAGCGGTCAATATTCCCACTCCTAAACCTTGCCCTGCCCGCGCGGATACTTTTCCGGCTAAATCCATAGACAGGAGATCCATGCTGGCGTCGATGGCGAGTTCGCTGGCACCTGCCGCTGCCATATTAACCAATACTGACTTAAATAAAGAGAGACGAGACCAGTAACCCAATGGCACTCCATACAGTTTTGCTAGTTGATCAATCATAGTGAAATTACGCCATGCCACTAACAACATATCTGCGATGGCTAAAGGGCTAATTGCCACTAGTGCTGCCGCTTCTGTTGAATATTGTGAGACGATTTTGGTTGCTTGTTTATCTTGTTCACTCACCACCATAGCATCGTACATATCGAGTATTTCAGCATCGCTGTGTGAAGCATTAACGCTGTTTAACCAACGATCATAGGCTGGGCTTTCGGTTTTTATGCCACTTTGTTTAGCTAGAGCTTGGCAGAACGCGAGCCCATGGCCAACGCTGTCGGTTTGCATGAGCTGTTCGCTTTGCTCTTGAATACTAAAATGATGGCGAAGTGCTCGTAACTTCCACAGCTCTTTGATTAAGGTACTTAAGCCTAACGATGCCAAACCAGCAATAAATCCCGCCCAGCCTAATGCTAACCAGTCCGCTGATTGAATCGCCGTGATAACTGAATCGATAACTTGCCAACCGATTAAACCTGCAAAGCTTATAACTAACGCCGCAGCTCGCCATTTCCGACCTTGTGGTGGGCGAATGATTTGCTCCAACTCTTTTTCCGCAGCACTCTCTTCATTGCTGATCGGCATTGGAATGAAGGCTTCATTATTTTGAAATTGCTGTTGAGCCGTAAGCTCTGGCGTACTCTTCTGTTGTGGTTCTAATTTTTGATTAAAGATTTGCTTGGTTTCTAAATCACTCATTTCAGCTTATCTCCAATTAAATATTCCAACGCTTTATCTAAACGGATATGAGGGCAAGGTTCATCACAGCTAAATGCTCTTGGTTTAAAACTGGTGAATTCAAACCCTTGATGCTGCCAATACTCTTTGTTAGGTAACTTTTTCGGCACATCGCCGGGGAAAATGGTCAAAGTTTCGCCATTGAGCGTCACACCTTGTAAGGCTGGAATGGTGCGCTCACCGCTATCAATAAAACCCGCTTGTGTGGCCTGTATCGATGCCATACTGATGCAACTCATCTCAATATTCTCATAGGCGGCGCTTTGCCAAGCAGGATGAACCATCTGCTGCAGTAACGACACCAAATGCGGGTGTTGTTCAGGGGTGACATGATCCGCTTTGGTTGCGGCAAACAGCACTTTGTCTATCTTGGGTGCAAACAGACGCTTGAGTAAACCATTACGACCATAACGAAAGCTATGCATAATCTGTTCAAGCGCACGACGCATATCCAAAAAGGAGTCGTAGCCGTCATTGAGTGGAGATAAGCAATCGACTAACACAATCTGCCGATCAAACGTGGCAAAATAATTTTTGTAAAAAGCTTTCACAACCTTGTTTTGGTATTCTTCATAGCGTGCTTTTAACATGCTGTAATTACTATTGGGAGCCGGCTTGTCTTCACCGTACGGATTACGGCATGGGAAAAATTGCAGAACAGGCGCACCTTCTAGCTCTCCCGGCAACACAAAACGCCCCGGTTGCACCCAATGTAAACCAGCATTTTTACACGCGTGCAAATACTCCGTAAACAGCATCGACAGTGAAGCAAGCTTTTGCTCATTGGTATCATGCGTTACATCAAGTTTAGCTAACCCCTCAAGCCACGGCTCGGCTAATGAGGAACGCAGTCCACTTAGCGCTGAAAACTGCTGTTCTGACCACTGTTCATAGGTCATTTCGAGCAGAGGCAGATCCAACAGCCATTCACCCGGATAGTCGATAATATCGAGATAAAGTGTGGCTGTGTGACCAAATAATTTTTTACTGCGCTTTTTAGGTTTGTATTTGATCGCTAGGCGAATTTCGCTGACGTCACGAGTGGGCACAGGCCAATGTGGCGGTTCGCTGTGTAACTGTGACATCGCTTCATCGTAAGCAAAGCGTGGAACCATTAAGTTAGTTTGAGGGACACGTTTTGCACCCACAATGCGTCGGTCACGCGTTGCGGAAAATAGCGGTAAATTATCATGGGTAGAGGTGTGCAGTAATTGGTTCACTAAGGAGGTAATAAAAGCCGTTTTCCCCGCTCGCGATAACCCCGTGACAGCAATTCGAACGTGCGAATCTAATCCACGGTTAATTAAATCAGTCATTTCTCGACGAATGTGCTTCATTCACTCACTCCACTTCATTTGATGACGCTATTTTATGTGTATTCATCTTAATCAGAGATGAACAAAAAGCCCCTGACGAGAATCAGAGGCTTAGGCTTTTTTGGCCAAAAAATTCGCTGTTCTGTGTTGAGCCGCTCACATCGGCTCAATCATCTTCTATTAATTTATAAATCACAAACAATGCAGCCTCAAGCATCACCCATAACACGCAGGTGATTGTGACGTACTTATCATCGAAGATGCTGATGCCATGTAGAATAAGGTCATAGCCGAGGAAAACCCCAACCACAATAGCGATAATAATTTGTAATATTTTAATAAAACGAGGCATCTACCCTCCTAGTTTTGCAAATGAGCATTTCAATTATCTACTGATTTATAGACGATAACTGCAGCCTAAGCTGCAGTTATCGTGAGAACGCGATGAGATCAGATTAAGCTTTCTTTTGAGCTTCGGCAATCTTCACTTTCCATGTGTCTGGGCCTATTTGGTGAGCATTCGCGCCACGCGAGTCCACCGCAACCGTGACTGGCATGTCTTCAACTTCGAATTCATAAATGGCTTCCATACCTAAATCTTCGAATGCCACCACGCGTGCTTTCTTAATCGCTTTCGCCACTAAGTAAGCCGCGCCACCCACCGCCATCAAGTAGACCGCTTTGTGGTTTTTGATTGACTCCACCGTCGCAGGTCCACGCTCTGCTTTGCCTATCATCCCCATAATGCCCGTTTCATCAAGCATCATGTCGGTAAATTTGTCCATACGTGTCGATGTGGTCGGGCCTGCTGGACCAACAACTTCATCACCCACCGCATCAACGGGGCCAACGTAATAGATAAATTTACCTTTAAGATCGACGCCTTTAGGCAGCCCTTCGCCATTTTGCAACATTGCTTGGAGTCGTTTATGTGCGGCATCGCGGCCCGTTAAAATCTTACCGGAAAGAAGCAGTGTTTCACCGGTTTTCCACTCTTGAACCTCTTCTTTAGTAACCGCATCAAGGTTGACGCGGCGCGCGCTTGCTCCTGCGTCCCACACAATTTGTGGCCAATCTTCTAGCTTTGGTGGTGTAAGTTCAGCAGGGCCCGTGCCGTCTAGCGTAAAGTGAACATGGCGGGTCGCCGCGCAGTTAGGGATCATACAAACAGGTTTAGACGCGGCGTGAGTCGGCGCTGTTTTGATTTTTACATCCACAACGGTGGTTAAGCCACCAAGCCCTTGCGCACCAATGCCTAAACGGTTCACGCGGTTAAAAATATCTAACCGCAGTTCTTCTTCCGCATTTTGTGGACCACGATCAATCAGTTCTTGAATATCGATATGCTCCATCAATGATTCTTTAGCAAGCACAGCCGCCTTTTCCGCGGTGCCGCCAATACCAATGCCGAGCATACCCGGAGGACACCAACCCGCCCCCATCAAGGGTACGGTTTTTTCTACCCATTCAGCAATGTCATCGGAAGGATTGAGCATTACCATCTTGGTTTTGTTCTCACTGCCGCCGCCTTTGGCTGCGATTTGAATGTCGACTTTATTTCCTGGCACCATATTGATATGAACGACAGCAGGCGTATTGTCTTTAGTATTAATACGCTTACCAGCAGGATCCATTAATATAGAAGCGCGCAATGGGTTATCTGGATTGGTATACGCTTGACGAACTCCTTCATCAATCATTTCTTGCACCGTGAGATCAGACTCCCATTGCACATTCATACCAATGTTAACAAAACAGGTTACGATGCCGGTATCTTGGCAAATGGGTCGATGCCCTTCTGCTGACATGCGCGAGTTGATGAGAATTTGTGCGATCGCATCTTTCGCAGCTTGACTCTCTTCTCGATGATAAGCCTTTTCTAGTGCTTGAATGAAGTCCAGAGGGTGGTAGTAAGAGATATATTGAAGAGCGTCAGCGACACTGCTGATCACATCCTGCTTGCGAATTACCGTCATTGCGTGCCTCGTTATTGTTATGCTTCCCTTGACTGTTGCGTGTTCCTCATTCAATAAGCGGTAAGCTTCTCAGCAAAAAATCAACTTATTGATGTGATTCAATCAAGTAGCAGCTTTTAATTTGCATTTTATGATACTCTTGCTTTACTCAACACGCCATGCAGTGATCGGTCTCTTTGTCACAAATTACGCAAATGAACAACAACGAATTCAATCATATCCAAGTTAACGCACTGACTTACCATGTCGATCTCGCTCACCAATTGTTTTCTAAAATCGAAGACTGCCCGTGGGCTATGCTGTTGCGCTCCGCCTCTAAGACGCATATCGATAGCCGTTTTGATATTTTAGTCGCTGAACCACTGGTCACCTTAGTGACACAAGGGGGTAAAACGACGGTATGCGAACCGCAGTCTCGTTATGATTCTCAGGTAGACCCATTCCAACTGCTCAAACAGTTGCAGCAGCAGTATTTGCCCGATGTTCAAAGCGATATGGACCTTCCTTTCGTGGGCGGTGCACTCGGTTATTTTGCCTATGACTTAGGGCGGCAGATAGAACGAATTCCAACGCTCGCTGAGCACGATCTATCCACACCTGATATGGCGATTGGTCTCTATCAATGGGCTGTGGTCGTTGATCATTTGCACCAAGCCGCCTACGTGGTGGGCAATCATATTGATGAAGCATGGCAATGGCTCAACGCTCAGAACTCCAAAAACAACGGCCATTTTGCATTACGCTCTGATTGGCAATCCAACATGAGTAAAGAGAGCTACCAACGGAAATTTGAGCAAATCCAGCACTATTTGCTCAGTGGTGATTGTTATCAAATCAACCTTGCACAGCGTTTTCAAGCGCATTATGAAGGCAGTGAATGGCAAGCTTATCAAAAACTGGAAGCGTTTAATTGCGCACCATTTTCGGCTTTTATTCGCTTAGAGAAGTCAGCGATTTTGAGTGTCTCCCCCGAACGTTTTATGCAGGTCAAACACAACATCATCGAAACTAAGCCGATAAAAGGCACCCGACCAAGAAGCGATAACCCCAGCATTGACGCCGCTAACGCGGCAGACCTTGCTTGCGCAGAAAAAGATCAAGCAGAAAACTTGATGATTGTTGACCTATTACGAAACGATGTTGGCCGTGTGGCAAAACCGGGGTCTGTACATGTGCCTAAGCTGTTCGATATTGAAAGTTTTCCTGCCGTGCATCACCTTGTGAGTACCATTCGCGCAGAACTTGATTCCACCTATTACGCGGCCGATCTATTAAGAGCCAGCTTCCCCGGAGGCTCAATTACTGGCGCACCAAAAGTACGTGCAATGGAAATTATTGAGGAGTTAGAGCCTCACCGCCGTAGCGCTTACTGTGGCAGCATCGCCTATATTAGCCGCCACGGGACAATGGACAGCAGTATTACTATCCGAACTTTGGTGGCAGAGAAGCAACAACTGCACGTTTGGGCTGGTGGCGGTATTGTTGCCGATAGTCAGTGTGAGCTTGAATATCAGGAGACACTGGATAAACTGAGCCGAATTTTACCTGTGCTCGAACAACCTCGTTAACCTTTCCAAGGTTTATTGAACTAGGCTAAAAAGAGGTAGACGCAAAATCCGAATAGGTAACGAAAATGAAGAGAAACAGCGTACAGACTGCGACCCCCTTGACAAAAGATCGGCTTATCCAGCGCTTTCAGTTGCAACAACCTGTGCCTTATCATGAAGAATCTATCCGTCGTGTGGCACACCTTGCTCCTCAAACCTTACGCAAGGCTTCAGTGTTAATTGGTTTTGTTGAGCGGAAGAATGGTTTAAATGTGGTATTAACCAAGAGAGCTGCGCACCTTAAACATCATCCGGGACAAATCAGTTTTCCTGGCGGGAAATATGAGGAAGTCGATGGCTCGCTGCAGATCACTGCGCTTCGTGAAGTAAGAGAAGAAATTGGAATTCTAGCAAACGACATTACTATTTTTGGGCAACTGCCTGAATTGGTTACCGTCAGTAAATTTGTAGTGACGCCCTTTCTTGCTTTTATCAACCCCAATTACAAGGCCATTATTGATACCAATGAAGTGGACGAAATATTTGAAGTTCCCGCCCACCACCTGTTTGATCGAAACAAACTCTATAGCGAATTATTTCAAGTAAAAAATCAACGACATCGCGTTTTCGCCATCCCTTATCAACATCATTTTATTTGGGGGATGACAGCGCAGATCATTCATGTTTTGCAAAAACAAGTTATTCAACCTCATTAATATTCAAACTATTCAACCATAAGTTTAAATAACACGGATGATTATTTTTCCTTATCCCGTCCAAAAGCAAACGTTTGGCATGAATAAATGTTAATCGAAGCATTATATTGATAACTTTTACTAATCCAAATCATTAACATTACTCACATGTAGCACGCCATTTTCGTGATCAAAAATGGGTTTTTGACATATCATTCAATAAGCCAGAACGTTACATGATTTAGATCTAGTTTTCGAATGAGAAAATTATGCAAAATGCGCTCGACTTATTTCCTGTTCCCAAAAATGAGTAATACAATATGAACACAACAACTTCGTCGGCATCTGCCGTACAATCCTCTAGCAAGTGGACTTATAAAGATTTCACTTGGTGTCTTTCACTTTTTGGTACAGCCGTTGGTGCCGGTGTACTTTTCCTTCCAATTAAAGCTGGTGCGGGTGGTTTTTGGCCATTAGTAATGTTAGCCCTAATTGCGGCGCCAATGACTTGGTTCGCACATAAAGGCTTAGCTCGCTTTGTTCTTTCTTCAAAAAATGTTGATTCTGATATTACTGACACAGTAGAAGAGCATTTTGGTAAAACTGGCGCAAACCTTATTACGTTCGCATACTTTTTCGCCATCTACCCTATCGTTCTTATCTACGGCGTTGGTATCACAAACACCGTTGATTCCTTCCTTGTTAACCAAGTTGGCATGGAATCGATTCCTCGTTGGTTACTTTCTGGTGCGCTGATTGTGGCAATGACGGCTGGCGTAGTATTTGGTAAAGAGCTGATGCTAAAAGCAACGTCTGCCATGGTGTATCCATTGGTTTTCATTTTATTAGCACTTTCTTTCTACCTTATTCCAGAGTGGAACACCTCTATGATTGAAGTCGCACCTGATTGGTCTGCGATGCCAACCATCGTTTGGCTTGCAATTCCTATCATCGTGTTTTCATTCAACCACAGCCCAATCATTAGCCAGTTCTCTAAAGAGCAACGCCTACAACATGGTGACAACGCGGTTAAGAAAACCGATATGATCACTGGTGGCTCGGCCATGATGCTGATGGGTTTTGTGATGTTCTTCGTGTTCTCTGTTGTGCTGTCTCTGTCGCCAGAGCAACTCGCGTTAGCAAAAGAGCAAAACATTTCTGTGCTTTCTTACCTAGCAAACATCCATGAATCACCAATCATCTCTTACATGGGTCCTCTTGTTGCCTTTGCAGCGATTACCTCTAGCTACTTTGGTCACTTTTTAGGGGCACATGAAGGCCTAGTTGGTTTGATTAAATCTCGCTCAAATAGCTCAGTAAGCAAGATTGAAAAAATGTCACTGATCTTCATCGTGTTGACAACTTGGATCGTAACGATTGTAAACCCAAGCATCCTAGGCATGATTGAAACCATGGGCGCACCGATGATTGCTGGCATCTTGTTCCTGCTGCCTGTATTTGCAATGCACAAGATCCCTGCAATGGCGAAGTTCAAGACTTCAGCACCAGTACAGATTTTCACAACTATCTGTGGTCTTGCTGCTATTACTTCTGTAATCTACGGCGCTCTTTAATCTGGTGGTTATATCAACCGTCATGAATACTGCATACAGAACATAACTATAATAATGAGCCTCCCTCTTAGCTAGGGGGGCTTACTTTTGAGGTAATCGATATGATTAGTGTATTTGATATCTATAAAATCGGTGTTGGTCCTTCAAGCTCACACACAGTGGGACCAATGAAAGCGGGTAAAGAGTTTATTGATGATTTACGTTCAATGGGAAAATTGCGCGACATCACTAAAATCACCGTGGACGTTTATGGTTCATTATCACTGACAGGGAAAGGTCACCACACAGATATCGCTATCATCATGGGTCTTGCTGGTAATACCCCTGAGAAAGTTGATATCGATGCTATTCCAGGCTTTATCGCACGCGTTGAAGAAACCGAGCGTCTTCCCGTTGGTATGCACTGTCATACCGTATCGTTTCCTAAAGAAGGTGGAATGAATTTCCACAAAACGAATTTGTCCTTGCACGAAAACGGCATGCAGATCCACGCGTGGATCGATGATGAGGTCGTTTACTCAAAAACCTACTACTCTATCGGCGGTGGTTTTATCGTTGATGAAGAGAACTTTGGTAAAGAAAAAGAGAACCCTATTAAAGTTCCTTATGTCTTCACTAGCGCTGACGAGATGATGAACCAATGCAAAGAGAGTGGTCTTTCCATCAGTACGCTGGTTATGGCTAACGAAAAAGCACTGCATTCTGATGAAGAAGTTCGTACTTACTTTGCCAATATTTGGAAAACCATGCGCGAATGTATGGACCGCGGTATGAATACTGAAGGTATCTTACCAGGGCCTCTTCGTGTTCCACGCCGAGCAGCAGCACTTCGTCAACAATTAATGACCTCAGAAAAAACCACTAATGATCCAATGGCGGTCGTTGACTGGGTAAACATGTACGCTTTTGCAGTGAACGAAGAAAATGCCGCGGGTGGGCGTGTGGTGACGGCACCTACTAATGGCGCATGCGGTATTATTCCTGCAGTGTTAGCCTATTACGATAAATTCATTCAGACCGTTACTGAAAAAGACTATATCCGTTACTTTGCCGCCTCTGGAGCTATCGGTGGGCTTTACAAACGTAACGCTTCTATTTCTGGTGCGGAAGTGGGTTGTCAAGGTGAAGTAGGTGTTGCCTGTTCGATGGCAGCCGCGGGCCTTGCAGAACTGATGGGTGGAAGCCCTGAACAAGTTTGCATGGCCGCTGAAATTGCGATGGAACATAACTTGGGCTTAACCTGTGACCCTGTCGCGGGACAAGTACAAGTGCCTTGTATCGAGCGCAATGGTATTGCTGCAGTGAAAGCGATCAACGCAACGCGGATGGCGCTACGCCGCTCATCGGCACCTCGTGTTTCGCTTGATAAAGTGATCGAAACCATGCTTGAGACAGGTAAAGATATGAACGCCAAATATCGTGAGACGTCCCAAGGTGGTTTAGCGATTAAAGTCGTTTGCTAACGAGCACCTACCTATTTAAAAACCTCGTTCATTAAAACTTAACGCCACTCGCTTAACAGCGAGTGGCGCATTTTACGACTTTACCTCACGATCCCGTGAGGAACTTAAAACTGACCGAGATATTCCCAGCTACTGTTGGTTGGATTGGGATCGGTTGGGTAAGGGAAATAACCGTACTTAGTCACTTTCAAGCGGTAATAATGATAGCCGCCACGGAAAGCGTATTGATAAATATCGTTCACTTGGCCACGCTGGCCATCACTGCCCCACACGCCCATCGCATCTTGTTGATACCACTCCAGTAACGAACGTTCAAAGCTTGCTAAATCACGATTTAATTCCGCAAGGTAAGCTTGAATGGTGCTGTCGCTGCCAAGGTAAACCCAATCTAGGTTTGACTCTCCGAGCACCGGGAAAGCTTCCCCCTCTCCTGGGCGTTTTTGGATAAAGTAATGGTTTTCACCATCGATTTGCCCAACAAACACCGCATTTTGCGCCTTATCCAAAGTGGTTGAGGTACGCTCATCCCATGTCAATAAGCGAGATACACCAAAGTAGCTTTGTACACGCGCTTCAATGCTCACACCAGCCGCTCTATTGAGCTTGATTGGGTTGAAAGCAAAGTTCACATAGCGATCTGCCGAACCTAGGTATTTCCAACCTTGATTACTGGTTTGATCGGCCGGGAATGCGCCAGCATCTACCATACGCATTACAAAGTAATCACGCATGCCCGTTTCTGGGTTCGGGTGGACATACAATGCCCCCGCTCGGCGCTCCGCTTTCGTCACGCCATTGTTTAGAGCGCCACGCCCATAGTGTTCGGCCACAAAAGCATCAAACTCAGCGATCGTTGCAAAATCCGTGTTCAACAGAGTTTCATTCTGCGCGAAGGTTGGTGTCATATCGACCACTTGGCTGTAACCGTACTCTTGGCCAATGATGATTGGGCCTTTCAGCTTATCCAGCGGCGGGTTCTGATCTGGCGTCATTCGAGTCAGTTCTGTTTCACCACCTCGATCCGAACAATGCAAACCCACTTGAGTTGGTACTCCATTCTCCATCGATAAGTTAACGTGGAACTTGTTACTTTCATTGCCAGCGTGGCGAGAGACACTCAATCGAACTTGTTCGCGGATCCCATCTGCAAATTCAACATCCAACTGACACTGGCCCTGAACCTGGTAAGTAGGACGCAACACTTCATCGCCACGAATGGCATAGCGCCACGTTTGGCCATTTTTATGCATCACACCTGCAACCTGTTCACAGTGATTACCAACGACAAATCCAGCTCCATCGTGATCATTTCCAGACTTATTGAGTGTACATAGGCTCACTTCACCGACATCGGCCGTCGGTGTGTAAGTCACCGTTCCGCGACCATACTTGGAAAGCAGTTCATACTCGCCTTGCGCAGAGGTCATGTTCACGTTGATGTTCCATGTTACATCACGTCCAACAGAACAACGGTCGGTACTGGGTTCAACCCCACCGACAAACTGCGATCTATCGCCATTGGTCGCTTGGAAAGTAAACTTACACAAACGTTGCCGCTCACCATCTATACGTAATGTTTGCCAAATATCGCTATCGAGCTGTGCCTGAGTCAGGTTCGCCACCGCTTGCCAACCTTCCAACTGATAATCCCCTTGCTCTGGCTGTGGCAGCTCAAACACGTTGCCATAATTCGAGTAAATCAGAGGATAGATTTGGCTAGGGTTCTCATTCTGCGGATCGTAAATCCCCAATAAAGTAACTACGGGTACGCCCACTTGCTGCGGTTTCGGTGTATCGGTTTCTACCGCTTTATAACGTTGGGTACTCTGATCCCACTGCACATAACCGCTTGGGCTGTTGCTATCAAGGTTAAAACCGTTGTTCATCCAACGCTGTGCTTTGCGTGACTGAACCGGATGCTCCAAGGTAAAGCGGCTGATGGTGCCAACGTACTCTTGTTCACCGCCATTTTGCGCATCACGCAGGAAACGGAAAGCATCTTTAAACGGCGGTACAATATCGTCACCTTGCTGTTGGGTATAAACATCGCCTTTCCAGTGTAAGTTACCAATAAAGCGTTGGTGGAACGCATCCCACCCCCAGCCGGACTCCAGATCGTGAATTGAGGCCATGTACGGCCAATGACCTAAGCCATAGTTATGCCCAAGCTCATGAGACCACTCGTTACCTGTCGTCGCTTCCAGTGTCACGATGCCGCCGCCACCACTGCCGCCATGCACGACGACTTGCGGCAAATCAGTGTCTTTTTTGGTGTAGATGCCCACATTGGTATGGGCAGTGATGTGGTTAAAACGTCGATTGTACTGCTGCGAATAACCCGCACTACTCACAATGCCGACGTTGGCGTTGTTAACACCTGTAGAGACCAACGCTTTACCGATCGCTTCACGCATATCGCCGCTGTGCCAACCACCCGTACTCGCGCTCTTATCGGTGTACACCACACCATTTGGCATAGTGACAACAGGAAAATAGGCAGGAGTGTAGTCAGCCATCACCAATTTAGACGCGGGTATTTTTTGGAAATAATCCGCGGCCAAAGTTGGAAGATTTTGAATCATCGTATTGTGGTTACGCGGTTGAGTCAGCATTCCCATGTCGATATTTTGAATCACCAACTCAGGCGCACCACCAAACTGGATGTCTCCTTGGCTGAGCACACCTTCACGGCCTAAGTTGTCGGTCAAGCGCAGTGAGAGCTCCGGCTTCATCCAGTTCCATTGCAGCGGCAGTGACCAAGCGTGATGAGAGAACACCACCTTCATACGACCATTGTCCGGCTGATCCGAGGCTGCTAATGCACTAGGTGGTAGCATCAATGCGCTGTGAACTAATTCGCCATCGAGGAACACTTCGGCGCGAACTTGGTTAATCTCTTCCCCTTGTTGCGCGGTAAACAGCAGCATCGCTTCACGGTTCATGATCACGTCCAAATGACCTTGACCAGTTAACTCATTGCTATTCGGCGCGACTGATGTATGGGTTTGAGTAATGCCCAACCCTCCCTCTAAACTGCCTTGCAAATGGTTCGGGGTTGGGATTTCATCGGCAAAACCGACTCGAGCATCTTGAGTAGTAAAGCGCACTACCTTGGGCTCAGCACAATCCACTGGATTACACGAGTTCAACACCATCTCATATGATGTGCCAGGCTTAAGGTCACCGATAAAAAAGCCCGCAGAAACCGAATCATAGCGGCGAACATCCTTCGCATCACTCAAATTGATTAAGGTGAGCTGAGTCTTATCGGCTTCATTTTGCCCAAGCCAGTCAAATGACACACCGACATCAGACAGGCTCGAGACGGTTAACGAGGTAATCTTTGGCTTCACTAACGCACCACAATCAGAGGTTTCGGTACGATAGATGACATCACGTTGCCAAATGTAGCTACCATCGGCGCGCTTAGACCCGTGTGCCGCAGGAATGTATTCGACAAAGCAGCCCTGCTCGTCCGATTCGTAAACACCAAATTCGCGGCTCATCAGATAAAAACCGCCGTCGTACACCATGAATTCCCAGCTCTGATCGACAAAATCGATCACATTGCGATAAGGCGTATCATCGCCACTTTGATAAGGTATAAAGGGGAATTGCAGATCATTTTTGTAACTAAGCCGATAATCGAAGCCTTTATAGTGGATCCAACGCTCACCGTTGCGTTCAAACACCCCTTCTCCACGTTCGGCGATCGCTTTAATCGATTCTAACCGCTCGACGATTTTTTCCCCGACCTGGATCAAGGTGAGCTCATTTTGCGCCCAAACGGGTGCGCTTCCCAGTAGCCCTGCTACCAGAAGCGTTAATGGTTTCTTATTCATCATTGGATTGCTCATTTTAGTTTATAGTGACGTGCCTGAATTTCAGCAGCAGCAACCCACGAAATCTGCGCTGGTTAAGCAATAATCGATTCCGGATATAGACAACTGGGTTACCGATTCATTATTAGTTACCTAATTTCATTTCGATAGAATCACTATGTCCGTAACGAGATAAGGGTTCCAACCCAATGAGGTTGACGTCTTGAAAGTGAGAATTCACGCGAAAAAGTGTGCAACAAAAATGCATACAAACAATAAATAATTTTATTAAAATCAATCAAAAACAATGATACTTAAGAATATAACACGCACACCGAAAGAGAATGATTACGATTGTTCATGAGCATTGAGAGGATTAAGCGATCAACTTTTTTGGCAATTTTATCGCACAGATATTGACTAAACGGCAGCGTGTCAGTCGCGGTAAGAAAAGAGATTGTATATATGCAGACTGCGTAGGTTTTTATGAACACCTTTTTGCACAGCCTTCTGAACGTGAGATCTCCTGCATAAATAATGAAACATCACATACATAACAAATTAAAATGCGATATAGGTTTAATTTATTGACTGAGCAAATGGTTATCTTAGTTGCGATTTAACTATCCAATGAGAAAATTATGACAACGAAAATTTCATACCTTACCCTACTGGCACTGCTTTGCTCTCCCCTTACCAGTGCGCAGACAGAAAATAGTAACGCTGAGCAACCATCAAGCCATGTGACATGTCGCGCTCACAACCTGACTCTGAATTTAACCACCGATCAATATGCTTCTGAAACAAGTTGGGAAATAAAAAACAGCCTCTCACAGGTTATTTATGCGGGTAATAATTACTCAGACTCCACATCTTATAGCCAAGAAATATGCTTATCGGATGGTGAATATCAATTCACCATCCATGACAGTTATGGTGATGGTATTTGCTGTGGCTCTGGCAATGGTCTTTATTCCTTAGCCAAAGGCTCGGAAATACTGGCCTCTGGTGGAGAATTTCAATACAACCAATCAAACAGCTTATTACTTGGTGAATCAACACCTCCCGCTAACCATGACTATTATCAAGCCGCGATAGGAAAAACAGGTTTTGAACTAAAAACGGCCTTATACAACATCATAAAGAATCATAATAGCCGCGGTTATTCCGCAATTTGGACACTATTACAAAATGCAGACATAGATAACTACTATGAGAATGACGGTTCAATGTTAGATATCTATTCTGAGAAACCTGACAACAACGACAGTGTTAGTTTTACTAAAGTCAGCGATCAGTGTGGTCAGTATCGACGAGAAGGCGATTGTTACAATAGGGAACACTCATTTCCTAAAAGTTGGTTTGGGGGCAGCGTTGAGCCAATGAATTCCGACGGTCACCACTTGTTTGCCACTGATGGTTTTGTTAATGCAAAACGCAGTAACTGGCCATTTGGCGAAGTTGGTCATATCACTTATACCTCAAGTAATGGTTCAAAACTTGGCAGTGCAAGCAATACGCTAGGTTATAATGGCACCGTATTTGAGCCTATTGATGAATTTAAAGGTGATCTAGCGCGCGCCTATTTTTACATGGCAACCCGCTACGAGAACCGTATCGGCAGCTGGCAAGGAAATACTGACAACGCTGATGCCATACTTGATGGTACTAGCACGGTGGTTTTTGAAGCTTGGGCTCTGGCGATGCTAAAGCGTTGGCACCAAGAAGATCCTGTGAGTGCTAAAGAACGCCAGCGCAATGACGCCGTTTATCAATTTCAAGGTAACCGAAATCCCTATATCGATCATCCTGAATATGTAAGCCAAATTTGGGGTTATTAGGCTCTTTATATTGGGTAAGTAGATAGGCGCGGTGATAGTGCCTATCTACTTGTTATTTATTGCTTGTTGTTGGGAATTGTCTGCTGGTATTAGCCTTTATAAATACAACCCGCCGTGCAGGTTTCTTTTATTTCAACTTTGCTGAGCAGTGGTAAGCTTGGCTTTAATTGTTGCCAAATCCATTTCGCAAGCACTTCACTGGTTGGGTTCTCTAACCCTTCAATGTCATTCAAGTAATAGTGATCTAAACGATCATAAATAGGTTTAAATATCGCTTTAATTTCAGAAAAATCAATCACCCAACCAGTATGAGGATCGACCTCACCTTCTACATACAGACGAACTAAAAAAGAGTGCCCATGTAAACGGCCGCACTTATGCCCTGCAGGTACATGAGGTAAACGATGCGCGGCTTCAAACATAAACTCTTTGTATAATTCTGTTTTCATCTTGGTTCTCAAGCTTTTAAAAGAGAGGCAATACTAAGGAATATAGACTCACGAAACAAGTTTCTAGGCAGCTTTGTTTACATTGCAAGACAGATGAAACCGTACAATTTATCACGGTGATACAACGGAAAATCCCACGCCTTTGAGTGATATTTTAAGCATTAATAGGGAATCATGACGTGCCACATCACATTTGTTAAACCTATAGTATGTATAGGGTCACACTCCAAAGACTACAACTTTTGCACTAGTGCATATTAACGCTATATTTACACTGTCACCCTCTCAATAATAATAAAATTATCATGAACTCAACAATCACGTCTAAATTGCTACTTACGCTCATCACCGTTTTTGCTTTTGTATTAACGGTGTCAACGAGCTATCAATATATACAACAACGTGACCTGCTCAATTCGGTGTTGAGCGAGCAGTTACACGATAAAGCGAGTAACTACTTTGATAGCCTCAATATGATGATGTTGACTGGTACCATGGCTCAGAAAGAGACCTTGCGCCAAAAGGCACTCGCGCAAGATGGTATTGAACAGGTGCGAGTATTACGTTCAGAAGCGGTCAGTAAACTTTATGGTCCTGGAAAAGAAAATCAACAGCCAATGGACGAGATAGATAAACGCGCACTGGCCGGGGAAACCGTCATTGAACCATTCAATGCTTCCTGGGGGAAAGGATTGGTCGTCGCCTTACCGATGAAATCAAGCCTAGATTACCGAGGCACAAACTGCGTATCTTGTCATATGGCGGAAGAAGGAACCGTTTTAGGAGCTATTCGTCTTGAATATAACCTGAGCCATGTAAACCAAATGATCAGTACTCACACTGTCATTGCCGTTATTATTATGGCTTCCATTGCCTTTATCGGATTTATGATCACGCTTTTTTTGATCCGCAAGATGATTGTTCGCCCTATCCAGCATACGTCACGATTCATGTGTGAAATCAGTAAGAGCAAAGATTTATCAAAACGACTTATCAGCACCAAAAAAGATGAACTCGGACAACTCGCGATCTCCATCAACTCTTTAATGGACACGGTTTCGGACAGTTTGGCAAAAGTGCAAGAAACCTCTCATTCGCTTGCCGATTCAGCAAACCAGCTAACCGACGTAGCACAAACAACTAACCAAGCGGCAAAAAATCAGCAGCGTGAAACCTCTGACGTCCAGCTAAATATTGAAGAGATGCAATCTCAACAACAGACGGTTAATCAAGCTACCGTTGATGCATCAAAGCTTATCAAACATACCGCTAACGTCGCTCAACAAAGTGCACAGCAAGCACATACAGCTAGCTCTGATATCAAAGGTTTAGTGAGCGATATCGAGTCCGTGAAAGATAAAATTTCTGAACTTAATAATCAGACAGGGCTGGTTTCCTCCATTCTTGAAACGATTAAAAGTATCGCCGAACAAACTAATTTGCTGGCTTTAAACGCGGCGATTGAAGCAGCACGAGCGGGTGAACAAGGAAGAGGCTTTGCGGTCGTGGCCGATGAAGTGCGAAAACTCGCCTCACGAACGGCAGAAGCGACTGGAAACATTGAGAAAATCATCGCTCAATTCCAACGTGACAGTGAAACATCGCTCACCTCAGTTGATTTGGTCTGCTCACATGCGCATCAACGTTCAAATGAAGTCGAAGTTTTATCTTCCGCAATGAGTAATGCAGTACAAGAGATGCAGCAGGTGCTTGATCATGCAAACAATATTCAAGATCAAACACGAACGACCACACAAGTCAGCCAAGAAATTCAAGGGAAGATCGAAGTCATTACTCGACATGCTGATGATACGTCTCAATCGGCAACGCAAACCCGAGAAATCAGCGTCAATTTAAAACAGCTATCGCAGCGCTTAGAAACATTGATGAATCAATTTACGCTTTCTGCTAAGAATTCGGCCACGAATCGACAATAAAGGTTGATGCGAACGAATTGACAGGTAATATGTGCCATTGAATTAAAAAGTAATAAGCAACCCAATGTTTCGCTTGTTTTTTGTCCACTTTATATAGTGAGAATACCTTTGAACATTGGGTTGAATTTTTACCTCAATGGAGACTATATCAAACATGACTTACGCGCCTGTAACAGACGTATTGAGCGGTAAGCTAGCCGTTGACAGTGAAGTGACTGTCCGAGGCTGGATTCGTTCTCGTCGTGATTCCAAAGCTGGAATCTCTTTTCTTGCCATTTATGACGGCTCTTGTTTCGACCCGATTCAGGCCGTGGTCCCTAATAATCTGAATAATTACAATGACGAAGTGCTAAAGCTCACTACTGGCTGCTCTGTCGAAGTAACAGGTAAGATTGTTGAGTCCCCTGCTTCTGGTCAAGCATTTGAACTTGCAGCAACTGAGGTGAAGGTTGTTGGCTGGGTTGAAGATGCTGAAACCTACCCAATGGCAAAAACTCGCCATTCAATTGAATATCTTCGTGAAGTGGCGCATCTTCGCCCACGTACCAACGTGATTGGCGCAGTGGCTCGTGTACGCAACTCCCTTTCTCAAGCCATCCACCGCTTTTACCACGAGCAAGGTTATTTCTGGATGTCAGCGCCGCTGATTACCGCTTCTGATGCAGAAGGTGCGGGTGAGATGTTCCGTGTTTCAACGCTGGATTTCGCTAACCTTCCTCGTACTGAGCAAGGCAATGTCGATTTCAACGAAGACTTCTTCGGCAAAGAGACATTTCTTACAGTTTCAGGACAGTTAAATGCCGAAGCGTATGCTTGTGCATTAAGCAAAGTGTACACTTTTGGCCCAACGTTCCGTGCTGAAAATTCAAACACGAGCCGCCACCTTGCAGAATTTTGGATGGTAGAGCCAGAAGTCGCGTTTGCTGATCTAAACGATGTCGCGAAACTGGCTGAAGATATGCTGAAGTATGTCTTCAAAGCCGTTCTTGAAGAACGTCGTGATGACCTTGAGTTTTTTGCTTCGCGTATCGACAAAGAGGCAATTACTCGTCTTGAGCAGTTCGTTAATTCAGATTTTGCGCAAGTAGACTATACAGATGCTGTGAAGATCCTAATCGATTCAGGCCGTAAGTTTGAATTTGATGTTGAATGGGGCATTGATCTTTCTTCTGAACACGAACGCTTCCTTGCTGAAGAGCACTTCAAAGCGCCTGTGATCGTCAAGAACTACCCTAAAGACATTAAAGCATTTTATATGCGTCTAAACGACGATGGTAAAACTGTCGCTGCAATGGATGTTCTTGCCCCAGGTATTGGTGAAATCATCGGTGGCTCTCAACGTGAAGAACGTTTAGATGTTCTTGATGCGCGTATGATTGAAATGGGCATAGATCCTGAACACATGAGTTGGTATCGCGACTTACGTCGTTACGGTACTGTACCGCACGCGGGTTTCGGCCTTGGCTTTGAGCGCTTAGTGTCCTATGTGACCGGTATGGGCAACGTGCGTGATGTGATTCCTTTCCCACGTACACCACGCTCTGCAAACTTCTAAAAATCAAACACGATTTTTGTAAAAACCACCGACGTTAAACTCGGTGGTTTTTTTATTTCCCCAACAATCAGTGTTCACTCTCAATAACAATAGAGTGAATTTCAAATAAACATGAGATCAAAATCACCTCAATTTCATCTTCCTTTGTTACATTTAGTTCAATTACATGATCATGTTCACTCTATTGTGCTATGCAACCGAGTTACATTAACCACGTATTCAGATCGATCCATGACGAGAACTTATATGAAAAAAAATGATGTAGATAATTTGCAGTACAATGGTGAAACAAACGGTGTTCATGGCTGGATGACCCCTTCTGGTCAACCTTACTACTGGCATCCTGATTGGCTTCATATCGCAGAAGATGCTACTGGCTTAAAGCCTAAACAAGCGTTAGATGTGGCAGAAAATGAGCAAGCAACAAAAAAACATGCCGTGTCGGCTATTTTGAAGCATATCAATCAATGGGCTTCAGAAAAGCTCGCCGAACACCCTGAAATAGAAACCGAAGCCATCGAATCTCAAATTGGCTTAAAAAAGTAACTACTACGACTTGTTGGGAGCGTCTCAACAAGTCGGTTTCAACTAAAAATAAATGAAGATCTGATCTATAAGTGCCTCGATGAAGCTCGTTGCAATATTTCCTGCGCTATTTGATTGAGTGGTAGCACCGAACAAGCACCACCACGTTCGATTGCCTCTTTGGGCATACCAAAAACGATACAGCTTGCTTCATCTTGTGCAACTGTATAGGCACCGCTCTCTTTCAACTCATGCAAACCTCGTGCGCCATCATCGCCCATTCCCGTCAAAATAAAACCGACAGCGTTAGGGCCTACATGCTTTGCCGCTGAGCGAAAAAGTACATCGACTGATGGTTTATGCCTGTTAACTGCGGGGCCATCTTTGATTTCGACTTGATAATGTGCACCACTTCGATTCAGTTGCATGTGACGGCCACCCGGAGCGATCAATGCCAACCCCGGAAGAACTCGGTCGCCATTCTTTGCTTCCCTGACCTCTATTTGACAAAGCCCATTGAGCCGGTCAGCAAACATCGCGGTAAATTTTTCGGGCATATGTTGCACGATAACAATCCCAGGAGAGACTGCTGGCAATGCTGTTAAGATCGCTTCTAAAGCTTGTGTCCCACCTGTAGATGTGCCGATCACGACCACTTTTTGTGTGGTCTTCAATGTTAATGTCGAGTGATTCGGATTCGGCATTGTTTGCTGTACTTTCTTGAGTACATGAGGTTTGGGTTTAACAATATTTTCTAGCTTTGCTTGTGCGGCGGCGCGCACCGCACTTAACATTTCCTGCCGACTTTCTTGTAGAAAATCTTTCAACCCTGCTTTGGGTTTAGTGATAATCGTCAACGCACCCGCTTGCAATGCTTGCATAGTCACTTCCGCACCACGTTCCGTCAGTGTAGAACAAATGATGACAGGCGTCGGATGCTCCGCCATCAGTTGCTTGAGAAACGTAATTCCATCCATACGAGGCATTTCTACATCTAAGATAATCACATCTGGCCATTGAACAGCCATTTTTTTTTGAGCGAATATGGGATCAGAAGCAGGAGTAAGCACTTCAATATCAGGTTCATTACTCAACAAAGCGCTTATCACTTGCCGAACAACCGCGGAGTCATCCACGATTAATACTTTTATTTTTTTCATGTAATGCCTCTATAAGTCGACACTCAATGGCTGATTAATAAGCTACCTCTCTTGCAGAAGATCGCCCATATTGAACCCAAACATCACCATTTTGGACATCAAAAAATACTTTACGATAACGCTTTCCACCCACATCATTGCGGCTTACTTGAAAACCGTGCTCTTTCAGTAACTGCATACCCAGTCGCACATTTTGTTGTGCAACATTTATCGAAGCGACTTTGCTGTAGTGACCTGCAAACATAGTGCTACCTCCAAATACTTTAACAACACATTCCTTAGGATTGATTTGATGTCGTCGACACTGAAGGGAAAAGTACGCCACAACATCGCTAGCATAATAGCCTTCAGGTTGTTTGGCCTCTTCACCTAGGGCGGATCGCTGGCTCAACAGATAATGGCACATACCCACTAACTGCGTTTTTGGATGCCATAACGTAATGGCAACGCACGAACCCAGCAGCGTATGAATCCAACCTCTGTGATGACCAAAGAATATCTCGCCAGGCATCAAGTTCAGAGCCTCTGTTTTAGGTAAAAATTCGTTCGCCATTAATCACAAATCCCTCGTTTTTGATAGATAGACGGCTGCAGTAATTGCAAGTCATCGCAGTTGAGTCCGTTTAATGTTTCAGAGTGGCCTATTAATAAAATACCGCCACTTTTTAATCGGTTCGTAACGTTACTGATGACTCTTTGTTTGGTATTTTGATCAAAATAAATCATAACATTACGTAAAAAAATAAGATCAAAGTGACCAAGTTCATCCAACTGATTTTGTAAGTTCGCTAATCCGAATTTTACTTTTTTCCTTAATGAATTAACGATTTTCAATGTGTCATGCTTGGTATCGATGCCTTTTCGGCAATACGTTTTGAGATAGGCTTTCGGTATATGTTCATGGCGTAGCATCGGATAAATACCTTGTGATGCAATTTGCAACACTTGACTATTGATATCGGTACCAACTATTTGCCATTCTCCTTGGTAACGGCTGTCTAATAACATTGCCAGAGAATAAGCCTCTTCACCTGTCGAGCTTGCTGCGCTCCAGCAACGGATCTGTTTTTTACCCCATACAGTGAAGAGATGGTGCTGGATATAAGCAAAATGGGCCTCTTCTCTGAAAAAGTACGTTTCATTGGTGGTCAGCAAATTGATGGCTCGTTGCTGTTCAAGTTTGCGTACTTGCTGATCGCTAAATTTCGTCAAATACTCAAAATACTCCCGATATGAACTTATACCGAGCTCTCTTAAGCGCCCGCTTAAACGCCCAACCACCAACGCTTTCTTACTGGGTGTTAGTGCGATACCTGCAGATTGATATATCCAGCCACGATACAACTCAAAGTCTGCATCACTGATGATGGACATTTGCTCCATGGCTGAATTCCCAAGTTGCTGAGATTTGTGCTTAACTTGCAAGTTCATTCTGCTCTTTGACCTGTTCCATCATGGCCAACTCTTCAACAGATAGGACTTTATCCTCCGCTAAAATAATGACAAACTCTTCATCGAATTGAGCCATACCACAAATAAATTCGGTCCGGATCTTGGTACCAAAATTAGGGGCAGGCCTCATAAACTTACTTGATATTTCAATGACTTCAGAAACACTGTCAACCATAACACCTAGGTCTTGACGCTGTTCTTCATTCGTCACTTCGATAATGACAACACAAGTCTTTTTATTCACTTCTTGCGGTTTAAGATAAAAACGCCGAGCTAGGTTGACGACAGGTACCACTTCACCACGCAAGTTAATAATGCCTTGAATGTAGTCAGGCATCATTGGCACCTGAGTTACTTTGCCATACTCTAATATTTCCTTAACATGCAAAATCGCAAAGGCGTACATTTCACCATTGAGCTGAAATGTTAAGTACTGTTGATCTTGTGCTAATTCTGTATTGGACTTAGCCAATATCATCGAGTTAGCCTCAACCGGGATAAGATTAGCCACATTCACCTCCAGCCACTAAAAGCGCACATACTCAGGTTCATCGTCCATAGAGACAAACTCAACATCCTTTTTCTGTTTAGGACGTTGCTGCTCGTGGTGAACTGAAGATTTATTTGCTGCTTCACGGCGATTATTTTCTGTTTTGAAGAAGGTCATTAGTTGCTGGAGCTGCTGTGCTTGGCTGCTCATCTCTTCAGAGGTCGACGCAAGCTCTTCTGATGCGGAAGCACTTTGTTGCGTAATACTGTTGAGCTGTTCCATCGCTTGGTTAATTTGTGTTGCTCCGGTTGCTTGTTCCATTGAAGCTGCGTTGATCTCTTGTACTAAATCGGATGTTCTTTGAATAGAAGGCACCATTTCATCCAGCAGTTTTCCGGCTTGTTCCGCTAAACCAACGCTATTTTTAGCAACCTCACCAATTTCTTGAGAAGCAACCTGACTGCGCTCTGCCAATTTTCGGACTTCGGCAGCCACCACTGCAAAACCTTTACCATGCTCGCCAGCTCTAGCAGCTTCGATTGCGGCGTTGAGCGCAAGTAAGTTAGTTTGATAAGCGATATCATCAATAATACCAATTTTCTCAGCTATCGATTTCATCGCTAACACAGTTTTAGCTACCGCTTCTCCACCTTCTTTCGCTTCTTTAGCCGCTTTGCCTGCCATGCTATCGGTCACTTTCGCATTTTCAGTGTTTTGCGCGATTGAGGCTGACATCTGCTCTACCGACGAGGTAGTCTGTTCAACACTGGCCGCTTGTTCGCTCGCACCTTGACTTAAGTTCTGAGCGGTAGCTGAAACTTCTTCGGATGCCGAAGCCAATGCATTACTTGAGCTATTCACTTCACCTACGATGTCTGACAACTTGGCCACCATTTTTTGCATGGCTTCAAGCAAGCGACCCAATTCATCGCCTGACGTCGCTTCAATTTTACCTGTTAAATCACCCACAGCGAGTCGGTTAGCCAGCGACACTGCTTGCTCTAAAGGATTACAGATCCCGCGGATCAAGGTAACCGCAAATCCAATACCAAACAGTAGCCCCAATATAATTGATCCAATAGCTATCATTTGTAGGTTGTCATAAAGCTCAACCTCATGGTTATAAACATTCTGCGCTTCATTAGATTGCAGCTGAATTAATGCATTTACTGTTTTTTCAACGGGTGCATAGAGTGGGCGTACTTTATCAACCGCAAGGCGAGTCGCTTCATCAATGTCTAAACGTCGCAAAGCATCAATGGTGGGCTGTAGAGCTTGCTCAACAAAGACTTTATTTTGTTCTTCAAATTGTGTTGCTAATTCAGCCTCCTCCTTGGTTAATTTAGTTAACTTGTATTTGCCCCATTTGTCATCAATCACTTTGAGGTGGTTCTCAACCGTCTCAATCTGAGCACGAATAATATCCGCTTCTGGGTACAGTTGTGAGAAAGCCAGCGCTATACGATTGCTCAGAAGACGAGATTTAATGTCACCGATAGACAGTGCTGGTACGGTTCGGTCATAGTAGACCGTTTCTAGCCCATGCAGTGTTCTTTGCATGCCATAAAGCCCGAGTGATCCGACCACAATGAGTAACAAACTTAAGATGCCAACTAGCATACTTAGTTTGAATTTAACTGAAATATTTTTAAACATAGCCTATTCCTTTCTGACGATGTAATTGAGCCAAGTTAGTGCATTGCCAATAAGCGATGCTTCGACTCTTCCTTCATAATATGTTGCGATAAACTGGCGATATCTAAGATAAGAGCAATATCCCCGCTGCCCAAAATAGTCGAACCGCTGATTCCTTTAACCCGTGAAAAAATCGGCCCAAGTGGCTTAATTACGGTTTGTAATTCCCCCAACAAATTATCCACGATCAAACCAGCACTTTGCCCCGCACTACTGACCACCACCACATTTTGGCGTTTTGAGCGACGCGCAGTGAGGTTAAATTGCACTCTTAAATCAATTAAAGGCAGCACTTGTCCCCTGAGATTAATATAAGGTTTGCCTTGGCCATCTTTGAGCCACTGGTCATCAAGTTCGACGCATTCTTGAACGGCATCCAATGGCACAACGAAGGTTTCGCTACTCACTTCAATTAGGAAACCATCAATGATCGCGAGTGTGAGCGGCAATACAATGCGGATAGTTGTTCCTCGATTAAGTAGGCTGTGAATCTCTACTCGACCTCGCAAATCAGTAATATTTCGCTTCACTACGTCCATACCGACACCGCGTCCTGAAATATTGGAAACCTGCTGGGCCGTTGAAAAGCCGGGCTCAAAAATGAGCTGAAAAATCTCGTCATCGCTCACGAGTTGGTTTTCATCAAGTAGCCCTTTTTCAATCGCTTTTGCGCGCAATTTTTCGCTGTTGAGCCCTTTTCCGTCATCGCTCACATCGATCACTATATTGCCTGAGTCATGGTAAGCATTGAGCGTGATGGTGCCGTGAGAAGGTTTACCATTTGCGACACGCTCTTCCTCTGTTTCAATGCCGTGGTCAATCGCATTGCGCACTAAATGCATTAAAGGATCGCCAATTTTTTCAATCACTGATTTATCTAATTCGGTATCCGCACCGGTAATCGTAAGATGGATACTTTTGTTTAGCTCCTTCGCCATATCACGAACAACGCGTTGAAAACGGGCAAATGTCGCACCGATAGCCACCATTCTAAGCTGTAGTGCCGCGTCTCTGACTTCTTCGAGAAGGCCATTGAGCCGTGCAACAGATTCAATCATTACATTTTCGCCAATTAGCTCCGCCTGTAATGCACTGCCGGCACCTGCGGTGACCAATTCCCCGACTAAATTAATTAAGGTATCTAACTTTTCAGCATCCACTCGCAAGCTTTTTTGCTCTTTGGTTAGCGCCTCTCGGGCTTTACTTTGTTTATCGACCGCCGCATTGAGTACGGGTGCTAATTGAGCATCAGCCTGAGTGATAATTTCGCCTATGGGTATCGCGTCCGAACTCGCTTCTCGCCGCTCACTTTGTTGCTGCAATGCACGCTTCAATTCAGTCTCAGTGAGCGCGCCACAACGAACTAATATTTCGCCAATTCTATAATTTTCATCGGGCATTGATTGAATGTGATCAATGAAGTCACCCACTTTGGCACTGGGTGGAAAGATGCGAACGTCACCTTCTTCACGAATGAATTCAAACACGTCTTCGATTTGTTGTTTAGATGCCGGCGAATAGAAACGCAGTTCAAAACCCAAATAACAACATTCCGGATCAAAGTTGTGCCAATCAGGTAATTTTCGGTCGACAGCCTCGATATAAATAACCTCTCCCAGCGTAGTTAAATAAGAAAGAAAAGAGAGCGGATCCATACCATCTTGGAATGCATGAAGCGGGAAAGTTAAAGAGATATGCCAGCAGAAATTATCGAGTGCGGTGTGATCAGGTTCAGATTCCGTGGTTGGTGAATGACTTTCTGGTTCAGATTGACCTAAAAACTCAGACAATCGGGCCCCTAAGCGCTGTCCGGTAACGTCATCTTCTGATGACTCTTGCCCCGTTTGAGCATCATCAATCAAGCTCACCATGTGATCGCGGCACTCAAGCAACAAGGAAATATGCTTTTCATGCAACTTAAGTTGTTCTGAGCGCAATAAATCAAGCAAGCTTTCTACTTTATGAGTAAAACGAACGATCTCATTTAAGTTAAATATCCCTGCTGAGCCTTTTACAGTATGCGCTGCTCGGAAAATTGCGTTTAATCGCTCATTTAAGCCATCAAGATTCCCGCTATCCAGTTCAAGAAGGTCAGATTCCATCCCTTCAAGCAACTCCCTACTCTCATTAAAATAAGTTTGGAGCGCCGCAGCCATCATTTCGTCCATAGTATCTCCCTGGGGCTTCGTCAGTAGCTTGTCACTTTGTCTTATTGTGAACTCGAAAGAACGATAGGGTCATGAAACCATCCCACTAGCCCCAGTTTACCCAGCACATCCACCACAACTTCACTGTGATGAATCAGTTCACATCCCTGTTCTATTCTTGCTTTTTTAAATGCCATCAATACTTGTACGCAACTGCTGTCCAGAGCAGTGACTTGGGAAAGTTCAATGGCGATCTTCTCGCTATGAGACACAAAAGGGGTCAGCTGCTCAAACAAATTTCGAGCCTCATAAATCGTCAGTTCACCGTCAAGTTTTAACATTAATTTCTCATCGGTTTGGTGTGGAGTCAGCATAATCCCCCCTTAGGCTTGGATCAGTTTTGCTACGGCGGCAAGCATCTGTTCAGGTGCAAACGGTTTTACAACCCAAGCTTTCGCACCCGCAGCACGACCCTGTTCTTTCTTCGATGCCTCAGATTCAGTTGTGAGCATAATCACCGGCGTAAATTTTGTGTCTGGCCTTTGCTTCAGCTCTTTAAGTAAGGTAATGCCATCCATATTCGGCATATTTACGTCGCTGATGACCAAATGAACACGATTCCCGGCCAATTTGGATAATGCATCTTTACCATCATGAGCTTCGATCGTCTGATAGCCTGCTCCTTTTAAGGTCATACTCACAACCTGCCGAATTGAAGCCGAATCATCTACAACAAGTACCGTTTTGTTCATCACAGAGTTCCTCATTTATTCATTTACGGTTCTCAAAAGAAAGTAATGTCCGTGCTAGTCACCTTGCTTTTCACCTCAGTAACCTTGCCTTTGTGGCTTTCATGTTGTTCTATCATGGTGTAGTTCTTGGTCATTTTTTCCAGCCATTTTTGCGGGGATAATTCGCCTGCGATCGCATGATTGCTGTCTTGTTTGAGCAGCTCTAATGAGTCACTGAGTTCTTTGAGATTGGTGCTGATTTGCTCTAATATTTGGCTTACTCGGTCTTGAAATTGCAATTTCACAATCACACTACTGATTGTTTCCTTCACCGAAAATGCATCTTCTTTTAACCGCTCAGACTGTTGCTGTAAGGTTTGTGCCATATCTTGGAAGTGGTTAATGACATAATCGATACGCTGCTCGGTTTGTTCCATTTGTTCACTCTCAGCCGCAATAGCCATTTCAGCCGTCTTAAATGTAGTATTAATCGCATCACTGACAACGTTCACTTTCTCCGTCATGCTGCTAGCGATCTCCCTTGAACGCTGTGAAAGGTTACGCACTTCATCGGCCACCACTGCAAAACCTCGACCTGCCTCTCCTGCTCTGGCTGACTCAATGGCAGCATTAAGTGCTAATAAGTTGGTTTTTTCAGCAATGCCCACCACATCGGTTGCCATTTTTTTTAAATCGACTGTGTATTGATCAAGGCTGCGCATTTCATCAAGCATATGCTCTCTTGTCTTTTGGCTTTCTCTAAGCTCATCAACCGCTTTAGAAAGCATGGCTCGACAACGCTCAATTTCGCTCATTAAATTACGCTCATCTTTTAAGGTTGAACCTTGCGAGAAGGAGAGTGCTTGTGAAAGCTGCGTGACAAGATCACCAAATTGCTGGCTCAGTTGAGTAACAGAATCGGTAAGTTGCACATTAGCTAAATCAATATGACGAGACCACACTGGCAGAGATTGAGCAAAGAGAGGCTCTAAAGAATGATATCCATCCAGTTGGATCTCTTGTGTTTGAGAAAGGTGTTCAATCGTCTTTTTTTGAGCTTTGACTTGGGAAATGAAGGATTCGTAATTCCAAATTGCATAGCTAACACTAGCAAAAGTAACAAATAATAGAGCCCAAACACCAAAATGTGTTGGCTGTGGCATAAGAGCAACTATCGACAATAGCACTAAGGGCACGTAAACACGTACCAGCCTAATGAGGAGCATGATTTATTATCCTTTAGCCATAAAACACTGACGAAAGCTATGACGTTATGTAAGAAGTTGTTATGCAACGCCTGGAGCTCATAACTAAAGATAGGAAAGCTTGGAGGAATCTGCAATGTAGTCGGTAGATGTAATTTTACTTTTGTTGTGTTAGGTAATTTTAAACAGTCCACTCTTATCAGTCAGAGTAACGATTGACTTTCGTTAAGTTCGGCTCAGTAACGTCATTGGGCCCTCTCCTCTGTTCTCATAACATGACGCACTGATCGGATCACATGGGCTTCATTTAATTTAGCTATCTTTCCTAGAAATACATCACTAGAATCCATCGCTTTTCTGATCCTCCGCACATCGGTTAATCACGAAAACACAACATCGAACAAATTTAATCACCTAAACTTAAGCATCACATACTGTAATGAAATCAAATTCATGAATAATACCAAGCGAAACAACAGCCAACTCACCGCACTGCTCTACCTCTTAGCTGCGCTGCTATTTGCCACCTATGGCGGACGAATCTGTCCGATGTTGTCCAGTTTAAGCGCATTAGAAATCACAGCCCATGTGACGATTAGTGTATTTTGTGCATGGGTAATGCGTCGATATCTCTTTATTCACCACCAGTGGGCAAAAACAGAACAGTATGCGAAGCTCGATAGTGTTTTGTTTTTTCTTGTCAGTATTCCACTCGCTCTTTATTACAATCAGCACTATCAATTCACTATCGATAGCAATGTAAAAATTCTATTTGGTTTAACACTGTTTGGTTTCTTTACCGGAAGCTTATTACAACTCATCGCTAAACGAGCTCAATATCGCCAGCACGCAGTACAATTGAATCGTCAACAACTCCAAGGTGAAAGGCATTCGATTGTTAAGCAGATGATCGGGTTAATGATGCTGATGATCATCACTCTGACAGCCACACTCACCATGGTCGCGGTGAAAGATCTTTTTTGGCTTGAACATAACCCTGCCAGTTTAATCAATGGACATGGCAAGATAAGTATTATTAAAGAGTTTATTTATGTTTCTTTGGTTTTGGGCGGTTATGTAATCGCTATCCTCTGGCAGTGGGGAAAGCTGATGAAGCAAATATTGCACGCTCAAGAGCATTCGCTATGCCGAGTGACTCAAGGTGATATAGCACAACGCTTACCGATTTTTGAAAATAACGAGTTAGGCTCTGTGGCTTGGTTGACCAATCAAATGTTGGATAGCCTACAAAACTCACAGGATGAAGTAAAAACCACGCGTGATGTCGCCATCGTCAGCCTAGCCGCTTTAGCTGAATCTCGCGATAATGAAACTGGCGCTCATATTTTACGTACTCAAGAATATGTCAAAGTACTCGCGCAATATCTAAGCCAAAAACCGAAATATCAGCCTTTATTAACGCCCACTTATATTGATTTACTCTACAAATCAGCCCCATTACACGACGTTGGCAAAGTCGGTATCCCTGATGCCGTCCTACTGAAACCCGGCAAGCTCACCGATGATGAGTTCATTATTATGAAGGGGCACCCTGAGATCGGCGCACAAGCGCTGTCGATTGCCGAGCAGCACCTTGGCACAAGTTCCTTTTTAGCAATCGCGAAAGAAATCGCCCTCACTCACCATGAAAAATGGGATGGCTCGGGCTATCCAAAACAACTCAAAGGGGAAGAGATTCCACTCTCAGGCCGTTTAATGGCACTGGCTGATGTATATGATGCGCTCATCTCAAAGCGTGTTTACAAACCCGCGTTTTCTCATGATGAAGCAAAAACCATCATTCTACAGGGCGAAGCGACACATTTTGACCCACAAGTCGTAGAGGCTTTTTTGAGTGTTGAACAACAATTTGTCGCCATTGCCGCTCGCCATCAGGATAAACATTAATCTCTTATTACAGTAACTCCTCCGCTCAATGGCAAAATATCGTATTTGATGATGAATTTTGCCGTTGAGCTGACTACTTCTCAAAGTAAAACCTATTTAATCTCCCCGCCTGAAAACGGTGGATGATAGAGTTTTTTTAAAAAAATCGCCTTTTTGTTCATGATTCTTAGCCAACACAAATTATTTTCAGTTTTTCTGTTTTGTGTGTTGTAACGGATATTTCATAAAGGTATAAATACCTTAATTTTATGTTTCTAAAATCCCTTCTAACACTTTACATGGATGATGATTATGTTTGAAAAAGTTGTCGCAGCTCCGGCTGACCCTATTCTTGGTTTAACCGAAGAGTTTAAAAAAGATCCTCGCACTGAAAAAATTAACCTCGGTGTTGGTATCTACAAAAATGAAGCAGGTGAAACACCTGTTCTTGCGACAGTAAAGAAAGCGGAAGCGGCGTTGCTTGAGTCTGAAAAGACCAAATCTTATCTCACCATTGAAGGTACTGCTGAATATGGGCTCGCGGTACAAAAACTCCTGTTTGGCGATGAATCTGAGATTGTGACGCAAAAGCTCGCAAAAACGGCGCAAGCGCCGGGTGGTACTGGTGCACTGCGTGTAGCTGGTGAATTTATTAAGCGTCAAATCGGCGACGTGAAAGTGTGGATCAGCAACCCAACATGGGCAAACCATCACGGTGTTTTTAATGCGGCTGGTTTAGAAACCACGCAGTATTCGTACTACAATGCCGAAACGAAAGATAAAGATTTCGCAGCGATGCTTACCGATCTTGAGCAAGCTCAAGCGGGTGATATTGTTCTTCTACACGGGTGCTGCCACAACCCAACTGGCATTGATCCAACCGATAAAGAGTGGGAAACGTTAGCAAAATTAGTCGCTGATAAAGGGCTTCTTCCTCTGTTTGACTTTGCTTATCAAGGTTTTGCGAAAGGTGTTGAAGAAGACGCACAAGGCCTACGTACTTTTGCGAAATACAATAAAGAGATCTTAGTGGCAAGCTCATTCTCTAAAAACTTCGGTTTGTACAATGAGCGCGTGGGTGCGTTTACTATCGTTGCTGGCTCAACAGATGTCGCTGAAACAGCCTTCTCACAAATCAAAGCGATCATTCGTTCTATTTATTCAAACCCACCAGCGCACGGTGCTGCGGTCGTTACTTATATCCTCAACAACGCCGAACTGCGCGCAGAATGGGAAAACGAAGTGACGGAAATGCGTGAACGTATTCAAGAGATGCGTGAGCTGTTTGTTACCACCCTAAAAGCCGAAGGTGTGAAGGCTGATTTTAGCTTTATTGAACGTCAAAATGGCATGTTCTCTTTTTCTGGTTTGAACAAGGAACAAGTTGCTCGTCTGAAAGATGAATTGGCAATTTACATCGTCGGTTCCGGCCGTATCAGTGTGGCAGGCATGACGAAATCGAATATGGGCCCACTGTGCAGAGGTATTGCAGCGGTTCTATAATCGATAATGATAAGAAATAGACAACAATAGCCGCCACTTGTCGGCTATTTTTTTATCTTCAATTCACTGAAATGGCACTTGATTCACATCGAAGCGCGTACACTTTCCCCTCTTGCCTGCAAAGCACGTTCTTTTCATGTACTATAACTCTCTGAATCCTATGTCCAATGCCACCGATCTAACCGGATCCCTTTGACAAGTTACATCGTTTAGCTGGCTCACGACGTCAGAATCCCACAATATGAACTCCGAAACACAAGGAAGCCTCCATGGAAGCAGAATTAATTGAAATCAAGAACTTCCTTGCTCAGTATCCACCGTTCAATGAACTACCTGAAAAAACACTGATCGAAGTGACGCAGAGCGTAGAAATCTCCTATTTTCGACAAGGTACACCCATCATTCATTTTGGTGATCATATCCAGGACTTGTATTTGATCCGCAGCGGCGTCGTCGAGGTGTACCGTCGCAAAGGCGAATTATACAACCGCCTAACCGAAGGCGGTTTATTTGGTCAAATGGGGCTATTGACGAATAACCGTGTTCGTTTTCCGGTCACAGCGATTGAAGATACGCTGGTTTATTGTATTCCAGAGGCAAGGTTTCAGGATTTATATGACAACTATGATTCCTTTGCTGATTTCGTTGAAGTGCAAGATAACGCGCGCCTTCGCCAAGCCGTGCTGAATAAAACAGAGCAGAATGATCTCACCACCTCGAAAGTGCGAACCTTACTCAGCCGAGAAGCCCCTTTCGTTTACAAAACAGAAACCATTCAACATGCGGCGATCAAGATGGCGGAAGAGAGTATCTCTTCACTGCTGGTGATTGACCCTGATATTTTGCAAGAGAGTGACGACGATAACAGCCCGGTAATCGGCATCCTGACTGACCGAGATCTCTGCACGCGTGTATTAGCCGTTGGCATCGATCCTAATCACCTCGTCACGGAAGTGATGACAACGGAGGTTATCTCATTAGATCATAATGCTTATGTCTATGAGGCCATGCTGAAAATGCTTCGGTACAATGTTCATCATCTTCCTATACTCAAAGAAAAAAAGCCGATCGGTATCATTGAAGCAACCGACATTGTTCGCTACGAATCACAAAACTCATTGCTGCTCGTCAGTCGCATCTTCCAGCAACAAAGCGTTGAAGAGTTAGCCACACTGTCGCACCAAGTCAAAGACAGTTTTGTTCGTTTAGTCAATGAAGATGCAAACTCACATATGATCGGCACGGCGATGTCAGTGATTGGCCGTAGCTTTAAACAAAGAATCATTGAACTTGCCGAAGAATTACTAGGCTCGCCGCCTATTCCATACTGCTTTTTAGCCTTGGGTTCTATGGGCCGTGATGAACAGTTAATTGTCACGGACCAAGATAACGCTTTAATTTTGGACGATAGCTATGAAGAAACACAGCATGGTGCTTATTTCGAAGCGTTCGCCAAATTTGTCTGCGACAGCTTAGATCAATGCGGTTACAGCTACTGTACGGGGGACATTATGGCCAGCAACCCGATGTGGCGTATGACTCGTAAAGAATGGGAAGCCTGCTTTGCCGATTGGATAGATAACCCTAACCCTAAGGCGCTATTGAATGCATCCATCTTTTTTGACTTATACGGAGTGTGTGGCAGGACCAAATGGGCAGAACAACTGAATGGGTTTATTGTACGGCGAGCACGCAAAAATAATCGGTTTCTTGCATGCCTTGCACGAAATGCACTGAACCGCACGCCACCATTGGGGTTTTTCAAAGACTTTGTGATGGAAAAAGATGGACGACACAATAACACCATCAATTTAAAACGTCGCGGCACTGCACCGTTAGCGGATTTAATCCGTGTGCATGCATTGGCTGTCGGTTCACGCTCTACCAACTCGTTTGAACGTTTAGATGACATCATTGAAGCCGGAATTCTACCCAAAGGACGGGCGCAAGATCTGCGTGATGCAATGGAGTTTATCGCTATGGTACGCATTCGCCACCAAGCGGCTGACGTTGAACAAGAAATAGAGCCAGATAACAATATCGAGCCAGAAAACCTATCCGATTTTGAAAGACGCAACTTAAAAGATGCGTTTCAAATCCTAAGCAATGCGCAAAATTTCTTGAAATTCCGTTATCAAGCCAGCAATAACTTTAAGTGAGAGTGATGATTAAACAATGGTTTCAAAAACCGAGCATCGATTGGGTAGCAAAATATGCCAATAAGCAGTCGTTGGTTAACCATCCGTTACTCAAAGATTTTTATTCAAGGCCGATTGCTAAGGGTAGCACGCCAATCGATGAAATAGAGTTTGTCGCTTTAGATTTGGAAACAACGGGTTTAAGTGCGCAGCATGATGACATTATCACCATTGGCTTGGTGCCTTTTACCTTAAACCGTATCTATCTCAACCGCTCTAAACATTGGATAGTTCGGCCACGCCAAGCGTTAAAAGAGGATTCGGTGGTTATCCATGGCATCACACACAACGATATTTTAGATGCGCCAGATTTGGCAGAAGTGCAGGAGTCGATACTGAAGGCCTTATCTGGAAAAATTGTTGTGGTTCATTACCGTCATATTGAACGTAGCTTTCTCAATCAAGCATTAAAAGTGCGATTGGGTGAAGGCATTGAGTTCCCTGTGATCGATACTTTGCAATTGGAAACGGAAATTCAACAACGGTTGCATGGAGGTTTATGGAACCAGTTAAAAGGGCAAAAACCACAATCAGTGCGTTTAGGGCAAGCGCGAGCGCGTTATGGGCTACCAGCGTACACTCCACACCACGCTTTAGTTGATGCCATTGCCACCGCGGAATTATTCCAAGCACAAATCGCTCATCATTTTGATCGGCAGCAAAGTGTCCGAACGTTGTGGCTATAACTTTTTGATTATCCTTTAAAGGGATTCTTTCAAGGTTTAGTACCGTGATCGACACGAGCAAAAAAAGAGGAACCCATGTTAGGTTCCTCTTTTTTAATCACATCTCGGCTTTTACGCTTAGAACTTACAGCTTAAAGCGACGAATTTCATTTTCTAACTGATGCGAAAGCTCAGAAAGTTGTGATGCTTGTGCTGCTGCTTCATGCGCTTCTTGTGCAAGATCGTTAGACACATCGCGGATCCCTTCCGTGTTGCGAGTAATTTCCGACGTCACAGAAGCTTGCTCTTCAGCGGCCGAGGCAATTTGCGTCGCCATGTCACTGATGCGCTCAACTGAATTATGAATTTGCATCAAACTTGCTGCAGCGGCGTTCGCATCATCTACGCTGGTTCCAGCAAGCATACGGCTATCACCCATAATGCCAACCGCTTTACCCGTCGTTGATTGCAACGTTTCGATCATCTGCTGAATTTCTTTTGTCGAAGCATGTGTACGTTGACTAAGCACACGAACTTCATCGGCAACCACCGCAAAGCCACGACCTTGCTCACCAGCACGTGCCGCTTCAATCGCCGCATTCAATGCTAGCAGGTTAGTTTGCTCTGCTATGTTTTGAATAGTCGCCAGAATCGTATTGATGTGTTTACCGTGTGCTTCCAGCTCAAGGATAACATCAGTGGCCACTTGAACTTCTTGAGCCAGATTTTGAATCGAACCTTGTGTTTGTGAAACTTGATTCGAGCCATGTACGCAAGCCGTTACCGCCTCACCAGAGTTTTGAGCGGTATGATCTGCGTTACCGGCAATCTCTTGTGTAGCTGCGGCCATTTCATTGATGGCCGTAGCCACCATATTAATTTCATCTTGTTGTAAACGGATACGCGCACTACGCTCTTTGGCTTGAGCGGCCGTCTGTTTTGACTGTTCAGACAACGCAGCAGAAACAAAGCTGAGTTTAGAAACCATAGTGTGCATGTTACCGACAAAGATATTGAAGTTTTGTGCTAATTGCCCAACTTCATCATCACTTCTTGGTTCAAGACGTTGAGTTAAATCACCGTCTCCGGAAGCAATTTCCTCTAATGCTTTGGATACTCGGCTAAGATCTCTAAACAAAAAGCTCACTAACCAAGAGACGATTACAATCACAGCAATAGTAATCACAAGCGCAGTCACAATCAGGCCGGTAAGCAAAGATGTATGCGCTGCTTCTTCCGTTGCACGATCCATTTGGATAGCGAAAATCCAATCGGTTTGCGGCACTTTGGCGAAGTAAAATAGCTTATCAACACCTTGTAATGACGCGTCTTCAACGGTACCTGAAGCCACTGCTTGCTCTATCATGTTCATCGTCAACGTCTTCGACAATGACGACACTGGTTTTAATAAGAAATTTTTATCTGGATGCGCTAAAAAGGTTCCATCTTGCGCATCAATTAACATCGCGTAGGCGTTTTTGCCCGCATCTAAACTGATGACATCTTGGATGAGCTGATCGATTAACACATCGGCACCAACGACGCCGACAAATTGCCCATTGCGACGCACAGGCTCTGCAATTGTCACCAACAGTGCATTGGTGATCGCGTCTTTATAAGCGGTGGTGATAATTTGTTTATTCGCTGAAACGGCATCTTTATACCAAGGGCGTTGGCGAGGATCATAGTCAGCACGGTTACGCTCAGGGTGTGAACGATACATCTCACCTTGCGGTGTACCAAAGAAAATATCATCAAAGCCACCCGCTTTGCGAGCTTGCTGTAAGAAAGGGACGACATCATCTTGAGCGGTGTAGTCATTAAAAGCGGTTGAGATCTCTTTACGGACCACAATCCAGTCCGAAATGCCTTTCGCAGCGGCAGCTGACAAGCTTTCTGCCCGCGAATATACGCCATTTCGAGTTTGTTCAAAGAGTTGATCAGCGGCTAGCCAAGTCAACGCGCTCGCCATAACGACGACGGCAGAAAGACTGGCACCGATTAGCTTTTGCTTTAGGGTCAATTTCATTGGGTTACAAAATGTATGAAGCGGAAAAGGTGGCGAATATTAACCAGATTTCGCATAAGTTGCACTAATTATGTATCTATTTTTGACACAATATAACCTTTTGCTTTTACTAAAGTTATTAATTAATGTTGTCATGACGACTGTCAAAAAAACAGCAAAAAGGCGACTAAAAGTCGCCTTGATGATTGAACGTCCATACCCTTCCCACTTAAAGCAGCCTGGGTATATCTGAATTAGTGCTTAGATAATTCGGTTCGCATACCTAACAGTAGGCTCACACACATCAATAGTAAGACGATGGTAAATGGCAGCGCCGTTGATATTGCCGCAGCCTGCAACGCTTCAATAGCATTGGTGCCACCAATCCATAACAAGGCTACGGCGATAGCGCCTTCCATCAACGCCCAGAAAATACGCTGTAGGACAGGGGCATCCACTTTGCCTCCAGCAGTAATACTATCAATAACCAGTGACCCTGAATCTGATGAGGTAATAAAAAATACCAACACTAACACAACCGCAATCACTGAAAGTAAGGTGCCATAAGGCAGCGCATCAAACATTTGGAACATCGCCAGTGGCACTTCGGTCAAACCATTCGCGCCTAATTGGCCAACATTGTTGATGACTTGATCAATCGCCAAACCACCAAATACAGACATCCAAATCAAGGTAACAGCAGTAGGTACTAATAATACGGCGGTGAGGAACTCGCGGATAGTACGGCCTTTTGATACTCGCGCAATGAACATTCCAACAAATGGTGACCATGAAATCCACCAAGCCCAATAGAACACTGTCCAACCTTGGAACCAAGCCTCATCAGTTCGACCGTGCGGGTTACTGAGTGGGATGATATTTTCAATATACGCCATTAATGTGGTTGGAATGGATGAAAAGGTTACGGTATAGCCAATCAGTGCAACCAAAATCAGCAGCAAGAACGCAACGATCATATTGATGTTACTGATGACTTTGACACCACCATCAATACCACGCACCACGGAGACCACCGCTAATAAAGTAACGACGGTAATCACGACAATTTGTAAGCCCATTCCGGCATCAATGCCAAACACATGATGGATACCACTAGCCGCTTGTTGCGCACCCAGCCCTAATGACGTTGCTAAGCCAAATAATGTTGCTAATACAGCCAGAATATCAATGATATGCCCTGCCCAGCCCCAAGCACGATCGCCAAGCAACGGGTAAAAAATAGAGCGAATAGAAAGCGGAAGCCCTTTGTTGTAAGTAAAGAACGCCAGGGAAAGCGCTACCACACCGTAAATGGCCCAAGGGTGTAGACCCCAATGGTACATGGTTGCACCTAATGCTAGTTTAGCCGCTTCGGGTGTGTTAGCTGCAACACCTAAGGGTGTCTCATACCAACCAGTAAAATACGCCACAGGTTCAGCGACACTCCAGAACATGAGACCAATACCCATCCCTGCGGCAAACAGCATAGAGAGCCAAGAAATAAAAGAGTAGTCTGCTGTCGCCTCTTGGCCACCTAAACGTATTTTACCAAAGGGAGAAACAATCAAGCCTAAGCAAAACAGCACAAAAAGATTACCCGACCAAATAAACAGCCAGTCAAAAGTGCCAATAATTTTCCATTTAACGCCATCAAGCACGCTCTTCGCAACCTCAGGATCAACGACTAAAGCGGCGACTAAAAATAGCGCAATAAATCCGGCGCTAAAGCCAAACACTGGGTTATGAACATCAAACCCCCACTTTTGCACGTTATCTTGCCCGACGGTGTAGTCAGTACTGTCGATACTGTACTTATCAATACCTTTTGTCATTTTACCTCTCTAGAAATCTAGACATGATTTTTCAGTTGAGATTAATAACCATGAGAACGAAACAATTTTAAGACAAAAACCAAAAATAACTTCGTACTCATAGCAATTTATTTTTTCAATATGCTGAATACCCTACCAAAATCACAGAAAAAATCCACTAAAAAGCAACATAAAATGCCATATAAGGCAAAAAACAAGGCTTAATGGTTAAACTTAAACCAATTTAGGGTAAAAATCGAAAACAAAAACATTCGAGCACTAATCATTTTACATCTCAACTTATACACTCATCATCTTAGACCAAAACAAAAGAGGTCGAATGCTACTTTTCAAGTGAAAAGAACTGCGCTATGGTCCCCGCTTATTAATAACTTTCTTTTTGGGACAATGAGTTTGGAAAAACATGAAGAAGTTTTGATCTCAATTCGACAAATTATTCGCGCAATTGATCTGCACTCTAAAAAACTGAATAGAGATGCTGGACTTACTGGTCCCCAGCTTATTTTAATGCGTTCAATTCAAACCCTTGGTGAGGTGACTATCCGCACATTGTCGGATCATACGAACATGAGCCAGGCCACTGCCACCACCATTTTGGATAGATTAGAGCGCAACGGATACGTACAGCGAATTCGCAGCAATACCGATAAACGAAAAGTGCACGCCCATTTAACGGACGAAGGTAAGAAGCTGCTAGAAAAGGCACCGCAACCATTGCAAGAAAGCTTTGTCGAACAATTTAGGCAGCTTCAAGAGTGGGAGCAAAGCTTGTTGCTCTCATCAGTACAACGTTTATCTTCTATGATGAATGCCGAAAACATCGATGTCGCACCGATGCTCGAAATTGGCTCTATTACCAAAGAAGAGTAGCTTTGATTGCATTTTAAAATTTGATCGTAAAAAAGCCTCGGGGCTACCGAGGCTAATTCATTCACAACGAACAGCAGATTAAATGGCTTTATAGATAACTTTGTTGCCTGCTAACTGCTCTTTCACTACCAGATTTTCTTCTACTAGTTTCTTGAGTGCGCCAGTGGCCCAAGCGGCAGCTTTCGCATCTTCTTGACCAGCACTTAAGCCGATCGATTTAGGATTCATACCTTCTGCGTGGTTAGCGACGATATCTAAAACCTGTTGCTGTTTTGGCGTTAACGCAACATCCACTTTTTTAGAGTTCGCCGCAGCTTTCTCCACAACTACTTTTGTTGCAGCGGTTTTTGCTACGGTCGATTGCGCTGTTACAGGCTTTGCTGATTGAGAGGCGATCAAGTTTGCAACAGTCGCTTTAATACGCTTTTGCAATTTTGCCTGCACCTTACGCTTATGAGCAAGTCTCATCGAATATTTCTCCATTTCACTGCGTTTCAAGCAGTGGTGAAAATTTGAAGCGCGTTTTATATCAAAAATCGTCCTCGATTTGTAGGGCATAGCACAGATTGAGGGGCAAAAACGCATTTTGATGCGGTAACTGACTACAATTTATACAGGTCGCAACAGCCAACAACGATGCTGTAGCTCGAAGGAGTTTCACTGTTTTATGCACACCCAACATTTGTCTAATACGCGCTTTTCTTTGCAATCACCTATGGTGAAATGGATAAATACGACTTGTATCATCGCTTCAATTTGCATTGTCATATTCTCATCCAACATTATTCATGCGCTGCTGTTAGTAAGTGCACTGGCAGTGACTCTAATCACCTTCTATTTTTTGATTTTGAAAGGAAAAGTTAGCTACACCCTAACCGCTACCCATTTTCAGCAGCATCTCTTTAAAGGAGGTTGGGTCGTAAAATGGAACAATATTAGCCGCATTGGGGTATGCAGTTATGAATATCATGGTTGGCACCAACCTTTGCCTTGGATTGGGATCAAACTGAAGGATTATTCACTTTACCTTGAGAGTGTGTGTCCTAGAATCGCTAGTGAGATCTTGCTCAGCCAGCGCGCGCTGCTCTACTTAGGAGCAAAACAACAGCGCAAAGAGACTCAATTTGAAGACTTGGTACTCGACAACGCACCTTACACTGCGCCAAACGGTAATTACTATCATGGTCTTATGGCAATGTTAGCCAATCGGATGCGCTATCAACGGCAATTTTTTGATTATGATATTTTTATCTCAGCGCACGATCTGGATCGTGACGCCGAGGCGTTTGTGGGGCTGATTCGGCGCTACCTCGCGGCGGCCGAACCAGACTAAGACATGGTTTAATGGGCGCAGAAGGAACACTCTGAGCCTAATCAAGATCAATACAGGGGCATTTCATCTGCGACATAAGGGTTATTGGCACGTTCACGGCCAAAAGTCGATTGCGGACCATGGCCGGGCACAAACGTCACATCGTTGCCAAGTGGCCATAGCTTAGTTTTGATCGAGTGAATCAGGGTATTGAAATCACCTTGCGGGAAATCCGTACGGCCGATACTACCGTTAAACAATACATCACCAACAAACGCCAATTTCGCTTGCTGGCTAAACAGCACCACGTGACCGGGCGTGTGGCCGGGCGTGTGCAATACTTGTAGAGTTTGAAGGCCAAACTTCACTTCATCACCGTCATTAAGCCATTGGGTAGGTTCAAAGGCTTCCGTCAGTGGAAAACCAAACATTTTGCTTTGACCTTCGAGGCCTTGTAGCCAGAAGTTGTCCGCTTTATGTGGTCCAATAATATCGACGCCGCCCAACTGCTGCGCCAGCGGTTCGGTTCCACCGACATGATCTAAATGACCATGAGTAAGAACCAAACTGACCACTTTTACCCCGAGTTCATTGATCAACATCACGAGCTGTTTCACATCACCGCCAGGGTCAACCACGATCCCTTCCATGGTGTCATCACACCAAACGATAGAGCAGTTTTGAGAGAAGGAAGTGACGGGCACCACTTGATACTTTAACGACATACTAAAACCTTGTTCGAATTCGCAGTTGGCCGAACTATGACATTGACACTTTCATTTGACAAGTCACGAACAGCCTTATGACCAATGACGTATAGGCCCAGTATCAATGTGCACAAAATCACTGCTAGGATAATAACCAACACCGCCAGCGCCCAATTCGATCGCCGCTTCGCGTACTTGACTCAACTGAATACCATCTAACCGAAAATCAATTGCTTGGCCTAGCATATGGAAACTTTTCTTAGCAACCCCAGAGGAGTGAGTGCGCAACCTTTCATTGGTGGCAGGAGATCGATAACCAGAGATGATTTGTACTTCCGCTTGAGTGCCAAGTAGAGATTGAATTTTCGATATTTGGTCAAATAGATTTTTGTCCATTGGATGGACTTCGTTGCGGCGGAAATCACGGCAAATATGGTTGAGCCGATCAAGCTCAGATCGAACATAGCGAACACCGTTGAAATAACAGGTTTCAAGTGTTTCACCGGTATGTAAATTATTCATCGCGAGTATGCGAGAGGTTTCAGGGTACGATGCCAATACTATTTGGGGGGCACACGCCGCTACAACTACACCACTACCAGCCAATTTTATAAAATGACGACGAGAAACTAACAAGGTTGGATACCTTCACAACTGAATTTATTTTCAACAAGCCCGGACACTACCGGACTCCATTGTGAAGATCAAATGCATAAATTGTGCTCGAAATGCTCAAGAGAGAGCTACAGCATCGTTACTCTTTGAACATAAAAGAGATCTTTATTAAGTCATTTTTTGGTAAATTGAGAGACGCATCCCTGCTTACTTAGGTGACCACTGTTTTAGCAGTATCCATTCACCCATTACTGGTACTGAATGCATCATAACGATAGATATCATCTCGGTAGTGCAGTTCCCCACCTTCATACCAAACGGTTTGATAGATGATGTGTACGGGGATGCGCTGCTTTAATGGGATCGTGCCATTCGCTGGCCCTTCTTTACCCGTTAATTTATCACCATTAATACCTTGGGTTTCTAATATCATCGAAGCAAACTTATCGGCATTTTGTACTCGAATGCAACCCGAACTAAAGGCTCGCGACGTATTATTGAATAGGTATTTACTCGGCGTATCATGTAGGTAAATCGCTCTGCGATTGGGCGTATTAAATTTATACAGACCTAATGCATTATCTTGCCCGGCTTGCTGACGCATTCGGTAGGGAAAAGAGGCCGGATTCACCGCAGACCAGTTGATGTTGCTTGGGTCAATTTGATCATTCGAACGCCAGCTCGAAACAATATCAATATTGTGTTGACGCAAATAGTTTTGATCTTTTTTTACCATCGGCAGAATATCTTCAACCATGATTTTGTGTGGCACATTCCACGTCGGGTTTAGGATCAAAGAATCTAATTTGGTGCTCATGAGTGGCGTTTTGCGTGAAACTCGGCCCACCACCACTTTAGACTGAAAGACTTCTTTACCTAAATACCAGTAGCGCATATCAAAACTGGGAACGTTGACTACGATCTGTGTCTCTTTTGATTCTGGCCACAAACGAGTTCGCTCTGCATTTAATGCCAACATAGACAGGCGTGCCTGCAAAGACAAATTTAACCACTTTAAGGTCTCGGGGCCAATCATGCCATCAGCTTTTAAACCGTGCATCGCTTGAAACTCTTTCACAGGTTTGACCAAGCTGTTGTCATACCAAGTTACGTCGTCACGCACTGTGCTAACATCGATATTAACTAATGATAAGCGGGCAATAAGCACACTACGTTGTGAGAGCTTATCGCCAGGTTTTTTTAACCCTTTTTGGCTGTACAACGAGAGCGCTGCATTTTCAGTACTGAGCAGAAAATCATAGGCGTGTAGCAGTTGATCATAAGCCGCGTTGCTCGGCGCATAACCATTGAGCAGATCTCCGATACTGTTAACTTCCACCGCAACATGAAGGGCGAACAAGGCTTCTTGGCTTGGTGGAGCAATGGCAGAGTTGAGCTTACGTTCAAAGAACCAAGCCATACCGACTTTGGGAGCTTGCTCGGCATAACTCAAATACAAAAGTAAAGTATCGGTCGCCAGCAGATCGTATTCGGTGAACGCTTGCTGATTCCGGTATGCTTTCATTTGCGCTAACTGGCGTGAAAATAAAGGGCTAAACCCCGCTCGGCGAATCACTTCCAATTGATGTTCAAATTGACGAACAATCTGCTCATCTTGCCAAATGCGCCGATTCTCATTCTCTTGGTAAATTCGTTCGACTAAATGCGGATATTGGATAAAAGATTGCAACGAGGCATTCTCTTGCGAGACAGCAAAAGGCTGTACCTTCTCGGCAGAGTAAAGAGAAAAGCTACTAAAAATCAATAATAAAGCAAATAGGATGCTTTTACTCATTCCGATCTATCCAACAACGCTGATTCACGTTTCAGTATGGCAAAAGAAACGGCTATCTGCTAAACGTTGTTGTCGATATCAACAATATATTCATAAACTCTCATGCAATGAGAATTATCATTAAACAAATTTAGTTCGCTTACTCAGCTTTTTTGGCGAGAGTAATCAATGGCAGACCAGTGATTGTCCCATTGGACATTACTACGCGTGCGTATTTCAGGTTGAGGATAGGGTGAATTAACGACCAAGCCAGCTCCTGAACTGACTTGGAACTGCTGATCTTGCACTACCACGCCAGAAGCATCCGGCAAAGAGGCCAACTCAACCAGTTGCAGTGTCTCTTTTGACCAAATACCGTAACAGTTACCTCGTGGAGAAGTCGCTAAAATCCATTGGTCGGTCGCCGCAATACTGGCAATGTAATGGTTGAATCTTGCCCATTGTTCAGGCTCTGCCAAGAGCGGAATGAGTTCGCCACCTTGGTGATGTAGCGCTACCAAAGGTGGATACTCTTCCGGCTGACCTCGGTATTGTTGGCCGCACAGCACAGTATCTGCACCATCATGAGCAAGATGGCGGATGCTCAAATGGTGGTCGTTCAATATCCGTTGCTCAAGAACTTCTCCTTGATGAGAAAGGTAGATCAAGCTCGGCATCATGCTCTCTACGTTGAGTGGCTCTCGGCCGAAGGTATGCACCCCACCCACCCCAATCGCGAGTCGGCCATCTGGCATCACAATGACTTCGTGAGGGCCAATACCAAAACCACTGAACTCAGCCACTTTTTGGTAACTGTGCTGCACATCATACACACCAATAATGCCGCGACTTGTCGCTTTCTCGCCTTCGGTTGCATAAAGCCACGCACCATCATTTGAGTAAACGCCGTGCCCATAAAAATGTCGCGTGGGTTGCGCCAGTTGCAATTTGATGAGTTCTCCATTTTGATAGTTAAACACCATCAAAAACTCGCCGGGACGACGGGCAAAAGCGACTGCATGCGTCAAGGTAGGATGGATAGCAACACCGTGTCCCCTTGCAGGCAAAGGTAATTGGTTAATCGCTTGGCCTTGGGCGTCGGCTACAACGGCGCGAAACTGCGAGCCTTTATGAATAGCGCAACCAATCAAAGCGGGTTGTGGGCCACGGCGCGTAGTGGCACACCCCAGTGGCAGCAGGGGCGCTGATGCGCTCAATAACGCCGCTTTCAGTAGCGTACGCCTTGTTAGATCAGTCACCATCGGTTGCATTAAATCCTATCACTACACCTAGCTCTACCGCGACTTCATCATGCAGTAAATAATTAAGTTGCTCGAACTTGTTATAGAGCGCAAGCACCTCACGGTAGCCTGTTTTCGTTTGCAATAAATCAAATAAGCTGGCCGTTTGCGGCCACGTTTCCAACATCAAGGATAAATGTGCTTTTACGCGTTCGGCCATGACGACTTGATCTCTTTCCCGCAACATCTGATCTAAACCGTCTTTTGCTAAATAGAGTGCTTGCATCGCTTGAACATTCTTTTGCAGGTTATTCAAAGAGACTTTGGCGCGCCACGATTCTGAAAAATAAGGGCGTGGCTGGCCGATATTGGCTAAGGGGCGACTCAGTTTTTTCATGCTGTAATCAAGCTGATTGGAGAGCAACGCAATGTATTCGGCTTGCCAAGCGCTCAGATCCAGCATCAACCATGGATTCTGTTGCCATTGCTCAGCAATCAAATGAGATTTCGTCGCCAAATTCGCGCTGATCGCTTGTCCAATCATACAGCCAGTTTCTAATTGCTGGTTTTTCATAAGCGGCGATTGAGGGTCATAGAGTAACCATTCCAATGCGCCAATCCCCTGCACTGTGACACTCTGGTTTGCAATCTGCTCCTCACTCCAGTGCTTGCCACTGCTCGTTAACAGGCTCATTTTTCGCCCGGTAGTGTCTTTTTTATCTGGCCAAAATTGTACGTTCCAACTTTGCTCGAGTGCTTTAGCTGGCCCTCTCTCTTGCCCTTGTAAAAACATCCACGCCCCAATAGTTTGCTGCCACTGTTCTTTCAGCAAGGGCAATGCGATATCGCCCAGCTGACATTGCTGATCAAATAATTGAGCAAGCTGGTGCGATTGTTGAGCAAAACGCTGCACCGCAGCAAATTCAACCTCATAAACACCTTGGCTAACATGATTGTTTTTTTGCGGCTCAAGCGCTGATTTCGGCGTGGGTTGGCAAGCCGAAAGTACGCTGGTAACCGCTATCGAAAATAACAGAGGAAATTTCATGCTCGCACCCTATAAAGAATTAAGAAAAGCGATCAACGCGTTGCGTTCGCTGGCATTGAATTGACGTACTTTCTCTTTGGCACTTTGCGCCTCACCACCATGCCAAAGTACCGCTTCCATGAGATTACGCGCTCGGCCATCATGTAAAAAATAAGTATGGCCGCTGACCTCTTGCGTATAGCCGATCCCCCACAAAGGCGGGGTACGCCACTCTTGTCCATTAGCTAAGGCTTCAGGACGATTATCGGCTAACCCTTCGCCCATATCATGCAGTAGTAAATCACTGTAAGGATGGATTTCTTGCTCTGACAAGGCTGGGCGATCCATTCTTTTTACCGTTTTAAGGTCAGTGCGGTGGCAACTCTCACAGCCAACTTGTTTGAACAATGATTGACCCAGCTTCACTTGTGGATCGTCGACATTACGACGCACTGGAACGGCTAAATGCTGAGAATAGAATTCGACAAAATCAAGAATGTTGTCACTGACCTCAGGGTCGCCGCCGTTAGGTAAGGTTTGACAGAGTGTTTGCTTCTCGGTGCAGTTTTCTTTTGGGAATAAACGGCTGGTCAATCCTAAATCGCCGTTAAACGCCGCGGCATTCTGTTGCATTAAACTAGGCTGCCCGGCTTTCCAACCAAAACGCCCGATGGCAAAATCTTTTTTTTCTACATCCCAAACACGGTTCACTTTGCCAGAGATACCATCGCCATCACTATCTTCAGGGTCTGCCATTGCTAATAAGCTGGCATCAGCAATGCTTTCAAGTAGGCCAAGGCCAATCATTGGCGGAGCGACACGCGCCGAAAACTGGGTATCAGGATGCATATCGCCATAACCAAGTTCAGCAATTTTTAAATTGGGTTTACGTAACATCACTTGGTGGCCATCCGTAAAAGCAACCGCAATCTCTTGATAAGTGATGTGGATTTGTCCTTCTGCTTTTTGATCGGGCAAAGCGAAATCTTGTAACTGTCCACCATAGACGGGTTCGGGGATCCCCCCTTCTTTGGCGTAGATCGCTTTTTGTTCATCCGTCACCGCTGGAATACTCAGGCGAACCAACATCGAAACGGCATGTGTGTCATTTTTTTCTGGCGGATGGCCGCGACCATCTTTGATGTGACAATTTTGGCAACCATTGGTGTTAAAAAGCGGCCCTAAACCATCTCTTGCATCGGTAGATGATGGCGCTGGCACCCAAGGGTTACGAAAGAAACTGTTTCCCACGCTAAAATCGAGCCGTTTGCTCATGGGCAAATTGGCCGCTGGAAGCGAGTAAGCATTCGGCCCAGCTTTGGTTGTACTGGTTTTGCCACCCGATTTCACCTCATCGGCATAAACGGAGTTGGCAAGCAAGGCTAGGAGCGCGGCGGTAAAAAACGATCTCATTGGGCTTTTCTCAACATCTTTATTCAGTGTAAACGTGGAAAAGGGCTCATCTGAGCCCTTGGATTTTTCATCTTATTATTAGAATTCGTGGTCTGCAGTATCTGGATTAAGGTTATCAATTCCAATCACTGAAGCGGTACGTTCTATCGAAGCGGTTTGAGCCACTAAAGCCATAATGGCTCCATTGACTATCGCGTTGCCTTGAGGATTGTTAGCCGCGATCAATTGATCGAAATGCTGATTATCTTTTTCAGCCGACGTGACTAATTTGCCGACTTCAGCGCGCGCACTGTCAAACTGCTTTTGAATCTCTTTGGCTGCTTGTGCATCCTTTTGTGCCACTAAATCATTCAGGCTTGGGCCTGTTAGTACCTTTCCGTCTTGACGCTGGTAAGAACCCGTATAAAGGTTGTAAATACCTTGTTCATTGTAGTAATGAGAGTTATGAGTATTATCCGAGAAACAATCGTGCTCATCTTCAGTCGAGTTTGCTTCTAGCGCCACTTTCATACGCTCGCCCGCTAATTCGCCCAGTGATAAAGACCCCATACCAAATAGCATCTTACGCAAACCATTGTCTGCTGATTCCGCAAGTAATTCGTGACGGTAATTGGCTTTTTCATCCGCAGACCACTGTTTTTCCATCCATGCCAAATCTTGCACGAGCAGCTGAGCTGCCGCTTTTAAGTATTGAGCACGGCGATCACAATGGTTATTGGTGCATTCGCTACCCACGACAAAATCCGTGTAAGCACGAGCACCGGCTCCCGCATTGGTGCCATTTAAATCTTGGCCCCACAGTAGAAACTCAATGGCATGATAACCTGAAGCGACGTTAGCTTCAGAGCCACCGATTTCGTTTAAGCTGGCAATCAGCTCTGGTGTGATAGTGGAGACATCAATCGTTGTCGCACCAATTTTCAACGTTTGGTTGGCAATGATGTTGGCGCTGGCGCCTTCATTGCCCAGTTCATATTGGTAATCGGTAGCGACGTAGTCAATCAGCCCTTCATCAAGAGGCCAAGCATTGAGTTGTCCTTCCCAATCGTCAACAACGGCATTGCCAAAACGGAAGACTTCGGACTGCTGGTAAGGCACTCGCGATGCTAACCACGCTTGTTTCACCTCTTCCAATTTAGCCGCCGAGGGAGTCATCAAGAACTGATCGATTGATTTTTCTAATGATTGAGCGGTCGTCAGCGAATCAGCAAACACGGCATGGGCAATATTGGCATAATGTTCGACCACCTGCTCCTTAGTGACGGTAGCCGCAAATGACGCACTACTTGCGATGGCAAGTGAGGCCGCAATTGACTGAATAAGAAGCGTGTTAACTTTCATGGGAGCATCCTTGTTGAGGCGATTTGAGCGTTATCTTATGGTAGTGCTAATTATTATCATTTGCACTTTTAGTCGCCGATAATACAAATTATCCATTTTTTTGCAAGGTAAAAACGCCAAAAACCTCACCGAAATGAGGTTTTTGGCTGTCATCTATAAGTCTGAATTATAGTTTTAAGTTGTGTTTGCCATGGGAAACTTTGGCCTTGAGGTAATTTTCATTACCCGACTTAATATGTGCCGCGGTATTCACGACCTCTACAATTTCAATACCATGCTCCTTCAGCTCACGACTTTTTTTAGGGTTATTAGTGACTAAGCGAATCTTGGTCACATTTAACGCTTTCAACATCTGCGCCGCTTCAGTGAAATCACGCAGGTCGTCACCAAAGCCAAGATGATTGTTGGCTTCATAGGTATTCATCCCCGCACTTTGTAAGCGATAGGCATCAATTTTGTTGTACAGACCAATGCCTCGACCTTCTTGACGCAAATAGAGGATAATGCCGCCAACTTCGCCCATTTTATTAATGGTTTCTTCTAATTGTTCACCACAATCACAGCGTGATGAGTGAAAAACATCGCCCGTTAAACACTCTGAATGCATACGGACTAAAGGAGTTTCCTGAGTAACATCAGCGGATTTAAAAATGACCGCAACATGTTCTTTGTCTGTTTTCAGTCCTCTAAAAGAGAGTATTTCGGCGTCAATATTGCTTTTTAGACCGACTTTGAAATCCACTCTGGCTCGTACTTCCGCCATATCTACACTCACTTGAATAATTGCTTGTTGCAATGCTGAATTGATTTGCATTCGAATTGACCCATTGATGACCTAACTATGGGGATAGATACTCCCCTTTTCAATAAAAAGATCACTTGCTGAGAAATGTTATAATATAACAATTTTCAGCAATCAAAAGAAAAAATCTCACCACTTCACGTTATCTTGTTCAGTTCAAAGACAAAACACGTTGATTATTAGACTATATTCCATAGTCAGGACTCACACTCAACATCCAAAATAAGGAAAAATCATGCTGATAGGTTTCGACATTGGTGGCACCAAAATTGAAATTTGCGTACTGGATAAATCAGGAAACACCCTCTTTAAACACCGAACCCCTACCCCACATGAGTACGAGCTTTTTCTAAGTACCTTATGCCAACTGGTTGCAATGGCCGAAAGCGAAACTCAAACTCACTGCCAAATCGGGATTGGACTTCCCGGAGCCATCAGCCCAGCGACAGGGCTTATCAAAAATGCCAATTGCACTTTTTTAAATGGTCGAGATTTAAAAGCCGATCTGTGCGCTCGTCTGCAACGCAATGTTGTTATTGCCAATGATGCCAATTGCTTTGCGCTGTCTGAAGCGGTCGATGGTGCCGCCAAAGATGGTAACGTAGTCTTTGGCGCGATTTTGGGCACAGGTTGCGGCGGCGGTATTGTAATCAACAAGCAGGTATTGGTCGGTGCGAACGCCGTATGCGGTGAGTGGGGGCACAATCCGCTGCCAAGTTTTACCAATGAACGTGATGGGCCTAATCGCCACTGTTATTGCGGACGCGATAACTGCATTGAACTCTTTATCTCCGGTTCTGGCTTAACAAAGAGTGCTCAGTTGATTGGTCAACAAGAGTGGAATGCAGCCGAAATTATCACTCGCTACCAGCAGCAAGACCCACAAGCAACAAAGCTTTATCAACAATTGATTGATCAAATGGCGCGCAGCTTTGCTTGCATCGTCAATGTGTTGGATCCTGATGTGATAGTGCTTGGTGGAGGATTATCAAACGTAGCATCGCTGTATGTTGATCTGCCTCGGGCAACAGCGAACTATGTTTTTTCTGATAGTGCACAGATTGTGTTTACCCAAGCGAAATATGGTGACAGCAGCGGCATCCGTGGTGCAGCTTGGCTAGGTTTGAACTAGCAGAAAGTGATTAAAGTCACAACTTTAGTCATCGAAAAATTAAGTAAAGCAAGTGTTTTACATATTAAATGACTGATATTTAAAACATACACTCCTAATTCTGTTTATATTTCACATTAACACGCAAATACAAATGATAGTAATTACCATTTAGATCCAATATCATTGCGCACAGCTTGAATCTGTTATTGATAAATAAGGTAATAACTCAGATGTACACTAAAACACTACTATCAGCCTCCATATTGCTAGCGCTTTCCCCTGCCGCTCTCGCAGAAGAAGTTTCTCGATTCGATGAGGTTGTTGTTTCGGCAACGCGAACCGAGCAGAGTAAAAAAGATGTATCGTCATCCATTGAAAGTATCTCCTCTTCTGAGATTGCAGAAGTAATGGCTGATAATATTCAGCAAGCTCTAAATTCCACCCCAGGTGTTGAAGCGGAAGGTAATGGCCGCTTTGGAATAGCAGGATTTAATATTCGCGGCATGGATGGAAGCCGTGTAAAAATGATGGTTGATGGTGTACAGCAACCTGTACCTTATAACCCTGGCGCAACTGAGCAACGAAAATATCCAAACGCAATAGAGATTGACACTCTACAAGCTATTGAAGTGAACAAAGGTGCGTCATCTACACTGTATGGCTCTGACGCTTTAGGTGGTGTGGTATTGCTACGCACTAAAAATCCAGAAGACGTTCTCGTCACAGAAGGAAATGAGCAACGCTTCGGTATCAAGTCTGGTTATACGTCCGCTAACGAGCAATTTAAAACGACATTAACGTGGGCAATGCGTCAAGATAAACTGGAAACCTTACTGATGGCAACTTATGCCAATGGCAGTGAGACCCAAACTCATGGCTCAGGTTCAGAAATCGAAGGCCCTGATCGCGGCGCTCAAAACCCGGCTGACTCCAAACTTGGCAACCTGTTGGCAAAAGCATTTTATCAAGCCAATGATAACCATCGACTTGGGCTAACCGCCGAGTATTACAACAAACGGTATGATGAAGACGAGCTAAACTATAACGGTTATTCCATTATGCCCGGCTTTACCTATACCGATAACTACAACCAAGATACCAATGAGCGTCTTCGTGTCGGTATAGAGCATCAATGGTTGATGAATACCCTGCTTGCTGACTCTTTAGATTGGTCATTGAATTTCCAAGATTCTAGCGCTCTCGCTAAGAACTACGACACAACGCCATCTAATGGCCGCCGGTTACGTGAACGGGAATCATCAGATCAATCGATTCAATTTGATGGACAGCTCTCCAAAGCCGTAGATCTCAATGGCAACCTTCATGAATTTACCTATGGTGCCAGCTACATCAACAACGACTTCGACCTCGATAATACTGACTATAAATTAGATGCAGGTACATCGACTCCGGGTAGCTCTGGCATTCCTGATGCGACTATCGTGCAATGGGGGCTATTCCTACAAGACCAAGCCTACTTCATCCAAGACCGTTTAATATTAACCGCTGGTCTTCGATACGATTCTTTTGAAGCGACACCCAGCGTTGATGCTGGCTACACTCAGTCTTATGAAGCCAATAAAGACAGCGCATTCACTGCTCGATTGGGTTCTGTTTACCACGTCAATCCTAACCTAGCGGTATTTGGTCAAATTAGCCAAGGATTCAAGGCACCAACTGTTTACGACCTTTACTACTTCTATAATCAGGGGGCAATCATTGATGCGAACCCAGATCTTAAAGCAGAGAAAAGTTTGTCCTATGAACTTGGGCTACGTGGTCAAAATGACTCAACTAATTTTGAAATCACCACCTTCTATAACGAGTACACCGATTTTATTACTCAGTCAAAGACAGGCAAACAAGGTGGCAAGGATATCTTTACCAAAGAGAACTTGGATGAAGTCACGATTTATGGTGCGGAATTTAGCTCTCGAATTGACTTAGATAAAGCGTTTAATGCCCCACAAGGGACTTACACCCGTCTAGCCATTGCTTATGCAGAGGGAGAAGATAAGAAAACAGGTGATGCTTTAGATTCAGTCGCGCCTCTAACCAGTAATGTAGGCTTAGGGCTGGATCGCGACCAATACGGAGCACTGCTTAATGTTAAGATGGTTGCAAGTAAGACGGACTGGCAATCAAATACAAATGCAGATACCGCTGGTTATACACTTATCGATTTAACGGCCTACTATAAACCAATGCAAGACCTAACCATCCGCGCTGGTCTATTCAATGCACTCGATAAAAAATATTGGCTGTATAGCGATCTCACGGGCCGAGATGCTACTGGCGAAACCTTTAACATCGATAGCAAATCACAGCCTGGGCGTAACTGGGGTTTAAATGTAGATTATCAATTCTAACGTTCTCTCATCCAAGCAACAAAGCCAAGCTCTACGCTTGGCTTTGTTTTATCTACATTTCTCATACTCGATTAACGATCCCACGAAGTCACAGATAAATCATTAACTCGTAACAACGGTAAATCACGATCAAAAAAGGCTAGATAACTAGCCTTTTCTTCCAATATCCAATGTATCTTGAGCGATTAAGATTATGCGTTGGAAATTTTCTTATGCCCTTCATCAAGGTGCACAAAATCAACCATATCATCACCAGACACTTGATACGCCTGGCCAAAGCCTTTCACATAAAGACCTTTTTCTACTTTCAATTGGAATAAAGCAAAGTCTTGCAGCTGGCTTAAGCCGTCAATGATCTCGCCAAAACGAGCTTGCATTTGACCAATGACTTGCTGCCATAATGCCGTTTCACGTGGTACGACACTCGCAACGGCGTCAAACGTCAGCCGTTGACGCGCAAAAATCTGTTTTGATGAGCCTTCATCTGCAATCATCATCAAGGAGACGTGCGGGTTCACCTCCAAGTTACGCGCGTGACGAGCGATGTGCGAAATCAGCACAAAGTAACCTTCTTGGTTTTGTACAAATGGCGCGTAACTCACATTCGGACGGCCTTCCGCGTCCACTGTAGCCAATTGCAATGTACGACGTTCTTGACGAAACTCTTGGATTTCAGGTTCCAATCGTCCTTGTAATCGCTCTTGTTTGATCTGCTGATCCATGACTTTCTCCTCGGCCCTTTCGCATTGCGTTCAGGGCTTATCGTTATATCAATATTATTGGTTGGAATGAACGTCTTGTTGTAATGCTTTAAAACGTGCGACTTGCTCTGCAATCAGTTCGCGCTTTTCATCTCGGCCTAGATAAATTTTAAAAATGTTATCGCCTTGCTCACTAAAGAAACCAAAGTAATGACTTTCACGTCCCATAAAAGGCTTGCTGACTAAAGCAACGTGTTGGATGGATTCCAACTTTAAGTGGCCGTGTAACTCACCCTCTTTACCCATCAAGTTATAATAGCCACGAGCCAACTTCCCTTTTGGAAAAGGCGCTTTCACTTCAAATATAGAGCCAAAAGAGTGGACAATCGTTGTGACCATTCCCCAATCCGCTAATGATTCCAACAGCGATTGAGCTTGAGCTCCATCAACAATCGCAACCATCTCTTTAGGCAATGCCTGCACCACTTCAAATTCAGTCACATTCAACTCTTGCGCCATCGCTGCCGGCAATAAGGTCGGTTGTTGCTCTAATAAAGAGGCCACTTTCTGTTCAAGTAAATCCATATTCATTTCCAGTTCGTTCTTCGCTTTAAATCGCCTTACGCTGGCTCAGTACATCACATTAATCGCCACTAAAAACCCGATCCAGTAAGTAAAGTTATGGCAAAGGTGAATTAATTCAGATTGTTTATGATTAATTGTGGTTGATCGAAAACCCTGTGCTAACAAGGCGTTTCTAACCAATCTTTTCAAATTCATAAAATCATAATTTGATGCAAATGATAATGCAATTGATAATTGATCTTATTTAATTGATGGGTGATAATCCTCTCTCTGAACGCTTTGTTTTTATATGGAGTACAACGTGAATTTCACTAGATATCTTGTCGCTGGCAGCCTATCTCTCGCAATTCACGCGGCGATTTTGTTTGTTGATGACGAATCAAAAGTGTTTGCCATGCCTGCGGGAAATCAATCCATCTCAGTGTCGATTAACTTTGTGGCTCAACCTCAAGCTCAGGTAGTACAAGAGCGAGCAACAAAAACCCCACCTCCAGAAAAGAGAGCCAACAAGCCCAAACCAGCAAAAAAAGAGCCGCAAAAAGTGGTGCAGAAAAAGAGCCTGTCAAAACCGGTAAAAGACAAACCGGCTCCTAAAATACCGACAAAATCAGCACAAGTGCAAACTCCTGTAAAGGAAGCTGTGACATCCTCTGTAGAGAATGAAAATAGCGCTGAATCGACACCGAAAACCGCCGCCGCCCCAAGCAGCAGCGGCGCAACTAATCAACCGAAATTAGTCGATGCGCCGTCTTTTGTTACTCGCCCAGCCCCTCCTGTTTATCCAAGGCTTGCACAAAAACGAGGAATTGAAGGGGTCGCTATGTATGAGGTGTGGTTAGACGAAAACGGCCGCCAAATCAAACAGGTTCTACTCTCTTCGTCGGGCGCGGCGCTGCTAGATGAATCGGCTCTTAATGCCATCAAACAATGGAAATTCTCTCCTCAAGTGGTGAACGGTGAAAAAATAGCCCACCGAGTGCAAATCCCAGTACGTTTTAAATTGGAAGGATAATGGAACTACTTACTCAACTAGAACAACAACTTGGCCTGATGGCCTGGCCTCTTTTTGTCTGCTCAGCACTTGCGACCATGATCATTACTGAACGGCTTTTCCAAGTACTGCTTAGCCTTGGTGTTGGAAAAGGTGCGATCGGTAGTGCGCTCAACCAAATATCACCGACCAATACAGCGCAAATTGAGGCGTTAGCCAGTGAATTTTCCAGCAAGCGCCCATTGCTTTATAAAGGGGTTGCCATGCTACTTGCTCATCACGATTTCTCTAAAGGATTACGTGAAGATGCGGCGGGCATTTGGTTGCAAGAAAAACGTCATCAACTGCATTCTGGACTGCGTATTTTATCTTTGATTGGTGTGATCAGCCCGCTGCTAGGCTTACTTGGCACTGTGTTAGGTTTGATTGAAATGTTCAAAGGGGTGGCGCTCTCTTCTGGCAATATTACGCCAAACGACCTTGCGGATGGCCTAGGCATTGCGATGCGAACCACGGCTGCAGGTTTGCTGATCGCACTTCCCGCAATTACCGGCGCTCAGCTGCTTGGCGTATGGGCTGACAGAGTGATGGCAAAACTTGAGCACACACTAAATTATGTCAACTTATGGCTCGAAGGTGTTTCTTTACAGCATGATTGCACCACCAAACAAGAGCGTGTAGCTAAGTATGAAGACGTCTCTGACAATGATGTGGTTAATGCATCATGATTAAGACACCGCACTCTCACTCATCCTCATTAATGCCAGATTTAACGCCATTGTTGGATATCATTTTTATTGTCATGGTGTTTTTACTGCTTACAGCCGCAGTTAAATTTGAGTCATTAGACGTTTCACTGCCAACAACCGACTCACCCACCGTGAGTGAAGTGAACAAGCAGTCAATCACAGTGAATCTTCTGGCGCACGAACCTTACTGGGCTATCGATGGCAAGCAGTATATCGATTGGAATAACTTCACATTGGCGTTGTTAGAACAAAGCAAAGCGAGTGATCGCCCCATCGTGATTGGCGCAGACAAAACCGCCGAAGTGCAGCAGTTGGTTAAATTGCTGGCGTTCTTGCAAGACAATGGCATCGCTGCCACTCAGTTATTAACCGACCATCCCCAATAGCCTATTCATACACGCTTTTAAAAACCGTATGATTTTCATGAGTACAACACGATGACACACAAATCTCTTTCTCATTGGCTTGTTGCCATAACGCTCTTCATCTTATCACCTTGGCTCTGCGCGCAAGAACGGATTATCAGTGCGGGCAGCGCGGTGACCGAAATCCTCGTTGCGTTAGGCGCACAAAATAAACTTGTTGCGGTCGATGTCACCAGTGAAATTCCAAACGATCTTGCTCTCCCAAAAATCGGTTATCATCGCCAATTATCCGCAGAAGGATTATTAGCCTTAGCACCAACACAATTGATTGGTTCTAGTGAAATGGGGCCAGAAAGCACATTGCAACAGCTTAAAGGCGCTGGCGTTAACGTCGAGGTGGTGAATGATGAATCCACACCACAGGGGTTGTTGGCACGCATTGACCAAATCGCGACGCTCGCTGATGCAAAGCCTCAAGCTAAAGCGCTCAAACAGCAAGTTCAAAGCACAATAGCGGCGTTAACCCACCATCAATCTACCCACAAGACTCCGAAAAAAGTGCTATTTCTTCTTATCCACGAAGGAAGAGCAGCCAACGTAGCGGGCAGTGACACCACGCCAAACAGCATTATTGAGTTGGCTGGCGCGGTTAATCCAGCCGCTGAACAAGTGACGTCTTATAAACCACTGTCGATGGAAGCGATAATTGAGATGCAACCGGACGTGATTTTAGTCAGTGGCCGCAGTTATGAAAAACTCGGAGGAGCAGACGCCATTTTGCAATCCATACCGACGTTAGTAGCAACTCCGGCTGGGATAAATAAGCAGATCATCACCATCGATGGCCACGCTCTCGTCGGTGGGTTAGGCCTTAAAAGCTTGGCTGAAGCGCAACGTCTAAACGCATTGCTCTATCCTTAAGGAACTTATTTTGTTACGTCATCTCTCAAAAAATGTGGTGAATGCAACGCTGTTAGTTTTGGTAATCTTAGTGAGCCTTTATTCTGTCACCGTTGGTCCAATGAATATCAGCTTCAGTGACAGCATAAAAAGTCTCGTGCTGCACTCCAATGACATTGCCGCGCACATCAATTTAGTCATCCACGAGATACGCTTTCCGCGGACCCTGCTCTGCTTGTTGGTTGGAGCAATTTTGGCACTGTGCGGAACGGTGATGCAAGGCTTGTTTCGTAATCCATTAGCTGAGCCTGGCATTATCGGTGTTTCGGCAGGTTCAGCCCTCGGAGCCGCACTTGCGATTGTGCTATTCGCCAATTTAGCGCTGTTTTCCAACCCGTGGATGAGCGCTGCGGTGGTACCTATTTTTGCCTTTTTAGGCGGTGCATTGACTACCTTGTTGGTTTACCAATTAGGCACCAGTAAATTTGGTACTTCCGTCACCATCATGCTACTCGCAGGCGTCGCCATCAGCGCGCTATCGGGGGCGGGTATTGGCTATTTGAATTATGTTGCAGACGATCAAATGCTGCGCGATCTCTCATTGTGGTCAATGGGATCACTGGCGGGTGCAAACTGGCAAAATATTCTCTTGTGCGCTCTGACCTTACTGCTGCTGCTCGTCTGTTTCTCTCGTCAAGCGATGGCGCTCAACGCATTATTACTTGGCGAGTCTGAAGCGCGTCATCTAGGCATTTCTGTGCAACGGCTTAAACGTTCAATGATTTTACTCAGCGCACTCGGCGTTGGAGTGACCGTCAGCGCGGTGGGTATGATTGGTTTTATCGGTTTGGTCATCCCTCATCTAGGCCGGATGCTGGTTGGCCCCGATCACCGTAGTTTGATCCCCATTTCGGCTTTACTTGGTGCACTCTTACTCACTGTCGCCGATATGTTTGCCCGTATAGCAGTGGCACCTGCGGAGCTGCCTGTCGGGATTGTGACTGCGCTGGTGGGTGCACCTTTCTTCCTTTATCTTCTGTTTCAACAAAAAGGCAAAGTATTTTGAGTACAACGGCAGCGATCCAAGCCAGTAATATATCGGTTAAATTTGGCCATCGAACCATTTTGGATAAGATTGATATTGAGATTTTTTCAGGTCAAGTCACAGCGTTACTTGGCCCCAATGGTGCTGGAAAAAGTACCTTGCTGAAAATACTCAGCGGTGAAATCTCATCAACAGGCAAAATGGCTTACTTCGGTGTTCCGCAAGCACTGTGGCAACCGAATGAGTTAGCAAAGCACTTGGCTATTCTTCCGCAGCAAAGTACGTTGAGCTTTCCTTTTATCGCTCAAGAAGTGGTGGAATTAGGCGCACTGCCATTAAATTTAAGCCACCAACAAGTCAGTGAAGTGGCGCTACACTACATGCAACAAACCGATATCAGCGATAGAGCGAACAATCTCTACCCGGCTTTATCGGGTGGTGAAAAACAACGTTTACATCTGGCGCGGGTATTAACTCAACTTCACCACTCCGGTGACAAAAAAATCCTGATGCTGGATGAACCAACGTCAGCGTTAGATCTGGCTCACCAGCACAATACACTGCGCATTGCACGTTCATTAGCACGCCAAGAGCAGTGCGCTGTTGTAGTCGTGCTGCACGATCTCAACCTTGCGGCTCAATATGCAGATCGCATGGTGATGCTGCACAATGGCAAACTGGTTTGTGATGCGCCACCTTGGGAAGCGCTCAATGCAGAAAGAATTGAGCAGGTGTATGGCTACTCGTCGCTTGTCGCCGCACATCCAACCATGGATTTCCCAATGGTCTACCCCATCTAATATTGTCCTTAATAATTGTCCGTATTTGTGGGCGCGTCCCTTCGCTATAATGCGCCCCAATTCTTTATATCGTTTTTTAAAAGGTACCCCATGAGTCAGTACGTCGTCTGTGCACTCTATAAGTTTGTTGAACTCAATCACTACCAAGAGCTGCAAGCACCGCTTCTTGAACTAATGGAGGAAAACCAAATTCGTGGCACGCTATTATTAGCCAGTGAAGGAATTAACGGCACTGTGGCATCAACACGCAAAGGGATAGATGTGCTACTGTCTTGGCTTGATGCTGAACCGAACTTGAAAGGCACGGTTTACAAAGAATCACAAGCCTCAGAGCAGCCATTTAACCGTACCAAAGTGAAGCTAAAAAAAGAGATTGTCACTATGGGCGTTGAAGGTATTGACCCTCGTCACGTTGTGGGCACTTACGTGAAACCAGAAAACTGGAATGCGCTAATTTCAGACCCTGATGTGCTGGTTGTCGATACCCGTAATGATTATGAAATCCAAATCGGCACCTTCAAAAATGCGCTTAACCCACACACTGAAACCTTTCGTGAGTTTCCTGATTATGTGAAGAAGAACCTCGCACCAGAGAAACACAAAAAAGTCGCGATGTTTTGTACTGGTGGGATTCGCTGTGAAAAATCCACGGCTTATTTAAAAGAGCAAGGGTTCGATGAGGTGTACCATCTCGAGGGTGGTATTTTGAAATACTTAGAAGAAGTGCCGCAAGAAGAGAGCTTATGGCAAGGTAACTGCTATGTGTTTGATGGCAGAGTGGCTGTAGGGCACGCGTTAAAAGAGAGTCACTACGATGTATGTAACGCTTGCCGTTTGCCGATTACCGATGAAGACAAACAGAGCGAAGTCTACGAGCAAGGCGTCAGTTGCCCATCCTGCTTCGGTACTCACTCTGCGGAACAACTGGCCCGTTTCCGTGAGCGAGAAAAACAAGTTCAGCTCGCAAAACAGCGTGGCGAAGCACACATTGGCGGCGATACCGCATCACTGATCGAGCAAAAGCGTGCGCAAAAATTAGCACGTAAAGCTGAGCAGCGCGGCTCAAAGCGCTAATATTTACCCCAATGCTTACTTCAAAGGATTCAAATCCTATTGGAATAGAAAAAGGCCGCAGCGTTAAAACTGCGGCCTTTTTTTAAAAAAAATCACTGAATACCGTATTTCGCTAAAATGGCATCAAATGTTCCGTCAGCTTTAATCGTAGCTAACCCTTTGTTATACGCATCAATATATTTCTGCGCATTAGGGTTCGCTTTGCCTGAGGTAACATGTAAAGGATTTTTAGACAAAGATGCCGTGGTAAACTGAAAATCACTGCTATTTAAGCCCGCCTCTTTCATGGTCGATAACGCAACCAACTTATCTTCAAGGGTAAGATCAATTCGTTTGGCTTGCAGTTTCTTCAAGTTAGTCGTGAGATCATTAGCGTCTGGTTTGTTGAAATTAGTGGCGGATAAAAAGTCATCCCCATAACCATAGCCCCTAACGATGCCAACTTGTTTGCCACTCAAACTATTTAAACCTGAAAATTCGAAAGCATCGCCTGCTCTTTTAATAAAGCTCAGTTCATTCTCTAAATATGAATCACTGTAAAGTAAATAAGCCGTTCTCTCCTGCGTATACCAAGTTGCAGGCAACAGATCAATTCTGCCTTTACTCACCTCATCTAATGCTCGTGACCAAGGCATGATTTGAAAATTGACGTCATAGCCCTGTGTTTTCATAGCCGCAACAGCGATTTCTACCGATAGCCCCGGCATGCTTTTATCCGGTGAAATAAACGGTGGCCATGGATCTTGCGCAGCCGTAATAGTAGCAGCAAAGCTACTCGGTAAGGCCATCATCATACTGAAAATAAAGATCAACAGACGCTTCATACTTTCTTCTCCTTGAAGGTGGAACTTATGTTTTGAACTTACGCATATGAGTTTTAATATTTGAGCTCAGTTGAAGAACTTCTTTCGTTCTCTGAGCATTATCTTGACCACTACTCGACAGCTCATTAGTGGCCTCTGATGCTTCAACAATCGCCTGACTGACTTCATCAATGGCTTGTTTCTGCTCTTCTGTGGCATGCGAAATCTCGCCATTTCTTTCAGAAATTTCAGAGATAGTATTTTTCACCTGCTCCACAGAATGTTGTGACTCTGATACTCGCTTAGCGGTGCTTTCTAACAAATTAGAGATGCGAATAATTTCTTGCTCAACCGATTCTGTTGCACTGCTAAGTGAGCGAATATTGGTTTGGATCTGTTCGGTGGATTGGCTGGTTTTGGTCGAAAGGTTGCGCACTTCGTCAGCCACTACTGCAAAACCACGACCATGCTCACCTGCGCGTGCCGCTTCAATAGCAGCGTTCAGTGCCAGCAAGTTGGTTTGCTCGGAAATGTCATTAATCACCCCGACTACCGTTGATATTTTTCGCCCTTCATCAAGCAGCTTATGCATTTCCGCGTTTACCGAACCCATTTCGGAACGCATGTTTACAATCTCGGCGGCAGAGCGTTCTATTGAGTGGTAAACATTATCGACCAGTTGAGAAGCCTCACTTGCTTGCCTTGCGGCGTCATTAGCGGTTTCAGCCACTGTTGCCACCGACTGACTCATCTGTGTGGAAGCGGCAGCGACGGTCGATAAACTGTGCTTTTGTTGATCAATTTGCTGCGCATTTCTCATGGCAACCTGACCACTCATCTCTGCGGTATCTTTTAACTGCACAGAAGCATTCGTTACTTGTACAACTATCTCCCTTAGCGACTCCGTAAAATGATTAATACTGCGGATGATCTGCGAAAACTCTCTATATTTGGGTTCTGGAATGATGCGACTTAAATCCCCTTCACCGGTTGCAAGGTCGGCCACTCGCTCTGTCAAATCGTTGAGCGGGCGAAGGACGGTTTTCGTTAACGCCAAAATTAGGAATACAATCATTACGCTATCTAAAATCAGCAACTCAATCAGGCTATATTGCAGACTTTGTAACAAGGTTTTTTCTAGCCTATCTGTGTTATAGAAAAGCTCTACCTGACCAACTTCATTTTCCTTTTCATACTCAACAAAGGTGAGCTTTTGCACCGAAGAGAGCATGGATTCGTATTGTTTCCCCTCATTGGGTTCCATCTCTTTCACATCTTGAGAGTCGGGTGATGTACTCAGGAAAAGAAGCGGTGTACCACCCGCATCTTTCACTCTAACCGCTTGTATGTCTGGGTTATTTAACTCTGCTGAAATAGTGAGTTTGGCGGCATGTAAATCAAAATCCCAAATTGCTTTAGGTAGGCTGTAGCTCAAACGCTCTTTTGCATTCAAGATTGATGTATCTAGGCTATGCTGTAGCTCCGCTTTCTTTGACTGGTAATCAATGTAACTAGAAATGCCCAACACAATGGACACTGCCAGAACAACTTGGGTAACAAAGATCACTTTGACACTTTTCCACATACTTCATTTCGCCTTAATCAATGGTATGAGTTAAACACTGTGCGTTGGCTTCATCGCACCGCATGATAACCATCTGACTCTTGTGTTTAATGAATAGGACAATGCAGACCAGAAGAGAGGTCAATATCATCTCTGCTATTGTCTGAACTCATACCGATCATGTTGATCTCACTTATCTTTTACTTAAGGATAGACCAAGAAAGAAAAAGGCTATTATTTTTTAAGCCGAAAGTTTACTTTCGGCTTAATTTAGAATTGAGTAGCGAATGAAGAAGCACTAACGGGCTGGATAGAAGAGTATTTGGCCGTGGTCAACGCATTTAATAGTGATACTCCTGTCGCCTCTTGTTCGGTAAACACTCTTGCACTCATCACTGCTTTTCCGCCGTTGATGAACACTTCTAATGAAGAATTATCCGCGAGAATCTGCAGCTCAACCTGTTCACATTCTAAGGCCAATTCACGAATCACATCACCTTGGCGTATCAAAGTATGGGAACGATCAAAGCGTAATACTTTTTGCTGGGCATCCAAACTCAGTTCAATGTATTGCTCATCTTTTTCAAACAAACGTAAGCTTGCCCCCCACGGCAAAGTGATACACATTTCAAAACTTTTGGTGTTGAGAATGGTGCATTTATCGCTTAACTCCAAACTTACCGGCTGGTTGCATAACTGCTCTAGCTCCTTTATAGGCCTTTGAATAAGTTGACTATTCTCAACACTCAACTCACGCAGTGCCGTAAGTTGATGCAGCCAGCCGTTGTCACAACTAGGATGATTAATTTCGTCAGGCAGCCCCATCCATGCACACAAGATGCGCCGCCCGTCTGCCGTTTGCATTGTTTGAGGGGCATAAAAATCAAAGCCGTGATCCAGTGGTTGCAGATGACAAAAGTGAGGATGATCATTTTCATCCCATAAGACTTTTGCAATACGATTTTGATGGACAACTGTGTGGTTCACGTTATCTGAAATAATCCCTTGAGGGCCAAAAACAAAATAACTTTGGCCCGCAATTTCAAACAGATCGGGACATTCCCACATGTAACCGAGCGGTGCGATTTCTTCACCAAATAGACCATCGAAATGCCACTCTTTAAGATTATGTGAATGGTAAATCGCCAGCCGACCTTGCAACTGCGTTGTTTGCGCGCCAAGCAACATGAGCCATTTGCCTCGGTGGCGCACTATTTTAGGGTCGCGAATGTGTTCCGTGACACCCGTTGGCAAATTACGGATCACTGGGCCACGTTTTTCAAAACGGAGACCATCTTGCGACACGGCTAAACACTGCGTTGTTTGACGCAATCGCTGTTCACCTAACCGAACATTGCCAGTATAGAAAAGCATCAACTCATCGTTGTGACTTAAAGCATGACCAGAAAAAACTCCGTGACTGTCATACCAATCTGATGGAGTCAGTGCAATACCTTGCCATTGCCAGTGAATAAGATCAGTACTCGTCAGTTGTACCCAATATTTATCCTTGTGCTCACACCCATAAGGATACCACTGATAAAAAAGATGATATTTTCCTTGGTGATAAATGAAACCGTTTGGATCATTGAGCAGCCCTTGCGGCGGAGAAATATGCCACGTTGGACGAAAGGGACAATCGTTTGGCGAGGAATAGGCGTACGCATTAAGCCGCAGCTGAGAGTCAATCATTCGACCTAAACTGTTGATCAGTTCATCGGCATATTCATTGATGCTATCTTGTTGAATCAAAAATGAAAGCTGCCACTCACCAAGCACTTCTCGCAATCGCATATGGCTCGGCAAAACATTGACTAAAGCTGGATCTCGCAGCGCAATAACGATTTCGCCTCTTGGTGCGAGTACTCGCTGAATATTGGCCGGGCCGCCAACTAATCTCACCATCTCTTCAAATGACATTTTTTCCACTGGCACTGTTTCTAATGACATGACTTACACTCAATTTTTGGGAACGATTGCAAAATATAAAAAAATAAGCCTGCTTGCAAGCATTGGTGAAATATTGCCCTCAATTATGCGGGCTTCCCCTCAGCAAGTACCTTCAGACTTAGCCGGTTTCACGTTCGATATTTTGGAATGTTAACACGACTTTACTCATCTCCTGCCCACGACCAGCAATACGTTCAAGCAACATCTTGGCTGCATTTTCACCTGCTTTATCAAAGGCATAGTTGAATGTTGATAAGCTTGGGTTACTGACAAATGCGAGCTCATCATTGCCAACTCCTAATACTTTTATTTGCGATCCAACCTGAACTCCAGACTCTTGTAGTGCTTTCACCGCTCCAACCGCAATTCTATCGGTTGCGCAAAAAAGACCATCTAATTGTGGGTATTGCGTGATTAATGTTTTAGCTTGTAAGTAACCAGATTCAATCGAAAAATCACCACGCACATGAAACAACAGGGTTAAATTGTTGATACCCAGTGCTTGCTCTAACCCTTGAGAACGCAAGCAATCCACCGCTATGTCATCGCTCTGAACACCAATAAAACCAATGTGTTGACAACCTTTTGCTATCAACCGTTTACCCGCTTCGAATCCAACGCGAAGATCATCATGAACAATACTTGGGATATCGTGCAGTGAGCCATCTTGCCCAACCAATACCACCGGGACATTAGATTGTTGGATTGCTTTCACTAATGGCATATCAAGGTGTGTGGCGTAAAGTACAATGCCTTCGACCCTCTTTTGATTAAATATTTGAATATATTCCAATTCTTTAGCGTGATCTTGATGAGTATTGGCAAGCAACACGTGTTTGCCCGCTTGTTCAAATATGGCACTTAAACCATCAACGCCTTGTGCTGTCGCATGCGAAGAGACTCGCGGAACGATGACTCCAATTAAATTGGTTTTTTGTGATTTGAGATCTTTAGCGACTTGGTTGACCATATAGCCGCATTCGGAAATAGCTTTTAACACTTTGATTTTTGTAGACTCTTTAACACCATACTCATCATTTACAACGCGTGAAACCGTCGATTTAGAAACTCCGGCCAGCTTAGCGACATCGTGCAAACTCGACATACATAACCTTACTCATTCTGTTTTGGGATTGTTTGCAAAACTCAGCGCTGCAAACGCTCGAATAGTGTGATTCTAACGCTGTTTGTAGAATTATCGATCTCTCTTTTACTGATCTAATTCACAGAATCAATGGTTGGCTTTTGACTACTTTGAATTATTCATCAAAAATCCATTCTGCAAACGTTCCCAAAAATACTTATTTTAATTTTATCCACCATGCTTATCTTAAAGAGATCAAGTCATCTGGATACCAAACAACAACCGGGGTGGGTTATGAACTATCCAGTCATAGCAAAACAATTATTAGAGCAATTAGGTGGCAGAGAAAATATCCAAGCCCTTGCTCACTGTGCAACACGTTTAAGATTAGCGCTAAAAGATGACGCATTGGTTGATGAACAAGCCATTGATTCACTTGAAGGTGTCAAAGGACAATTCAAAGTCGCTGGCCAATATCAAATTATTTTTGGCTCCGGTATCGTTAACCAAGTTTATGCGGAAATGGCCAAGTTGACCGGCCTTGCTGAAATGTCAACCAATGATGTTGCAAGCGCGGGTGCACAAAAGCAGAACCTAGTGCAGCGCGCCGTTAAAGGGTTGTCTGACATTTTTGTCCCTATTATCCCGGCCATCGTTGCTGGCGGTTTATTGATGGGGTTGTTCAATGTACTGACAGCCACAGGGCTTTTTATCGAAGGGCAGTCATTGATTGATGCCAACCCGGGCTTGGCTGATCTTGCCAGCATGATCAACACCTTCGCTAACGCCCCTTTTGTTTATCTTCCTGTTTTGTTGGCATTTTCTGCTTCAAAAAAATTCGGCGGCAACCCATTTCTTGGCGCTGCATTAGGTATGTTGATGGTTCACCCAGACCTGCTTAATGGTTGGGGATTTGGCGGCGCGTCTGTCGCAGGCACCATCCCTACTTGGAATATTTTTGGCTTTGAGATCCAGAAAGTCGGCTATCAGGGCTCTGTCTTACCCGTTTTAGTCTCCGCCTTTATTCTTGCAAAAATCGAAAATGGCCTGCGCAAAATTATCCCTTCTGTACTGGATAATTTACTGACGCCTATGCTCTCGATTTTCATTGCAGGCTTTTTAACCTTCACTCTGGTAGGTCCGATTACTCGCGATATCGGCTTTCTATTGGGTGATGGGCTGAACTGGCTATACGATTCTGCTGGCTTCATTGGTGGTGCACTGTTTGGCTTTATCTACGCACCGTTTGTGATTACTGGCATGCACCACAGCTTTATTGCTATCGAAACACAACTATTGGCTGACATCGCCATTACTGGCGGTACGTTTATTTTTCCTATTGCGGCCATGTCAAACGTCGCACAAGGTGCAGCAGCTTTAGCGGTTGGTATGAACACCAAAGATATCAAATTAAAAGGCATTGCGATTCCATCAGGTGTGACCGCCCTTCTGGGCATTACCGAACCCGCTATGTTCGGTGTAAACCTGAAACTTCGCTACCCATTTATTGCTGCGATCATCGGTTCAGCTTGTGCCAGTGCATTCATTACCTTGTTTAATGTCAAAGCACAAGCGTTAGGCGCGGCTGGGCTTCCAGGAGTGATTTCTATTAACCCAGAGAAAATCAGCTACTACATCATTGGCATGCTTATTTCTTTTGTCATTGCCTTTACCTTAACACTTGTTTTGGGTGCCAAAGAGCGCGCAAAGCTTGATAAACAAGCAACAGCGTAACCCCCAAGGCTGTTATGCTCCTAAGCCCGCTCGATGTGAGTGGGCTTATTTCTTCAGCGAATAACACGGATATTGGAAGAAAAAATGAATCGAGTTTGGGTGACAGGCGACGCGGTCGTCGACTTAATTCCTGATGGTGAAACACACTATCTCAAATGTCCGGGCGGTGCTCCGGCGAATGTGGCTGTTGCCATCGCCAGATTGGGGGGTAATAGCGCCTTTTTTGGCCGTGTGGGTAATGACCCTATGGGGCGCTTTATGCAATCCACATTCACCGAAGAGAAAGTAGACACCCGATATTTGCAGTTGGATGAACAGCAAAGAACATCAACCGTCGTGGTCGATTTAGACTCGCACGGCGAACGCAGTTTTACCTTTATGGTGAAACCGAGCGCGGATCAATTCATCCAATGTTCAGACATTCCCACCTTTTTAGCGGGTGAATGGCTGCATTGTTGCTCCATTGCACTAGCCAATGAACCGAGTCGCAGCACTACCATTGAAGCGATTAAACGCATCAAAGCCAACGAGGGATTTGTCAGTTTTGATCCCAATCTACGAGAAGAGGTCTGGCCTAACCCCGAAGAGATGATCCCAGTGGTGATGAGCGTAGTGGCAATGGCAGATGTGGTTAAGTTTTCCGATGACGAACTGCTCTTGCTCACGCAGCGCCCTAGCCTTGAGCAGGGATTAATCTCAGTGAAAGAATTGAACATTCCGCTGATTGTCATTACTCAAGGTGCAAAAGGAGCGCTGGTGATCACAGCAGAGATGCAAACAATGATTACGGGAAAAGCCGTAAAACCTATCGATACAACAGGTGCCGGAGATGCTTTTGTCGGTGGATTACTTTGCCAGTTGTCATTACATAAAGAGTGGTTTACTAAGGGTACTATCATAAACGCAGTGCAATGGGCTAATGGCTGCGGAGCATTAGCCACCACCCAAAAAGGGGCAATGACAGCGCTACCAGATAAACACATGCTTGATCGATGGATTGGCTAAAATGATAATGCTGCCGTAAGACACAATAGATAGAAAAACAAAATAACTAGATACAATTTTGGGATGGAAATCAATATAAACTAATGGTTTTCTAAATCTATTTGCTACACTTATGGCATCAACACGCAAACAACCACCAGACTTAATGCAAAGATTAGTAAAACATCAACGATCTAAACGATGGGTAGTTAGCTTTTTATATTGCTTGCTGCCTATTATTATTGCTAGTCCAATTATCGCTTGGCAAACACAAACTGATTTGAACAATTATATTAAAGATAAACTCAAAGTAGGTGAAATTCAGTTTAATCGGGTCATTCGAAATGCTGAAGTCGCTAACGAACGTGCGTCATATTACCTACAGATGGAATGCAAAGAGGTATTTCCATATTTACGAGAGCTTGTTGCCACCACACCCGATATACGCACATTAAACTTGGCAAAAGATTCAAACGTTTATTGTAATTCATTACACGGCGAAACTTTTTACCGCACTCAGCATTATACGGCACATGAACTCTATTTATCCGATGGTAATCGGCTAACCCCATTAATGCCCGTGCTCACTTTTCATCGGCAATACCCCAAAGGTTCGGTAATAACGGGGGTCAATGGCTACTATCTAACCAACACTATTACTCTGTTAAAAGATTATGGAATTCTCTATTTTGGAGTTGGTGAACATAAATTAAATAGTGAAGGGAGGGTATCGAATCAGCAGGTTCAAACAACACTGAGCCTCATATCCTCTCAATACCCTTATACCTTTTCAGCTAAGCTGACATTGGACGACTATTGGCTTTATTTTAAAAACACCAAACAAACCAGCACGATGTTAGTTCTTCTTATGAGTATTGGTTTAGGCGGCTTTGCTTATTGGAAACTCGGCCAAGCTTCGTCAATGCAAGGAGAAGTAAAACGCGCTATTCAATCCAACGAGTTCATTCCGTATGTACAACCGATCGTTGATGGTAGTGGCCAGCTCTGCCATATCGAAGTGCTTGCCCGCTGGCAACATCCTGTTCATGGATTAGTGAGGCCCGATCTTTTTATTCCCTTAGCGGAGGAATCTGGGCTAATCATTCCTATTACGACTCAGTTAATGTCACAAGTAGAGCGTGAACTTTCATTACATCAGTCACAATTTCCAGAGCATTTCAGTATTGGATTTAATATTTCAGCCAAGCACTGCGTAGCTTCCAATTTGTTTGATGATTGCAAACACTTTATTGAAACCTTCGACAATCGTAAGCATATTTTAACGTTAGAGCTCACTGAGAGAGAGCTGGTTACTGATAGTGATGAAGCGAAAAAGCTCTTCCAATCACTGGATAAAATAGGTGTGTTGCTAGCAATTGATGATTTTGGTACAGGTCACTCTAGTTTGAACTATTTGCAAGAGTTCAAATTTGACATTTTAAAAATCGACAGAAGCTTTATTACCATGATCGGTAGTGATGCGATCTCTAGCCATATTGTTGAAAACTTAGTCGATTTGGCTAAGCGACTTGGGTTAAAAACCATCGCCGAAGGTGTGGAAACCCAAGATCAAATTGATTTTTTGAACGAAAGAGAAATTGACTATTTACAAGGCTATTTCTTTTATAAACCTATGCCGCTCAGTGAGTTTATCACTCTGCTTAAAACCACCTAGATCAATCTCTGGCATTCCAATACGATGATAACTAGAACCTCAGTGGTTATTTCTTATGACGAGAGGCCAACTGAGCACGGTAGCGAGCTAAATGAAAACGCTTGCGAACAGGTTGTTGAACAGAAAGTTGTTTTAACACTTTATTAAGCTGTTTCGTGTGATGTGCACTATTATGCTCTGCTGATTGCCCATCTTCTTCAATGAAAAATGAGGCGACACTCGCGGTCAATAAACCGAAAAGTGTAATACCCGTCAACATCAGAAACACGGCAACACCACGCCCAAATGGAGTGATTGGATACATATCGCCGTAACCAACAGTAGTAATCGTGGTCATTGCCCACCAAATCGCATCAGAAAAATCATTGATTGGGCTATCCGTGCCCTTTTCGACCAAATAGACAAAAGCCGCAGAAAGAAGCACTGTCGATAAGCTGGTTAGCCCAATAAAGCTGAGCGTTTTTTGTCTCAGTACCGCCTTTGTTTGACGCCATGCTCTTGGCAAGATCAGTAAAATGCGTAAAAAACGGAGCGGACGTAGGAATGGCATGGCCACAATCAACACGTCAGGCCAATTCTTAATCATATAACGGATAGGATTGGGGCTCAGCAACACTTTAATAAGTAATTCTGTTGCAAACAATGCCCAAATAATCCAAAGCAGATGCTCCAGAAAATCAAGCTCTTCGGGTTGTAAAGGTGCAATATCTGGTAGTAAAGCGACGATCACATACACTACCGATAATAGCAGCATCGGAATTTCAGTTTTATGTTCGATCGCAGACAGTAGTTGTAAACGTGTTTTTAATTTCATGATTCAAATACCTTTTTCCGTTTACCTTAACGCCAAAAGTACCAAGTGAACAGTACAACCATCCCTTTCGTTACCCAATTAGCACCCAATTCAAAATGGAAATCACTATAAACTAGGTGGTTGAGATGTAAAGAATTGTGACCTTAACAGAGCTTAAAATAACCGTCTTGAGCGTTATTCTAAGCTCTTCACACCCAATATCTCACTCACAAAAATCTCAAAAACACCATAGGAGTCAAGTTTCAATTGTGATACGATGCACAACTTTATGGATATCTCTCTATTTTCATATGGACGTGACCCGATACCCAAGCCACTTAGGATGCTGTCGATGACCAGTAAGTGAGGCCGAAAAAACATCAATAAAATGGTGGAATTGGCGTCAATGAACGTGATCAATACAGCAATGCTGCAAGTGGGACAGGTATAACTCCGTTGTTTTACTCCGAGGTCACTTATTACCATGTCTTTTTTAAAAGATTTAGCCATTCGCAAAAAAATTGCGCTTGCCTTTACTATTATCGCGTTAGTCAACATCGCCTTCGGTTATTACCTATATCGTTCATTGAACGAAATACAAGATGACCTACTCAATCTAACGGATGACACACTCCCATCAATGATGATGGTCAATAACGTCAAATACAATATGGCTTCTGTGCGACGTGCTCAAATCAGTTTGCTTTCCGCAACCGATCAAGCCGAAATTACGGAGGATATTCGTTGGATGCAGGAACACTATCAAGCAATTGATAGTGCACTAGCCACCTATGAGCGTGCGGTTTGGACCGATCACGAGCGTTCGATTTTTATGCCAGTTAAAAACCTCTGGCGTGACTACTTGACTGCGCTTGGCTCTTTTAATGACGATATCCTCAATCAAAATATCGTAAAAGCTCAAGGGGATATCTCAGCCTCTTTGGTTACATTTGAACGCCTAGAGAGTGCGATTGACGATCTTCTCAATTTAAACCAAACCTTTGTTGCCAAAAATCGCTCTGAACTGATGACGCTTATTCAAGCTATCACCTCATTTTCCACAGGCAGCATCGTTGCGCTGATAGCGTTTATGGTGTTCATTACACTATTACTTTCTCGCTTAATCTGCCAGCCACTACAGTTGGTTGTACAGCAAGCGAACGCCATTGCTGGAGGTAATTTAAGCCATCGATTAGCACGTCAGCATATTGGGCAAGATGAGCTAGGTGAATTGGCCGATGCGTGTTCAAGTATGCAAGAGAATTTACGCTCAATGGTGGAAGAGATCATCGCCGGAGCGACTCAACTATCTCATGCTGTCGATGAAGTTAGCGCCGTCTCTGAACAGACATCACAGGGCATGCAAGAGCAACAGGTCGAGGTCATGCACATTGCTACGGCCATGACGCAAATGAAATCAACGGTTGCAGAAGTGGCACGAAGCACAGAAGTCGCTTCTGACGCCGCTCGTGAAAGTAACCAACAATCCATCCTTGGATCAAAACAGATGGATTCCGTCGCTAATGCTATCTCTCTTGTGACTCAAGAAATTGATCAAGCAGAACAACGCGTATTAGAACTTGAGCAGCAAGCACAGCAAATTAACGTTGTCGTTGACGTGATAAGCAACATCGCCGACCAAACCAATTTGCTTGCACTTAACGCAGCAATTGAAGCGGCGCGTGCTGGTGAACAAGGGCGTGGTTTTGCGGTTGTGGCTGATGAAGTCCGTGCTTTAGCTGGCAAAACTCAGCAATCGACGGGCGACATCGTCAATATTATCCAAAGCCTACAAACATGCGCACTGCGTGCTCGTGAGGCGACGTCACAAAGCAGTGTACTTATGGGACAATGTGTGGAGCAAAGTGGCCAAACTCAAATCGCGATTGACCACATTAGTAATCAAAGCGCGCATATTGCTGATATGACCATTCAAATCGCCAGTGCGTGCGGAGAGCAAGATTCGGTTAGCGAAGAGCTCAGCCGCAATATCGAACGCATTAGTGAATCAGCCAAGCAAGTTGCACAAGGTTCTTCCAGCGCCGCTCAAGCGTGCGTCGAACTTAGCCAGTTAGCGGCGATGTTGCAAAATACCGTGAGTCGTTTTCAGGTATAACCCTCGCATTGTTAGTTAAAAATAACCATGCTCTCATGTTTGAGTGGTCAGTAAGCCTTGCTTCAGCTTACAACGCAAAAAGGGTCGCATTTGATGCGACCCTTTCCTCCTTAACAAACGGTTAAAACTGAGCCGTTAGCTTGACATACACTTCATCTTTGCCTAATTTACTGTCTAATCCATGAGCGTAACCAATCCGTACTGGTAACGTGCCGCCATAAAGTACGATGGTATCGATCTGCACTTCAGCACCAATCCCCGTCAGGGCTTGGTAGTTTTGGTTATCGTTCCAGCTTGATCCTGAGTCGACAAATACAGAACCTGAAATATCCCCCAAGCCAATTGGCCACAAATTCCAGTTTCGTTCAGCGCGATACAATAAGCGGCTTAGTTCAACACTTTGTGTCGCGTAAGCTTGCCCTACTTGAGCCGCAGAGCTGTAGCCACGCAACGCTATCTGTTGGCGGCCATAGAGCTGCGCGCTGTCACCTTCGTAACTGCCCAGCTCAAACCGTTTGGCTTTTGAGTCCGCATAACCTGCCGCAAGATGAGTGGTAAGGTTGAAGCTCCCCGGGAGGTCCCAATGTGCTTGCCACTGCGCCTGCCATTTTTGTCCAGAGTAATCACCGCCAACATTGGACTCCCATACCAAATCAGCGTAATGACCCCACGCGTAACCGGGAACATTCAATAAGCCTTCACGGTTATCCCATTGTAGCGCAGCCCCTGCTAGCCACTCATCACTGGCTTGTGTATAGCGCGTACCTTGAGGCGCTTTGATCAATGACTCTTTCTGCCAATAAGTTCCGATACCAAACATTAAGTTATCATCGAGGCCATGCCATAAATAATTACGTTGTAACGTTAAGTCATCTTGACGGACAATGCGATCGTCTTTATTGGTCAATGGGTTTAACTTAAACTCATGCTCTCGGCTGAGCGTCGCTTGCCAACGGTTGTCATATTGATACCCCAATTGGTACGTCGCCAACGCATTTTTTGTATCCCAAGCCGCTTGGATCTCATATTGATGTCGCCCTAACACATCTGAACCACTGGTCGAGAAACCAAATAACGATTGGTTATCATCCCCTTGCCAAACGGGAACCCAATAACGTGGCGTTAAGGTCGACAACGGTGAGTAGTCGGTAGTGTCACTTTTTTCGGCCTGAGATATCGGCGTCGAAGTAACGGCCGTCACCTTGGCAAAGGAAGACAGCGGAGCCTCATTGAAAGCCGTCACCGTCGGAATGTGGCGCAAATGGTAACCATCATGCTCATAAGCTTGGTAGATAAGCCCTTGCGATTGATTCCATTGCGGAGAAAAAGCACCTCCAATTTCATTGGTTAACTGCTCCAACTGCAAACTGGCCAAGTCCATTCGGTAGATCTGATAACGCCCCGTGTAATCGGCGCTGAACAGCAACTCACCCTCTTGGGTAAAACTCAATTGATGCTCGGTTGCTGATGTTTCAGTGACAGCCAACCAGCGCTGCTCTTTGGCGACAAAACGCATGATATTCCAAGCGCTAGACGGCTGCTTCACGGAAGCATAAATGTCGCCAGTCGGAGACAGCGCCATATCACCAATGACCCAACCATATGTGCCTTGCCATAAGCGAGTTTGCTGTCCATCCAGCGTCACCTGCCATAATTCAGGCAACCCTTGTTCATGACGGGTAGCGAAAACACTTTGCCCATCTCGGCTCCAACGTACTTGGGTAAAGCGCTGTTGCTCGGTTAAACGCTGCCACTGCCCATCAACGTAGCGATAAAGATCATTCAACACTCGTCCATCAAGATAACTATTCACTTGTGACGCGACGATACCTTGCTGGGGATGAACATCGAGGCTAGTTAAGCTTTTTGTAGTCAATAAACGCTGCCATTGATTTTGCTTACTATCCCACATCGCTAAATTTGCTCGATCAACCCCATCACGACGCCAAGCCAGTAATTGCTCTGATCCACCATTGGCTAATAGATATTCAAACGGCTGGCTATCGAGAGATTGAGCCTCCGAAGGCTGTTCCTTACTTTGCACAATTTGATCTGAAAACTGCGTGATTAGATCGGCACGAAACTCTTGCCAAAGCGCAAAGAAGTCTTTACCAAAAGCACGTTGAGCGCTTCGGTTTAAGAAAACGCCCGGAATTAGGTAGCCACTGTAATCGCTTAAAAAATGTTGGAGTGCGTCTTCGCCATACGTTTTGGCTAAATAATCAATAAAATACGCGCCGTAGAGGTAATTACTGCCAAGCGGCAAACGTTTGTTCGCTACCACGATTTGGTTGAGATCAGCTAGTTGCCCGCTCGCCACTTCCATGCGCATTTGCATCGCAAAATGGCTATTGTGCAAACGTCCATAACCTTGTTCATTTTGGCTTTCCATGTAAACCGCTAACCCCTCTAACAGCATCGAGGGTGTCATTGCATGCGGGAAAAGCAGTGTGTGACGGCCAAAAATACGTCGAGCTCCAGTGACCGCACGCTCATTTAATTCCATATGAACAATGTGAGTGTACTCATGGCGGATGAGCATGTGCAACCATTCATCATTGCCTTCCAATCCATTAACATCGCTGGGAGGATTTAAGATCAAGCGAATTTGAGCATAAGGCAGCGGCGTTGCCCAACCGTTGGAATAGTCGTAGTCATCCACCAGCGTTAGGTGCGTTTTTTCAGCTGGCATCTTTGAGAATTGACTGGCAAGATCTTGATGCACTTTCTCGGCAATATCTAACGAACGCGCCGCGTACTGGGCCAATTCACTGCGAAAGTGCACGATAAAATGTTGCGATTGTTGAGTCTGCCATTGCTGACCAGCTTGATCCCAAGCGACTGACTCAGCCAATACTGTTGGTGTATGCATACCCAAACAAACCATCAAACCCATAATGGGTGAGAGTACAAATTTTGCTGACATCGTTACAACAACCCTTTTCAATAATTAAGTGCGGCGATTGTACGTTGAATGAGAAAAGGATTGGGTATCGAAATGTATGGCTTTGTCAGGATAAGGCCTGACTATCATTTGCTCTCCCATTCAGGGAGATGGCACTTGACATTGTTAAGCAATCTATTTTATATCGCACTCTATTTGACTGATCGGAACGCTCGATTGACCAAAACAGACATAAGCGGTAATTGGTTGATTTACCTTCATTTTCACGTAGCCAGCTTTTACATCATCCTCTCGAAATCGAACCATATTGGACGTTGCTTCTGAACCATCGACATAAATCGCCGTGAAATCATCATTCATCCAAGCAACCACTTTGTCGTAACTCTGTTTGGTCTTAAACACGACCTCGGCGCAGCGAATAGGCGGATTGTCACGAACGCTGTACCCGCCAGAATGTTCAACCGCTTCAGAGCCATTGCTCACATCGTGTAACTGGCTGGAAATCACATCACACTGACTGTCAGCCGCATGGACATTAAATGCAATAAGCATAGGAATCACGTAATAGCTTGGCTTCATCTTCATCATAAACATTACTGACATCATAAGTATTTGTAAAAAACAATAGCTTTACCCTATTCAAAACCACCCAAAAATAACATCACTTAAAAGTAAACGTGGGTTAAATATCACTGAACACTGGAGTGATGCCGTTCTAAATAGAACATTTGTTATTTTTTTATGTGTATTAATTGGTTCTGGCTATGCGGTGCAAACCTAGAATCTAACAGGCTTATCATTGCATCACACCACATTGTTCAATTTACCTTAACCAATAGGTAAGAAAATCAAGATTGACCAAACATCCTCGTAAATCATATCTTTCACCTACACCTTGACGAGAATCAAAAAGCTTGCACTTTTATCGCAAGTCTCTTTTCGCCCTAGGTATCCACATATCATAAAAAAGACAATCAAAAGGTAGTCAGCATGAAACAACCACTCAAGGCGCTGGTGCTCGCAATCAGTTTGTCGTGCGGTGCCATCGGTGCTTACGCAAACTCGTTAGAACCGCTCGACAAAGAATTCACTTTACAAGTTTTAGGATCGGGAGGGCCAATTTCAGATGATCTGCGCTCTTCTTCAGCGGAAGTGATTTGGTGGAAAGGCAAATCTAAAATCATGATTGATGCTGGCGGCGGTGCGTATCTGCGCTTTGGCCAATCCGGCTCTAAACTGGAAGATTTGGATTTTCTAGGCATTACCCATTTTCACACCGACCACGTTGCAGACTTGCCCGCGCTGCTCAAAGGCGGCTACTTCTTTAAGCGAGAAGACCCACTAGATATTGCAGGCCCGCAAGCGGGATCAGCCTTCCCTAGCCTATCAGGCTATATGGACGCACTCTTTAATAGCAAAGATGGCGCTTATGCTTATTTGAACGGTTTGTATGATGGCAGCGATGGTTTGTTCCCAGTCACCATCACTGATGTTTCTTACAAAACCACGACACCAACTAAAGTGTATCAACAAGACGGTTTAACCATTTACGCACTCGGTATTCCTCATGGGGACGTGCCATGTTTGGCTTATCGTATTGAAAGTGATCAGGGCGTTATTGTCATTTCTGCCGATCAAAACGGCAGTAACCCAGCATTTCTCGATTTTGCTCAAGGCGCTGACATTTTAGTCATGCCGATGGCTGTTCATGAGTCAGCCGATGAAGTTTCCGCATTTATGCACGCTAAACCTTCAGTGATTGGCGAAATTGCAGCCAAAATCAATCCTAAACTGCTCGTGCTCAACCACTGGATGGGAGTCGGCCTTAAACATAAATCAGAGTCCACCAAGATCATCAAACAGTTTTATCACGGCGAAGTTATTGCCGCCCGTGATCTCTCAAGCTACCCAATGAGTTCCGTGAAGGAGATAACCCATGAATTGTAAAATTGTTTTGTCTATTGCGATGACTTCGGCCATTGCTCTTCATCCTGCAATGAGCGTTGCAGAAACGTCAACGGAAGCACCAGTGAGTGCGCAACCCACCTCTCAAAATGGTGGCAAATGCGCGGCTGGCAAATGTGGTACTGAAAAACGCTTTGAGAAACAGGATCTAAAAAGCGATCCGCAAGGACGTTTAGTACGCGCCAGAGATGGTAAATGTGGCTTAACCGCAGAGGGAATCGCACCTTCCGCTGAAACCATTACTCTAACCAACAGCAAAATCACTGGTGGTGTATGCGGGCAATAGATCGCACTTCAAAAGGCATCGGCTTGCGTAGCGAACACATCGATTTGCTATGCCAGTTGCCTGACCATCCCGACATCGATTTCCTTGAGCTTGCTCCGGAGAACTGGATGAACATGGGCGGACTTAAACGCGAGCAGTTACAGCAGATAGCAAAGCACTATCCTCTGGTTGCACATGGGCTGAGTTTGTCGATTGGCGATTGTCAGCCACTGAACAAAGCGTTTGTGAAAAAGGTAGCGGCATTTTTAGATGAATTTAACATCGACATTTACAGTGAGCATTTGAGCTTTTCGCGTGATGCCCAAGGGTACTTGTATGAACTGCTGCCTATCCCGCGCTATAAAGAGAGCATTGCTTACTTGGTCGATCGCATTCACTGCGTTCAAGATATTGTGCAACGTCCTTTGGTGCTGGAAAACATCTCCTACTACCACAGTTACGGCAAGGAGATCCCCGAAGGCGAATTTATTACTGAGATAGTTGAGCGCAGCGGCTGCCAGCTGCTGATTGATATCAATAATGTGTATGTGAATAGCCGTAACCACAATTACTGCCCGTTTGACATGCTGGCCACTTTACCGAGCGAAGCGATCTGCTATTACCACATCGCAGGTCACTTAAAAGAGCGCGAAGATTTCTTGCTCGATACCCATGGCAAACCAGTACAACAAGAGGTGATTGACTTGGCTCGTTATGCTTACGCTCAACAAGGTAGCCGTCCTTTGCTGCTTGAACGTGATCATCATGTGCCTCCTCTGGTGGTTTTGACTGAAGAGTTGCGCACTATCCATCACGATATTATGCAACCAGCGCCATCATTAGTTATCGATGTGGAGCGTAGCCATGCTTAAACCACCAATGAACATGAGTATGTCAATGCACGCACTGACCTGTGTGATCCGCTCTCCTGTCGCGCAAGGCGAACCGCCCTGCCGTTATCGAGAGTTCATTCGAGCGAATATCTACTCTGTCATTAAGCACACTTTTCCTCTGTTTTACGCTCAACTTAACGAGGAAACACTCTACATTTTGACGGACGAATGGCTGGTAATACATGGCGCTATGGAGCCTGAGTTCCATCAGATTGCGACTGAATTTGTTCAGTTTATCCAACAGCAAAATAACCATAACGCCAGTGTTAACCTCAGTGCTGAGCAAATCGCACTGCTTGAATATGAATGGATCGTTTTCAACGCTGAAATGGATAGCGCTCATGTGCCGAATCTCAAAGTATGGTGGGATGATGTTGAAGCTCAACCGGAGGCGTTCTGCATACAGCTTAACCCAACGTTAAAACTGGTCGAAGTGCCTTTTCTTGTCCATCCAGAATCGGTCACTTTTTTGATTCAAGAACAGAAAACGGTCTGTTATGGGGTATTTCGTCATGCATCGCATCAGGTGGTATCACAAAAACTCAGAGAAGTGGATATCGCCCTAATTCAGATGATTCAAAACGCCCCAGCGCAGTCACTAACGCAACTAGAACAACAGATAGCTCAACACCTATCCAACTTCCATTTTTTGGCGTGGGTTCAAACGTTTCAGCAACAAGGACTCATCAGCCTGTATTTATTAGGAGAAACTCTATGATTCACTCAGCCCTCAATTGGTACGATGGCGTGATCGAAAAATTTAAAAAATTCGATTTTATAGTACTACTTGCGATTCGACTTTTTCTCGTGCCGGTGATTTTTGTCGGTGCTCATTCCAAAGTGGTTGGTTTCGCTGGAACCGTTGCTTGGTTTGGCGCCTCAACCGCCGATGGTGGTTTAAATCTACCTTTTCCAGAACTGCTGGCATTTTTAGCTGCCGCGACAGAAGTTCTCGGCTGTATATGCATCGCACTTGGTCTTTTTACTCGCATTATGGCTATCCCTATGATTCTCATGATGAGTGTGGCGAGCGCAATGGTGCACTGGAAACATGGCTGGGACGCGATTGCCACCAGCAGTATGGAAGCGACGGTGCGCTTAAACGGTTTTATTGAATGGTTGGCGGTCAATTTTCCGGGCCGCTACAACTACATCACAGAACTTGGCGACCCTGTGATGCTCAATAACGGGATGGAATTTGCGGCTACTTACTTTGTGATGCTGATGGTTCTTTTCATTTATGGTGGTGGCCGCTACGTCAGCCTCGACTACTGGCTAAAAAAACCATTCACTCGCACGCCTCAAACTGCTTAACACCTAATGATGCCTACTAACTTGAAGTTGCCGCCCGCAGCTTCAAGTGGCAGGCGTTATCAATCACACATTCATCTCTGACTATCTTACCTGCCATTTTGCTGGCGGGAGGGAGACTTTATGCTTACAGATGTGGTGGAACTGTCACGGTTCCAGTTCGCCAGTACGGCGCTTTACCATTTTATTTTTGTTCCGCTGACCATTGGCTTATCGTTTTTACTGGCGATCATGGAATCGCTGTATGTGATGACCGGAAAAACCGTCTACAAAGACATGACTCGCTTTTGGGGCAAGCTGTTTGGCATCAACTTCGCCGTTGGCGTTGCCACCGGCCTCACTATGGAGTTTCAATTTGGCACCAACTGGGCGTACTACTCTCATTATGTGGGTGACATTTTTGGTGCCCCACTGGCGATTGAAGCTTTGATTGCCTTTTTCCTTGAATCTACCTTAGTTGGGCTATTTTTCTTCGGCTGGGATCGCCTTTCTAAGCGTCAGCATTTAAGCGTGACTTGGTTAACCGCTTTAGGCTCTAACTTTTCTGGATTGTGGATTTTGATGGCCAACGGCTGGATGCAAAACCCCGTCGGTGCGGAGTTTAACTATCAAACCATGCGTATGGAAATGATCAACTTTGCTGAGGTCATTTTTAACCCAGTAACCCAAGTGAAGTTTGTGCATACCGTTGCGGCGGGTTACACCACAGGCGCACTGTTTATCATGGGTATCAGCGCTTACTACCTATTAAAAAAGCGCGACCTTCCCTTTGCGCGTCGCTCATTTGCTGTGGCTTGCGCTTTTGGCATGGCATCCATTACCGCCACTTTATTGCTAGGTGATGAGTCAGGTTACACCTTAGGTGAAGTGCAACAGGTGAAACTGGCCGCCATTGAAGCCGAGTGGGATACCGAACAAGCCCCGGCCTCTTTTACTCTGTTTGGGCTGCCTAACCAAGAAACCATGCACACAGACGCGGCGATTAAAGTCCCTTATTTGATGGGTATTATCGCCACGCGTTCATTGGATGAGCCCGTCATCGGCTTAAAAGATTTGATGGCGCGCAGTGAAGAGCGCATTCGCAATGGCATGCTCGCTTACGGGCTATTAGAAGCCTTACGCAATGGTGACGATTCACTGCAAAACATCGCTCAATTTGAAACGCTAAAAGAGGATTTGGGGTACGGTTTATTACTCAAAAAATACACCGACAAAGTAACTGATGCGACTGAAAGCCAAATCAAACAAGCCGCGCAAGATACCATTCCGCAAGTTGCACCTCTGTTTTGGAGCTTCCGCATCATGGTGGCCTGCGGTATGGCGATGTTCGCTGTGATTGGGCTCTGTTTCATCCAAATTTGTCGGCGAAAAATCGGCACTCAGCCTTGGTTACTTAAGGCGGCATTATTCGCTATTCCACTTCCCTGGATTGCCAGCGAAGCGGGTTGGTTTGTCGCTGAGTTTGGCCGCCAACCTTGGGCTATCGGTGAAGTACTTCCGGTTAATATGGCTGTATCTAACCTATCACCCAGCGATTTATGGATTTCACTGGGCCTAGTTTACTTACTCTATAGCGCATTTTTGGTGGTGGAAATGTACCTGATGGTGAAGTTTGCTCGGCGCGGCCCAAGTGCCCTACATACCGGACGTTACCATTTTGAAACGCAAGATGGGCACGGATCTCTATCTCACGTACACCATTAAGGGAGAACACAATGTTTGATTACGAAACCTTACGTCTGCTGACTTGGGCGATTGTCGGTATGCTATTGATTGGTTTTATCATCACCGATGGCTTTGATATGGGCGTTGCAGCGCTACTGCCCATTTTGGGACGCAGTGATGTTGAACGAAGAGTGATGATCAACAGTATCGCGCCTCATTGGGATGGCAACCAAGTGTGGTTGATTACTGCTGGCGGTGCGATTTTCGCTATCTGGCCACTGGTTTACGCCACCGCATTTTCTAGTTTCTATTTAGCGATGATGTTGCTACTTGCTGCGTTATGGCTGCGCCCAATTGGTATGGATTATCGCTCAAAAATCGATAACCCCTCATGGCGCAAGGCGTGCGATAACGCACTGTTCATCAGTGGCGTTGTGCCGCCCCTCATCTTTGGCATTGGTTTTGGTAATTTATTGGTAGGAGTCCCTTTTCAGCTCAATAACTTATTGATGCTCGATTACCAAGGCCATTTTTGGGATCTATTCACACCATTTCCACTACTGTGTGGCCTGCTCAGCCTTGCCATCGTCGTCACTCAAGGCGCAACGTTTTTACAGCTCAAAACTTGTGATGTGTTATGCGAGCGAACCCATAGCGCGTCGGTCGTCAGTGCCAGCATTGCGGTGGCTTTATTTCTCATCGGCGGATTCTTTGCAGCCAACATGGCGGGTTATATTATCGTGAGCCCAATTGTCACGGATGCCGCTTCAAACCCCTTGCATAAAGAGGTGGTTAGCATCGCTCGTCATTTACTGCATAACTATCAAGCACACGCCATGCTGTGGTTGATCCCTTGCGTGGGCATCGCGAGCTTATTGGCGTGCATATGGGCAAGCCTGAAACGAGCATCTGGCGGGGCATTCTTATTCTCTAGCCTTGCTATTGCATGCATTATTTTTACGGCAGGCGTGGCGCTATTTCCGATGATCATGCCATCAAGCTTAATGCCATCACACAGTTTGACGATTTGGGATGCCACATCCAGCCAGAAAACACTCAATATCATCACGATTGTCGCCATCTTAGTGGTGCCAGTCATCCTCAGTTACACGACTTGGGGTTACTACAAAATGTTCGGTCGATTGAGTGATGATTACATTCGCAACCACAGCACATCGCTGTACTAAAGGAGATAACTGATGTGGTATTTCTGTTGGGTTCTTGGCGTATTACTCGCCTGCGCATTTGGTATAATCAATGGATTGTGGCTTGAGCAAGCTGAGCATTTCGATGAATCGTAACTCACTCATATGCAAGCAGATAACCGGTTAATAAAGTTTAAGAACATCGGGCTTTGAGATAAAAAAATGGCGCTATTTTTAGCGTCATTTTTTTCACATCGTCAAACGTATTTACTGAAATTTTGGGCCAGCCGCGGCAACAAAAGCCATTTCAACCAGATAGTCAGGGCTTGCCAATTGCGCTTGAACGCAGGCTCGGCTTGGTGCGCATCCTTCTGGAAACCAGCTATCCCACACTTCATTCAAAGCGGCGAAATGAGCAAAATCCGTGACATAAATCGTCACCGATAACACGCGACGTCTGTCGCTGTCGATCGCCGTCAACTGCTGCTCAGCTTGGGCTAAGATCTGCTCAACCTGCCCTTTCATATCGGCTTTTGTATCGCTATCAGCCACTTCCACAAAGTGGGCAATGCCGTTGAATACGGTAATGTCAGACCAACGTTTACTTGGATTAATACGATGAATAGTCATTAATTTCTCTCTTTATGGTAAAGATAACTCGCAACAGTGCTGTTCGATCACACAGACTGGCGCGCCGACTTTGCAGCTAAAGCCGCTGGCAACCAACCTGCCTGTGGTTTCATCTCGGCGATAACTGGCGATTGTGTGTGAATGTTGGCTAGCAACCAACAACCAATCTCCATCCGCAGACAAAGTGAAGTCACGCGGGAATTGGCCACCGACGTCAAATGCGGCAATCCATTGCGGTTGTGGCTGGCATAGTTCAAAAAGAACGATTTTATTTTGCTCTCGGCAGGAAGCATAGAGAAAACGTTCATCGGGCGACAACTTAATCGCCGCAGCCGCTCCACTTTTCGCCTCATTCGGCAAGAGATCGCACTCAGCCTCTATTTGCCATTGTGTCCCGGAAAATACTAAGGTGACCAAAGTCTCCGACAATTCACAGACCACAAAAGCTCGGGTTTCTGCGTGATTAAACACCACATGGCGCGGCCCACTCCCCGTAGGCATCTCTACAGTTTGCGCCAATGAAAATGCCTGATTATCACTGTTGATGGCGAAAAAATGAATTGCATCACTCCCTAAATCGACCACAACCAGTTGCGACGACTGTTTAAGGAAAACCACCTGATGAGCGTGAGGTGAGGTTTGGCGCTCTGCATTTGGCCCCTGACCATCAATCCATAGATCAGCGATGCATGACTCAGGTTTGCCAGTATCGTCCAAACGAACAATGTTCACATTACCCGACCCATAATGCGCCACGGCGCAATAGCGCTGCTTGGCATCAATAGCAAGATGACATGCATAGCTACCCGACAGTGGCACTTGAGAAACCAAACCCTTATTAATGTGTATCAATTGTGGGTTGTCGCTCGCTTCTACCTCGTTAAAAGTGTAAAAGCCCTTGGTGGTTTCAAGAAGGTAGGAAGGGTTACGCGTCGCCATCACTTCTTGCAAAACACTAAGTTCACCCGTGATGGTATTAAGCTCAATCAGCTCAACGCCGTTACTATTGCTTGGTGCATCCGTATAAGTACCAATGTAAAAACGCGCGGCAGTGTGTGTGCTCATTTTCCACCTATCATCAAAAATAAAACACTATACCCAAATTTCACCTTAATCTGGGATAATTTAATTAAGCTGTCTGTGTGGCAGTGATGAAAACCGCCATACAGTCCAAACTTAAATCCAATCGGGCGATTGCGGAACATAATCAATGAACAACATGCTCGGAATAATGTTTATTTTTCCTAGAGGATAAAATCCATCTTCGCTGTTAAATAATTTTCCGCGATAACGTTGCGTGGGTTTTTCGTCTAATACTGATTTGGTATGTCATAGATACAACAAAGCCCGCACGTGGCGGGCTTTGTTTGAATTTGGTGGGTCTTATTGGATTCGAACCAACGACCTTCTGGATGTCGACCAGACGCTCTAACCAACTGAGCTAAAGACCCAAATTTTTGTTCTTGAGCATGATACATGCGACTGAAATGGTGCGTCCGAGTGAACTCGAATCACCGACCCCCACCATGTCAAGGTGGTGCTCTAACCAACTGAGCTACGGACGCATATCTTCAGAACGGAGTGGATATTAACGGCTGTTTTTGCTGTGTGCAAGTCTATTTTCTTTGTTTTTGAGCCAGTTGGCTTATCTATCACCAGCTTGTCTGTTTTTTATTCACAACTCTGGGTTTAAGCACAATAACCGGATCAACAATAGGTGTAAGCTGTCCAATTTATTTCATTGTATAAGTTATGTGAGATTATCCATTGATTCGGACCAATTATCTCGTACTATAAGCTTTATCAATATCTTCGATATGCAATACGGTGACGTAACATGGATGCGCGATTATTCAACCATTCTCATCATTTGAGAGCCTCTGTACTTTGTGGGTTAAGCTTACTGCTAACCGCTATTGCATTTTTCTTCGTCCTATTTAACGTTTTTTACACTTACAGCTACGGGCTAGCAGCATTAGAATTTATCTTCATGTGCTACTCCTATTACGTTTACTTGATTGCAAAACAACAAGCACATTCAGTCACTCACATTCGTGTCTACGTTTATTTTCTGATCTTTATCATCAGTGTAGGAACTTTTATTCAGCCTTTAAGCAATGGCCTATTTTTATGGACAACGTTTTTCCCAGTACTTTTTTACCTATTGCTAGGGGTTAAGCATGGCCGTCTCGCTACAGGCATCGCACTCATTCCGCAACTGTTCAATATCCATTCTCAAGGCTCATGGAATGTGGATTATGACCCAACCCCGTTGATGATTAACCTACTTCTTTGTTATTGCGGGATTTGGACGGTGGCTCATCTTTTTGAATCTAGCCGTAAGAAAACCGAAAACTCGCTACGCTACCTCGCATCTCGTGATGCGTTGACAGGCTCTCACAATCGTTTGGCACTCACTCACGCCTTCGCTCACTTCGTGCAAAATAAGGTGGATACGACGTTGTGCCTTTTAGTGATTGACCTTGATTATTTTAAGCAAGTGAATGACACCCATGGGCATGATGCCGGTGACAAGGTGCTGATCGATACGACGCAGGTAATGTCTCAAATTGTGGGCGACGATAACCTCTACCGTATCGGCGGGGAGGAGTTTTGTGTAACTTTGTTTAATAACAGCATCGCGCAAGCCGAACATGTGGGAGAAAAACTGCGTGAGGCGATTAATCAACATTTGTACGCTTATGGATCGAAGCGAATCCAACTGACCTTAAGTGTCGGTATTTGTGAATACCGTGAAGGTGACAAGTTGGATGTACTACTGAAATTAGCCGATGTTGAGCTTTATAAAGCGAAGAAAAATGGACGTAACCAAGTTTGTATTTGCCAAATCAATGACACAGTGGATGATTCGACACTTTGGATTTCTCAGAGCTCTTGATCATCGCCTATTTCATACACCACATTATAATTTTCAGTATAGGTACACTGTGGTTGACGGCTACACGTAAAGAATCGTCGACCTTTGAATTCGCCTTGGCTGGCAATTTTTATCACCATTGGGCTGCCACATTTTTTGCAAAAACGCACTTCTTTATCGGTTTCGATCAAATCAATATGCGCGGCCAGTAACCTTCTTAGTTTACTCACTTGATAGCTGTGTTTGATGTTCGCACCAATCAATGGAATATTGGCAGACTTACACACATGCATCAGCAATTTTTCACGCTCTACCTTGCCTTTATGCAGTTCTTTTCCGTTATCCAACTCGATGATAACTCGCGGCTCTAGGGTTCTTGCATCACACACCACAAAATCAAAATAGTTTTTGGCGATTCGGTTATTGGCGATAAACCACTGCTTTTTATTCAAGTTTGCCGCTGGGGTAACCACGTTGGCCATTGAAACTTTAGCCAACACCACACCGTGTTCCCCTACTGCAGATTTCAGTGCGTTATGAAAGGCGCCTTCCGACATATTGAGTAACGCCCCTTTCTTCTTATAAGCGTAATCTTTGGTATCGTCGTGTTTGATCACGTACTTTTGGATAAAGACAAAAAACAGCACCAGCAGTGCAACAATGATAAAAATGTTGGTCATACGATAAAAACCATTTTGAAGTAATTAGCTAACTCGCTAATTAATAAACGAAGTACCGCCCAAAGGCCAGTTTATTACTATGGATTTGTTGAAGAGGGTGACCTAATCCACATGGCAGCAGGCTCTCTTGTAAGCTGAATCTAGAATGTGTACCAGAGTGTCATTCAGGTTGATAAGCTACGCCAATGAGTGAAATGTCGCAACTTGTGTTTTCTGTCAATGGACAATGATCAAACGAGAGGCTCATTAATGAGAGCCTTAGTAGGAAAAAGTAGAGAAGGAAAAAGCTCGCCGTAGCGAGCTTTTATTGCTTTAACGATTAATCCAGTCGAAGTAAGCGACCAGTTAAAGCCGGAACGATGATTGTCGTTGTACCGATTTGCGTGGCGATCGTCTCTTCAGTCATCAAATCCTTCAATTGAGTCGCAGCTTTTACGCTTCCCATATCAAGAGATAATCTCCGCTCCGCGGTGCTGGTGTTAAGCACATAGAGGATCTGCTCATCACCGTACACTTTAAGATCCGCGTACAAACTCTCGTCAATCCACACATTACGCCGCTCCCCTTTAGCCAGTGACGGGTATTGGCTGCGCAGTAGCATTAGTTGACTGACGCTGTTTTTCAGCGCTTGCTGTTGTGGTGACAAGCTTGAACCATCTACTTTGCCACTAGAACGAGCAACGTGATCATCACACAAACCAACAGCGGCACAATTTTGTGTCACTTGCGCTGCAAAGTTTTCGACTTCATCCCCAATCTCTTCACCATAGTAAAGCGTGATTGGCCCAGAATAAGCAGCAAGAAAACTGAACGCGGCAAGATGTCGCACATAATAATCGCCTAAATTACCTCGTTGGATCAGGTCACCAAAGCGAACCAAATCATGATTACCTAACATTAGATTTGGCATGGCGTGATAAGGCGATTTCGCTCGGTTATTCCAACTGGCTTCTAGACTCAGAGCGCTACCACTTGCGCCAGATTCTTCCACGGCTAGTGCTTGCATTACACCATAGCGTAAAGGAAAGTTGAAGGCTGAGGAGAGCGCTGGGTTTGCATCACTGCCATACGCAGTTAGGGTAATGTCATCAGCCCCTTGCCATACTTCACCGACCATATAGCCTAATGTGCCCCATGATTTCCCTGCATTGAGGTTATCTTGCGATGCTTGTTCAACCGCCGCGCGCATCGAACGCCAACTCTCAAGCGGGACTTGATACGCTTGGTCTAAACGCCAGCCATCAATGCCAAACTCACGGATCCAGTAGCTGGCAACTTCAGTGAAAAATGCCTCACTCGCTTGGCTAGGATAAGTGACCAACTTGCCCGGATAACCACTTTCTCCGTCATGAAGCTGAGGCAACTTGCCGCTCGGTGACGCTTTCACGCCAACAGAGCTGGTGTGGCCAAATACGCCATCCAATAACACGTACAGCCCTTTGTCATGCGCACGATCAATCAGCTCTTTTAGCTTAGCGTTGCTGCCAAAGTTAGGATCTACGTTGAAATAATCACACGCAAAATAGCCAGTAGCGTCAAGCTTATCATCACCATTTTGACCCGCACAGGAATCAAATACTGGCGTTAACCACAACGTATTAACGTTCAAGCTAGCAATATAATCCAAGCTATTGATGATGCCTTGCAAATCACCACGGTGGTGCGAGTTGCCGTAACCAACGCCGTAATCAGCGTTTGAATCTCCATCAACAAAGGATTCCACCATCACTTGATAAATTCGCAAATCACAAGCGGGGTTATTGTCTTGATAACACGCGTAGTCAACACCCGTATCCACAACGCCAACCACCAGTTGCGATGTGTTGGATGCATCCAGTGTGAACTTCCAAACACCTTGCTCTTTTACGGTAAGCTTGATATTGCCATTTCCTGCATTTTCCAATGTCGCGGAACCGCTAGCGATACTAAAGCCACCAAAACCAAGGTTTAGTGTGCTCCAATCTTCAGAAGCAATTTTGAATTCATACACTCCGGGAGTCAGATAACCTTCAAACATGTAGAGACCATTTTGCTGATAGGATAATGGATTTGAAACTCCCCAACCGTTCATCGAACCACGCACGTACACCGTGGTTGAACCATAAGGTGCAACATCAATTGGTGGCGCATCAATGCTTAAGCCAGCACCCTGCTCGCCCTGCTGCGGCATCACAAACACTGCCGCCGTTAAGGCTGGAACGGTAAAGCGGCCATTGTTAAACTGGCTCTCTTTGACGCGCACATCTTGTGCTGTGCGTAAAACAGGATGTAATTCAAAGCGCTGCGCATTCGGGATCACCACACTTTGCTCAACGCTATTGGCGTTGATGGCGACAACAATGGCCTCAACGTTAGGGTCGAGATCCGCACCAGCTGAAATACCATCATTCACCGACATCACTATCATGCCAGGCTGCGCATTTGGCCCCGTATTATGGAAACGAACACGATTTAACACTTCTTGCTCAGAGATTAGCTTGAGCAACGGTGTTTGCGCACGAATCGCCAGCAAGGCTTTGAAGGCATTGTCTGTCCATGCGATATCTTGCGCGGAAGCCACCGTATTGGGGTTGGCTATCACACTTTGAATCGCACTCCAGTTGGCCTGATCTTTATCTGCTCTTGGCAAGCCGACATTCCAGTTGTTGGTCTGCTTGCTAAAGTCAACACGGTTGTACCAATCACCACTGTCGTAACTGTCGCGCGCCATCGATTTTGAGCGAAGTAGTTCTGACCCCATATGGAAGAAAGGAACACCTTGCCCAAGCATTACTGGCGCAAGACCAATGATCTGCATGCGCGCTCTATCCGCTGAGCTGGTTTCTGCTTTTGCTTTATATTGGTTGAAGTCCCACAGGGTTTGATTGTCGTGTTTAGAGACGTAGTTAATCGACTCTTGTGGGTCAAGTGTATAAGCCGCGCCTTGACCACCGTATTGGAAATCACGGCCAAGCACTGTCATGCCGCTGGCGGTTTGCAATGGATAGGCTTGTAAATTGCCAGCCATGCCATAGCGAATTAAGTCCATTTTCGATTTCAGCTCATCACTAAATCGATCACCTGCATTAGCAAAACCCGGAGTGGTTAATAACGCCTCACCGCTATCAAATGGACCACCGCCACGCACACCGTCACGTAAGCGGTCGTTATAAGTCCCTATCCCCGTTCCAGCCATTGGCCATTGCGTAGCATTTTCGCCTCTGGCACCGTTGGCGACTTCACCAAAGTTCCAGCCTTCACCATAGAACCAAGTGTCAGGATCAACCGTTTTCGCCGCCTCATAAATCTTGAGCATGCTTGATTTCATCAAGTGTCCCATCAGATCGAAGCGGAAACCGTCGATTTTGTAATCTTGCGCCCACATCGTGACGCTATCGGCCACCAGTTTCTCGAACATACGGTTTTCTGAAGCGGTATTGTCACAGCAGCTAGAATTTTCAACCGCACCTGTGATGGGGTTCAAGCGGTGGTAATAACCGGGCACGGTTTTATCCAGTACTGATTTGTCATACAAACCTGACGAGTAGGTATGGTTGTAGACCACATCTTGCACGACTCGAAAACCAAGCTGATGCAGTTTTTGCACCATCTGGCGGTACTCTTTCACCCGTGACACACCATCACTTTGCACCGCATAACTGCCCTCTGGCGCGCTGTAATGGAATGGATCATAACCCCAGTTGAAGCTGTCAAGCGGCCGCACATCCGCAAGTAATGCTTGTGCTTGCGGTGTATTCGGGTCGGTTTTTTCCAACAAAGAAAGTATGGTCGCGCTCATCGACGTGCCATCAGAACAGAGCGACGCTTGCGGGTTAATACCACACAGTTTTGCGACCGTATCATTAAGATCGACCCGCTTTTGCTCATCTTCCGGAATCGACGCTAAATCATAGCTTGGCAGTAAGTGAATGGTGGTTAAACCCGCTTGTTTTAAACTTTTCAGGTGCGCAACACTGTCACGTTCTTCTTCCAAGAAGGCAAGGTACTTACCGTTGTATTCCGCTGTTCCTTTGCTATCACTGTTGCTGAAGTCACGAATGTGTACTTCATAAAGAATGTTATCTTCAGGATGACTCAGTTCAGGAATAATTTGAGTATCCCAATCGTCCGGTTTTGACTCTGCTGCGGTTAAGTCCACCAATTGAGAATAAAGGCTGGATGTGCTGAGCGATTGCGAATACGGGTCGGTCGTCATCATCCATTCAAGTTGCGCCGTTTTAGGATGGTAGGCCTGCACGCGGTAACGATAGAAACTGTTTTTCAGCGAGCGCTCACCTTGATAATGCCAAACTCCGGTGTTTGGATCTTCAACCATCGGCTGAGGGGAGGTACTGCGAAGGGTTTTATCTTGATCATACAGATACAACTCCACTTGCTGCGCGGTCGGAGCCCATAGCGCAAAATGCGCGCTATCACCCTCTATCCAAGCGCCAAGTTTCGCTTCATCGGCATCATCGCTGCCAGCCGTGTAAAGATTATCGACTATTCCTGGGATCTGTACTTTTGTTGCAACCAGTACTTTGCCTTCAGCATCTCTCGCTACTGTGAGTAGCTGAGTTTTCAACAGCGCTTTAGCTTGTTCATTGCTCACATCCAATGTGAAGGCTGTTCGACCCGCTAAATGTGGAAAATGCGCATTATTGGTCACGCCTGACAAGGCTAATGGGTAATGAATGAATTGTTCAGGATGGGCGATATCACCATTGCCTTGTGCGCGGCTCCAAAGCTCATAGCTTGCCGCTTCGCTGTGATCGAACCACGCCAGTTGATTTACCGCAAGCCAATGTGCAGCTGCGCCCTCAATGGCAACTTGAATTTGCTCATTCGGAGAATAGTTCAACACCGCACTACCGTGGCGCGTATAAAGCGTATTGCCTTTGACAAAATCCAGCACTAAATCATCGCCGCCCAGCGCTTTATCATTGCCACTGTGCACAATAAAGTTCATGCAGTTGCCATGTTCTGCTTTAAGTGGAATGCGATATATCGCTCCATAAATCGGGTCGATTTCTGAGGCTAAGTAAGGATTTCCCCAATCCACGCCATTAAGCGCAGATTCAGAAACAGAATCACAGCTACCGTTGTTCCAAAGGTGTAGTCCCCATCCGTCATAATTATTGTCATCACGCAGGTAGTAAATAATCGCTTCTTGATAAGTTGGGGTCGGCTCGGTTGTCGAGTTATCCGCCTGTTTCGGTTGTGGATCAATGCTGTCGGGGATGCCATCACCGTCATCGTCGCTTGAGGCAAAATCCCCTAGCCCATCATTATTGGTATCAAGGCTTTCTAAGCGATCTCGTGGGAATACATCCTGCGCGTTGCTCACACCGTCACCATCAATATCGTCATCTTCGCTATCGGCAATACCGTCACTATCAAGGTCAGCAGGAACGCTTGAAACATCATTGGCGTCCGTTCCTAAACGCGCTTCATCGGCATTGCTCCACCCATCACCATCAATATCATCATCTTCGACATCCGCAATGCCATCGCCATCGAGATCGGCAGCAAAGCTTAAGGCGTCATAAGGATCTGTCCCTAATCGCCATTCAGTTTCATCAGGCCAGCCATCGTTGTCATCGTCTAGGTCTGCGTGATCACCAATGCCATCATCATCGGAGTCAATACTCTCTTGGATGTCGTAAGGAAAGTGGTCAATCAAATCGGCTACGCCATCTCTATCGCTATCAAAGCCAATAACAGGCTCACCATTTTCAAGCATCAGTGTTTTATCGCGAATATCGCTCTTTTCTCGCTGTGCTTTTTTGATCTCATCGCCAAACCGTTTACTGGCTTTTTTCAAGGTATTGGCCAATTCAGGCAAGCTGGAGTCATCGATAGTAGCAGGTAGCAGTTGCGCTAGCGCTTTAGCAGATTGAGCAACCAAGATGTGGTTATCGACATAATCCGCTTTGACATCCAAAGTTGGAATACGCAGCGCCTTTTTCAGCTCAGCCAACGCTTTACTCTCTCGCTTACCATTTTGCATCTGCACGCTGAGGTAAGTCGTAAAAGGGCTGATCACCGGATAATTTGCTGGCGCCATCATTAAATAATTGCGCGCCGTTTTGACGGTGGGAATATCTTGGTCAACGGTTTTTCCCTTGATAGCAGAAGCCATCAGATAATAATTTTTTACGTCACCACGCAGCCCCGCCACGTTAATTTTTGCGATACCTTTTTGGTCGGTATACGCTTGAGGTTCGTTTTGTTCAAATTGACGATTGCCGTTCACATCCAGCCAAACTTGGGCATTGGTTAAATACCCATCCATGACTTGAACGTCTAACGAGTCATTACAACCCGCTAGCATACCAATTGAAGCAAACGCTAAAGTCATTCTCGTTAGGTTTGTTTTCATTGTTGTAATCCGTTTTATAACGTTAGTGCTCGTCCTGCTCTCACTGCTGGCAGAAAACCTATAAATCAGTAGACATATGTCTATATCTACCTAAGCTAACGTTATAATTTTGACACCGCCAATTACCTCCCCCTTGCCATTTTGCTCTCAGGGCGTAGAGCCAAGGGAGGAGAAGAAAAACACAGAGTTCACTCACGCTCAGGGTAAATGAGATGAAAGGAAAGCAGAGAGAGCAAGATAAAAACGTGATCGGAAAGACAAAGCGTAGAATGAGGAATGATAAAGTGTGAAAGAATATTACATTTTGACCAATCTAATAGAGTTTGATCTTCCTCCCATCTCTCCTTACTCATCACTCGCTATTCGCGCCGCTGAGCTTAGCGTTCAAAATTGTGATAAAACAAAAAGAGCCTCAAATGAGACTCTCCTTAATTGGTCACAGACTGACCGCTATACCCAAACAACTCTAAGTGGGAAGAGTATAAAGGTTAAGCAAATACATATTTATCCATCAGGGTGACCATTTTGCCAATTTCGGGTTTGGTCAAGGTATCATCAGCACCCAGTGCTAAGGCTTTTGCTCGGTTATCATCACTCATGATCGAGGAGAACATCACTATCGGCGTTGTTTTATAAGTTTCGCTGTCACGCAAGCGCTTCAACAAGTGCATACCATCCATGCGCGGCATTTCTACATCCGTTACTATCGCATTCACTAACTCTGTCACGGGTACGTTTTCGGACTTGGCTACTTTCTCAATTTCCATTAATTTCTCATAGGCTTCACCACCGTCTTTACACGCAATAATGTTGTAGCCTGCAGAGCTTAATGTGTCTTGTATTAAACTGCGGATAAACGCCGAATCATCCACTACCATGATGGTTTTCGCATTACGTTTGCTGATCATTTTTTGGTTGAGGTCGACCGATCTGTCCACCGTGACATCGTATTTTTCCATACTCAATTCAGGGTTGATGTCAGCGATGATTTTCTCAAAATCCAAAATCATGATCAGGTTGCCGTCTTTGCGAACAACCGCCACGACGCAATCTTGCTCACCCGCTTCTAAAAACTGACTCGGCGATTCAACATCGTTCCAAGAAATACGGTGAATACGACTAATGCTGTCAATCAAAAAGCCATTGGTCATGCGGTTAAAATCCGTCACGATAACAAACTTTCGATCAAGGCTTGGATTAGTAGGCACACCAAGCCAACCGGCAAGATCAACTAACGGAGTCAGTACATCACGTGACGAAAATACACCGATCATATGCGGCTGAGCATTGGGATAATCGGTGGTATCAGGAACTTGTATCACTTCCCTAACTTTCGCAACGTTAATGCCGTAATAGCAGGTTTTCGTGCGTCCATCTGGCAGTACCTTTTCTAAATGGAACTCAATAATCTCAAGTTCGTTGGTACCACTCTCTGTCAAAATTGTACTACTTGGGTTGCTCATACTGGTCACTAATCTTAAGAATGGTTATTGGTATTTGTTTAATATGGCTTGATATCGATTAACACCGTCTTCATTAACCGTGTTCTTTACTTTATCAATACCCATTTGTAAATCGTCTAATAGTGTTTGGTCTATATTTTTATTAAAAGCATAGTAAAGTAATCCCTGCTTTAACACATAAAGTGTTTCAAATTGATCGGGGGCATATCCTGCTTGTTTTATCCACCAATGGGCTGACCGTTCATCGTATGCAATCAAATCAATACGCTTTTTCACTAACTGCTCTGCCAACATCGTGACATCCGTTGCTTCTTGCATTGAGTCTCTAGGAACACCATATTGCAATAGCATTTGTTCGCCGACGTCATCTTTTATCACCCCGATCTTATAGGAGGTGATTTCTAAAGGTTCCCCAAGTTTGATATTACTGCCTTTACGTGCAATTACCGAAACTTTGATGTCATCAATTGGGCCTACCCAATGAAATAATTCCTCTCTGTGTGACGTCCTTGTTGTCGAGAAAAGTACTCCGTCTTTTTTCAAAATGGTAGAGCGATAAGAACGAGCCCACGGTTGCAATACGATCTGGCTCAATAATACGTCATGTCCTGAGAATTTAGCGGCTTCTTGAAGTAAATCAACCGAAATACCAGTGATTTTGCCCTGATTCATAAAATTAAAAGGGGGATAGGCCTCTGTATAATACGTTAGTGTTTCAAGACTAGCGGGATAAGCAGGTGATGATGCCAACACACTGATTAGCCACATAGGTAGAATAGTACGCAGATATTTGATTACGTTCATCCTCTCTCCTACATGATGTTATCTGCCTTTTGTCCTTAAACTTTAGATGGGGTTTGAAACGCCGTCTAGTTGATCGCAAGCATTCATCATCAACAATACGAACGACGTGATTAAATAGCATTAAATTTCATGCGGTTAACCCATTAAATCTCTCGGCCTAACGCACAACTTTTTTATAGCAACGCTCCGGGCGACCAACCGTGCCGTAATTTAAGTCGGCGGTTAGCTCACCACTGCTGATTAAATATTCCAGATAACGCCTTGCCGTGGTTCGACTTGCGCCAATTTTTTCTCCCGCTTCGTCCGCGGTCAAACTGCATGGTGTATTAAAAAGATGGCGTATTTTGTCTAGCGTAACCCCATCAATTCCTTTGGGAAGACGCAGATGAGTGGGAAGCTCACTGGTATTGGCTGTCAACATTTTATCAACTACGTTTTGGTCAACATCAGCCACGGAGCCCAGCTCTAATTGTTGGGTTTGGTATTTCTTCAATGCCGATTCAAGACGGGGAAACATGACTGGCTTGAGCAAGTAATCAACTACGCCACCACGCATTGCCTGTTGTAGCGTCTCAACATCGCGCGCTGCAGTAATCAAAATTACATCACAGCCTTGGTTATTGCCTCGAACTTTCTGTAAGAGATCGAGCCCCGTACCATCCGGTAGATAAACATCCAGCAATACTAAATCGGGTTTGAGGATATCTAACTGCAATTGGGCATCGGCGTGAGTCGTTGCAATGCCAATGACTTCAAATCCCTCAATTTGTGTCAGGTAACGATGATGTAATTGCGCAATCGCGATATCATCTTCAATGATCATGACACGGGTATTCATACTTGTTCTTCCTTAGGCAGATAAACCGTAACTCTTGTTCCAACATCTTGATTACTTTTCATTTCTAGCTGCCCTTGATAGCGATCAGCTAACTGTTTTACCAGGTGTAAACCCACACCTCGGTTATGTTTTGCTTTGCTAGATACTCCCTTTTGCCATAATTGCTGTGGCGACATTTGTTCGGGTAAACCACACCCTTTATCATCCACTTCAAGAATAATTTCGGCACCATAATCGCTGAGTGACACTTCAATGATGCGTCGTTCTTGTGTCACCCGTTTTTCATTGCGGATCATCGTGAGTGTCGCATCAAATGCATTGTCAATCAGGTTACCCAAAATAGTGACGATATCTTCAGCATTAATACGCTGCGGCAAAGGTTCTAGACGCGATCCCTCTTCAACGACTAACTCCAAACCAAGTTCACGAGCTCGCTCAGTTTTACCCAGCAGCATTCCGGCAATGAGTGGATCTCTAACTGTCTCGCGTAGAAATTCAATGAGCGATTGGTAATGAGCCGTTTCTTGGCCGATTAAATGCTGAACCGCTTCCAGCTCTCCCATTTGTACAAGCCCACTGATGGTGTTGAGTTTGTTGCGATGTTCGTGAGTTTGAGAGCGCAGCATTTCAGCATACTCTTTGGTTTGGGAGAGTTGCTCGGTTAACTCGTTGATTTCATCTCGGAGGCGGAAGCTGGACACCGCCCCAACCACTTTACCGTCAACAATAATCGGACTTCGATTGGCGATCAGACGCTGTTGATTGAGGTACAGCTCGATGTCGTGATCAGGCGTGCCACTTTCAATAACACTCATGAGATCACTTTCAGGTAGAAACAGAGAAAGTGGTTGATTCAGTGCTTTCTCTCGGTTAATCGCCAAAATCTCACACGCACTTTTATTAATGGAACGAAGAATACCCGCCTCATCAATACTTAAAATGCCTTCCTTTAAGGTACTCATGGTGACATCGAGTTCGACATACAATCGGCCAATCTCTTCTGGTTCAAAACCGAGTATCGCTTTCTGAAAACGGCGTGAGGCGTAGCTGGAAAGTACAGCATTCGCCAGCACCACCAGCAGTGCCATCCCAATTAGGTAGATGAGAAAAGGTTCAATTTTATCTTGTAGCCGTTCTATTAAGTAACCAACTGACACCACACCAACGATTTGTCCTTGGGCATTTTTTACCGCCGATTTTCCACGCACGGATTTACCCAATGAACCCTGAGCAAAAGAAACGTATGACTCACCATGTAGCAAAGCTTGATCATTATCTCCCCCTTTCATGGGAAGACCAATTCGTTCATCAACAGGATGGACTAAGCGGATCCCATGTTGATCGCCGATAACAATGAAGGTTGCACCGATTAATTTTGTTAACTCTCGATAACGCTGTTGGTGATCCACCCCACTACCAGATTCAAGCATATCGACCACTGATGGAGTTTGAGCAAGAAATGAAGCAACCCCTAAGGCCTTTAAGCCCATCTCTTCTTCTTGAGAATGTTTGATGTACACAAAACCAGCGGCAACTAACAGCAGTAATTCAATCAACCCTGAAAGGGTCATTATGATCAGCATACGCTTACGAAAACTGATACTACTCCACACCATAAATCCCTCTTTAACTCTGCATACAAGCTAACACTTATTTAACATTTGAGCGAAGAGAGAAACGAATAACTGTGAACAATACTACGCATTCCACGCACCATTTTGGTTCGTTTTATTGCAATCTATTTCGAAGACTTGCCAAGCAGAATATGCACAAGGTTTTATAAAAAATTATCATGGTTATTTCGTGATCTATATCACGCCTATTTTAGAAAAATTTTATCTTATAATGCAAAAGCATTTGTATACTAATTGTGCAGTGAAGAAGATGATGAGGAAACCTCACAAAAAGATAGCCCTATAATAACCATACCAATTGCTATCGATTCCATTCATAACATTGTCAGAAGGACACTTACAATGAAACGCGATGCCTTTGGAATTTGCCTTTCCCGAGATATGCTGTTTAACCATTTACAGTCAACCTTTACTCACGTTCGGGCTTATGAAGAAATAGCGACTGAGTCAAATGATGACCTGAGAGTGCTACTCGCTTTCCCGCAGATGTCGGGTAAGGATGTGCTGACCACGATGCAAGGTAGTACAAACGTGAGAGGTAGTAAAAAATTGGTTTGGCGGGCCGATTATCTCTGCCCTTCTTACCATAAGTATTAAATTTAAATATTGAATTTTGATGATATGCGCTTCATGCTAGCGCATATCACTTGCTGTTGTTTCGACATTTCAACCCATCTCACTGTTGACTTCCGCAGCAAAAAACTAGAGCATTAACTCTAATTATTATTACTCGAGCTTAGCATGAAAGCGAAAACACTCAGCCTATTCGTCTTTACTCTGCTTGGTGCAGCCCCTTCTTTCGCCGCGCCGATTTCCTTTCAACAAGCATGGGATCTTTTGCAACAGAGCAATAATTCACTTGCCGCTGGGCGGGCAAATGTCGAACGCTATCAGCATATTGAAAATTCCACAGACAGTCTCAATTTGCCTGCTGTTTCTATTGGTGCAAACTACACGCGTTTAGACCAAGATGTTACTTTGTCAGGAAAGCAGATATTCGATAGCACTGGGCAATCTATCCCATCATCTTTGGGGCCAGTTTTAGGACCAATACTCGCCAGTGCTGGCTCCATCACATCAACCATCACCGAACGTGATATTTTCAGCTCTTCGATTCGCGCTATTTGGCCCATTTTTACAGGCGGACGGATCAGCGCCGCACAAGCCGCTGCGGAAGGTAAAAAAGAAGAAGCACAAAGCCAGCTCGCAATGGAAACACAAGCGCGCTATGAAGACTTGAGCAAATATTACTTTAGTGTTCTTTTGGCAAAAGAGGTTTTAGTGACTCGCCAAGCCGTTGAGCAAGGGTTAACCAAGCACCGTGATAATGCACTAAAGTTAGAGCAACAAGGACAAATTGCCCATGTGGAACGGCTACAAGCTGAAGCCTCATTAGATAAAGCAACGGTTGAACGCAAAAAAGCACAAAAAACCTTAGATATTGCCCAAAGCGCACTAACCCAAATTCTAGGTCAAACAGAAAAAGTCGAGCCAAGTGGTTCACTGTTTGTCAATGACCGTTTACCGCCGCTCTCTGTTTTTGTGGAGCAAACGCTCAATACCTATCCGGGTTTGGCACTACTTGAAGCAAAAGAAAAGCAAGCAAGCAGCTTGATCAAAGCTGAAAAAGGCAAATACTATCCAGAAGTCTACCTTTACGGTGATTACAGCCTACATGAAGACGATTCGCTGGCCAGCCAAATGAAACCGGATTGGTTAGTGGGTGTTGGGGTCAACATTCCGTTAATTGAAACATCGGGTCGCAGCGATCAAGTCAAAGCAGCGCACAGCGCAGTTTCACAAGTACGTTACTTAAAGGCGCAAGCTAAGCAAGATTTGAGCGTGTTGGTGGAAAAAACCTATTTGGAAGCCGAACAAGCATTGGAAGAAGTGATGGGGCTAAACTCAAGTCTCACACTGGCTAATGAAAACCTGAACCTACGCCAAAAGGCATTCAGTCAGGGTTTAGCAACGTCTTTAGATGTAGTGGATGCAGAGCTCTACCTTGCTAGTATAAAAACGCAACAGTCATTAGCTAGCTTCAACTACTTACTTTCTTTAAATAAGTTACTGGCATTGACCAGTGAAATGAATACTTTCCCTATCTACACACAATCAGCGATTTTGTTGCACTCATCAATGACTCACGAATCACCTGCTCAAAAGGATGCCTTATGAAAGCCGTAAAACCAACACTGATTGCTCTTGCTGCTGTGGTGGCGATCTCTTGGGTAGGCTATCGCTTTTACCAAGCATCTCAACCTAAACCTGTCCGCTTACAAGGTCAAATTGAATCTCAACAATACAGTATTTCCTCAAAAGTTCCCGGCCGTATTGATCAGGTACTGGTGCGCAAAGGCGATAGCGTTGAACGTGGTCAGCTCATTTTCACGCTGCACAGCCCTGAAATTGAAGCTAAATTAGATCAAGCTATTGCGGGTCAAAAAGCGGCGGGCGCACTGGCTAAAGAAGCAGAAACAGGCGCACGCGATCAGCAGATCCAAGCGGCAAAAGATCAATGGCTTAAAGCCAAAGCCGCAGCGGATTTAATGGAAAAAACCTATTTGCGTGTCAATAATCTTTACCGTGATGGTGTCGTCGCTGAACAAAAGCGTGATGAAGCGAATACCCAATGGCAGGCCGCTAAATATACTGAAAGCGCCGCTTTTCAGATGTATCAAATGACCAAAGAAGGCGCACGCTCTGAAACTAAACTCGCTGCCGCGGAAAAAGAACGTATGGCTGCTGGTGCCGTAGCGGAAGTTGAAGCTTATGCCGCGGACACTAAAATTGAGAGTTGGTTTGACGGTGAAGTGTCCCAAGTACTGCTGCAAAGCGGCGAACTGGCTCCACAGGGCTTCCCTGTCGTCACTGTCGTGGATACCCAAGACTCATGGGCGGTGCTCAACGTACGCGAAGATCAACTCAAGCATTTCACGAAAGGCACAACATTTACGGCTTACTTACCTGCTTTAGAAGCCAAAGTAGAATTTATCGTTTCCCACATCGCAGTGATGGGTGATTTCGCCACATGGCGATCAACAGACGCCTCACAAGGGTTTGATTTACGCACCTTTGAAATCGAAGCTCGCCCTACCACACCTGTCGAAGGTTTGCGCATGGGAATGAGTTTAGTGGTTGAGCTATAAGCCTTATGTCGATTCAGGTTCGCCCTCAATGGCCTCTGCTGCGCCATGATCCTTGGCTATTGTCTAGCCTAAGCTGGATACCAATAGTATTGGCATTCAGTATTTGGTGGATTTTCTCACAAGGGATAGTGCGCGATCTGCCGATTGGCGTGGTCGATTTGTCTCACAGCCAATTGTCACATCAATTGATAAGAGATTTCGATGCAACCTCGACCATGGCAGTCACGCACCAGTTCCAAGATGTCAATCAAGCCAAAACTGCGTTAATTGAAAGTGACATTTACGCGTACGTTGTCATTCCATATCAATTTGATAAATCAATATTTCGTGGTGAGCAGCCACAAGTATCGACCTTCTTCAATAGCCAATACATTTTGGTTGGACGATTGATCAACTCTGCTATTGTTCAAGCACAAAGTACGTTCAATGCCCAAGTGGATGTCGTAAAAAACCTAGCGACTAGCCAACAAACCACATTGAGTGCGATGGGGCGAGCCGTACCAATCAGGACACAGATTACGCCCCTGTTTAATCTCAATACAAACTATGCGCAATTTTTAGTCTCGGCGGTTATACCCGCTCTTTGGCAAATCGTTGTCGTGGTCAGTACCATTATGATTTTGGCAGCAAACCATCGTCACTTTGGTTTGCAAACGTGGCTTGGAGAAAAGCCATTACGCATTTTAACGCTAACATTGATGCGTTATCTGCCGATTTTTATGTTGCAAGGGATTGGTTTTTTAATCTGGTTTTATCAAATATTAATGTGGCCAATGCACGGCAGTTTTGCTCTATTGATTATCGCACAACTTGCAATGACGCTCGCCTGTATGATCATGGGCGCACTCTTTTTCTTTCTAACACTCGATCCGGCAAGAGCGATGAGTTTTGCTGGCGCTTTTACCGCACCAAGTTTTGCGTTTATGGGCATTACGTTCCCAGTGACGGATATGAATACTCTAGCGCAGTGGTGGCGAAGCCTGCTACCAGTGAGTCACTACATTGAAGTGCAAGTAAGCCAAGTGAGTTATAACGCTGAATTGCTGTCATCACTTAAGTATTTAGTGCCAATGCTGGGCTATGCATTGCCGCTGCTGCTCACTTTGATTCTTATCCGTAAACACAAGCAAGCCGAGCGAATCAACCATGACTGAAACTACGCGATTCATTGCTCTACTTAAAGCAGAGCTAAAAGCGCTATTCACTAACCCTGTGGTGCTGTTGACTGTCTTTGGTGGCGTGGTTTTTTACTCCTTTTTATACCCTTTGCCTTATACGCAGCAAACTCCACGCGAGCAGACACTCTCGATTGTCAATCTCGATAAAAGCCAAGCTAGTTACCAACTAGAACGCATGGTTGACGCAACGCCACAAGTCAAAGTGATTCAACGAGACAGTACCATTGAAGATGCCAAGCAGGCTTTTCTTAACCGCAAAGTTAGCGGTATTTTAGTGATTCCTGAACATTTTTATAAAGACCTACTACTTGGAAAAAGTCCAACACTGGCCTACGCTGGCGATGCCTCTTACTTTCTAGTGTACGGCACCATCGTTGAGGGCTTATCGCAAGCTGGTGGAACCTTAGCCGCGAAAAGTAAAGTGTCACGTTTAGTGATGGAAGGAGAACCGCTTTCTCTGGCCGCTCAGCACTATTCCGCCACAAGCATCAACCTAAAACCGACCTTTAACCCACGCATGGGTTATGTTGATTACGTTGTCCCAGCGGTATTTGTTTTGATCTTACAACAAACCATGATCATGGCGGCAGGATTAATGGGCGGAACACAAAAGCACGGAAATGGCTACTGGAGCCATACCACACCGCTACGATTAATATTGGTACGCAGCATTGTCCTTGTTGCTGTTTATTATCTACTCAGCATGTACTACTTTGGTGCCAGTTTTACCTCACATGGTGTCAACACCCTCGCCAGTGCGGGGCATTTATTGCTACTTCTACTGCCTTTCTTACTGGCCTCTTGCCTATGTGGCATTTGGCTTGGTTCAGTTACACCGCGGCGAGAATTGGTGACGTTAGTGGTATTAATCAGCTCAATGCCACTGATTTTTTCAGCTGGTTTTATTTGGCCGTTAGAAGCAATTCCACGCCCTATCATTTGGATATCCAACCTCTTTCCAAGTACGCCTGCCATTCAGAGTTTTCTCAGTTTGAACCAAATGGGCGCATCATGGGATCAAATCAGCACTCAGTGGGGGATCTTGTGGGTGCAAGTGTTTGGTTGGGGAGCCCTTGCTTTTTACCAACTCCAGCGGAAGCGTTAATTAATCATTCCTGCCACTGCTGACGCATACGCTCAACAGTGGCATCATCGATACCATGAACATTCTGGTATTGCGCACGGCAAACATTAATCACTAAGGTTGCATGGTAACGTTTAGCCAACTGCTGGTAAGCTCGCATCTCCCAATGTCGAACAAAAGTATTCGCCACAACAACGTCCTCACCTTGCGCTAAACAGCGCTCCACTTGCTGTTGACACCACCGATGAGCTTGCTCGATTTTATCTGGCTGATAACAATAGTTGCCTTTCTCATTGATAAAATACATATCCGCTTCAAAATGTTTTGCATGTAGCGTCCTTGCTAAGGTGCTTTTGCCTGAGCCGGGTAATCCCCTGATCAAAGTTAAGGTTAGCGCCATGTGTATCCAACAGGTAAGTAAACGGATATCCAATAGTAACCAATTTCACAGCAAGATTCATTTTGCTATCGACATCTGGTTTTGATTGAGTTAAGTTCGGCAGTATAGACGTCCAAAAATAGCTTAGGGAGAAAGCTGTGCCGATTAAGATCCCCGACCAACTGCCAGCCGGTGATGTACTGCGTCATGAGAACATTTTCGTGATGTCAGAAACACGTGCCGCCACACAGGGCATCCGTCCACTGAAAGTTTTGATTTTGAATTTAATGCCGAAGAAAATCGAAACCGAGACTCAGTTTTTGCGCCTGTTATCCAATACTCCGCTGCAAGTGGATATTGAATTACTGAGAATTGATGAGCGCCCAAGTAAAAATACCCCCACTGAGCATTTGGAGAACTTTTACCGTCAATTTGAGATGGTAAAAAATCGCAACTTCGACGGGCTCATCATCACTGGAGCACCTTTGGGGTTGGTCCAATTTGAAGATGTGATTTATTGGGAACACTTAAAAAGCGTGATGGAATGGGCTAAAAATCACGTCACTTCCACACTCTACGTTTGCTGGGCAGCGCAAGCGGGGCTAAAACTGCTCTACAATCTGCCCAAACGAACTCGCAAAGAAAAATTATCGGGCGTTTATCATCATGAAATCCACCATCCCTTTCATCCGATATTACGCGGCTTTGACGACACCTTTTTAGCGCCCCATTCTCGTTATGCTGATTTCTCACCAGAATACTTAGCCGAACATACGAATTTAGATATTCTCGCCACCTCTGATGTGGCGGGTGTGTACTTAGCCTCAACCAAAGACAAACGTAACGTGTTTGTCACAGGTCACCCTGAGTACGACGCACATACACTGCATGGTGAATATATTCGAGATTTAGGTGAAGGGATGGAACCCGCAATCCCAGTCAACTACTACCCCAATGACAACCCAGATAATAAGCCAGTCGCCAGTTGGCGAAGCCACGGTCACTTGCTGTTTGCAAACTGGTTAAACTACTGTGTTTACCAACAAACACCTTACGACCTTGAACACTTTAGCGAAGATAAATTTACCAAAGACGATTAGTGTTTCATGCCTGATCATCTCAGTAATGAGGTGTTCAGGTTTTCATCAAACATAGTGCATACTGACTCGCATTCTTCTCTGCTCTTTCTCCCTCAATCTTCTGATTTCCTTATCATGCGTCTAAGCCATTTAGGAGCTGCAGATAATGAAAAAAATACTGATGATATTGATAATGTTCACGTTATCGGCCTGTGTCACCGTGAACGAAAAAGGTGAGCCTGAAGTAAAAGCGGATCCGGTTGAAATGGCCGAATCTCGCATTGCGCTCGGCCTAGGCTATTTAGAAAATGGCAACATGAGCAAAGCGCGTGAGAACCTAGAAAAAGCCACACAACATGCGCCGACTTACTATCGCTCGCAACTTGCGATGGCTCACTACTACGAAACTGTCGGTGAAACAGAGGCCGCACGTAAAACCTATCAAGCCGCGCTTCGCGCTCATCCCAAAAACGGCAATATTCTCAATAACTACGGCACATTTTTGTGCAAGCAGGGCGAATATCAAAAAGCCGATGAATATTTTAACCGCGCCATTGCTCAACCCTATTATTACCTTGTCCCAGCAAGCTATGAGAACGCAGCCTTTTGCGCGTTAAAATCTGGCGATAAAGAACAAGCGCACTACTATTTTGCAAAAACATTAGACCATGACCCTAATCGAGCTCGTTCATTGCTGCAATTAGCTAAATTGGAAATTGACGCTCAACAATACACGCAAGCTCGCATCCGCTTGATGCAATTTAATCAGCGCTACGGTAACCAAAAAACATCGCTTCAATTATTGGTAGAGTTAGAGAAAAAGGCAGGAAATAAAGCGTTAGAGAAAAAATATCAAGCGGCGCTCGATACCTTTTCCTAACATCGTATTACTAGGGCAAGGGTTATTTGATATTGGTGGGTCTACCGTCTTTGCCACCAGGACGATCACGATAGTGGATACGGCGAAGACGTCTGACTTTCTGAGCGCGCTGAATTTTTTGATATTCGCGATAGATAATACGAATAAAAAACCCAAGCCCAATCATCGCAAGCAAGGCAAACAGATAAGCGAAGGGCTGGCAGATCCAGTCAGGTTGGCAAGGTAAATAAAGGTCAAAGTCCATACCTTACTCCTTCTATTGCTATCTCAACTCACTGACCAATATAGTCAATCAACGAAGTCAGCCTAGCACTTTGCCGCTAACCATTGTTTGCGTTGACTGTCATTTTGGAAACTCCATGCGATGAATCGACTCACTTTTTGCCCTTGTTGCATTTCAACAACCTTCACCACTGCAGCACCCACTTTATCTAACTGTTTTTGCATCCAACGTACATTCTCTTTTTTAGAGATCAATGTGGTGAACCACAGCACTTGCTGAGCGTAGTGTTGACTTTCAAAGGCCATGTTTTTAATAAAAGCAGCTTCACCACCGGGGCACCATAACTCAGCTTTTTGTCCACCAAAGTTGAGCGTGACCGCCTTACTTCTGTTAGCGTCTTGCCCCGCAATTTCTTGACCTTTTTTGACTCGATTACGCTGTAAATTTTTCAACTTACGTTCGCTGCCTTGCTGCGCCTCTACTTGTGACGCGTGGAAAGGCGGGTTGCACGTTGTGAGATCGTAACGCTCATTTTCTTGAATAATCTGCTTAAAAATGTGTTTTGCATCACTCTGCAAACGGCATTCAATACGCCCATTGAGTGAAGCGTTGCTATTAACCACCAGATTGGCGGATTTAATAGAGATAGGATCAATATCGCTACCAACATAGCGCCAGCCGTACTCTGCCACACCCACGATCGGATAAATACAGTTCGCTCCGACCCCAATATCAAGTGCTTGAACCTTTTCATGCTTGATTGCTGAGCACTCATCTAGCAGCAGATCGGCCACGCGATGAATATAATCAGCTCGACCGGGGATCGGCGGGCACAAATACCCAGCGGGAATATCCCAATGTGTCACATGATAATGATGTGCCAATAACGCTTTGTTGAGCATTTTCACCGCCATCGCATCGGAGAAATTGATGCTCGGTTCACCACTCGGGTTGCGAATAACAAAGGGCTTCAAAGCAGGCAGTGTATTAATCAGCGCGGGGAAATCGTATTGTCCTTGATGCTGATTACGAGGATGTAACCCCTGCTTTGCTTTTAACGCAGGTTTTTTATGGCTCGCTTCTGGTTGGCTTTTCTGCGGCTTCGCTTTGGCTGACATTACTGCTCCTCTTTTAAATCGAGATACATCATAAACAATCGTGCATCAAACTCGAGCTGATGATAATTCGGTTCCATATGGCAACACAGTTGATAGAAAGCCTTGTTGTGTTCTTTCTCTTTGATGTGAGCCAGCTCATGTACCACTAGCATGCGCAGCAGCGGCTCCGGTGCTTCTTTAAACATGCTCGCTATGCGGATCTCATTTTTAGATTTGATTTTCCCACCATGCACTTTGGCAACATAACTGTGCAACCCTAGTGCGTTATTGATAATGTGGATTTTATTGTCGTACACCACTTTACTGATCGGCGCCGTTTTCTTCATATATTGATTTTTGAGATCAATCGCGTAGTTAAACAACGCTTTTTCACTTTGAATCGAATGGCGCTGTGGGTAGCGTTGCTCAAACCAACTAACGAATTTACCGGCCGTGATCAACTGTTCAACTTGTGACACGAGATGAGGCGGATAGTTTTGTATGTAACGAAAAGATGGATGCATAGCCCAGCAACTGACTCATAAAAAAGGCGCTAAGTGTAACTGAATCAAGCCTGCGTTTCATCTTTCCAATCACAAGGAGCAAGGCTTCGCATCCGAGAGAGTTGAAACTCAGCGCCTCGGTGGGTAAACTTGCCGCCCTTTATGTTCGGTTAATGAGTGAATTGGATGAAACGTATTGTGCTCTACGTCAAAGATAAATGCCCGCACTGTAAAGATGCTCAGCGCTATCTTGACGCCAAACAGATCCCCTACCGCTTATGTAACGCAAAAATGCAACGCGGCCGGAAGGAACTGGATGCGATCGGCGCGCGCAGTGTACCGGCTTTAAAAATTGGTGATCGAATTATGATTGGCTGGAACCCAAACAACTTTGAAAAAATCTATCAAAGTTAATCGAACGATACACATAGCCCCTTTCACACGTACTGTTTCACAAATTCAATAAAAGTACGGTCGGCATTAGACAAATAGCCCTCTTTGCGCCATGCGAGGGCTAAATCTAACCAGACTGGCGGTTCAAAAGGGATCGCTCGTACATCCGGTTCATGCTCCGTTACAAGCTCTAATAACGCAGTCACTGCGTACTCATGTTTGACAATACTTAAAATCATTGGCAACAGATTGGTTTCAAAAGAGAAATGTGCGCTGAGCTTATGCTCTTTACACACTTTATCAATGAAGTCGCGGTGGAAATAACCGGGCTTAAACATTACCAATTCATGCTCAAAAAAGGTCTTAAAATCTATCGATTCTCGTTGTGCTAACTCATGTTCTTTCCCCACTACCGCCACCATTTGCGATGATAAGAGGGGATCAACCTCTAAATCCGGAGGAAGATCATGATTGAGGATCACACCAATATCTAGCTCACCACTGAGCAACATTTTTCTAATCGACTGAGTTCCCGCTTCTATCACCGTCATTTTTAGCAAGGGAAAGTGACTTTTAAAAGCCATTACAATTTCTGGAAAGAAATAGGATCCCATCATGCTCGGCGCGCCGAGCCTCACTTCGCCTTTGACGAGCCCTTTAAGCTCATCCATCGCCAATTGTGCATCTTCAAGTTGCTGCAAAATACGAGTGGCGTGTTCATATAACACTTGCCCTTCATGGGTCAGCGTCACTTTTCGCTCATCTCTTTTTAGCAAAACAACCCCTAATTGCTGCTCAAATTTTTTAATCGAAATGCTAAGCGCTGGCTGCGCAATGTGCAATTGCTGGGCTGCTAAAGTAAAGCTGCCGCACTGAACCACAGCCGAAAAATGTTTTAGATGGCGAGTATCCATAGCTTTATGGTTCCACAAAATCAAACGAAGCGATATTCGTCCAACGAGGTTTGGATATATTTTATATATCACGACGATATTTTTAATATATTTTATTAATCACCAAGCCACTGCTACTGTGATCACAGATACATAACGTAAGTGAAGCGTAATCATGATCGAAATTGGCAGTAAAGAATACCGAAAAGTCACTTGGGGACTTGCGCTCGGCTCGTTCTTAGTCTTTTGTAATCTCTATCTTTTTCAGCCAATGTTGCCCTACCTTGCTACGCATTTTGCGGTTTCAGAAACCCAAATTAACTGGTTATTTGCCGCATCAACCCTCGCACTCTCCGTCAGTTTAGTCCCTTGGGCAATCAGCTCTGAATCCTTTGGCCGCCGCAAAGTGATGTTATTAGGGCTATTCATGATGCCATTAATCGGCAGCTTAATGTTGATCAGCCAACAGCTATGGGTGCTGGTTTTAACACGTGCACTAATGGGTGTCGCATTGGCCGCCTTTGCTTCGGTTGCCGTGGCTTACATGGCTGAGGAGCTTTCGCCTCAAGCATTTAGCCAAGCGATTGGCGGTTATATTGCTGCGAATTCATTAGGTGGCATTAGTGGCCGAATTTTAGGCGGTATATTGACCGATGCCTTTGGCTGGCAACAAGCCGTGATTGTGATTGCCATACTCACTTTCGTATGCGCCATCATTGTGCTGTGGTTACTGCCCATTCAACGCAATTTCACGCCGCAACGAGGCTTGTTCTTTCACCACAACCGTGCGCTAGTAAAACATCTTTCTAACCGCACACTGTGGCTTGCGATGCTGATTGGTGGTACTAACTTCGCGCTGTTTGTTAATCTCTACTCAGTGATGGGCTTTCGGCTTGTCGCCGAACCCTACTCGCTACCGATTGGCTTAGCATCATTGATCTTCCTATGTTATTTGGCGGGAACACTCAGCTCGAAACTGACCGCCAACTGGACAAAACGCTACAATGCCATTTCGGGCATGATGCTGGGAGCCTTGCTCAGTTTATCGGGGATGTGGCTAGCCTTGGTTGAATCAATCCCGTTTATGCTGATCGGTTTAATGTTGATCAGTTTCGGCGCGTTTTTTACCCATACGCTCGCCTACTCATGGGTGAGCCAAAAGGCCAGCAGCGCAAAAGCAACCGCGACCGCTCTATATTTGGTTCATTACTATGTAGGTGGCAGCCTCGGCGGGTTTTTCCTACTCTATTGCTGGCAAAATGGCGGTTGGCCGGTGGTGGTTTCGGGTGGAATGGTGTTGTATGTGGCGATGTTTTTTCTCTGTTGGAAATTGCGCCATGATGACCGCGCCCTTGCGCACCGCAAACCGCTGCATGAATTGATCAAGTAGTGTTATCCACTCACTTTATCAAAAGACTCATGTTATGCTTGCGCCAAATTGACTGTTTTAATAAGCACTATGAGCGTAACGATAAATAAAACCGCCATCACAACTGAAGTCGAACAGTGGCTTAACGATGTGGTGATTGGCTTAAATCTCTGCCCTTTCGCCGCAAAACCACAACGTAACCAACAGATCAAAATTTTCGTCAGTGAAGCCGATACTGAAGAACAATTGCTGCAAGACATTTTGCAACAATTGCTAGAGCTAGAAGCCAGCTCGGCACAGTCTCTTGAGACCACCTTAGTGGTGGTGCCAAACATGCTCGAAGATTTTTTTGAGTACAACTTTTTTATCGATTGGGTCGAAGCATTAATTACGCAACAAGATTGGCAAGGCATCTTCCAAGTCGCTACCTTTCACCCTCACTACTGTTTTGGCGGCACACGCCCCGAAGATGACGAAAACCTAACTAACCGTTCGCCGTACCCGATTTTCCATCTTATTCGCGAAGAGAGCATGGAAAAAGTACTCAAGCACTACCCTAACCCAGAAGCGATTCCCGATACCAATATCGCTCGTGTTAGTGCTCTAAGTGACCAAGAACGCCGCCAACTGTTTCCTTATTTATTTCTCAATAAGTAACCCTGTTCTTTGACCAAACTGATGGCATGGGTCGCAGCTTTGCCATCAGTTTGTTACTATCCATTTTCTTACTATCAGTTTATTACTATCAATTTGTTACTACGCGTCACAATCCCTGTTAACCAAACCAATGGACCGAGATAATGCATTTATCCAAGCTTACTCAAGAGATTTACGATCATCTTTACCGCGATATTACCGAGTTTCGTAGCACCTTTGATCTCCCCGTTGCTGATGCCAGCAGCTTAAACGATAAAGCTGACACGTTGCATACTTCGCTCGCGATTGAAGAGTTGACTGAACTTGCTGAAGCTAACAATAAAACGGAACAAGCGGATGCGATCATCGATACTGTGTACGTTTTGATGGGTCGTTTAGTCCACCTTGGACATAGCCAAGTGAGTGACAACTTAGCGATCAGCTATTTGATTGATCTTCTGCTCAATGTTGCCGTGAATCGTGGCATCGAATTTATTCCATGCTGGGATGAAGTACACAGCTCGAACATGAGTAAAGTGTGTCGCAATGAAAAAGAGTATGCCGATACTCAAGCCTACTATGCTGAACAAGGTATTGAGCTGATGGCCGTACAAAAAGGCGACTACATTATTGCTAAATGCGCACAAGATTTTGTCTCTGAAGGCAAAACGATTCGCCAAGGTAAAGTGCTCAAATCAGTCTATTACCGTCCTGCTGACCTTGCTTCATTGACGCAATAACCTTGCAAAGACTCAGATAAAAAAAACCACCTTGTGGGAGCAAGGTGGTTAAGAGACTTATAAAAAGCCTAACAAGAACGAGAATGTATCGATTCTATTAATGCGATTGGCGTGCCAACTTTTGTATAAAATCTAACCATTTGTTTTTAATAGACTTATTATTTTTACTATTATATCTCTAGCACATTGATGCGCTAAAAGTGTGCTTACTGCACGACAGTTGTGCTTTTAATCAAAGATAAGGTAAGGCTTTCCTTCAACAACAACCTGCTTCACCTGAGTCTGAAACGCTGCACTTAACGCTTGGCTCTCTAATACTTGTTCAACCGAGCCGGAACTTTGCAATACGCCATCTTGCAGTAACAGAGCGCGATCGGCATGGCGCAATGTTCGATTGAGATCGTGATTGGCCATCACTACCGCTATCCCTTGCTGTGCAACCTCTTCAATCAAACGATAAAGCAACCCTTCTTGAGCAATATCAAGAGGCGCCGCAGGTTCATCTAATATCAATAACTGCGCGTAAGGGTTTAAGGTTGGCCAAATTTGCAAGCAAATACCGGCCAAGCGGACACGTTGCCATTCGCCGCCTGACAGTTGGTGAATGGATCGATGCAATTTGTCTTGAATATTCAATCGTTGAGTGAGATGAACCACGGCTTGATTAACAACCTGAGAATGTAAATCGGCGCAACTGGGGATCGCTAAGGCAAGATATTGATAAACATCGACATTAAAAACAGGCTTGTCGTTTTGCGACAGATAAGCTCGGTGCAGTGACAGCGCCTCTAACGATGCGCTTGAAAGCTGAAGATCACCAATGTAGACCTCACCTTGGCTCTCTGTCACGCCAGCTAACGCCGACAGTAAAGTGCTTTTTCCGCTGCCATTAGGCCCAATAACATGCAGCACCTCTCCCGCTTGGCAGGTAAAAGAGAGTGGTAATAAGCGTGATGAAACCTGCAGGCTATTAACGTGAATCATGGTTTTTCAACAACATCCAAATAAAAATCGGCGCACCAATGGTGGTAGTGACGACACCAAGTGGAAGCTCAGCAGCATTAAGCGCCGTTCTGGCAACGGTATCCGCGCAAACCAGTAAGAGTGCGCCGAACAGAGCCGACATAGGTAAAAGGTAGCGGTTTTCAGAACCAAACGCCAAGCGCAATAAATGCGGAACAACCAACCCAACAAAACTGATCACACCGCCCAATGCCACCGCAGCTCCTACCAGCAGCGACACGGAAAAAATCAATTTCCAACGTAGTCGATGCACATCCACACCTAACTGCTTTGCATGAGTTTCGCCCAACATCAGTTTGTCTAACGTTTTTCCTTGCAGAGCAAGCCAGATGATCACCGGAAGCGCAGCTAATGAAAGCGTATGTTGATACCAGCTTGCACCACCAATACTGCCCATCAACCAGTAAACCAGTTGCCTTAAACTGAGATCATTACTGAAATAAAACGCCCATGTCACCACAGCACCAGATAAAATACCCAGCGCCACACCGACCAACAGTAAGCGAGTTGTGCTTAAACGCATCGCTTTAGCCATGCTGACCAGTAAAAGAGTAAACACCATCGCACCGGCTACGGCACAAAGCATGAAAATTTCAGGTGAGGCCAAAGCAGGGAAGAAAAACAGCACCACTACCATCGCCACACTGGCGCCACCAGAAATACCAAGCACGCCCGGCTCTGCCAAAACATTCCCTAATAGCACTTGCAGCGCCGCGCCTGATACGGCTAGTGAAGCACCAATGATGACGGCAGAGAGCAGACGAGGAGCACGAAGTTCAGTCACTAACTGCCATTCCAGTGGTGACCAAGTGTGAAATGGGCTGATAAAGAGTTCACCCACCATCAAATAAAACGCACTCATCGTAATCAACAATGCCAGCATAGCATAGAGGGCGTAATGCCAGCGACGCTGTTTTTTTAAGAGTAACTGATTGAACGTCATGCGCTTATATGTAAATAAGAGAAACAATAATGGCCTAACCTTACCGTTAAGCCATTTAAATAGAAAGTGATATACCAAAGCAATCGCCTGTTAACCTTGTCAACAGGTCAAAAGATTAACAAGCCAAAAGTACCATCGGTTAATCGTATACCAATTGATCGTCTTCATAGCGTGTCGCCACTTTGCACACCATTAACGCGGCGCGCTGGCCTAATGCCACTTTTCGGTTAGGAAATACGATCGCTTCATCTTCATTTTTCGCCATGAGTGGCTTTTCACCATCATGACCAAATACCTCACCATGTTTAAACGCGGTGAAGTTTTCGACGTTATCATCAAACATGAAATCAAAATCGTCATGCAAACGGACGATGGTACGGCTGACACGATAAATGGTTGGCTTTCTTGGCAAGTGTTCAGGTGTCGCATTGGCTACCAAATCGCGCATGGCTAAGTCAAACGCGACTAATCGCTCTAGGTTGTTTTGACCAAGAGGTGCGACTTGCCCCAGCTCAAGCGTTAAAGCTTGCGCGGCAAAATTCTCTGCACTGTACCAACTGAAGGTACTCGAGGGTGAATTTGAAAGCAGCACCGCTTCGATATGCGCACTTTCAATCAATGCCATCAGTGCGCGGCTGCGGACAGGATGACGAGATTTGGGGCTGACGGCAAACGAATAATGTTTGGAGTGACGAATCGCACAGTGCAAATCAAGATGCCACCGGTTTTGCTCAGCAGTGTGTTCGAAAAAGTCTTTCACTGTCTGTTTGAGATGCTGCGCAATCTCTCTTTCTAGGGAGGTATTGCCCTTTTTATCATCAAATAAACGGTTCAAATTTTCTTGCACGAAACGGGTATGTTGATTCGTCGCCTGAGGATGAGCCACAATAAATAAGCAGCGGTGTTGGACCGCTTGAAAACCTGACTGAATATCATCCACCAGCTTATTTACTAATTCCATTGGCGCAGTTTCGTCACCATGAATACCGCAAGAAATAATGATGTGCTTACTCTCATCGTTGAGATGAGCGGGGATCACTTCGAGCACTCCACGCGAGAGCACTTTAAGCGTAATACCAGCTGCCGTTTTGATTTCGCCAGTGACCATTTCTTGGTCTAAATCCAAACTATCAAATAGGAAAGATTGGCGGAAAAGGGACTTCGTCATGCGTTACTCCTTTATTGCACAGCGGTATGTTAATGAATTGTAGAAGCAATTTATGTTGAGGCGATCCCACTTATCAAGATGGATAAGGGTAAACTTAACTCATCAACGATCGTCTCAATACCTTATACAAAAATACGCTTAACCAGAGGCCGGCGTTAATTGCCGGGAATTCTATCATTAAATCTGATAGTTACTCCATACTCTACTGCATGCTCACCCGATGCTAAATTTGAATTCCGATGCTCTTCACACTCACATTCTTAGCGTTATCTTTTCCTATTTGGATATGAGTTAATGATTGATAGTCGATATTCAACACACTATACCAATGGCGGTTTTGCCAATCAGTGCCTAGAACATTGGCAAGTATCATTCTGATTGTTCCACCATGAGCGATGATTAAAGTGTCTTGCTTGATCTCTTTAATCTGAGCCTCCCAAGCACGAGTTACACGCTGATGAAAATCGGCCAAGTTTTCTGCATTAGGTAGTTGATGTTGGGCCGGATTGGTCCACAAAGTTTCCACTACTGGCCACATCGATTGCAGTTCATCAAAGGCCACGCCATCGACGTCACCAAAATCCATCTCTTGGAAATCAGGCTCAATTTGGTAATCCAATTTCGGCTGCTGTAAAACCAGTTGCTGCGCTAAATCACGGCAACGGCGTAGCGGCGAAGTAATGATGTTTGAGAAGGAGTAAGGGGATCTCAGCAAAGTGTGAGCGATCTGCTCTTGCTGATGCGCTTCAACGAGCACATCTGTTTTACCATTGAGCGCAGGCCGACCGACGGTTTTACCGTGGCGCATCAAATAGAGATTGATCATTGTGAGCCTTTTAAAGCGATGTCGTTTAGAGCAGTGTTTTTTAAAGCGATGTCTTTTAAAACAATCGGTAAGCCCGCCGCAATAAAGCTCACTCGGGTTGCTAACTTGGCTAGCGCTTGGTTAAGCCAGCCCGCGTTATCGACAAATAAGCGCGAAACCTCCCCCATCGGGATCACGCCAAGGCCCACTTCGTTAGCGACGATAACCAAAGTGGCGGGCGTTTGCTCAACGGCAAAACAGAGTTGCTCGACTCGCTTTTTTATCTCCGCTTCGTGAGCTTGCTGGCCATGGTTATAGATAACGTTATTCAGCCACAGCGTTAAGCAGTCCACCAATACCACATCATGTGCCGAAAAAGTGGCAATTAACTCAGGCAGTTGTTCAGGGCATTCGTGCTCTTGCCATTCCGACGTTCTTTGCTGCTGATGGTGAGCAATCCTTGCCTGCATTTCATCATCAAACGCAATCGCGGTGGCAACATAGTTAAGCTGAGCCTGCGGCAGCCGCATTAACAGGACTTGGTATTCTTGCTTTGCGGCCTGTTCAGCGAAACAAGACTTACCGCTACGCGCACCACCCAAAATCAAATGCACCATTATTCAATCAGTCCCATGCTCAAATAACCCAACCCAGCGAATACAATAAGCAGCAGATAGATCAGCAGTTCCATAATCTGTTGTGCAGCGCCAAGGCAATCTCCAGTGAAGCCACCAATACGCGCCATCAACCAAGCTTTGAAGAAAATACGAAAAACTACAGCAACCAATACCAAACTTAAGCTTACCTGCCAACCAAACCATAACGCAGGCGCTAAGCCGCACAGCAGTAGAAAAATGAGCTCTGGAAGGGTTTGTTTATTGGCTAGCGGCTTACTTTTGCTGCTATCGAGATCGCTCACATACGGCATGTCGAAAATCAACGATGCCGCTATCGCACGGCTAAAACTGTAGCCTAGCACCCACACCATCAATACGTTGCCATAACCAAGTAGCGCCTCTAAAAAGAGAAACTTACACAGTAGCGCCATCACTAAACTGGCCGCACCATAAGTGCCAATGCGGCTATCTTTCATGATGCTCAAACGGCGCTCAGCCGTCATTCCTCCGCCAATGCCGTCCGCCATGTCAGTTAAGCCATCTTCATGAAACGCCCCTGTTAATAGCAAACTGGCCACCATCGTCAGTGCGATGCTTACCTCGTTCGGTAAAATCAGGATCAGCACACTGTAGATGGCACCGCAGATCGCGCCGAGTAATAGACCAACCAAGGAAAAATAGCGCCCAGATCGGTTCATTCGTTCACTGCAATAGGGCGTATTGTTAGGAATAGGAAGGCGCGAGAAAAAACTCAACGCCAACCAGAACAGCTCTAATTGATAAGCGAAAACGCGCAGCATTACACTGTCACTCCTGCGTCGGCAAAACTGGCCATGGTGTTGTAGAACTCGGCGGCCGCTTTGACCAAAGGTACGGCTAATACAGCACCCGTTCCCTCACCCAATCTCAACCCTAAATTAAGCAGTGGTGTCGCGTTTAACTGTTCAAGTACGCGTTGGTGGCCCGATTCATGGGACTGATGAGCAAAAACCATCAACTCGCGGCAATCCGGTTCAATAAGTGTGGCCACATACGCGGCTACCGTGACGATAAATCCATCCACCAGAATCGGCGTTTGCTGCTGGTAAGCGCCTAAAAATGCTCCGACCATTTGCACAATTTCAAAGCCGCCTACTTCCGCAAGGACCGTTTCTGGATCCAAACCACGGCAGCGTGTTACGCCTTGCTTCACCAATTGTATTTTTTTCTGATATTGCTGTGTTGAAATGCCAGTGCCGTAACCAACACACTGCTCAACAGAATGTTTAGAAAGCGCCGCTAATATCGCAGAAGCGCTACTGGTATTGCCAATGCCCATTTCACCAAACATCACTATATTGGACCCCGCACGGATGACCTGCTGCACGGCCTGATTGCCTAGCAGTAGCCCTTGCTTCACTTGCTCTACAGACATCGCCGCTTGGCGAGCAAAGTTCTCCGTTCGGCTACCTAAGCGCTGCACAAGAAAGTGCGGATTGTCGCTTTCTACAGGGAGTAAAATCCCGCAATCTATTACTTTCATCTCGACTTGATTGCTGCGACAAAAACAGTTGATGGCCGCACCACCCGCCAGAAAGTTAAGCACCATTTGCTGAGTCACCGCGCTTGGCGCAATGCTAATGCCTTCATCTGCAATGCCGTGATCGCCAGCAAAGACCAGTACTGTAGGCTTATGAATGGTGATCTGCTGAGTGGGCTGAGGCTGATTTTGACTTTGGATTAAGGCGAGCTGGTGTGCTAATGACTCAAGTTGGCCCAGCGCTCCCAACGGTTTGGTTTTTTGATCGATTCTTTGTTGTATCGCTTGGCTATGATCTTGTTTTAACATTGCTTCTGGGCTCTTCCATGAAAAGAGAAGAGTTTACTCGTATTCGCTAGTATCGGCTAGGTTTTGCCTATTTGAGCCTAAAAAAACACCCCCTGTTTTCTATAAAATCAGGAGGCGTTTTTAGGTTTATATGGGCGCTATTGTCAAACAGACACGCCCACAAAGGCTGGTTTTAACCCATGAAAGACATGATTACGACAAGCTAAACTTCCCGGTATTCACATCCGACCATGCGGCCATAATCGCTTGCTGAGGCTGAGAAGCTAATCCATCCATAAAGTTGCTTTCTCCCACCTTAGGCGCGAAGGAACTCATCGCTTGAATGAGGTTGTCTAACACATTATCAGTCAAACAGGTATATTCCTGCTCGCCTTGAGCGTCTTTTTCACCTAAACCGATAATAAGTTTGGCTCGATTATTTGCAAAATAATCATTGAAAGTCACACAACCTAACGCATCAAATAGCGTTTGATCGGAAGAGGTATCAGTATGGCGTGCCATAGAGATTTTCAGATCGTAACCACTACGCTCAAACCATAAACGGTTCCAATCAATACCGTTGAAGATGATGTTTTCACCTTGGCGAATATCTTCAACCACGTTATCGATCACCTCACCACTGACCACAAAACTGTCTACGCCAGCACCGCCTTTGAACGTATTTTGGTAACCCCCAAGCACCATGACATCGCTACCTTCACCACCGTTTAATGTGCTGAATTTTGAGATGGCGGCGGCAATTAAGTAATCCTCGCCCTCGCCAGCATTAATCGAAGCATGGTAACCCATCAGTTTGACTTCATCGTTTCCTTGGCCAGCATCAATTCGGTTGTGATTGCCAAAGACTCTCGCAAAGTCATTGCCTGCACCAAGATCAAGTTGGTTGTTATTACCGATGGTTACAGCAAAGTCTTGATCGTCTCCCATGTCCACACGGTTGAAGTTACCTGAAGTGACCGCATAGTCATTACCTGACCCCATGGTGATCTCACCACCTTCGCCAAAGACAAAGGATTGATCATCACCCGCGCCCATAAAGACGTGGTTAATGCGTCCGGCCACAACTGCCGTATCATTACCATCACCGCCGAACATCATGTTCTCGCGACCCATTAAAACGCCCATATCGTGGCCTTCACCGCCGGTGAAAATATTGGAGACTCCCGTTGCGTAGAACACATCGTCTCCACGTCCTCCCCAGAAGTTATTATTGTCGCCTAGATAAGCGCCGAGATCTTTACCGTCACCACCCCAGTTGAAGTTGTAATTACCCAGAGAAACGTTCATATCGCCATCCCCTTGCAAATGCCCACTGTTACGAAGGAAATCAAACGTTTTATCCTTCATATTGAGCAAATCGGCGGTGAGATTCTGCTTCAGATTACTGACCAATGATGCCATCTCTGCCTGCTTATCTTTGCTAAACATGGTGGCAAATAAATTGGGCAAATTGAGCGCATTAAAACCAAATGCGCGCTCTGGTTTGGTTTCTTCAACAGTGGCTGATACGTTTTCCGTTGCCGCAGGCGCGCCATTGAGAGTCACTTGCGCTGTATCGTTTTCCTCTGGTGCTTTCTCTTTCAGTCCATGACTTTCAGCAAAGGATTGAAGACCATCAGCCCCCATATCGATTCCCGCTTTGAGGCTATCTAGCAATTTTTCTGGGTCAGTAAATGCGCTGAGCTGCTCACCACCAAACTCGCCTATCACTTCTAGCATCTCTTTTAAAATGGCAACGCCATCTACCGCTTCATCAGTACGAGAGACTATTTTACCATCAGCGGTGTAATTGACACCGAAGATATCACCTAAAGTCGTCTCTGCACCGACCTCAGCAAATTTACCCAGCAGCTTATTCTTAAGCTGACGAGGCAAGTCTTGCGGATTATAGGTAAAGGTCGTTTGAGCCATTCCCGTTGCTGAGAATTGCTGGGTTAACACGCCAAACAATGAACCGAGATTGGTATCCAAAATCGCTTGGATGTTGTCTCCGAACATAAAGTTCCAGTTGCCCGTGGTGACCTGGATATCGGCTCCTTGACCACCGACCGCGAAGTTAAAGGCCAACTTCTCGTTCATTTGACGGAACTTATCCGCACGGCTCATCTTGCCAGTATCATGATTACTATTGCCACTTAGCCACTGGTTGTACTTTTTATTCAACGTTGCTTCAGCGTCAGACTTCAAGCCGCGGCTGCTGCGCTCATTCTGAGAGTCCAAATCAACCAAACTGCTGTAGTCAACACTGCTAGTTTGATCGAGACCGGACATCTCTTTGACAAATTTTTTCGCACCAGAGAGTGTCCACTGCTGTTCTTGAGCCGCTAACCAATCGGCACCCTTTCCTGCTTGTGCGATGCTTTGTAATACTCCTGAAATACGTGATGCACCATCAAATGGATTGACCAGTGGCGGTGTTGGGATCGACTTATCCATCATCATGATAAGGTCATTACTGCGACCCATATTGAAACTTACGTTGCGGTTACCCATAAACATTTGAGCACCTTCAAGCGCCTGATAACCAGCGATGTCGACACTATGTTTGCTGTCACCATTACCAATATGAACCATGACATTGTTGTCACCAAAGGCCAGCGACTTAAAGCCTCCCGTACCCACTTTAATACCAACATTTGACGTACCCCAGTTAACTGCGGTGAACTCACCATCACCGACGTTGACCTGAATATTGCCCGAGTAGCTGAGCTTATTGTCACTGCCCGCCGATGCCGTAGTATCCGTTTCCGTTTTACGCTTTTCAGGTGCTTCAAACACCTCACTGTTGTCGCCGATGGCACCACGTGCTGGCTCATTAACCTCACTCGCACCAACACGAGAAAGATGGATATCCCCTTCCGCCACACCGTTACGAATGATCTCGTCACGTGCGGTAACTTCGCCTTGCGTATTCCAAGTCAGTGAGACTTTATTGTTTGCAGCCTTTTTTACCCAATTTCCATTGGCATCTTGAGTATGTTTGCGCCCTGTTGTGTCTACCGCTACATCAGAGTTGCGAACAGACACATCCACGCGAAGACCATTGGCATCCATGGCATTGATAAATTGATGACCAAAGCCTTTCTGCTTGTCATCACTCACTAAAGAGCAACCGACAATACTGATATGGTCAGGCTTGTTGCTGATATTTTCCGCTTGGCCGAATGCCTGCTGGAACTTCGCCAATTTCACTGCAAGTTCATCGGCACTGTAGCCACTTAAGCGACTGTTGTTGTATTCTGAATCATCACGCCCATGGCCAACCAATTGCCAGCGCAGCTTTCCATCCAGTTTCGATGGGTCACCATACACCACGCGATAATTCCCTTCAGAATCTAGCTGAACGACCACACTGTTTTCAGGATGCTTGCCAGCTAGATTTGCCGCCGCTTTTGCAACTACTGAATCGTTTTCCATTTGAACAATCACTTGGCCGTCAAAGCGCGTTTCACCGCCGTCCGCTGTCGATGTGACGACAACACGTTTCCAACCGTCCACGTCTTGATTATGAAGTGCGTTGTTTGTGCTACTTAAACTTTCTTTGAAGGTAATCTTCGGTTTATTAGCAACATCATCGTAGACAACACGCAGACTCACATCATCTTGCTCGATAGTGAACTGGTTCGAGTCGCTGACTTTAAGCGCAGGGAGATCAAGACGGTGCGTGATACCCGGAACAAAACCTTCAATTCCTTTATGCGATTGCAAATGCGCTTTACCATAAATAGCGACAAACTTTTCACCATCAGGCAAGTTTTGTAATATTTCCACTGCAATATTGTTCGCGGCACCAGCACGGTACATCAAACCGTGTTCTGTCCCTTGAACATTTGGACGTGCAGAACTGTTTGCATCCAACGCAACAACACGCATGCCATTGGCACGTGCATTTTCAAACAGAGTGACATCGAGATGCTTAGTTTTCAGCATTGCGCTTAACTCACTCGACATCACACCAGTAGCAAGGTAGCTATCAATCAGCGGCTGCGCGAGATCCGAGCGTAAGTGCTCAAGACCAATCACACTAATACCCTGTTTTTTCAGTGCATCCATCTGTTCATTGACAAAGCGTAAGCCATTAACATCACTGCCATGTACTTCACCAATTAATAAACCTTTGCGCTCATCCAGAAGAACAGAAAGCTGCTCCTCTATACTATTTTTTTCTGCAAGTTTATTGCTTAACTCATCATACCCAACACCAGAGTAACGACTATCCCAAGCGTCAACGTCCGTCTCATGGCTACTGCGGTAGATACCTTCAATTTGATCCATACGGTCTAAATTAAGTTGAGTCAGATAGCTTTGATCAGCGAATTTCTTCAGCAGTATCATTTCAGCTGAATCGCCAGAAACGGGATCCGCTTTCTTCGCCGCTTCTTTCAAAAAGTAGAACGCCATTTGTACCGATTCAACACCAGTCAAATCCTGAAGCTCTTGATAGCTATAACCAAGATGAACAGTTTGGGTTGCCTCATCTAAGAGCGCTTTACTCAGTAGACCATTCGCCTGAGACGTTTCTAGCCACTGTTTGAAATCAGCGTAATGCTCGCCTAGGTCAACGTGGTACTTCGCATCAAAGGCAAGGTCACTTGGCGTTCCGCCTTTGTAGCCTTGCTTCGGCGCCAAGTACGGGTCTTCATTGGCCCAACGAACCATCATATCCGTCAAACCTACGTGTTTACCGTTGGCTTCTTCAATCGCGACCATAAAGATACGAGCGGCAAGCTCTAGTCTTGTTTGTGCGATTGCATTAATACCCGCTTGGGCAACTTGCATCTTGCCGATAAACAACGCACTGGTGACCTGCTCTTTCAACTGCGTTAGCGCTTGATTACGCCCAGAGGTTGGATGTTCAGCGATGTAGGCATTGATCTTCTTGTTAAGCTTAAAGCTTTCTAATACCAGATCACGGTCAACAGCCCTATGAACCAAATCAACCTGCTCTAAGATGGCTTGATAAGAAGAACCGATTCGCTTGCCAAACACATTCGCACTTTTTACTAATTCTTCTCTGGTGAATACCTTCGAAAAATCTAGTGGCTGCATCACCGTATTTTCTGTTACTTCTGACCGCGTAGTGCTTACGTTTGTCTCAATTTCACCGCTAAGCTTTCTAATCACATCTTCCCTTGCATTTAGGAAATCATGAGACAATTTGCGCTCTGGTGTAAAGAGTGGGTCATCAAGGCCAGCATTCCACTTATCATTGAGTGATGCTCGGTAACTGACATTAATCGCTACCTGCTGGAAATTAGAAAACTCCTGCGGATCACGAATCACCACCGCACCTTGCTCATTCACATTGAAATACGTTTGGATAGAGCCCTTTCCTTCGCCTAAACCATCTTCCATAAAGAAGCTTTTAGGTACAAAGAAAGTCGCAGGGAAATTGTCCGCCATTACCGCATAAGGGTTTGCGTCGTCTGCACCATGATGCACCATCTCTAGGCCATCGGTTCTGCCCAAGCTGGTATTGATCACATCTTTCAGAGTTTTTAAGCGATCGCTCACAACGCCAAGGCTCGCCCCATCTTTCTTGTTATAAAGCACCTCACTGTCGTATAACTCTTGATACTTAGGCGTTAAGTCTTCGTAAGTAACAGACTCTTTCCACTGTTCCCAAGTTAATGGTTGCTTGACCTTATCTTGCGGCCCTAGATCAGCGTAGGAATACATCACCGTCAACAAATCATAGTCTGCTGTCATCGGCTGTTTAGATACAGGATCACCAATCACTTTGAACGGCGCTAGCTCGCCATCTTTCATGTAATGAACCTGCCACAGATCTTTACTCTCAACAGTCACTTTATTCAGGAAGAAAGTGACTGTTTGATCACCATTGGTTGCCGTTGTTTTGTACATACCGCTTTCTGCATCAAACTCAAGAGCTGTCAGTGACTGATATTTAGACACCAACTCATCCATTCGAACCTGATTCAGATACAAATCGGCACTTACCGCATTACCAGACTCAATGGATTGTTCAGCATAGCCGTTAAATTTATCGAGATCTCTTCTCGCAGATGCTTTGGCAAATGACTGATCTACAGGAATAAAACCAGACATTGGCCCCCAATCAGAGCTTTTCGCCTTAACGAATAAACCTTTACTGCTATAGAGCTTAGAATCAATCAGTGACTTCGACTTCTCATCAACTGGTCGAACACCGATAATGACATTTTCACGCTCAGCAACCTCCGCCAATATTTTCTGATCGATATCAGGCATACCAAGCTCGATGGTTTCTGGTTGCACGATTGGCTCGAGAACTAAATCTCGGGATTGATAATTCTTATGGCGAGAATCTGCGTTTGATATCGTCTCCGCATTATCCAATACAGGCTTGTTTTTCAGTAATGTGGTGATTTCATCGTGATCATTCACATCTTGGTTGTGAAGTATCTTTCCATCAGCCAATGCTTCTTTCGTGTCATCTACAACTTTTGCATCGACATCTGAAGTACCTGGTTTTTTAATCGGCGTTGCGTCAAACACAGGTAAATCGAGGATCCCCTGCATAGTGGTTTTGTCGCCGAAGGTTGGCTTGTAGCTTGCTAACGTGTTGCCATCCATTACCACCACGCGGTTGAAGATTGCTTCACCTGCGTCGTTTTTAGCCAGCTTATAGCTTTGAGCCATGTTCAGATCGGACTTGCCGAAGAAACGCGTTAGGTAGGCGCCAAACTTCTCTGCTGACGAGAACTCAACGATGCCAGCATTTGGATCGTAGAAGCCGTAAACTCGCTCGTCACCTGAGCCTTTTGCCCAAGCCGCCATCGCATGTCCCGGAGCATCAAGTTCCAGCAACACCGATTTACCGTTAGCCGATGCATCAGTGATTTTCTCAACCACACTGTTTACGGTCAGCGCTTGCTTCCCTTCCAGCTTTTCCTGCCACACTTTCATCGACGTATCATGCATTGGGTTCTTTGCATGAATGGCCGCTAAGCTGCTGAGCAGTTTGCTAGCGTTGGCTTTTTCACTGTCTGAGTAAAGCGTTGGATTGCTCAGCACTGCTGCCGCAGAGTACATCTTCTCTAGCAGTTGTCTTGCAACGCCAATTTGGCCATCGTTTTCGAGCTGCTTTGCAACCAGAACGAGTTTAGAAAGTGGATCACAACGACCACCAAAACCGTCGTTCGATAGGTTCAACAGCATTAACTGTGGCGCAAGTTGCTCGGTCGCTTTCGCATCCACGACGCCAGCAGAGGCAATCTCACGGAACAGTCGGTTGTACTTCTCAGACTTGTTCTGGAACGTCACTTTCAGTGCACGACTTTCAATTTCCCAAGCAAGCGCACCTTTTTGCTCTGCACTCCAGTTTCCTTTAACAAACAGATCCACCAGTTGCTTGATGTTCATGTTTGAACGGAAGCCGTCAACGATATCCTTCGCATGGTCGTTTTTATAACCATTCAAGAAATCTTCGGTTGTCCGAATGTCTTTCAATTTGCCCGGTACGCGAGTATCCGGTTGCAGCGCTTCGCCATAAAGTTTGAAATCTTTCTCGAGTCCTTTAAGCACTTCGCCCGTTTCTACCGTCGTTTGTGTTGACGTGCTCGTCTCATGGCTATCAATATAAGGAGCCGTAATTTGCGCCCATTGCTCGGCATACTGCGTCATCAACCATTCTGCTTTATGATTTGCAGAAGCACTGGATTTAGGGTTTTTAACTGGAGGCTGGCCTTTGCTTGCCCGATACTCCTGATACCAGGCATCGAAATCATCACTATCGCTCACCAGAGCATTCACTTCAGTAATGATGGCTTTGCGGCTAGCAGAGTCAAAATGATCGAGTGCCTTAACATCAATTTTTGCGGTGGACTCTGTTTTAGGCACAAATTTACTTAAAACACTCGGCACACTGCGAAACTCAAACAAAATCGCGGGTTCAGGCTGCTGCGAACTTCCTGTCGTTGCATTGTTGATTCCATGCCCCGCCACTTCTCCGCCATACTGGAAGTATTCAAACACGTTCTTAGCAAGGCTTTCTGAATGTGAACCTTTCAGCTTCTCAATAATTTGTTGTCGCACGTATCGTGAGTCGTCTGCGCTCAGAAGCTCCAGCATTTTTACTGGCTTAGTTCTCGGCAAAATCTCCCAAGCATTTTTCACTTTCGGATCGGTTAATCCTTGAGCATTCGGCGAGAAGCCTTCAGATGCAGGATCCCAATCATTAATATAGATACCGTACTCTTTCGCCAGATTTGCTGTTTTTGAATACACCGATGTTAGATAGGCATACACATTTTGCGCTGCCACTGGATCATCTAATTTAGCTTCGTTCGCATTTACTAAAAATTCATCTCTCAGTCCTGACTGATACCAAGGCGCAGATTCTAGAAGTCTCACTTCCAATGACGAGCTTGAACCAAATTCTTTCGCACTGATGGCCATCGTGGCTTGTTGCCCACTAGGGGTCATTCCTATTGTCTGCCCTTGAGCTTCAATAGAAGTACCGTTACCCGCCGCGATGAAATGCTTCGAATTCGATATAACCAGCGTAAAACGCCCGTCATCACTAACCAAACTAGGTAAGCTATGGTGGTTCGATTGATTGATATGGCCTGTAAATTCTTTCGCTAGCCATAACATTGCCTCTTTGCGACTTTCAATCGCAACCATATCACTGGTTTCACTAGGATATGTAACCAATTCAATGGTATGAGTCTGCCAGTTGTTCACCCCTTTGATATCAGTGATACCAACTGGGTTACTGTAACCACCTTGATTCATATCTTTGGTCAACATAAACAATGGGTTACCTTGTGAATCATGCACATATCCAAACGTCTGTGCTGAGTTCTTAGGTAAAACAACAACTAGGCCAGATAGCTCATTTTCTATACCAATAGATGTCGATGCAAAATGGCTTTTAAACCCGGGAACGCTTTTAGAACCAAGTTGACCAGTCGGTTGATTTCCCTTAACAGCGCTTAGCCCTTCTAGGTTCACCCCTGAAATGTGAATCTCTTTTCGGCTCACATCCTGAGAGGCCGTTGTTGACACAACAATGCTGTCGGCGTTTGTCTCATTGAACATCGAAGTGACAGAACTACCCGTATTTTTCGCTCGAATTCCTGCGTTAATTTGCAGGCGGTTGACTGCATTGGTCGCACCTTCTAAGGCTTCCAGCTCTTGCTCGCTCAAGCCTTCGCTAAAGCGGCCATCAGCGTTTGTTTGACTATCAGCGTTGATATGGCCCGCAGCACCAGCGGCTTCGACGCTATGTGCTTGACCCACAAGGCCGCTGCCCGCAACACCTTGACGATCAGGGCGATCGCTTTCGTTTTGCTTAGCCCCTTTCGCATCATTCTGCACTTGGTTGGCTTTATGTTCCGCGTTCATCGCATCGCGATCACCACGCGATTGCGCGTCGTTTGCTGCGCTGTGTGCGTCAGATTCGGCCTGTTTCGCGTCGTTACTTTTCGCTACAGCATCGGCTTTGCGTGTTTCTGCATCGGCTTTAGCATCAGCAATGCCTTGCTCTGCACCCGCCAGGTTTTGCTCACCTTTTGCGACGCCTACTTCCGATTGTGCAACCGAATCTTTGACTTTGTTTTGATTGTCCGCGTGCGTCTGTTTCGCGGCAGCAATCTGCTCACCAGAAACCTGTTTTGCATTGTCCAATTGGGTTTGAACACCATCAAGCAAGCCACCGGCAAAATCGTTGCGCCATTGGTCGCCCGACTCACCCGTATGCGTGGCTTTGTCATCGAGCACATCGAGACCTTGTGCCAGTTCGGTCAACTCAGCCGTCACGGCTTCCGACTCTTCTTTCACTGCATCGCGTTGAGCTTGACCATTATTTTCCAAGGCTTGTTGGTCGGTAGATTCCAGCTGGCTTTGCGAACCTGCGACAGCATCGAGCTGTTTCTGCTTTTCTTGTTCTAGACGCTGGCGATCCGCTTCTGCGCGCTCTTTATCTGATAGGGCATTCTGCGACGCTTGATTTTGCGTTGCATGCTCACTCACCGCATTAGTTTGCTGTGGCGTTTCTGATTTCGCAACTACGTTATCTAAGATATAGCCCAACCCATCATCGTGGCCTGTGCCTTTGAATTCGATACGATTACTGCCGGCATGAGCGGTCAGCTTTAAGGTTTTTTGCTGCCAAGCAGAGGCGTCACCAGACGATGAGAAAACCACTTCGCCGTTCCAGAGAACGTCAATGCCTTCGTTATTAGAAATGCCTGCACGTTTTGCAAAATCAAAGCTCAGCGTAATAACTTCGCCATGATTGAGATCATTCAGATCTTGAAAAATGGTCGTGTTGATGTAGGTGTCAAGCTCACTGACTCGGTTGCCGTGTCCTTCACTTGCAACGCCATAACCGTTGGCAGAAAAACCTGCTTCAATACCGTTAGAGGCCCTCCAACCGTACTCCCCCTGCTCAAAATCGCCATTAACAATGAGATTTGGCCCTTGAACTTGGTCCGAAGAGTCGTCAACGCTGAGCGCATTTTGCATTTGATTGAGATCAGGTGCGTCTACCTTGGTCACACTACCTGTTAGGCTGTCTCCCAAATCAGAGCCCACTTCTTCAATCGCCTCCATTTGGAAGCCATCCAGCTTGGTGATTTCAGGTGTCGCAATCGCACCACGGCCTTTATGCGTGCCGGATGATGATGCTTCATCGCCTTGCACTAAGTAGTTGATTGCTTGGCTACCACCTACACCAAGTACGGTTTGCTTGATGTTATCAAACAGGGCGGAGAGCTTGTTGCTACTGGTGTTGCTCGACGCGACCGCCAAACTGTAGAAATCACCATTACCGATTTTGATCGCCACGTTGTTTTGAGCGTAAGAAGCATTAACCCCTAAACCATCACCAACATGAATATTAGCGTTGGCTTTACCTTTCATGACCGCGACGTTCAAACCATCGCCGATTTTGGTATTGACGTTGTATTGGCCCCAAGCAACATTGACCGAAATACCGTCACCAACCACGGTGTTAATATTGGCATCACCATAAGCGGCGGTGACGTTTAGGCCATCTCCCACTCGAGTCGTTACGTTCGCTTTACCTTTCGCGGCGGTCACCTGCATACCATCACCGACTTTGGTGACGATGTTGCCCTTACTCCAAAGTGCGTTAAAGCTATCGCCATCACCCACTTGAGTCACGATGTTGGCTTCACCTTTGGCTAGCACAACATTTCGGCCATTACCCACTTTGGTGATAACGTTGGCTTTGCCCCAAGCACCGGTATAATCATCACCATCACCCACATGGGTAATGATATTGGCTTGACCTTGCACGACAGAGACTTCTTGACCATCGCCCACCTTGCTGATGACGTTGGCTTCGCCTTTGGCAAAATTATAGCGATCTCCATCACCTACATGAGTAAACACGTTGGCTTGACCCCAAGCCACGTTAACACCCAAGCCATCACCGACTTTGGTAACGATGTTTGCCTTGCCCTTAGCAATACCGATAGTCGTGCCATCTCCAACATGGGTCATCACGTTGCCGATATCGGAAATCAACAAACCTACCGTGGTGCCTTCGCCCACTTTGGTGAGGATATTGCCTTTACCCGCCAATACAGCGGCGGTGGTTGCATCACCGACATGAGTCACGACGTTGGCTTTCGCCGCGGCCACAACACCCATGAAATCATCACCCACTTTGGTGGCGATATTGGCTTCGCCCAGTGCTAACACGCCCGTTAGACCATCGCCGACATGCGTCATGATGTTGGCTTTACCGAACATCGCCGCCAGCGTTGTGCCGTTGCCGACTTTGGTCATCACGTTCACTTCGCCCGCAAATATTCCTAAGCTGGTTCCATCACCGACATGGGTGTAGATGTTAGCTTTACCGACCATCAGCGCAGCGGTGAGATCATCGCCCACTTTGGTCATAATGTTGGCTTGACCGATCATTGCAGCAAACGTGCTGCCACTGCCTACGTGAGTGAAGATGTTGGCGTTACCCACCATAGCCGCAAGTGTGGTTCCATTACCGACTTTAGTTGCTATGTTGCCTTTGGCTAACATAAGCGCCACCGACATGCCATCACCGATATGGGTGAAGACGTTAGCTTCGGCCACCATTAACGCGAGAGCATCACCGTTGCCCACTTTGGTAAAGACGTTACCAAGGCCGCCCATCAATGCCCAAGCATTCCCTTCGCCCACATGGGTAAAGATATTGCCCGCACCAATCATGACTGCAATGGATGTTCCATCGCCCACTTTAGTGAATATGTTGCCTGCGGCGCCCATTACGCCAAGGGTTTGGCCATCACCAACATGCGTTAGCACGTTGCCAAGACCAAGCATAATGCCGGTCGTATCGCCATTCCCGACTTTCGTTAGGATGTTCGCGCCGCCTACCATGACGCCAGTTGTGGTGCCATCACCCACATGGGTGAGTACGTTAGCGCCTCCGCCCATCACAGCAAGGGTGTTGCCTTTGCCTTTTTTGGTGAGAATATTTGCGCCGCCGAGTGCCACCGCCGTGGTATTCGATAATTGATCATCACTGCTGATATGGGTAATCACGTTCGCACCACCCAGCATGCCCGCCGTGAGTTCACCATCACCCATTTTGGTCAGTACGTTTGCGCCACCAGCCAGTACCGAAGCCACATCGCCTTGACCGACTTGTGTCATGACATTGAAACCGCCAGCCGCTAGCCATAGTGCATCACCACTACCGATTTGCGTGTGCGTGTTATAGCCGCCCAGTAGAGTAACTCGACTATTGCCTTGGCCTTTCTGTACCGAGATGTTGCCGTAAGCCAATAAGTGAGCCAGATAGTCGCCGTTACCAACACGAACCAGCACGTTCAACGCACCACCCGCGTAAACATCCATCTTGCCTTGCTGACTTTGGTGCACTAATACGTTTGCCAAACCTGCGCCGCGGAAGGTGAGATCCCCTTCTTCGCCACTTTTGACAATCACGTTAGCCGCGCCTGCACCGTTAAATTCAGTGTTACCGAACTGAGAGCTATGCAGGATCACGTTGGCAAGACCGCCACCGTTAAAGTAAACATGACCGCGTGTTACGTTGGATTTAATAACGTTACCGCCACCGACACCATTGAAATGAATATCGCCAGAGCTTTCGCCGCTATCGCTTACGGGTTTGAATAGGGTTTGATCCGTGTATTCGTCGATATCAGCCACGGTTTCGCTGGTACTTCTTACCGCGTTAACGCTGTAATGCAAGTCGCTGAGCGAGTAACCCCCTTTGCCCATTGCGTGATATCCATACGCAGACGAAATATCTTGGTTAGCTAAATTGGCCGTGTGATCACCTTCTTTATACCAAGAACGAGCTTGATATTTCAGCGCGCCAGTTTCGGCATCGTTCGCCAGTTCAACCACAACGATTTTCGTGTGTTGTCCCAGCATTTTAGCGTAAACATAAGTGTTGGGTTTGCGGTTTGATTTTACCGCTTTGACATCAACCTTAGTACCATCAGCAAAAATGGCGTGACCACCCATTTTTGCATCCGACAATGACACATCTTTCGCATCAATCACCGCACCATTGGCGTAAGTCACCCACTCATATTCAGTCAGGCTTTTTTCAACGGCATGAACGGTGACAGATTGTTGATGTTCAACTTTGAGATCAGATAACGTGTAAGCACCATTGATATTAACGGCTGTGAAACCACCGTTGTTGGAAATATCTTGATTCGCTAAGTTGTTTAAATGGTTACCCTCTTTATACCAAGCCGAAGAGTAATATCTCAGTTCTCCGGTTTGAGGATCATTACGCAACTGTACTTTGTTAATTTTGGTATACGAGGAGTCTGCGAAAGCAAAAAGATAAGTATTAGGCTCGTTAGCTGATTTTACTGCCGTGACTTGATGATTTTGTCCTATCCATGAACCACTCATCACCGCCTTAGTTAATACAACTTTATCAGCCTTGGCATTGGCCATTCCTTCTTTCGCAAAGTCATCCCCAGAACCTTTACGAGTAATGGTGTTATAAGCACCGGCGCCCGAGAAATGAATATCACCATGTGCCACATCAGAGTAAAGGCTGTTGTAACCACCCACACCTTCGAAGCGAATATTACCGCGTGTTTCGGTATACACATCGTTCGCATTGTGCGTACGCTCAATTCGATTGGATGCCCCGGCACCCTCTAGGGTAATATCCCCAACCTTGCCTTTGCGAACCAAATGGTTATCCGCACCAGCTCCACTAAAGTGCAGGTTACCGCTTTCAACACGTGAGCTAATACTGTTAGCAACCCCCGCGCCGACAAAACGCACATCACCTTGAGATCCTTGATACTGGTTAAACCAAGTACGATCGATTTTATTGCCCGCACCTGCACCTTCGAAACTCAAGTTTCCATGATTAGTTTCATGCCAGATAGCGTTGTAGCCACCAGCACCTTGGAAAGAAACATGGCCTGATGACCCTTGACGCTTAATGTGGTTGTAAGCCGCAGCACCTGCGTAGCTGATGTTGCCATGCTGGCCGTCATGACCAATGTCTACACCACCAGCAGCACCTGAAAATGAGAGATTACCGTCTCCGTTTTTCTTGATATCAGCATAACCCGCAGCGCCTCGAACGCTCAGGTTCCCCGTTGTATCTTCAACTTTTAGATAGCCGGCCCCCGCCGATACCGTATCGTTACCTGAACCGGTATATACCGTGGCTCCGATCGACCCCAGATGGATATGATCATCTCCGCCATAAGCATGAATTTCGCCGCCAAAACCGATGGCAACAATGTCGTTATTTCCATCGTCGGCGGAATAATTTCCGGTGAAGAAGTATTCGACACTTCTCCAAAATGGTTTTCCCATAGACTGTGGCTCTTATTATTATTTAAATAGAAAACCACTGTACCTTACGGATACAGCGGTCGTTTTGCGTGTCGATTTTGCCGCGGACAGTACACACTTTTTGCCCTTTCCACGGCAAAAAAACACGCTGTCGTAAGTCATTGACGATTTGACGTCCGTGACCAAAAGGAGCAAGCATTTCAGGAATGTAGATATGATCACCAGAGCGCCAGTCAGCGGCTTCGATTTCTCGCTCACCGGACAATAGCAACTCTCTCACTTGCTCAGACAAAAACGCCCAATTACAAAATGCAATTGGACGTCCTTGTTCATCTTCGTAATAGCAAAACTGATTTAACTCAAATGATGGCATAATCCGTTGCTGCCATTCACTGATAAGATACCGCTGATGCAGAGGAGAATATTGGCTGAGCAGAAGAATCCCACCCATCATTTTCTGCATCATTGCACGATCCAGTTTCGCCGCGTGATGTTGAATCAACATACGCTAAGCCACCTTTTATTTTTTCGTGCGTGTCACGCGTTTTTTAGCTGGCTCAATACCACTCTCGTTCTCTTGAGGTGCTTCACTCGGTGATGGTAGAAAACCTGCGGCAATTAATTTTTCTAACTCTTCGTTCATACGAGGATCTTCAAGCATATTCTTAACCATCGAAACCATATACATAAAACCAGAAGCAGGCATATGAATCACTTCTTTTAGCTCTAAGTCCGTATCACTTTCCGCCATAATACCGTTTGCCATGTTGGATTGATTCTGTCCAACAAAATAGAGAGAAAAAACACCTTTATTATAATTAACACTCGATACAGTTTGAACGAATTTCTCAGACATAAATAACTCACCTCATAATTTAAAAAGAAAATAAAAAAGATTAAAGCCACTTATAAAAAAGTAGCGATAACCCAAAAATGATTTTTAATGTTATACAGCATTTCAATGGCATGCAACCATACAATAACGCTAAGTCATGAATAAATTAACAAAACCAAAATATTACCGAATACAAGCAACTGATAATTAAAACCTTTAAAAACCGCAATTAACTAATCAGACCAGATAATATTTGAGCATCTATTGATATTAATGATATGATCCGCCCCCTTTCTTTTTCTGGCCCTTGAAGAATCAAATATATGACTGATTTAAATGAAAAAAAAGCCATGCTACATTGCTTATCAGTCTACTTACCGCTGATCGGAATTCGTGAGATAAAATTAGATATCTCTAATGAAACGCCATCCAATGCAATTGATTCAATAATAAAAGATTTAAAAGGAAGAAATTATTTAGTCACTGCTAATAAAGCGAAGTCTTTTACTGGAATTACTAAAATAAAGAAACCGATTATTTTATTTAACAAAAATAATCACCCATTTATTTTAGCTAAAGTTGAACAGGATAAATGTTTAATTCATCCATGTAATTCAGATACCCCAAAAGTAGTAGATACAAGCTATTTAAAACAGAATTGGAATGGAAAAACGCTAGATATCAAAAAAAAGCAATCCTCTTTTGATATTCGTTGGTTCTTACCTGAATTATCGCAACATAAACATTTAATCGCTGAGATTGTTTTATTCTCTTTCGTACTGCAAGTTATTGCACTTATTACACCGCTATTTTTCCAAGTCGTGATGGACAAAGTATTAGTGCATCAAGCCCACTCGACACTCGATGTTTTAGTGTTCGTCTTAGTTATTTCTGGAATAGCTGAGGTATTGCTACGCGGTTTACGCGAATATCAATATGCTCATACCGCTAACCGCATTGATATTAAGCTTGGCATTAAATTGGTTCACCATCTGTTTGGTTTGCCGCTGCTGTTTTTCAAATCAAGGCAAGTTGGGGCGATTGTGACTCGAGTAAGAGAGCTCGATACCATACGCGAGTTCATCACAGGTTCGATGTTTACCCTCACGATTGATCTCGTTTTTCTCGTGATCTTTTTCTATGTGATGAGCTTACTTTCTGGCGGGCTAACCTTATTGGTATTGGCCACACTGCCGTGTTATCTCTTTTTGGCTTGGTGGCTAACCCCAAGGCTGCAACAAGCGATTGAACAACAATTTACCCATATAGCGCACAACACTTCGTTTCTAACTGAAACCGTCGCGGGGAGTGATACCATTAAAAGCTTAGCGACTGAACCTCGCTTTATTCGACGTTGGGATACTCAAACCGAACAGATGATATCGAGCAACTATGTGGTTCAGCAGTGGAATAACCGCTCTAGCCACGCAGTGCAGTTCATCCAAAAAATAACGAGCGTCTTTCTACTATGGATTGGTGCATCCGAAGTGCTCGCGTTACAAATGACCATAGGTCAACTGATCGCTTTTAACATGCTCGCCAGTCATGTTGCACAAACTCTTGCCCGGCTCGTCGAGCTGTGGGGGCAATTTATACAAGCGCAAATTGCAGTCGATAAACTTTCCGACCTACTCAATTTGCCCACCGAGCAGCAGCAAGCCAGCCATTCCCTACAACTGCAAGGTGCGATCACTCTCAGTAAAGTGAGTTTCCGTTATCAACCCGATTTGCCGCTGACCATCAATCAGCTTTCACTCAATATCCAAGCGGGTGAGAAAATTGGTGTGGTCGGTGGCTCGGGGTCGGGAAAAAGCACCTTGGCTCGGCTTTTACTCAAGCTGTACAGCCCTGAATCAGGCCAAATCATGTTCGATAACACCTCACTCAAACAGATCGGTGTTCATGAATTGCGTCGCCAGTTGGGGGTGGTATCACAAGAGAACTTTCTCTTTAGTAAAAGTGTTAGTGACAACATTGCCCATTCAAAGCCACAAGCCAACTTGGATGAGATTGTGCAAGCGGCAAAATTAGCGGGCGCTCATGAGTTCATTTTAAAGCTGCCACTGGGTTACGACACGATTTTAGCTGAAGGGGGGCAGTCACTTTCAGGCGGACAACGACAACGTTTAGCCATTGCCCGCACACTGCTTGCAGACCCTAAGATTTTGATTCTTGATGAAGCCACCAGCGCTTTAGATGATGAATCACAAGCCATCATTCAAACCAATATGGAGCAAATTGCCGCCGGGCGTACCGTTATTACCATCGCACACCGCCTCTCTACGGTAAGAGAGTGTGACCGGATTATCGTACTGGAAAAAGGCGAGATTGCAGAGCAAGGCACGCATCTACAACTTCTCGCAGAGCAAGGCAAATATTTCCAGCTGTGGCAACTGCAACAAGCATTAAAACAAGAGGATGAGCGAGTATGATCTCTCAGTTAAAGAAGCTTCGCTCTAAGCGCCCGAAAACGAACGGCTACTTTGAGTTTTTACCCGGCCATCTTGCTCTACAGCAGAGCCCACCCTCTCCGTTTGCTCGCATCACCGCCATCACGCTAAGTGTAGGGTTACTGCTCACCTTACTTTGGACCTATTGGGGGAAATTGGATATCCAAGCGACCGCAAACGGGCGGCTGTTAGTCCCTGGGCGCTCGCAAGTGATTCAGTCTTACGAACAAAGCCGAGTAGCACAAATCCATATAGCAGACGGCGAACGTGTCGAAAAAGGGATGCCCTTACTGACTCTGGACACGTTAGGCGTTAGCCAAGATATTGAACGTTTGCGTCATCAAATACGCTATCAAACCCATGAATTTCTCAAGTATCAAGCTTTGCGTGGTAAGGCTGATCTAGCTCAACATCCCCTGTATTTGGCATTGGCACCTTCGGCACAACAAGAGGTCATCGACAGCTTTGATACTGAAAAGAACGAATTCACATCGGTGTTGGAAAACTTGCGTGCTGAAATGCAGGTCAATCTTGCTTCCCAGTCCTCACTTGAAGTCGACATCAGAGGCTTAAAACAGTTAGTGAGTAATATTACTCAGCGCCTTGATGCTCAAAAAAAGCTCAAGCAACAGCGTTTAATAGGTCAAGTGCAGTATCTGGAGCAGGAAAAAGAGTTATTAGAATCCGAACGAGCGTTAGCCCAGCAAACATCACAACAACATGTGCTGCAAAAGCAATATCTCAACCTAGAAGAGCGTTTAAAAGCGCTGCGTGCGCAAAAAGCCAGAGAGTGGCAAGACAAAAGTCAGCAAGCACACCTACAACTCTCAGCGCTGCAACATGAACTGGACAAAGTACGCGAACATGAAGGATTACAAGTGGTTCGCTCTCCTGTCACTGGCACTGTACAGCAATTGAGTGTTCACACCCTTGGGGCAGTCTTACAACCAGCACAAAATTTGATGATTATTGTGCCTGACGATTCGGTACAAGTCGCCGAAGTTAAAATTCTCAATAAAGACATTGGCTTTATTTATGCTGGCCAACCCGTGACGTTGAAAATTGATGCCTTTCCCTATACGCGTTACGGCACCTTATCGGCAACATTGGTCCACGTCTCTAGAGACTCGACAATGGATGAGCAACTTGGGTTGGTTTTTCCCGCTCAAGTGCAATTGTTAAACCACACAATTGAGGTCGATGGTGCCTCTGTTGCCTTATTGCCCGGTATGTCTGTCGTGGCTGAGATTAAAACCGACCAACGTCGGATCATCGATTATCTACTCAGCCCAATCCGAGAATATCAAGCTGAAGCATTGCGAGAAAAATAGAGTGGATACCTTAACCAACACCGTCTCAACGGTTCATGATCAAGAAAGCCATGGCGCATTAGCGGCCCTCTCGTTTGCCAGCCTTTCATTTGATAAGAAAGTCACGCCATCACAACTGATTCATACACTAGGCGTTGCCGAAAATGAGCTCAGTGCTCTCGACATTCAGCGAGCCGCTCAATCTATTGGTCTGAAAAGCCGAATGATCACCGTCAGAGGAAGCGAGCCGATCCCGCTACCTGCATTGGTCAAAATCCGTCAGCAATGGCATGTCATTCATGCGCTAAACGAGTATGGTTGGACCTTGTACGATCCCATTAAACAGCGCTATTTCGAGTTTCCGTTGGCGCAAGGATCTTCAAGTTCCTGTTATGAGGTCTTATTACTGATTGAGCAGAGTATAGAGCCAAGCGATGTCGCTTTTGGCCTCCGCTGGTTTATGCCTTCGGTACTCCGTCAGTCAAAACAGCTACGTGATGTGTTTCTGTATTCGATTGTGCTGCAACTGTTTGCCCTGTTTGGTCCCAAACTTTTTGAAACCGTTATTGATAAGGTTCTTGTGGGGCGAAGTTTGTCGAGTTTGCACGTTTTAGCGCTGGCTATGCTTGCGCTGGCTATTGCTGAACCTCTTTACAGTTATTTGCGCAATACGGTTTTTGGTCATCTTTCTAGTCAAGTCAATGCAGAACTATCAGGGCGATTGTATCGGCATTTGATTAATCTTCCATTAAGTTATTTCAAGCAGCGTCAAACGGGGCAAATCATCGCCCGCGTACGGGAAATGGGGCAAATACGTCAGTTTTTGACGGGCTCAACCTTAATGCTGCTCTTGGATCTCATTTTTATCACCCTCTTTATTGGTGTGATGTTTCATTATGCGCCAGCGCTCACCGGGCTGATTATCGGTTCATTAGTGATTTATTTTCTGCTGTGGTTAGGTATTGGACCTTGGGTTCGTCACAAGGTAACGACAGAGTATGACGCAGAAGCAGAGACAACCACCTTCCTGACTGAATCTATAACGGGTATAGAAACAATCAAGACAACCGCAACGGAAGCTCGATTTTTAGAACGGTGGCAGCAAATACTCAGTCGACAAATTGAATGCGCGTTTTCAGCCCAAAAAGCCAGTTTAATTGCTGGACAATTGATTGCCTTAGTGCAAAAAATAGCCGCTGCCATTTTACTTTGGTGGGGAGTCAACTTAGTGCTCAATGGGCAGCTCACCCCCGGTGAATTGGTTGCCTTCAATATGCTAGCAGGGCATGTTACTCAACCCGTTTTGCGACTTGCGCAAGTATGGCAAGATTTCCAGCACACCTTAGTAGCCTTGCGTCGCGTTGGCGACATTCTTAACGAACCGGCTGAAAATAGTAAAGATGGCCTTGCTTCCATCCCTTCTGTTCAAGGAGGCATTGAGTTTAAAAATGTTCGCTTCCGTTATCATATCGATGCACCGGAAGTCTTAGCGAATCTCTCGTTGACCATCGCTCCGGGGCAATTTATTGGTATTACTGGGCCTTCTGGATCTGGAAAAAGTACATTAACGAAACTGCTACAGCGTCTTTATGTACCTTTGCATGGGCAAGTCTTAGTCGATGGTATGGATCTCGCCATTGCAGATCCGGTCTCGTTAAGGAGCAGCATGAGTGTGGTGCTGCAAGAAAGCATGCTATTTGCAGGCAGCGTTGCCGACAATATTCGTCTTTGTAAACCCGATGCAAGCGATGCAGAGCTGATAAACGTTGCAAAGCTTGCTGGTGCGTTAAGCTTTATTGAAGCGCTGCCACAAGGGTTTGAACAACAAGTAGGAGAAAGAGGTGCCAACTTATCTGGCGGGCAACGTCAACGCATTGCACTGGCTCGCGCATTGTTAGTTAACCCAAAAATCTTACTGCTTGATGAAGCGACTTCAGCGCTCGATTATCAGTCAGAGGCGGCCATCATGAGCAACATGGAAACCATTTGCCATGATCGAACGGTGATCAGTATTGCACATCGGTTATCGACGATTCGTCATGCCGATAACATTATCGTCATCGAAGATGGGCAAGTGGCCGAGCAAGGTACTCACGAAGCGTTGCTCGCACATGCAGGACTTTACGCACGCTTATGGAAACAGCAAGTCAGTGGTTAACTTTCTCTCCTTCAAATGGGTTAGGTATAAAAATCTCCCCAGAAATTACTGGGTCTTAAACTTACTCACTAAATTATTCAGATCATCAGCTGAACTCGCGAGATTTTGTGAGTTAAGTAGAGCTCGGCTCGATACATCATCAACTTTCTGAGTATCTTCTTGTACTTGATGAATATTACGATTAATTTCTTCTGCGACTAGGTGCTGCTCTTCGGCAGCCGTTGCGATTTGAGTATTCATATCGTGAATCGACAATACTGACTGATAGATGCCAGTAAAGCTATCGTTGACCGACTCAGTCGTTGTCACGGTTTTCCGTGACGCATTTAAACTCACGGTCATCTGTTCTGCGACTTCTTTGGTCCTATTTTGCAAACGTACCACTAAGCCGTTGATTTCTTCGGTTGAATCTTGCGTACGTTTTGCGAGCGCACGAACCTCATCCGCAACAACAGCAAAACCTCTTCCCTGCTCCCCTGCACGAGCCGCTTCAATCGCAGCGTTTAAAGCCAACAGGTTGGTCTGTTCAGCAATGCCGCGAATGGTATCTAAAATTGCAGTAATACCTTGGCTATCATTTTCTAACTCTTGAATCGTGGTTGAAGACGTTGAAATATAATCAGCTAACTGATTGACACTAGAAACCGCGGTGTGGATATTTTGCTGGCCTTGACTCACTAATTGCTGACTGTCATCAGCAGCCTGGGCTGCCGAGCTGCATAGCGTTGCTACTTCATTGGCAGTAGACACCATTTCATTAAACGCCGTTGATACCATCTCAACCGCTTGTTTCTGTCGTTGAGAAACGGCTGACAAGTCTTCCGATATTGTTGCCGCTCTTTGCGCCGATTCCCCCATCTGTTCTCCTGCATGGCCTATTTGCTGTACAAGTAATCGAATGGCTTTCAAAAATGCGTTGAAATACACAGCCAATTGACCCGTTTCATCGTTCGAACGAATGATCAATTCCTTGGTTAAATCACCTTCACCTTCAGCTATCTCTTGTAAGCCGTTTGAAACTAAACTAAGCGGCTTGGCGATCAACCCCGCTAAAAAAAGTGCGCCAATGATGAAAATCACTGTCAACACAAAAACAATCGCTAAAATGTATTTGATCAAGCTATTGCTTTCTGCCATAACTTCTTCGGTAGTAATCAGGCCAACGAACTTCCAACCTAACTTTTCGGAATTCATGACATTAGCCATATATTCCACACCGCCAATTTCGATATTGATAAAACCAGAGGATGTTTGACCTATCGTTTTGTATGCAGCAGCTAAGGAGTCAAGGGGTTGAAAATTGTTCTCTGGGTACTTAGCATCCACCAAGACGTTACCGCTATCCTCAACCATCATAATGTATCCGGTTTCGCCTAGTTTTATCTTCTTCACGATATCCGTCAGTGTTTTTAGCGAAACATCAATCGCAACCACCCCAGCATTTTGGGTACCAGCAGCATTAAAGGACAAAACATTGCTCACAATCGTGGCGTCATCAGGCTCCCAATAATAGGCTTGAGTGCGTTTTATCTCGCCTGGGCTAGACATCGCCGTTTTGTACCACGGGCGAGCTCTAGGATCATAATTGTCTGACGCCTTACCCGTCGGCCATTGTATATATCCGCCCTCTTTGGTTCCCATGTAAACGTACGAATAACCTTTGTGCGCCTCACCCATAAGGTAAAGCGCTTCATAAATTCCACGCTCCACCATTCCATTGCTATCTGGGGTCATCGGTTCAGCTATTTTGTCGATATAACGGGTAATGGAACTGTCCACTTTTTGCAACGCGGGTGAGTTGGCTAACATTTTCACATTTTGTTCAATGCCAGAAAAATAGATGGCGATAGCATTATCAACCTGACTCATTTCTCCATGACTTTGTTCAATAAAATCACTAACGGCTTGTGAACGTAAATTCGTCACCATTACCGTTGAAACAATAGCAACAGGGATAATGGTCGCCGAAATCAAGCTGAGCAACAGTTTAGATTTTATTTTCATTGTTATTACGCCTTATCTCTGTATTTGACAGCAGCTCATTTCTTTTAGTTACCTACACTAAAAATTTAGTTAATAGCGATAAAGATGCAATGTCACTAAAGCGTTATTTCTAAAATAGGTGCTTATAAATGGTTGAATACGATGAAAGCGAAAGAATAAACTGCCATAAGTAAGCAGCACTGCATACAATCACTGCAAGGTAAAAAAGGAGAAAACGATGGATAAGCGACACAAAACTGTGATTATTGCTGGCGCTTCCGGTCTCGTTGGGCAGCATGCTTTAGCCATCATGCTAGAAGAGCAAGCCGTCTCTCAAATCTATTCTTTAGTCAGAAAAAGCACCGAAATCCAACACCCAAAGTTGCAAGAAATCATTCATCCGCAGTTGCAAATCACGCACTGGGATGAAAGTTTTGTCCCTCCCCAGCTTGGTCTCATCGCACTAGGGACTACCCGTAAGCAAGCGGGTTCAAAGCAGGGGCTGGAGAAAGTAGACTATGAGTTGGTTTGTCAAGTCGCTCAAACAATGAAGACATTGGGTGTCAAGCGCATTGCCATCGTTTCGAGCTTAGGTGCCAAAGCTCGCTCTCGATCTCATTACTTACAATGCAAAGGGAGAATGGAAGAAACCATTCGCCGAATGGGTTTTGAACAAGTGACCTTCGTCAGGCCTGGGCCTCTAACTGGCATTCGGAAAAACAAGCGAACGGATGAAAAATGGGTACGAGTGATTCTGACTCTATTGCACCCTCTGCTACTAGGGCGCTTACGCAATTTTATCCCCATTTCCGCGCAAGATGTTGCAAGCGCTATGCTCTATTGCCTCTTTCAGATACAACCACACGCCATAGATATTTTGCACTCTAGCGACATGCTTGCCTTGCTCAAGAAGTATCAATGACTTGCTTAAATAACTCACCGATCGGTTCATTTACCAGCACAATAGAAAGATTGATAACCATTTGTTCTAAATCATGCTGATTTTGTCTTTGGATTAACCTACGTTAAAAGATATTGTTGCGTTTCATCGCTTTTATTCTCCTTTTACCTAGCATTATCGACTACATCGCTCATCGGCGATCAACGTAATCATGGGTACACAACTTTTAAGGTGTCGCATCATGTCAGTTGCAGCCATTGCCGCACTCGCAGTATTTATTGGCATTCTGTTTTTTCTCTTCGGACAGCAGAAAAAGTCTCACACTCTTTCACGCTTAGTGCTACTTGGGTTGATCCTAGGCAGCGCATTTGGCCTTGCTCTACAAGTGGTTCTTGGTGAAGGACATGTGGCCATCAAGGAAACATTAGGCTGGGTCAACGTCGTCGGTAACGGTTATGTTGGTTTGCTAAAAATGGTGATTATGCCTTTGGTGCTGGTGTCGATGATCGCTGCGGTTGTGAAGCTCGATAAAGGTGGCTCGCTGGGTAAAATCTCTGGCCTGACCATTTCTATCTTACTGCTGACGACCGCTGTCTCGGCATTGATCGGTATTTTTGTCACCCAAGCTTTTGGTTTAACAGCAGACGGCCTCGTTGAAGGCAGCCGTGAAACGGCGCGTATTGCTGTACTAGAAAGCCGCGCCGCTACTGTGAGTGATTTAACTATTCCTCAAATGCTATTAAGCTTTATTCCGACCAATCCTTTTGCCGACTTAACCGGTGCTCGCTCAACCTCGATCATCGCTGTGGTTATTTTTGGCGTACTAACGGGTATTGCGGCGCGTAAAGTAATGTCAGAGAAAGCCGAGCTAGAAACGCCAATCCGCACCTTTGTCGAAGCGATACAGTCGATTGTGATGCGCCTCGTGAAAATGGTGATGGCACTAACCCCTTACGGTATTGCGGCGTTGATGGCGAAAGTTGTCGCTACATCAAGTGCGGGCGATATTCTGAGTTTGCTCGGTTTTATTGTCGCCTCTTATGTCGCCATTGCATTGATGTTTGTGGTGCACGGTATATTGGTTTCTTTTGTAGGCGTTAGCCCTAAAGAGTATTTCCAAAAAATTTGGCCAGTGTTGACCTTCGCGTTCACCTCACGTAGCTCAGCGGCAACCATTCCTCTTAATGTAGAAGCGCAAATCACTAAGCTGAACGTACCACCAGCAATTGCCAACCTATCGGCTTCATTCGGTGCCACTATTGGTCAAAACGGCTGTGCTGGTATTTACCCAGCCATGCTCGCAGTGATGGTTGCTCCTACCGTCGGTATTAATCCAATGGACGTGCACTTTATTTTGTCGCTAGTGGCTATTATCGCAATCAGCTCATTTGGTATTGCTGGCGTCGGTGGCGGTGCCACTTTTGCAGCCTTAATCGTGCTACCAGCGATGGGCCTACCAGTGACGATTGCAGCACTGCTTATCTCCATTGAACCCTTGATTGATATGGCCCGCACCGCGTTGAACGTTTCAGGCTCAATGACGGCAGGTACCATTACCAGCCGATTACTGAACGGTAAACAGGTACAAGTTCAAGAACAGCAAGCCTAGAAAGTATCGAACGTTCTCGTTTTTCTCCAAGCCGGTGCCAATGCGCCGGCTTTTTCATTTCAAATCCTCATCAGAACATGCTTCGCACATTGCTATGTCACACGGGCAATGGTCTAATAAACCTTAAATTTCAGCGACTGGATACTATCGAATGCGACAAGAGCACCCGCCTACTTTCTTTTTCCTCGACTATGAGACGTGGGGAGTCAACCCTGCGAAAGATCGTCCGAGCCAATTTGCGGGCGTTCGCACCGATATGGATTTTAATATTATTGGCGAACCACTGGTTATCTATTGTCAACCACCAGCGGACTATTTGCCTTCTCCAGAAGCGGCGCTTATTACGGGTATCACACCACAAAAAGCGGTGGCCCAAGGCTTGCCAGAGCCTGAATTTATCGCCAAAATTCATCTACAACTCGCCACACCCAACACCACCAGTCTTGGTTACAACAGTATTCGTTTTGATGATGAAGTAACGCGTTACACTTGCTATCGTAATTTCATTGATCCGTATGCTTGGAGCTGGCAAAACGGCAATTCACGCTGGGATTTACTTGATGTGATGCGCGCCTGCCATGCGCTACGCCCAGAAGGCATCAACTGGCCCGAAAATGACGAAGGCTTTACCAGTTTTAAGCTGGAGCATCTCTCAGTTGCCAATGGCATCGAACATGCGAATGCCCACGATGCTATGGCCGATGTTATCGCCACCATTGAGCTAGCCAAAAAAGTAAAAGCCGCCCAACCCAAGTTGTTTGATTACTTTTTTAACATGCGCCATAAACGCAAACTCAATGATCTGATTGATATCGTCAACATGACACCTTTAATGCACGTATCGGGTATGTTAGGCCGAGAATGCCAATATACCAGTTGGATCGTGCCGATTGCTTGGCATCCCACCAATCAAAATGCGGTTATTGTGGTGGACCTTGCCAAAAACCCTCAACCCCTGATCGATTTAAGCAGCGAAGAACTGCATCAACGTCTATATACCAAACGCGAAGAGTTGGCAGAAGATGAATTGCCAGTGCCCATCAAATTAGTGCATCTCAATAAATGCCCTATCCTTGCGCCGGCCAAAACATTAACGGCCGAAAATGCAGACCATATCGGGGTCGATAGAAACCTGTGCCTTGAACACTTAGCGCTCATCAAGCAGTACCCTGAGATCAGAGAAAAGCTGATTGGCCTCTACACAATTGAGCGAGAATATAAGCACAGTGACGATGTCGATACTCAACTCTACGACGGTTTCTTCTCTCCAGCCGACAAAGCGGCGATGGAGATCATTCGCCAAGCTGACCCAGTCAATCTCGCCGCATTAGACATTAGTTTTAGCGATAAGCGCATCGAACCCTTGCTGTTTCGCTACCGCGCTCGCCATTACCCATTGACATTAAGTGACGAAGAGCAAAGGCGTTGGGCAACTCACTGTCGTGATTATTTCGAAAGCCACCTTGAAGAGTACATGCTCAATTTAGAGAACTTAGTTCACACCCACAGCAGTGACGAAAAGAAAATGGCTATTTTAAAATCCGTTTACCGTTATGTCGAAGACATCGCGAGTTAATGTACGAGGTTTTCGCGCTGTCAGGTTTCAAACCAACACGCTGCGATTCCATTTCCGAAAATAGTTTAGGCACAACAAGGCACCGACTTTTATTGTGAATACCATTGCAAAATATTTGGTCTCTATGGGGCTGATTTTCCTTTGCCTGATGGCAGGTATCAATCTTCAACATTGGCTTGGCATCACCATTCCGGGCAGTATTATCGGAATGCTAATTCTGTTTAGTTTATTGGCAAGTGGGCTCGTGCCTGTCGAATGGGTAAAACCCAGTGCCAGTCTTTTTATCCGTTATATGGTCATTTTATTTGTCCCTATCAGTGTCGGATTAATCGAGCATTTTGATTTATTGATGAGTAACGCCATCCCGATTCTTGCCAGCGCGGTGGGCGGTACGCTGATCGTATTAGTTTGTCTGGGTTTAGGGCTGGATCGTTTTTTGAAAAAGGGGAATAAGTGATGTGGTTATTGCTCACGATTGCGGTCTTTTTCCTGACACGTTGGATCAGTAAAAAATGCAAAACGGCCATAATGAATCCGTTACTGCTCAGCCTTGTGATCATCATTCCTATCTTGCTATTTTTTAACATCCCTTATGCCAGTTACTATGCTGATAACCAGTGGCTGAGCTTTCTGTTGCAACCGGCCGTGGTGGCGCTGGCTTATCCTCTCTATGAACAACTGCCTCAGATCCGCTCAAATTGGCGCATCATTGCCCTCGCCTGCGGGGTGGGCAGTGCTATGTCAATGCTCACAGCCAGCTTAATTGCTGTTTATCTTCAAACGGATATACATTTAATCGCCAGCCTACTGGGTAAATCAGTTACCACACCGATTGCGATGGAAGTTTCCAGTAACCTCGGTGGGGAGCCAGCCATTGCCGCCGTTTTAGTGGTCATTGTAGGGCTGTTTGGCGCGATTCTCGCCTACCCTATCTATAACCTTCTCAACATCACGCATCCCATTGCTAAAGGCTTAACCATGGGCACCGTATCTCATGCGCTGGGCACAGCAACCTGCGCTGAAAAAGATCCACGTGACGCAGCATTTAGTTCACTTGCATTAGTCGTGTGCGGCGTAATCACATCGATACTTGCTCCAAGTTTTTTTGCTTTTTCAATGTGGTTATCCACGCTATAGAGTGCCAACAGAAATCAAAGATACGTCTACTCATGGATTTTGATTGTAGACGTGTCTCACTCTAAGGCTGACTGTAATCGATTTCATGTGTGACCTCACTCTAAATGTGAAAACCAAAATTACGTTACATTGCATTACGTGACTTAAATCTCAGTAAAATTTCATTCTTCGCCTAGAATATTCGTCAATACATAGATAAGGACTCATTATGAAAAGCCGTATTGAACAGGCGCTAGCTGATACGCCAAAAACCGTTGCAGAATTTTTGTCGCCCATTCTGCTGTGCGATGATTTTGACGCAACCCTATCACCAGAACAGTTCAACCAACTGCTTTCTCTTTCTGGCTTAGACGATGCGGAATTGCGCGTTGCACTGCTGCCTTTTGCGGCCGCCTATGCTTATGTACCGCTTTCAAACTTTTACGTGGGAGCCATCGTCAGAGGTTTATCGGGCCGTTTGTACTTTGGCGCGAATATGGAGTTTTCCGGTGCACAATTAGGCCAAACCGTACACGCCGAGCAATGTGCCATCAGCCATGCGTGGATGAAAGGTGAACAAGGCGTTGCTGACATTACCATCAACTTCAGCCCTTGTGGGCACTGCCGTCAGTTTATGAATGAGCTTACGACCGCAGACTCGCTTGTCATTCAGCTACCACAGCGTGATGAGAAGTCACTGCAAGAGTACCTACCTGAATCATTTGGTCCTGCTGATTTAGGTGTTGATTCTGGTCTAATGGCAGACGCTAACCACGGCAAAACAACTAGCGAAGATGACCCACTCATTGGCTTAGCCCTTAATGGCCTAAACCACAGTTACGCACCCTATACCAACAATCTCAGTGGTGTTGCCCTGCAAGTTGAGAATGGTAAAACCTACGTCGGTGCGTATGCTGAAAATGCCGCATTCAACCCAAGCTTACCACCATTGCAAGTTGCTCTTGTTCAGTTAATGATGGATGGCCAACGCTTTGATAATATTGTCGCAGCCGCATTAGTTGAGATGTCTGATGGCAGTATTAGCCATTTAGCCGATACTCAAGCCACCTTGGAAGTAATTAACCCAGACATTCCTCTTTCCTATCTTGTGGTTTAGGCGCTCTAGTGAAAAATCCCCAACGCATGGGGATTTTTTCCTTTTGATGGTGCAGGTTTTACCGCATATCCTTTCCGCCCAACAAATTATCGAACACCTCTTGTTTACTCATCGGCTTGTAAAAATAGAAGCCTTGGATCTCATCAATATTCCAGACTTTGAGTTTGCGCAGTTGCGAAGCAGTTTCAACCCCTTCAGCCACGGTAGTTAAGCCTAGCTCTTGCGACATATTGATAATACTGCGCACCAAGGTTTTGGCTTTGTCATTGGATTCCAATGTGGAAATATAAGACTGGTCTAACTTCACTATATCTAATGGAAAATCACACAATGTACTAAACGAGGAATACCCCGTACCAAAATCATCAAGCGCCAACTGTATACCGAGTTTTTTTATCGCATCCATGCGTTTGATCGTCTCTTCTTCAGCCCCCAACAACATACTTTCCGTCAATTCGAGCACTAATTGTCCCGGTTCAATTTGATATTTTTCAATCAATACTGATAAGTACCCGACCAATTTTTTACTGTAGAAATGCGGGCTAGAAAGATTGACGTGAATACTTAGCCGTTTACCCAACGAAAATTGCGACCGCGTTTGCAGTTCGTTAATAAATTGGCAGGCTTGGCCTAGTATCTGCTCTCCCAATTCAATGATCACTTTACGTTGCTCAGCCAAAGGGATAAATACGGCTGGCGAAACCATACCAAGTTGAGGGTGTTCCCAGCGAGCTAGAGCTTCAAAGCCAATGATTTCAGCACTGTCTGCACGAACAATCGGCTGATAGTAAGCAATAATATGACCATCTTTCACGGCAGAGATAAGATCTCGATTGATCGCTAACGACTTCTGGGCATGAACAAACAATTCTTGTGTCACTGAAACAACCAGGCTGGCTCCAGCTTTCTCTGTTTGTTGAATGGCATAAAAACCACTTTGAACCAAAGTTTCAAAAGAATCGATAGTCAATTGTGAATCAATCACAGCACCTTCCACACTCAAATCGAGTTCCAAGCCGCCAATGTCAGTCTTCCTCTTGTAACTATCGATAAGCTTAGTGCCTCTGTGAATCAAAAAAGAGGTTGCCCCGTTACCCAACTCACACACCATAAATTCATATTCACTAATTCGTCCCATTATGGACGTATTGAAACGGTTTCTAAGCGTAGCCGAAAAATGTTTAACGGCCATATCGTAAGCACTGTGTCCGTACACTTCTGAAATTTCTTTTAGTCTTTTAACCCGTAGATAGAGCACGGAAAACCCACCACATTCGGTCGGATTGTCAATCAAAGGCTGGACTTGTCTCATCATCGTTGGACGATTAAGTAAACCTGAAACTGGGTCAGAATGGGTAAGGTCGTAAATAAGCTGCTCTTGCTGCTTTTGCTCGCTGATATCAGTAATCGATAGCATGATAGAGCGATGCCCACGTTGTTCTATCAATGTAGCTTCGATAAGACACTCTAAACGCTGCTGACCCTTTGTAACAACATGTCCCTCAAATTCACGCATCCCTTGTTCTATATTTTGGTAGAGTAATTCACTGCTGCACACCACATCATTTTGTATAATACAAAACTCATCTAAAACCTTTCCAACCAACTCATCTCTAGAATAAGAAAGCATATCCAACAAGGCTTGGTTCACATCGACAATGAAGCGATCAACCACCAGCAACATTCCGAGATTTTGGCTTTGATAGAGTGCATCAAATTTCTGTAACGTCTCTTTAAGCCTATCTTCCGCCAAGGAGGATGAGGCAGCAAGTGAACGGACAAGTTCGGTAATTCGTTCAAACTCATCTTGTTTATCATTCGATTGTGAAGAGAATGCACTCTCTTCAATCAGCTGATTGATCCCACGCTCAAAATTCTCAAACCGTTTGGCTACCTTGCTGCGAAACAGAGCAAAAGTAGCCACGGCGACAAAGCCGGCCGCAATGATGATCGCCAAAATCAAATAATAAAAAGTTTCGTTCCCTTTTTGATAGTAAAGCCGCTGAGCACAGGTTTTTAAATAACCAATAGGTTGCCCTGTCATATCACTGAGTAAGGTGTAATGCGTGATATTATTTTGATCTCTTTCAATACCTTCTTGATTATGACTAACAGGTAAAATCACAGGAGCATCGGTAACTACAATGTCATTTTTAGCGGTTAGTAGGTTCTGATACTGAGAAGGGAAACGGCGGGTTAAGTGCTGTCCCCATAGCATCCACCCCACAACATCAGCCGTACCTTCACTGTTACGCACCGGAGTTAGGCTCACCACCCACACACTATTTTCCACACGGATGAGGCCAGAGCGGCTAGTTTTATCCTCATCAAGTGTGTGATGCATCTGAATTAAATGGTCGCTCACACCTTGTGAGCGTATCAACTGTTCCACTAACGAACAGTTTGTGCCAGGTTCAATATCCCGACATAAGTATTCAACCAATTGCGAGGATTCGGTGATGAAAGCCAAAACGTCTAAACCTAAAGTATCGAGGGAATCAGGATACAAGTTGCGCTCAGCAAATTGAGTGTCGCCATTCAACAGCAACAGATAAGTTTCATCCCAATAAGCCCAATCATAAGAACGCTTTTCTTGCTGTACTAAAAGATCTTGAATGACCGACTGAGCTTGATTGCTATCTCGATGAATCTCAATTGATTCAAGTTCATTCAAGCTATATAAAAAAAAGTGGCGAGTAATAAATAAGCTGCTAAGAATGATCCCAACCAACCCGACAGAAAACAACAGAGCAGTTTTCGTGTGTAGAGTAATAAAACGTAAACGTAAGAAAGTTTTCATAGCCATAGGTGTCTTTTTCTTAGTCAATCCCACATAAACTTTAGACTGAAATTACTTCATATTCTTAACGCAGTTTCTCGAATGCTGTTTACTGCACATTAATTGCTATTTCAGCCTTAATTTTTGTACAGGTATGAGTTCGTTTACTGCGTATTACACAAACCACTCTATCGACAGCACGAACAGGAAATCACTCATCTCTCATCACAAAGGCAAACGTTTGCTTTTATTCTTAATTTTAGTATGATTTTGGCTGTTTTCGCTATTACCTATTGCTTGAATGTAAGGATTCACTATGTTTGGTACTGCTACACGTGAAAATGCCACCCGCGTTTTACTGCTTGGTTCCGGAGAATTGGGCAAAGAGGTGGCAATTGAATGCCAACGCCTTGGTTTAGAAGTGATTGCCTGTGATCGCTACGCCAACGCTCCAGCAATGCAGGTGGCGCATCGTAGCCACGTATTGGATATGCTAGATGGCGATGCGCTACAAGCCATTATCGAACTCGAAAAACCAGACTACGTGGTGCCAGAAATTGAAGCAATTGCCACTCACAAGCTGGTTGAACTGGAAGCGCAAGGCTTAAACGTTGTCCCCACTGCAACTGCCACTCAATTGACGATGAACCGTGAAGGCATTCGCCGTTTAGCCGCAGAAACTCTTGCCTTACCTACCTCTCCTTATCAGTTTGCTGATGACTATAATGATTTTGTACTGGCGATTGAGCATGTCGGTATGCCTTGCGTAGTTAAGCCTGTGATGAGTTCATCAGGTAAAGGCCAAAGTGTGATTAAGACGCAAGAGGATATTAGCCGCGCTTGGGCATACGCTCAAGAAGGTGGCCGCAGTGGAGCTGGGAGAGTGATCGTCGAAGGATTTATCGATTTCGATTACGAAATTACTCTCTTGACGATTCGAGCAGTGGATGGTGTCCATTGCTGCGCTCCCATTGGCCATCGACAAGAGGAAGGGGATTATCGCGAATCATGGCAACCACAAGTGATGTCGGCTAACGCAATTAAAGCCGCTGAATATGTAGCAGAACAAGTGGTTAATGCACTCGGTGGTTACGGCTTATTTGGTGTTGAACTGTTTGTCAAAGGCGATAATGTTATCTTCAATGAAGTGTCCCCTCGCCCACATGATACGGGAATGGTCACCCTCATTTCGCAAGAGCTGTCTGAATTTGCGTTACACGTGCGCGCGTTCACGGGTATGCCAATCAACAGTATTACCCAATATGGGCCATCGGCATCTGCGGTTATTTTAGGTCAAGGCACCTCCACTAACCTTAGATTTGATGGAATAAATGAAGCACTGTCTATCCCACACACTCAACTTCGTCTGTTTGGTAAACCAGACATTGATGGACGCCGTCGACTTGGGGTTGCTCTGGCGAAAGATAAAGAACTCAAACAGGCTTTGCACAACGCAATTCAATGTGCCAAAAGCGTGCAAGTGATTCTGTAAAAACGCAAAGCGAGCCACTAGGCTCGCTTTCATTTTCTTCACCAACAATACTCGCTGCAGAGCCTTACTCTTTAATCAGTTCACTGACCGTGCTAACCACACTGTCCGCGGCTTTTCTCATTTCATCAATCAGCTTTTGCGTCTCTTCCAGTTTGCTGTTACATGCCGTGACTTGGCCTTGAATTGCCCCCATCATCGATGTCGAGCTGTTGGTCAGTTCGCTATTGAGCTTAACAATATTACCAATTTCATCGGTCGCTTTGGTGGTATTGGAGGCTAATGAGCGCACCTCATCAGCAACCACAGCAAAACCCCGGCCATACTCCCCAGCACGCGCAGCCTCGATAGCGGCATTGAGCGCCAGCAAATTAGTCTGTTCTGCTATGCCTGTAATGGTGGTTACAATTTTGGTGATTTGCTGCGACTGGTTGGCCAGTTGCGTCATCGATGTATTCGCCTTAGTGATCGCGTTATCAATCTCTTTAGCAATGGAGGCGGCTTCGGCTAGCGTTCCCGTCCCAAGTTGAGCAATATGTACCGTTTCTTGTGAGGTGTGATGCGCCACTTCTGCTGCATCTTTAATCGCCCGAGCTTGCAGTACTCGTTGCGTGACATCAGTTGCAAACTTAGTCACACCAATCACTTTATACTTTTCGTTAAAGATGGGGTTATAAGTCGCTTCTAACCAAATTTCATCACCATGTTTTGTAAAACGTTTAAATAATCCCGTTTTAAAATGGCCGCTAGCAAGCGACGCCCAAAAATTCGGGTTCTTTCTATAAAACTCATCGTCACAGAATAGGCGATGTGGTTTACCAACGATTTCTTGTAATTTGTACCCAACACAGGACAGAAAGTTTGGATTCGCCTCCACAACCGTCCCATCGGGAGTGAAAGAAATCACAGCCATTGACTTATCGACAGCTTCAAATACGGCCACTTGTCTATCCAATTTCTCTTTTGCAGCAGTGACATCACTGGCAATCTTCACCACCTTAACCACTTTTCCTTGCTCATCTTTTACTGGGATGTACGTAGCTTCAATCCACACTTTATTATGGCTTTTAGTTAAACGGCAAAACGTACCCGCATGAGGTTTACCTTGCGCTAAATTTTGCCAAAGTTGACTATATTGAGGCGCATTAACAAATTCACTTTCACAGAACATTCGATGATGCTGGCCCACCACTTCCGATAATGAATAACCCAACACTTGTAAGAATGAGGAGCTGGCAGTCAGAATATGTCCTTGTGGATCAAACTCAATATAAGCCATCGTGCGTTTTATTGAATCAACCACCAGTTCATCACTACTCTTTTTAGACTGTTGATTGCTGTTTGGCTTCCGACTAAACAAACCCATAGTTTTTCCTTAGTATTAGAGCGGCTGATATAGACGTAATGGCTTGCTCTCATCAAACGCCTAAAACCTACCTATTTATTGTTGTCTAGGATGTATAAATAAACGATTTAAGCATAGTCTGTTACTTCTCAATTAACCACACGACTTCAGCAAAACGGCTTAATCCTCGTTGACTGATTTTAGGGTGATTTTCATCAGCATCGTCACGAAACAGACACGTCACTTTGCAGTCAGTGAATAACGACTCAACTTCATTTTTGGCGACACAGAATGGAGGACCCGTCATTTCACTTTGAACGTAATCCAGCGTCACAAGCAGCACCCTTCCGCCCTCTTTCAACAATGAAAGCAAGCGAATAACGTACTCCTCTCGCATTTCGGGGGGCAGCGCAACTAACGCCGCTCGGTCGTAGATAAGCTCAACCGCTTTTAGCGGCGCACTAAAGACATCTCCGGTATAAATCATCAGTTCATCAAACTGATACAGTTCATGCGCTCCATTTAAGCGAGTGACCGTTGGCGTATAAAAATGCTCGGCAAAAAAGGAACGAACGGCAATTTCACTCAGCTCTACACCCTGAACCTGTTCATGCTGGGAAGCGAGCCATATCAAATCTTCACTTTTTCCGCACAATGGTACAAATACACTTTCATTTCGTTGAGGTGAGAGTTGAGGCCAATATTCGATCAACAATGGGTTCACATCTTCTAAGTGAAATCCTATTTGGTTGGAGGCCCATTTCTTGTGCCAAAACTCGGGATCTTTCATTATCTTCGTGCTCTACGATTAAAATCTACAGCCAGACAAAGTACATGCTACTGACTAATAAGTGAATCCCCAACAGGTTAAACAAACAGCACAAAGACAGATAAAGATGTTCATATTTGGTTCATCCTCATTAGATACACTTGGTAACACATCAAATTGAACAGATAGCCTAGCGAGGCGTCTGAAGATAAGACCTGTGATAAAGCGCAAAATTATGGATTAATTGTTCCACGAGCTATTGAGTTGACTTTGTTCATCCCAAGATCTCATAGCAAGCGACTCTGGTTATCACGTGTTTAGGTCTATTTTGGTTTCACCTTTTACCTAGACTAAGTTAAGGAGAATGAATGAGCCTATTTTTACGTACTACGGCACTGATGCTTTTAGTACTAAGCAGAGCCCCTGCCTTTGCAGCCGTTCCGTTCAATTCAGAAAGTGATGCCAAAGTTGGTGAATCGAAAAATCAACTCTCATCTAAACTATTCAAGCATAGTTTAAGCGGTTTATATGGCATCCAGTCCACCAACAACCAGCCTTTGCAACCCTATAACGATTTTGAAATTCTCTACAGTAAAGCTCATCAAGCTCAACGTGAACTTGAAACATTGTGCAGAAGTACTGCTTTACTGACATCAACAGAGGCTCACTTTTCTGGCGTGAAATCACGTGACCGAGCATTAAGTAAAATAGAACATGAATTAGGTGGGCGAGCTGATAGGATCACAGATTTAGCCAGAACAACCCTTGTGGCAAATGATGTACCAAGCTTAGTCGAGGCTTATGAAGTATTAAGCCGAGAGGCCAGCATCGTAAAAGTAAAGAACCGCTTTAAATCGCCTGCGGCATCGGGATATCGTGATTTAAACTTACTGGTTCAACTTCCTAAAACCAATGTCATTGCAGAAGTACAATTGCACCTTAAAGCCATTGCCGATGTGAAAAATGGCCCCGAGCATCGTTTCTATGAACAGATTCAGAAGTTTGAACGTGTCGCCGCATTAGAAAAGCGAGCGTTACATGATATTGAAAAGGCGCAAATTAACCAGTTTCGTCGCCAATCTATCGAGCTCTACCAAAACGCCTGGCAGCCGTATATCACCACTCATATTCAAGCAGCCTAATACGTTCAGAACCCTTAACTCACCATAAACAGAAAAAAAAAGACCACGCATAGCGTGGTCTATTGCTCGGTCTATTTTTCGACATTAATGTTCTCGACTCGGGCTTTTAATTTCTGCCCTGGGCGGAACGTTACGACACGTCGAGCGGAGATAGGAATATCCTCACCTGTTTTTGGGTTTCGACCCGGACGCTCGTTTTTGTCTCGTAGATCAAAATTACCAAAACCAGATAGTTTTACCTGTTCGCCACTTTCAAGCGCCTTGCGAATCTCTTCGAAAAACACTTCAACCGTTTCCTTGGCATCCCGTTTACTGTATCCAAGCTTTTCAAACAGGTTTTCAGCCAATTCGGCCTTTGTGAGCGCCATAAAACTTCCCTCAAAGCTATGTTAAACCTTGCTGCTTCTAAGCAGCGCCAAAGCATTTTCGCTTAGCCAATCAATAAGATATCGGCTTTACCTGAAAAGTGTATGCCAAGCTTCTGATTTTCGCCAACTTTTTTATTCGCAACAATATTAATAGTTTCATCAAAATAAGCGCATATACTGGCTGCATTTATACAATTAGACGTCGAAGATTGAGAAAAAACACTGACAATTTAGTTAGTTATATCATAACGGCCAACATTTTCAGAATTTCATACTATTTTGAATGGATATCGATTTCTGATAAAAAAATTTATAACCTGTTAAATCATAGACTTGTTTAACACTAACTTGTCACTAAATTGCATATAAAAAAGCAGGCCCAACTTGAACCTGCTCAAATATACTTAGGCTACTTTCTGAATTAGTCGCGCAGGGCTGCACCAAACTGTGCCGCTACTGAAGTCACAATCGATTCAACAGCGCTTGCAATATCGGCTTCTTCTAAAGTACGTTCAGTCGATTGAAGCATCAACGCAATCGCTAAACTCTTCTTGCCCTCTTCAACCCCTTTGCCTACATAAACGTCAAACAGCTTCGCCTCTTTTAGAAGCTCACCACCAGCGTTACGACATGCATCGACAATATCACCTGAAGCAATAGCGCCATCAACAACCAGTGCTATATCACGGCGGTTCGCTGGGAACTTAGACAGTGATGCAGCTTCTGGAATTACACGGGTGTTCACCGCTGACCATTCAAGTTCAAATACGATGGTGCGGCCATTCAAGCCAAACTTACGCTCAAGCTCTGGATGAATAGTGCCTATCACCCCAATAATCTCACCATCGACAACGATGGCGGCCGATTGCCCAGGGTGCAGCGCTGGGTGTGCAACAGAAGTAAAGCTGTAAGCTTTGCCGTTGGCGGTTAAATCAAGAATGGCTTCCAAGTCACCTTTTAGATCGAAGAAATCAACCGTTGCGGTGTCCATGTTCCAGTGCTCTTCACCACGAGTACCGGATATTACCCCCGCGAGCATAGGTTCTTGGCGCATACCGTTCTCTGCCGAAGCATCAGGAATAAAACGCAAACCATATTCAAACAAACGAACGCGTGGCTGCTGGCGTTTCTGGTTATGAACCACGGTATTTAATAAACCTTGGATCAAGCCCAAACGCATCGCCGACATATCAGCAGAAATAGGATTAGGCAGAATGAGTGGTTCAACATCTGGAACAATCAGTTTCTGCTGCTCTGGCTCAACGAAGCTGTAGGTGATCGCTTCATGGTAACCACGGTCAACTAACAAATGACGAACACGCTTAAGTGGCAAGTTTGCTTCTTGGTGGTCATTCATGCTCAATGCTGCAACGGGAGCTTGATTAGGGATATTGTTGTAACCGTAAATACGGCCAATTTCCTCAATCAAATCTTGCTCAATCGCGATATCAAAACGCCACGTTGGCGCGGTAGCAACCCAACTTTCTGCGCAACTCTCAACACTCATACCTAAACGTTTTAGGATTTCAACCACATCAGCATCCGCAATGTGATGACCAAGCAAACTGTCCAGTTTAGTGCGACGAAGTGTGACTTGATTTGGTTTAGGTAAATCCGTTTCAGACTCAACACTAACCACAGGTGCAACTTCACCGCCACAAATATCAACCAGCAACTGCGTCGCTCGTTCCATCGCACTGGCTTGCAACGCGTAGTCAACACCGCGCTCAAAACGCATGGATGAATCAGTATGTAGGCCATAGCTACGAGCACGACCGCGGATATGGTCTGGTGCAAAGAAAGCACACTCAAGCAGTACATCTTGGGTTTCTGAGCTAACGCCTGAACCTTCACCACCAAAAATGCCCGCAATGGCTAATGCTTTATTGTGATCGGCAACAACCAGCGTATCGACATTCAACTTAGCTTCTGTACCATCGAGTAGCGTAAGTTTTTCATCCTGCTCGGCCATACGAACAACAATACCGCCTTCGATCTTGGCAAGATCAAAGGCATGCATCGGTTGGCCTTGTTCAAGCAAAATATAGTTAGTGATATCAACCACTGGATCAATTGAACGTAGACCACAACGGCGTAACTTCTCTTGCATCCAAAGCGGTGTTTGGGCTTGAACATTAATGTTTCTAACCACGCGACCAAGATAACGCGGACAAGCGGCCGGTGCTTTCACTTCAATAGAGACTTTATCTTCAATTGAAGTAGGAACAGCGGTGACTGATGGCTCAGTGACATCAATGCGGTTCAATACACCTACTTCACGAGCAAGGCCACGAATACTAAAGCAATCTGCGCGGTTCGCGGTCAAATCGACATCAATAGTCACATCATCTAAGCTTAGGAATTCGCGGAAATCAGTACCAACGATGGCATCTTCTGCAAGCTCCATAATGCCAGCGGATTCAACATCAATCCCTAGCTCACTGAATGAACAAAGCATGCCGTGAGAAGGTTGACCACGTAATTTTGCTTTTTTAATCTTGAAATCGCCGGGCAGTACCGCACCAACAGTCGCTACCGCCACTTTTAAGCCTTGTCGGCAGTTTGCTGCACCACAAACGATATCAAGCAGTTCTTCTTCACCCACGTCAACTTTCGTTACACGCAGTTTGTCGGCATCCGGATGTTGACCACATTCCACAACGTGACCCACTTTGACGCCAGTAAATTCACCGGCGACAGCAAGAACGTCATCGACTTCCAAGCCTGCCATTGTAATTTGATGTGTAAGTTCGTCAGTCGTAACCGCAGGGTTAACCCACTTACGAAGCCATGATTCGCTGAATTTCATTGTGTTTACCCTTGAATTACTTGAATTGTTTGAGGAAGCGCAGATCGTTCTCAAAGAACGCGCGTAGGTCGTTGACGCCATAACGAAGCATCGTTAAACGCTCAACACCCATACCAAATGCAAAGCCAGAATATTTTTCAGGGTCAATACCAACACTGCGCAAAACGTTCGGGTGAACCATGCCACAGCCTAGAACTTCAAGCCATTTACCATTTTTACCCTTCACATCCACTTCCGCAGAAGGTTCTGTAAATGGGAAATAAGAAGGACGGAAACGCACTTCAACTTCTTCTTCAAAGAAGTTACATAAGAAATCGTTCAAAATACCTTTAAGCTGAGCAAAATTGACGTGCTCATCAACCAACATTCCTTCAACTTGGTGGAACATTGGTGTGTGTGTTTGGTCGTAGTCATTACGATATACGCGGCCCGGCGCAATAAAACGAAACGGCGGTTGACCATTTTCCATAGTGCGAATTTGCACACCTGACGTGTGTGTACGCAACATTAAATCTGGATTAAAGAAGAAGGTATCGTGATCAGTACGTGCTGGGTGATCGGCAGCGATATTCAACGCATCAAAGTTGTGGAAGGCGTCTTCAATTTCAGGGCCAGATTCAACATGAAAACCAAGCTCACCAAAGAACTGCTCAATGCGTTCAACTGTGCGAGTCACTGGGTGTAAGCCACCATTTTCAATGCGGCGTCCAGGCAAAGTAACGTCAATCGTTTCAGCCGCTAGTTTGGCTTCTAACTCTGCTCGCTGCAAAGCATCTTTACGCGTAGCAATGGCGTGTTGCACTGTCTCTTTCGCAACGTTGATCTCTTGACCTGCAGCGCGACGTTCTTCGGGTGGCAATTTACCTAGGCTCTGTAGCTGAGTGGTTAACTCACCTTTTTTACCCAAGTACTGAACACGCACTTCATCAAGTGCGACTAGCGAATCGGCAGCATTAATCGCTGCGGTCGCATTAGCAATAATCTCTTCTAGATGTTGCATCGTTTCCTCATCTACCTGTAGGTAGTGTCCGTATAGGATGTTTTGTATTTTTCAGATAGCTGCACATAGTATCGAAAGCCACCTCTAAAGCCAAATTGAAATGATACTGAGGCTTGCTCTTGAACAAAAAAACGGCATTATTTTTGCCGCTCTCTTGATATTACCTCCCTCCCCCCAAACAATAATAAAAACATGACTATTTTTAAGAAGAAACAATGAACATCACGATAACACCAATCAAACCACAAGATGATCCGGACATTTGTAAAATTATCCAATCTGTAGGTGCTGAATTTGGAGCCATCGGTGAGGGTTTTGGCCCATCTGATGCTGAAGTGGAAAACATGAGTCAACATTACACGCAAGAGAGCTGCAGCCTTTATCTGGTAGCCAAACGTGACGGCATCATTGTCGGTGGAGCAGGTATTGCAGCCTTTCATCATAGCCAACGGATCTGTGAGCTAAAAAAACTCTTCTTATTACCAGAAAGTCGCGGTTGCGGGCTGGGAAAAATGCTCAGTGAAGCATGCCTATCATTTGCTCAAAATGCAGGTTATCAATCTTGCTATTTGGATACGTTATCTAGTATGACATCCGCCATTCAGTTATATGAAAAACTCGGATTTATACATTTGGATCGACCAATGGACGGCACTGAGCACAACGGCTGCGATGTGTGGATGCTTAAACAGCTGTAAAGCATCGCATCTGCTTATACAAAAAATGCCTACCGAACGGTAGGCATCAAAAGCAGTTGAGATTTAATGCTTAAGTTTTAAAACTTAGAAGAAGTATTTTAGACGGATACGCATACCTAGATCTTTATTTTCTGTGTCGTCTACTTTCGAGTAGTAAGTACCTAGATAAACAGAGAAATCTTCCACATCCATCACATTAGCAAATTGGTAAGAAGCATAAGTGGTATTTACCTTCTCGCTAGTACCTTTATCAACATCACCATAGACATGACCTAGACCAAAGCCTTTAAACAGTAAGTTAGCACCGATGGTCGTATCTTCTTGTTTAGTTTTGTCGAAATCACGGAACGCATAGTTCACGTTGATAGAAAGATCGTTAGCAGAATAGTTAACTGTCGCGCCATAACCAAGGAAATCATTCGCAGCATCTTTATCATCTGCAGTCAGATTGGCTTCTAAACCAGCAGCAACACGAACTGAGTCAACGATCTGGTATGCAACAACTGGGCGTACAAATACGGCATTCTGATCCGCTGCAGACTCATTCTCAAATTTAGTTGAGAGTTCAAAATAAAGGTTATCTGCCGTTTTGCTAAAGCCAATTTGTCCGTTATCACCACGGCCACGAGCCGCATTCGCTCGATACGGTTCTGCTGTTGCGTATTCAAGCATAGTATCTTGGCCAACAGGGAACAAATCAAACGCTTCATAGCGGCCTACTTTCAGTTCCCAGTTATTCGCTTGACCAAATGCAATCCACGCATCATCAAGTTCAACTTTACCCGTTGTTTTAAGTAAAGGTTGTGCTTGTGCTTTGATATAACGGTCACCACTCACACTACGCTCACCAGCGATTTGAACCAAAAGGCGGCCATCTTGATTTAGATGTTGCTTGTCAGTGGCATTTTTATCACGAAGGTTGATATCGAACTCAACATCACCGCCGATTGAGAAAACACCTTGTTCACCTACAACACTGATACCTGCGTTTGCTTGTAGTGCGGCTGAAATTAGAATTGCGGCAAGAGAAAGTTTACCAGAGGTAGCAAAATTCATTTTTTATACTCCATCGACCTTATGGTCATCATTATCATTATGTTGGTGCTTGGCACCTTGAATCTCATCCTGAGATATAGACAATAAAATTAATGAGTTAGGCTCACATTCACCGGGGGAAGTAGCACGCTACTTTGGTAATCATGAACAGCTCAATCTCTTTATTGCTCAGCAACCACTGCTTATGTATTCCCTTAACGTTGCTGACGGGGATGGAGTTTACATTCACCGAATCAATGTAAAAATAGATCAATGTCACATTGGGAATCGTTCCCATGAATGGGTTGTTGATAAGTTTATATAAATCACGCTTTTGCAAATAATTCACACCATAAATTAAATGTTGGCACGAAAATTATGTGAAGTAGGCCGAAATTTCACTTCACAAAATAATAACAAGTCAAGATAAAGGTTGCTTTATCAAATTATTAACATTCTAGAATTGGGGATGGAGAGTAAAAACGATGCGAGATTTGACCATAAATTGAAGTACTGCTGTTTGATGGTGATGGCTTTGCTTAAAATATTTCAATTTCACGTCCGAAACCGTCAACGAATATAGTGAACGTAGGGGGGGATTTACCCAATTTCTGCTAGGGCTTTAATTTGGAGCGACACACGAGGTTCGCTTTCTTTTGAACTAAAAGCGTGACCTCAACCTTGGCAAGGTTGCTCTAAAACGATATCGTTGGTTGTAAACTGGCTGTGAGACAGAGATGAAAAAGCCCCAGCATTTCTGCTAGGGCTTTAATTTGGAGCGACACACGAGGTTCGAACTCGTGACCTCAACCTTGGCAAGGTTGCGCTCTACCAACTGAGCTAGTGTCGCATACTGCATAAGCAGTAAAAAGATGGTGCCCCGGGCCGGACTTGAACCGGCACGACTCGAAAGTCGAGGGATTTTAAATCCCTTGTGTCTACCAATTTCACCACCAGGGCACGCAATTCTGCATTGCGATGCTGTTTACAAAATTTAGTAACACCATCTTTAGATACTGAACGTTAAGTTCAACACCTCAAAATTTGGAGCGACACACGAGGTTCGAACTCGTGACCTCAACCTTGGCAAGGTTGCGCTCTACCAACTGAGCTAGTGTCGCAATGGAGGCGCGTCCCGGAGTCGAACCGAGGTCCACGGATTTGCAATCCGCTGCATAGCCCCTCTGCCAACGCGCCCCTGTAACATCAAGGGGTTGGGTTGTTTCTTCCGTTCCTCTCAAGTACGGGATGCATTCTACGCATTCGATTCGATGAGTCAATATTATTTTTTTAGTTTTTAAATCGTTTGGCTATTTTGCATTCAAAAAGGACAGATTTGGTTAATTTGATAGCAAAATTCACCACCTTTTACACGAGATAACTGTGCTTTAACTGAAGCAATAATGCATGTTGTGAAAGGGATTGTAGAAATTGGAGGAACAAAAAACGGGCCTAAGCCCGTTTCTTAATGATGTTCCGCGTTGAGGAGGTCGTCTTTAGCTGCCGCCAAGTATTGAACCATTGACCAATAGGTCAAAATGGTGGCGATGTATAACGCTGCATAGCCGACCCACACCATCCAATCATCATGACGCCAAATCAGTACCCACAATGCAAACATTTGGGTAAGCGTCTTAACCTTCCCAACCCATGAAACGGCCACACTGGCTCTTTTACCAATTTCCGCCATCCATTCTCGCAACGCAGAAATGATGATTTCACGGGCAATCATTGTCACGGCTGGAATCGTTATCCAGAGACTGTGGTAATGGTCGGTGATCAAGATAAGAGCCGTCGCAACGAGCACTTTATCCGCTACTGGGTCGATAAAAGCACCAAAGCGAGAGGTTTGCCCAAGTTTTCGCGCAAGCATACCATCTAACCAATCGGTAAAACCCGCTACCCAAAACACCATTGCCGCAGCAAAAGGGCCCCAGCCGTAAGGCAGATAGAAAACAACGACAAATACTGGGATAAGGAAAAGTCGTAATAAAGACAAAATATTAGGAATATTCAAACGCATATTTATAGGCTCTTATCGATTGCGCGGTTATGTTGCGTTATTTTTCTTATTGTTTCAATGCTTGATAAATGTTTTCAGCTAAAGAATGGCTAATACCGGGCACTTTGGCGATTTCTTCAACAGTGGCTCTTTTTAGCTCTTGCAGCCCTCCCATATATTTCAGCAGTGCTTGCCGGCGTTTAGGCCCAACCCCTTCTATGCCTTCCAATGTACTGGTACGCCGTGTTTTACCTCGTTTGGCTCTATGCCCAGCAATGGCGTGATTATGACTTTCATCGCGAATATGCTGAATCAAATGCAAAGCTGGCGCATCACTTGGCAGGTTAAATTCATCGCCATCGGTTGTAATCAACGTTTCTAGCCCCGGTTTGCGGGTAACACCTTTGGCGATACCAATCATCACCGGTCTTTTCGGCCAATCTTGCCAATGGCTAGAGATGATCTGCAAAGCTCGATTCAATTGCCCTTTACCACCATCAATGAAAATTACATCGGGGATTTTTTCCACGTCAAGCTGCTTGGAATACCGCTTATCTAACACTTGTCCCATTGCAGCGTAATCATCCCCACCAGTAATTCCCGTGATGTTATAACGGCGGTATTCTGGTTTAACAGGCCCTTCTTGGTTAAATACCACGCATGAGGCGATCGTGCTCTCTCCCATGGTGTGCGAAATATCAAAACACTCCATACGCTCTATGCTATCCAACCCTAAAACAGCTTGAAGTGCTTTAAAGCGCTGGTTGATCGTCATTCTATGGTTAATTTTAGCCGTTATTGCGCTCAATGCATTGGTATTAGCCAATTTTAAATATTGAGCACGCACACCTGTTGGGCTGATGTGGAAAGAAACTTTACGCCCGACTAGGGTCTGTAAGGCTTCTTGCAGCGGCTTTTCATCCTCTAGCAGACCCGCATTTAAGATCACTCGACTTGGGATCGTACGCGCTTCATTGTGACTTAAATAATACTGTCCTAAAAAGCCATCAAACACCTCTTCTTGAGTCGTGTTAGCCGGAATTTTAGGAAAATGGCTACGACTACCCAATATTTTACCTTGGCGGATCATCAAAATATGGATGCAAGCGATGCCATTTTCTTGGGCAAATCCCAATACATCCATGTCATCCATCGTCTCTTCAGAAACAAACTGTTGTTCTTGGACTCTTCTAATGGCTTGGATCTGGTCTCTAAATTTAGCGGCATTTTCAAACTGCAGTGCTTGGCTGGCTTGTTCCATTTTTTGCACTAATGTTTCAAGTACTTGGTTATCTTTGCCTTGCAAAAACAATCGAACATAATTAACCAATTCAGCATACTCTTCATCCGCGATGATATGACTCACACAAGGTGCAGCGCAGCGGCCAATTTGATACATCAGGCAAGGACGAGTCCGGTTGCTATAGACGGTATCTTCACATTGTCTTACCGGAAATATTTTTTGGATGAGGTGTAACGACTCTCGAACCGCACCAGAATCAGGGTATGGACCAAAATACTCACCTTTGCGCTTTTTCGCGCCACGGTGCAACGACAAACGAGGGTGCTTATGCCCACTAATAAAAATATACGGGTAAGATTTATCGTCTCGCAGCAGCACATTGTATTTAGGCAAATATTGCTTGATGTAATTGTGCTCAAGGATCAACGCTTCCGTTTCAGTGTGAGTAACGGTGACATCAATTTTATCGATATGGCTGACTAACGCGCGCGTTTTCTCACTGTCGATTGTTTTTCGAAAGTAACTAGAAAGGCGTTTTTTGAGGTCTTTGGCTTTGCCAACATAGATGATATCAGCCTCGGCGTTATACATTCGATAAACGCCGGGCTGATGGGTAACGGTTTTAAGAAAAGCGACCGAGTCGAACAAAGAAGTCACTAAAGCGTCTCGGTGTCTAACATTCCGTGTCGAATAGCTAAATGGGTCAGTTCAACATCACCGCTGATCGCTAACTTACTAAACAGTCGATAGCGATAGCTATTTACTGTTTTGGGGCTAAGACTAAGTTGCTCGGAAATATCCGTCACTTTTTGCCCTTTGGTAATCATCATCATAATCTGCAGCTCTCTTTCCGAGAGATCAGCAAATGGATTGTCAGAAGCTGGCGAGAATTGGCTTAATGCCATTTGCTGTGCGATTTCAGGCGAGATATAACGCTGCCCGCTATTCACAATGCGAATCGCGTTGACCATTTCATCTGGGCCTGCACCTTTGGTTAAATAACCCGCGGCTCCAGCTTGCATCACTTTGGTCGGAAATGGATTTTCCGTATGAACCGTTAACACGATGATTTTCACATCTGGATTAAAGCGCAGAATTTTTTTTGTCGCTTCCAAACCGCCGATACCAGGCATGTTCATATCCATTAAAACAACGTCGACATGATTACTGCGACACCATTTTACTGCTTCTTCACCGCTGTCAGCTTCCCCTACTACGTTCATTCCACGGACGTCTTCAATAATACGTCGTATCCCTGTGCGAACCAGCTCGTGATCATCTACAAGGAAAACACTTATCAAACTTGTATCTCCACACTCATCTATTGGCTCTGCACCCACTGAATCGTGGATAGCAGCATCGCGGCCCACATTAATTAGCTCACAATTGGAAATTAACTCACAATCGGGTAATTAACTTAACATTGGTTTTTACTCACACTGAATATGTGCTCAAACCCCAAATTTGGCAAGTACTTATTTGTTCGGCTAATCATCCAATGAGAATCCATCAACAAATCAAAAGCTTAATTATATTAGCAGAGATGTCGCACGACTTTTACATGATTTTTTGACAAATTTGAACCTAAACATAAAAATGCAACCAGCCTCATAAAAATACAAAACCAAAACAAATCATAAAGTTAAAATGCATACACCATACCAATTAACGGTTATTTCATCTCCATCGCCCGCTTACTCACCTCACTGAAATTCGTTATTTACCTCGTAGCTCTGATATGATGCCCTCCCCCAAGGTTACGACTATTTGGATTTATTACGCTTGGTTATTCAACACGGTTTTTTACTTACTCGCCATGCAAGAGACCTTCATGGCTCGACTCATATTGAGTTGTGGTTGAGTACGCCTCAAGGTCCAACCCAACTGATTATCCGTGGTGAAAAACCCGTGTTCTTCATACCACAGAAAGATGTACCACAAGCGCAAAAATTAGCGTTAGAGCGGCAGCTCTCTATCGAATTAAAAACATTGGATTTGGAAGATTTTGAACATAACCTCCTAGCGGGTTGTTATTGTCAAACGATTCAAACGCATGCTGAGTTTTCGGCACTACTAAAGCAACATCATATTCTGACGTTAGAAGATGATATTAAGCTTGCCGACCGCTTTCTTATGGAGCGTTTTCTTAAAGGCAGCATTGAATTCACTGGACGGCTTACCCAGACGTTTTCCCATTCAAAAATAGAACAGGCGAAATGTCGACCGGGCAACTATCTTCCTCATCTGAAAGTGGTTTCGCTGGATTTAGAATGCTCTGAAAAAGGCATTCTCTACTCGATTGGTTTTGATAGCCCAATGGACAGCCGCGTAATCATGATTGGTGAGCCCGAACCTTGCGATACCCCAATTCAGTGGGTGAAAGACGAATACGCATTGCTCAACGCTCTCATCGATTGGTTCACTGAGTTCGACCCTGATGTAGTAATTGGCTGGAGCGTGATTGATTTTGATTTTCGCTTACTCCATAAAAGAGCCGAGTGGCATAAGTTAAAACTTGCGATTGGTCGCGGCAAACAGCACAGTTTTTTTCGTAGTTCAAACCAGAGTCAGCAAGGGTTTATTACCATTCCCGGGCGAGTAGTGTTGGATGGAATTGATACATTAAAAACAGCCACTTACCAATTTCGTTCTTGGTCATTGGAATCAGTATCAAGGGAGCTATTAGGCGAAGGAAAAGCGATTCACAACGCCCATGATCGGATGGATGAAATCAACCGTATGTTTAAAAAAGACAAACCTTCACTGGCGAAATACAACCTGCAAGATTGTGTGTTAGTGAATAAAATCTTTGAACATACCCATTTGCTGGATTTCGCCATTGAACGTTCCCGTCTCACGGGTGTGGAGCTAGATCGCGTCGGCGGTTCTGTCGCCGCCTTTACCAATCTCTATTTACCTCAATTGCATCGCGCGGGTTACATCGCGCCTAACTTACACTCCGAAAATTGGGTCGCAAGCCCCGGAGGCTATGTGATGGACTCCATCCCTAACCTCTACGACTCTGTGTTACTTCTTGATTTTAAAAGCTTATATCCCTCGATCATTCGTTCATTTTTAATCGACCCACTTGGCTTGATTGAAGGGCTAAAAATTCCGATTGGCAAAGAGGATAACCAAGCGGTAACGGGATTTCGTGGCGGTCAATTTCACCGCACCAAACATTTTCTTCCAGAAATGATCGAGAAATTATGGGCTGCGCGTGATGTGGCGAAAAAGAACAATAACAAAGCCTTTTCACAAGCGATAAAAATCATCATGAACTCTTTCTACGGGGTGCTTGGATCGTCAGGTTGTCGTTTTTTTGATACTCGTTTGGCGTCCAGTATTACCATGCGCGGACACGAGATCATGAAGCAAACTAAAAAGTTAATTGAGGCGCAAGGCTATCAAGTGATTTATGGTGATACCGACTCAACTTTTGTCTCTTTAGGTGGTCAATATTCACAGCAGCAAGCGGATCGCGTAGGAAAACAACTGGTTGAACACATCAATCAATGGTGGACAACCCACTTGCGTGAAGAGTACCGATTGGAATCGATGCTGGAATTGGAATACGAAACCCACTACCGAAAGTTTCTGATGCCAACCATCCGAGGTTCAGAAACGGGGTCAAAAAAACGCTATGCGGGATTGATCGGTGAAGGCGAAAACGAGCGGCTAATTTTTAAAGGGCTTGAGAGTGCAAGAACGGACTGGACTCCGCTCGCACAACGCTTTCAGCACCAACTTTATTCGATGATTTTTAATGGTGAAGACCCTGCGGCGTTTATTCGTGAAATCGTTGAGCAAACTCAAACCGGTCAACTCGACCATGAGCTCGTGTACCAAAAACGGTTGCGTCGCAAGCTGCATGAATACCAAAAAAACGTACCACCACAAGTAAGAGCCGCACGACTTGCTGATACGATAAACCAGCAGTTAGGCCGACCATTGCAATATCAAAATCGAGGTCGTATCGAATATCTCATCACACTGAGTGGTCCTGAGCCTAAAGAGTATTTAAAAAGTCCTATCGATTATCAGCACTATATCGATAAACAATTGCAGCCAGTCGCAGAAGCCATTTTGCCTTTTGTTGGCTTGAATTTCGAACAGCTCAGCCAGCCACAACTTGGGTTATTTTAAGAAGTACGACGATCTAGCCAGCGGTTAACCAATCCGAAACTCTGTTTTTTGATACTGCTTTGCAAGCCATTGCCCATAACTGTCTAGAATTCCAATCACTGAGCGTTTGGCGATCACTCGTCCAGAGAGCAAAATACCCAATCTCTCAATGTCGATTTTTTTCTCCGGATGATAACGTAAAAACTGCTGCCCGCATTCGATAGGATCATCAAACCAATTTTTGTCACGATACATAATCAAAGAATAACTGGCGCGCAGTAATTTCTTGGCAATGGCTACTTGCGCCTTGCTCTGTTCACTTTCAGAGCTGGTTTTTGCAATTTTATCACGATAAAAAAAGACCCAATCTGCGATGTCCATATTCCAGTGTTTGGCTATTTCCCAACTGGGTTCGAAATCGCCAAAGCATTCCGCCAGATCATCACCCAAGATGCAAACGCAGCAATGGCGCAACATAAATCCCCACGTAAAAATGCTCTCTAAAGTGGCTACCTCGCTCACGAGTGCAGTTTTGATCGAGACTTCGGTGATATGTGGGAAACTTTTCTGAAATCGCCATTTTATCGTATTCAGCAGAGTTGCTCGTTGCTCGGAGAAATCACGGTGCGTGACCAACACTACATCCAAATTGGAGCGCCCATAACGCGCAGTTCTGCGCGCCACACTGCCATAAAGGTAAAGACTATGTAGATTGTCACCTAACCCGGCACGCAGAAACTTGATGAGATCATCGATAGCCGCTTGATATTCAGCCTGAAAGGGTTGTTTTGGGTCAATAACCGATAAATACATAGCAAAAAGCGTTAGTTAATTTAAGAAAAAGTACACGCGGTCATGTTCTACTATGCAAAGCAATCAATCAAGATATTCCTTTTCGAAAACGGCAAGGTATAATGCGCCGAAACTAAGTATGAAGGAAAAATTCCATGCCAAAGGCGAATGAATTAAAAAAAGGGTTTGCTATTATTTCTGGTGGCAAGACGCTATTGATCAAAGATATCGAAGTGACCACTCCTGGTGGCCGCGGTGGTTCTAAAATCTACAAACTACGTTGTACTGATTTGAACACTGGCGCTCGCGTTGATGAGCGTTTAAAAGCCGATGACTTTGTCGACACCGTTGACATGAACCGCCGTGCGGTTTCGTTTTCTTATGTTGATGGTGATGAGTACATCTTCATGGATAACGAAGATTACACTCAATTTACGTTTAAACAGGCGGATATCGAAGATGAGCTGCTGTTCATCACTGAAGAAATCCAAGGTATGTATGTGGTTGTCGTTGACGGTGTTGCGGTAGCACTAGATGTCCCTTCATCTGTTGAGCTTGTGATTGAAGAGACTGATCCTTCCATCAAAGGTGCTTCAGCTTCTGCGCGTTCAAAACCAGCACGTTTAAGCACTGGCCTTGTTGTGCAGGTTCCTGAATATGTCGCAACTGGCGACCGTATTATTATCAACACCGCTGAACGCAAATACATGAGCCGAGCATAATAATGTCTGATTTGATTTCTTACGACGATGCCATTGATGCGGCTTACGACATCTTTCTTGAAATGGCACCCGATAATCTAGAACCTGTTGATGTCATCCTGTTTACGGCACAATTTGAAGACCGTGGCGCAGCTGAACTGGTTGACGTTGGTGATGATTGGGTTCAACACGTGGGTTTTGACGTCGATAAGGAAGCTTACGCGGAAGTATTGATCGGTCTTGTCAACGAAGAGGACGACGTACTAGACGATGTGTTTGCAAGAATGCTCGTCAGCCGCGACCCAGACCAAAAGTTCTGCCACATTCTGTGGAAGCGTGACTAACCTCATTACTGTTGCTGCGTTTTATAATGAAATCGTCGTGACACTGTCTTGAGGCAAACAGCAATAACGCCAATCGTGATTGATTGGCGTTATTATTTTTAAGCGTGATCTTTTTCCAGAGCTTTCTCTTCAACCAGTTGATAGTGAATTACATACAACTGTTCAATATTGGGATAAATGTCTTGAATCACCTCTTTCAGTGTCGTGAGTGACATATTTTCTTGCTCTGCATGGTAGTGGCTTAATTCGCTAAATAGGATCGGTTCAACCTTATTGATTAACAAGCGGCAGAACTTTCGTCCCTCTTCCAACGTACTCACCTCGACAATAGAGCCAACTTGGTAGTGCTTTTCGCTCTCATCACGAATAGTGATCACTTTCTTTTTCGCCAAAATATCCGCTTCAAAACGAGCGAAAAAAGTCATTTCTGTTGGAGCTGTCATCGCATTTTCTCTTTATTATTTAAACCACAAGTTACTATTTACAACACAGGTTACTATTTACAACACAAGTTACGGCGCCATCTTACCGTGACACTGACCCTTTGTCGTCGATAGCTGCTTCACCAATTCACAGTTTTGGCCGATGATGATCGCAAAGCCTTATCTAAATATTGCATTTCCCAGCGACTTCGTTAATTATTTGTATATTCAAATAAAACTCATCATGCCCATGTCAAGCTCACCACTTTATAGACAAATAAAACAATTTATTTTAGATAACATTGAATCCGGACACTGGCCTGTCGGCCAACGCATAAGCACCGAGCTAGAACTGACTGAGCAATTTAATGTGAGTCGGATGACGGTGAATAAAGCGATACGGGATCTGGTAGCTGATGGAAAACTGCAACGCCGACCAAGGCTAGGTACTTTTGTTTGCGCTGTAGAAGACAAAGCGGAATCACCGCTGCTTGATATTCGTAATATTGCTGACGAGGTCGCTAGCCGAGGGAAGCAATATCGCAGTAAAGTCTTAAAGCAACTTGCGTTAACAGCAGATGAAAGTGTCGCTATCAAACTCGGCGTCATGCTAGGATCTTCTGTTTTTTATAGTGAAATCATTCACTTTGCTAATGATACTCCGATACAACTGGAAGTGCGTTGGGTCAATAGCCGCTACGCGCCCCACTATCTTGAACAAAACTTTTCGTTCATGACGCCCAATCAATATCTTTCACAAAACTGCCCATTAAGTGCCATTGAGCACACTGTTGAAGCCATTATTGCCGAGCATCACATCAAACAATTGTTGCAGTTGGCCGTCAATGAACCCTGTTTACTACTTAATCGCCGTACCTGGAGTGGCGATAAGTTAGTCAGCTCTGCACTGCTTTATCACCCGGGCTCGAAATACAAATTAACCTCTAAAGTGATGCTCGACTAACGCTACACATTTCAACATTCGATCACACTTTTGCAACATTCATCTTGCACCGCCTGCGCTTTTGCCTTATTTATTTGTATATACATTTAAATCAGCAGCGCACTAAGCGTTAACGGTGACAATAAAGATGGATCTAACACTGACCAACGCGCGTATCGTCAGCATGGAACAAGGAGAGCTTGGCTATCAACCTAGCTCTCCTAAAACTGTGGTGATAAAAGCGGGCAAAATTGACGCCTACTTTGATAGCCACATTCCCATCGCCGCCGCGCCAGAACACAAAGTCATAGATTGCCAAGGCAAGCTTATCACTCCGGGGTTGATAGATTGCCATACTCACCTTATCTATGCCGGTAACCGCGCCAATGAGTTTGAAATGCGCTTGCAAGGCGTTCCCTACCCAGCGATCGCCAAGCAAGGTGGCGGTATTTTATCAACCGTCCACGCCACCCGCACCGCATCCATTGACCAATTGGTTGAGTTGGCACTACCAAGGTTAGAGGGGTTGCTGCGTTCCGGTGTCACATCCGTTGAGATCAAATCGGGCTACGGTTTAACGCTCCATGATGAGATAAAAATGCTCAAAGCGGCTAAGCACCTTGAGGATCATCGCCGCATTAAAGTCGTCACAACACTGCTCGCCGCTCACGCCATTCCACCAGAATATCAACACCGATCAGACGATTATGTTGAGCATATTTGTCAGGAAATCATCCCTCTGGTGGCCGAACAAAAACTCGCTTCGAGCGTCGATGTATTTTGTGAATCGATTGGTTTTACGCTGGCACAAACAGAAAAAGTGTTCCAAGCCGCAATTGCGCATGGGCTGCAAGTGAAAGGTCATACCGAGCAATTATCAAACCTAGGGGGAAGCGCTTTAACCGCACATTACCAAGGTTTGTCTGCCGATCATATCGAATATTTAGATGAGCAAGGTGTGTTTGCACTCGCCCGTTCCAATACCGTGGCAACCTTGCTGCCCGGTGCTTTTTATTTCTTACGTGAAACCCAACGCCCACCGATTGATTTACTGCGTCAGCATCATATTCCAATGGCCATCGCAAGTGATTTCAACCCCGGTACATCGCCGTTTGCTGACCTCACTCTTATTATGAATATGGCGTGCACACTGTTTGGCTTAACCCCCCAAGAAGCCTTACGAGGTGTGACTCAACATGCTGCGCAAGCGTTAGGTTTTACTGATTCTCGCGGCAAAATTGCCACTGGCTACGATGCCGATCTCGCCATTTGGAATATTAGCCACCCAGCCGATTTAAGTTATCAAGTGGGCGTACCGCGTTTGCATGCACGCGTAGTTGACGGAGCATTTACCTATGAATAACTCTACCTTTAGCAACACTCAGCACAGCTTCGAGTGGCAAGGCCGTCACGATGCCGAAGATGGCGAGTTAGGTACACGCGTTCACCATCAAACTCAACGTTGCACCGTCAATACGCTACCAATTCAACAAAACCAAGATGAGAAAGCCATTGCCATTATCGGTTTTGAATGCGATGCAGGGGTGGCCCGCAATAAAGGGCGCATTGGCGCAAAACAGGCCCCCGATGCCATTCGCCAAGCGCTGGCCAACATGGCTTGGCATAAGCACTCTCGCTTTTTTGACCTGGGCAATATTCGCTGTATTGATGATGAACTTGAGCTGGCTCAGCAACAGTGCGCTGATGTGATTGCCCATACGCTTAAACAAACGCCCGTTATCGTACTGGGTGGCGGTCATGAAGTCGCTTGGGCCACGTTTCAAGGCGCAGCGCAATATCTGAGTCAACAAGCCATCAGCCAACCACGAATTGGGATCATCAATTTTGACGCACATTTCGATTTACGTGCTTTTGAGTCAGAGATCGCTTCGGTGCGACCTAGCTCCGGCACTCCCTTTAATCAAATTCATCAATGGTGCGAGCAAAATCAATGGCCATTTCATTACGCTTGCTTAGGTGTAAGCCGAGCAAGTAATACTACTGCACTGTTTCAACGAGCCGATGAACTGGGCGTTTGGTATATGCAAGATAATCAGTTTTCAGCACTGAGCCCGATTGATCATCTGCGTGAACTGCAACACTTCATTGACCAGTGTGACTATCTCTATTTGACGATTGACTTAGATGTCTTTCCAGCTGCAACGGCGCCGGGAGTCAGCGCCCCAGCAGCACGTGGTGTAAGTTATGAAGCGCTTGCCCCTTATTTTGACAAAATTTTCTACCACAAAAATAAGCTGTTAATTGCCGACATTGCCGAATACAACCCGCAATTTGACCAAGACAATCAAACTGCTCGTCTCGCGGCAAGGCTGTGTTGGGATATCGCCAATGCCATGACCGACGATTAATCGCTACACCTCACTAAACCCGATACTGGCACCATAACAACAATAGCGCCACATTGTGAAACACAAGGAGTCTCAACATGACGCAACCCCATACTCAAGAGCAACGTCTTGATACTACGCGCACCATTCGCGCCCCTCACGGTACAACACTTCGAGCCAAATCGTGGTTAACCGAAGCGCCACTGCGCATGCTCATGAACAATCTTGACCCAGACGTTGCAGAGCACCCACATGCACTTGTGGTGTATGGTGGCATTGGCCGCGCGGCCCGAAATTGGCCGTGCTTTGATAAAATTGTTGAAGTGCTTGAACGCCTTGAAGAGGATCAAACGCTCTTGGTTCAATCAGGCAAACCTGTCGGTGTTTTCCCGACGCACAAAAATGCACCACGCGTGCTGATTGCCAACTCAAACCTTGTGCCACATTGGGCCAACTGGGAGCACTTTAATGAGCTCGATAAGCAAGGCTTGATGATGTACGGTCAAATGACGGCTGGCTCATGGATCTACATCGGCTCACAAGGCATTGTACAAGGTACTTACGAGACCTTCGTCGCCATCGCTAAACAGCATTTTGCTGGTAGCGCAAAAGGCCGCTGGGTGTTGACTGGCGGCTTAGGTGGCATGGGCGGCGCTCAGCCATTAGCGGCAACCATGGCTGGGTTTTCCATGATTGCGGTCGAGTGTGATGAATCGCGCATCGACTACCGCTTACGCACTGGTTATGTCGATAAAAAAGCCACCAGCTTAGATGAAGCCTTGGCGATGATCGATAGCTCGGAGACACCGATTTCTGTCGGTTTGCTAGGTAATGCCGCCGACATTTTTCCACAGCTAGTTGAGCGTAATATCACCCCCGATGTGGTGACAGACCAAACCTCGGCCCATGACCCACTCAATGGTTATTTACCCTTAAATTGGAGCATGGAACACGCCGCTCAAATGCGCACTCAAGATGAAAGCCAAGTGGTCAAGGCGGCCAAAGCATCGATGGCTGTCCAAGTTCAAGCGATGTTAACGCTGCAAAAACGCGGCGCTGCCACACTCGACTACGGCAACAACATCCGCCAAATGGCTCTCGAAGAAGGAGTAGCGAACGCTTTTGACTTCCCGGGATTCGTGCCAGCCTACATTCGCCCACTATTTTGTGAGGGGATTGGACCTTTTCGCTGGGTCGCCCTGTCTGGCGATCCCGAAGACATTTATAAAACCGACCAAAAAGTGAAAGAGTTAATCCCTGATAACCCCCATCTACATAACTGGCTAGACATGGCGCGCGAACGCATTCAATTCCAAGGCCTACCAGCTCGCATCTGTTGGGTGGGTTTGAAAGATCGCGAACGTTTAGGCCAAGCCTTTAACGCGATGGTGAAAAGTGGCGAGTTAAAAGCGCCAGTCGTGATTGGTCGCGACCATTTAGATTCCGGCTCGGTAGCAAGCCCAAACCGTGAAACTGAAGGTATGCTAGATGGCTCAGACGCTGTTTCCGATTGGCCGCTGCTCAACGCACTGCTCAATACAGCCGGTGGCGCAACTTGGGTGTCACTTCATCACGGCGGTGGCGTAGGTATGGGCTTTTCTCAGCACTCTGGCATGGTGATCTGCTGCGATGGTTCAGATGACGCAGCACAACGCATTGCGCGTGTTTTACATAACGACCCAGCCACAGGCGTCATGCGCCATGCTGATGCAGGTTATGACATTGCGAAACGCTGTGCTAAAGAACAAAAGCTCGACCTGCCAATGCTCAACCATGAACTCGCGCAACTGAAGTAAGGACAAAAACACATGTTAAATCTTGTTATTAAACCGGGCCAATTAAGCTTAAAAGCACTGCGTCAAGTAAGCCGAAAGCTGGTCACCGTATCACTCGACTCCAGCGCGATAGCGGGTATTGAAGCAAGCACACAAGTCGTTGAACAAGTGATTGCCGAAAATCGTACTGTTTATGGTATCAACACGGGGTTTGGCCTACTTGCCAATACTAAAATTGCCCCTGAAGATTTAGAAACCTTGCAGCGTAGCATCGTGCTTTCACACGCTGCGGGCATTGGTAAATTCATGGCGGATGAAACCGTTCGCTTGATGATGGTACTCAAAATCAATAGCCTTTCCCGTGGGTATTCTGGTATTCGACTTGAGGTGATCAACGCCTTGATGACGTTAGTTAATCACCAAGTCTACCCCTGTGTTCCACAAAAGGGATCGGTTGGCGCATCGGGTGATTTAGCGCCTTTAGCACACATGAGTACGGTACTGCTCGGCGAAGGGCAAGCTCGCCATAACGGCGAAATTATCTCTGGGCTGGACGCGTTGAAAATCGCAGGGCTAACTCCTATTACTTTAGCGCCAAAAGAGGGGCTTGCGCTGCTCAATGGCACACAAGCTTCTACCGCATTTGCCCTAGAGGGGTTATTTGCCGCAGAAGACTTATTTGCCTCCGCCATTGTGTGTGGTTCGATGTCGGTCGAAGCAGCGCTGGGCAGTCGCCGCCCGTTTGATCCGCGCATTCATCGCGTTCGCGGTCATCGCGCGCAAATGGACGCCGCCAGCGCTTATCGCCACGTACTTGACAGCCGCAGCGAGATTGGTGAATCCCACACCGCATGTGAAAAAGTGCAAGATCCGTATTCACTGCGTTGCCAACCACAAGTGATGGGCGCGTGCTTACAGCAAATTCGCAATTCGGCTGAAACGCTAGAAGTGGAAGCCAATGCCGTTTCCGACAACCCTCTGGTGTTTGCAGACGATGGCGACATCATCTCTGGCGGCAATTTCCACGCAGAGCCCGTCGCAATGGCAGCGGATAATTTGGCGCTAGCGATTGCCGAAATCGGCAGTTTGTCAGAACGACGCATGGCACTCTTGATTGACAGCGCGCTCAGCAAGCTTCCGCCATTTTTAGTGGACAACGGTGGCGTTAACTCTGGCTTTATGATTGCGCAAGTGACGGCGGCAGCGCTAGCCAGTGAAAATAAAACGCTCGCCCATCCGGCTTCGGTTGACAGCTTACCTACTTCGGCCAACCAAGAAGATCACGTGTCGATGGCAACGTTTGCTGGTCGTCGTCTGCGTGATATGAGCGAAAACACGCGTGGTATTTTAGCGGTCGAGTATCTTTCTGCCGCGCAGGGGCTCGATTTCAGAGCGCCCAATAAATCCTCCGCATTAGTCGAAGAAGCAAAACAAATCCTGCGTAAAAAAGTTTCGTTTTACGATAAGGATCGCTACTTCTCGCCAGATATTGAACAAGCTAATACCTTGCTAGAGCTGGCGGTACATAACTCGCTCATGCCGGAAAATCTTCTCCCTAGCTTATAATGTTACGCTATTGAGCCTCGCTCTCTGTGAGGCTCTTTTTACTGATTGGACCATTCATCGAGTGGAGTTGACTTATAATCGCGTCAGTTTTGGCTATACAGCGTACATTATGTCTCTTACATCTTATTTCTCTCATCAAGATCAAAAATTCCAGTTCACTCGCCAACAAGCGAGTCACTTTGCTAAAAAAGTGGCGGGAGATTTCAACCCAATCCACGACGAAGACAGCAAGCGTTTCTGTGTTCCGGGCGATTTGCTCTTTGCAGTATTGCTGCAAAAAGAAGGCATTAGCCAAAAGATGCGTTTTGATTTTTCAGGCATGGTCAGCGATGGCATTGCACTGCACATTGAAAATAAGTGTATGAAAGAGAGCGCTCTTGTCGATACTGCCGGCAAAGAGTATCTACACATGAGCCGTGAAGGCCAAGTAAGCCACAACACCGCATTTATCGAACACGTTGTGACGAACTATGTGCAGTTTTCTGGTATGAACTTCCCGCACATCATGGTGCCATTGATGGAAGAAGCGCAGATGATGATTAACTGCCAGCGCCCATTAGTCATCTATGAAAGCATGGAAGTGGAATTTGAACGTTTAGACCTCACTTCACCTGAAGTTGAGTTTTCTGGTGCGACGTTTGATGTTGACGGTAAACGTGGCATTGTCACGCTTAACTTTGCCTTTAAAGAAAACGGTCAAATCGTAGGGAAAGGGGTAAAGCGCATGGTAGCCAGTGGCCTGAAACCTTATGACCAAGAAGCAGTCGATGACTTAGTTAATCGCTTCAATGAACGTAAAGAGATGTTTTTAGCTCAATTTTCAAAAGCAGCCTAACCGTATTCTTTTTACTATGGCTTGGGCTCTTTTGCCCATTATCTAGAACCATATTTGTTGTATAGAACCATGTTCGTTGTATAGATTGCAGCCCCGCTATTCTTGCGGGGCTTTTGATTTCGGATGCCTTACAACATTCAACTATATCCAGCGCCTGACACGCTGCTTGTAATCGACATACTCTTCGCCAAAACGCGCTTCCAGCACTCGCTCTTCTGGATAAATCTGAAAACGATTCATAAACCACACAAATAAAAATGCGACCACGAGGCTCAACCCATTGTGTTGCCAATAAGCCACGCCAAACAACAGGAAAAAGAGCCCCAGATACATCGGATTACGCGAATAACGGTAGATACCGCTATCCACAATACACGATGTCGTTTCTGGTTTGGTTGGATTAACCGTGGTTTTCTTGCGGCGAAATTCGTAAATCCCCAGTAAACCAACGATGCCAGATAAAACAAAGCAAATCGCAAAGACCACTCGAGGCAGAGGTAAAGCGAGGCTTGCAAACTCAAAACTGTATGAGATACGATGCATCAACAGTAGCGCCACAATAAATATCGCCACTGGGGGTATTTTCAGTTCAAATTTTTCCATGCTGCTCCACCTGACTATGCTTCGCTCCAAACCAATATCGACAGTATAGTAAAAAGCCCAGTAAGGTCTGGGCTTAGGGTTTACAACAATGCCAGTAAAGCTTGTAACGGATGCTTTGGTTTTACCTGTTCAAATCGTTTCACTTGACTACGGCAGGAATACCCTGTGATCAAGCAACGCTCTTTGGGCAGTTTTTCTAAACTTGGCTTCCAGCTTAAACCATAAATATCTTTCGACATCTCCAGCTTATCCTGTTCGTGGCCAAAGGTTCCAGCCATACCACAACAACCAACTGGCACCGTTTTTAACTGAGAACCAAAATGGCTAAATATCGCACCCCACTCTTTTTCTGCATTCGGTAGTTTGGTCTTTTCCGTGCAATGAGCAAACAGATACCAAGGCGCGTCACTGTGGTTTTGGTGATGGTTAAACTCCGACAAACGTGGCAACAGCCACTCATGAACGGTCAGCACATCAAACTCACCGCGCTTATCACCAAGAATTTCGTTGTACTCATCACGGTAGCAAAGCACTAACGCTGGATCGACACCGACCATTGGAATATTGAGATCAGCCACTTGTGACAAAAACGCAGCGGTGTTTTTCGCAGTGGCTGTGAATTGCTTTAAAAATCCTTTGATATGCTGCGCTTTACCATTGGGTTTGAATGGCAACAGTATCGGATTTTTGCCTAATTTGATCAGCAATTGTACGAAATCTTCAACCACCTCAGCATCGTAATAACTGGTGAATGGGTCTTGAACGATAATCACATGTTCAGCGCGATCTTGCTGTGACAGCCCAGCGAGGCGCTGCATATCGAATTTCACCACTTGGCCTGCGACACGCTTTGCCAACGTCGGTACCGAAAGCAAGGGCGCATCAACGTAACCAACGGTTGAAGCGGTGAGGCTTTGTACCCATTTCTGAGCCAACACCCCGTTCACCACTTGCGGAGCCTTTGCCATGACCGGCAAAAGCGTTTCAATATTCGCGACGAGATAATCCTTAGCCGGACGCTGATAACGTGAGTAGTAGATATTTAAAAAACGAGAGCGAAAACTCGGCACATCGACTTTGATTGGGCATTGGCTGGCACACGCTTTACACGCCAAGCAGCCGTTCATCGCTTCATACACTTCATGTGAAAAATCGTACTCACGCGATTTATTGAAAGAGTTACGCACGCGATCAATCATGGTTTTGATGGTTGGGTTTGACTCCAACACTTGCTTCTCTAGGTCGAGAATATCCACACCCTGCTCGGTAAGTTGGCGTAACCATTCACGCACCAAACCGGCACGGCCTTTCGGTGAGTGACGACGATCCGCCGTGACTTTCATCGACGGGCACATCGGCGAACTGGTGTCATAGTTAAAGCATAAACCGTTACCATTACACTCCATCGCCTGCTTGAAACTGTCACGGACCTTCACATCGATTTGGCGATCAAAATAGCCGCGTTTGGTGTCCGTGACTTTGACCAATTCAAAATTGGTCTCAAGTGGCGTACATATTTTGCCGGGGTTCATTTTATTGTGCGGGTCAAAGGCGGCTTTAACGCGTCGTAATTCAGTAAATAGCTCCTCACCAAAAAACGCGGGGCCATATTCGGAGCGATAACCTTTGCCATGTTCGCCCCACATTAAACCGCCATATTTTGCCACCAGTTTGACCACCTCATCAGACACCTCATGCATCAGAAGCTCTTGCTGTGGGTCACACAAATCCAAAGCAGGACGCACATGCAGCACGCCGGCATCCACGTGGCCAAACATGCCATAACTGAGATTTTTACTATCCAGCAAGGTACGGAATTCGCTAATAAAATCAGCCAAGTGTTGAGGAGGAACACAAGTATCTTCAGCAAAAGCAACGGGTTTAGCCTTGCCTTTGGCCGCCCCTAATAACCCCACCGCTTTTTTGCGCATGTTGTAAATCAGGTTAATGCTCGCCAAATCACTGCACACTTGATAGCCAATGATGCCCGCTTGTTCTTGCTCAAGCATCTGATCAAGACGCTGCGTCAATGAAGCGACCTGCGCGGCGACCTCTTGCTCGCTTTGGCCTGCGTATTCGACCATGTTGATGCCTTGCATCTCTTTGCCCGGAACATCCGCTAATAACTCGCTGACGCTATGCCAAACAATATCTTGCTTAGCTAAATTTAATACTTTTGAATCGACGGTTTCAACCGATAACGCATTGGCCGCTACCATTAAAGGGGCATTACGCAATGCCGAATCAAAGCTGTTGTACTTCACATTGACTAAGGTGCGAGCCTGGGGGATAGGCGTCAGATTCAAGGTTGCTTCTGTGATGAAGACCAAAGAGCCTTCTGCGCCACAAAGTACCCGAGTGAGATTAAAGTGATCACGTTCTTCATCAAGCGCATTTTTAAGATCGTAGCCCGTCAGAAAGCGGTTAAGAGGTGGAAATTTCGCCACAATTTGTTCGCGCTTGCCACGGCATACCGCTTCGGTCACTTGCAAAGCGTTTGCAGCAAAAGTACCACTTTCAGGCAAGCCTAATGAGAGATCCGATTCAAGTACCGAGCCATCGGCAAAAACGGCTTGCAGAGACAAGACATGATCCGACGTTTTGCCATATTTTAAAGAGCCCTGCCCTGATGCATCGGTATTGATCATACCACCAAGTGTAGCTCGGTTACTGGTCGAAAGATCCGGCGAGAAAAAATAACCTAATGGTCTGACCGCATCATTTAATTGGTCTTTCACCACGCCAGCTTGTACTCTTACCCAACCTTCATCAGCATTAATTTCAAGCACTTGGTTCATGTAACGAGATAAATCAACCACAATACCTTTGGTCAACGACTGGCCATTGGTACCAGTGCCACCACCGCGCGGTGAAAAAGTGACTCTCTCAAACTCTGGTTTTGAGCTAATCTTACCAATAAGTGCTACGTCATGAGTTGATTTGGGATGCACAACGGCTTGAGGCAATTGCTGATAGACACTGTTGTCAGTCGCAACAGCAAGTCGGCTAGAGTATTGTGATTCGATATCGCCGCTAAACCCCTCGTTTTCGAGTTGTTGTAAAAAGCTCAAAACGACGGGATCGACGTCCGTTTGGTGATGAAGTCTTGGTAACATTTGCTTCCTGCCCCTACTGCGCTGATCCAATCAGCTGTGGGTTAATGGTTATTTTGATATTAATCTTTGAATTTCGTCACTTTACAACATTTAAAAAGGTGATCAAATCAGAATCTCAATGCAAGAATGAATCTCTCTAAAAAGTCATCAGTACGACATTTTTCCTGTACACAACATTTTAGCTATACATAGTTAATTAACGCTTTATGCTTTATATATTGATATAGAGAGTTAAATACCGCTTTTAAACTGCAATGCACATTACGGATATCAGAATGAAAAAAAACAAGATTGTTACCACTGAAGATATTTTGCTTAAGCTTTGTCAATCAGTGTCAGGAGTGCTCAGTTCTGCAACGGCGACCAACATTGCTTACTCAGCGATGGTACAAAAAATCAACAAAACGTCACTAAAGCCAGATTTCGGCTGTTTCGTTTTGTTTGATGGTGGCTTCTCTGGGCTCGTTGTTATCAACTTTACGGCCAAGGCTGCGCTGGAAATTTACACCAGTTATATGCGCAACATGGGAATGCCAGAAGAAGAGCTGGCCGTGCTGCACACTTCTGACGAGGTGGGCGATGTACTGGGCGAATTGATGAATCAACTCGTAGGCGACTTCACAAATAAAATCCGCAAAGAACTGCAAACCAACATTACCCAAAACCAACCGAAGATGCTGTCACTCAACAAACAGGTAATTTTGTCGGTGGATACTAATTTAGATCGTCCACAAGCACGCCGAGTTACCTTCTCGACAGAAAGTAATAATATTTTCTATCTTGAACTGGCAATGGATAAAACCGAATTCATCCAACTTGAAGAGTTTGAAGTTCAAGAAGATGAAAGCCCTGATTCAATTTTAGAAGCGACTCAGCAAAAACTGTCTGCCAAAGCAAAAAACGACAAGCAAAACAACAGTGATGATGATTTGACTACAGACCTATTGGATGAACTTGGTATTTAAACCATCAACCTCCTCTCGACTCGCTGCCTGATTTTGGGCAGCGATTCTCCACTTCGCTTTCACTTCCAGCATAAAACCGCTAAAATGTCGGACTTTTCTGAAGTTGTAGAATTGTATTTGCGAATTAATGGATAAACAGAAAGCTCTAAAGAAGATCGCTAAATGTCTTGAACTTGGTAATTCCGCGAATGTGAATGAAGCGGCCAATGCCATCAAGATGGCGCATAGCCTGATGCTGAAGTATGGGCTTGATAAAGATGACATCGAATTTATCAAGATGGGCAAAACCCAATCAACCCATTTACTACCCGCATCCATCACCTCATCACTACTGCGAGTGATCCGCGGTATCAATACTAAGTTTGGTGTAGAAGCGGTGCTACTCAATCATAAAGGACTCAAACGTGTTGAGTTTATTGGTGAGGCCGATCGCGCTATTTTTGCCGCATTCGCTTTTGATATCATTTACCGAGAAATGAACGAGCACACAGGCCAATTTCGAAATAGTTTCGCGGGCAGTGGCACTTCCAGCATGGAAGTCACACGGCGCGTCAATTCATTCGTTTCGGGTTGGATTGAAGGGGCATTAGAAAAGCTTCCAGTGATCACCGCCGATGATGAATCCAATAACAAAATCAATAATTACATTGATAAAGAGTTTCAAAATATTGACCGTGAGACCTTCAAGCAGCAGCTGCGTGATGCTATGAAAAATATTACCGCGGATTACGAAACTGGGTTAAAAAAAGGCCGTAAAGTATCTGTAAACCGACCGATTGATGGCGCACCTGCTCCAAAACGTCTTAGATAACCATTAATGCGCTATTCTGCTCTGTGCATTCGATAGAAATGCGCTACTATTTGACAGAAATTAGCCCCACAAAATATGGTGAAAATTTGAGAGTTGTCCTTAGTTTGTGCCTGTTTTTCTCCTCATTAGTACTGGCTTCTCCTGTTGCTGAGCTAACTGCCCAAGCTCAGCAACAAAACTCAAATGCACAATATCAATTGGCGCTGGCTTATCAGCAAGGGGACAAAGTTGCTGTTAACCTAAACAATGCGTTTTATTGGTTTCAGCAAGCGGCGCAGAATGGACACCCCTTAGCCAAATCTAGGCTAGCCAATCTCTATTTAAAGGGACAAGGAACCCCAAAAGACATCCCTCAAGCTCTATTTTGGCTGACAGACTTAGCCACTAGCGGCGATGTGAATGCTCAATTACAACTCGCTAGAACGTACGAAACACTCCCTTCGCCACCCTCAGCGTTAGAATTGTCAGAAATATGGTATCGCATTGCGGCAAGTAAGAGTAGCCAAGCCGAAGAGGGTTATGCCCGTGTATTGCAAGAAAAATTCAATCAACAACGTGCAAAACAAGTCTCCTCCATCAGCCAATTAGACAGCGCTTTTGACAGCAGCGATGAAGCTGACATGGTGGTCAGCACTGCACCCGTTGATCGCAACTCGACAAGCTCTATCATGACGGATTACTTATCTCTATTGTTGCTGATGTTACTCCTTTTGATGCTTATCTATCTTTTCCGCTTCTGGAGCCGAAAACGTAAGACCCAACAGCACGATAAAAATAGTCAACACCAGCAAGAAATCGAATCGCAAGCCTTTATGATCAAACAGCAAAAAAGGCAGCTTGAAAGCTTATTCAAAGAGATCAAAAGACTGCAAAACAATCATGTGGCTCAATCTCAGGATCAAAAATTACTATTAGCCTGTGCATTATTTGGCTTTAAACTCAGTGAACTTCCCGATGAAAAAAGCATCAAGCTTCGCTACAAGCAACTGTGCAAAATATACCACCCAGATCTTCAAGGCTCACAAGAAGAAATGAAACGACTCAATGGTGCGTTAAAAATCATCCTGCCTCACGTTAAGTAAATGTTATTTTTAATGCGAAATATTACCGCTCGCGATTAAAACACTCGCTAAAGATAGACAACGCAATCGATCTCCATCTCACTTAAAGTAACAAATAGTTAACTTAATTCTCTTTTATATGGGATAATGCGCCGCGAAAATTGCACCTAAATCTTCTAGGTGGGGAGAAAACATGTTTACGATTGAAGGTATTTGCGATTGGTGTAAACAACCAAAGCTATTAATAAAACACGAATATATTGATGGGAAATCGCATCACTCATGTGAAAGTTGCAATGAGTTTGCGCGCATGGATGTCAGGCAGTTTAATATTGCAGAGCAAGCATTTCGAGATCGACAGTCACTGTCACATTAGGCATCAATAGCTATACATGAAAAAGCGCCAACACGGCGCTTTTTTACTGCCTGTTTTAAAGCACAACCATTTCAGCGACTATGATAACTTATCTAATTAGTGGCGAGACACTGTTACTAGGATACTTACCTTGATCACAAAACAGACAACAGCGCTTTATCTTTGAACAATTTGATTGTTTGATAAAAATAGTTATTAATCAATAAATTAAAACAAAATCTAACGAATTCAAGCTTGGTTATGCTGATAAATTCAGCAAAAAAAACTTGATCAGTATCTACAACTCAAATACTGTACGCACATACAGCATGTATGAAAGGACAGTGTTATGCTTCAAGTAAATTTCGCTTCTCAACTATCAGCTCAGTACCCTTTGGCTAATGCCCATCGCTCAGTCAATACGATTGAACAAGCCATGATGTCAAAGCTTGCTAAGCTATCCCAGCACCAACAGCAGTGGATCTTATTCACCTCTGAATGTCCTCGACCACAGTATGAACAGTTTGCTTCTTTCAATATACATTGCGACAGAGTGATCCACATGAAACCCTCTCAAACGTTATCGGAATTAGAGATTGTGATGAAAGCTATCCGCTCCGGAAATGCCAGTGCGATAATCGCGTCAAATACTATTGAGCCTATCAACCAACACCTACTCAAGCAATTAGCGGCCGAGCACCACTGTGATGTGTTTTTTGTTGCAGGGAAACAGCAACCGTTCCATTGATCGAGAAAATGCTGTTGAGGGTGAGTAATGTTGTATTACCCTCCATAACAGCAAAGGCCTAGCACTGTGGCTAGACCTTTGAGATTAGAACATCTTATTGTGTCACTGTGACACCAATGGATTAGATATCAATTACATCGAATGCCACTTCAGTATCGACATCGGCTTCGTAATCAACGCCATCAACACCAAAACCGAATAACTTCAAGAATTCTTCTTTGTATTCAACGTAATCCGTCAGCTCTTTTAGGTTTTCAGTAGTGATCTGTGGCCAAAGCTCACGGCAATGCTTTTGAATATCTTCACGCAGTTCCCAGTCATCCAGACGCAGACGATTTTGCTCATCTACTTCCGGCGCACTACCGTCTTCTTTATAAAGACGTTGGCTAAACATGCGATAGATCTGTTCAATACATCCTTCATGTACACCTTGCTCACGCATTTTCTTAAACACCATTGCGATGTAAAGAGGCATAACAGGAATAGCTGAACTGGCTTGAGTAACAACCGATTTAAGAACGGCCACATTAGCCGTACCACCTAGTACAGAAAGCTGTTCATTCAGTGCCGATGCGGCGCGGTCTAAATCCATCTTCGCTTTACCTAGCGCACCATCCCAATAGATTGGCCAAGTTAGCTCAGTACCGATATAGCTATAAGCCACGGTTTTACACCCTTGAGCCAATACGCCAGCTTCAGCAAGTGCATGGATCCATAGCTCCCAATCTTGACCGCCCATAACCGTTACCGTGTCTGCAATTTCCTGCTCAGTTGCAGGTTCAACACTGGCTTCAATGATGATGTCTTTATTGGTATCAACCGCTGTCGCGGTGTATGTTTGGCCAATCGGTTTCAATGATGAGCGAATCAGTTCGCCAGTTTCAGGTAACTTACGCACTGGTGAAGCAAGCGAGTAAACCACCATATCAATTTGACCTAAGTCTTGTTTGATTAGCTCGATCGCTTTCTGTTTTGCTTGGTGAGAAAATGCATCACCATTTAGGCTTTTAGCATACAAACCCGCCTCGTGAGCAAGCTTGTCAAACGCGGCTGCGTTATAAAAACCGGCGGTGCCTGGTTTTTTGTCCGTGCCCGGTTTTTCAAAGAAAACACCGATGGTCGCAGCACCTCCACCAAAAGCGGCGGTAATACGAGACGAAAGGCCGTAGCCACTGGATGAGCCTACAACAAGTACACGTTTCGGTGCATTTTTGATAGGGCCTTGTGCTTTGGTGTAAGCAATTTGTTCTTTTACATTAGCTTCACAACCCACAGGGTGCGTTGTCGTACAGATAAATCCACGAATTTTAGGTTTGATGATCATATTCAACTTCCTTCAAAAATCTCCGCTAGGATAAAAGTTTCGCTCGAAGATCTCACCCTATTTCTTTAAAAACAGGCAGAAATTGCAAGTGGTTGGATCTCTCGTGGCTCAAAAAATCAGGGCACCCGACTAGGATGCCCTGATATACGGTCACACTTTTAGTGACGATATTCGCGACTAGGCGACATGATTAAGCTTTGGCTTTCCCGGCTTATTGGTCATCACCTCGCTCAAGTCATGGCTAAAGTGATCAACTTGAATCGCTTTATAACGCAGTTTGTCTGCGGCCAAAATTTGGTCTACTTCAGTTTGAGTCAACACATTTTCGCTTAAGGCTTGAGCCAATCGCTCAGTCAGGGCACCTTTACGCGCAATTTTACCCTCTTTGGCTGCGCGGAACAGCTTGCGCTCAAGTGCACTGATACCATACATCGCCAAAAACGCTTTTTCCATCAAGCCAACGCTATCGTCTTCCTCTGGCCCAATGTAGCAAAGATGAGTGAGACGATCTCGATGTGCTCCAGGAGTCATTAAGCTTTCCGCCAGTTTGACCGACAGCTCATCGCTAGGTTTGTCATAATGGTTGCCCAAAGGGAAGACCAACACTTTAAGTAAGCGCCCAACCACTTTGTTGGGGAAGTTGCTGTACGCCTCTTGCAAAGATTTAGCCGCGTGGTACAAACAATATTGCACCGCGTAGTGCACGTAATCTAAATCGGTTTGTTGGCGGCCTTCATCTTCATACTTTTTCAAGGTCGCTGAAGCCATGTACAGATAACTCAAACCATCACCTAAACGCGCTGAAATCATCTCTTTACGTTTAAGATCGCCACCTAACGTCAACATAGCGAAATCGGCACTCACGGCAAGTGCTCGGCTAATGCGCGTCAACTGTTGGTAATACGCTTTTGTTGGACCGCTCATCTGCGCTTTGACAAAGCGCGAACCCGTTAATGCAGCACCGAGTGCACCAAAGGTATTTTTGGTCGCGTGGCTAATGTGCTTAAACAACAGCTTATCGAAATCTTTCGCACCTTGCTCTGTATCAGGATTAGCTGCCGCTTCCATCTCTTTCAAAACATAAGGGTGACAACGAGTGGCACCTTGGCCAAAGATCATCAAATTGCGAGTTAGGATATTGGCCCCTTCAACCGTAATTGCGACCGGGATACCGAGATAATGTGTTCCGAGGTAGTTCATTGGTCCATCTTGAATCGCTCGACCAGAGTGAATATCCATCGAATCATTTAAAATTGTGCGCGCAATTTCTGTCATATGGTATTTGGCAATGGCGGTCACTATACCCGGCTTTTCTTTCAAATCGAGCGAGGTTGTGGTTAAGGTTCGTGTCGCTTCAAGCAAATAAGTTAAGCCACCGATACGGCCCAGTGCTTCAGCTACCCCTTCAAATTTACCAATTGACATGCCAAATTGCTTGCGCACATAAGCGTATGCACCTGTCGTGCGCGAAGTTAAGTGACCAATCGCCGTACCAAGTGCGGGTAATGAAATACCACGCCCTGCCGACAAACATTCCACCAGCATGCGCCAGCCTTTACCCGCATAGTCAGCACCACCGATGAGCCAATCCATCGGGATGAAAACATCTTGACCACGCGTTGGGCCGTTCATAAACGCAAGGCCGAGTGGATCGTGTCGCTCGCCAATTTCCACGCCTTTGTGATTAGCAGGGATCAGCGCGCAGGTAATGCCGATATCGAGCTTATCGCCTAGAAGTTTTTCAGGATCACTGAGTTTGAAAGCTAGGCCTAGCACAGTTGCAACCGGAGCCAGCGTGATATAACGCTTATTCCAACTGAGTTTAATCCCAAGGACTTCTTTGCCCTCGTGCTTGCCGTAACACACCACGCCTTGATCAGGAATGCCGCCAGCATCGGAGCCTGCTTCTGGCCCGGTCAGCGCAAAACAAGGGATATCCGTACCGTCAGCTAAGCGAGGAAGCCAGTAGTCTTTCTGTTGTTGTGTACCGTAGTGAGAGAGAAGCTCTCCGGGGCCAAGCGAGTTTGGCACCATCACTGTAACAGCGGTACTGATACTGCGCGTCGCAATCCGTGACACTATGGTGGAGTTGGCGAGTGCTGAAAATTCACGACCACCGTAGGCCTTTGAAATAATCAAAGAGAAAAAACGCTCTTTACGCAGAAACGTCCACACTTCCGCTGGCAAGTCACGATCTTCTTTCACGATTTTATGGTCATCTAACATGGACAGCAGCGTTTCCAACTCATTATCAATGAAAGATTGCTCTTCATCTGACAAGGTTGGTTTTGGGTAATGATGCAGTTTGGTAAAGTCTGGACGACCTGAAAACAGTTCACCATCCCACCAAACGCTGCCCGCTTCCATCGCCTCTTTTTCTGTCTCCGATAACGGAGGCAAAACTTGCTTAAACAGTTTAAAGGCGGGGTCGCTTATCCATTTTCTTCGTAGAGAGCTCATGATCAGATCCTTTTGTTCGCTTGGATTGTTACTTCTTATAATAGATTTAATTGGGTTAATCAGCCGCAACGCCGGCGGCTAAATAAGGAATAAGTAAGTCGACGACTACTTTGGCATCCACTTGGTTGCCAAAATCACTTTCGGCAATCTCAGCCAATGCTTGGCTCGACGCCATGGTAAAAACACACGTGCCTAACGTGAAGTGCAAACGCCAGAATAGAGTTTCAGGCGTCAGTTTTGGGTTCGCCTTCATCACTGACTGAGTAAACAGTGACAATACATCGCTGTAGCGTGTGGTGATAAACCAACGCAAATGACCTTGCACATCGGTATAGCCGCGACCAATCAACAACATAAAACGGCTGGTACCGTTGGGCCTAACATCATTCAACGCACGTAATGGTGTACGCAATGACTCAAACACTTCCGACATTTGATATTCATCTTGGGAGTTTAACTCCTGCAGCGCTTGTTGAACGGCCGGCATAAATGCTTCTAAATAACGATTCAACACTGCACGCACTAACGTTTTCTTATCACCAAAATGGTAGTTAACCGAGGCTAGATTTACTCCAGCTTTGCTGGTGATAGCTCGTAACGATGTATCGTTGAAGCCATGTTCAGCAAACAATCCCTCTGCAACATCTAGGATTTTTTCTTTGGTACTACTTCTTGGTGCCATTTCAATCACTCGTATCAAACAGGTGTTTGAAATATACTATCGACACAATTGATTAACAAGCAATTAACATCACATTTTTACGAAATGATCGGAGCTGAAGAGTAAAATAGAAGTAAGCTAATGAAAGATAAATATTTTAAAAATAAATTGAAAAAAATGGCTTTAAGATGGAACTGATTGTGAAATGCTCAGTCTCAATAAGTGTAGTTAGCAGAGCATTAAGAATTTTACAGGCCGTCAAATTTTTCTTCTTACTGTAACTACCGATATGCTGCTTTTTCTTATTAACTCCTATGTTTATTTGTATCCGCCCAGCGCCTTTTGCTCTGGGCTTTTTTTTGCCGCATGAGAGGCAAAGCAGTAACTGACGAGCGATAAAATCGGCCAACACTGCAATTTTTACTCAGGTCAGTATATACTACGGCCCTTTTCTGCTCGAAAATCATCATGAAACTGTCTGACACCCCCATAACACAACATACTTTTGCCAATAACCGCTTCTATTTAAAACGTGATGATCAACTTCACAGCCATTTTTCAGGAAATAAAGCGCGTAAGTTTATGGCGTTATTGGATAGCGATCTCCCCGGCATCAGCACTTTAATCAGCTATGGTTCGGCGCAGTCGAATGCTCTCTATTCTCTGGCGGCTCTTGCGCGCATTAAAGGGTGGAAATTTGAGTTTTATGTAGACCACATTCCAACGTGGTTACAACAAAGGCCGATTGGCAACTATCGTGGCGCACTGGATTTAGGAGCGCACATCATCGAAGTTAGCCCCATCAATATAATGCCCCCCGAGCAGTATATTGATACGATCCGTCAGCCTGATGCTTCATGCTTAGTCGTACCAGAAGGCGGTCGCTCAAAGGTGGCCGAAACGGGCATTAAGCAGTTGGCTCTAGAAATTCTCAACTGGATGAGAATGGAGACAAAAACGCAATTCGTCGTTGCGTTGCCCTCCGGGACAGGAACCACTGCGATCTACCTGCAAAAATATCTAAAACCGCACGGCATTGAGGTTCTGACCTGTGCTTGTGTAGGGGGAAATGACTACCTCATCCAACAATTTGACGAGCTTGAAGAGCGCCAGTACCCTACGATTATATCTACAGAGAAAAAGCATCACTTTGGACGATTGTACGAAGCCGATTATCGGATGTGGCAAAATCTACTTGAGCAGACTCATGTGGAATTTGATCTGTTGTATGACCCTATGATGTGGCAATGTTTGTTACCTTGGATGGAAGCCCATCCAGAAAAAACGGTGATTTATATTCATCAAGGTGGGTTACTGGGCAATGAAAGTATGCTGCCCCGCTATCAGCGGCAATTTGATTAACTACCTCACTATAAATAGGAGATACACCATGCTGAAGTACTGTGTTTGGTTATTATTGATTGCTCCTAGCTTTGGCTACACGAAAGTAATCAATACCGCTTCGCTACCGGTTGTGGTGGCTACAGAAGGTAAAACTTTGCAACGTGTTTGCTATTATAAGGACCAAGCTTATTCTATCGGTGCAGTGATTCAAGTCGGTGAGCTGTATATGATCTGCCAAGAGGCCAATGATTTTGAAACCAATGGCCCCTTAAGATGGGTGTTACTGACTCAACAAAAATAGTGAGAGGAAGGTTAGTTTAAGCCTCCCATTAGGGTGTATTTCACTTCCAAATATTCGTCTAGCCCCTGCTTTGCTCCCTCGCGGCCAAGACCTGACTCTTTGATGCCGCCAAACGGTGCGACTGTAGTTGATATCAAACCTTCGTTAATACCAACAATGCCGACTTCCAGTGCCTCACTCAATCGCCAAGCCCGAGCCAATGACTGCGTATAGCAGTATGCCGCTAATCCAGAATCCGTGTGGTTTGCACGTTCAATCACTTCCTCTTCGTGAGTGAAACGAAACAAAGGTGCAAGTGGGCCAAAGGTTTCTTCTTGAGCCACCAACATCTCTTCTGTCATCTCTGTTAATACGTGAGGCTCAAACAAGCGGCTACCGGCTTGAGGCAGAGTGCCATATTGCACTAGAGCGCCTTGCGCGGTGGCATCCGCAATATGTAATTTGACTTTAGCCACCGCCGCATCATTGATTAAAGGCCCCATTGTTACGACCGATTCCAACCCATTTCCCACAATCAGCTTGCTGACTTTATCAACCAATTTTTTAACAAATTTATCGTACACGCCCTCTTGCACATAGATTCGATTGGCACAGACACAAGTTTGACCAGCGTTACGAAATTTCGCCACCATCACACCCTCTACGGCGGCATTAATGTCGGCATCATCAAACACAATAAAAGGGGCATTACCACCCAGCTCGAGCGACAACTTTTTGATGTTGTGCGCGCACTGTGCCATTAATATTTTCCCCACTCCTGTTGAGCCAGTAAATGAGAGTTTGCGTACCACTTTGCTGCTGGTTAATTGCTGCCCGATTGCGATTGCCTCTCCGGTCAGCACTTGCAATAAGCCAGCGGGAAGCCCAGCACGATGCGCCAATTCTGCCAAAGCAAGAGCAGTAAAAGGCGTATCTGGTGCTGGTTTGAGTACCACTGCGCACCCAGCCGCAATCGCTGGAGCACATTTACGAGTCACCATAGCCGCAGGGAAATTCCAAGGCGTGATCGCAGCAACCACACCAATAGGTTCTTTCGATACCAGTATTCTTGCATCCGCTTTATGACTCGGGACAAGCTCACCATAAGCTCGTTTTGCCTCTTCGGCATACCATTCGACAAAGCTGGCAGCATAGCTGATCTCGCCTTTCGCTTCCGCTAAAGGTTTACCTTGCTCGTTGGTTAAAATCAGTGCCAGATCATCGCTGTGTTCAACAATCAATTCATACCAAGCTCTAAGCACTCTCGCTTTGTCCGCCGCTGGCTGTTTTTTCCACAGTTTCTGCGCAAGCTCTGCACCCTCAATCGCTTGTTGGACTTGCGCACTATCTAGCTGCGGAACCGTTCCAATCAGAGTGCCGTCATAAGGGTTGTAAACGGTTGAGGTGAGCGAGTTGGATGCACAAACCCATTGACCATTGAGATAACATTGTTGTTTAAAAAGTTGAGGATCACGAAGCTGCATGACGATGCTCCTAGCGATAATATGGGGGGAGAAGCACAGGGTAAAAGGAAACTGAGTCAGGTTCAATTGATAAACGGTATTATTCAGGGATTGCGACTATCTACTCATGAATCAGCCTCGACCCAACCGCTTCCTATGCAGAAAAATGGCGTTAACTCACCACGTCTTCCACTGTAAAAACTCCCCTTAAGGGATCAATGTTTTGACAATAAGTGTTACCAACCACCTCTTTCGCTTGATACATCGCCTCATCAGCCAAGGCCATTAAATGGTGCATACTATTGGTTTGTAAGGGGAAGTAGCTGATACCGACACTAACACCAACGGTTAGGCTTTGCCCTTCAAACTCAATGGGCAGCCCTAAGCATTTGATGATTTGTTTGACTTTCTCTGCGACAAAGTCGTACTCATCAATCAGATCGAGGCACACTACAAATTCATCACCGCCAAGCCTTGCCGCAAAATCAGATTGGCGGATACTGGCCTCTAAGCGAATCGCGATTTGCTTTAAAATTTCATCTCCCGCGCAGTGGCCTTGAGTGTCGTTGATGGTTTTGAAATTGTCCAAATCAATGAAAAGCAGCGCTAACTTCACCTTGGTCCTGTTGGCTTTAACAATGGCGTTATCCAACAACTTTTCAAACGCTCGCCGATTAAGTAGCCCCGTCAACGAATCATGTTCAGATAGAAACTGAAGCTGATCTTTTTGGATTTTTAACTCTGAGGTTTGTCGCTCAACCTCTAATTGCAATTCATCTTTTGTCACGGTTGTCGTTTTTAGTGAGACCTTCATATGGTTAAAAAAGTCAGCCAAAGCTACAAATTCAATATCCAGATTGACTGGTTCAATCTTGCTTTCAAGGTCACCATACGTCAAAGCTAGGATACCTTGTTTAATTGACGCAAACCCCCTTTTGAAACGTTTCAAAATCAACCACGCAATGCCACTCACTAAGATTGAAAAAAATAATATTTTCAGTGCACTCAACATCAAGGTCATTTGTTGACTCTCAATGCTTTTTGCTAAGACTGATTTTTGTAAGTAAAACAACTCTTCAGTCATATTTTGCACGAGCATATTGTAACGTGAATGTAGCAGCCCTTTTGCGCTGATTAGAGAGTTGCTTTTTGCTTCAGCATCTTGATGAGTAAGCTTTTTTTCTTGTTGCAGTAAGACGGCAAGGCTAGTATTCATGCGTTGTAAGTTTTCGATATGTTTGCCCATCATCTTATGATTAAGCAGTCTCTTGGAGAGGCTTTGCTGAGCAATATCAACCTGGTCCAAACTTGATACATCAGAATACTGCAGGAAAATCCAAAGTTGGCTACGCAACAAATCCACACTCAATTGGATCTGCATAATATCTTCTAGATCTTTTTTTGTTTGCTCTTGTTCTTTAAGTAAGCCCCACAGAGAAAAAGTGATCAAAAGGATTAGAAATGCCGTGGATGCGAACAATAATGTCAATTTACGCACAATCGAACTGATCATTTTATCGATACCTTAGTACGTAGCACTTCCTCGATCGGCTTGGAAGCAAGTACTGTCCGAAAATCCGGCTTGTCGCCCGTAACCATACCAGCCTCAATCGCCCATCTTGCTTGAAGCTGTAAGTTAGATAAAAGTGCATTACCTAACGACAAACGAAATACATAATCATTCCAAGACCACTCGAGTTGGGGTAACGGAATATTTAAGGCCTGTGCAATCACCTCTCTCGATTGTTCAGGATTGAGGTTAATCCATTCATTAGCCTCTTTTAATGCACGTAATATTGCCACTATCTCATCATGCGCCTCTTCGACGGTTGCTTTCATCGAAAGTAAATTAAACGACAAATGATAAATACCAGATAGCCCAAGGTTCAATACATCGGATGGTGCAGAGGTTTCAGTTTTATAACCGTAAGGTTCCCAAACAGAAATAGCATCAACTTGTGAGGAGAATAATGAGTCATTTAGCGCTTCTGGTGGTAAATAGACTTTTTCAACAGCCATCTCTTTCAGGTCACTGGCAATCAACAATGAATCAAAGTAAAACTCACTGGCACTCGCCTTAACGATGCCTACTTTTTTACCTTCCAAGTCACTCAGGTTAACAATGCCTAATCGCTCTAACGTGAGCAGCTTTAAATCGTTATCTGACTCAACAAAACTGGTTAATAGTGCAAAATCATTACGCTGGAAAAGCTTAAACATAACCACCGACTCAGAGGCAGTCGCATAGTCTACATTCCCACTAAACAAAGCTTGAGAACAGGCCACACCTCCAGAACAGGGCACTAGTTCGACATTCACCCCTTGTTGTTCAAAAAACCCCAAACTGTCGGCAATAATAAAGGAGGAAGAGAGTGGCGTTTGCGAAACCGCTATTCTTACTGCTTTACGCTCTTCAACACGGCTAGCATCATAAAAATGACCAAGTTGCCTATTAAAAATAGCAATAGTGACTACCAATACAACAATAGCCACTGCAACTTTATGAAAGGTCTGAGCTTTGTGCTTTTTCGTAACCATAGCCAATAAGTGAAATTAGTTTTATATATGACAGTTTAGCTCTGAATTGGAATTATTTTTGAGTGAATGGCTATTTAATAACTTTTAGCAGGGGATGCATTGAGATTGTTTAGATTAAACAGTGAGTTAAGCTTGAGTTAACATGGTATTTTACGCACAAAAAAACCGTAGACGATCGTCTACGGTTTAGAATATGGCGGTGAGCAAGAGATTCGAACTCTCGATACGTTGCCGTATACACACTTTCCAGGCGTGCTCCTTAAGCCACTCGGACAACTCACCAAATTATATTGTGGTTAGCGCATTCGGCTAACGAGGCGCTAATTTAATGATTCTATAGGATTAGGTCAAGCCAAAATAATAAAAAAGCCCACCACTTTGGTTCGTTTGACTACTTATTGGCTTATTTGATGAAATTCAATACAAGCCTTTCTTCAGTGAGTGTCACGGTTAGGCACTACGATGATAGCCAGGGACACGGAACCAACGGCGGCACATATCTAAAAAATAGCCATAGAGAACGCCCATTCCACACGACACAATGGCATTGCTTGATACTGCGGTTATGATCTGCTCTGTAGATGCGCCTACAGCCCATAGAATGGCGGCATAGACCGGAGATTGAAATAGAACGTAAGCAACCAAATCCGAGACATTCTTCATTAAGCCAGTCTCAGACCATTGACGTCCCTGGCGCAGAATAAAGTCACGAAATACGCCATAAGGCCATGCTATTGCGATATTAACTGGGATAGACAGTGTACGTGATGCTAGCGACTGTTCGAAGGTCATTCCAGAGATGAAAATTTCAATGATCATGCCTGATATAAAACAAAAAACAACCATTGCAAATGTGTCCGCCGCAGCATGACGAATACAAAATGGGCCACGAGCTTTCATTACTTCCCTCTACACAATAGATATAACTATTAAATATGCCAATCAGCAATACAGATACCTAGAAAATAACAACAAGCTAGATAATAAGGGAATTAGAACACATATTTTGTAGATTTAGTGACCAATTTTAATTAACTTAGGTAAATTTATAACCAATTTTGAATCGGAAACTAGAATCTAACGCTATTCTTTAAATTCCTGTTACAACGCATTCTTACTAAATCTCAAAATGGTTATTTAATTACAAAAATCGGAAAGCAACACCGTTAGCAAATCGACTTGCTGTTGTGTAGGTAACTGGTGTTTTTCTAAGCTTGTTTGGGTATCGATTAACACTTGATGAATATGAGTATTTTCAATCTCCGGCAACTGCTGTATCAAACGTTGAATCATGGCTAATGCAAGTTCTATGTTTTGATCTTCCACTGCCATATAAAACGTCACCAATGATTCCTCTGCTGAGCCTATCTTTAGCGGCATAGAGGACTCTGGATGATATTGATACAGTTTTTCGACAAATTGGAAAAGAGCATCATCTAATTCATTGTCATCAATGGGTTTGGTGACAATATAATCAGCGCCGGCCGACAACATTCGCTCACGAGTTTCTTTGAAAACATCAGCAGTACAACCAAAAATGAGCACATTACGTTGCTCCCCAACTAAGATCCGAATCGCAGACACCGCTTCTACGCCATCCATTACGGGCATATGGTTATCCATCAATATCAGGTCATAATTCCCGCCAACAACCGCTTGAATTGCCAATTCACCATTCTCAACACAATCGCATGTAAACCCTTTATTCTTCATAAAGGTTTCGATGATGATAGAGTTGGTCCGGTTATCTTCCACAATGAGAGCTTTCAGTCCTTGGTAATTAAGCTTGCGACGTGGCTTGACTTCAATGGTCCCGGGCGTCGTTATTTCTATCGCTAGCATAACGTGAAAACTGGTACCAATTCCTAACTCACTGGTTACCGTGACTGTCCCATCCATTAGCTCTACAATTTGTTTTACAATCGCTAAGCCCAACCCCGTTCCACCAAAACGCCTTGTCGTCGATGATTCAGCTTGTTCAAATGGGCGGAATATTTTTTCCTGAGCCTCTTTTGCTATACCTATCCCCGAATCCCGTATCCGAATAGAAAGATACCGTTTATCTTCCATCTGCTGCTCTTTTAGAGTCACTTCGACAAAGCCGTGAGAGGTAAACTTGACCGCATTATTAAGTAAATTAAACAGAATCTGTCTCAATCGTGCTTTATCTGAGTAATACCAGCGATCGTGAACAATATCGCTGTAAATCCTAAACTGCAGTCCTTTTTCATTGCATAAGGTATGGTAAACACTGTTAATACTACCAATCAGTGAATCCAAGGGGAAACGGGTGTTATCAAGTTCTAATCGCCCTTGTTCAATCTTGGAGAAATCGAGAATTTCGTTAAGCAGCACCATCATGTGCTCGCCAGACTCATACAGACTATTAAGGTGTTGCCTCTGTTCTGGGGAAAGCTCTGTTTTCAATAAGATTTGTGCGGTTCCTAAAACACCATTCATTGGAGTTCTGATTTCGTGTGACAGGGTTGCTAAGAAGGCACTTTTGGCTTGAGTGGAAGCTTGAGCTTTCACTTTTTCCGCTTCAAGATAAACGGTTTTTTGGTTAAATGAATCGATAAGCTGGCGGATCTCATCTTGGCTTCGATACGGCATATCAATAATACCGCCCTGTTTAGAATCACTCACTTTTTTGGCGATGATGGTAATCGGTTTGATCACATATTGATTGATCAAGTAATAACCGATCATAACGCAAACTAAAAGGATTGGAATGATACTCCGTTCGACATTCATCACCAGATCAAACACTTCGTCATTCACTAACCGATGGGCATTAATAACATCAACTCGCCATTCAAAATCACCAAAACCGAAATGACTTACGTTAGCTTCTTCACGTATTATAAAATTATGTTCAGTGATCAGGGAGCCCCCCGAATCACTTAAGGATACGCCAAGGTTATAAAGCTCCGCTTGACTGGCAATAAATGTGGCTAACCCCGCCAATGACAGATCGACTGTTGCTACTCCAGCAAATTCACCGTTAACGTAATAGGGCGATGAAGCCGTGATCATCTGAACGTGCGTATAGGCATCGACATAGACTTCTGACCATACCACACTACCGACAGGCTTCTCTTTTGCTGCGTTGTACCACACTTCGTTATCGTAACCATGCGCTTCTTGATTGTTCCAAGAATGCAATTTGTCGACTTGACCGTCAGCGGCTCGATTATAAAATAGGCTACTGTATCGCTGCGATGCATTAATGCTGTAGGGTTTCGGCCATAGCCCACCACTGACGACAACATCATCAAGTATAGTGAACAGCGAAGAGAGCATTCTGTCTTGCTCAGCTTGGTTGGTTGCAGCTTGCCCAAGGCTGACAATGCTTTGGAGCACACCAATAGAACGGTTGAGAGGTTCGCGAATTTGGGCTGATAACACTTCTGCACGAAGATCTAAATTCTGTTTTAATTCAGCTCGTAGTGGCGCTTCGACAACCCAATAAGTAACGGTACCTGTGATCGCAATAAAAAAGCAGAGATAAAAAGAAAGGGCGATAATGCTCTTCTTCTTCAATGAAATAGGTGCTCTCATAAATCCTTTCAATTTTTTCTTTTGTGCAAATTATAGTGAACAATCTCAGCGAGCAATATGTTGATTGTTGTAAAACCTCACTAAAGCCAACAAATTATCAGCAAAATTCGCACATTGTATCGCTTTAACGTTAAAATGGCTGCAAATACACTCGGCAACTGATGGGATCTGCTGTGAATTTACAAGAACTCCTTACCCAACCCGAACTAGAAGATAAATTGCTTAATGAGGCCAAAACTCAAGGTTTTGTCGCATCCATGGCGTCAGCGCCTAACTTGCTCCCGCCAGAGGAATGGCTCCCTTTTCTATGGGGGGGAGAAGAGATCGCGCCATTTAGCGAAGGCAAACAGCTAGAAACCTATTTCCAACTGATCGTTGAAATGTGGAATGACTATCGCCCTGCTTTGCTCGAAAATCAATGGAGCTGGCCTGCAGGTTGCTCACTCGATGAACAAGAAATAGTGACTGAACATGTCCGTGATTTTTGTGAAGGTTTTCTTCAAGGTTGGCAACTTACGCGTGATGATTGGGAAACGTTAATGCCTGAAGATAGCCAAGATAATGCGCTACTTGGGGGCGTACTCCTTTCGCTGAGTATGCTTTATGATCCTGAGACGTCCTTGGCAACACTTTCCCAACAAGGTATGCAAGGACTCGACCAGTTTGAAGAAATCTATCAGGCCATACCGGTGATGTTGTGTGGCTTAACGCAACGCGGCGCTCAGTTGGCACTAGAGCAATAACTTTGTTTTTGAATAGTTTTATTTTCGAATAACGTTAATTTCAAATCAATTTGCTTGCGATAAAAAGGCTCTGAATAAGAGCCTTTTTTCATCCACTACCGCCGAAAGGAATTAGGCATTCCCTTTGACTTGCAAATTTAACTGTTCAGCAAAATCCAACATACGGTTTAATGGGATGAGTGATTTCACTCTCACGGCTTCATCGACGAAAATTTCGTGATCTTTACCGCCTTCCATAAGAGCTGACTCAATCGCTCGAAGACCATTCATCGCCATCCAAGGACAATGCGCGCAGCTTCGGCATGTTGCCCCGGCCCCTGCCGTCGGTGCTTCAATCAATTCTTTCTCAGGGACTAACTGCTGCATCTTAAAAAAGATGCCTTTATCGGTCGCCACAATCATTTTCTGTTGAGGTAAGGATTTTGCTGCCTTAATCAACTGGCTTGTAGAGCCTACAGCATCCGCAAGTTCTACCACACTGGCTGGTGATTCTGGATGCACAAGGATGGCTGCATCAGGATACAGTACTTTCATCTTACGTAATGCATCGGCAGAGAACTCGTCGTGAACTACGCATTCACCTTGCCAGAGCAACATCTTTGCACCCGTTTTTTTCTCGATGTATGAGCCTAAATGGCGATCTGGCCCCCAAATTATGGGTTTATCTTCCGCATCTAAGTGCTCAACAATATCAAGTGCAATGCTCGATGTAACCACCCAATCGGCACGAGCTTTGACCGCCGCCGATGTGTTTGCATACACAACAACGGTATGATCTGGGTGTGCATCACAAAATTCTGTGAATTTATCGGCAGGACACCCCAGATCCAAGGAGCATTCTGCTTTTAAGGTTGGCATTAAAATGCGTTTTTCAGGGGTTAAGATTTTTGCTGATTCGCCCATAAATCGCACACCAGCGATGATCAATGTACTGGCAGGATGGCGATTACCAAACTTGGCCATCTCTAATGAATCACCAACAAAACCGCCGGTTTCTTCAGCGAGAGCTTGAATTTCAGGATCGGTATAGTAATGCGCAATTAATACAGCATCTTTTTCTTTTAAGAGTTGTTTGATACTTGCTGTATAGGCTTGTTTTTGCTCAACCGTCAGTGGAATGGGCTTTGGCGGAAATGGATAAATAGTTTCAATCGTATCTAATATGTGGCTCATTGCTCTTGCTCTACGCAACTTCCAAGAATCCGAGCATTGTACACCGCACCTAGCGAAGGATCAAAAGCGATTCATAAAATAGTGCCGTCGAAGAAAGAGGCCACAAGGCCTCTTTTTATTAACTCAAATTGTTATCAATTCAAATTCTCTTTAGCAACCTTGGCAGACGCACTTGTAGGGTATTCATCCACAACTTGCTGATAATACTTATTTGCTTGCGCAGTATTATTATTGCGCTTGGCAATATCACCTAACTTAACCAGCGCATCAGCACGTTTATTGGAGTCACTGTAAGTGAGCACGGCGGCAAAACTTTGCGTCGCTTCTTTATCCTGCTTTTTCGCAAAATAGAGCTGCCCTAACCAATAATGGGCATTAGACGCAAAATTAGAATCTGGATAATCTTTTTGAAACTGTTGAAACGCTGCAATAGCACCACTGTAATCCCTTTTCTTCAGGATTAAATCAACCGCATTCTGATAGGCAGTTTGTTCATCAACATTGCTGCTAAACGTTCCTGCAATATCAGTGTCCGTTGTCGGCTGTGACGAACTTGCGGTTGTATTCTTCATTTCGCCACGTACGCGATCTAACTCGATAAAGAGTTCACGCTGACGCTGCAACATTTGCTGCATATCGTAGCTATTACGCTCTAACTGGCCACGTAGTTCGCTGATTTCAAGTGCCATATCATCGAGCTGCTGCTGCATTTTGAGTTGAACGCTATTACGGTTTTCAAGCAGACGTTCAAGACGTTGTACATTAGATTCAGATGATGATTGTTGAGCACGAGATGTGCTTGCTGAAGAGCTATTGCTAAGATCGGATACTGGAGCTGGTGCAGCGAGTACTTGACCCGCTGCACTTGCCAGTAACGTAAGCGTTACAATTCGCTTTAAGTTACTGAACATGAGGCGATTCCTCGATTAGTATACGAGAACCGCGCGGCGGTTCTTCGCATACACTTCTTCAGATTGACCAAGAAGAAGTGGCTTCTCTTCGCCATAGCTAACGATCGAGATTTGGTCAGCTTGTACACCTAGCGCTTGTAGATATTTCGCTACAGCTTGTGCACGACGCTCACCTAGCGCGATGTTATATTCAGGCGTACCACGTTCGTCAGCATGGCCTTCGATGGTAACTTTCATTGCTGAATTTTTGCTTAGGTAAGCTGCGTGTGCAGCAAGCATATCTTCGTAATCACCAGCAATTGTCGCGTTATCAAATGCGAAATAAATGGTTTGAGTTTCACGAAGAGCTTGTTCCTTTAGCTCTTGTTCAGAGAGTTGGCCATTCGCATCAATTGGAGAAACTACAGTTGTATCAACGCTATTTGCTGAACCTGAAGTAGACTGGTTAGTTTGAGTACCAGAAGCGTTTGTCGCTTCATCGCTTGAACTACATGCAGTTACTGCAAGTACTGGTAGCGCAATCAGTAGCCCTTTAAGAACTTTATTAAGTTGCATTTTTTTTCCTTACTTTTTGATACTTACTTGCTATAAAAACGGAGACCACGCAGGAGCCCTAACGCGACCATTTGTTGCCGGTAATCTAGCTTTGAAACGCCCATCTATAGACACCATCGAAAGTACATTCGCTTTGTTATAAATAGAACTGTATATGACCATACCACCATTGGGTGCAATACTTGGAGACTCATCGAGCAAAGTCTTTGTTAGAATTTGCACTGAACCAGTTTCCAAATCTTGTTTCGCCAGATTAAAACCCGAATTACTTCGGTTTACCATGACAAGGAATCGACCATCAGGCGTTATTTGTCCACCTAAATTCTGGCTGCCTTGCCATGTCAGACGATTGGTAGAACCGTCTGATAAATTTACTTGATATATCTGTGGTTTACCACCCCGATCCGAAGTAAATATTAGCGATTTACCATCAGGATGCCAGAACGGTTCTGTATTATTTGATCTGCCACTCGTTATTTGTTTCAGCTTCTTGGTTGCCAAGTCCAGAGTATAAACCTGTAAGCTGCCCGTTTTAGACAACACCAAAGCGAGGGTTTTCCCATCTGGCGAGAACCTTGGTGCCCCATTATGGCGTGGGTACGAGGTCACTTTCTCTCTTTCGCCAGTATAAATATTCATGATGAATATTTCCGCTTGGCCGTTTTGGAAGCTCACATACGCCAGTTGCTTACCATCAGGTGACCAAGTCGGTGACATCAAAGGCTGTTTTGAACGAAGTACTAAACGTTCATTGTAACCGTCATAGTCAGCAACCCTTAGCTGGTAAGGATATTGTTCATCATCGTTGACCACCACGTAGGCAATACGAGTGAGAAACGCACCCTTATCACCCGTGAGTTCTTGATAGACCAAATCTGAAATTCGATGCGCATACTCACGCATTCGGTTTGCTGGTACGGTGGCAACTTTATTGAATAAAACATGATCTTTAGAAAGCACCAACTGTCCATCGTTACTTAATGCTTTGCTTTGGCCTTGTGTCAGTTGACCACGCACTACATCTACCAATTGGTAGTTGATGACATAGTTACCTTCTGCATTTTGCGTAATGCTACCTGTGAGCAAAGCATCAACACCAATACTGGTCCAAGCATCAAACTTCACATCGGTTTCATTGTAAGGCGTTTGTGGCATTTTGCTGGTCGCAATCGGGCTGAATTTACCACTACGTTGCAAATCTGACGCGATCACCGCAGAGACATCCTGCGGTAATTTTGTTTTGCCTTCCCACTTAAACGGTACGATAGCAATCGGCCTTGCTGAATTAATGCCGTCGGTGATCACAAGCTCCAATGCGGCGTTGGCGAGCTGTACACTACTTGCGATGACAAGTAAGCATCCTAACATCAATCGCTTTAACACAAGCTTTTCCTTTTAATTTGGTTCTACAGTTAAATTAATGTTTTTCAATTGATTGACTACATCAAGATCATCTTTGGGCAGCGGAAACGTCCCCACCTGCGCCACAGCACGTTTTGTCGCCGCGCATAACCTTGAGTCACCATCAATAATGCTTAGATTACCGACTATTGCTCCAGTTCCCGTTGGAATGAGCCGTAGGTTCACTTTGCACTGTTTACTTTTAAAACTGTCTTCAATCAGCAAGTTTTGTTGAATGAGCTGCGTATAGATTGCTCCATACCGCTGAGCTTCACTCATTACAAATTGAGAACGAGCTGAGCTATTTTGCTCTGCTTCTGTTTCTAACCCAGAAAAAATGTTATTCAGCGCCGCTTCTTGTTCTTTGCGTTCACGCTCCAATCTCTCTAAACGTGCTTTCTCTTTTTTTGCATTTTCGGCCGCTTTCTTCGCCTCTTGTTCTTTGGCTATTCGCTCTTTCTCGGCTCGCTCTGCTGCTTCTCGCTCTTTACGAGCTTTCTCTTTAGCTTGTTCTGCCTCTTTTTCACGGGCAATGCGTTCTTTTTCCGCTTTCGCAATTTCAGCCTCTTTAGCGATGCGCTCCTGTTCTGCTTTTTTTACCGCTTCTTCTTTTATCTTACGTTCCGTTTCCGCTTTTACCGCTCGCTCTTTTTCTTTACGAGCTCGTTCTTCTGCCACTTTACGCTCTTGTTCTTTTTCGGCACGTTGCTTTTCAGCTTCTCTGGCCGCTTTCGCTTCCTGAGCTTGTTGTTCTTTTAGTTGGCGAATATTCTCTTCTTCCGCCTTGCGGTTTTTTTCCAACTGCTCACTTTCGCGGCGTAACTTATCCAGCCGATCCTGCTCTTTTTTGGCAGCAGCTTCACGCTGGTTACGAATTTGCTGGGCTTGTTTTTGTACCAGTTGTGGATCAATCACCACAGCTTGAACCATCTGCCCTGCAGGCTCGGGCTTAGTTAGGCTAAAATCCGAACCCCATAACAAAGCAATGATCAACACTATATGCAAAACAGCCGAGATAATGATGGGCTTTTTGTAATCACTTTTTTTGGATTTATGATCTTTCATGAACAGTACAAACTATCCTTTAATTTCGGTTAGCAGACCTACTTTTGAAATGCCCGCACGATTCAATTCATCCAGAACCAGTATCACTTCTGCATAAGGCGTTGCAGCATCACCGCCAACCGCAACCGGTGAATCCGGTTTCAACGACAGCTCTGCTTTGACTCTAATGATGACATCTTGCAGCGAAAGACCCCGCTCGACTTCCTCATTATTTACGCTCAACCCGAGACGACCTTCTTTATCTATTTCCACGATGATAAAACTACTATCACTATCACCTTTCAGCTCAGCCGCTGACTTTGAAGTGGTGGTTTTAGGAAGCTCGACATCAACGCCTTGAGTGACAAACGGTGATGTCACCATAAAAATAATCAGCAACACGAGCATAACGTCGATATAAGGGACAACGTTAATCTCAGCTGTCAACTTGCGCTTTTTACGCTGGTAACCCACCATCGTCTATTCCCTACCAGCCATCGCTTGGCGGTGAAGAATGCTATGAAATTCTTCAGAAAAGGTGGCGTAATTATGCTCTAATTTGCTGACTTTATTGCTCAACCTGTTGTAAGCCATCACCGCAGGAATAGCCGCAAATAAACCCATGGCGGTCGCAATCAGCGCCTCTGCAATACCAGGAGCCACCATTGCTAACGTCGCTTGCTTCACCGCACCTAACGCAATAAATGAGTGCATTATTCCCCATACCGTACCAAATAATCCAATGTATGGGCTGATAGAACCCACGGTCGCTAGAAATGGCAGACTGGTCTCTAACTCGTCCACTTCCCTTGCGACAGCAACTCGCATCGCACGTCCCGTCCCTTCCATGATGAAATCAGGTGAAGTGGCGTTAGTCTTGCGTAAACGTGCAAATTCGGTAAAGCCAGAGTAAAAAATCTCTTCTGTACCCAAAAGTTCATCTTTACGCTTTTTGACATCTTGATAAATAACGGATAAGTCAGTACCAGACCAAAATTTGTCTTCGAAAGCATCAGCGTTCTTTTCTGCTTGGGAAAGGACTTTACTACGTTTGATGATCATCGCCCACGAAACGATAGACATCCCCAAAAGGATTAGCATCACCATCTTGACCAATAAGCTAGCTTGCAAAAACAGATCGAGAATTGAGATATCAGCAGTCACTATGGGTTAACTCCAAAATTATTGATTGAGGCATCGCTTTTGGCCTCATGTTCTGATTGTCGATGCATGCTACCTTAACTATTGCTTTACACAATACTTTACCTTCAGGATTGACGAGCTCTTGACAGAAGATCAGTGAGGCTTTTTTCAATGCCGAAATCACAGTATTTATCGTCAGCATATCGTCTAAACGTGCAGCTTGTAGAAAATCGATGTCAACGTGCCTGACCACAAAACCAATGTTCTGCTGCAAAAGCGTCTGCTGAGACACTCCAACTGCGCGTAACATTTCAGTTCGGGCTCGTTCAAAGAATTTAAGATAGTTTGAGTGATAGACGACACCACCAGCATCCGTATCTTCATAGTAAATCGTTACAGGCCAATGAAAGGCTGAGGCTGTATTTTGCACAAAGGTTCCAACACATATACAGATTTAGGCGGATACTATAACGCAACTCATTGACGTTAGTACAAGCATTGAGTGGACTTTTACAAAACTTGAAACAAAAAATTAGTGCTGTCTCAAAGAGGCAGCACTAATGTGGGTCGTTAATCAACCTTCGACAGGTTATTCATACACAGTAAATATCAAACTAGTCGAATAATCGTTAGGTAAATTAAGATCGATAATGAAATGTAGGGGCTAAACAATAATTGCCAAAACCATTTGCGTGGTCTAAAGCCAACACCAAAAACCATACTTGCACACAGCGCCCATATCATGAGTGGTGAAATAACCGCGTTAAAACCACCAATGCTCTGAGAATACAACTCGGGATCCCACATAATCATGGCGATATGATAAAAACCAAGCAAGAGCGATAAGACTCTGAGCAGAGTCTTATCAACCAGTTTATGGTACTCAGTGACTTGCATTGCAAGTTTACTCACTGTCTTTGTCCATCATTTCAGAATGCTCTAACCAAAGAGCGTTGATGATGCCAAATGCACAAGCTAAAAGCACACCTAGAATCCATGCGAAATACCACATATCTATGCTCCTTAGTAAAGTGAGTTTTTGTTTTCTTCAATAAACTTGCTATCAAGACGACCAAACATCTTGTAGTAAGTCCAAGTGGTGTAACCAAGAATGATAGGTACCATTACAAAAGCGACCACTGTCATTAAGTTCAACGTCAATTCACTCGATGTCGAGTCCCACATGGTCAAGCTGTTACTTGGTACTAAGCTTGAAGGCATGATAAATGGGAACATCGCAAAACCAGCGGTGAAAATCACACCCGCATTGGCTAAGCTAGAAGCCAAGAATGCGAGACCACCTTTTTCAAAACGCGACGCCAACACAGCAAGTAGTGGCATGGCAACACCCAAAGCTGGTGCGATCCATAGTAATGGGTAAGCGTTGAAATTAGCCATCCACGCCCCCGCCTCACGTATCACTTCTTTATTGAGTGGGTTTGATGCAGCATGTGTATCAATTACGCTGGTAATCACGTAACCATCGATGTTTTGGATCCAAAACCCTGCAGCGACGAAAGTAACAGCAACCAACAAGCCCATTAGTTGAGCGACGCCACGAGCGCGTGCATGCAGCTCATCGGTGGTTTTCATCTGTAGCCAAGCGGCGCCTTGTAAAATAATCATAAACAAGCTGACTAAGCCGCAAAGCAGAGCAAATGGGTTCAACAGACCAAAAAATGAACCGTGATACGTTGGCATCATGAAATCACTGAGTTGGAATGGCACGCCTTGTAGTAAGTTGCCAAAGGCAACACCAAAGATGACTGGTGGTACAAAGCCACTAATTGAAATACAGATATCCCAAGTATTACGCCACTTTGGATCTTCAATTTTTGAACGGTAATCCAAACCAATCGGACGAAGCCATAATGCAGCCAATGTAACAATCATAGCCAAATAAAATCCGGAAAATGATGTCGCATAGACTAACGGCCAAGCCGCAAACAGTGCACCACCTGCCGTGATAAGCCAAACTTGGTTACCATCCCAGTGTGGGGCAATAGAGTTGATCATGACACGACGCTCACTGTCATTCTTACCAATGACGGGAACAAGAGCACCAACGCCCATGTCAAAACCATCTGTGATTGCAAAACCAACCAGCAGTACGCCGATCAGCACCCACCAAATTAGTCGCAAGATTTCGTAATCAAACATTATTCTATCTCCCTGCCTTATGCTTCGACTTGACGGCTAACTTTGTCTTCAACAGAGTTTGCGTTTTGCTCAAAGTGATAACGACCAGTTTTCAGGCTGCTAGGCCCTTTACGAGCAAATTTAACCATCAGGTAAACTTCAGCAATCAAGAACACAGTGTACAGTGCAAGAATCGCAAACAATGAGGTCCATAATTCGCCCAGAGTTAGCGCAGAAGCGGCAACATTGGTTGGCAATATTTCACCAACAGCCCATGGTTGACGGCCATATTCAGCAACAAACCAACCTGCTTCAATTGCAATCCACGGTAGAGGAATACTGAACAAGGCGGCTTTAAGTACCCATTGTTTTTGCTCAATTTTCTGACGACAAGTTTGAATAAATGCTGCACCAAAGACAAATAGCATCACAAAACCAACACCGACCATCAGACGGAATGACCAAAATAGTGGCCATACGGTTGGAATTGAATCATCGGCGGCGGCTTGAATTTGCTCTTCCGTTGCATCGCTCACTTTATCGGTATAACGTTTTAGCAATAAGCCGTAGCCCAAATCGCCTTTCACTTCTTCAAAAGCGGCAATGTTTGCTGGTGATTTTTCGCCTGCACGTAATTTTTCTAACAGTTCATAGGCATACATACCGTTACGAATTCGGTCAACGTGTTGATCGCGTAGATCGCGTAACCCTGTGACTTCGGTATCCAGTGAACGTGTAGCGATAATACCCATCACGTACGGAATTTTCACTGCATAATCGGTGTGCATGGCGTCTTGGTTAGGCAAACCAAACAGTGTAAATGCAGCCGGTGCAGGTTCCGTGTGCCACTCAGCTTCAATCGCAGCCAGCTTCACCTTTTGAACTTCACCCACTTCATATCCTGATTCATCACCAAGCACAATCACGGACAAAATAGCGGCCATACCGAATGATGCAGCGATAGCAAATGAGCGGCGTGCAAACGCAACGTCTCGACCTTTCAGCAAGTAATATGAGCTAATACCAAGAATGAACATCGCGCCAGTGGTGTAACCAGAAGCGACGGTATGCACAAATTTCACTTGAGCAACTGGGTTGAAAACGACTTCAGCAAAGCTGACCATTTCCATACGCATAGTTTCAAAATTGAATTCTGCGCCAACTGGGTTTTGCATCCAACCATTCGCAATCAAGATCCAAAGTGCCGAGAAATTGGACCCCAGAGCAACCAACCAAGTCACGCCCAAGTGCTGGCGTTTTGATAGTCTATCCCACCCAAAGAAGAACAAACCGACAAAGGTTGATTCTAAAAAGAAGGCTACAAGTGCTTCAATCGCAAGAGGGGCGCCAAAAATGTCACCTACATAGTGGGAATAGTATGACCAGTTTGTACCGAACTGGAACTCCATAGTGAGGCCAGTGGCCACCCCAAGGGCAAAGTTAATACCAAAAAGCTTACCCCAGAACTTTGTCATGTCCTTATAGATTTGCTTATCAGTCATTACATACAAAGATTCCATGATGGCTAAAAGAAAAGCCATACCTAGAGTCAATGGAACGAACAGGAAGTGATACATCGCTGTCAGTGCAAACTGCAACCGCGATAGATCAACGACGTCAATCATGGTAACTCCTTTGTGCCGGCTGAATGACACTTTTGACATGCTAAACGGGTTAAAATTCCTCAAAATCCATCAGTGATATAACCTCATCAAATGTTGAAAAATATCAGAATTTTGTTGCAAGCATGTACCGTTATGGTTAGTTAATTGTTAAGCATCAGCTAATATAGCTGGGACTAATACTACTTCTAAATGCAGGTTGTTTCAAAAGATTTATGGGAGAAAAAAGCCTTGATTTACATCAATTTTCACGCGGCAAATCTGAACAAAAAAAGAACAAAATGATCCACATCAAAGGAAGAATGAAATTGTTGTGAGTATTTAGTGAAAGGAATAGAAATTAATACAACGAATCACACAGAGAGTTAACAATACACTTCACATCATTAACTCTTTAGTGATAAGGAAATTATCATAAATAAGATGTAGTTCACACTTTGTGCTTACCACCTAAAAATGATGATGAGGTGTAAACTTATTTTTCAATTCCGAAGTGAAGATAGGCGCGATCGGTCGCCATTCGTCCTCTTGGTGTCCGTTGTAAATAACCTTGTTGGATAAGAAAGGGTTCTAACACATCTTCAATGGTATCTTTTTCTTCGCCGATTGCAGCAGCTAGGTTATCGAGACCAACAGGGCCACCGCCAAATTTGTCCATAATCGCTAGTAATAGCTTTCTATCCATATAGTCGAAACCTTGGCTATCAACATCCAACATGTTTAGCGCTTTATCTGCAGTCTCTATACATATGTGCCCGTTGCCTTTCACTTCAGCGTAATCTCGAACTCGGCGCAATAAACGGTTGGCAATCCGAGGCGTTCCCCTTGCTCTCCTAGCCACTTCAAGTGCACCATCCGCTTCCATCGACAATCCTAAACAGTCCGCGCTTCTTTGCACTATGTACTGTAGATCATCAATTTTGTAATACTCAAGGCGCTGTACAATACCAAAGCGATCACGCAAGGGTGAGGTTAACGAGCCAGCGCGAGTTGTTGCCCCAATCAGCGTAAAAGGGGGTAAATCGATTTTAATGGACCGAGCGGCTGGACCTTCGCCAATCATTATATCGAGCTGGTAATCTTCCATTGCGGGATAAAGAATTTCTTCAACCACAGGACTTAATCGATGAATTTCATCAATAAAAAGAACGTCGTTCTCTTCAAGGTTAGTCAGTAATGCCGCCAAATCACCTGCTTTTTCCAATACCGGACCAGAAGTTGTGCGGATATTCACTTCCATCTCATTGGCAACGATATTGGCTAATGTTGTTTTTCCAAGCCCTGGAGGGCCAAAAATCAGGAGATGGTCGAGTGGTTCGCTGCGCATTTGTGCCGCTTTAATGAAGATTTCCATTTGATTGCGTACATGATCTTGGCCACGATAATCCGCTAATTTTTTGGGACGAATCGCGCGATCAATAATATCTTCATCTTTAAAAATAGGGCTATCAGGGGCAATTAAGCGATCAGCTTCAATCATACCATTGCTCTCAAGGCTTCTTTAATCAGCGCTTCACTGGTCATGTCAGCTTTCATTACTTGTGCCACTACTTTAGAAGCTTGTTGAGGCTTATAACCCAAAGAAAGTAACGCACTGATCGCTTCTTCTTCCGCATTGCTCGTGAGCGCTTCCAAGGAATTGTTATCGACTGGCGCAGCGTCAGTAGCGGGAGTGAAGAGGTCACCGGCTCCCCAACCTTTCAGCCTATCTTTCATCTCAACAACCAAACGTTCAGCGGTTTTTTTACCCACGCCAGGAAGCTTAACTAATGTGGAGATATCTTCACGCTCAACGCATGAAACAAATTGACCGGCCGTCATTCCGGACAAAATACCCAAGCCTAATTTTGGCCCGACGCCATTCGCTTTAATCACTTCACGAAATAAAGCTCGCTCTTTTACCGTGTTGAAACCATATAAAAGCTGCGCATCTTCTCGGACCACAAAATGGGTATAAATGACCGCTTCTTCGCCCAATTTAGGGAGTTCATAGAAGCAACTCATTGGCATTTGGACTTCATAACCAATGCCAGCGACTTCAATCAATAGCTCTGGAGGTTGCTTTTCAATCAGAATGCCGCGAAGACGTCCAATCACAGGAAATTCCTTAGAGAAATGAGGTTATTTGACTCGGATGATAATAAATAACTGGATGTATAGCCAGTAGAAAAATACCACCTCGCTCGAGATCGGTTTTTCAGCGATATCGGCCTTTTTTAGCACTGCTTGCCCGCCCAGCTAACGCAATCAAGGTTTTATTGGTATTCGCATGACAAATTGCCACACCCAGAGCATCAGCGGCATCCGCTTGTGGCTTAGCCGATAATTTGAGCATTTGCTGGACCATATGTTGCACCTGCGCTTTATCAGCACTACCCGTACCAACTACAGATTGTTTAACCAGTCGAGCGGCATATTCATAGACTGGAAGATCCGCATTCACCGCCGCCACAATAGCACTGCCCCTTGCTTGCCCGAGTTTGAGTGCTGAGTCCGCATTCTTTGCCATAAATACTTGCTCGATGGCAAAAACATCAGGCTGAAACTGTGTGATGATTTCCGTCACGCCAGCGTAAATTTGCTTGAGCCGCCCAGGTAACTCTTTTTCGGATGTACGAATACATCCACTACCAAGATAGTACAAATATCGTCCATGCTGCCTGATCACACCATAACCTGTGATTCGCGAGCCGGGATCTATACCTAAAATAATTGACATGAAAACCTTAATCGTGGACGAAAAACAAAATGGGCTTAACCAATAAAGTTCAAGCCCATCATCGACAAGTTAACTGCCTGATTATTTACGACGCCAAGTAGTCCCACTTGGGCCATCTTCTAAAATGATGCCGAGTTCGTTCAACTTATCGCGTGCCACGTCAGCATTAGCCCAATCTTTTGCTGCACGTGAGTCATTACGCAGTTTGATCAAAGCTTCAATCTCAGCCACTTGTTCGTCGCCATTAGTGTCCCCTTTAAGAAACGCTTCTGGATCTTGATGCAAAATGCCAATCACATCGGCAAGCTCACGCATAAGTGCGCCAAGAGCGCTGGCTTGCTGAAGATTTTCTGTCTTCAACTTGTTGATATCACGTGCCATATCAAACAATACGGAATAAGCCTCTGGCGTATTAAAGTCATCATTCATCGCTATCGTAAAGCGACTGACATACTCTTCACCGCCCGCAACTGCTACGGTTAAATCCAACCCTCTCAACGCTGTGTATAGACGCTCTAGCGAGGCTCGCGCTTGTTTTAGGTTATCTTCGCTGTAATTTAATTGGCTACGATAATGGCCCGACATCAAGAAATAGCGCACCGTTTCCGCATCATAGTGAGCAAGTACATCGCGGATTGTGAAAAAATTCCCTAATGATTTAGACATTTTTTCTCTATCCACCATCACCATGCCACTGTGCATCCATGTGTTCACATAGGGAGTGTCATGTGCGCAGCATGACTGAGCAATTTCATTTTCATGGTGAGGAAACTGCAAATCAGAGCCTCCACCATGAATATCAAAGTGGTTACCCAAAATCGCTGAATTCATCGCCGAACATTCGATGTGCCAGCCTGGGCGTCCTTCTCCCCATGGGGATTCCCAAGTGGGCTCTCCCGGCTTCGACATTTTCCACAACACAAAATCAAGTGGGCTACGCTTAGCAAGATCAACATCAACACGAGCGCCCGCTTGAAGCTGATCGAGATCTTGTTTGGATAACTTGCCGTATTCGTCAAATTTGCTGACTTCAAACATCACATCACCATTAGAAGCAACGTAAGCAAAACCGCGTTCAATCAGTCGTTGCACCAAGCCTATGATTTCTTGGATATAAGCGGTTGCACGAGGCTCGACATCTGGACGTTTCATATTCAATGCATCGAAATCTGCATGCATGTCTGCTATTAAGCGCTCGGTTAGCGAATCGCAAGATTCACCATTTTCGGCAGCACGTTTAATGATTTTGTCATCAATATCAGTGATGTTACGCACAAATGTAAGGTCATAGCCTAAGTAGCGCAAGTAGCGAGAAATCACATCAAAAGAAACGAAGGTGCGACCATGGCCAATATGACAGAGATCATAAATGGTGACTCCACAGACATACATACCCACTTTGTTGGCATGAATTGGTTTGAATTCTTCTTTTTGTCTAGTGATTGAGTTATATATTTTCAGCATGATCTCTATCTAATAACTGTTTGAACTAAAATGGCTTCACAGTATAACAACTCTAGCCTAGCTTGGTCATCCTTATTCTCTCGCAATAATACGGCCCCTAAAGACATTTGTTGATTTGAATGTGTCCAAAGTTCAGTTAAAATCCGGGCCTCAACGAAAAATAGATAAAGGTAACTATCATGATCATCCTTCACACGAATTTTGGTGATATTAAAATTCAACTTAATGAAGAAAAAGCACCAGAAACAAGCGCAAACTTTCTACAGTACTGCCGTGACGGTTTTTACGATAACACTCTGTTCCACCGCGTTATCGATGGATTCATGATTCAAGGCGGCGGCATGACCTCTGGCCTAAAAGAAAAAACAACTCGCGCAACGATTAAAAACGAAGCCAACAATGGCCTAAGCAATAAGATCGGTACTCTTGCCATGGCGCGCACTATGGATCCACACTCTGCAAGTTCTCAGTTTTTCATCAACGTGAACAACAACACATTCCTAGATTTTCGTTCAGAAAGCCGAGATGGCTGGGGCTACTGCGTGTTCGCTGAAGTGATCGAAGGTATGGATATTGTGAACAAAATAAAAGCCGTGAGCACAGGCTCTATGGGCATGCATCAAGATGTTCCACTAGAAGAAGTGTTCATTTCTGGCACAACCATCGAAGAGTAACGGTAAAAGGAGCGCTATGCGCTCCTTATTTTTATTATGCATACACTATTTATTTCTGATTTACACCTAAGCCCTTCTCGACCAGATATCACCGAGTGTTTTATCCGTTTCATGCGCGAAGAAGCCATCCATGCCGATGCACTGTACGTGCTTGGCGATCTTTTCGAATTTTGGATAGGTGACGATGATAATTCACCTTTCGCCAACCAAATAAAATCGGAATTTAAACAACTGACTCGCGAAGGAGTTCCTTGCTATTTTACTCAAGGAAACCGCGACTTCTTGCTTGGCAAACGATTTGCGAAAGAAACCGGAATCACTCTTCTCCAAGAAGAACAAGTAATTGACCTTTACGGAAAAAAAGCCGTGGTGTTGCATGGCGACACACTCTGTATTGACGATATAAAGTATCAAACCTATCGAAAGAAGGTTCACCAGCCTTGGCTACAATGGGTATTTAATCGGCTGCCATTTTTTGTAAAGGTTCGTATTGTGGGTAAAGTACAGTCGGGCATCCATAATGATAAGCAAATGAAATCTATGGATATTATGGATGTTACACAAAGTGAAGTGGATAGAGTTCTGACCCAGTATGGGGTCGATTTAATGATTCATGGCCATACTCATCGACCAGAGATTCATCACAGAAATCAACTTCATGGCACCGCAACGCGAATTGTTTTGGGTGACTGGTACACCCAAGGTTCAGTCTTAGTCTATGCTAATGATGGTTACGAACTGCAAACTCGACCTTTTAGTTCTAAAAACTGACGCCAAGTCGCACTCTGGTACTAATTGGTTTAAGTGGTCGAATCAAAAGTTAAGCTATAATAAGTATAATCAATAATATCAATAATTAGATAAGAGTCTTGCCTTGAAATACTCCTATATCGCCAGACAACCCATACTCGATCGTGACCGAAAAACTATCGGCTACGAGCTGCTATTTCGAGACGGTCCTAAGAACACCTTTCCAGATATAGACCCAGACTTAGCAACGAGTCGGTTACTCTCTGATCATTTTTTATCCACTCATTACAATACGCTGGGTAAGCATTTAGGGTTTGTCAATTTTCCTTATCAAAGCCTGATTAACCTCGTGCCTACGCTTTTTCCTGCGCAAAACTTGGTCGTTGAGGTATTGGAAGATTGCGAACCAACTTTAGAGTTATTAGAAGCAATTAAAAAGATGGCGAAGCTTGGTTACCGAATTGCGCTTGATGACTTTGTACCCAGTTCAGGCTGGCTCGTCTTCTTCCCCTACGTGTCAATTATCAAATTTGACATCCGTATCGTTCCCCTTGAAAAAGCCGCTCGCTTTATTCAAAAACTTGGTGCGACGAAAATTGAGTTCCTTGCTGAGAAAGTAGAAACCTATGAAGAGTTTAAGCAAGCTAAAAAGGCGGGCTTTACCTATTTTCAAGGCTACTTTTTTAGCAAACCAGAGATGTTACAGCGCAAAGCGTTAGAGCCTGCATTTCTTACTGTGGTGCAACTGTTCAAAGAAATAGCCAAATCTAACCTCGATTACAAAGCCATTGAGGAGCTTGTCGCCACCGACCTGACCCTGTCTTATAAACTGTTAACCTTTGTTAACTCATCCGCGACAGTCAGTTCAAAGATCCATTCATTTAAACAAGCGCTGATCTATCTCGGTGAACAACGATTGAGAAAGTTTATCTCCTTGGTTGCGATTGCTTCGACGCAAGAATCTAAACCGGATTATTTGTATGGTTTATCCATTCAAAGGGCAAGATATTGCGAGCTGATCGGTGTGAAAGCAAAAATGAACGTCGAACCCGGTTCGGCCTTCCTGACAGGAATGTTTTCGCTACTCGATAGCCTACTTGATCAACCTTTAGAAAGTATCATGGAAGAGATGCCTATCGACGAATACGTTAAACTTGCATTAATAGAAGGGAAAGGAGAATTAGGTCTGGTACTCGAGTTAACTCGAGCTTATGAACAGGCTGACTGGCAAAAGGTTGAGAAAATTGCTAATGCGTTAAATATCGAAGAGCCCGTAGTGAAAGAGTGTTACAACGAAGCTGTGAAATGGACAGCCGATTTACTGGGTGTCCACTCCTGAGTAGACATCGAGTTTAGATCTCCTTAAACTTCCCCGTCTTATATGAATGGGCAATTTGAGAGGATTTATGAACCAATGCTATTGTGGTAGCCATTTAGATTACCAACACTGCTGTGAACCAATCCACAGTGATTCAGCTTTAGCCATCTATCCAGAGCAACTGATGAGAGCCCGCTATAGTGCCCATGTTCTGGGTTTGGTTGATTTCGTCATCAATACCTATCATCCGAGTTGCAATGCACCACAGCAACGCGACGCGATTGAAGAATCAATCAACAGTCAATGGTGTGAGCTAGACGTCATCTCCGCAAGTATCCGCAACAACGAAAATGAAGGCTTCGTTCATTTCAAAGCCTATTACACACAGAATCAACAGCAATTTTGTCTGCAAGAACGTTCACGATTTATACGAGAAAATGGTATCTGGTTCTACATTGACGGTGAATTTCCACAGGAGAACACACCAACGAAGCTAGGACGAAATGACCCATGTCATTGCGGTAGCGGCAAGAAATTTAAGAAGTGTTGCGGGTAGGGTACTCAAAGTAAAACCCTTTTCTATGCAAAAAAGGGGTTACAATATGATTAGTTTTCTATCCTGACTACAATCCATTTCTTATATTTGGCTATTGATTGTAAATGAGCAACCTTACTTTTGTCCTAGCCACTGTTGGAATATTTTTCTATCTTGCTCTGTTGCACGACCATACCAAAGTTTTAGCTGTAAAATAGCTTCGCTTTCCGAGCCTTGGACAGGGTCAGCTTGTTCTTCAACTTCAGCCAATTCTTGTTTTAATGCTCGTACTTTTCCCGAATCTACCATTATGCCATTCTGCTGATTGTAATCATGCAATAGAGATACAGGATCACCGTATGGGAGAAAGCCCTTCTTACCAGGCAAAATATCAATAATAGCTACTGAAGGTAAATCATTCACGGTTAACTCAAACAGATCATCACCATGTTGCAAGCGCTGCTGATAGTCACTTAAATCTTTAGCAACAAATTTGATATGTAAATGATCATAAGGTTTAGTCATCAAAGTGATAACGTAAGGGATAGATGAAATCGCCTCTCGCTTAGCTCCATCACGAATTCGCCCTTTATATTGGACAACTAATTGATTTAAACCATCAGGCAGTGCCTGTGGTGACTCGGTAACCTTTTCAAGATTCACGACTAACAACGTAATGCTTGAATCTGTAGACAATGTTGCAGATAACGTTGGGGCAGTAATTAGGGCTATACAAAGAAAGCTAAGAAGTCGATAAATAAACATAGACGCACTCCAGAAATGGAAAAGCCAGTACTATGTACTGGCTTTTTTATAGTAATCAATTTCAAAAATTAGAAATCGAAGTAACCACCAACTAGAATTTCAGTCGTGTCTGCTTTACCATGATCATCACGAGTTGAAATTTCAGTAAATACAGTCAACAGGCTAGATGCAGCATAAGACGCACCTAGGATAAATTCTTGACCATCATCTTTGCTACCGTCATCTTGCATACCCGCAACACCGTATACAGAGAACGCATCAGTTGCTGCAAATGTTGCCGCTAGAGTTGCATTTTTAACATCTTTTACAGTATCTGCAGACACCACGTTGTAAGAACCTGCCAGAGTTACTTTGCCTAGATTAACGTCAGCAGCTACTGCCCAAGTTGACTTATCTTTGTAAGCCGCTGCATCGCCGACTGCTGGTGAATCGCCATGGTTTTGATACATCGCACCAACAGAGAAAATCTCTGCTGCATAGTTTGCACTCAAACCAAAGATGCTGTCTGTATTTTCAGCAGCTTCAGTATATGCATCAACAACTAATGTTAAACCACCAAAACCTTTAGTATAAGAAATACCATGGCCTTTACTATCCGAAGCTGAAGCTGGTAAGTAATTGTTATCTAGCTCATTTAAGATATCAGTTTTTGATACGGCATCATTAGAGTCAGAAACATCACCGATTTCACCAATACCAACTAGGCCGAAATCCCCTTTCAAATATGCAGCAACATCATCAAATTCTGCGTTATTATCACTCTTTTTAAACCCAGTACCACTTTGAATTTCAAAAGTACCGCCAGCGGTCAACGTGTCAGTCACTTTGTGAGAAAAGTCGAATTGAACTTTAGCCCATGCGTTAACGTCTAAGTCAGTTTTTACGTCTTTAGTGTTATCAGTTTTGTGGTCATAATCACTGGTATAAAGAAAGGTCGCAATTTCACCCTTCACAGATACAGAAGAAGCGTCATCTTTGAATAATTCAACCTTCGCTTGTGCAGATGTAGCAACACCAGCAACCAATAGTGCTAATAGAGTCTTTTTCATAATTAATCCACTGCCTTTTCTTATGTATGGGAATTCCTTATCCGGTTCCCTTTGTTTTTGCTGGCAACTTCCAAATTTAAACTCGGTTCGTTGCCGCCATTAAATCTCAAGGATTAGATTGCAAAAGATTATCCTGCATGTCAAATATCCTAAAAAACAAACAAAAATAAAGGTAAAAATAATTAAAAACATATAGTTACATGATATTTTCATAAAATTACGGGCGACTTCCAAGCAAAAACATCACACAATCTAAAAACTAACAATCATGAAACATCAGAATTAAACACCAGTAAAATTTAGTTTGGCAAGATTAAATGGATGTTGATGTCATCATTTAACCGAATGGATAGTTTTATATTTTTCACAATGAGAATTAAACATAAGTTCCTGAAGGTTCAGTTTTTTTTTGTGAACAAGATCTAGATTTGATCTAAAAGCATACGATTTCGTGAACTGCGTATCCTTTAGTGAACTGTGCTAGACTCGGCACTCTGCTATTTAGGTCTGTGTATGCTTACAACAAAAATCCAAAAATCCATTCGGGATAGTTATCAAAACCTGCAATTTCAGCTCGAAAACTTCATTCCTCGCCGAGGACAAAATTATCTTGTTGCTGAGATTGCAAAAACATTGTGTGGTTCATATCACAAATCCAACCGAATCTTGATTGCTGAAGCGGGTACAGGAATAGGGAAATCACTCTCCTATTTAATGGCGGCGGTTCCTGTTGCAGTATTGAATAATAGAAAGGTTGTTGTTTCGACAGCCACAGTGGCACTTCAAGAACAGCTGATCAGCAAAGATTTGCCTTTATTTAGACGCATCACTGATCGTCAATTCTCTTTTATCCTTGCCAAAGGACGTCAACGATACTGTTGCACCGAAAAACTCGCGGCTGCGTGTGGAGTAGATGGCTCACAAATTGCCCTGTTCGAATCAAAGCCACAAAAAAAAGACGTTGAATTATTCACCACCATGTATGAAAAACTGGCTCAAGGAAAATGGAACGGTGATCGCGACTCGTGGCCAAAAGCGATTAAAGATGAGTTATGGCAACTGATTGTTAGTGATAAGCATAGTTGTAATGGTAGCTTTGCTGGCCACAGAGATTGTCCTTTTCAAAAGGCGCGTTCGGAACTGGATAAAGCCGATGTCATTATTGCCAACCACAGCTTGGTCATGGCGGATGCTGACCTTGGCGGTGGTGTCATTCTGCCTGAGCCAGAAAACACCATTTACATTTTTGATGAAGCACACCACTTACCTCATGTAGCACGAGATCACGCTTCAGCGTCCGCAAGCTTGAAAGGCGCAGCAAGTTGGTTAGAAAAACTCAATCAATCCGTAACCAAGTTTTCAAGCTTAGCCGAAGAAAAACGAGTGGCACGTTTTCGTAACGAACTGCAAGAGACACTGCAACAACTTATCCCAAGCTTGAGCCAACTGACAAAGCAGTTTGTACTCGAACAATTTGAAGAAAAGCGATACCGTTTTGAGCATGGCGAACTGCCACAATGGCTTGAAGAAGAGTCTAAAACCCTAAAGCGGCTCTCTCAAAAAGCTAATCAATCCGTCGCTAAAATTGCGGACTTGATTGCTGAACGAGTTAAAGAAGGCGAACTCGCCGCTCGGTTGGCAGAACCAGCACTGACTGAATTAGGCTTTTATATTCAGCGTTTAGAGAACCTTGCCCAAGTATGGTTGCTGATGGCGGAGCCCAAGCGAGAAAAAGGAGCCCCTTTGGCACGTTGGCTTGAAATTCACCCTGAGCGTGAAGGTGATTTCATTGTTAACGTTTCACCGCTAGAAATTGGTTGGCAACTTGATCAACAGATCTGGAGCCGCTGCATAGGCGCAATCTTAGTCTCCGCGACGATGCGAGCTCTTAACTCGTTCAGCTACTTTTGCTCGCAAGCAGGGATCAGTGAAAAGGCAGAAGATGGCACACGTTTCCTAGCACTCGCTTCACCGTTTGATTATCAAAATCAGGCCGAGTTACTCATTCCAGCAATGCGTTTTGAACCGCAAGCGAAAGAGTATACTGATTATCTGGTAGAGCGTCTCGCTGAGTTTATTCAGCCAAACAAAGCTAATTTAGTGCTATTTGCTTCTTACTGGCAAATGCGCGAAGTGGCTGAAAAAATATCAACAGATTTTGTTAAACGAGGCTGGGCGCTGCAAGTCCAAGGTGAAATATCACGCACAGAAATTCTAAATAAACATAAAATGCTAGTGCAGTGTGGTAAAACGAGCGTAATGTTTGGCACCAGTAGCTTTTCGGAAGGGCTAGACTTACCAGGAGAACTTTTGGAGAATCTGGTGATCACAAAAATTCCGTTTGCCGTACCAACCTCTCCAGTTGAGCAAGCTCACGCCGAATACATAGAGAAACGAGGTGGAAACTCTTTTATTCAGATAACCGTTCCTGAAGCCAGCAAAAAGCTGATCCAAGCCGTCGGGAGATTGCTGCGCAAAGAGCGTGATTCTGGTAGAGTCGTGATTCTCGATCGCCGAATCGTTTCAAAACGCTACGGAAAATCATTATTGGACTCGCTTCCTCCATTTAAAAGAACAATAGAATATTAGCTAGGGCTTAACACTACGCCCTTTCATCTCATTACTCAGGGCCGATTTTATTCATGGAATTTGTTGAGCCAACCACTTTGATTGTGTTGGCGCTTGTTGCTTTTATTGCTGGCTTTATCGATGCAGTCGCTGGCGGCGGTGGCATGCTTACTGTACCCGCGTTATTATCAATCGGTCTTCCGCCGCACATCGCACTAGGAACGAATAAGCTGGCGGCAACATTTGCCTCATCAACTGCCGCATTAACCTACTATCAGAAGAAGTTGTTTCAACCAAGTTGCTGGGTCAGAGCTTTCATTGCCACCTTAATTGGCGCAACCATAGGTACTTTTGCTGTCGATGCGATCAGCACCGATTGGCTACAAAAAGTGCTGCCGCTCATTATTCTAGCTGCCGCTATCTATACGATATGGCATAAAACACCACATGCACACCAGAATGTCAGCCCGCCTCCCTGCCCTGTACTTCACAAAAAGCAGTATGCGCAAGGCTTGATACTTGGATTTTATGACGGGCTGGCAGGGCCGGGGACTGGCGCATTTTGGACAGTCAGTTCGATGGCGTTATACCGACTCAACATTTTATTGGCCTCTGGCCTTGCTAAAGCGATGAATTTTACCAGTAATGTAACGTCATTGGTTACCTTTGCCATTTTGGGGCATATTGACTGGGTGCTGGGACTGACTATGGGAGTTTGTTTGATGGCTGGAGCTTTTGTTGGCGCACATTCAGCGATTCGTTTCGGCGCTAAATTTATTCGTCCGGTGTTTGTGAGTGTGGTCAGTGTGCTTGCAATCAAGCTGACTTATGATGCGTGGTTTGCAGGCTTATGAACCATTTTTCTCAATTGAAGTCCTTAATTGAAGAGTTAAAACAACAAGCCGCCAGTGTTGACCGAACTCGTGGTGAACACCATCAGGCTCTGTTTGATGAGCGCCTGTTCCACTGTAAAGCGCACTTATTAATCCCTTGTGTTATGGAAGCAAAAGCGACCTTTGACTCCATCGTGCGCGAACAAGAGAGCCAACGGCTAACCAGTCAACGAGCTCAATATCTAACCGATCGACTGCTTGCACAAATTGCGGCAATCCAACGCGAAATATCGACAGTATCGATCAGAAAAAGTGAGCCCAAGCATCGCAGCTATTATCGCAAACCGATCAATGCGTTATATCAAGAGCTGGCCCAGCACCAAGAATGGGAGCGGAGGCTGATGGATATGGTGAGAGAAAAAGAACTCGGACTTAAGCAAACTTCTGCTGTTAGTCAGCAGCAAGCACAAAAAGCGTTATTGACCGTAGAGCAGCGGCTCAAGCGTTGCCAAGAAGCCAAAGCCAAAATTGAGAAACAAATTACGTTCAGGGAGAAAAACCAATAACATGAATGATCCTACTGTACCGCTAGACGGCGCGTCTGAAGAGATAAAGCTCGCTGTCGATCTCATCTACTTATTAGAAACCAATCAGATTGAACCACACACCGCACTTGAAGCGCTGAAAATCGTACAGCAGGATTTATTGCGTAAACTGGATGATACAGCGAGAGAGTAAGAAGCAAACATCTACTTCTTACTCTTTCAGCCGTTAGACTTTAAATTGTCCAACCAACTGTTGCTGCTTAGCCGAGAGTTGACTTATCTGAGCACCAACCGATTCTGATTCACCGACCAGTGTCAATATCTGCGCGCTAAGATCACGAATATTGGATAGGTTGAGGTTGACTTCACCAGAGACGGCTTGCTGTTCTTGGGCCGCTTTTACAATCTGGCTATTCATATCGTTAATTGCTGAGATGGATTCAAACACTATTTCTAATTCAGCAACGGCCTTTTGAACTTGCATCGCAGTTCCATTTGCTAACGCGTTTCCTTGCTGGATCACCTCAACTACGCCCTCAGTACCTTGTTGGACTTTTTCTATCACTTTGCGTATTTCACCCACAGAGTTCTGAGTCCGCTGGGCCAAATTACGTACCTCATCGGCGACAACAGCAAACCCTCGCCCTTGATCTCCGGCCCGAGCCGCTTCTATAGCCGCATTTAATGCGAGCAAATTGGTTTGCTGTGAAATTCCCTCAATGACCGTTAAAATTTCGGTAATATTGATATTGTTTTGAGCCAACTCTTCAACAACAGGCACCGCATCACTCATTCGCACCACCAGCTTATGCATCTCAGCTTCAGAGGCACGGATGACATCCTGCCCAGTCAGTGCGGAGTGATTAGCTTGCGAAGCGGCTTGCACCGCAGCCTCGGCATTTTGCACAACGAGACTTGCTGTTTGTGTCATTTCTTCAGAGGCAGTCGCCACCATATCCATCTCTTTAAATTGAGACTCACTACGGCTACGCGTTTGTACGGCAGACTGCCGTGCCTGTTCAGTCGTTTGAGCTACTTGGTTCGCACTTTCTACGATCTGCTGAATAATAGCCTGTAATTTGTCTAAAAACTGGTTAAAGCCGCGTGCCAAATCACCGATTTCATCATGACTACTGATGACAAGCCGCTGAGTTAAATCCCCTTCGCCAGAAGCAATATCTTGTAACCGCTCCACGACCGCTCGGATAGGTTTCACAATTTGGGTTGCAGCTAACGCAATGATTGCGAGCCCTAAAAAGACTAGCAATGCGCCGACTAATAGCTCCGCTCTAACGCCATTCTCTACCTGTTGAGTAATGATCTGATCCAGTTGATTGGCATCAGCTAGCACACTCGATGTCGGCATTTCAAAAACCACGCCCCAAGTCTGGTTCGCCACCTGAATAGGAGCAAAGACAGACAACCACTGCCGATCTGAATTCCATTGAGAATGGACTTTACCCTCGGCTAGAAGATTGGCGATCTCCTTTGTAGTCAAGACTGAATCAGCCAGTGGCGCGCCTAAGGTTAATTCACGCTCATCAGTCGCAATAAGCGTGTTATTTAAGCTGACAATAAAGACCTTACCATTACCGCCAAATAGACTTTGATCTGAACTCAGTGCAATCGCTACCAGTGGGCTAAGTTTTAAATCGATGCCAAAAAAGCCAATCGCAACGCCATCAATCAAAATGGGCACAGAGAGAGAAGAAGTAAGAAACGTTTCATTGTCTTGAATCACAATTTTAGGCGATGAGATACATGCACTAGCGGTTGTTAACGGGCAGGCGAAACGCTCACTGTTTCCTTCATCCTTCAATGCCACTTCGCTTAATACATTTGCCACCACATTTTCACCATTGGAGGACGTTATCCAGTATGCAGCGAATCGACCTATTTCATTTGAGCCTACATAGTCAGCATTCTGGTAGTTGTCATCCTCGCTATCGAGCAAATTTGGCTTAAAGACGAGATAAGCCCCCTGAACATTGGGATAATTGACTACCGTCTTGCGAACCATTTCATCTAAAGATGTCCTTAACGCTTCGCTTTCACCAAAATTTTCTTCGGTATTTGATTTGAAAAACAAGGCCGTATCAGCAAGCATTTGAGCCCGATACATGGCTTCACTGAGATATTCAGATACTTCGGTGGCATTGAGCAGCGCCCGAGTTTCTAATAACTGCTGCGATTTATTGATCACAGAATCTGAACTTTGTTGCTTTATTGCTTGTTGGTTATTCACTGCGTTATAAACCGAAAAACCAATGAGAGACAATGACGTAATTAGCAGGCAAAGGCCGGCTAAAAGGGTTATTTTCCATTGAACCGAAAGTGTTCGCATACTACATCCTTATGCTGCGCTAATAGGGTTTTCAGACGAAATGGTGACGACTTTAATTAGAGCATATTGACTTGAGAGATCAATCGTAAGTTTACATAAATGTTAATAAAAATATCCTTTCTGACTATTCAAAAAATTTACGTATTACAATTGATTCGCTTTTCATCTTGTCCTTGCGCCTTGAAATGGTAACATCTTGCGCACAACTCATCTTAAGGATCCCTTATGAAAGTCATCAGTTTTAACATCAACGGTTTGAGAGCTCGCCTTCATCAACTGCAAGCGATTATTGATAAGCATCAACCTGATGTCATTGGACTTCAAGAAATCAAAGTACACGATGACGCTTTTCCTCTTGAGGATGTTGAAGCTATGGGCTACCACGTCTATTTCCATGGTCAAAAAGCGCATTATGGCGTCGCCATGTTGTGCAAGAAGGAACCCATTTCAGTACAGAAAGGCTTTCCTAGCGATAATGAAGATCATCAAAAACGCATGATTATGGCCACTTTTGAAGATGAAAACGGCCAAAAAACAACCATACTCAACGGCTATTTTCCTCAAGGAGAGAATATTTCCCATGAAACAAAATACCCCTATAAGCGTCAGTTTTATAAAGATCTAATGGGTTACTTAACGACACATCATTCCCCTGACGAACAAATAATTGTAATGGGAGACATTAACATCAGCCCTATCGACTTGGATATTGGGATTGGTGAAGCCAATAGAAAACGCTGGTTGCAAACGGGAAAATGCTCTTTCCAACCTGAAGAGCGCGAATGGTTACAAACTTTAATGGACTGGGGTTTTGTTGACACATTCCGTCAGTTAAATCCGGATGTAAATGATCAATTTTCGTGGTTTGATTACCGCTCACGCGGCTTTGATGATAACCGCGGGCTACGAATCGACGTCATTTTAGCGACCCCGAACCTAGCAAAAAAATGCCAAGAGGCCGGCATCGACTATGAACTTCGAGGAATAGAAAAACCTTCTGATCACGCGCCAATTTGGTCCAGTTTTTCTTTGTAGGAACAGAAAGTAACGTGCCAATAAGAAGCGCGCATTCAGCGCGCTTCTTATTTTAATCTATGCCTTGATTATAGAAACAAACTCGGTACAACAAATTGCTACTCGCAGCCCTTCAGCTTAATGGGCGCAAATAAGCTAAGAAGCGTTTTTCAGCCTGTTTAAAGCAGAACAAAATAATGAAGGTCAAGCCCATATAGAACAAACCTGCGGTTAAAAATGACTCGAATGGAGCATAATAACGAGAGTTCACTAAACGCGCAGCTCCCGTTAAATCCATAATGGTAACAATACCAGCAACCGCAGAACCGTGAAGCATGAAGATAACTTCATTACTATAAGCGGGCAGTGCGCGCCTTAACGCACTCGGTAGAATAATTCGTCGATACGTTTTCCAAGTACTCATTCCGTATGCCTTCGCCGCTTCAACTTCCCCTTTAGGCAACCCATTGATCGCACCGCGAATAATTTCAGCCGTGTAGGCGGACGTATTGAGAACAAAAGCAACCAACGCGCAAAACCAAGCGTTTTCCCACAAGGTATCTTTCACCGGGAAAAATTGATCCATTCCATAGTAGATGAGATAAAGCTGGACTAATAACGGTGTACCACGAAAAAAGTAGGTATAAGCCCATGCTGGAGTACGAATAAAATAGTTGTGGCTATTCCTAGCAATCGCTAAGGGGATGGCAAGGCTCAAACCGATGATTAACGACAACCCCACCAGCCAAACCGTTGTCCATAGCCCACTAAAATAAATTGGTAGGCTTTGAGCAATAAGGGAAAAATCCATATTTACCTCGTGTGAATGCTGAACTTGCGCTCAACCAATTTGAGAAGACCGGTTGATACACTGGTAAAGAAAAGGAAGATCACTGAGACAGCCATATAAAAGGTGAATGGCATTTTTGTCGAACCCGCCGCGAGTGAGCTGACTCTGACCATATCTTCTAATCCAATAATGGAAACAAGTGCCGTCGTTTTGAGCAATACCAACCAGTTGTTACCAAACCCTGGCAATGCATGACGAACCATTTGAGGAAGCAAAATGCGTCTAAATGCTAAGGTAGAACTCATACCATACGCTTTCGCCGCTTCCATCTCTCCTTTATCAACCGCCATAATAGCGCCACGAAAGGTTTCAGCCATATAGGCACCGAAAATGAAACCTATGGTTAGTATCCCAGCAATGAAAGGGCTAACATCAATATAATCGGGGAGATAAGCGGCCCATTCATGGCTCGGGTCACTTGCCATAAACCAATTGTTTAGCCATTCGTTGATTGAATAAAGGCTATTATTCAACAATATTTGACCGCCAAAGAAAATAAGCATCATTAACACAAGGTCTGGAATACCGCGAATGATGGTCGTGTAAAGAGTGGCAATGGCTCTTGCCCAACGGTAAGGCGCAAGCTTGGCTAGCGCACCTAGCATGCCAAGTAACATGGCAAGTAATAAAGAGAGCACGGCAACTTCAATGGTCAGCACCGCTCCCTTCAAAATTGAGGCTTCATATCCGTGTAGGTCCAACATAATTCATCCCTAGTCCCTGGAGAATTTAACGGCTGGGTACTTCTGGAACTAGGATCCAGCCGTTAAGAATCAATGGATTCCCATCATAATTGAGAAGGTGGAGTCAACTGAGCTAACCAGTCCTAATTACAGAGTGATCGATAAACATATTCATATGCTCGGCCCACTCTCACCTTCTAATTATATGGGTAAGATATGATGTTACAGCTTATTCACCGTATACATCGTAATTAAAGTATTTGGTCGCAATTTCTTGGTAAATCCCTTGTTGACGAAGAGATTTAATCGCCATATCAAGTTTTTGAGTGAGATCTTTGTCTTGTTTACGAACCGCAATACCAAAACCATCGCCAAACCATTTCGGATCGGTTAATGATGGGCCGACGAACTCATACGCTTCGCCGCCCGCTTTGTTAAGCACACCCTCTTCCAATGCAGAGGCATCACCCAATACTGCCGCAATACGACCATTGGCTAGGTCAAGATAGGCTTCATCAAATGAACCATAACGGACAATTTCAACTGCATCGCCATAATTATCAGTAAGATACTTATCGTGCGTTGTTGCACGTTGTACACCAATTTTCACCCCTTTTAGACCTTCTTTAGAAAAATCCAACGCGGCTCCCTTCTTGGCGATAAATTTATTGGGAATTAATGCGTACTTACCAGTGAAATCGACTTTTTTCTTGCGCTCGTCGGTAATCGACATGGCTGCAATAATCGCGTCATATTTACGTGCAAGCAGTGATGGGATAATGCCATCCCAGTCTTGTGGAACGATTTTACATTCCACTTTCATCTCCTTGCACAACGCATTGGCCATATCAACATCAAAGCCTTTGAGAGATCCATCAGCCTCTGTCCAGCTAAAAGGAGGATAAGCCCCTTCTATACCAAAACGAACCGTCTTCCATTCTTTCGCTTGGGCCATACCAGTCATTGCACTAGCAGCAACGGCTGCAACTAATAACCACTTTTTCATTTCCATACTCCTGTGATTGAGGTCTTACTTATTTATCATGCTATGTTTATGTTGGTTTTGCTTAATATTTATGTCGTGACGAATACCACAACATAATGAACACATTAATAAATAGAGGATATAAATTGTTTTAACCGTTCAGATTTAGGCTGGGTGAACAGGATGGCTGGATCTCCTTGCTCTTCCACTAAACCTTGGTGCAAGAACATCACATGGTTTGAAACATCGCGAGCAAAGGCCATTTCATGAGTCACTACCAGCATAGTACGGCCTTCTTCTGCCAAGTCTCTCATAACACCCAACACTTCACCCACCAATTCAGGATCAAGTGCAGAAGTGGGCTCATCAAACAGCATGACTTCTGGCTCCACGGCCAATGCTCTAGCAATCGCCGCACGTTGTTGTTGCCCACCAGAAAGGTGACCAGGATAATAGTCTTTACGTTCATACAGGCCGACTTTTTTTAGCAGCACCTCAGCACTCTCGATGGCTCGTGCTTTCGGTACTCCTAACACATGAATTGGTGCTTCAATAACGTTTTCTAACACCGTCATGTGCGACCAAAGGTTAAATCCCTGAAATACCATAGCAAGGCGTGAGCGAATTCGTTGCACCTGCTTTTCACTCACAGGTGAAGCTTCACCTTGCCGATTTTTTTTCATTTGAATGAGTTCACCATTGACCCAAATATCACCAGAGGTTGGTGTTTCAAGTAAATTGATGCATCTAAGAAAGGTACTTTTTCCCGAGCCAGAAGAACCAATAATGGAGATCACATCACCCTTACGAGCTTCTAGCGAGATTCCTTTTAGTACTTCGTTTTGACCAAAGGTTTTATGCAGCTCTTTAATATTCAGCGCCGGTACATCAGTCATGCGCTTAACTCCCTGTATTTGCTACTGCAGAGTATTCCAACTCCCATTTTTGATACAAACTAGCATTCACACCGAAAACATGCAACAAATTATCAACCTGGGAAATAAGGATATTTAGTTATTTTATCTGATTAAAAATTCACATTTTAGCCAATACTTCTCCATATGGCGCATATAAATGGCACATCAAGCAATTAACAGTTAACTCATTTTGTTAACATTTACTTAAAGATAGACAACCTATTTATGTATAAAGTACACCTAGATTCATAGGATATTTAAGGTCATTAATATCATTGAAACTCTTTTACAAACATCACAATGTGAAAACTTATTTCAAGCAAGTAACGGCTCAACCCCCCGTTTTCATTAGGCTGCTGTAGTTTTCTTTCACATTTATTCTTAAAGTGATCAAGATCAATCACCCTAAAGGATAAGCAAGCTAAACTCGCGAGCAAAGATAAGGTTGTATAAATGACCACACTCTCTTTTTTAGTTGTTGTTATGCAAGCACATATGAGATGTGCTACATATTCAATTAAAAACATTACCGCTTCTTCGCGGATTACTAGGATTCAGTACGAATTACTAACTTTTAAAAATATGAGGAATCTATGCCAGACGTAGTCAACAATGAGCGCTCAGAAATCGAGACGAAAAGCTATAAAGAGCTGCATCGTCCAGCATCTGAGTTTGCAAGCCGTTCAGATTACCTAGACCACGAACTGCAAATCATGAAGCCCCGTCGCTTTGGTTTGAACTTACCTGGTCGTGACTTCCGTTTTGAACTTGAAGATTTTGTACCAGCCATCGCGGGCACAATCGGCATCATCGCCATGTACTCAGCGGTAATGATGTCTTGGGCTGATGGCCTAACCCAAGCATGGGATCACATTCATCTAGGTAAAGACTTCGCGATTGAAGTTGCACGTGTAGAGATGTTATTTCCTGCCCTCTTCTTCTGTGTTATTGCCTCTGGCTTCTTAAACCCAAAAGCCAACTTAGCTGGCAACCATGGTCCAATGATCCCTCTTATCGGCTCAATCGCATTAGCCGGTGCACACCCTTTGGCATTGGCAATTTTGCTTGGCGTTTTTGGTCTTCTCTTAAGTTACTTTAAAGGAGGCTCGAAACTGGTCAATCTAACCTCCGAGGGAACCGCAGGCGGGTTGCTTATCTTCCTCGGCTTTACCGGAACAATGAGCCAAATTGGTTCTATCCAAACTTGGGCTACCAGTTTGCAATCGGCCGATGTCGCCGCAGGCAGCTTAGGTTACGTTGGCCTAGTGGTTTTAGGTGTCAATATTGTGCTGTATGCATTTCTTGCAAAAATCAACATGCGTTGGTTAGCAATTCCTGTCTGTGCAATGACAGGGCTTGCGATTGCGCTTTTATTCGGTACTGGCTTTGATCTTCAATTTGAAACTCAAATGGGCTTACCTAACCTTAATCCTGTTTACTGGTGGGGCTCAACCACTGAAGGTTGGATGCTTGGTTTGCCAACAGTAGAACACTTTATCGCCTCATTGCCCTTTGCTATTTTGGCGGTTGCGATGTGGTCACCAGATTTCCTTGGTCACCGAATTTTCCAAGAATTGAACTATCCGAAGAGAACTGAAAAAGTACTGATGGATGTTGATGACACAATGACCATGTGTTCAATTCGTCAAATGGTAGGTACAGCACTTGGTGGTGGTAATATCACATCGTCATGGGGAACGTATATGATCCCAGCGGCGATTGCTAAACGCCCAATTCCTGGTGGTGCCATCATCTTAGGTTTATTGGTCATGACTATTGCTATCCTTGGCTTCCCTATGGACGTAGCGGTTTGGCCTCCAGTGATGCGTATTGCCCTATTAGTAGGGGTATTTCTTCCTTTACTAGAAGCGGGTATGCAAATGGTAAGAAACACAAAAGATTCACAAGCAGCGGGCATCTGTATCTTTGGTAGCGCTGTGGTGAACCCTGTTCTAGCGTGGGCATTGACCATGCTACTCGATAACAATGGCCTAATTGGCGACAAAGAACGTGCATCAAAGCTGTCTTTTATCGACAAAATCATCATTCCAGGTGGTGTGCTGATCATCTGTTTAATTGCTATGCTTGCGGTTGGTATGCTTGAAAACCAATACGGTTTAAAAGCTTGGCTATAATGAGCTTGGACTAATACGAATTTGGGTAGTGCTCGCACTACCCAAACTTTATTTGAAAAATTTAACTTTTATTGATTTAGTTTAAGGTTTGCAAAAAAATTTTAGTCTAATCTTGCATTCAAGGCTTAAAAGCACAATATCTATATTCAGATAATTGAATAGTGTGAATATAGATATTGTATTAATAGAGTGTACTGCTCCTTTCGAGGATAACTGGCTCAACGGTGAAGACGGTACGTGTTTTTTCTACTAAAAAGGTAGGTATGTCATGGCAGAGCAATTTGCTAAAGCTTGGGAAAGTTTTGTTGCAGGTGAGTGGCAAAACGAAGTTAACGTTCGTGATTTTATTCAAAAGAACTATACGCCGTATGAAGGTGACGAATCTTTCCTAGTTTCTGAAGGTACTGAAGCGACAAACAAGCTTTGGGCTAAAGTAATGGAAGGTATCAAACAGGAAAACGCGACTAAGGCCCCTGTCGATTTCGATACTGACGTTATTTCTACCATCACTGCTCACGATGCAGGCTACATCGAAAAAGATCTTGAAACTATCGTGGGTCTACAAACTGAGAAACCACTTAAGCGCGCTATCATCCCTAACGGTGGTGTGCGTATGGTTGAAGGTTCTTGCAAAGCATACGGTAGAACTCTTGACCCTATGATTTCAAAAATCTACTCAGAATACCGTAAAACTCACAACGCTGGCGTTTTCGATATCTACACTCCTGATATCCTAGCGTGTCGTAAGTCTGGTGTTCTGACGGGCCTTCCTGATGCTTATGGTCGTGGCCGTATCATTGGTGACTACCGTCGCGTAGCACTTTACGGTATTGATTTCCTAATGAAGGATAAGCTTGCTCAATTCACTTCTCTACAAGAGCGTTTTGAGAACGGCGAAGATCTAACGGCAACGATGCAACTTCGTGAAGAAATTGCAGAACAACACCGCGCACTTGGCCAAATGAAAAAAATGGCTGAAAAATACGGTTTTGACATCTCTCGCCCAGCAGAAACTGCACAAGAAGCTATCCAGTGGACTTACTTCGGCTATCTAGCTGCTGTTAAATCACAAAACGGTGCGGCAATGTCGCTAGGTCGTACTTCTACTTTCCTAGATATCTTCATCCAACGTGATCTAGAAGCGGGTAAAATCACTGAAGTACAAGCTCAAGAAATGATCGACCACTTCGTAATGAAGCTGCGTATGGTTCGTTTCCTACGTACTCCTGAATACGATGAACTATTCTCTGGCGACCCAATTTGGGCAACAGAATCAATGGGTGGTATGGGTCTTGACGGTCGTACACTCGTTACGCGTTCTAACTTCCGTTTCCTAAACAGCCTATACACTATGGGTCCTTCTCCAGAGCCAAACATCACTGTACTTTGGTCTGAGCAGCTACCTGACGGCTTTAAACGTTTCTGTGCAAAAGTATCTATCGATACTTCATCTATCCAGTACGAAAACGATGATTTAATGCGTCCAGACATGAACTCTGACGACTATGCTATCGCATGTTGTGTATCGCCAATGGTTGTAGGTAAACAAATGCAGTTCTTCGGAGCGCGTGCAAACCTTGCTAAAACCATGCTTTACACCATCAACGGTGGTATTGATGAGAAGTTGAAAATCCAAGTTGGCCCTAAAATGGACAAGATCGCAGGTGAGTATCTTGACTATGACGAACTGTGGGCAAAAATGGACCACTTCATGGATTGGTTGGCGAAGCAATATGTGACCGCACTAAACAGCATTCACTACATGCACGACAAATACAGCTATGAAGCCGCGCTAATGGCACTGCATGATCGTGACGTTAAACGTACGATGGCATGTGGTATTGCTGGCCTGTCTGTTGCTGCTGACTCTCTATCTGCAATCAAATATGCAAAAGTTAAGCCAATTCGTGACGAAGATGGCCTAGCGATCGATTTCGAAATCGAAGGTGATTATCCTAAATTTGGTAACAATGACGCCCGCGTTGATGACATCGCATGCCAACTTGTTTCTACGTTTATGGGCAAAATCCGTAAACTTAAGATGTACCGTGATGCAATTCCAACTCAGTCTATCCTGACTATCACTTCAAACGTGGTATATGGTAAGAAAACAGGTAACACACCTGATGGTCGCCGTGCTGGTATGCCTTTCGCACCGGGTGCAAACCCAATGCATGGCCGTGACGAAAAAGGTGCAGTAGCATCATTAACTTCAGTCGCGAAACTACCGTTTGCTGATGCACAAGATGGTATTTCTTATACTTTCTCTATCGTTCCAAATGCGTTAGGCAAAGAAGAAGCAAGTCAACGTGCAAACCTTGCTGGCCTGATGGATGGTTACTTCCACCATGAAGCAGGCATTGAGGGTGGCCAACACCTAAACGTGAACGTGCTTAATCGCGAAACTTTAGAAGATGCGGTTAAACACCCTGAGAAATACCCTCAGCTAACCATTCGTGTATCTGGCTATGCTGTGCGTTTTAACTCACTGACTGCTGAACAACAAGCTGACGTTATTGCACGTACTTTCACTGAATCTCTATAATTTCAGTTAAATTACTAGCAAAATAGTTAAGCCCTGCTCGATGAGTGGGGCTTTTTTTATACTCAGAAATCAAAAATGCGCAATGCATCGACCACAAATGTTACGCTTACCACATTTATTTTGATTCAATTGCCTATTTATCAACTGAATAGCGCATCTTTCCTATATGATTAGGGCTTGTCTATACTCTGCAGTGTTCGTATGAAGCTATTTCACATTCTTCCATTGACGTTACTCAGTGCTTCTGCGCTGGCCTCTCAACACGCAACGGTTGCTTTTAACCTCGATAACGATGGCGTATTTGGCGTAGATCGCGACTACACCAATGGTTTATTTTTAAGCTACACCTCAGGGGCGATTGCTCCATATTGGTGGGCTAAACCACTCAGCCTTTCGGTTTGGGGAGCGGCCCCATTGGACAAATGGGAGATCAGCATTGGCCACAAAATGTGGACTCCTTCGGAGATTTCTCTTACCAAACCAGAGCCGAATGAACGACCTTACGCTGGGTATTTACACACCGAGCTTAACTATATTAGTTTGCATCCCCAACAAGCCACGCGGGCAAATTTAACCATTGGAACCACCGGAGATGCTGCGCTTTCTGAGAAAGCGCAAAAGTTAGTGCACAGCATCACTAAATCTGACGAACCCAATGGCTGGGCCTACCAAGTAGAGGAAAAAATCGTCGGCAGCGTGGGTTATCTGTCTCACTTTAATCTGGCACGATACCGCAGCTATGCAGGAACTGACGTTGAGCTTTCCAACGTTTCAGAGGTCAATGTAGGTAACTTTCGCAGTGATCTCTCCACAGGTTTTATGATGCGTTGGGGGACCGATCTTGCGGGTAACTTTGGCAGTGCTCAAATCAGTGCAGAAAACCCTTTCTCGGCAGGGATGATTGGTGCCTCGGATACTGGATGGTTTCTATTCGGAGGTGTAGAAGGACGCTATCGCTTCAATGACATTACCATCGAAGGAGATAGGCCTTTAAACGGATTGGATCACCCATCTGAATATTACCAAGTTAACTTGGAAAATCTTCAGGCGACCGCCGTAGTTGGTGCGGCTTGGTATATTCAACAAGTCGGTGCGAGTTTAACGTTCACCGCAAACACACCTGAGTATAAGGAAGACAAAAACTCCATTCACGGTGTCGGTAATATTTCTCTTTTTGCTTTTTTCTAACGTTTAGCAAACTGAAATTATATGGTGAAACTTTGGCAGTCTACACTTAGGCTGCTAGAGCGTTTATCCACAATCTGGCTGGTTGCTCTTAACTGTTCATTGTTCTCTTCCAAGGCTTTCATGGCTCTAGATATTTGTATCATATTATCTGCCATTGAATGGCTAGTCGTCGCCAAATCTCGGATCGATGCAAAAATGGCTTCTGTTTTATTCGCCGCTTCATCTGCTTTTTTGATAATTTGCGCGATGGCCTGTATTGCCTCATTACCTTTCTCTTGCCCACTCTGCATAGACTGCTCAGATTGCGCAATATAAGTGATTACTTCCGCACTTTCCTTTTGCATAGTATCAATAGTGCCGGAAATTTCGGCCACGGCATTGACCGTTCTTACTGCTAAACTTCGAACTTCATCAGCGACAACAGCAAAGCCACGACCTTGCTCTCCCGCTCTCGCCGCTTCAATTGCGGCATTGAGTGCCAATAAGTTAGTCTGCTCGGCAATACCATTAATGATGTCCATCACCGAGTCTACTTTTGCAGAAGCTTGTTCAAGTTGATGAATGTGGCCTGCGGCCGAGCTTAGGATTTTACCAACCTCAACCAGTGACGTAATAGCAACGGAAATCACTTTTCCTCCCTCTTCTGCGCTTTGCATAGAAGATTTGCTGAGTTCCGCAACAAACTCCAATGAGTTAGAGACTTCTTGGGTCGTCACGCTGACCTCTTCTGTGGCCGATGCCAATAATTGCGTTTGTCCCAAAACATCAGATTGATTTGTCACCAAAGTGTCTAATCCAACATTCAGTGATGCGGCATCACCAGACAAGGCTTCACTGCTTTTCTGCACACCACTCACCAATTTCCCTAAATTTTCACAGCTTTGGTTAATGGCCAATGCCAGTTGATTGAATTCGTCCTTTTCGTTATTCGTCATCGGCATACGGCGTGACAAATCGCCACGCGAGATATTGTTCAACACGTTAATAGTTTGCGACAAAGAACGAGAAAGAGAAAAACTAAAGGTAAGGAAAATAGCAATGGTCAATATGGCAAGTAACGCACAGGCCGCCAATACAGACCACTGTGTTTGCGATGCGGTCGTTTTTGCGGCCAACTGATATTGCTCACTCAACGCGGAAAGCTTGGTTGAAATATCTTGAATCACCGACTTAACTTGCGCCTCTGTATCGCCTCTTTGTTTCTCCATCACTTGCAATTGCTGAGACAGTTCACTCACACGTAAAAAAGCCTGTTTAAATTGTTGTATCTCTTTTTCATACAGATCCAACATCGAATAAGAATCAGACATATTGACGAAACTGGCCATAGCACGATTAAACAGTTTTAAGTTTTGCTCCGTGGGTTCTAATAAATAATTTTGCTGCGCCTTAACCATGGCTTGAAAATCCGAGTTGATTGTAACCATCCCCGTCTCATCTATCTTTTTCTCTATCGTGGTGGCCAACGTTTTCAGCTCACCCAGCTTACCTTCGTTAACGTTGAAACCCACCTCTGATTTCACTTGCAACCAAGGACGCAAAAATTGGTCAAATTGTTTGGCCGCCTTGAGCAACACTTCCCCTTCTTGAGCAAAATTGGTCTTTTGCAGGAAAGCAACATTAGCATTCACCTCTCCCATCAACTGATCCAATTTATTCAAAATCGAGTTGACCTGATTGCCTTGCATGTTGTTTAGCTCTGATGCAAGCGACAACAAATTTGCTTGAGTAGTAAATATCGCCACAGAACCGGATGCCACTTCGCCACTGGAGCGATACTGTTCATCCATTCCCATCAAGCTCTTTGCGGTATAAATCCCTAAACCTAAAAAACCAACACAAAGGATAACTAAAAATAGACTGATTTTTTGCTTTTGAGAAAACTGTACATCCATGAACTATTCCTTATTTAAACCCTATCGCATTCAACGAGTTCTTATTTCTATACAGTGTAGTCAATGTGCAGAATTTCATGGCATTCATTTTGAGCCACAACATATGGTTTAGGATATGCGGCGGCAATTGCACATTAACCCTACTTAATCCCTACCATTTGTAATAAAATAACGGGCAAATAACCTATTCGAGATGAACTGATGTCAACAACTGGTCGTATTCATTCTTTTGAGTCTTGTGGCACGGTAGATGGCCCTGGAATTCGCTTCATTGTTTTTATGCAAGGCTGCCTAATGCGTTGTATGTATTGTCATAATCGTGACACATGGGACACCCATGAAGGCAAGGAAGTGACTGTTGAAGAAATCATTACCGAAGCAAAATCTTATCGCCATTTTATGAAAGCCTCTGGCGGCGGAATTACCTGTTCAGGCGGTGAAGCTATGCTTCAACCTGAATTTGTTCGTGATTTATTCCGCGCAGCGCAAGCTGAGGGCATTCACACCTGCTTAGATACCAACGGTTATATTCGCAAACACACAGACGTGATTGATGAAGTACTCGATGCCACTGATTTAGTGATCTTAGACATCAAACACATGAAAGATGAGATCCACCATGATTTTATTGGTGTGTCGAATAAGCGAACCTTAGATTTCGCGCGCTACTTACACACCATAGGTAAAAAAACGTGGATCCGTTATGTGATTGTTCCTGGCTACACTGATGACGAAGAAGCGGCTCATATGCTTGGTGATTTTATTAAAGATATGGATAACATCGAGAAAGTAGAGCTGCTGCCTTATCACAAATTGGGCGCTCATAAATGGGAAGCAATGGGGCTAGAATACCCATTAGAAGGTGTGAATCCGCCGTCAAAAGAGACCATGGACAAAATCGTTGGGATCTTAGCTCAGTATCACTCAAACATAAAATATTGATTGCTTGATTTAATAACCATAAAAATGCCAGCATAATGCTGGTATTTTTATAGAGAGGCTAGCCATGCAGCAGGAACAACTTGCGGTGCTATTGCTCCTGCTACTTGTTGGGTTAACGACCCTTCGCGATTTTAAATACTCATTTTGGACAAAGTTTAAGGCCGAGAAATCCTTTCAGCATCTCACCTATTTTGCCTCTTTTGCGCTTTTTCTTTTGTGGTTAGCTCAAGCCGGAGTGACCGAAGGATTGCCTATCCATTTTCTCGGTTTAACAACCCTCACGATGATGTTTGGCTGGCGCTGCGCATTTGTTATAACTATTCCTGTTACATTCGCACTGGCGGTGGTCGGTAAACTGGCCTTCTTTAACATCCCCGAATACTTACTACTATCATCGCTACTGCCAATCCTAGTTAGTTATGCTTTGTTTGCTTTGAGTTATCATTATCTACCGCGCAACATTTTTGTGTTTATTTTTGTGGCTGGTTTTTTAAATGGCGGCCTGACGGGTAGCCTGCATTTGGCCATTAACACCGCTTATCAATTGCTTCTTGGGCAACATGGCTGGCAAGTCATCCGCGATAATTACCTAATTTTTGTTCCTTTACTCGCTTTCCCAGAAGGGCTGCTCAATGGTATGGCGTTAGCGATACTATCCGTATTTAAGCCGGAATGGTTGCGTGTCTTTTCCGACAAAGATTATATCTATAACCACTTACACAAAAAGTGACAAGAATTGCACACATTTTATACTTTCCATATTAAATCCGTGTTGAGATCATGTTTCATTGTCGATAATTGCTGTTAACCTTATGCCATCAAATAGAACATAAAATTTAGTGAGGCTACCTCCATGGAAATGACCAACGCTCAACGACTGATTCTATCTAATCAGTATTTTTTGATGTCACAGATGGATCCCAACAACGCCAAAAAATACAAGCGGTTACAAACCATTGTAGAACGTGGTTATGAACTGCAAATGCGAGAACTCAACAAAGAATTTGGCTGCTTGACCGAAGCGGAGTGCCGCGAAGTGATCGACATCATGGAGATGTATCACGCTATGCAAGAATCACACAAAATGCTCTCCGATGCAGAAAGCAAAAATGTGGATCAGCGCCGCCTGCACTTTTTAGGGTTTGATATCGCTAAAGAGTCACAACGCGTTCATTACGTGCGTTTCTTGGTTGAGTCTGAAGGGCTTTACCCACAATTTGATAAAGCCGATCACCACTTCAACAGCCAAATGCCAATGTCAGATAAATATCGTCGCATGTTAACGGCTTGGCGTAATTGTCCTCGCCAATACCATTTGTCAACCGCAGAATTTACACAAATTTTTAATGCCTAAATTTTAATACCTAGCAAGGTAGGCTGACGAAAGATGAAAAGACGCAGACACTGCGTCTTTTTTACATTCCCCCTCGCAGTTATTAACTTCAACACCAACTTATCCCTCGAACTCTTGATATTCATACACTAAATAGTTCAACCTGATCGACGTTATTACTGTCACGAAATTTAAATAAACACATAATTGTTAAGCAAAATTGTCAAACTCGGACTAGTCTTAAATTGTTATTAATTTGTGTTTTTAAGCGGTGTTGTCAGTTAGACAGTTTTCAGAGGGGAATTCACTATGAGTATTTTTGACCACTTTCAGGCACGCTATGAAGCCGCCAAGGATGAAGAGCTATCACTGCAAGAGTTTTTAGCTCTGTGTAAAGAAGATAAAAGTGCTTATGCCAATGCAGCAGAGCGGCTGTTAATGGCGATTGGTGAGCCTGAGCTGATAGACACAGCAAAACACCCCCGATTGAGTCGCATTTTCTCTAACCGGGTGATTTCTCGTTATAAAACTTTTGAGGATTTCTATGGCATGGAAGAAGCCATAGAACAGATTGTTTCCTACCTCAAACACGCTGCCCAAGGTTTAGAAGAAAGAAAACAAATTCTCTATCTACTCGGTCCAGTTGGTGGCGGTAAATCTTCACTGGCGGAGAAACTCAAAGCTTTAATGCAACAAATGCCTATTTATGTTTTGTCTGCAAATGGCGTTCGTAGCCCAGTCAATGACCACCCATTTTGTCTGTTTGATGTGGTTGAAGATGGCGAAATCCTCAAGCAGGAATATGGGATAGAAAAACGCTATTTACGCTCAATTACATCACCTTGGGTGGCCAAACGCTTACACGAGTTTGGTGGCGATATTTCCAAATTCAAAGTCGTCAAAGTACGACCTTCAATTCTCGATCAAATTGCCGTCGCAAAAACAGAGCCCGGTGACGAAAACAACCAAGACATTTCGTCACTGGTTGGGAAAGTGGATATTCGAAAACTCGAGCATTTCTCGCAAGATGACCCCGATGCATATAGCTATTCCGGTGCACTCTGTAAAGCCAACCAAGGGTTAATGGAGTTTGTTGAGATGTTCAAAGCGCCAATTAAGGTGCTTCACCCACTCTTAACCGCCACGCAAGAAGGAAACTTCAACGGGACAGAAGGGTTATCCGCCCTACCCTTTGATGGCATGATTTTAGCGCACTCAAACGAATCAGAGTGGCAGACATTCCGTAACAACAAAAACAACGAAGCGTTTTTGGACCGGGTTTATATCGTTAAAGTCCCTTACTGTTTACGCGTCTCGGAAGAAGTGAAAATTTACCAAAAACTGCTTGAACACAGCGAACTATCCAAAGCGCCATGCTCACCAAGCACACTAGAATTACTTGGTCAATTTAGTATCCTCTCGCGCCTAAAAGTGCCGGAAAACTCGTCACTCTTCTCCAAAATGCGCGTCTACGATGGTGAAACGCTAAAAGATACCGATCCAAAAGCAAAAAGCTATCAAGAGTATCGTGACTACGCAGGTGTTGACGAAGGTATGTCTGGTTTATCGACTCGCTTTGCCTTTAAAATACTGTCGCGCGTATTCAACTTTGACCAAACGGAAGTTGCGGCTAACCCCGTTCATCTGTTCTATGTCATCGAACAGCAAGTTGAACGCGAGCAGTTCCCTCAAGAAATCGCTGAACGATATATGGAGTTTTTAAAAGGCTACTTAGTGCCTCGTTATGTCGAGTTCATTGGTAAAGAGATTCAAACGGCTTATTTGGAATCTTATTCTGAATATGGTCAAAATATTTTTGACCGCTACGTTACTTATGCTGATTTCTGGATCCAAGACCAAGAGTATCGTGATCCTGAAACTGGCCAACTTTTCGATCGTTCATCGCTCAATAACGAGTTAGAAAAAATCGAGAAAACAGCAGGCATTAGTAACCCGAAAGATTTCCGAAATGAAATCGTCAATTTTGTACTGCGTGCGAAAGCGCACAACAATGGACAAAATCCGGTTTGGACCAGTTACGAAAAACTGCGTACCGTCATTGAGAAAAAAATGTTCTCAAATACCGAAGAGCTACTTCCTGTTATCTCTTTTAATGCCAAAACCTCATCGGATGACCAGAAAAAACACGACGATTTTGTCGCTCGTATGATGGAGAAAGGTTATACAGAAAAACAAGTAAGGCTGTTGTCTGAGTGGTATTTACGCGTCCGTAAATCTTCTTAACTTCAAGCAAACCAAAACCTGTACATGCGTTAGCCATACGAACAATGGCTAACGTAAAGGTGACGTTTTCAAGGGGATACTCATGGCGCAATTTATCGATAGAAGATTGAACGGTAAAAACAAAAGCGCGGTCAATAGACAACGCTTTTTACGCCGTCATAAAGAGCAGATCAAAGAATCTGTTGCAGACGCAGTGAATCGTCGCTCCATCACCAACACCGAGTCTGGCGAAGATGTGTCGATCCCAAATCACGACATCAAAGAACCCGTGTTTCATCAAGGAAAAGGCGGCCTAAAAGAACGAGTTCACCCGGGTAATGACCAGTTTATTACTGGTGATAAAATTGAGAGACCTAAAGGTGGCGGACAAGGCAATGGTTCAGGACAAGGTGATGCGAGTGCTGATGGCGAAGGCCAAGATGAATTTATTTTCCAAATCTCTAAAGATGAATATCTTGATCTACTGTTTGAAGATCTGGAATTGCCTAATCTAGAAAAAAATCAAATCAATAAGATTACAGAATGGAAAACTCATCGCGCGGGTTTCAAAACGGCAGGTGTACCGTCGAACATTGCTGTAGTTCGCTCTTTGCAACAATCACTGGCTCGCCGCACCGCAATGACAGCGGGAAAACGTCGTTTAATGGGGGAATTAGAAGAAGAGTTACTGCGCATTCAAAATAGAGAGCCCGCTCAAGTATTAGAAGAGAAGCGACTTAAGCAAGAAATCGAAGCGTTGCGTAAAAAAATTGAAAGTGTGCCGTTTATTGATACGTTTGACCTGCGTTTCAAAAACTTTGAAAAGCGCCCCATTCCATCGAGCCAAGCTGTTATGTTCTGCTTAATGGATGTGTCGGGTTCAATGGATCAAGCGACTAAAGATATTGCCAAACGTTTTTACGTGTTGCTGTATCTATTTTTAACTCGCACTTATGAAAATGTCGAAGTGGTGTTTATTCGTCACCATACGCAAGCCAAAGAGGTGGATGAACACGAGTTCTTCTACTCTCAAGAGACAGGCGGCACGATTGTTTCTAGCGCCCTGAAATTAATGCATGAAATCATTGAACAACGCTACCCACTCGGCGAATGGAATATCTACGCAGCTCAAGCATCCGATGGTGATAACTGGGCTGATGATTCGCCTCGTTGTAAAGAACTCCTCACCAATAAGCTTTTGCCATATTGCCAGTATTACGCTTATATTGAAATCACTCGTCGCTCACACCAAACCTTGTGGCACGAGTACGAAAAATTACAACCCTCATTTGGCAATTTTGCGATTAAAAACATTCGCACCGTGGATGACATATTCCCTGTATTTAGGGAGCTATTCCAAAAGGAAACAGCTTAGGGAGGCATACTAATGACAACAAAAGCGAAAGGCACTTCAAAACGCAAGAGCAAATTGTTACCAGACGGACCTGACTGGACGTTTGAGCTTTTGGAGAAATACCATACTGAAATACGCCGGGTAGCTGAGTTTTATCGTCTCGATACTTACCCTAATCAAATTGAAGTTATTACCTCCGAGCAGATGATGGATGCCTACTCCAGCATTGGCATGCCGATTAATTACAGCCACTGGTCATTTGGCAAAAAATTTATTCAAACGGAACAAGGTTACAAACATGGCCAAATGGGGCTCGCGTATGAGATCGTTATTAACTCAGACCCATGCATTGCCTATTTGATGGAAGAAAACACCGTCACTATGCAAGCCTTAGTGATGGCGCACGCTTGCTATGGACACAACTCGTTTTTCAAAGGCAACTATCTTTTCCAAACTTGGACGGATGCGAGCTCTATCATTGACTATCTCTTGTTTGCCAAAAACTACATTTCAGAATGCGAAGAAAAATATGGCGTACCCGAAGTCGAATCGCTGCTCGACTCATGCCACGCGTTAATGAATTATGGTGTTGACCGCTATAAACGACCTGAAAAAATATCGATAGCAGAAGAAAAAGCACGTCAAGAAGAGCGCGAAGCTTATCTACAATCACAAGTTAATGAACTGTGGCGCACCGTGCCCAAAGCAAAAACCAAAGAAGAAGATCTTAAAGTTCGTTTTCCAAGTGAGCCACAAGAAAACATTCTTTATTTCATTGAGAAACATGCGCCACTGCTTGAGCCATGGCAACGGGAGATCGTTCGTATTGTGAGGAAAATAAGCCAATATTTTTACCCACAAAAACAGACGCAAGTGATGAATGAAGGCTGGGCCACATTCTGGCACTACACTATCTTGAATCACCTTTATGATGAAGGTTTTGTTTCTGAGAAATTCATTCTTGAGTTTCTACACAGCCACACCAGTGTCGTCGCACAACCCTCTTACAACAGCCCCTATTTTAGTGGCATCAATCCATATGCACTTGGCTTTGCTATGTTCCGAGATATTAAACGTATTTGTGAAGAGCCAACCGATGAAGACAGGGAATGGTTTCCTGAGCTTGCTGGCACAGAATGGTTAGATGCGCTTCATTTTGCTATGCACAACTTTAAGGACGAGAGCTTCATTAGCCAGTATCTTTCACCTAAAGTAATGCGCGATTTCAAGCTGTTTGCCATTGTGGATGACGATCGCAAGAATTTTATTGAAGTTAGTGCCATTCACGATGATATTGGCTATCACGCCATCCGTGAAAAGCTTGCGGCACAGTACAATCTCAGTAATTTAGAACCGAATATTCAAGTTTATAACGTGGATGTACGTGGTGATCGTTCACTGACGCTTCAACACGTTCCACACGATAGAATTCCTTTAGATCAAAGCTGTCATGAGGTACTAAAACACCTTTACCGTTTATGGGGGTTTGATGTCATTTTAGAGGAAGTCAAAGAGAGTGGCCGACGTGAAATTTTAGCGACTTGCCCACCACACGGCGAACGTGACACATAAGAACAAGTCGTTACCTTAAATATCGACGTCATAATGCGCGACCTCATTCGTTGCGCATTTTTTATTAAAAAAATATTTGTAATACATCCTTACAGCTTTGTTCACATTTCATTCATTAAATATTTGCTTAAATAAAATCACCAATATTTATAAGGGTATTTAACTAATGAAGCACAACAAAATCATCATCGCTATACACTGGGTTATAGCATTACTGTTCGTATTGCTGTTTTTAAGCGATTCATTTCGTTCATTCTCCGATAAAGGTAGCGAAATGCGAGTGTTATGGCTGAACTTACATGCATGGTTTGGAGTCGCTGTTTTTGGATTATCGATGATTCGTTTAGCCGTAAAACTAAGCACAACAGCACCAGCGCCAGTGTATGAAAGTGACCTTATGCAGAAGCTGCTATATGGAGCGCATGCTGCCCTTTACCTCCTTACATTGCTTGTTCCAATCAGTGGTTATCTGCGTTTTGCAGGAAAAGGTCGGACATTAACTCTGGCAGGCGATGCTATTCCCTCATTGATAGGTAAGAGTGATTGGCTTTATAACATAGGGAAAACTTTACACGGTGAAGTAATGCAGGTGATTGTATTGACTGTTATCGGTGGTCATATCGCAGCGGCTCTTTATCATCACTTCATCGTAAAAGATCAGGTCATGGCACGCATAAAACCGTAATTAACTCGGTGATAAAAAGGAGCATAATTGCTCCTTTTTTTAGCTAACGTTGGCTTACTATCGCTCTCACTAACTCTAAATCTTCTGGTGTATCTACCCCAGCAGGTGGTGCTTCTTTAGCAACGGCAACGTGAATTTTTTCACCATACCACAGTACTCGAAGCTGCTCTAAACACTCAATTTTCTCAAGTACACTGGGTTGCCAGTTGATATAAGTATTGATGAAACCAGCCCGATAAGCGTAAATACCAATATGACGTAGCAATGGCTGAATCACCGTTTGACCACCAGCTGCAAAATTGTCTCTATCCCAAGGAATTGTCGCACGGCTGAAATACAGCGCGTAACCCTCTTGATCTGTTACCACTTTAACCGCGTTAGGGTTAAACACTTCAGCTTGATCAGTAATTTCAACCGCTAAAGTCGCCATCGGCGCGCTACTGTTGGCTAAATTGTTAGCGACCTGCTTGATGATGCTCGGTGGAATGAGTGGCTCATCACCTTGTACGTTAACAATAATGTGGTGATCGGCAATGCCCATTAATTTCACCACTTCGGCTAAACGCTCAGTACCGGACTCGTGATGTGATGATGTCATACAAACATTGCCACCAAACGCATGGACAGCCGCTTCAACACGAGCATCATCAGTAGCAATAACGACCTGCTCAGCTCCCGATTGTAACGCTTGCTCATAAACCCACTGAATCATGGGTTTACCGCCGATATCGGCCAAAGGTTTGCCAGGTAAGCGAGTTGACTGATAACGAGCAGGGATAACAACGGTGAAAGCCATTATCGTCCCTCATCCATCGTCATGCTGCGCGCTTCTGGCTCAAGCAACACAGGAATCCCTTCTTTTATTGGGTAGGCCAAACGATCTAACTTACAAATAAGCTCTTGATTTTCTTTATCATAAGTCAACTTACTTTTACATACAGGGCAAGCTACAATTTCAAGCAGACGGTGATCCATATGACTCCATTACCTCTTTTATTTTGTCCAAAATACGCCTTTCATCTGGCGAACTAAATTGCGCAGAAACGGGAAGATACCACCAGTTTTCTTGTGCAAAGGCCGCACATTTCACTGCGTCTTTTTCTGTCATGATGACGTTTGCTCCATGTTGCGCAAGCGCCTCTAATTCTGAATATTGATACTCTCGGTGATCAGCAAAACCTTGGGTCAATACCGTCTTTGCACCTAAAGCTTCTAATGTATTGAAAAAGCGCGTGGGATAACCAATGCCAGCAAAAGCCACTAATGCAGGTAACTGGCTCACTGGCGCTTGCTGACCTGTCACTAAGTTCACGGCTAAGCTAGGTGAAAGGTGCATAGCCAATTCGCCATATTGAGCTTGACCGCCATTAGTCACAATAAAATCAACTTCCGCTAACCGAGAGAGTGGCTCTCTTAACGGACCTAAAGGCATGAACTGCTCATTACCGAAGCGACGAACGCCGTCCACGACTGCAAATTCGAGATCACGTTCCAATGCATAGTGCTGAAGGCCATCGTCAGTGATGATCACATCAACACCCAACGGAAGCAGGGCTTGCACTGCTTGTGAGCGCTTTGGTGCAACAGCAACCGGAGCCCCCGTGCGCTGGTGAATCAATTTAGGTTCGTCACCGCAGTGAGCGGTTGGCGTATCACTTTGCAGCACTAATGGATAAACCGGAGCCTTACCACCATACCCACGCGAAACAACTCCTGGTTTGAAGCCTTGTTCTTGTAAAGCTTCCACTAACCATACAACCAACGGTGTTTTACCATTACCACCCGCGGTAATATTACCCACCACCACCACAGGAACAGGAGCTTTATAGCGCTCTTTTTTGTCCGCTTGAAATGCTCGCTTACGTGCTTGACTGACCAACCGAAACAAGACACTCAGTGGCCACAACAGTGGCCACAACAAAAAACACGCTGTGTGATGTCCGAACCAGATTTTTTCAATCACTGATTAGTCACCAAATTGAATTCGATGTAGTTGGGCATACGCCCCATCCTGTGCAATTAACTGAGCATGATGACCACGTTCGATAATTTCACCCTCATCGACCACTAGAATTTCATCGGCTTCTTCAATCGTCGACAAGCGGTGCGCAATGACCAATACCGTTTTATTCTTTTGTAGCTCTTCAAGTGCTGATTGAATCGCTCTCTCAGATTCTGTATCCAACGCAGAAGTCGCCTCATCTAGGATAAGTACGGGTGCATCACGTAATAACGCTCGTGCAATCGCTACTCGTTGACGTTGACCACCCGATAAACTGGCTCCATTCTCACCAATCATGGTATCCAAGCCATCAGGCATGCTATTGATAAACTCCATGGCATGAGCAAGCCTAGCCGCGTGCTCAATTTGCTCACGCGTATACTCATTTTCTGCCGCGTAAGCAATATTATTGGCAATGGTATCGTTGAAGAGATGAACATTTTGCGAAACCAGCGCAAAGTGGGTGCGCAAGTTCTTCAGTTTATAATCGCGAATATCATGATCATCTAGATAGATAGCACCTGAATCGACATCATAAAAACGAGTCAAGAGGCTCGCGATAGTACTTTTCCCTGAGCCGGAACGCCCAACAAGCGCGACCGTTTTACCTTGAGGAATCTCAAAGCTCACATGAGACAGCGCTGGTTTTTCTTTACCTTGATAAGTAAAGGTCACATCCTGAACTCTAACGTCACCACGTACTTTTTCGGCTTCAAACTGGCCAGTGTCGCGCTCGGTTTCTAAATCAATCAGCTCAAATAATGTTTGGCTGGCCGCCATACCACGTTGGAAATCAGAGGTAACACTCGTTAACGCTTTCAGTGGTCGCATCAAGCCAAACATTGCCGAGAACACCACCGTAAAAGTACCTGGTGTTAATTCGGCACGGATAGAATCAACGCTGGCTAAAAACAGCACAGTGACAAGTGCTAAAGAAGCAATCATTTGAATAATAGGGTCAGCAGTGGACTGCGCTGCAACCAGCTTCATTGTTTGTTGGCGCATTTGATTGCTGACATGGTCAAAACGTTTACGCTCTACGTCTTGTCCACCATAGCTCAGTACGACTTTGTGCCCTTTTAGCATCTGCTCTGCTGAAGAGGTCACATCACCCATGGTGGTCTGCATCCCTTTTGATATCTTGCGAAAACGTTTAGAGACAATGCCAATCCCCATCGCAACCACTGGCGCAACCACGATTAATACCAAAGATAACTGCCAGCTATTCCAAAACATCAAGGTCAATAGGCCGATGATACTCGCACCTTCGCGAACAATGCTGACCAATGCACGACTGGTCGCCCCAGCCACTTGCTCTGAATCATAGGTGATACGTGATAATAGACCACCCGTTGATTCTCTATCAAAAAAACTGACAGGCATGTGCATGAATTGATTGAAGATTTTTCGACGCATCAACATCACAACATTGCCAGAAACCCAGCTCAAGCAGTACGAGGAGACAAACCCACTTAAACCACGTAGCGCCATCATCCCCAAAATAATAAAAGGCAGCACTCGCAAAAAATCGGATTCCGCATTACCAAATCCTTCATCTAGAAGAGGCTTAAGTAACGACACCATATAGGTGTCAGAGACCGCATTGATAATCAATGCGACAACCGCAACTGCTAGGCCAGATTTATATAGGCGGATATAGGTCCACAGGCGTTTGAAGGTTTGCCAAGTGGTTTCGTCAGTATTGAGTGACATAGAAATGCTTTGTTTTTAAGAAAATATTGCGCTCATTCTACCTCGTTACGGAGCATCTGCCTATACCAAGCCTGAGAGCGAGAGATACGCAAGCTGCTAACTTGATAATTCTGCATGCCAAAAATAACGCTAATTTGCCCTGCTTCACCCGTATCCAACCAGTTTGCTCCATGTTGTTGGTAGCGTTGAACAACCTGTGCGGAAGGTAATTGCCAGCGTCCGCCTTTGGCGAGCGAGGCAATAGCGACTTCAGGGTTCACCTTACTAATCAAAGCAACAGTAGAAGATGTCCTACTACCGTGGTGTGGTACAAGCAGGATATGACTTTGTAAGGATTGCTCTGTTCGCGCAAGTAACCACTCACTCATAGCATCCACATCCCCGGGTAAAAGCACTGAAAAACCGGTATTTGGGTCAAAGATTCGAATCACGCAAGAGTGAGGATTGTAAGCCCGCGCTACAGTTTTTGGTGGCCAGATAACATCAAAAGAGAGTTGTTGCCACTGCCATTGTTCACCAGCAATACAAGGTTGGTAACCCGCTATCGTTTGACTAGCACGTTTCCATTTGGGCTGCCAAACACGCTCAACTTCCGCTCTTCCACCTGCATGGTCGTTATCCAAGTGACTCAAAATCAACCCGTCTAATTGCGTAGCTCCCCGTTTGTTTAACACGGGGGCAACTGTTGCCTGGATGTGATCACCGCCTTGCCAACTTGCACCAGTATCATAAAGCACATAGCGTCCTTCTTTTTCGATCAACACTGCCAACCCATGCCCAACATCTAACACATCAATCCGCCAACCTGTTTTTATCGGAATGGTGAGCCAAGAAACCATCACAATAAGGCTGTAAACCGCAAGTGCAAAACGCGAGATCAACGGTGAAAACACAAACAGCAACAGAGCACTGCTCAACAGAGCCAAAACAGCCTCAGAAATAGGAAACCAACTGAGGCTTGAATAATGTATTGACCAATCAACTGGAATGAGTAATTTGGCCACCCAATGCCACACCATAGGTGCGCCATCAAAAGTCAAAACCGTACACACTAAAGCCACAAAGATCGCCGGAACCACCACAAAACTGAACCAAGGAATAAACACTAAGTTATAGAGCGCCGCACTGGTACTGACCCCACCGAAAAAATAAGCGGTTACCGGAAGCATACACAGCACTAACCCAATCTGCATCGTCAATAAACGCCATAAAAAAAATCGCTGAGTTTGAGGTAGAGAAAGTTGGTAGAACACAACCGAGACAGCAATAAAGGACATCCAAAAGCTACTGGATAACGCAGCAAAAGGATCGATAAGCAGCACCGCCGATAACGTCATAAGCAGTCGCTGCAAAGTATTGATACGGACATTGAGGACAATCATCGCCACATTGAGCAAACACATGATGAGCGCGCGTTGAGTGGGCAAGGTAAAGCCAGCCAACCAAGCATAGCCTAGTGCGCACAAGCTTCCTACGACGAATGGCGACCACCCCATGCGATGATGCAAACGCATCAATACGAGCCCAAGGCTATAACCAAAACCAAACGCGATGCCAATGTGCAGACCAGAAATGGCAACCAAATGAATCAGCCCACTGTCTCGTAATGCTTTCCACTGTGCCGTTGAAATATCACTGCGCTCACCAAACGTAAGCGCCATTAAAATACCAAGATTGGGATCATCAGCGAGCCAGGTTTTGATCTTCTGGTACCATTGTGCTCGCCATTCTGGTAATGATTCAATGCGATAAGACTGTCCATTATTAACCGTTGCACGAGCCACAATACCTTGGCTCAAAGAGTACGCCTCTGCATCAAACCCGGTCTCATTTAACCGACCAAAGATAGGTTTTACTGTGATGGAGAATTCAGCCACGTCACCATACTTCAACGGTAAAGGAGCAATTAATCGCACCTTGGGCCGCAAAAAAATGCCTAAGGTTTGACCATTGATTGATCGAATCGAAATTGTTCCTTCATAACCATGAGTAATTTGTCTAAAAAAGCTGTTAACCTGTCCGTTTATGGTAATATCCGAACCTGTCTGAAAAATAGTGTTGGACTGCTCACGTAATAAGTTCCCGCTGATCACAATGACCATTAAAGCCATTGTTACTCCTGAGAGAAAGCGCAGTTTTCTATAAACGACAGAGAGTATAAGAATGGCGAATAGAGGCATAATCCATTTCCAATCTGGCATCCAAGGCCAATAAGAAGCAGAAATGGCGGTTAGCGAAAACGAAGCTAGGGTCCAGTAATTAGATAAGAGAGTCATGTCACGATGCCAAGAAAGTTCATCAAACGTTTTATGCCTAACCATGAAGTGATTAAGCGTCAGAAGGCATTAAAAATTTTTGGCAATGTGCTGTACAACCCCAATTTATGGTGTTTGAACCGCCGCTCAGCAGCGGGCGCCTTCGCCGTAGGTTTGTTCATGGCTTTTGTTCCACTTCCGAGTCAAATGATCATGTCCGCTGGCCTTGCCATTATGTGCGGCGTCAATTTACCGCTCTCTGTAGCCTTGGTCTGGATTAGCAACCCCATCACCATGCCAGTGCTGTTCTACTTCGCCTACAAGCTTGGCGCATGGGTAATGCAAACACCACCACAACCATTTCACTTTGAACTCTCTTGGCATTTTATCATGCAACAAATGAGTACCATTGGTCCGCCATTCCTTTTAGGTTGCATGATGTGCGGAGTGATATCCGCCATAATCGGCTACTTCGGCATTCACGGTTTATGGCGCTATTCTGTCGTAAGAAGCTGGCAAAAGCGCCAAGCGAGATAAAAGCTTCAAGAGATTGAGACTGGCTATACAACTGAGCATGTAAAACGATGTCGCATGATGTTGAAAAAGGACCAAGTGGTCCTTTTTGTTTGCTAAAAATAGCTCAATGCTGATGAACGAAAAGAATCCGAGTTGAGATTATTTAGCGCTAAGCACAGACGCCGGATTCAGTTGACTGGCCCTAGAGGCCGGATACCAAGTAGCTAATAGGCTCAACACAATCGCCGTGGAAGAGACAAGCACCACATCCGATAGGTTCACTTGTGATGGCAAAAAGTCGACAAAATAGATATCACCAGACAAAAACTGATGGCCGACTAACCGTTCTAATCCTTTGATTAACGCTGTTAAATTCCACGCAATCAGCACACCTAACACGCCACCTATCACACTGCCTAATACACCAGAGAAAACACCCTGCCAGACAAAAATTCGTTTCACTAATCCATCGGTCGCGCCCATAGTGCGCAAAATGGCGATTTCAGCCGCACGATCTTTTACCGCCATCATAAGTGTTGAAACGATGTTGAAGCTCGCCACACCAATCACCAGCACCATCACCAAATACATAATGGTTCTGACCAGCTGAATATCACGGTACAAAAAGCCAAATTTTTGCTGCCAACTGCGTAGATAGACGTATTGATCAAGCGTATTGCCGACCTCTCTTACAATTTGAGTTGCATTTAATACCTCTGAGACCTTGATAGCAACGCCCGTCACTCGCTCTCCTAATTTGGCGTAAGCTTGTGCATCTGCCAATGGCACTAACGCAAGGCTGTGGTCAATTTGGCCATTGAGTTCCAAAAGCCCTGAGACCTTGACGCGCACGCGCTTTGGCGCTTGAACTTTAGCGCTCTCATTCGCAGAGGGGATCATCAAAGTGACATAGTCACCGACTGCCGCGCCCAATTTATCCGCCACTCCTTTGCCTAAAATGACCTGTTGCTGACCTGCGACAAAACCTTGCCATGCATCGGAAGAGACAAATTGAGATAAACGCGACACGGCGCGCTCCATTTGCGGATCAATTCCACGCACCTCAATCGCTTTCAGTTGCGCGCCTTTCTCCGCTAATGCCGTCAATTTTACATAAGGAGCGGCCGCTTCCACTTTTGGATGCTGCACGGCTTGCTTGACTAATGACGACCAGTTCGCGATGGGTTGTTGAACTCCTTCAAACTCTCCGTGTGCAATGACAGATAACACGCGGTTCTGCAGCTCTCTCTCAAAACCATTCATCGCCGACAAACCCACGATGATCACCGCAACGCCCACAGCGATACCGATAATGGAAGAGAGCGAGATAAACGACACCATTTTATTACGCTGCTTTGCCAGGCTAAAACGCCGACCAATCACTAAAGAGAGCGAGGTGAACATCTACGGTGCCTCCACATTAATCAGCAAACCATCTTGCATGTGCATCTGTCTGTCCATTTTTTCAGCAAGTTCGCTATCATGCGTTACCACTAAAAATGCCGTGCCAAACTCTTGATTCATTTGACGCATCAAATCATAAATCGCCAGCGCCGTTTTGTGATCAAGGTTGCCCGTAGGCTCATCGGCTAACACCAAATCGGGTTGATTAACAAGCGCTCGCGCAATCGCTACCCGCTGCCGCTCTCCACCAGAGAGCTCAGAGGGTCGATGAGATAAACGATGTCCCAACCCCACTTTTTCTAACAATGCTTGCGCGGCCTGTTTAGCACGCGATGCTTTTTGGCCACCAATAAGCAACGGCATGGCAACATTCTCAAGAGCGGTGAAATCGGCTAATAAATGGTGGAACTGGTACACAAAACCCAAATGTTGATTGCGAATGTTCGCTTGTTTATTGGAGCTTAAGCTCGATAAATCCTGACCTAAAAACGACACTGAACCTTCGGTTGCCTCATCCAGTGCACCCAGAATGTGCAATAACGTACTTTTCCCAGATCCAGAAGTCCCAATAATTGAGACTAACTCCCCCGCTTGAATGCCAAAACTGACGCCTTTTAGCACTTGAGTCCGTAGCTCCCCTTCTTGGTAGGTTTTGCATACGTTATGGCATTGTAAAAGGTTATTCATATCTTAAAGCCTCGGCAGGTTTTACGGATGACGCGCGGTAGGAAGGAAACAGTGTCGCGAATAAGCTGAGCGTGATGGCTGCTATCACCACCAACATAATTTGCATGGGGTTAATCACTACAGGCAGCGTTCCCCCCACAGAGAACAGCGCTACACCCATGCTTTCTAATAATCCATTGAGGTTATCCGCCAGCAATACGCCTAACACACCACCGACAAGCGAACCAATCACTCCACTACTCGCGCCTTGAACCATAAAAATGGCCAGTACTTGTTGATCTGTCATGCCTTGCGTTTTCAAAATCGCGACCTCAGCTTGTTTTTCCATCACCACCATGATCAACGCGGAAATGATATTGAAAGCCGCCACGCCAACAATCAACCCAAGCATCAAACCCATCATATTTTTTTCCATGCGAACAGCTTGGAACAACTCGCCACGCTGATCTCGCCAGTCACTCCATTGCCATCCCTCAGGCAAAGGTGCGCTAGCTAGGTCTGCAACCACAAAAGGATCATCAAAAAAGAGCCGCCATCCCGACACAGTATTTGGTGGTAAACGAAGCAATCGCGCTGCATCTTTGATGTGCGTCAGCATCAGCTGTCCATCCACATCAGACCCCGTATTGAAGATGCCTGCGACTGTAAAATTACGCTGCGCAGGAATACGACCTAAGGGGGTAAATTGGCTAGCTGAAGTGACCATCAAACGCACTTTATCGCCAATTGTCACGTTGAGCGCCCGCGCCAGTGAATGGCCAAGGAAGAGTTGATATTCGCCCGGCTTGAGCGCACTCACTTGACCCGCAATCAAGTGCGCCGCAATCGGATCATGTTGATTAGGTTCAATTCCCACCAACAAGCCTGCGGTCAGTTGCGATGAGCTTTGAACAACCGCTTCACTGCGTACAATCGGTTCAGCCGCTCTGGCGCTAGAGAGCTGGCTAATGAATTGAGGCACATCTTGCGTGAGCAAAGTGCGATCGCCATTTTGCGAAACTACAGCCTGAGGCAACACACCTAAAATTCTATTTTTGAGCTGGGATTCAAAACCATTCATGACCGAAAGCACCGTCACCAGTGACATCACGCCAATGGTTATTCCCGCCGTAGACATATAAGAGACAAATCGACTGAATCTATCACCGGATCGCCCACGTAAATAACGCAAGCCGATGAACGCCGAAATAGGATGAAACATAAGAAAAACCGCCTAAAAGTGATGCTCAGTACTGTAACGAGAAACGGTGGAAGGTTGTAGCTTTAATTTGCCAAAAATCGGTTAAATAGACTCGATAACAAGGACATACCTTGATTAGTTCGCCGGTATGACGATAATCAACAAAGCGATGAGAAGGATGCCTTTATGACCGAGCAAGAATTTTTTACGGTTCACTATGGACTGACAACCAATATTGAACTTTTAGACAGCACATTTATGCTACCTTCCCAATCAATATTTGAAGCGGAGATTCCTGCCCCATTTATTGTGGCCAGTGAGTTTAGCCAGTTGGATGCACTCACCGAAAGTGCACGACTAGAACTGAAAAATAGTGATTTCAAGCACGTCGTTCAGTTACTTGATACTCAAAATTCGAAACTGAATTTGTTGCTAACCTTTATGCTGTCACAGCAAGATGAGCCACATTCACGCTTCATCACCAGCACATTTGGTGCCAGTCGCTTCTCTCTTCGTTATCCAAATGCACTAGAGATTGGTACCCAAGCCCGCTGTAAACTGTTTTTGGACCACCCTGCAGCCGCTATTTATTGCTATAGTTCGGTGATTGATTGCCAAGCGGACGAGCAACACTATCTCATCACGATGAAATACGATTTACTGCGAGATACTGACCAAGATCTCTTGATTAAAGCCGCACTGTACCAGCAGCAAAAATTGCTGCGTCAACGCTCTTTAGACCGAAATAAACCATAAGCGTTCTCATGACTACACACTCTTTACTGACTCTGATTAAACCTGCTGGCGCGGGCGACAAAAAACACATTGGTAACCTACGTGGTGCAAGCCTTGCGTTGGCAATTGCAGAGCTGGCCAACCAGCATAATAGCCACACTTTACTGGCTGTACCTGATCCTCAAACCGCCTTAAAGCTGCAGCACGAAATTGAGCAGTTTAGTGACGCCGAAGTGGCGCTGTTTCCTGATTGGGAAACTTTGCCTTATGATAGTTTTTCGCCTCATCAAGAGATCATTTCTGATCGCATCGCGCGCCTATATCAATTACCGAGCTTGAAAACAGGCATTACCATTGTGCCAGTGAGCACCATATTGCAGCGTCAGACGCCGCGAGAATTTCTGCTACAGCATACCCTGATGGTTAAAACTGGCGACCAGTTTTCCTTAGATAAACTGCGTCTTCAGCTGGAAAAATCGGGCTATCGTCATGTTGATCAAGTGTTTGGCCCAGGCGAGTACGCCAGCCGAGGTTCGATTCTTGATTTATTTCCAATGGGCAGCAGCGATCCTTATCGCATTGATTTTTTTGATGATGAAATCGACACCATACGCACCTTCGATCCTGAGAATCAACGCTCAATTGAAGAGATCAGTGAGATACGCTTGCTACCTGCTCATGAATTTCCCACCACAGAAAGTGCAATTGAAGATTTTCGCACCCGCTGGCGTCAACGATTTGAAGCACGTCGTGAACCAGAATCTGTCTATATGCAAGTCTCAAAGGGGGTTTGGCCAGCCGGTATTGAATACTGGCAACCGCTATTTTTTGAACACACCGAAACCTTGTTCGATTATATCGCGCCAGAAAGCCAACTAATTGTCGTAGGAAATATCGAAACAGCGATTGACCAGTTTTTAACCGACGTCGAATATCGTTACCAGCAGCGTAAAGTTGACCCTCTTCGCCCGTTGCTGCCACCTCATGAATTGTGGCTTAAAAAAGATGAGCTTTTCAGTCTTTTCAAAAACGTGGCTCAGATCCAACTCAGTGTGGAACCGATTTCAGAAAAGCAAGGGCGGATCAATTTAGCGGTCAGTGCATTACCCGACTTGGCGGTCATGCATCAAAATAAAGAGCCTTTAGCCGCCATCCGGCAATTTAGTGAGAGTTTCGCTGGGAAAATCATTTTTTCCGTCGAATCAGAAGGCCGTCGCGAAGCATTACTAGAGCTATTGCAACGCGTAAAACTGCGCCCTATCGAAAAAGAAACCTTCCAGCAAGCGTGCCAAGCAAAAGAAAAACAATGTCTCGTATTAGGGGCATCTGAGCACGGCTTTATCGATAACAATGCTAACTTAGCGTTCATCTGCGAAAGTGATTTACTCGGTGACCGTGTCATTCTTCGCCGTAAGAAAGATCGTAAAGTCACCAATAGTGACGCTGTCATTCGTAACTTAGCCGAACTCAAGCCAGGGCAACCCGTTGTTCATATTGATCATGGTATCGGCCGTTATCTCGGGTTACAGACGCTTGAAGCGGGTGGCATGATGACCGAATACGTCACCCTTGAGTATCAAAACGAAGCCAAACTTTATGTCCCTGTCGCTTCATTGAATCTCATTAGTCGTTACTCTGGCGGCGCGGAAGAAAGCGCACCATTGCATAAGCTCGGGGGTGAAGCATGGACCAAGGCACGACGAAAAGCGGCCGAAAAAGTCCGCGATGTTGCTGCGGAACTGCTGGATGTCTACGCCAAACGAGAGCTCAAACCAGGCTATAAGTTCGCTCTGGATCGTGGCCAATACGCGACCTTTAAAGCAGGTTTCCCATTTGAAGAAACCGATGATCAAAATACAGCTATCAACGCCGTGCTATCGGACATGTGTCAGAAAAAAGCGATGGACCGATTAGTGTGTGGTGACGTTGGATTTGGCAAAACAGAAGTCGCCATGCGCGCCGCCTTTGTTTGCACCGACAACAATAAACAAGTGGCCGTATTAGTACCGACAACCTTACTCGCACAGCAGCATTTTGAGAACTTTCGAGACCGATTCGCTAACCTGCCGATCCGTGTCGAAGTTTTATCACGCTTCAAATCAGCAAAAGAGCAAAAGCAGATTCTACAAGATGTCGCCGACGGCAAAGTCGACATTTTGGTTGGCACGCATAAACTGCTTTCCAGCGAGCTAAAATTTAGCGATCTTGGTCTTTTGATCGTTGATGAAGAACACCGTTTTGGCGTTCGCCAAAAAGAAAAAGTGAAAGCGATGCGTGCTGATGTGGATATTCTCACGCTAACGGCAACGCCGATTCCGCGCACGTTAAACATGGCGATGAGCGGAATGCGCGATCTATCGATTATCGCCACACCACCCGCACGACGATTAGCCATCAAAACCTTTGTACGCCAACATGATGACAATACGATTCGAGAGGCCGTATTACGTGAAATCATGCGCGGTGGACAGGTTTATTTTCTACATAACCAAGTAGAAACTATCGACAAAGTGGCTGCCGATTTAGAAAAGCTGGTCCCTGAAGCTCGAATTACCGTCGCCCATGGACAAATGCGTGAACGTGAGCTGGAAAAAGTGATGAACGACTTTTATCACCAACGATTCAATGTATTGGTTTGCACAACCATCATTGAAACCGGGATTGATGTCCCAACCGCGAACACCATCATTATGGACCGAGCAGATAACCTTGGCTTAGCGCAGCTACACCAACTTCGTGGCCGAGTAGGACGTTCTCACCATCAAGCTTATGCTTACTTACTCACTCCACATCCTAAAGCCATCACTAAAGATGCCGTGAAACGTTTAGAAGCGATTGCATCTCTTGAAGATCTTGGAGCCGGTTTTACTCTAGCAACGCACGATTTAGAAATCCGTGGAGCGGGTGAATTATTGGGCGATGAACAGAGCGGTCAGATCCAATCAATTGGTTTTACTCTCTATATGGAGATGCTAGAGCAAGCGGTTGAAGCATTAAAAAATGGCAGAGAACCTTCTCTTGACGATTTGCTTCGTGAACAAACCGAAGTGGAAATGCGTTTGCCAGCGCTATTACCCGATGATTACATTCCTGATGTAAATACTCGCCTCTCCATGTATAAACAGATAGCGAGTGTCGCTAGCCGAGATGAACTCGCCGAGCTCAAAGTCGAGTTGATTGATCGCTTTGGTAAATTACCTGATGCTGCAAATAACTTACTCGGCGTTGCTGAAGTCAAAATTGATGCTGCACGTATAAAAGTGAAGAAAATCGAAGCGCATGAAAAAGGTGGCTACATTGAGTTCTATCCAGATGCTGACATTAATCCCGTCTTTTTGGTTAGACTTCTGCAATCACAACCGAAAAAATTTGCAATGGAAGGGCCAACTAAGTTTAAGTTTGCTGTACCATTAGCTGATAGACGTGAACGAATTCAATTTGTGTCGAGTATGCTCAGCGAATTCCAACAAAACCTGATGCCTAGAGCATAAATTACGCACAAAAAATGATGGAGCCATAATGAAAAAACTGATCCCACTCCTACTTTTGCTTATTTCGATGCCAAGTCTGGCACAACGGCAATTTGACATAGAAGTGATCATTTTTAAGCGTGCAATTGATGCAGAGAAGGTCAGTGAGTCGTGGCCTAACTCATTGCCTGAAATCAATATTCAACGCGCGGGCAGTTTTAGTGACTTAAACTATCGCCAAGAAAAAGGCGTGAAAATGCTGCCTTTTTCCGACTACCAACTTAACGATCAAGCACAAAAACTGAAAAACCACGCCGGCTTTGAAGTGCTATTGCATACGGCTTGGCGTCAAGGCGATCAAGGCAGAGCTTCCGCACCGATTTTCCATATTCAAGCGGGTAAAGATTACTCCGCTAAATTCAATACTGACGGCAGTGAAAAAGTAGCCGTACTAGAAGAATCGCCAGTAAACGGTGTGCTAGAACAAAACATCGCGAGTCCCCTTTACGAACTCGACGGTAAATTACAAATCTATGTGCAGCACTATCTTTATGCTGAAACCACGCTCGACCTTAAAGCCCCGAGTGTGCGAGAAATCATGCTCCAAAGTAAACCATTGGAGTTAGACATTACACCTGAAGAGCAAAATGCCGAGGTTCAACTGGGGAACCTAGAAGCCATCTCTCCAACAGTGGAAAAGGAAGAGTTTTTAAAGAGCTATCGGATGGACCAAAAACGCCGTATGCGCAGCAACGAAACCCACTATCTAGACCATCCATTAATGGGAATGATCATTCAAGTTCGCCGCGTTGCAGAATAAAGCCTAACAAAGCGCCCTGCCGGGCGTTTTTTCTTTTATTCATCTCCCATACAGTTTAGCTCACTGATTTAATATCCTTACAGGTTAGAGCTATTCTGTTGTTAACTATTCTTATTAAAACCAATAACACAACCCACCTACAGGCCGCTCCAATGGTTTGGGTACGTGATCTTCTAAAAGTTAAACTGACAATGTATTTTATTAGTGAGTGTTTCATTTTTAAGACCTCTCATTTATGAGAGCCATGTTAGATTGAATCTCTCTTATTAAGTCTTGATAATCCCTCCATCTCGTGTTGTGCCATGTTCAACTTATTTACCGTAAGACCTATCGTTGAAGTGCAGCACAGGTTAACAACATCAATTTAAATCGGAATTTACACAAACATACTGAGAGAGATGTTACCTAATGACTTCTAAATTTTCGTTATGTGCGGTCGGGCTACTGTCAATAGGCAGTATCACAGCAAGTAACATTGCAATCGCATCAAGCCCTAGTGAGATAAACACCCAATTAAAATGGTCTTGGCAAGGCAGTTCATTTAAACCTGAGTCTAACCAAGTTATAGCGGCACCTATCGTTGCTCAGTTAAATGATGATAATGGTGATGGAAAAATCGACGAGAATGATATCGCTGATATCATTGTTGTGACGTTTGAAAATAACAAATATACACAAGGTGGGCTAGTTAGAGCATTAAGCGGCATCGATGGTTCTGAGCTTTGGTCATATAATAATGGTGGCATTATAGCCGATGCTCGCTACTCTCCTGCAGTTGCCGATCTTGATGGAGATGGTGTAGTTGAAATTGTGACAACGAGTACAATCAGCCCTTACATCAATATATTAGATAATGAAGGCCAGATAAAAAAACAAATCCTGAAGAGTGCTTCTGGATGGCGCTCGGTTGGCGCAATTTCACTATCTGATTTAAACAATGATGGTTCAATTGATATTCTCTCTGCCGATGGTGTTTATAATTACGATACTGGTTTGCTATTTAGTTTAGAGTGGGCTCCATCACCGATTAGTTTTGATGCGGATGGCGATGGTATCCAAGAAGTATTTTCAAACGGCGCTCTTTATAAAAGCGATGGCTCATTTACTTGGCAATATCAAACGAATGATACGGTTTGGTTTTCTTCCGTTGCCAACCTAGATAGCGACAATAAACCAGAAATTGTGGTATCAGTTCCAGCCTCGAAAGGCTCTGCACAAAATAGTAGCTTTGCCGTATTAGAGCATGACGGCTCAGTAAAATGGGAGGTTAATAACCTTGAAAATCCAGGCGGTGGTGTACAAGCTATCTCTAATTTCCTTGGTAATGCAGCAACTAACTCTACCAATGAAATAGCTAAGTCCCCTGTTTATGGATATACCCATTTACATCACAGCCATCCAGTTAAAATAGCAGATGACAACCAACTTAAAATCCGCTCAGGAGATCTGATTGACGCGATTGGATCAACAGCCAGTAATATGGTGGGTGGTCAAGGTGGTTCACTGCATACTATTGATGCAAGCAAAGTCCGCTCTATCGATGTAACCTACGGCAAATATAAAACGTGGTGGACATATGGCGTACTCGAGATGGAATTCACTCTCAATGATGGTTCGAAAATAACGTTAGGTTCAAAAGACTCAGCCTTTAAATACCCAGCATTAGAGTGGCGAACCAAAGAAGTTCCATATCTTGGATTGGAGTGGAGAACAAAACAAGTTTCTTACTGGTTCTTTGGCTGGCATACCAAAACAGTTTCTTACCTAGCTCCTGTTTGGAAAACTAAAACGATTCCTTATGCTGTTCCCGTCATGAAGAGCAAAGCAACCACTGAACGATACACAGTCCCAAGCAATACCCAATTGGTAGGCTTAAATGTTTGGAGCAAACCAAAACCTATCTTTACCTTCAAAAAACACGTTAATGCAGTTCAGTTTGTTGTTGGGGAAAGCATTAATGATAGTTACCTGAACACTGGTATTGTCTATGCAGGTTATCATGCTGTTGATATGTATAATGCACAAGGTAGCAAAGTTTGGTCTGTAGCAAATGATGACTATAACAGCGGTAAAATTGGTGTCTCGGCTTACGATTTCACTGGTGATGGCATTGATGAAGTTATCGTACAAGATCTTCTGAGAGTCCGTATTCTTGATGGGCGCACAGGAGCAGTATTAGCAACGATTGCTAACTCGTCGAACACCTTGTGGGAATATCCTGTTGTGGCGGATCTCGAAGGCAAAAACAATGCATCGCTTATTGTGGTCGCAAATGATTATGCAAAAGAAAGCGCAATCAACCACGGCGTCTACGTTTATGAATCAGCCGATGCTGATAAACCATGGAAAAATGCAACGAGAATTTGGAACCAACATTCATTCCATTTCTCAAACATTAACCAAGATGGCTCAGTACCAACCAATGCTCAGCCTAGTTGGCTAACACATAACACTTATCGCTCAAGTACCATTAAATAACTTGAATTTGATATAACCACCACTATCGCCCAAGGCGGTGGTGGTGGGTGACAACAAAAAACCTCGCCTTTTAACAAAGGCGAGGTTTTTTATGGCTAGTACGCTGGGAATATTAGTGAAGCTTTAAGTTTGGACGCAACACACGATTAATACGGCCAACTAACATCATCAACCCTGTTTTGAACATACCGTGTAGCGCCATTTGGTGCATGCGATACAAAGAAATGTACACTACTCGCGCAATACGACCTTCAACCATCATCGAGCCTTTGGTTAAATTACCCATTAAGCTACCAACGGTAGAAAAACGACTTAATGAAACCAACGAACCGTGATCTTTATAAACATACGGTTTGAGCTCACGCCCGTTAAGCTTAGCAACAATATTCTTGAACGCTTGGCTTGCCATTTGGTGCGCTGCTTGTGCACGAGGTGGCACAAATGAACCATCAGCTTGTGTACATTGTGCTAGATCACCGATCACAAAAATATCGTCATCTCTTGTAGTTTGTAAGGTGTTTTTTACCACTAACTGATTAATGCGGTTTGTTTCCAAACCAGCAATCTCTTTCATAAAATCCGGTGCTTTGATGCCAGCAGCCCACACCATGATCTGAGCGGGAATCTTTTCGCCATCTTTAGTTGTTAGGCCATCCTTATCCGCTCGCGTGACCATAGTCGCAGTACGAACGTTGACACCTAATTTCGTTAATTCGCTATGCGCAGCACTAGAAATGCGAGGTGGAAGAGCGGGTAGAATACGCTCACCCGCTTCCACAAGGTTGACATTCAGTTTGCTTGAATCAAGATCGCCAAAACCATAAGTCCGCAGCTCTTTTACTGCATTATGTAGCTCTGCAGATAATTCAACACCCGTTGCACCTGCGCCAACAATCGCAATATCAACTGTACCGTTACCATTTTTCGCATGAAGTTTTAGAAACTCATTGTTCATTTCAGTACGAAAACAATTTGCCTGTTCAGGGCTATCAAGGAAGATACAATGCTCACGAACTCCTGGAGTATTGAAGTCGTTAGACGTTGAACCGATTGCCAGCACCAAAATGTCATATTCAAGCTCACGACTTGGCATTAACAATTCACCATGCTCATCTTGCAATTCACTAAGAACAATCACTTTGCGTTCACGATCGATATCAGCAAGACTACCCATTTGGAAATCAAAACGATGATTTTTTGCGTGAGCGCGGTAGCTTAGCGCATCCACTCCTTCATCTAATGAACCCGTTGCCACTTCATGCAATAACGGTTTCCATAAGTGGCTTGCTTTACGATCTACTAATGTGATTTCTGCGCGATTTTTACGGCCAAGAGTGCGACCAAGTTTAGTCGCGAGCTCTAAACCACCCGCGCCACCACCGACTACGATAATTCGTGTCACAACAATAATCCTCAAAAAGAAATAAACATGATTCAGCGTGAAATCTCACACTGAAGGAATTCTCAGTAATGCGCTTGCTTCAGATAAATCTTGTTCAGCAAATGAAGCTATCTTCGCAGCACGTTTCATTAGGATAAATGCATGTAACTACACACAAATTAGGCAAATTTAAGACTTGCTCTCAATTTTTTTTGATATTTATCAAAATATTTATAATTTAATCATTATATAGAGCAAAACTCATGGTGCAACCAAAGAATTCCTCTATTTCACTACGAGACATAGGGGGGTTGGGCCATAAAAAAACGACTCACAATTGTGAGTCGTTCAGTCGAAACTATGATGCACGGATGCTTAATTTGATTCTTTAAATGCCTTCATCGCTTGCAAATGCTGTGAGATTTTCTTGAACTTATGGTTCTGGGTTTCATCCCAAATGATATCGTAGTAGTTTTCGAGCTCTGCTGCTGTTTTGCTGTTGTCATGAATTTCATCTTCTTTAGATAAAATCACTAAACAGCGTCCTTTATTTTTTACCCTGTATTGCTCAACACACTTAGTCGCAATATCTTCATACTCTTCAGGGCGATCGATGCGTCCAGTCATGTTTGTTTCCGGATGCAAGTTAGGATTAAACACCACTTGCTTAATTCCGCATAAGAATCCAATCCGCTCAGACCAGAAGCCGCCGAGGCCTACGCCACAAATAATCGGATGTGGGTCATCAGACAACTCAATCACTTTATGCACTTCTTTTAGAAGATGCTGCATATCGTGTTTGGGATGCTGTGTACTGTAGTTAATAAAACGGACATCGCTGTCAATAAATTGCAATTGCAGTACTTTTTCATGGTTTCCTGGGCTTGTTGAATCAAAACCGTGCAGATAAATAATCATAATAACTCCCCACTCCTTGAGGTTTTAATCTACCACGAAGATTGTGGTTTCAAAGACTTTAACCTTAATTTACTGCAACAAAACGACGAAACAGTGATCCTAGCTACATAATGTGCGTTTTAGATGTTCGGCTTGTTGACGATAATAGTCATCACCCCATAATTGATGTGCTAACAAATACCATAACATGGCCATCATTGTTGCTCTTGGATGCCAAGCCACCACACCTTCGACCCAATCATCGACCCCCACAATCTCACGCAATTGACAATAACGGTAGACCGCCTCTAATGGTTTTTCTTCTGCAACATCAATGCTTAAAGCCAGGTCGAGCCGGGGGTCGGCAATTGAGGCGTATTCCCAATCAATCACGCGGTTACCTTCATCGGTTTTAACCATATTGTAGCCAGCTAAATCAAAGTGACACAAAGTCTGACCAACATCAGCAAGGTTAGGTGCGGTGCGCCAACGTTGATATAAAGCCGACAAGTCCTCACTTTTATACTCAGCTTTGAGCTGTAGCCAATAATGATCAACCCGAGCGATAAAACTGAAAAGGGCAACTGGGATGCGTGCTGTACTGAGATTATGGATCTTTATCTGTGTTTTTAATAGAGAATCGAAAGGTAAACCACCAGTAAGGGATTGGCCATCAATCCATTCAACCAATAATCCTTGATCATTAATGGAAAGTGGCTTGGGGCCTAAGTTAGAAGATTCGATAGCAGAGAGAATTTGATATTCTTGAAAACGCGAAATGGAAAAGGCTTGAGTGATCGGCGTATTAGGCCGCCAAACAAAGCTGCGTTCCTCCGTGACAATTTTCCAACATCGGTTTGTTAACCCCCCTGTCAGCGTTTGTGCGTAGTCAGGGGGAGTAGAGAAGAATCCTTCTAGCGACGTTAAGGTACGATCAAGCTGACAAGCTTCACGCCAAGACATTCTCGCCATAAGGACCTCTTCTCTCAATTACTCAATTTTGTGATTAAAAACCGAGTAAACTTTTTGACTGCTGTTTACGAATTTCGGTTTCATCTGCCCATTCAATAAGGCCGCTTTGAAGATCCATTAAACGCATCGTCATTTTGTAATATACATCTTTATCACTGCTTGCGTTTTTCACAATACTCGACAAGTTGCCATACAGCATATATTGTGCGCCAACCATTTTGCCAAACTGAATAGCGGTACTTTGGTTGACCAACTCATCATTATTTTGGAAATTGAGCTGTTCGCGCACGGCTTCAACACGATCCATGTCGACGAAGCGGAACTTACCTGAATTCAACATCTTAGTACTGATGGTGTCAGTGATAGATTCAGTATCAATGTGCTCACTGGTCTTATTTTTGATTCGCTCGACAAACACGATAGGACGAGAATCACGGGTAATCGCTGCTACCGAACCTGACATCATCATGCTATCAACCATTTCCCCCGCGATTTTTTGTAAATCTGTTGAACCAAAATCAACTGTCGTCGTTTCAACGGATTGTGCATCTCCGTAGCTGACTTTATTTGAACAGCCGCCCAAAATGACAGCGAGCCCTAGCAATGCGATAATACTTTTGTTCATATTGGTTCCTTACTTTCCCAATTTAATTATTTGACCCACGGATCTGTACGCGAAACTGTTTTCCATTTGGATTGACAGAAATCTCCGACAACGACACCGTCTCCATCCCACTGATTATCTTTTGTTTCCAAGGACTTTGTCTGTTATTGACTTCAAGCCCATCATCGTCATACCAAGAAAAACGGTACTCGATAATTTGGTCACCTTGGTAATGACTCACTAAACGCACAAGTCCCCTCGTATGACCATCCACTTGGTTAGTTGCAATGTCTTCAACAACCAAGCGATTACCTAATACATTGTCGCCAAATAGCACTTTTTGCGAAGCGCCATCAACTCTTAATCCTGCGGTATTTTCAGCACATCCAATCAATGAGAATGTGACTAACAGTCCCAATATCCACTTTTTCATTACAATCTTCCTAGTTGTTTATGCCAGATGGTTGAATGACGTCCCTGACGAGAAACCCACACCAAAGTGGTGCCTTTTTCCGGTACAGAAAACTGATATTCTTGCTCTCCCACCTTTATTCGTTGCTCGCCTGCATTGACTTGCAGACTGGCCGTTTGCACCAACCCTGGCAGCGTTAGCCAACTGCGCGTATCGGGCTGCTCTGTCAGCAGATTCCAAACGTTGAAGACTAAATTACCAACATTGTCATCTTTGGCCGCTTCTTTGCGCAATTGATCTTTCGCCAGCACTCTCAACACTTGCCTTATTACTATAGAGGGCATTTTCTCAGACAAGTTTCGACTTGCCATTAAATTCACATCCGTCAGAAAATGAGAAGTGAGTACTTTGTCATTCATCGTCAGTGATGAAAATGATTCAACGGGTGTATTCGGATAATAAGGTAAGGCGAGAGAATACAATGCGCCATTTCCTCTGCTGTCATACAAGGGTAAAGATTGACGCCAGCTATCTAAGGCTTTCACCACACTCTGCTCTTCTATTATAAGCACACGACCTTGAGAAGCAGTCAGTGAATGAGATTTCCCGTAGCGTTTCTCTAATTGGATTAGGTCTTCTCTCATCCCCAATCGTTTCGCAACACGTAATGTCCCCTCTATAACCTCAATATTATCGGGAGTGACTGCCAAAGCGCGTCGATAGTCGACATAGGCACTGTTAACATCACCAGAGGCTTCATAAAGCAAAGCAGAAAGGTAAAAAAGGTAACCATTCTGCACCGCCTGCAAAGCTTTTCCTGCATCAGGGTAGTTTGCTAGTACGCTGCCTAAGTTTGGTGTCACACCTTGTGATTTTAGCTCTTTTTGCGCCTTTTCAAGTTCCGCTTCTCTAGCCTGCCTTGCTTGCTCTTGTACCTGATTCGCTCGCCGAACCTCAACCAGAGCGCCATCCAAATCATTCTGTTGTAAATAATTTAAACCGAGATAAAGATGTAAAAAACCGAGTTCATAATCCGCAGGAACGTATTCCATCAAGTTATCATTCACAGCCAACGCACCGACACTTGTCGCCGTATCACTTAGTGAAATCAATGCCTTATCTTGTTGAATTTTAACCGCAGAATCACTCAATTCGAAACTACGCTTACTGTCTACATAATTCTGGTTAAGAAAATGGACTCGCCCTTTTTCCAGATTGTCTAGAATGTCACCCGCGACAAATTCCGCAAGTTCATTCTCCGCATCTTGATACTGCCCAGATTTAACTGACTGATAGACAGCGCCATTTTGAGCGCTGTAATGACTAAACAAGTTCCCCGCAGAAAAATTAGCACAGGCATTGAGAAAAAAAGGCGATAAAAAAACCGTAATATGTCGCACGTAACGCTTCACTCAATACTCCATATTTAACTCTAATCGTATCAATCGAGCGCCCAATAGTGGCTGGGCGACCCATGCATTAGCTCATCAAAAGCGGACCCAACGGGCGACCGCCAACCAAGTGCATATGAATGTGGTAAACCTCTTGACCACCATGAGCGTTACAATTCACTATCAAGCGATAGCCATCTTGTGCAATACCTTCTTGTTGAGCGATTTTTTTTGCCACTGTAAACATACGTCCCATAGCCGCTTCATGCTCAGGTTCAACATCGTTGGTCGTCGGAATAAACGCATTGGGAATGATAAGAATATGGCTAGGCGCTCTAGGGTTAATGTCCCGAAAGGCGGTCACTAAATCATCTTGATAGAGGATATCTGCAGGAATTTCTTTACGGATAATTTTGCTAAAAATGGTTTCTTCAGCCATGAAATACTCCACTAATAAATAGGATTACGCAGTCACATCAAAGTACATTAGATCGAGATAAGTGGTTCAAGGCTAATACCTAAGTGGGTCACGACAACATATCGACAACCGATAGAACCGACACTAATTTGACCTTAATGCTACTGAATATAATAGGTGTGTAGTTGGATTTGAGTATGCGTGAACCCTGTCAAAAGCTCAATAAAAAACACCGTACGCGTAGCATAAATGACAGAACACTAATATAAAAAATGCGTTTTGCCAGGCCCGTCATAAAATGTACGTCTCACATTCAATACAATACTCATTATTTTGTTATTTTTTAAAACAAAACACTATTTTTCTAGGGAGAGGATTATGAAGGGTTCAGTGATTAGGCGAATGTACGCTGGTTTCACACTGATCATCATCATGTTTGCAGTAACGACCGCCATTATGATGGGAGGAATGAATCAAATTCATTCTAATTTCGAAAGTGTATCAACCACCGCCTTACCGCTCGTTTCTTTGTCAAACAAAACAAGTGTTCAACTGCTTTCTGCCGATAAATCTTTTAAGGACTTTTTGACGACACAAAACCAAGATCGCATGAATGTGATGCGTTCAGAATTTGCTAAAGCAAAACAAGATTTTGCTGACGTGCTAAACCAGCTCCAACAAGCAAGTGCAATGAACCCCTCTCTTGAAGAGCGGATAAGCCAACTTAAACAGATGGAACTCCGCTACTTTTCAGAAGCAGAACAAGCCATGAATAATTATCAGGCGATGTTTGAGGCGCAAGCTCAAGTGCAAAAATCAACTCGTGAATTTCAAAGACTTCATGCCGATTTAAGCACCGGAATGAAAGATTTTGTCGATGGGCAAAATAGTATTTCAGTTAAAGTCATGGCGAAAAGTTATTTCATTAAATTGAAAGATGCGGAATTAATCACTTCAGACGCTTTGGCCAGTTCGGATGTCGCCTTTGTTGACAAGGCCGTCACCATGAATAAAAAAGCGGTCACGCACCTCAACTACGCTTACCGAGGCTTATCGACCCAATTACCTGAACTGAAAAAAACCTTTGACGATCTTGTCCAAAAATTCTCTCAAGATATTGGGCAAAAGGGTGGTGTGCTTGATCAACACAATAGTTACTTACTAGCGAAAACAGCCCTTTATGAAAACATTGCGAATTTGGCTATCGAGGTCGATAAAGCAATGACGATTTTAGACTCTTTTAACGATACTGCGACCGACGGTTTAAATGCCTCTCTGCGAGAAGCCGGGGAAGTCTATAAGCAAGGAGTTATTAAAGCGATCGTGATTGGTATTGCGGTTGTGCTAGTGGCTACGGGTATTGGTTACCACATTGCGCAAAGTGTTCGTGAGCCGTTAAATCGTATACTCAAAACGCTAGAAGGGCTGACAAAAGGAGATATGACACAACGCATTGAAATTCGTTACAACAACGAGTTTAGTCGCTTAAGTGGCCACATCAATTCGCTAGCAGATAATTTGCACCATATTTTGGTGCAGTTGAATGATGCTTCTGAAAATTTAACCAACACAGCTAACCACAACCAAACCACCTCTTCAAAAGCACAGTCACAACTCAGCACCCAACGTGAGCAAACCGCGAGCGTGGCAACCGCAATGACGGAAATGGCTCATTCAGTACAAGAAGTAGCGCAAAGTGCTCAAAGTTCGCTAGAGATGGTGCAGAAAGTTGAATCGGCTTCTGAATCGGGCCGTAAAATTATGAGTGACAATATCACTACTATTAATCAATTGGAGACTCGCTTAAATCAATCGGTTGATGCTGTCGGTGAACTGCAAAAAATGAGCAGCCAAATTGGTTCTATCTTGGATGTGATTCGTAACATTGCAGAACAAACCAACTTATTGGCGCTCAATGCCGCGATTGAAGCTGCTCGTGCTGGAGAGCAAGGGCGCGGGTTTGCAGTCGTAGCTGACGAAGTTCGTGTTTTGGCAAAACGCACAACGGATTCGACGTCTGAAATTGAAAGTATGATCAGCAACTTGCAATCCAGCTCATCTTCTGCCAGTACTGTTATTGAAAGCTGCATGACTGATATGGAACTTTCTGTCGAGCAAGCATCAACGGCGAATAGCGCAATGGAAGAGATCCAAGCGTTAATTCTAGAAATCAGTCAGATGAGTACTCATATTACACAGGCGGCCGCCGAGCAAAGTGAAACAACCGGTGACATTGCACGCAGTATCGAGGATATTAATTTAATCGCTGATGGTAGCTATCAAGCCATGTCTCAAATTGCACAGGCAAGCGCCAACCTAACTCAGCTTGCTAATCAGCAGAATGAATTAGTCCATCGTTTTACATTATGAGTGACCGTTAACAAACTCAACCTCATTTGTAAGTTACATGTAAATTATGTCTCAAGGGCGGCTTTTAATCTAAAGTCGCCCTTGTTTTTTTGATGCCACATCGTTATATGATAACTATCGGCTTGCGCATTATTATCTACCTCCTACTCTTTGCAAGCCAAACATGAGGATGATCTATGGCTGTTCATGTTGGCATTATCGACCAAGACCCTATTCGCTTGGTTACTCCCCTGCTTGATAATCGAACGGTAAGTTCGCACATTGTCTTCATCGGTGATCAAGACCAAAAATCAATGTATTTACGTTTACACTCGGTATTGAGTCAGCGCGACATCACTTCTGAGTTTTTTGAAATCCCATCAGGTTCCAATACCTCAGCAATCAAACAAGCTATCCAGTTTTTAGCGGAAGATTTGAAAACCAGATACGATGAAGTCAAGCTGAACGCAAGTTGTGGTTTGAGACATCGTTTATTATCCGTTTATGAGGTGTTCCGTAGCTATCAATGGCCTATTTTTGTCGTCGAACCGAACAGTGATCAGCTGTGTTGGCTTTATCCCGATGGTCAAAATAATACCCAAGTGCAAGACCACATTACCATTTCAGATTACTTAACCATTTTTGGTGCACGGGGTGAATTTAGTGAGCATCATATTCCGCCACAACTTGACCAAAAACTTTACGAACTCGGCGAGCGCTGGGCAAGTAATGCATTAGAACTTGGTCCTGGTTTAGCCACATTAAACTATTTAGCGACGACATGCCGCAAAGAGCAGCGGCTAGATGTTGCACTTTCAGAAAAACAACAAGGGTATCGTGAACTTCATATTCTGTTGACCGATCTGGTCGAAGCACAAATCGCCACCTATCAAAATGGCATTTTAACCTTCGCCAACGAAGATGCGCGCCGATTTTCCAATGGAGAATGGTTAGAAACATTAGTGCACAGTACAATAAGGCAGATCCAAGATGATATGCCAACCATTCAAGATCGCTCTTTGAATGTTCAAGTCTACCGTCAATTAGGTGAGCGAGAAGTCAGAAATGAACTCGATGTCGCTACAGTGGTGAATAACAAACTGCATATTATTGAATGTAAAACGAAAGGTATGCGTGATGACGGCGATGATACGCTTTATAAGCTAGAATCATTACGTGATTTGCTTGGTGGGCTACAAGCTCGCGCTATGCTCGTGAGCTTTCGCCCACTTCGCCATAATGACATTACTCGTGCAGAAGATTTAGGGTTGGCCTTAATCGGCCCTGATGAACTGAAAGATTTAAAATTACATTTAGCCGCTTGGTTTAAAGAAGCAGGTGGTAACGAAGATATCTAACCTACAAAAAAGCCCGTTTCATACGGGCTTTTTTTACAGTAAAACGAATTTTCTAATGATCATCTTCTGTAAAATTTGTCGGTAACGTTGTTTTCATTTGATTCCATATGTGAGCGCTGTCAATACCGTAATGACGGATCACAATCGGCAACTGCTCACGATTGCCACTTTCACACACTGCTAATAATTCACGGTAAAACTGCAAGGCTAACTCGCGTGCTTCTGGATTAGAGAAATAATAGCTGCCGACTCGGTCATATAATTTCTTTAGCCCATTAAAAATCAAACCATAAATTTGATTTCCTGAGTGAAACGCTAAACGCTGAAATAACATGTAATCGTAAAAGTTAAAGGTTTTCGCAATCAATATTTGCTGACGTTTATATTCGTCTTTTTCACCATCATCTTTAATATGCTGCTGGATTTTCTGTGCATAAGGAGATAACTCCATAAAAGAATCCCAAGATTTGGCACTTAATAGTGCTTCACAGCTTTCGATAACATTAGTAATAGTGCGCTCGGCAGGCTCTTTGTTCACTTTAAATGCATAACGCATAAATATGGGGCTAATATTTGTCCGAGCCGCAAGTAAGTCTTCCACAATACTGGTGGCATTTTCAGCATCGAGCGTCATTAATGTATCTAATATGTGTAAACCGGAAGTTTCCATAAATTGGTTTACTTTTGTTGGCTTACCATGCTGTATAGTCAACCAACCATCACGGGCTAAGCGTTGTAATACTTCTCGAAGCGTTGTACGTGTTACACCAATTAATTCTGAAAGTTCGCGCTCTGCAGGTAAGATAGAACCCGGTGCAAAGCGACCATTCCAAATGCTCTCAATTATGTATTTTTCAGCAAAACCTGCTGGGCTTTTTGCCTTAATGACCATTAAGTACTTATCCAGTTTTCTATTTATTTGGGTCGAATGGGACTCATCATACCACTAGTTGAACGTTATCGGAAACAAACCATCCGCGAAGTTATCACAAACAAAATAGAGCTTAAACTCTAATTTATTCATCTCGTTTATGAACAATACCGAGTCAATGAAATAGTATTTTTTAGCAGTTCTTCAAAAGGAAGAACACATAAGAGTAGAAAAAATAAAGAGATATAACTCACATTAATAAACTTAAAATAATCAATTTAAGCTTGCAAAATTCGCTCTTTTTAGTCATTTAGATGCCTATTACCTTAACTCCACTTCAAAATACGGCTCGGCGTGAATTTTTCACAACTCTTATGCTATGCTTACCCAACTTTGATCGCGTTTTTGACCAAAATATCGGTAAGTGTTTTATCAATAACCTGATTATTATTGACTAAAAAAGCTTGCGGAGTAGAGTGACGGTCGAAGTAAGGATTGCTTGTCTCACTCAAGGAGTGTCTTGGTAAAACCATAATCCCTAAACGGTTTGTTGTTTCGCTAGAACATTGCCGATAGATACTGTTTTCGTGTTTAACACGTTCTATTTGGCCACTTCACATAATGAATTAAAGATAAGCTGACAGCGTCTATCATCTCAACAGTAAGAGAACTACCCATGCCGATGTCCCTCGGAAGCGCTTTTCTCAAGAACTTTCTTGGTAAAGCCCCTGACTGGTACAAAGTTGCCATTATTGCTTTTCTCATTATCAACCCGATTGTTTTCTTTTTGGTCGACCCATTTATTGCTGGTTGGCTACTTGTGGTTGAATTCATTTTCACCCTAGCGATGGCGCTTAAATGCTATCCCCTACAACCTGGTGGCTTACTGGCTATCGAAGCTATCGCCATTGGGATGACCAGTGCAGAGCAAGTAAAACATGAGCTTGTGAATAACATCGAAGTTCTGCTGCTACTGGTGTTTATGGTGGCTGGTATCTATTTCATGAAACAGCTATTGCTGTTCATCTTCACCAAAATACTACTTGGTATTCGTTCAAAAGCGATGCTTTCGGTCGCCTTTTGCATTACAGCTGCTTTCCTGTCTGCATTTTTGGATGCCTTAACAGTTATTGCCGTGGTCATCAGTGTCGCCGTTGGGTTTTACTCGATTTATCACAAAGTGGCATCGGGACAAGGAACAAGCTCCGCTCATGACCATACTCAAGATGAGCATATCTCAGAACTAACACGTGATGACCTAGAAAACTATCGTGCGTTTTTGCGCTCACTACTGATGCATGCTGGCGTAGGTACCGCTTTAGGCGGGGTGATGACCATGGTTGGTGAACCACAAAACCTGATCATCGCCGATCAAGCAGGTTGGTTTTTTGGCGAGTTTATCATCCGTATGTCTCCGGTAACCGTACCTGTTTTTCTCTGTGGTATTTTGACCTGTGTATTGGTTGAAAAGCTGAAGCTATTTGGTTACGGCGCAGAATTACCCGCTAACGTTCGTCAAATTCTGGTCGATTTTGACACGGCTGAGCGCAAAAATCGAACCAATCAAGACGTCGCAAAACTTTGGATCCAAGGCGCTATTGCTGTCTGGCTGATTGTTGGATTGGCACTGCACTTAGCGGCAGTTGGATTGATTGGTCTTTCAGTTATTATTTTGGCGACAGCATTTACTGGTGTGATAGAAGAACATTCGCTAGGCAAAGCATTTGAAGAAGCCCTACCCTTTACGGCGCTGCTGGCGGTATTCTTCTCCATCGTAGCCGTAATTATCGATCAACAACTCTTTAAGCCAGTTATCGATGCTGTGTTGAATGTTGAAGATAAAGGGGCTCAGCTTGCTCTCTTCTATGTGGCTAACGGGCTTTTGTCGATGGTTTCGGATAACGTTTTCGTTGGCACTGTCTATATTAATGAAGTCAAAACAGCGCTACTAGAAGGTGTTATCACACGTGACCAATTCGATTTATTGGCTGTCGCGATTAACACAGGTACGAACTTACCGTCAGTAGCAACACCAAACGGTCAAGCCGCTTTCTTATTCTTATTAACATCAGCACTTGCACCATTGATCCGCCTTTCTTATGGCAAAATGGTCATCATGGCTCTGCCCTACACGATTGTATTGGCATTAGTTGGCCTGTTTGGCATTGTCTTCTTAGTTGAACCCATGACTGCGCATTTTTATGACTTAGGGTGGATTACGCACCATTCAGCCAAAGCAGTTCAAGCCATCTCTGCTGGGCATTAAAATATTCGGTTGATAATGAAACTTATCTAAGTTAAAAAGCTCTGAACTATCAGGGCTTTTTATTCTTTACAGGTATTGAATGTGACTTTTTTTTCTACTCTGAAACTGTTCTCTCAATCGAGAAAATCTTGGTTTTTATTACTTCTTTTTGTGGTTTTTTTTGAGGCTTGTGCGCTTTTTTTTCAGCACATCATGATGCTCGCACCGTGTGTGATGTGCATTTATGAACGTGTGGCGATGCTAGGAATTGGCGGAGCAGCTCTGCTTGGCTTAATCGCACCCAATCATCCGATTGTTCGTTGGATTGGACTCGTTACTTGGGGAGCCAGTGCTTATAAAGGTTTGACCTTATCTATGCAACATGTGGATTACCAATTCAACCCTTCTCCTTTTGCCACTTGTGATTTATTTGTCTCTTTCCCCAGCTGGGCACCACTCAATCAATGGGCACCTTGGATGTTCGAAGCTTACGGTGACTGTTCGAAAGTGGTATGGCAATTTTTAACGCTTTCCATGCCACAGTGGCTAGTGGTCATCTATGCTGCTAACTTGCTGGTGCTCGCTTTTGTTGTTTTAGCTCAGTTCGCGAAAACCCCCGTCAATAAGCTGCGGTAATAACCTGCTTGATCAAAAAAGGCATCTCGCTAAGAGATGCCCTTTGGCCGATTCACATCGCTTACTCTGACGCAAGCAGCGGATCAACATTAATATACTTACCAATTTGTTGCCGTTTTACCGTTGGCACATAGGGTATTTCACCAAGCTTAGGTGCTGGAATGCGCGATTCCAACATTGCAATAATTTCAGCGTAATGCTCAGTTCCTGGGTTCACTCGGTTGGCTACCCAGCCAACAATCTTCAACCCGTCGGCAATAATACTTTCCGCTGTTAAAATTGCATGGCTTAAGCAACCTAGTTTAATCCCTACCACTAATACCACTGGTAGTTGTTCTTGTTTAACCCAAGTAGACAAGCAGTCCGTATCGGAGATCGGAACGCGCCAACCACCAGCACCTTCGATCAACACAATGTCAGCATTCGCTTTATGCTTAGCTAATTTGCTACTGAGCACGCCATAATCAATCTCGACGTGTTCATGTTTTGCGGCGATATGTGGTGATGTAGGGAGCGCTAAAGAATATGGATTCACATCACCATAGGGCATCTCTTTGGTTGCCGCTTTCATCAGATGTAATGCATCTGAGTTGCGTAAGCCAAATTCCGTTTTTTCGCTACCAGCGGCAACGGGTTTGTAGCCAATAGTCACCAAATCCTTGGCGGCTAATGCTTGTAGAATCGCTTTTGAAGCGACCGTTTTTCCAACGTCGGTGTCCGTACCCGCAATAAAAAATGCATCAATCATCGATGTATAACCCCTAAACAAACCTGATAAGTTGCAGGTAGAAGACCTTGATGGTTTTGAAATGTTTGGTATGCCTGCTCAACTTGCAGTAGAGCCTTGCGGCTTGTTAACCCTTGTGAGCGTCCACTTACGTGATTTGCACCAATTCCTTTAAGATCTCTCATCAAGGAAAAGGCTTTGTCATACCAAACTGTGATCGAAGCCAAGTCTAGTTGATGGTGGTAACAGTGAGATTGCGCTAACGCAATTTTTACCTGATTGAGTGTGATGAAATCATTGACGTGTTGATGTGTATCAATTTTTGTCCACGCTTGTTTCAGTTCAAACAGCGAACCGTCCAATAATGTCGAAAAATAAGCCGTCCCTTGTGGTTTCAATACGCGGTGAATTTGTCGCAGTGGTAGAACAAGGTCATCACACCACTGCAGCGCTAAGCTAGAAAAAACGTAATCAAAAGAGGCGTTGGCGAAAGGAAGCGCCTCAGCATCGGCTTGATAATAGGTGACGCCAACATCACCACAACGTATTTTAGCTTGTACTAGCATCTCACTGGAGAGGTCAACACATACCACATACGCCCCTCTACGCCGCAGTTGCTCTGAAAAATAGCCCGTACCACAACCAAGATCGAGCACTCTTTTCCCTACTAGATTGCGCGGCATTTTGTCCAATAAACGGTGTCCTACGTCACGTTGAAAAGCGGCATGTACATCATAATGCTTTGCCGCGCGGCTAAAAGAGTGGGCAATGGCGGCTTTGTCATGCAGCGTATTTATCTCTATGGCATGAGTTTGTGACATATTCAGCTCTCCTCTAGCGCACGTTGCAGTTGTGTGGTTAGTTGCTCTATGTCAGCAATAGTGTGGTTGGCGGTTAGAGTGATACGCAATCGGGCACTGCCTTGAGCCACCGTTGGTGGGCGAATCGCGGTCAACCAACACCCGTGATGTCGCAATTGTTCGGCGATATTCAATGCTGTTTGCGCCTCACCAACAAGGTAGGGTTTGATTGGCGTTAGCGTTTCAACATAGCCATCAAAACCTTGCATGGATTCAGCGTAATAAGCTTGCAGCTCAGTCAGTTTTTCTCTGCGCCACGGCTGCTGAGTAACCATTGAAATAGCATGAGTTACTGCATAAGCTTGCGCTGGCGGCATGGCTGTAGAATAGACGTGGTGACGAGCAAACTGCGTAAGAAAGTCACCCACCTCTTGATTGCATAAGATAGCTGCACCCGATAACCCCAAGGCTTTGCCAAAGGTCACCACTAAGAGCTGTGGTTTTATTCCTGCCGCACTGCAACTGCCTGCCCCACCCTCGCCCAACACACCGATGCCGTGTGCATCATCGACTGCCAACCACGCTTCACCTTGCAGTGCATCCGTGATTTCGCACAGCGGTGCACAATCACCATCCATGCTAAAGACCCCTTCAGTCACCACTAACGTATGACTATCGCGGTTAAACTGTTGCTTAAGATGAGTGACATCGTTGTGCCGAAAACGCTTCATACTGGCTGCGCAAAGCATTCCTGCTTCCATCAAAGAGGCGTGGTTAAGTTTATCTTGCAGTAGCAAATCGTCTTTATTGAGCAGGCTAAACAGCAGTGCCTGATTGGCACTAAACCCCGATCCAAACAAAATGGCTCGCTCATAACCTAGCCACTCACACAAGTTAGCTTCAAGGTTGCGATGGGCTGAGCTAAAGCCTGTGACCAAAGGAGAGGCACCACTACCGCAACCATACATACTCAGCCCTTGCTGCCAAGCGGCAATCAATTCTGAGTCGTGCGCAAGGCCAAGGTAATCGTTACTGGAAAAGTTAAGATACTGGCGGCCATCTTTGCACAATCGAACCTGGTTGCCCCCCTCAAGCTCGATAAGAGAGCGAGAAAGCCCAAGATCGCGACGAGCACTGAGCGCCGCTGAAATACGTGAATTAAACGCTGGCATCGTAGAAAAGATCATCTTTAGTAGGACGAGCTGCCACCCGTTTTACGACACGTTCAAGCAACTCACTTTCTGCAATTTCATCCGGTTTTTGGCTCACTTGTTGGCTATTGATACCCAGTTTCTTAAATAACTGCATATCGCTATCTTCATCAGGATTAGGAGTCGTTAGCAACTTGCAACCGTAGAAAATGGAGTTTGCACCTGCCATAAAGCACAGCGCTTGCATCTGCTCATTCATATTTTCACGTCCAGCCGATAAACGCACCGCCGATTGTGGCATCATGATCCGAGCAACGGCAATCAGACGAATAAAATCAAACGCTTCGACATCTTCGGCTTGCTCTAACGGTGTGCCTTTCACTTTGACCAGCATATTAATCGGTACACTTTCAGGATGGGTTGGTAAGTTCGCTAATTCCACCAACAGGCCAGCGCGGTCATTAGCGCTCTCTCCCATACCGATAATTCCCCCAGAGCAGATCTTCATTCCTGCATCGCGCACGTGCGATAAGGTATCAAGGCGATCTTGATAGGTTCGGGTGGTGATAATGTTGCCATAGTATTCAGGTGAGGTATCTAGGTTGTGGTTGTAATAATCAAGCCCTGCACTGGCCAACTCGCTTGCTTGATCAGGCGTTAGCATGCCCAACGTCATACACGTTTCCAAGCCCATCTCTTTCACGCCACTGATCATCTCTTTCAAGAGAGGCATATCACGCGCTTTCGGGTTTTTCCACGCCGCTCCCATGCAAAAGCGGGTCGACCCAGAGCGCTTCGCTTTTTGCGCTGCGTCTAACACCCGCTCGACTTCCATCAACCGTTCTTTATCAACATCAGTCCGATAATGCGCACTCTGCGGGCAATATTTACAATCTTCAGGACACGCCCCCGTCTTAATAGAAAGTAACGTGCTGACTTGAACATAATTTTTGGGATGGTATTGACGATGTACTTGCTGCGCTTCAAACAGTAGATCCATAAACGGCTTTTCGACCAGTGCGTTCACCTCAGCAACGGTCCAGTTATGACGAACTTCCACATCTCTTCCTTATTCAGTTTTATTATTTTGTTGCTTGGCTAGTCTACTGACAAGCGATAAACTGTCAACAAGCAAAGAAAACATAAGTTTACGTTTGATTGATTTTTAAACAAACCCGGCAATATGGACTGATCATGGATTTACTCTTCGACCGCCAACATATCTGGCATCCCTACACTTCAACGCTGACGCCATTGACTTGTTATCCCGTCACTCACGCTCAAGGTGTCCATCTTTATTTGGAAGATGGGCGACGCTTGATTGATGGAATGTCCTCTTGGTGGGCAACTATTCATGGTTATAACCATCCTCACCTTAATTACGCTGCGCATCAGCAAATTGATAAAATGTCACACGTGATGTTTGGCGGTATCACACATCAACCCGCCATTACGCTTTGTAAAAAATTACTGGCATTAGCGCCAAGCAATCTTGAGCACGTATTTTTAGCCGATTCTGGCTCTGTCGCCGTGGAGGTCAGTTTAAAAATGGCGCTGCAATACTGGCATGCAAAAGGTCAACCGCGAGCGAAATTTCTCACCTTACGCCATGGCTATCACGGCGATACGTTTGCCGCGATGTCAGTCACTGATCCAGATAATTCAATGCATTCGCTCTACAAAGGTTTTTTGCCGCAGCATATTTTTGCCGATTCGCCAACTTGCGGTTTTTGGGATGAGTGGGATGAACGCGATCTCGATGATTTTCGAGATAAAATAATGCACTCTCATCAAGAGCTTGCGGCGGTGATTTTAGAACCAATTGTGCAAGGTGCTGGCGGTATGCGTATCAGTCATCCTCAGTTTTTAAAAGGCGTGCGCGCACTTTGCGATCAATATGGTTTGCTACTGATTGCCGATGAGATTGCAACTGGATTTGGCCGTACTGGAAAGCTCTTCGCCTGCGAGCACGCTAATATCGCGCCTGATATTTTATGTGTCGGTAAGGCCTTAACGGGTGGCTATATGACGCTTTCGGCCACACTGACGACCAAGCAAGTCGCCGATACGGTTTGTGCTGGCGAAGCGGGCTGCTTTATGCATGGGCCAACCTTTATGGCTAATCCATTGGCGTGCGCCGTCGCCTGCGCTAGCTTAGAGCTCATCGAACAGGGCGATTGGCAACAGCAAACCCAGCGTATTGAAGCGCAATTTGCTCATTTACTGCCCATGCTTAACCGTTTTGAGATGGTAAAAGAGACGCGCTGGCTGGGCGCTATCGGCGTGATTGAAACGCATCGCCCTGTCAATATGGAAGTCATTCAAGCGCTATTTGTTGAGCAAGGGGTCTGGATCCGTCCTTTTGGCTGTTTAATCTATGTGATGCCACCGTTTATTAGCCAAGTAGATGACATTGAAAAACTGATCAACGCTGTAGCGGTGGCATTGCAAAATTCGCAATGCTTTCAAATCGATGGGGCTTAAATAGAACCGACATAGAATATTGATGCATAAAAAAACCGACTCGCAAGTCGGTTTTTTTACTGTGTTTAACGCATCATGATTAACCGATATGCGTTGCGCCACCCATGTATGGTTGCAGTACGCTAGGAACGGCAATACGGCCATCGGCTTGTTGGTTGTTTTCCAAAATGGCTACCATAGTACGACCCACAGCAAGGCCTGAACCGTTCAGCGTGTGTACAAGCTCAGGTTTATTGCCGCCTTTGCGACGGAAACGGGCTTGCATACGACGCGCTTGGAAATCCCACATGTTTGAGCAAGAGGAGATCTCACGGTATGTGCCTTGCGCAGGAACCCACACTTCTAGATCGTAAGTTTTGCGAGAGCCAAAGCCCATGTCACCTGCACACAACACCACTTTACGGTACGGCAGTTCAAGCAATTTCAGCACTTTTTCCGCATGACCAGTTAACTCTTCCAGCGCCGCCATTGAATCTTCTGGGCGCGTAATCTGAACCAATTCGACTTTATCAAATTGGTGCATACGGATAAGACCACGTGTATCGCGACCATACGATCCCGCCTCAGAACGGAAACAAGGTGTATGAGCCGTCATTTTAAGTGGCAGATCGGCTTCGTCAGAAATGGTGTCACGCACCAAGTTCGTTACCGGTACTTCAGCCGTTGGGATAAGAGACAGTTTACGTGGCTCTTCATCATTCACTTTTTCAGTTAGTGGCTCAGTATGGAATAGGTCTTGACCAAATTTAGGTAGCTGACCAGTACCAAACAGGCTGTCAGCGTTGACAAGATAAGGGACATACATTTCTGTATAACCATGTTCTTGTGTGTGCAAGTCCAGCATGAACTGAGCAATCGCACGGTGTAGGCGAGCAAATTGGCCTTTCATCACGATAAAGCGAGCGCCAGTAATTTTAGTCGCACTAGCAAAATCTAAACCACCGGCCATTTCGCCAAGATCAACGTGATCTCTGAGCTCAAAATCGTAAGTTTTAGGTTCGCCCCAACGAGAAACTTCTACGTTGTCATTTTCATCTTTACCGTCAGGAACCGATTCATCTGGTACGTTGGGTACAGACATAGTAATCGCATCCAATTGTGCTTGGATGTCATTCAACTGCGCTTTTTTCGCGTCTAAGTCACTGCCTAGAGAGCCGATTTGTAGCTTGACTGCTTCTGCGCCCGCTTTGTCGCCGGCGGCCATTTTTTGGCCAATTTCTTTGGAGATGGAGTTGCGCGAGGATTGTAAATTTTCAACTTCTACTTGAATGGACTTACGTTGTTCTTCAAGTTGACGAATTGTCTCAACGTCGAGTTTGAAACCGCGACGCGCTAATTTTGCAGCTGTTTCATCCAGCTCAGTGCGAAGTAATTTAGAATCCAGCATTGCTAATCCTATGCTTTTAGTTATGAAAAACGCGCCTACATCCCTTTCTAATAAGAGCGACGCGTAGAGAAAATTGAACCCGACAAAGATAACGAAAAGAGACTATTTTTCATAGCGCTTTTGTGGGCTTTTTGCATCTAAACTGGCCAAGTAATCTAACTTTTCACCAATTTTGGTTTCTAACCCTCGATTTGTTGGCTGGTAGTAGCGTGTATCGCTCATTTCAGGCGGCAAATAACTTTCGCCAGCCGCGTAAGCTCCCGGTTCATCGTGGGCATAGCGATATTGTGCTCCATAACCAAGATCTTTCATCAAACTGGTTGGTGCATTACGCAAATGAGGCGGCACCTCATACTCTGGCAAATTATGCGCATCAGCTAAGGCTTGCTTCCACGCGCTATACACGGCATTACTTTTAGGCGCGCACGCTAAATAGACAATCGCTTGTGCAATAGCACGTTCACCTTCCGCAGGACCAACGCGGGTAAAACAGTCCCAAGCAGCGAGCGCCACCTGCATGCCTCTTGGGTCGGCGTTGCCAACATCTTCCGAAGCTATCGCCAATAAACGACGAGCGATATAAAGTGGATCGCAACCTGCTGCGATCATTCTGGCCGACCAATACAGCGCCGCATCGGGGTTGGAACCTCGAATCGATTTATGCACCGCAGAGATAAGGTCGTACCAAATATCGCCTTTATTATCAAAGCGCGACACTTTTTCGCCTGCCACTTCGGCCAACAGTTTGAGCGTAATGAGCTTTTCACCTTGCGCATTCTCTTCGGCCATGTCGTACAGCAGCTCAAGATAATTGAGTGACATGCGCGCATCACCATTGACCAATTCAGCCAAACGTTCGAGCACGTTATCCATAAACTGCGCTGCAACTTTACCTAAACCGCGATCGGCATCGTTGATTGCTTGATTGAGCGCCAGCAAAATTTCATCGCTAGCCAGCGAGGTTAATTTGTACACCCGAGCACGAGATAGCAAAGCGTTGTTGAGCTCAAAAGAGGGATTCTCTGTCGTGGCACCAATGAAAGTCACAGTGCCATCTTCAATGTGTGGCAAAAAGGCATCTTGTTGAGATTTATTAAAACGATGCACTTCGTCTACAAACAAAATAGTACGTCGACCCGCCATTTTATTTTCGCGTGCTTTTTCAATGGCAGCACGGATCTCTTTAACGCCAGAAGTCACCGCAGAAACACGTTCAACCTCTGCATTGGCGTAATTCGCCGCCACTTCAGCCAAGGTCGTTTTACCCGTACCGGGCGGCCCCCACAAGATCATCGAATGAATATGACCGGCCTCTAATGCACGCCGCAAGGGTTTACCCACGCCTAAAATGTGCTGCTGGCCAATATACTGCTCAACCGTCTGAGGGCGCATTCTCGCGGCCAACGGACGGAAATCTTCATCACCCGAAAAATCTAAGCTGTAGTTACCCACACTATAGTTACTCACGCCTTAGTCCCTATTTCAATTACGTTGATCATCAACCTCGACACCTTGCGGGATCTGGAACGTGAAACGCGCTTTGGCGGCCAGTGTTAGTTGTACATCGCTAAACGTAAACAGACTCTTCTGCCCATCTTGTTCAATCACGTTAAAACCTTTCACGATCCCTTTCTCATCAATCGCTATCTGAAACTGCCCTTGGTTTGAATCTACCGCGGTTGGCGTTAGGGTGAAATCATCACCGTTTTGTGCAACCTTGTAATGATCCCAATCACTGGCGCGATTACGAGTCAGCAACACAAAAGGAGTTTGTTCCGTCGCTTGTTCTTGATTATAAATACTCACTTGTTCGATAAATGGGCTGTAATACCACAAGGTTTTACCATCAGACACCAGTAAGTTTTCATCAGGAGCGGTCGTTTGCCAACGGAAAAGGCTTGGCCGAACAATATCAACTTTCCCCTGACCTTCCATCACAATATCACCTTCAGGGCTGATCACTTGCTGGGCAAAGGTAGCGCTAAAACCAGCGTTCAGCGCGAGGCGTTGGCTCAACTCCTCTTTTGGCGCAGCCAAAACAGCGACAGAAAAACTACACAGCAACAGGGCTAACACTCTTTTCATGATTACCACACTCCATGGATAACAATTTTTTGTCTATAACGTTTTCTATAACGTTTATTGATAAGGCCCTCTTCTCTTAAGAAGAGTTCGCTTATCAGAACAACTTATTTATCAGAATAACTCGTTTATAAGGGCTTATTTGCTTGGGTTTGTCAGCGTTTTGTTGAGATTAAACCTCAGGCGGCGTACTTTACTGGCCACAGCACTGTTTGAATTTTTTGCCACTGGCGCACGGACAAGGATCATTGCGTCCAATCTCTTTAAATGGGTTAACCCGCTGCGTTTTCATGCCGAGCATTAATTCATCAGCCATTAACGCCACTTCAGTGATCATGACATCCAACTGCTCAGCAAAATCACTCAAACTGGGTGGTGTTGCAAAACCCGCTTCGCTCATCTGCTGCTGTGTTTGTGTTTCATCGATGGCTAACATGAAGGTGGTCAACAAAGCTTGCAGCATGCGCAGGCTGCCATCACCAATTGGAGTCTCTAACCATTGCGGTTCAACGACTGGCCAGACGCTCATAAACCCTTCAGCAAAATCAGCCCACTGAGTCGCATTATCTAGCAAGGCTAACGCCGAATATTCGCTACGTTTGAGCAAGTTATATTGCAGATTAATTTGCGCCATCACCGCTGGTTCAAGTGCTTTGACTTGCTCCCCCACTAAAGGTTCTAACCAAGTTGTGGGTTCTAACGGCTTAGTGGCGAAATTGGATGCCAAAATAGCCCCTTCAAAAAAATGAGCGGATTGAGGAGCTGATTGAGGAAGAGAGAGCAATAAGTAGGTCATGAAAATCTGTACAGTTAAAATGGTTGACCAGGGATTATATACCAACTCTTGCATTTAGTGACTTTTGATTCGGTAACCACTACAATCTCGCCTCGAATTTTTAAGGCGAAATGATGATGCGTGTAATTTTGGGCCCAATGGAGGGTGTGCTAGACCACTTGATGCGTGAACTGCTCACCCAGATGAATGATTACGATCTGTGCGTGACTGAATTTGTGCGTGTCGTTGACCAATTATTGCCTGACCACGTTTTTTATCGCCTTTGTCCTGAACTGAAAACAGGCTCAAAAACACAAGCAGGTGTTCCCGTGCACGTTCAACTGCTCGGCCAAGAGCCACATTGGATGGCAGAAAATGCCGCACGAGTTGCTGAATTAGGCGCGCACGGCATTGACTTTAATTTTGGTTGCCCAGCGAAAACGGTCAACAAACACAAAGGCGGTGCGGCGCTGTTACAACATCCGGAATTGATTTATCAAGTGGTAAAATCATGCCGAGATGCGGTACCGAAAGCGATCCCTGTTTCGGCTAAAATCCGCTTAGGTTGGGAAGACCCTAACGACTGCTTTGAAATTGTCGATGCGATTGAACAAGCTGGAGCAAACGAGCTCACAGTTCATGCCCGAACAAAAGCGGGCGGTTATCGCGCCAGTGAAATTAAGTGGGATTACATTAATCAGATACGCCAGAAGACGTCTCTGTCTCTGATCGCTAATGGCGAAATTTGGAACTATGACGATGGTCAAGCCTGTATTAAAGCGACGGGCGTAGAGTCATTGATGGTTTGTCGAGGCGCATTCAACGTTCCCAATTTAGGCAATGTGGTGAAACATAACCATAAAGTGATGCCTTGGCATGAAGTGGTTGATCTGCTCCTGCGCTATTCGCAATTTGAAATTAGAGGCGATAAAGGCTTTTACTATCCCAACCGAGTCAAGCAATGGTTTACCTACTTGCGTCAAGAATATCCTCAAGCTAACGAGCTATTTCGCGAAATCAGGACCTTCACCAAATCGGAACCCATCGTGGAGCACATTCAGCGTTACCGTGATCGGTTACAAAACACGTTGTAATGCGTTTTCTTCAGGCTTTCTCAACCTCACGCCGAGAAAGCCTGTTGCTGCTTAGTCAACCACTGTGTTAACTAACCCTCTGTGATAACGAAATAAAACCATTAACTGAGTAGAAGGCTATCATCTGCCAGCTCTTCGCCTCGAACTTTCGAAAACATTTCCAGTAGATCAGGCACTTTCATATTGGCACGCTGCTCACCAGACACATCAAGAACAATTTCACCTTGGTGAAGCATCACAGTGCGATCACCACACGCTAAGGCATCTTTCATCGAGTGCGTTACCATCATCACAGTCAAGTTAAATTCTTTGACGATTGTTTTGGTCAAATCAATAATAAAGGCCGCCATTCTAGGGTCCAGAGCCGCAGTGTGCTCATCAAGCAGTAACAATTTACTGTCAGATAAGGTTGCCATCACTAAGCTAACCGCTTGACGCTGCCCACCAGACAGTAAGCCGATGTTATCGCCTAAGCGATCTTCTAATCCCAAACCAAGGATAGCGATTCGCTCTTGAAACAACTTGCGACGTGATGAAGAAAGTGACAGCCCCCACCCTCGGCGCTTGCCGCGCATGTAGGCTAAAGCCATATTCTCTTCAATGGTTAAATCACCACATGTACCGGCAAGTGGGTCTTGGAACACGCGAGCGCATAAACGTGCACGCTGATCCACGCTCTGGCGCGTGACATCGACTTCATCGATGAGTACTTTGCCTGCCATCATGGGCGTTTCGCCCGTTACAGCGCCTAATAAGGTCGATTTCCCTGCACCATTTGAGCCAATCACAGTTAAAAATTGATGTTCAGGTACTTCGAGGTGAACACCTCTTAACGCTCTATTTTCTAAAATTGTGCCAGGGTTAAACGTGACTTGAATATCTTCTAAACGAATCATAATGTTTCTCCTGACGCTTTATCCTGCTTAGCAACAACCGACTTCTGAGCAGGAGAATTACCCTTTTTTACTTTGAAGTTCCTTTTCATTTTTGGCGCAATCAGTGCAATGGCCACCAGCACAGCAGTAACTAAGTTAAGATCAGACGCCTGCAAACCGAACATGCCCGAGCTCAAAGCAAAGGCGACCGCTAAACGGTACAGCACTGAACCGACGATGACCGCCAGCACTGCAACCCAGATCCGGCGCCCAGGGATCAACGTCTGCCCCAAGATCACAGCGGCAAGGCCAACGACAATCGTCCCTACGCCCGAAGTTACATCAGCAAAACTGTTGGTTTGCGCAAACAGTGCCCCAGCAAAACCGACAAAACCATTCGATAACGCAAGAGCAAAATAGGTATAAAACGAGGTGCTTCCGCCTTGTGCTCTCACCATGCGGGCATTAACGCCCGTAGCACGCAGTCCAAGTCCAAAGTCACTGTTTAATAATCGCACCACAAACCAGGCCGAAATCAAGACCAATACACCCACGACCAGCGGGCGAATGTAAACCGAGTCACCCATGGCTTCAAAGGGCGTAAGAATGGTCTCCTCCCCAAGCAGAGCAATATTGGGGCGTCCCATAATACGAATATTGATGGAGAAGGCGGCAATCATGGTGAGAATCGACGCCAATAGATGCAAAATACCGCAGCGAACCGCAAGAAATGCAGTCACCCAACCGGTAAAGGCACCCGCAAGTATTGCCATTCCTGTAGCTACCCAAGGGTTAATACCTGCCACAATCGCCGTTGCGGCCACCGCAGCGCCCATCGGGAAGCTGCCGTCAACGCTTAAATCGGGGAAATCAAGGACACGGAAAGTGAGGTAAACACCCAATGCCACTAATCCGTACAGCAGCCCTATCTCTAGAGCGCCAAAAAAAGCAAAAGCAGACATAACAACTCCTTTCTCTGCTTAAACAGAGCTAAAGCCTTCGCTCTAGCTCTGAATGGTCTTTATTTTACGCTCGTAGCACGATCAAGTACTGACTGAGGAATCGTTACGCCCAGTTTTTCCGCTGCGGTTTTGTTGATCATTAAATCAGACCCTTTGGCCACTTTAACATCCAATTTACCCGGTGCTTGTCCTTCCAAGATAGCGACAACATAGTCCGCGGTTTGTACGCCAATTTGGTAATAATCAAAGCCAAGGCTAGCAATCGCTCCGCGTTCAACATAAGAGGTTGCTGCGCCAAATACTGGGGTCTTAGCTTGGTTTGCCGAAACAATCATCCCTTCAATCGCACTGGCGACGGTATTATCAATCAAGGCATAGATAATGTCTGATTTTGAGGCAATCGCCTGTGTCGCAGTTTGTACGTCTGCGCTTTTTAAGGCTGTCGCTTCAATAAGTTTAATGCCATGTTTTTGAGTGCTCGATTTAAGCAGTTCCATCAAGCTCACTGCATTGGCCTCACCGGGGTTATACACTACGCCGATAGATTTCACGTTTGGCATGATCTCTTTGATCAGCTCAATGTGCTGTTCAACTGGCGATAGATCAGAAAGCCCGGTCACGTTCTTACCCGGTTGCTCAAGTTTTTTTACCAATTTAGCACCGACAGGATCGGTCACCGCCGTGAACACGACAGGAATAGTTTTGGTTGCAGAAACGAGCGCTTGCGCCGTGGGGGTTGCGATGCCGACTAACACATCAGGATTTTCCCCGACAAATTGGCGCGCAATTTGAACAGCAATGGCTGGGTTGCCTTGCGCGGTTTTAAAATCAAAATCGAGATTTTTGCCTTGTTCATAACCTTTTGCTTTTAAACCATCAAGTAAACCTTGTCTGGTTGCGTCTAAAGCTGGGTGCTCAACAATTTGCGATACGGCGACTTTCGCTGTTTTGGCCATGATGCTTGTGGAAGAGAGTAATACTGCTCCTGCAAAAACGGCGGTAACAATGGCTTTGCCTGCTTTCATCTTAACTCCTTGATTTAAGCATTATACCCTTCCTACTTAAAGCGGTAGCAGTGCTAGCAAATGCGCTCATCCCGTTAAACACAGTTAACCTGTGCCACATTAGGATTCATCCCATTGCAGATTGCTTACAACTTCATATTGTTTGGGTATACATGTTGGATGTTGTGTTTTTAATATTTTTATGTACGCGCACTGAGCGTCGCTGACAACATTATTACCAGTAACTCAGGCTAAAGGGAAGTGAGGTTTAACAGTAAAGTAACAAAAAGAGAGATAAGAATAAGGCGAAAGTTGAATAACAAAGAGGAGTTCACTGCGGAAGTCCTCTTTGCCTTTTATTCACATGCTACCTGGGTGGCTAGAACCAGCGTTCTAACGCGGCGTCATCTAACTGACGGAATGCTCGGTTGAGGATAGCAGCCAGCTCTTTGTATCTCGGCTTCGCTTTGATTGGCTCTAAAGCAAAACCAGTATCGACAATCTTCTGGTACAGCTCTCGGTACCACCCAGCAAGCGAAGGTGGAAGTTGGGTATTGGCGCGGTTTCCCAGCCACCACATACCTTGTAGCGGTAAGCTTATGGCAAAAAGTGCCACTACCACTGCTTGGGGCATCGCCTGTGTATTTTCAAAAACCATCTGTGTCAGTACACTGATTGCGGCGATAGCTGGCATAGCCTTCACGCCAAAACGCGTGGCTTTAATGATCCGTTGCTCAGGAAAAATGAGGCCTAGCTCTTTGCGCACAGGCCAAACATCCATATATTTCTGACCATCTTTCAGGCTGTGAACGATTCCAACTTTGTTATTCATAGCGCGCCCTCACTCTCGATGCTGCCCATTCAACTAAAAAATAGTTTAATGATTCAACTAATCTAGTAAAAAATTGATAGAAGTTAATATTATTTCAATTTTTTTTTGTTATATTGGCCCATTATCGCTATTCTTTGCGAGCCCTCAATCTCATTGTTGCCGTTATTTACAATTTAGGCAACTCCGAGATGAAATCTGCAAGGAATGCATCGACGACTTTACGTTAAAAGCCCCGTCTTATTATACGGAAATTCAAGTTTTATTGACCAAGATTAGTAGCGCTCCACAACGGTTCTACTATTCTTGTGAATGATTTTTATCCTAACCGATTATTACAGGTAGTCACACATGTCTAAGCTAGTTTTAGTTTTAAACTGCGGTAGTTCTTCTCTTAAATTTGCTGTTGTCGATGCAGAAACAGGTGCTGAGCACCTATCAGGTCTTGCTGAATGTCTTCACCTTCCTGAAGCACGTATCAAGTGGAAACTTGACGGTAAACACGAAGCGCAACTAGGCGAAGGTGCAGCGCACGAAGAAGCACTCGCGTTTATGGTTGAAACTATTCTTGCTTCTAAGCCAGAGCTTAAAGCTAACCTTGGCGCTATCGGTCACCGTATCGTACACGGTGGTGAGCAGTTCACTCAATCTGCACTTATCTCTGATGATGTACTGAAAGGTATCCAAGACGCAGCAACCTTTGCACCGCTTCATAACCCAGCACACATCATCGGTATCGAAGCCGCTAAGAAAAACTTCCCTGAGCTTCAAAACGTAGCTGTGTTTGATACTGCGTTCCATCAAACTATGCCTGAAGAGTCTTTCCTATACGCTCTTCCGTACAATCTATACAAAGAGCATGGTATCCGTCGTTATGGCATGCATGGTACTTCACACTTATTCATCACTCGTGAAGTTGCAGGCCTACTCAACAAGCCAGTTGAAGAAGTTAACATCATCAACTGTCACCTAGGCAATGGTGCTTCTGTTTGTGCGATCAAAAACGGTCAATCAGTTGATACTTCAATGGGCCTAACGCCGCTTGAAGGTTTGGTGATGGGCACACGTTGTGGTGACATCGACCCTGCAATCATCTTCCACCTGCACGATGCACTGGGTTACTCTGTTGATCAAATCAACACTATGCTAACCAAAGAGTCTGGCCTACAAGGCTTAACTCAAGTGACTTCGGATTGCCGTTTTGTTGAAGATAACTACGGTGAGAAAGAAGAAGCGACTCGTGCAATGGACGTGTTCTGCCACCGCCTAGCAAAATACGTGGCTGGCTACACAGCAAGCCTTGACGGTCGCCTAGACGCTATCGTCTTCACTGGTGGTATCGGTGAGAACTCAGGCCCTATCCGTGAAATGGTACTAAACCGTTTGGCTATCTTCGGTATCGAAGTCGACAGCGCAGCAAACCTAAAAGCACGTTTTGGCGGCGAAGGTGTGATCACAACGGCAAATAGCCGCATTCCAGCTATGGTTATCTCGACCAATGAAGAGCTAGTGATTGCTGAAGATACTGCTCGTCTGGCAGGTCTTTAATTGACTTTCTGGCTAACTCTCTGAGTTAGCCAGTTTTTTACCGGGGCTCAACCCTTAGTTTCTAGCGATTTAGGTCAGCAGGCTTATTTCCGAAGAAGGTCATGTTGGGCTTTGTTCCTTTTTCAATCTAGTTTCGGTTAGATTGATTTCAATAGTTTGAGGTACTCTACTCATGTCCCGTACTATTATGCTTATCCCTATCAGCGCTGGTGTTGGTCTTACCAGCGTGAGCATGGGTGTCCTTCGCGCCATGGAGCGTAAAGGTGTTAGCGTTTCTTTTTATAAGCCTATTGCACAACCTCGCTCGGGTGGCGATCAACCTGATCTCACTTCAACGATTATCGGTCGCAACAGCGACATCAGCATTGCAGAACCGATGATGATGTCAGCGGCAGAAACGTTGATCGGTAGCGAAAAGATGGATGTGTTGCTTGAAACCGTCGTTGAGCGTTACAACCACATCAATAAAGATTCTGAGGTAACGCTGATTGAAGGCCTTGTGCCAACACGCAAACACCCATTCGCGAACCAAGTGAACGCAGAAATTGCCAAAACACTGGGCGCAGAAATTGTGTTTGTCGCGACACCGGGAACGGACAACCCAACTCAGTTGAAAGAGCGTATTGAAGTTGCGTGCTCAAACTTTGGTGGAACAAAAAATAAAAACATTTCAGGTGTGATTATCAACAAGCTTAATGCCCCTGTTGATGAAGCAGGCCGCACTCGCCCTGACTTATCAGAAATTTTTGATGATGCAGATAGCGCGAAACAAGCCAATTTAGAAGTGATGCAGATCTTCAACACCAGCCCAATTCGTGTGTTAGGTTGCGTGCCTTGGAGTATCGATCTTATCGCGACTCGTGCTATTGATATGGCCAAACACCTGAAAGCTGAAATCATTAATGAAGGTGAAATTAAGTCTCGCCGTATTAAGAGCATCACTTTCTGTGCGCGTTCTTTGCCACACATGATTGAGCACTTTAAGCCAGGGTCACTCTTAGTGACATCGGCCGATCGTCCTGACGTGATTGTTGCCGCCTCTCTGGCCGCAATGAATGGCGTTGAAATTGGTGCGGTGCTGCTGACTGGCGGTTACGACATGCCACAAGAGATTGTGAACCTATGTAAACCAGCCTTTGAAAGCGGCTTGCCTATTTTTAAAGCGCAAGGTAACACTTGGCAAACGTCACTCAACCTACAAAGCTTTAGCCTAGAAGTTCCAGCTGACGATAAAGAACGTATCGAGTTCATCAGCGATCATGTTGCTAGCCACATCGATGGCCCTTGGATTAATTCGCTTACTGAGGGCACGCAAGGTATTCGTCGCCTTAGCCCACCAGCATTCCGTTACCAGTTAACTGAGTATGCTCGTCGTGCAGGTAAACGTATTGTGCTTCCTGAAGGGGATGAACCACGCACAGTGAAAGCGGCATCTATTTGTGCTGAGCGCGGTATTGCGACTTGTGTTTTACTTGGTAACCCTGACGAAATCCGCCGCGTTGCTGCGCAGCAAGGTGTTGAGTTAGGTGCTGGCGTTGAAATTATCGATGCTGACTCAGTGCGCGAAAACTACGTTGCTCGCTTGGTTGAACTGCGTGGTTCAAAAGGCATGACAGAAGTTGTGGCTCGTGAAAAACTGCAAGATTCAGTATTCCTTGGCACAATGATGCTTGAAGCGGATGAAGTTGACGGTTTGGTTTCTGGTGCGGTTCATACCACAGCCAACACCATTGTTCCTCCATTCCAAATCATTAAGACCGCGCCAAATGCCTCAATTGTATCCTCTATCTTCTTCATGCTATTGCCTGATCAAGTGTTGGTATACGGCGACTGCGCCATCAACCCAGATCCAAATGCTGAACAGCTTGCTGAAATTGCGATTCAATCGGCCGATTCTGCGGCAGCATTCGGCATTGACCCGCGCGTGGCGATGATTTCCTACTCGACGGGTGAATCAGGTAAAGGTGCTGATGTAGATAAAGTGCGTGAAGCGACGCGCATTGCTCAAGAGAAACGTCCAGATCTTATTATCGACGGTCCTCTGCAATACGATGCTGCAATCATGGAAAACGTGGCGGCTTCTAAAGCACCAAACTCTCCAGTCGCTGGTAAAGCAACGGTATTTGTCTTCCCTGACCTAAACACAGGTAATACAACTTACAAAGCTGTACAACGCTCAGCAGACCTTGTTTCTATCGGTCCAATGCTGCAAGGCATGCGTAAACCAGTAAACGATTTGTCTCGCGGTGCATTGGTTGACGACATTGTTTACACAATCGCGTTGACGGCGATTCAAGCAAGCCAAGAAACAAAATAAAATTCTTAGCCTAACTTGCTGATTAAAAGGCTCTTATGTATCACATAAGAGCCTTTTTTATAGCACACTTCCACCCTCGTTATAACCCAATAAAGCCGCGCTCATGGGGCGTATCAAGATCAAGATCCGGCCCCTTAGGTACCACTTGCGTTGGGTTAATGCCGATATGGCTGAAATAATAGTGGCGTTTGATGTGGTAAAAATCGGTCGTTTGTTTGATACCGTCGATTTGGTAAAGCTCTTTTAAGTAACCGCTTAAGTTCTCATAATCGGCAATACGCTGTTTATTGCATTTAAAATGCCCGACGTAAACAGCATCAAAACGGATAAGTGTAGTGAATAAACGCCAATCCGCCTCGGTGATCTGGTTACCGACCAAGTAGCGATACGTCGCTAAATGATTGTTGACCTTATCTAATGCCGTAAAGAGTGCATCATAAGCATCGTCATAGGCCTCTTGCGTGGTCGCAAACCCACATCGATAAACGCCATTATTAATATTGGGGTAGATATACGCATTCCATTCATCGATAGCTTTGCTGAGTGCTTGCGGATAGTAGTCTTGCTGGTTACCCGTTAACTCATTAAATGCACTGTTAAACATGCGAATAATCTCAGAAGATTCATTGCTAACAATGGTATTGGTCTTCTTATCCCACAACACAGGTACAGTTACTCGCCCTGAATAATCTACCTTTGCTTTGGTGTAGATTTGATGGAGCTTGGTATAGCCGAACAGAGGTTCAGGAATGCCAAAAGACCAGCCTTCACTTAGCATGTCAGGACAAACGACCGTAACATCAATGTGTTCGGTGAGTGATTTGAGTTGGCGAAAAATCAATGTACGGTGAGCCCAAGGGCATGCCAAAGAGACATACAAATGATAACGGCCCGATTCTGGTTGAAATCGTGCATCTGGCTGGCTGTCGACCCAGTGTCTGAATCCTGCGTCTTCGCGTACAAAATGCCCAGCGCTGCTTTTGGTGTCATACCAAACATCGTGCCAGACGCCTTCAACTAATTTTCCCATGATCTCCACTCCTCATTCCGATGACTTTTTTATTATAAGTAGGATAGAAAATGGTAAAACCGGAGGAAGTTGTCCTTGTTATTCAGAAATTTTGAACAGTGCGATTTACCCCCGCTAAGCGCACAGATAAAAAAAGCGCGACCCAGAAATGCGTCGCGCTTAAGCCTGTCACAGGCTAAATTTAGAGCTCGACATGCAAACAAGACACAGCATGTTCATCACTACCTTTAATTTGCGGTTTTTGCTGTGCGCAAATTTCCGTCGCTTGAGGACAGCGGGTACGGAAAACACATCCAGAAGGCGGGTTGATTGGCGAGGGTAAATCCCCTTCTAGCATCTGAATTTTCTTAGCACGCTCCAGTTTTGGATCTGGAATTGGCACAGCCGACATCAAAGCTTTGGTGTAAGGGTGTGATGGATTCGCAAACAACGCCTCAGAGGTGCCAAGCTCGACCGCATTGCCTAAATACATCACGAGTACACGATCAGAGATGTGTTTAACTACCGATAAATCATGGGCAATAAAAACCAAACTTAAACCAAGCTCATTTTGCAGCTCTTTGAGCAGGTTAACCACTTGCGCTTGGATTGAAACATCCAAAGCAGAAACTGGCTCATCACAGATGATCATTTTCGGTTTTAAAATGAGCGCACGGGCAATACCAATACGTTGACACTGACCACCAGAGAATTCATGGGGATAGCGGTTAATGACGTTCGGCAATAAACCGACTTTTGTCATCATCTCTTTTACACGATCCTTTACTTCTTGCTTCGAAAGTTCTGGATAAAAGGTTTGAAGTGGCTCTGCAATAATATCGCCAACCGACATTCTTGGGTTCAATGACGCCAGTGGGTCTTGGAAAATCATCTGAATTTGCTTACGGGTTTTGCGACGCTCAACCTCATGCATTTTCGTCAAATCATTTCCTAGCCACACCACTTCACCCTCGGTGGCTTCGACTAAACCAATGATCGCTCGCGCAAAAGTAGACTTTCCGCAACCTGATTCGCCTACTACACCGAGAGTTTCACCCTCATATAGGCGCACATTAACGCCATCTACGGCTTTTAGGTTGGATGGTTTAGACCACGGCCACGCGGATTTAGAGGCAATGTTGAAGTGAACTTTGAGGTTCTTTACATCCAGTAATAATGGTTTTTGTTCGCTCATTTAACCCAAGCCTCCCAATCAGAAAAACAGGCACGTTGGCGACCATCGGCAAATGGCAATAAAATAGGTGCTTCACGTTTACAGCGTTCTGTCACTCGGTGGCAGCGCTCTTGATAAGGGCAACCCGGTGGCAATCGTAGCAAGTTAGGTGGGTTTCCAGGAATTGTTGGTAATATTTCACCTTCCGTATCCAAACGAGGAATGGCTTTTAATAAACCTTCAGCGTAAGGGTGACTCGGGTTGTAGAAAATCTCATCCACAGAGCCATATTCCATCGTACGCCCTGCATACATTACCAATACTTTGTCACATGAACCCGCAACCACACCCAGATCATGGGTGATCATGATAATAGCGGTATTGAATTCGCTTTTGAGTTCATTCAACAAATCCATAATTTGGGCTTGCACCGTTACGTCCAATGCGGTGGTGGGTTCATCGGCAATCAGTAACTTAGGCCGGCATAACAACGCCATTGCAATCATAACGCGTTGACGCATACCACCAGAAAACTCATGCGGATACATGGTAATTCGCTTACGCGCTTCGGGGATTTTAACCGCCTCGAGCATACGTACCGACTCTTCAAACGCAGCCGACTTACTCATTCCTTTGTGCAGCATCAGCACTTCCATCAACTGCTCGCTGACCTTCATATAAGGATTCAGTGACGTCATTGGATCTTGGAAGATCATCGCAATTTGTTCAGCGCGCACTTTGTTCAAGGCTTTTTCTGGCAAATTGAGGATCTCTTTCCCTTCAAATTTTGCGCTACCCGTGATAATACCATTTTTGGCAAGTAGACCCATAATAGCGAACACGGTTTGCGATTTACCAGAGCCAGACTCCCCTACGATACCGAGGGTTTCGCCTTGCTCCAGTGAAAAAGTTAAATCGTTGACAGCGGTAACAATACCATCTTGAGTGGTAAATTCGACCCGCAGATCTTTGACATCTAATAAGCTCATTATTGCTTCCTTAATCTTTTAATTATCGGTCTTTAGGATCAAGCGCATCGCGCAGACCATCACCGACATAGTTAAAGCAAAACAGGGTGACCACCATGAACGCGGCTGGGAAAGCAAGTTGCCAAATAGCGACTTCCATTGTTTGTGAACCTTCTTGTAGAAGTGCTCCCCAGCTTGTCATCGGCTCTTGAACACCAAGACCAAGGAAAGATAAAAATGACTCTGTCAAAATCATACTTGGGATCAACAGCGTCGAATAGACCGCTACAATACCCAACACGTTTGGCACAATATGACGTGTAATAATTTTCCAGTTGCTGACGCCACACACATGCGCCGCTTCAATAAACTCTTTGCTGCGTAGGCTCAAGGTTTGGCCACGCACAATTCGCGCCATATCAAGCCATGCAATTGCACCGATAGCGACGAAGATAAGCACGATATTGCGGCCAAAGAACGTGACCAACACAATAACAAGGAACATGAAAGGAACAGCGTATAGAATCTCCAAAATACGCATCATAATGCGGTCTACTTTACCGCCAATGAAGCCCGACGCCGCACCATAAAGTGTGCCGATCAGAACAGCAACCAACGCGCCCATTACGCCAACCATCAGCGAAATTCGCCCACCCACTAAGGTACGCACATACAAATCACGCCCAAGGCTATCGGTGCCGAACCAATGATCCGCATTGGGCCCAACGTGCATTGAATACCAGTCCGTATTGTCATAGGTATACGGGGCCATCATCGGTAGTACGATCACCGCAAGGGTCATCATCGTCAAAATACACAAACTGACCATTGCCGCTCTGTTACGCATAAAGCGAATTCGCGCATCTTGCCATAAGCTGCGGCCAGCTATTTCTAAGTTTTCAGAAAACTTCTCAACCGCGGCTAGGTTTTCTCTTTTCGTTAACATAACCATACGTCCCTGTTAGTAGCGAATTTTCGGGTCAATGACCGCAAGCAAAATATCAACAATGGCGTTGAAAAGAATAAATAGGAAACCAATTAAAATGGTTACACCCATCACCAATGAGTAATCGCGGTTAAATGCAGCGTTAACAAACAGCTTACCGATACCCGGTAGACCGAAAATCGTTTCAATCACCACAGACCCCGTAATAATACCGACAAACGCAGGCCCCATATACGACACAACAGGCAGTAAAGCTGGCTTCAAAGCATGGTTAACAACGATATAGGGATAACTCAACCCTTTCGCGCGTGCCGTGCGAATAAAGTTACTGTTGAGTGTTTCTATCATTGAGCCACGGGTGATACGGGCAAAGGTGGCAATATAGAGCATCGACATACCCAGCACTGGCAGTACTAAATATTGGAAACTTCCATCTAACCAACCACCAGCCGGGAATATTTTCCAATGCAAGGAGAAGAGATAAATTAAAGCTGGGGCGAGAACAAACGACGGCATCACCACGCCAATCATTGCCGTCGACATGATGGTGTAGTCAATCCAAGTGTTGTGTTTTAGTGCGGCAATCGTACCAATGGAAACACCCGCGATAACGGTAAAAATAAAAGCGATAAAGCCGACTTTTGCCGAGACAGGCAAGGCAACGGCGATCAATTCATTCACCGTATAATCTTGGTATTTGAATGATGGGCCAAAATCACCTTGCAAAATATTGGTCAAGTAGGTGAAGTATTGCTCAGACACGGGTTTGTCTAAGCCATATTTGGCTTCAATGTTGGCCATCACTTCCGGTGGTAAAGGACGTTCGCTTGAGAATGGGTTACCAGGAGCGAAACGCATGAGAAAGAAAGATACCGTGATCAACACCAACATGGTTGGTATCGCTTCTAATATCCTTTTTGCGATGAATTTAAGCATAAACTCACTCTTTCAGTCTGTGACAATGAAAATTAGAAAGACGCTGCATGTAAATTACTATCTGAAGATAGCTACATGCAGTGTCTAAGTCGTTATATTTTTATCAGCGTAAGTGGACTTACTTTGCTGTGATATAAAGATCTTTTGAGTAGATCTTCTCTTCCGCGTTATTCATCGGGAAGCCGCCTACATTAGGAGATAATAAACGAGATTTAACATACTGATAGATAGGGGCAATCGGCATATCTTTGGTTAATAGTTTTTCTGCATCCAGATATAGCTTAGTGCGCTCTTCTTCTGAGGTTGATTTTAACGCTTTATCAATAATTGCATCGTATTCAGCGCTTTGGTAGTGCAAACCACCCGTGGTGTTATTGCTCACCATTAAGGTTAGGAATGAAGACGCTTCATTATAGTCACCACACCAACCAGCACGTGCCACTTCAAAGTTACCTTGATCTTTAGAATCTAGATAGGTTTTCCACTCTTGGTTCTCTAATACGACATTAATACCGAGCGTTTTTTTCCACATAGAACCCAGTGCTACAGCGATTTTCTTGTGGTTTTCCGATGTATTGTAGAGGAGGCTGAATTTCAGAGGGTTGTCTTTATTAAAGCCCGCTTCAGCCAACAATTTTACCGCTTCTGCATCGCGCTCTTTTTGCGTCATCTTGCCATATGCTGGCATTTGAGGATTAAAGCCCGCCGTAATTTCAGGTGTTAAGAAATAAGCTGGTTTTTGGCCTTGACCTAAAATCGCATCACTCACAATGTTACGGTCGATAGCGTAAGAAATCGCTTTACGCACACGAACGTCGTCAAATGGTGCCTTTTTGGTATTGAACAGGTAGTAATAAGTACACAAGTTACCCTGAATCGATACTGATTCTGGATGCTCTTTCTTCAGACGCTTAAAATGCTCGGTGGGTAATTCATAAGAGATATCGATTTCACCTGATAAGAAACGGTTCATTTCTGATACTTGGTTTTCAATAGGCAGGAAGGTAACTTTGTTAATGACTGTTTTGTCATTGTCCCAGTATTGCTCGTTACGCTTTAGTACTAAACGCTCATTGACAACCCATTGATCAACAACGTAGGCACCGTTACCAACAAAATGCTCAGGCTTGGTCCATTGGTCACCAAACTTTTCTACGGTTGCTTTATGAACGGGTTTCACGGTTGTATGGCCCATCATCATGACGAAATAAGGCACAGCATCTTCAAGCTCAACAACGAGTGTATGGTCATCTTTAGCTTTAACGCCAAGTTCACTTTTGTCTTTCGTTCCTGCGATAATCTCTTTTGCATTTTTCATCTTGGTATATTCCATATACCAAGAGTAAGGAGAAGCCGTTACAGGGTCGACGGCGCGCTGAAAGCTGAAAACAAAATCACCAGCCGTGACAGGATCACCATTTGACCATTTTGCATTTTTGCGCAAATGGAAAATGAATGTTTTGTTGTCTGCCGTTTCCCAACTTTCTGCAACCCCAGGAATGGTTTTACCATCCGCGTCTTGGTTCACAAGCCCTTCCAATAAGTCACGAATTACGTGCGACTCAGGAACACCTTGGGATTTGTGAGGATCGAGTGTGGCGACTTCAGTACCGTTACCACGAACGATTTCCTGAACTTTGGCCAATTTGGTGCCGGCTGGAACATCAGCCGCGATAGAAAAAGTAGAAGTGGCAGCCACTGCCATACCCGCCCCTAGAAGAAGGGCTTGGGTGATTTTATTTTTATACATGCATAAACTCCAAGTTTTTATTTTTGCATCCATGACTTCCTTGAGAGCTCTCTAGCATCGCTAGAACTTTAGATTTATTTAGCGCAAAAACTAAGCAGAAAAATCTAAAAACTCCTAAGGATAGCGGCACACATTAGCAACCATTGAAGTAATTTGCCATAAAATCGTAGCAAAAAAATGCATAATTCCATGGTTTACCTAATGGAATAGATAAATAGCCCAACAATTAACTCAAACTCAGTGAATTAAAGTTACCAAGCGCCATCTGGTCAGACCATAGTGCTAAATCATCTAGTGTTGAGTACATTTTCAGCACGTTTCACTGGAAAATCAGCCTTTTTTTAACATCTTAGTTACGTTAGATCTAACTTAAAGGGATAATCCTGCCATCTGAAAATAAAATCCGTGAAGAGTGTCACTAAAATCGATTAACAATAAATTAACAACGTGTTGATTGGTAATAATAAATAAACACTTTCACCGAAAAGTGTAATCTAATGCTTACGCAAATCGACATTCAGTTTAAGCGATGCTCAAACTGGCACTAAGATGATCGAGCTCAATGTAACGAATCAGCTCCATGGCCGAACGAATGCCCAATTTACTTTGAATTCTCGCTTTGTAAGTACTGACTGTTTTCTGATTAATATCCAGTTGATTAGCTATCTGCTTATTGGTCAAACCTTGAATCAACAAATTTGCCACACTCAACTCTCTGCTGGATAGTCTTTCATTGAGTCGAAAACTAGGTTGAAAATTAACTGTTCGCCCAACCTCCCCCATTATGCTCTGAATGGTGTCAGTCAATGCAGCTGATTTCACAATGTGGCGCGCATGTGCAAGTTCTGCAGATATTGCTTCATGATATTCATTGAGAAAAATAAGTCTTCCCTTAAAATTCATCGATTCAATATGCTGATGCAACTGCAAACTAGCGTCTTTACTGCAGTAGCTATCCACAACCACTAAATTAAAAGGTAAATCACGCAATCTCTTTACAGCGCAAGCGAGATCACTGGCAACGACCACCTGCGTAACGCGTTTTTCTCTCATCAACATTTTTCTTAGGGCATTAGCGCTAGTCGAATTTTCTCCAACTAATAAGCAATACACACCATCTTCAATACTTTGATGGCTTAACTGCTTGCTGATATTTTTGCTATACAGTTCAGCGAGATCGCCAATCGGCATCGGCATCGCCGAATAATAACCTTGACAAGTATCCACGCCTAAATGACGTAAATATTGCCAAGTATCTTCGTCCTCCACACCTTCGACAACACAATGCAGACCTAAGGATTGCGCTAGCAATAAGCACATGTTGGTGAGTTGCTGGTTTTTATAATTGGTGGAGAGATCGCGGACAAAGCTTTGATCTACTTTAAGTTCTGTAAAGGGTAATTTCGAGAGCTGACTTAGAGAGGCGTAGCCTGTGCCAAAATCATCAATGGATAAACCAACACCATGCATTCTTAAACGCGCAAGATTAGCCAGTGATGCTGTCGTACCGTTATAGACATGATCTTCCGTCAGCTCGAGCGTGAGTTTATCAGTAGGAAACGCGTATTTGTGACAGAGAGTAAGAATGGGGTCACAGATCAGCTGTTGTAAATTACTCTGGGAGATATTGATTGATAACTGAAGATCGGCTGACAAACTGCCTAAAGCCGATAATGCTTTATCCAAAACAATTAAAAACAGCTTATCCATCAAATTCAGCTCTTCAATAAGAGGCAGAAAATGCGCAGGGCTTAATACACCATGAACTGGGTGATCGAGTCGGACAAGTGCCTCGACTCCAACCATGGCACCCGTTTTAAAATCAAACTGAGGTTGATAGTAATTGAATAACCAATCTTCACTGAATGCTGTTTCTATCTCTTTGTACCCTAATGAGATAGGCGTAATGCTTGCGGCCTGTTGTTCACACTTCACATGAAACGCATGAATCACGGTTTCAAGTTGCTCAATAGAATAGGGTTTTCGTAAAACATCGACAAAATTAAAGCTCGCTAAACAGCACATGTTATAAGTAAGGTCTAACACGGCATCGTCAACAGCACTCAATATAATAATTCCGAGTGAAGGATGTTTATCCCCAAGCATCGATAAAAGCGTAACTCCGTCCATTTCCGGCATATGAATATCACAAAAAACCAGCGATATCTCTTTGCGCAAGCATAAAGCCAACGCTTGGTGTCCATTTGCTGCAATATCGACATTATTCAATCCAAGTTGTCTGAGTTTCAGTTTCAAACTCGTGGCTTGAATTCGATCATCTTCGACAATCAAAATGTTCATTCGTCATCTACTCGTTGCTGTTTATCTAACCATTCTTGTGCTTGTGTAATCACGATTTTCATTTCCATTATCAGTCGTTGTTTTGCAGATACAACAGCTTGTGGTTCTAATTCGCGCTCCAAGCTAACCGCAAGACTCGCGAGATAATCCAGTTGAAGCGCTCCGGCAGAGCCTTTAACACGATGAGCTATCATTTTGTAATCAGAATCATGCTTTTCGAGTCTATCGACCTCGGCCGCTAAAGATTCTGCCACAACAGAAGCAATTTCACTTTTTTCACTCGGTAAAAAGCTCTCAAGCCAGCTTTTTGAGTCAACATTTACTAAAGGATACATAGAAAGATAACCACTCAACATAGTATACAGCGACGCCAACGAGTAGGGTTTATACAACACGTGTTCCATACCAGACTGGTAAGCCTTCTCTGCGATCAACCGTGAATCTTCTGCCGTACAACCGATAACCACCTTATATCTCTCTTGCGGAATATAATTTTTAACAAATCTTGCTAAAGCGAAACCATCCATTTTAGGCATATGGCAATCTGTTAGTAGTAAATCAAACTGGCTGTCTTCGCTTTGTAAAAGATGGCATGCCTCTTCTCCATCACCAACGATGGTTGCTTGCACACCAAGTTCATGCAGCTGTTTTTTTAATAACAAACGGTTAATAGCGTCATCATCAACCACCAAAACATGCCCGCAAAGTTTCATTTTTTTCGGTTGAACCAGCACTTGCTCACTATCTTTTATCTTATCAATAAGCAGGTCAGGATAGAGATGTTTTTTGGTCATTATCGCGTCAAAATCGACCAAGGATACACCACCTTGACTCACCGAAACCTGCCAACACTTCAGCCACTCGATAATGCGTTCGTTAGTGCAACGGTAGTGACGTTGACTCAACGGTTCAGACAAAGGCTCACCACAAATGGGAAGCACTATCGTTACTTGAGTCCCCTCATTCAGCGTACTGGAAACCGTAATATGACCATCCATTAGATTGACTAAATTCGATACTATTGACATACCAAGCCCAGTACCGCCATATTGGCGAGTAATGGTTTTATCCGCTTGCATGAATGGCTTAAATAACGAATCCAAGTGCGCTTCATTCATTCCGCACCCCGTATCTTTTACGGCAAAGACTATCTGTTCTTCCGTCAATTCAACATGGATGGAAACCGTACCTGCCGTAGTGAATTTAACAGCATTGGCTAATACATTGGTAAGAACCTGATTTAAGCGTAATGCATCAAACTTTGCGTAAATAATAGCTGTCGGCACCCAATCAACAACGAACTCAACGCCTTTCAACTTAGCACTCGCTTCAAAGCTTCTAATGGTGGGACATAACTCTTCTAAAATATTATGCTGGCGTATATCTAATTGTAATTGCTGAGCTTCCATTTTTGAAAAATCTAAAATCTCATGGACATGGTGCTTAATTCTCTCGGCAGAACGAATTGCATTCGTCAATAACAAACGGCTCTCATCGTTTTTAATTCGAGTTGATAAAATCTCCATCAACCCTAGCATGGCCGCAATTGGCGTTCTAAGCTCATGACTCATTACAGCTAAAAAATGATTCCTCGCATCTACAGCTTCTAGTGCCTTATTATTAGAATCACGTAATGCCAATTCTGATAGCTTGAGTTCTGTGATATCACTGCAAACGGTCAAGTAATGAGTATCCCCACTCTTGGGATGCGCAATCGATTCATGATTAATGACATAATATTTCTCATCAATCTGATAGTGTTTATTCGACAGATCGACAGATCCGATGCCAGTACATATGAGGCAATTCACATCATCACTAATTAGAGAAGCCTTGCTACATTGCTTATATGAACGGTTAGATAACACTACTTTCCCATTCACATCTGAAATGAAGATCATGCTGGGTATTTTATCGAGCAAATCTGTCAGCCATTGCACTTGAACTTCTGAAAGTTTTGAACTGATTTGACTGTATTTTAAGGAACTTTTTAACTTGTAAAATATAATTATCCCAAATAATAATAAAAACAAAAAAATACACATTGCAATCAAAGAATAGATTGTAACTTGCTGCTTATCATAACCATAATTCACATTCACTTTCTTATGGAGTGATTTTAGTGCATTAATCTCAGACTCAGTTACCATAGTTAAAGATCGGCTGAGCATTTCAAACAATATCGACTCATCCTTTCGAAAGACCATACCGATATTAATAGAGTAACCTTCATTATCTATTGCTGGAAGTATCAAAAACTTATCACCAAGGTATGCCATTTGCTGATTTATAATATCTTGATTCATTAAGGCATGAGTTATCTTACCTGATTTTAAATCTAGAATAACCTTTTTAAGATCTCTATAAACTTTAACTTTTTTATTATCTTCATAGATTTTTAAGTGGCTATATAAGTAACCAGTACGATCTAATATCGCTAATTTTTTCTGTTGAAAAGGCTTTTTATTGACCACATAACCAAATTGCAAATTAGTGTAAGGTGGGGTCGCTATAAAATCACGATTATCGATGTCATCGACATTTAATGAAGGCAATAAATCAACTTCATTATCGATAAGCATCTGTCTAATATCTCTGCCATTGGCCGGTACATACTGAAATTTAAGGAAGCTTTTTGACTCAATGAGCTTGAGTAAATCATGGACATATCCTTTCACCTGATTATCACCCTCATCACAATAAGAGAGTGGATATATATCTTCTTCTATGGTGTATCTGACAATTTGATTGCTATTTTCTTGACTTAATAGTTTTAGGCTGTCTTTATTATTCAAAAAATAAATATTAGTCGAGTCTATCTTATTAGCTGTATTTCCTGTTGCTTCAGCAAGAATGAGTTTATCAAAAATGTTTTTTAATTCATTATTTCCCATCGGCAAAATGATTCTATTTATTTCGACACCTAATCGACCATCTGCAATAATCTCACCGTCATATCCAGAATTAGGGCTGATATAATGATTGAGTGATATATAGTTGGTTATCGTTGCATCGGCTAAACCTTGCTTCATCATTTCTGCTGATTCTAAGAAACTTTGTGCTAGTAATATGTATGGGTAATGGCTCTGCTCTAATGTTTCACAATAAGATGAACCTTGTACGCAAACCCATTTCAAATGATTCATATCTTGCTGATTTAATTTTTTGTCCCTTAGCCAAATCACTCGTAGGTTATTATAGAGTGGCAAGCTGAATAAAATGTTTTTTTCTCTCTCTTTTGTTTTGCTAAAACCAATAGCAAAATCCACATCACCATCATGCACAGCAGCAACAAGATCAGTTATCGATTGATAGCTACGATATTCAATTTTGACATCAAGCTCTTTTCCTATCCCTACCGCATAATCATGTTGAATACCGATTGTATTCTCAATGCCGCCCCAATAAGGTAGCCAAGGTTCAGACAATACACCCATTACAATGACTTTTTTTGCTTTTAAATAGGTACGTTCCGAATCTGATAAATAATCGGCGGCATAAACAGTATTAAAAAGTAAGTTAATTGCTAAAATTAACAGCAAGTAGATACGTAACAAATTCATTCTCGTGATATTGATTCCAATATCCAACTAGTTTAACGATCCTGCTCGTCATTGCCAAGAATAGGGCATCAGAACTAAACTGGTTAAAATACATATTTATCAACACGTTAATGCGGTGTAGGAATAATCTTACAAGAGAATAAACCCATAAAATTAAAATGTGAGATGCATATCCGCACCAAAACATAATTTCGGTGCGGATATTATTAATGAGATGAAGTACGAATAATTTCAGCTAAACTTGATAAGCGTCGTTGATGCTCAGCGACATAAGGATTACTACGATCCCAAGCATATCCTGCAAGAATAGAGCAAATCATCTGCTTTATTCTTGAGTTGGGCGTTTGGTAAAAAATCACCTCTTGTAACATACCGTTGTACCAACCTTCCACATAAGTGCGGAACGTATCCACTCCGACCATTAATGGCTGAGAATACTCTTGCTGCCAATCTACACTTTCGTTTTTTAGTTGGCGTACAACACAAGACACCGCTAACTGAGCCGATTTCATGGCTATCGTTACACCTGATGAAAACACCGGGTCTAAAAATTCACCAGCGTTGCCTAATAACGCATAATTTACCGTGGCCAACTGCTTAACATTTGCAGAATAGCCGCCTAGCTCACCAGCAGGATTAGGGTATTCGGACTTCGAAAGCAGTTCCGCCAGCTCAGGCATTTCATTCACCAATTGCTGGATCGCCGCAATTTTATCACTTGGATAGCCGTCAAAAAACGACGGTTCACCGACAACACCTAATGAACATGTGCCGTTAGAAAAAGGAATGAGCCAGTACCATACGTCAGGATTACGCGGATGGACGGAGATCAGTATCTTGTTTCGGTCGTAGTCTGGTTGTTCAGGGGAGATATGATCAATGATATGGGTAAAGATGGCTTTTCTCGGAGGTAAACACGATGGCTCTTCCAAGTCGAGTAACTTAGGCAATACTCGCCCAAAGCCACTGGCATCCAGCACGAAGTCGGCTTCAATTTGATACGTTATACCGTGTTGATCCGTCACCAATAATTGTGATTTATTCTCTTCAAATTCGATATTCGTCAGTTGATGTTGATAACGAATTTCAACCCCTTGCTTAACAGCAGAATCCGCTAATACTTTATCAAATTGACTGCGCTGTACCTGAAAAGTGGTTCCCGGCCCATTCGAATATTTGTCGGTAAAATCAAACTGAGCGTACACACCATTTTTTCGAAAGGCAGCACCATTTTTATATTGAAAACCCGCACGCATAACATCAGGTAACATTCCCGCCGCTTCTATCACTTCCATACAAGCAGGTAATAAGCTTTCGCCAATAGAAAAGCGTGGGAAAAGTGCTTTTTCGATAACCAACACGCGTATGTTTTGCGCATGGAGTAATGCCGCGGCAGTCGAACCCGAAGGGCCCGCACCAATGATAACAACTTGAGTTATCTCTTTATTCATGAATTGACTCGCATCGATTTTAATTAAGCTTGGGCTTTTAGCTCTAACAAGGTGTGGCCAAGGCCAATATTGTCGGTCCGTTTGATCACCTGTAATCCTGCTGCTTGAACGATTTCTAAGAAATCTTCGCTGCGATAGAAGCGACTATTACCATTTGCAAGGCAGGTAAAATACAAAGAGGTGGCATTGAGGCTATAAGAAGCCGCATCGTACTTCTGTGAATCCCAGAACAGTTCCAAAATATAAACCGTCGAATATGCAGAAAGATTGGCGCGAACGCGTTTTAAAATACTCAAAATTTCCATTGGCGAAAAACAGTCTAAAAACTGGCTCATCCACCACACGTCCGCATTTTTTGGTAACGGTTGTTCTTTATCGAGCATGTTGGCTGGAAAAGGATGAATACGCTGCGTAAAACCTTGTTGCTGCGCGTTAGCCATCGCCATTTCCAACTGTTGTGGCAGATCCACAATCGTCACTTCAACGTCTGAATCATAGTGACAACATTGCAGTGCCCATTTACCCGTATTGCCACCAATATCGACCAAATGTTTCGGTTTTTTACGAAACACTTCTTTCAGCAAAATAGGAAAAGAACGATCGGAATAGAAGTGATCGAATTTGAACCAACTCTCTTTAGCTTGCTGGGGCAAACGCGATAAACCTTGGTAGATGGTATCCCAATCGCCGAGTTCTTTCAGACCAGCAGGCTTGCCTTCGGTGATCGATTCGGTTAAGTGCATCATGGCGGCATAACAAACGTCTGCCGTGAAATCCATATTGGCTTGCGTCATCCCATCATGCAGCAAAAAAATGCCTAGATTAGCCAATGAATAATTCGGTTTATCCCATAAAACAATATGGGCACTGATGGCCATATCGAGCAATACTTTAACGCCATACTCTGACACGCTCGTTTCTTGAGCAATTTGTTCCGCATTTAAACCTTTTTCGCCAGCATTATCTAATGCAGCCAATATGCCTAAGTCACGTAATGTGCGCGCCGTATGAAAAACGATGGGGGCAAAAGATAATTTTTGAGCTTCGGTTTTTGCCTCTAAAGCGTTATAAGGATCTATTTTTTGATTTAACACATTAAAACCTAACTTTAATTTGTGAACAATATCCAAACACTTAATCTAAGTTCGACTCAATTCTTAAAAATCAATATTTAAGTCAAGGATACAAACGTTTATAGTTGCGAAGAATAATCTTGTGCCATAGTATTTAACCCTATCAAAAACAATGCAATATCTTATGTCAAATCAACAGCAAATAATCACGTTAAATATTGATACTTGGGTTGCAAATTCTGCAGGCTTATCTCACCCTTCTGATTGGCAAAATTGGGCAAGAGAAGAGATTTGGCCTGACGATAATACGCTCAACACAGACCATATTCCTCCTATGATGCGCCGCAGAATGAGTAGTTTGAGCAAATTAGCCGTGCAGACTGCACTGACTGCTATAGAATCACAACATATTGATTACATGGTATTTTCATGTCGTCATGGCGAGCTTCATCGTAGCGTTGAAATCGTGAAGTCGATATTGATTGGCGAAGAAGCCTCACCAATGGCGTTTTCACAATCTGTTCATAATACAGCAGCAGGCCTAGCAACCATCGCTTCAAAACAACCGATCCCGTTAACCTCGATTGCAGCAGCACAAAACACATTTCAAAGTGCCATATTAGAAGCTTGGCTCTATCTAAATGAGCACCCTAGTCACAAAGTGCTGTTGGTTGATTTTGATGAGCCATTACCTAGCGACTACCAACAATACGAAGAGTGGCAGTTTCAAGGCTATGCCTTAGGGTTAACCCTGTCTCACGGTTCAGATTTTACGCTCTCTATGCAGATGTCTGATACCAAGCCACAACAGCCTCAAGCATTGTCGTTTCTTCACCACTATTTGTCAGAAAAATCTGAATGGATCATTGAAGGCTCGCAAAGCGCTTGGAAATGGCAACGAAAATGTTAGAGTTCAACCGCTACTGGCGTATTGCTGCTACAGGTTTTTGTTTTTTTATATTTGGTTTAGGCGGATTAACGCTGAGTTTTATTATTATCCCACTGATTGCATTATTTTCATCGCAAACAGATCGTCGAGAATATAAAGTTCAAAAATCAATCCAAAACTCATTCAATATATTTTGTAAGTTGATGAAATTAACAGGTGCCATCGACTATAAAATAACCAACGCAGAACTATTAAAACAGGATAAAAGCTGCCTTATTGTCGCCAATCATCCAAGCTTAATTGATTATGTTCTCATTGCATCACAACTTCATCAGTGCGATTGCTTGGTTAAATCAGCTATCTGGGCCAATCCTTTTATGAAACGGATTGTTCAAGCCGCAGGTTATATCCCCAATGAAACACCTGATGATTTGTTAAATGTGTGCGAGGAACGCATGAGCCGCGGAAACGTATTATTGATTTTCCCTGAAGGCACGCGAACCACACCCGGTGTTAAACCCAAATTGCAGCGCGGTGCGGCGCAAATCGCAATCCGAACTCAAAGAGACTTACGCATCGTACATATTACCGTTTCTCCGAGTTTTCTCACAAAAGAGCAAAAGTGGTACCAAGTTCCTAAAACCAAACCCTTTTTCCATGTGGAGATAAAGGGTAAAGTTGTCGTCACACCTTTTATTGAAGGTGCTGATAACCCCACCACTGCAGCACGACGTTTAAATCGCCACCTTGCAGAGGTGATTTTCCCCCAAAACAATAACCAGAAATGACAAAACTATTGAAGTTATCGACCCATAACGTCAAGTTGCAGCGAAGCGGAAAGTGAGTAAGTCCCCATCCGTATAGATAACGATATGATTGGGGTGAGCGAACGTAGCCAACACCGCTGCAACTTTAAGTGGGGAAGTATATATCAAGGTTTTGTTCAAAACGGCTAGAACATTATATAAGTAGGTTGAAGTGGAAATACTACACACAGAAATAAAACAGCTCATTATCGACGCACTAAATCTTGAAGATATCTCAGTTAACGATATTGAAACTGACGCACCACTTTTTGGTGATGGGTTAGGTTTAGATTCTATCGATGCTTTAGAGCTCGGTTTGGCCATTAAAAAGAAGTATAATATCGTCATTGACGCTGATGACTCCAATACTCGCCAACACTTTGCATCAGTGGCAAACTTAGCAAATTATATTTCATCTCAAACTAGCCACTAATAAATAGATAGCGTTATGACAGAAGTAAACCAACAACAAGTATTTGATCAAGTTAAAGAAGCTCTCGTTGAACTATTTGAAATTGATGAAGCCGATATTCAACCAGATGCTCACCTTTATCAAGATCTCGATCTCGACAGTATTGATGCTGTAGATCTTGTCGTTCACTTACAAAAAGTGACTGGCAAAAAAATCAAGCCTGAAGAGTTTAAAACCGTTCGCACCGTCAATGATGTGGTGGAATCGGTTATTGAACTTGTTAAGGAAAGCTAATGCGACGATTGCTGACGATTTTGTCTGCAATCGTCCTGCTTACCTACCCACTCGCGGTCTACTTCGGGATTAATCAGTTTGGTTTGCAAGCTATAGGGGGTTTCTTAGCCGCTATTTTTGCTTTAAGAATTCTTTCTGGTTGGCAAGCCAAACTTCAAGAACTGAAGCAACTGGCTTGGATTAGTGGGTTCGTTGGTATCACTTTGGTGACTTTGGGGATGCTCTTTCAGCAGCATGGTTGGCTACTGTTTTACCCTGTTGTGGTTAATGTATGTCTTTTGGCTCTTTTTGCCTTGAGCCTAACGCAACCGCAAACAGTGATTGAACGGCTGGCGAGACTGCAAGAGCCTGAACTTCCTCAAAGTGGCATTGAGTACACACGCACGGTCACTAAAGTGTGGTGCCTCTACTTCATCATGAATGGAGCCATCGCACTTTATACCTGCTTCCAATCTATCGAGATCTGGACGTTGTATAACGGATTGATCAGTTATCTCCTTGCTGGCAGCCTCTTTGTAACGGAATGGCTAGTAAGACAAAGGATTCGCAAAGGCTAGGTACGCTATGACTTTCGGCAACCCCGATTTTTGCTCGCTTGCAACGTTACTCTCCTCACCAAGAAACGATTCGCATTGTGTTGCTTTTGACCTCAATAACACCATTAACTGGGCAAACTTTGTCGCCGATGTCAGCCAACTAAGCCGGCAATTAGCATCGCGAAATGAACATCATATTGCACTGTGTGCTGGCGATAGCTATCGGTTCTCAGTCGGTTTTTTCGCCGTCTGCTACACGCAAAAATCATTAATTCTGCCCGGTAATTATCAACCTGCGGTACTGGCAGAACTGAGCCAAAACTTTGAGTTGTTGCTGTGTGATGAGGCAATAACAATACCCAATTCTACGCCAACTCTCTCTCTTAACCATTTAGCGCTACCCAACGACATGCGCGATGAAGCCGTTTGTTTTGCACCACTTTCATTAGAGACACAAACCGTGACGCTGTTTACGTCAGGCTCCAGCGGTCAGCCTAAGGCTATCATCAAAACACTGCGGCAGCTTGAAGCTGAAATCGCCATTTTAGAGCAGCTTTGGGGCGAACAGCTCATTGGTGCAAAAGTGGAAAGTACGGTTTCTCATCAACATATTTATGGGCTGCTATTTCGTGTGTTATGGCCACTGTGTGCAGGGCGAGCATTTGCCCGCCATAACTTGGAATTTCCAGAACAAGTGACCGCACATGCGCATCCGGACACTGTGCTGATCAGTAGCCCTGCGCTATTGAAACGCTTGTCACAAGAGCACCAGCCAAGCCCACTGCGCACACTGTTTTCTTCCGGTGGCCCGCTTCCCTACTCTGCTTCTTGTCACGCAAAAACCCTGTTTGGGCAACGACCTATCGAAGTGTATGGCAGTACGGAAACTGGCGGCATCGCTTTTCGGCAACAGCACAGTGCAACGCAGCAATGGCAGCTTTTCCCCTCCGTTGAAGCAAGACTTAACAGCGAGAACTGCTTAGCCTTGCGCTCTGCACACATTGATCCGAATCATTGGTATCAAACAGCCGATGAATGTGAGTTTTCCGACCAACGGCACTTTACCTTGAAAGGTCGCACCGATCGCATCATCAAAATCGAAGAAAAACGGATCTCACTGGTTGAAGTGGAACAGCGTATTGAACAACTGCCGTGGATCAGTGAAACAGCCGTGTTACCACAACAAGACGGTGAACGTTTGATCTTAATCTCAGCGATTGTACTGTCAGCCAGCGGCACTGAAAAATTAGCTCAGCTTGGAAAGGGGAAGTTCTGGCTGTTGCTGCGCTCTGAACTGCGCCAATGGTTAGAACCTATTGCTGTACCTCGACGCTTTAGAGTGGTAAAAGAGATCCCTCTCAACAGCCAAGGTAAGCGCCTTGTTGCTGAACTAGAAACACTATTCCAACCATAAAAATAACGAAGCCCAATAGATTATGGCCAAAAGAACACCCACATTATTATGTGCTGAAACTCAGCCTCACACGGTGAATTTGACGCTGCGCGTTGACGCCGACATTATTGATTTTTCAGGACACTTTGAGCATTTCCCATTGCTGCCAGGCGTTACCCAAATCGATTGGACACTGCGCTATGCACGAGAATACTTATCTGTACCCACAAGCTTTCAAGGTATGGAAGTGATCAAATTCCAAGAACCTATCTTGCCAGACATGACCGTTCAACTGGCATTAAGTTGGGATGAGGAAAAACAGAAACTCGCGTTTAGTTATAGTTCACAGCGTGAGGGTTTAAACATCATTCACTCATCAGGAAAAATGAAGTTGGGTGAAATCTGTGGCTGATTATCAAGCTTGTTTTTTAATTCCGTGCTACAACCACGGCAGCACAGTAGCAGAAGTTGTCTCATCACTCAGCGCATTTGAACTTCCCATTTTACTGGTTGATGATGGCAGCAATCAGCAAACAAAACAGGCGTTGAGCAACGTCGTCCAGCAAACACATGTTCACCTCATTACCCTAGAACAAAACCAAGGAAAAGGTGGCGCGGTAATGGCTGGCATTCGCCAAGCGCAGCAGTTGGGGTTTAGCCACGTCATCCAAATTGATGCCGATGGCCAACATGATTTACAAGCGCTGCCTAAATTACTGGCCGCGTCAAAGCAACATCCAAACCACCTAATTTCTGGTCAGCCGATTTACGATGACAGCGTACCCAAAGCGCGTTTATATGGCCGTTACGCAACGCATATTTGGGTTTGGATTGAAACGCTATCCTTTACGATCAAAGACAGTATGTGTGGTTTTCGCGCGTATCCTGTAGACCTCACCGTTGAGGTGCTCAATAACCATAAGATCGGCACGCGCATGGATTTCGATATCGAAATCTTAGTTCGCATGTATTGGCACGGGGTCGATATCGATTTTGTGGAAACTCGCGTCATTTATCCTGAAGGAGGCGTCTCTCATTTTGATGCTCTGTGGGATAACGTCAAAATCAGTTGGATGCACAGCAAATTATTTTTTGGCATGTTACCGCGTATCCCTCAACTGCTGAAACGCAACCAAAGCAGGCACAACAAAAGTGGTGCAGAGCCAAACCCGCACTGGTCAAAGCGTCAAGAACGAGGAACGGTTCTGGGTATTAAAGCGTTACTGGCGGTATATAGCCTACTCGGGCGGCCAATTTTTAACCTGATGCTGAAACTTGTAATGGGCTATTACTACCTTACTGGAAAACAAGCTCGCCAAGCCTCTGAACAATATTTACAGCACTTACAAAGTTACGCAAACCGTCGCCAAATCACGCTGCCAAATCATCTCTCTAGCTATAACCATCTGCTCTCTTTTGGCCACACTATGCTGGATAAATTGGCGGCATGGAAAGGCGATTTTTCGGTAAAAAACTTGACCATCCATGGTCAAGAATCGTTCCAAGCCCTAGTAGAACGTAAACAAGGAGTGCTTCTTTTAGGATCTCATCTTGGAAATATTGAACTGTGCCGCGCTCTGGGACGTCGGCATTCTCATATTAAGATCAATGCGTTAGTCTTCACCGAGCACGCCGAACGCTTCAATGCGGTAATGAAAGCGATCAATCCCAACTCAGAACTGAACCTCATTCAAGTGAGCCGTTTGGGCCCTGATACCGCTATTTTGCTTCAACAGAAAATAGAGCAAGGAGAATGGGTGGTGATCGTCGGAGATAGAACGTCCACCAGCAAAGAGACCCGAGCCGTATGGGCCGATTTTTTAGGCCAACCCGCACCGTTTCCACAAGGCCCTTTTATGTTGGCCTCGGTGTTGAAAGCTCCCGTCTACCTTTTGTTTGGCTTAAGAGATGAACGTTCTAAAACTCCACATTTTAACGTCTATTTCGAGCACTTTAGCGACAACATAGATTTACCGAGAAAAGAGCGACAAGCGGCGCTAGCGCAGGTAGTACAACGCTACGCTGATCGGCTGGAACATTACACACTGCAAGCTCCACTGCAGTGGTATAACTTTTTCAACTTTTGGACTCTAAGTAAACAGCAGCATGATGATTCAGACAGATAACCGCATAACTTTTGGCGTCGATCGCCTCACCATTGAAGATGTTGTCGCGATTTCGCAAGGCGCGCAGGCCAGCCTCAATTCTTCAGCGGAATTCACCGCTAAAATTGATCGCGGCGTCGCTTTTCTAGAACGACTTTTAAAAGAAGAAGGCGTGATTTACGGCGTAACCACCGGCTATGGTGATTCATGTACCGTTGCCATTCCGCCGAATCTAGTAGACCAATTACCACTGCATTTGACTCGCTTTCACGGCTGTGGCTTAGGCGAGGTATTAAGCCATCAGCAATCTCGCGCAGTATTAGCAACACGCTTGTGTTCACTAGCGCAAGGTGTCTCTGGTGTGAGCCATGAACTGCTTAACCAAATCATCACCTTGATCAACCACGATATCGCCCCTCGTATTCCACAAGAAGGTTCGGTCGGGGCAAGCGGCGATTTAACGCCACTCTCCTACCTCGCGGCCACACTGATTGGTGAGCGCGACGTGCTTTATAAAGGTGAGATGCGCCCAACTCAAGATGTGTTTAACGAACTAGGTATTCGCCCGATCAAGCTAAAACCAAAAGAGGGATTAGCGCTGATGAACGGCACATCAGTCATGACTGCTTTGGCCTGTTTAGCCTATAAACGCGCCGAGTATTTAACTCAACTCTGCACCAAAATTACCGCCATGGTGTCTGTCGGTATTCAGGGTAACGACTTCCATTTTGATGCCGCACTATTTGCCGTCAAGCCGCATCCTGGTCAGCAACAAATCGCAGCATGGCTACGCGATGACTTACAAGCAGAGCGCCCACCTCGCAACAGTGATCGCCTGCAAGATCGCTATTCATTGCGCTGCGCACCCCATGTGATTGGCACCGTACAAGATGCACTGCCGTGGCTACGTCAACTGATTGAAAATGAGCTCAACAGTGCCAACGACAACCCCATCATCGATGGCGATAATGAACGCGTACTGCACGGCGGTCATTTTTACGGCGGCCACATTGCCATGGCAATGGATACCTTAAAAACACAGGTTGCTAACCTAGCCGATTTGCTCGATCGCCAAATGGCGCAATTGATGGATTACAAATTCAACAACGGTTTGCCTTTTAACTTAACTGGCGCAGAAGGTGAAAGAAAACCGATCAACCACGGCTTTAAAGCCGTGCAGATTGGCATTTCAGCGTGGACGGCCGAAGCCTTGAAACATACCATGCCTGCCAGCGTTTTTTCACGTTCGACTGAGTGTCACAATCAAGACAAAGTCAGCATGGGAACCATTGCCGCGCGTGATTGTCTACGTGTGCTTGAACTGACAGAACAAGTGGCGGCCGCCTCGCTGTTGGCAGCGACCCAAGCAATAGAATTGCGCAAACGTCATCATGAGCTGGATGAGCAACACATGAGTCACAATATCAAGCAGATGCGCTTAGCCGTGTTACAAGAGTTTGACTTTGTGGTGGAAGATCGTCCGCTAGAACATGATTTGCGCCACTTTATTAGCCGCATTCAACAACGCCACTGGACACTTTACTAGGAAGCGCGATGAGCGATGTACTTCATCCATTGGAAAGTGAGGTGACTTTAGTCACCTCGTTTCAAGATGCCGACCCAATGGGCGTTATCTACCACGGCAATTATTTTCGTTTTTTTGAAGAAGCACGCCGCGTGCTGATGGAAAAAATTGATTATAGCTATCACGCGATGACTCAGTCGGGCTACCTATGGCCAGTGATTGATACCCACGTGAAGTACGTGAAAGCGATCCCGTTCAACCATACGATTCGTATCAAAGCGACCTTGACAGAATGGGAAAATCGCTTGCGTGTTGACTACATGATTTTTGATAGCCAGACCGGGCAACGAATGTGTAAAGCGCACACCACTCAAGTAGCGGTTCGCATCGACACGCAAGAGATGTGTTTCGCTTCCCCAACGCTATTTACCGACAAAGTGCAGCACTGGCATACCTATGGGAAATTATGATGCGCCGTTTTCTCTGGCTAACTTTAGCTCTATTCTCGCCCCTACTCTGGGCACAAGTGACCGACCTTGCCTCACTGCAAGCGCAGTTGGCGAAACACCAGATCGTACGCGGAGAGTTTACTCAACTCCGCCATATTGAGATGTTCGAACAACCACTGTCGTCAGCCGGGAAATTCTTGCTTGATAAACAAAATGGCTTACTTTGGCAACAATACTCACCATTTCCAGTTAATTTGGTGCTAACTCAAGACAAGCTTCGCCAAACTTTTGCTAACCAACCACCACAGGTGATTACCGAAAAAGAGAACCCAATGGCGTTTTATTTCAGCCATCTCTTTTTGTCGGTATTTTATGGTGACACGCAGCAATTGAATGAACAATTTACGATGACGCTGCACAGCGAAGATGGCCAGTGGCAGCTAAATTTAACGCCGAGAAATGCGCCACTGAGCTCGGTGTTTACCTCGATAACATTAACGGGGCGAGATGACATTGATGGTTTGATCCTGCAAGAAGTGCGAGGCGACAAAACCGAGATTCAGTTTACTAACCAAAACCACCAGCCAGAGCGTTTAACCCATGCTGAGCAAGCACAGTTTAACTTCTAAATCGAACCGGCTGGCATTGTTCTGGTTGGCTTTTGTGACCCTTTGTCTTGGCTTACTACTCAAGCAGTGGGTCTTTTCAGCAGCCTCACCGATCGAGACAGATATCCTTAAGCTACTGCCGGTCAACCAGCAAAGTGTGCTCGCCGAGCAAGCGTTTGAAAAAGTCACTGCCAGTATGAGCGATAAGGTGGTCTTTATTGTCACTGCGCCCAATGAGGCTGACCGGCTCAAATCCGTTACAGCGCTAGAAAGCGAGCTCAAGCAGAGTGGCTATTTCAAGGATGTGGTTGGGAAAATCGATGCCATTCAACAGAGCGCTTGGGCCAGTTACTACTTTCAACATCGAGCACAACTGCTCACCAACGAGCAACGCAGTCAGCTCAGTCAACATCCCGAACAACAAGTGCAAGCGGTGGTGCAAGCCCTATATAACCCTTTTTCTGGGGTAACAGGGCAAGAGCTCAGTCACGACCCTTTTCTGCTATTTCGCGACTACTTAGCACAACTTAGCCAGCTATCGTCTCATTTTCGTTTGCAAGATGGATACTTAACCCGCGAGTATCAAGGCCAAAAATACGTGCTGATCACCGCGCAGCTCAACGACTCACCATACAGTTTCAAAGCGCAACAAGTGGTGCCCGATATTGCTCAATGGCAACAACGCATCAAGCAACAATTTAGTACGGACATTTATCACACTGGTGTTTTATTTTACGCCGATTTTGGTACTCAAAGTGCCAAGTCAGAAATCAGCACTATTGGCCTTTTCTCATTACTCGGCATTGTGCTGTTGGTGATGCTGGTTTTTCGCAGTGCCATGCCTTTACTGTTGGCACTGCTCTCGGTATCCGTTGGGTTAGTGGTTGCCATGGTGATCACCACCGCGTTTTTTGGTCAGCTCCATCTGTTTAGCTTAGTGTTTGGGGCCAGCCTGATTGGCGTTTCAATCGACTACGCCTTTCACTACCTGACCGATCGCCTTGCCGCAAATGAACAATGGGACAGCGTGCAAGGACTAAAGCATATTCTGACGGCCATTACCTTAGGGTTAATCACCAGTTTAATTGGCTATCTCGGTCTACTGGTCGCCCCTTTCCCCGGCTTACAACAGCTAGCGCTATTTTCCGCCTTAGGTCTCGTTGCCGCTTACGCGACGGTCGTGGCTTGGTATCCGATTTTGGCCAAAAAACCAAGTCCATCGAGAACGCTTCCCGGCATCACTTATTGGTCCTTATGGTTTGCGCTTTGGCAAAAGCCATGGGTTAAATGGGGCCTACCCACGGCGTTATTGATCATCAGCAGTCTTGCCCTGACGCAAGTGCACTACAACGATGACATTCGACAATTGCAAGCCATGCCTAGCGACTTGAAACAGCAAGAGCTGCAAATCAGCGCCTTGACTGGTATTCAATCATCACAGCAAATGTTGGTCGTCAGTGCCAACGATGATGAAGCATTAATGCAGCAGTTAGAAAAATTAGATACGCAATTTTCACAATGGCAACAACAAGGCGTACTTTCTGGCTACCAAAGTTTAAGCCAAAACATCAGCTCGCTTAAGCGTCAGCAAGAAAACTACGCACTGGTTGAAGCACTGTACGCAAACCAAGGCGCAGTACTGGCTCACACGCTGAAACTATCTTCGGCTCCTAAACTGGAAGCGTCATTTTTACCCATGACACTGGCGCATTATTTAGCCCATGATGTTTCCCAGCCGCTGCGCTTTCTTTATTTAGGTGAAGTTGAGCAAAAAGTGGCGGCGGTAGTGCTGTTGAAAGAGGTTCACCAAGCAGCAGTAATTAAGCAGTTTGCGGCGCAAAATAGCGACTACGCCTATTTGAATAAAACCGAAGAGATCTCGACCCTGTTTGGGCAGTATCGCCTTAAAGTGATGGAGTTAATTGCGCTGGCTCTGACCTTGATCAGCGCTCTCACTATTTGGCGCTACGGCGTGAAACACAGCATTCGCATTATGTTACCTTCCCTGATTGCTTGCATCGCTGGGTTAGCCGTCACCGTCGCAACAGGCTCTACGCTCAATTTATTCAATCTATTAGCGCTGGTATTAGTGATAGGTATCGGTATTGATTACACGCTCTTTTTTGCCGAACAAGCCCGCAGTCACAGTACCTTGCTTGCCATAACCCTTTCGGCACTAACGACTTTGCTCTCGTTTGGTCTGCTTGCTCTTAGCCAAACTCACGCCATCCACAGTTTTGGTTTGACGGTACTGAGCGGCATTTTCGTTGCTTGGTTGCTTTCACCAATGGCGATCAAATCACAACCTGCCGCCATGAAAGCGCATGAGGAAAAACTATGATGATGAGAATACGCCGTGCGCTGCCCTTGCTGTTACTGATGTTGTCTGGCTGCTCTTTAGTGCCAAACCAAGCCTCCACACAGGTAGAAATTAGCCCCAACACATTCGTTACTCTGCCCAAACCTGCGCAACTTGGGTACCAAGTCACGGCAAGTCAGTTGATCAGCGCCCATTGGCAAGATGATAACGGCCAGCACAACCAACAGCTTCCGGTCCAGTTGCAGGTGACCGATGACAAGATTGTGCTGGCAGGGTTTTCATCTTGGGGAACGAGGATTTTATCGCTCAATTATCAGCAAGATACTATTGAGACCAGCGTGCTCAATGGCTTGGAAAACACCTTGCCGAAGCCCGAACAGATACTCTTTAACCTGATGATCACGCTCTGGCCGCGAAATGCTTGGGAAGCCTCGTTAAATAAGGTAAAGTGGCAAATCATTGATGATGAGAATAGACGAACACTCATCAATGAACTGGGTGAAACAGTGATTGTTATTGATTATCAACATCCCTTCTCGATGAAGGGCGATATTCGCTTCCACAATCAATTATTGAATTACACCATTACGATTACAACGCTCAGTGCCCAGCACCCTTTGCCGCCCACACAACCGTAGATAGCTATCATGAACTCATCCACGACTTCTCCTATTGATTCTCGCTCACCTATTTATGTCCAAGACTGCGGTTTTCACTGCGCGATGGGGAGTGACTCGTCGCACATTCACCAAAGTTTAGCGCAGGGCTATTGTGACAACATGGTGGCTGACGGCACGTCGCTCAATACTGGCACCGCAACCATCGTAGGCCGAGTGAGTGAGCCACTACCAGAAATCCCAGCACATCTAAGTGCGTTCAATACGCGTAACAACCAACTGGCTTTATCGGCACTGCAACAAATCGAACCAAGTGTCCGCCACGCGATTGCCACCTATGGTGCAGATCGCATCGCAGTGGTGGTTGGCACGAGCACGTCCGGCATTGCTGATGGCGAAATCGCACTCGCCCACAAGTTAGAGCAGGGCGAATTCCCAAGCGACTACCACTACTACAAACAGGAATTAGGCAATTGCAGTGATTTTATCGCTCGCTATTTTGCAATAAGCGGCCCCTGCTACGCCATTTCGACCGCCTGTTCGTCCAGTGGCCGCATCTTTATCACCGCCAAAAGAATGCTTAATGCTGGGTTGGTTGATGCGGTGATTGTCGGTGGTGCCGACACTTTGTGCCGCTTAACACTCAATGGTTTTAACGGTTTAGAAGCGCTGTCTCAACGTTTGTGTAAACCGTTTGATGCACAGCGAGATGGCATCAACATTGGTGAATCTGCCGCTTTTATGCTGCTGGGTAAAACGCCGTCTCAGCAACACGCTCACGCCATTGCGCTATTGGGTGCTGGCGACAGTTCCGATGCACACCATATTTCTGCGCCCCACCCAGATGGAAACGGTGCAGAACAAGCGATGCGTAACGCGCTGCAAGATGCCAAATTAACCGCCAGTGATATCGGCTATATCAACGCTCACGGCACCGCAACACCGCTCAATGACAGCATGGAAAGTAAAGCGATTTCCCGCGTTTTTGGCCAGCACGTTGCGGTGAGTTCAACCAAACCACTCACTGGACACACGCTCGGCGCGGCCAGTGCAACCGAAGCCGCCATTGCTTGGCACATACTGCAATACCAATTGCCTTTGCCCATTCAGCGCTGTGCTAACAAAGCGCCAGACATCGATATTACGCTAGTGGAAACCACTCAATATTTAGAAAACAAGGCCATTTTAAGCAACTCCTTTGCTTTTGGTGGCAACAATATTAGCCTCATTTTTGGTTACGTTAATGACAAAGCTTCCTGCAATTGATCAACTGCTGCCTCATCAAGCGCCGATGATTTTGATCGACCGCGCGCTTGAGGTACAGAGCGAATCTATCCACTGCCAAGTGGATATTGAATCGCACCACCTGTTTTTTGACCCGGCGACACAAAGCATACCGGCCTATGTCGGTATCGAGTTTATGGCACAAGCCATTGCCGCGTGGTCTGGGTATCACTCACTTGTCCAAGGCATTCAACCGCCGATTGGCTTTCTGCTCGGCAGTCGCCGTTATCGAGCACTGTGCGATGCATTCCTGACAGGGCAAACGCTCGATATCTACGCTGAACAGCTAATGCAAGACAATGGCATGGCCGTGTTTAAGGCAAGAATCGAGCACCAACACCAGCTTTTGGCCGAATGCCAATTAAATGTGTATGTGCCATCAGAACAAAAATTAGAAGAAATGAAAATGAGGAGTCAAGCATGACCCGACACGTATTAGTGACTGGTGCGAGTAAAGGCATAGGCAAAGCGATTGCGATTGCGCTCGCCAAAGATGGTTTTGCCATTGCCGTCCATTACATGGGCGACCAGCAAGGTGCCCTGCAAACACTAGCGACCATCGAGCAAAACGGTGGTTCAGGCCGACTGATTCAATTTGACATCAGCAACCGAGCTCAGTGTCGCGAAGTATTAGAAGCCGATATTGCTCTGCATGGCGCTTATTACGGCGTGGTCAATAACGCGGGCATTACTCGTGACACGGCGTTTCCCGCCATGACAGAACAAGAATGGGATGGTGTAATTCACACCAATTTAGACAGCTTTTATAACGTCCTCCACCCTTGTGTGATGCCAATGGTGCAAAAACGCCAAGGTGGGCGCATTGTGACTTTAGCATCGGTGTCGGGCATCACAGGCAACCGGGGCCAAACCAATTACAGCGCCGCTAAAGCTGGCGTGATTGGCGCGACCAAATCGCTCGCGCTTGAACTGGCTAAGCGCAAAATCACCGTCAACTGCGTTGCTCCGGGTTTAATCGATACAGGCATGGTGGATGAGCACGTCAAAGAGCACGCACTGCCACAAGTTCCTTTACGCCGCATGGGTGAACCCGAAGAAGTCGCAGGTCTTGTGAGCTATTTAATGTCTGATATTGCTGCTTATGTCACTCGCCAAGTTATCTCGGTTAATGGAGGCTTAGTATGACCCGCCGCGTTGTCGTTACAGGCATGTCCGGCGTGACTGCTTTTGGTAATGACTGGTCCAGTATTGAGCCAAAACTCAGAGCTTGTGAAAATGCCACTCAATATATGCCTTCCTATGAGCAGTATGAGGGTTTAAACACTAAACTCGCCGCGCCAATAATGGGCTTTACACTGCCTAGCCACTACAAACGTAAGCAAGTCCGAGGTATGGGCCGCGTGTCACAACTGGCGACCGTTGCCACCGAAAATGCGCTGCTGCAAGCAGGCTTAATTGGTCATGAAGTGCTGACAAATGGCCAAACCGGTATCGCTTATGGTTCATCAACAGGCAGTACCGATGCCATCGGTGCGTTTGGTGTCATGCTCAACGAAAAAACCACTCGAGCCATTACCGCCACCACTTATGTACAGATGATGCCTCACACTGCAGCGGTGAACGTAGGTCTATTTTTCGGGCTCAAAGGCCGCGTCATTCCAACCAGTAGCGCCTGCACGTCTGGTAGCCAAGCCATCGGTTACGCGTACGAAGCGATCAAGCACGGCTACCAAACCGTAATGGTGGCGGGCGGTGGTGAAGAGCTCTGCCCTACCGAATCGGCCGTATTTGATACCTTATTTGCCACTAGCCTCAAAAACGACCAGCCAAAAACCACCCCCCGCCCGTATGATACTCAGCGTGATGGTTTAGTGATTGGTGAAGGTGCAGGAACTTTAGTGCTTGAAGAGTATCAACACGCCATCGCACGCGGTGCCGTCATTCACGCAGAAATCATCGGTTTTGCCAGCAACTGCGATGCCGCCCATGTCACTCAACCACAAATGGACACCATGCAAATCTGCATGGAGATGGCGCTGCGTGATGCCAAGTTAAGTGCAGATAAAATTGACTATGTTTCAGCTCACGGCACGGCGACCGACCGGGGTGATATAGCCGAAAGTCACGCCACCGCAAACGCGTTGGGTAAAGTGCCGATCAGCTCGTTGAAAAGTTATTTTGGTCACACATTGGGCGCATGTGGCGCGGTTGAAGCTTGGTTGGGTTTAGAAATGATGCGCAGCGGTTGGTTTAATCCAACCCTTAACCTAGATAACATCGACCCGCAATGTGGCGATCTTGATTACATTACAGGCACAGGACGTGAGCTGGATGTGCAATATATAATGAGCAATAACTTTGCTTTTGGTGGCATCAACACCTCGATTATTTTTAAGAAATTCAGCGAATAATCCCATAAAAAAGCCGTTGCCCACCCAACGGTTTTTTTTATGAGTTTATTTATCCGGCATTTGCCTCTTAAATATTGGTTGCCTGCCAAATACTCACCAGCAATCAGCCAATACTTTTCGCAAGTACTTCGAGGATTTGCGGTCTGAAAATAAAAAACACCGCGCCAAGCAAACAGAGCCCTGCCCACACAAAATCAAGCCTGAAAGGCTCTTTCATGTAGATCAATGCAAAAGGCACAAACACCGATAAGGTGATCACTTCTTGCAATATTTTCAATTGGCCAAGGTTTAATACCGTATAGCCAATCCGGTTAGCGGGTACTTGGAAGAGATATTCAAACAGGGCAATTCCCCAACTGACTAACGCTGCAATAATCCACGGTTTGTGGCTGAAATCTTTTAAGTGAGCGTACCAAGCAAAGGTCATAAATACGTTGCTGATCAACAAAAGCCCAATAGTCATCACGACGGGAGGAAGGGTGAACATTAAGACAAACTCCAAAATAAGCAAACACGAACTGAACTCACAAACGAGCGGAGTCTGCGCTCAACGTTTCCCTTCGCCAATATTATTGATGAGCGCTAAACTGCCTAAAATACGAACCAATTCAGCCAACATAACAACTGACTGAAATGGCTTGTGTTTCAAAGTTTTTAGGTAGAAAGCTTACGGGTAGATTATACCAGTGAATTCTCGATACATTTCTTGTGGCAGTTTACTTCTATAACACTTCAGAAAAAGCCAATAAAGGTACTCGAATTGATACCGCATTTAACGCTATGTTATGAATCATTCTATCTGTAGCCGTACAACAATCTCCAATAATGGAGACTTTATATTTTTCCGCTTTCTTTGATATTGCCGTATGCGTAACGCAATTCTGAGTCATCATTCCACAGATCAGCAACTCATCAACATCGAGCTTTCCTAGTGATTTTTCTAGATTAGTTTGATGAAAACCATCAGCGTGCTGTTTACAGATAATTTCAGCATCAGGGCATATTGACATTATTTCAGAGTGAATTCTCATACCGTCACTTCCTTCTTCAAAGAAAGGTGCCATTCCTTGAGGTGCAGAAGATATATGTTGAATAAGGAATACAGGAACATGCTGTGCGTTGGCTTTAGTAATGAGCTGTTTAATGTTGCTCAGGGTTTTATCTGTATTCCACAAAGGAAATTTTCCGTCAGGGAAATAGTCGTTTTGTATATCAATTACAAGCAATGCTTTTTTACCCATTTCCAAATCCTGTTTTTTTAAGTTTTGGCTCAGAAAAATTATGAGTAACTTGCTGCATTACTTTTAGAGGCTAAAATGACATTAAAGAGGTTAAAAACGACAAATTCAGAGATAGACATGTTAAAAATTACGATTGGAATTTGCGAGTATCCTTCAGTATTGAAGTCAGCTGTTTACGGTCTTGAAGAGATGTTTTTGCTTGCAAGCAGAGTTTGTTGGGAACAAAGGATTGAGGTCTTATTTGAACCAGTCATTATTTCGCATGATGAGCTTATAGAGGATAGCTTTACAGTTGTTTTGCTACCGCCTGCTTCAATAGATGATTACTACTTGGTCCCTGAAGCCAAACTTATTGAATGGCTTAGAAAGCAGTATTCCAAAGGTGCAGTTCTATCATCTGCTTGTGCGGGGGGATTTATTTTGGCCGCAACTAACTTAATTGGTAAAAGAGAAGTGACAACTCATTGGGCGTTAGCAGAAACATTTTCCAAAATGTTTCCTAGTATTACGCTTAATAGCAATAAGATATTGGTCGATCACGGTGACATAATTACGGCGGGCGGGATGATGTCGTGGCTAGATCTAGGGTTTGAGTTGATCGCCAAATATGCATCTCCAAGAGTTGTGCGTCAACTTGGTAAAACGCTGGTTATCGACACAGCGCAGAGAGCGCAGAGTTACTACCAACAATTCAATCCTTCGTTCTATCATGGTGATATGGCGATTGTTTCGGTCCAACAAATAATGCATCAGAGTTATGCTGAATCGTTGTCTATAAAGCAGTTAGCAAAGCAAGCAAACGTTACCGAACGTACGATGCAACGAAGATTTTTAAAGGCTACAGGTCATAACCCTAATCAGTATTTGCAGCGTCTTAGAATACAGAGTGCGTGTGACTACTTGGAAAGCACACAACATTCATTTGAGTGGATAGGAAATCAGGTTGGTTACGAGGATATCAGCGCGTGTCGAAAGGCCTTCATTAATATTGTGGGATTAACGCCGCGAGAGTTTAGAAAACGATTTTCTTGATTTTGTCTGAATCAAAAATTCCCCAAAATAATTTATCAGCCCCAATAATCATATTCTCCACGCTATCAACGCACACAATGACTACAGCCCAACCCACCTTAGCTCTAGAAACTATGCAGCAAAACCGTTTTGAAAGATTTGCGATGATTTCAGCGATGACGAAAATGGCCCATTCGATAGAAAAGAAGCGAACAGAGCAGCAAGCCGCAGCCGAAAATCTTATTCGCTGGCATCGATTCATCATAAATCAGCACGCTCAGAACCAGTGTCCAGATTGGCTCAAGCAGCATTAATATCGCCGCATTGGTGGGGTTGGCGTGCTTTTGACCTATGGTTTGCATCAAATACCGCAAACTGGTGGCGAGTAATACGCTCAGAGCAAGCCACTTCCATGTCATCAAACTTATTTGATCTGGCCATGACTCAAACAGTAAAGAGAGTAATACCCCAAGGCAGCCGCCAACAAACAGTTGTAATGTAGTGAGCAACATCGGCGGCAGATTAGCCGAAAAACGACTGTTAAAGTTAAAATGCAATGCCAGGCTAAAGGCCGCAGCCATAAACCACAGCTGGCTAGTCGCGACGACCCACTCCCCGTTCCACGACAGTAAAAAAAGCCCAATCAGTGCAATGGGTAGCGACAACCAAAATGCGCGCGCCGGTTTAGCGCCAAACAGCGGCCATGCTAATAACGGAACAAACAGCATAGAGAGGCTCATGATGAATGCGCCCTCGCCTAGCGTATCGCTAATGGAAATCGCGTGGATCCAGCAAAAAATCGAGCCACCTAGCAACACACCCACACTCATCGATTTCAAACAATCGTGCAGTGAGGCTTGGCGCAGCGCTTTGAGACAAAATGGCAGTAGGCACAGCGACGCTAAAAGAAAGCGCACACCAATAAAGCCAAAAGGTGGTAGGCCTTGAATGGCTTGTTTGGAAAACACCCAGCCCGCAGCAGCCAATAAGGTCGTGATAACTAAAATTAATTCTGCGCGTCGGTTTGCGTACATAGCTTGGCTTATCGTGAAATGAGTAGGAGAACGATTGTAACGAGATTTTTGATCGCGCGTTACTCTCGATTACTTTTATCGTTAATGGTCGGAGGTGCGCACGGAATAAAAAGACGGCCTACCGAAGCAAGCCGTTGTTCTTAAAGAAAATAGAAAGGGTTATAGCGCTTTCACCAATTCCGCAATTCCCTGCCAATCACCTTTATCCATCAGATCTGTCGGTACCATCCACGTACCGCCACACGCCACTACGGATTTAATCGACAAATAGTCTTGAACGTTACTTGGGCTAACGCCACCTGTTGGCATGAAATTGACCGGATAAACGGCCGTCAATGCTTTGAGCATCGCCACGCCACCTGAAGGCTCGGCTGGGAAGAATTTCAATGTGCGCAAACCCATTTCCATCGCTTGCTCAACCAAACTTGGGTTATTGACGCCCGGAACAATTGCCACATGACGCTGTTGGCAATATCTCACCGTGGTTGGGTTAAAACCGGGGCTGACTACAAAGTCCACGCCCGCTTCAATGGCTTGGTCTACTTGCGCCGTGGTCAGTACTGTCCCTGCGCCAATCAGCATCTCTGGGTAGGCGGCACGCATCAAACGAATCGATTCTGCAGCCGCTTCTGTTCTAAAGGTCACTTCCGCGCATGGCAACCCATTTTCAACCAATACTTTGGCCAAAGGGACCGCTTGGCTAGCATCATTAATCGCAATCACAGGGACGATTTTGATTTCTTTCAATCGTTGTTCAAGAGTTTTCATTTCATAACCTTATAGTAAAACGCTTTTTATAATAAGAAGCTTAGGACAGCGACAATCACAAACGCGATGCTACCAAGCAGTGTTTCCATCACAGTCCAAGTTTTGAGTGTGGTTTTCTCATCCATTTCCATCAAGCGAGAAACCAGCCAGAAGCCTGAGTCATTAAAGTGAGATAGTACCGTTGCACCACCAGCAATCGCAATCACGATAAAACATAAATCCAACTCACTCAAACCCGTGGTTTGTGCCACAATTGGCGCAATCAAAGCGGCGGTGGTGGTTAGTGCCACGGTGGCAGAGCCTTGCGCCACACGTAAGCAAGTTGCGATAACAAACGCCGCAACTATGATAGGCATGCCGGTATCGGATAACACGTCAGCCAATGCTTGGCCAATGCCACTGGCGCGCAACACACCACCAAACATGCCGCCCGCACCTGTCACAAGAATTACCGCACAGATAGGCGCTAACGAGTCACTGCACAGTTTTTCCAGCTTGTTCATTCCAAAATCTTTGGCAAACACCAGTAAACAAGTTAGCAGAGTCAGCAACAGGGCCACCGGGGTTTTACCCAACATGCGTAAGAATTCAACCAATGGCGCTTTACCGTCAATCACGCCTGCTACCGCAAGAGTATTAAGACCTGTATCCATAAAAATGAGCAGCACAGGCATCACTAAAATTGCTAATACCGTGGCAAATTTTGGCAATTTATTTTCATCAATAATTTGCTCGGTATTAAAAAACGCTTTGGAGAGTGGAATATCAAATTTCTTACCCGCATACAGGCCAAAGAGGTAAGCGCCAAAATACCAAGTAGGAATCGCGACCAAGATACCAACAATCAGCAACAGACCAAGATCAGCACCTAAAAGATCTGAAGCCGCAACCGGCCCAGGATGAGGCGGCACAAAAGCATGCATCACGGCAAAAGCACCAGCTGAAGGCAGCGCGTATTTCAATGGTGAGCCACCAAAGCGCTTCGCTACACTAAAGATGATCGGCATCATCACGATCAATCCCGCATCAAAGAAGATGGGAAAACCAAACAGTAATGAAGCAATACCCAGTGCAAACGGCGCTTTTTCTTCACCAAAGCGGCCTATCAAGGTATCGGCCAGCACTTTAGCACCGCCCGTCACTTCTAAAATTTTGCCAATCATCGCACCTAAACCGACCAGCAAAGCAACAGACGCTAGGGTTCCACCAAAACCAGACATCATAGTTGGGACCACTTTTTCCGCCGCAACGCCGGTGGCAATTGCAGTGCCGAGGCTGACTAAGGTTAATGAAGCGAAGGCGTGTATCTTCAACTTCATGATTAAAATCAGTAGTGCTGCAATCGCACATCCCGCGATTGCTAATAGGTAAGCAGGGTTACTGCTTTGAGTCATCAATTCCATGTTCTTCACCTTATATCACGTATTGTTTTGTTTGTGTTTCAGTTCACAAATCTCTAAGTTACGGGTAACATGTTACCGATAACATGGATAAGATAAAGTCATATTTCCAAGTGAATTTAAAAAATGAGATCCAGCTCAGAATACCACTCAAGGAGTCCGTATGACTGGTAGTAGCATTATTGTAATGGGCGTATGCGCCTGCGGAAAAAGCACTGTAGGCGCGAAACTGGCCCATAAATTAGGGGCGAAATTCATCGACGGTGACGACCTTCATCCAAAAGCCAATATTCTCAAAATGGCAGGCGGAGATCCGCTAAATGATGACGATCGCAAACCTTGGTTAGAGCGCATCCGTGACGCGGCTTTTAGCTTAGAGAGTAAAAATGAGCACGGCGTGATTGTTTGCTCTGCGTTGAAAAAAACCTACCGCGATCAAATCCGTGACGGTAACCAAAATGTGACCTTTCTCTTTCTCGATGGCAGTTTTGATTTAATCATGAAGCGCATGCAAGCGCGTAAAGGCCACTTTATGAAAGCGAACATGGTGGAAAGCCAGTTCAATACGTTAGAGCGCCCCGACAACGAAGTGAAAGTCGCTATCGTTGATATCGATACGGATATTGATGAGGTTGTAGAGCGCGCCCTAGTGGCATTGCGCGAGCTCACTTTAGAAGGTCAAAAGGTGTCAGCATGAGTACAGCCTTAAACCCAACCATCACAGCCGTCACCGAACGAATTATTCAGCGCAGCCGTACTTTGCGTGATGAGTTTCTCAACCGCGCCAAGGCACAGCAGCACAGTGGCAAGGGTAAAGCATCACTTTCTTGTGGTAATTTGGCTCACGCCGTCGCCGCCTCTTGCTCTCAAGAAAAAGCGCACATTCTCGATTTAACGCGTTCTAACTTAGCCATTATCACAGCATACAACGATATGCTTAGCGCGCACCAAGTGTATAAAGATTACCCTGAGCAGATCAAAAAAGTGCTCGCCCCATTTGGCCACACGGCTCAAGTTGCTGGCGGCGTTCCGGCGATGTGTGATGGCGTAACGCAAGGCCAAGCGGGCATGGATATGTCGTTGTTCTCACGCGATTTGATTGCACAAGCCACGGCATTTTCACTCAGCCACAATATGTTTGATGGCACATTACTGCTCGGTATTTGCGATAAAATTGCGCCCGGACAACTGATGGGCGCGCTGGCGTTTGCGCACCTACCAACGGCTTTTATTCCCGCAGGGCCAATGTCCACTGGCATTACAAATGATGAGAAAGTCGATGTTCGCCAAAAACACGCAGCGGGTTTGGTTGATGATAGCGCGCTGCTGAATATGGAGTGCGCTTCGTACCACTCCCCAGGCACTTGTACTTTCTACGGCACTGCCAATACCAACCAATTAGTGTTTGAGGCGATGGGTTTAATGCTGGCAGGGTCAGCGTTTGTCGCTCCCTTTTCCCCATTGCGCCTTGCATTGACGCAACATGCCGCAATCCGCCTTGCCGCCATGAGCGATGGCACGGCGCATTTCCGTCCACTTTATGAGGTGGTGACAGAAAAAAGCGTAGTCAATGGCCTAGTGGCTTTGCTCGCCTCTGGTGGCAGTTCAAACCATACCATTCATTTACTGGCTGTTGCTCGCGCGGCGGGTATTGTGCTGACTTGGCAAGATATCAGTGATCTGTCTGACGTCGTTCCTCTTGTGGTGAATGTTTACCCCAATGGTTCGGCGGATATCAATGAATTTGAGCTCGCAGGGGGCGTACCCATGTTGATGACGCGTCTGCATCAAGCGCAGTTACTTCACACTGACGTAAAACCCGTGTTTGGTGAATTTGCAGATCAACTAAAATCACCGCAATTAGTGGGCCATACGTTAGAGTGGCAAGCGTGTACTCAAACTAAAAACTCCTCGGTAATCGCCCTACCTGATAAGGTATTTCAGCGCTCTGGTGGTATTAAAGTGTTATCGGGTAACCTTGGGCAAGCAGTGATCAAAGTCTCTGCCGTGGCTGAGCAACATCGCATTGTTGAAGCGCCCGCCAAAGTGTTCGCTTGCCAACATCAGGTTGAGCAGGCGTATCAACGCGGCGAGCTCAATCAAGATTGCGTGGTTGTAGTCCGCTTCAATGGGCCAGCAGCCAATGGCATGCCTGAGCTGCATAAGTTAATGCCGATTTTGGGCAACTTACAAAAAGCGGGCTATCAGGTTGCGTTAGTGACCGATGGTCGTTTGTCCGGCGCTTCTGGTAAAATTCCTGCGGCTATTCACGTCTCACCGGAAGCATTAAGAGGCGGCGCAATTGCGCTTATTGAAGAAGGAGATAGGATCCGCGTCGATGCGGTGACAGGCCGATTAGAGAACTTAACGCCAACCGAAGGCCGCGATATCGCCACTTGTGATACTGAGCTCACACAGCAAACTTGGGGGCGCGATCTGTTTAAAGTGTGCCGAGATAATGTCTCTGCCGCCAATCAAGGGGCTTCGTTCCTCTACCCTAATTGATACAACATGAGCTTGATGTAGCCATTGAAGTGACAAACCCAACCACTTCAATGGCTGAATAACAAGCTGACTAAAGGCTCTCGCCATCGGTGACACTAAAGCCTAAGTCGAACACTTTCTGCTCAATCACTTCACCCGCCAGTGCGGACAATAATAGCTCAGCACTTTTCTTGCCAATCTCAAACCGAGGCGTTTCTACACTGGTTAGCTTTGGCGAAATCGCTTGACCTATATCGAGCGCGTTATACCCCACGATTGCAATATCTTGAGGAATCTTCAGCCCTCGATGTGCACACTTCATCATGGCACCAATTGCAATGTCATCATTAGTACAGAAGATGCCATTGATCTCTGGCCTCTCTTCTAGGGCTTGTTCGAGTAAATCACCGCCGAGAGTAAAACTTGAATGCTCTTGAGTTAGGATATGAACTGCGGTTAAGCCTGCATCTTGCATTGCACGATCATAGCCATTCATCCGCAACTGCGTTCGAGTATCAAGACGCGCACCGAGATAGGCAATATGCTGTTTGCCACTATCAATCATCTGCGTCACCACATGATACGAGGCCTGTTCGTGATCCAACCCCACCGCCATATTGATCGGCTTGTCTGGCAGCTCCATCGTTTCAACCACTGGCACACCCGCCGCTTTTAGCATTTGGATGGTACGTTCGGAGTGGTGCGTTTCGGTCAAAATAAGACCATCGACTTGATACGACAGCAACGAGGCAATTTTCTCCTCTTCTTCTTGCACGTTATAACCAAAGTGGGCAATAAGTGTATCGTAACCTCTTGCTTTGGTTACCGACTCAATCCCTTGAACTAAATTGGCAAACACTTGGTTTGACAAGGAAGGCAGAAGAATACCAATCGCCTTACTTGACGATTTCGACAACATCGCCGGGGCGCGATTTTGTATATAACCTAATTCTTCAATCACTGCGGCAATTTTTTCTTGGGTTGCCAATGCGACCGAGTTGGGGTCGCGTAGAAAACGGGAAACGGTCATTTTCGTCACCCCCACGCGGTCTGCGATATCTTGCAGGGTAGGCCTAGTTTTACGTTGCATACTGCTCATTTTTATTCTGTTTTCCAACTGAATGTTACCGTAACATTAAACCTCATGACGACTGTGCATTTCAATCTTTATATCACCTCGTTAAGCTCATACACACAGAGGCAATGGCGTAATTTGTGTGACCAACTCGCACAATTATCAACAAACTCATTAATAATCCCTAAAATGGACTTGCTTTCTTGCCTCCTCACCCCAAAAAGAGAGTAATGTGAGGCAGAAGCTCTCCTTTTCATGGATCTTTGATTCATCGCAAGGCGCTTTTCCCCCTGCCAGATTAATTAATAGCTTCTGATTTTGAAGCTGCATTCTAAGGAAATAATAATGTCTGATACACCCACTACCGTTGAATATACCGTTGAAACCCTAAAGCCTGTTGTTGAATCTTCCGGTTCTATTTGGGGTTATGTGGCGGGCGGTGTCGTGCTTGCAGTGGTTCTTGGTTACTTTGCTTTTAAAAAGCTCAACAAACCGGCCTTTGTCATTAAACAAATGCGTAAACGTAACCGCAAAGAGATGAAAAAACATGGTGTGGAAAGTGCCGAGGCGATGGTCGATCTCGATCTTCTACTCGATGCAGTACAAGAGTACGCCACCCAACAAGCGATGAGTGGCACAACCATGGTGCAACTGTTAGCGCCATTAAATGACGCCAATAAAATGAAATCCGCAGGAGATTTCTATCATTCAATGGCCTACATTGCCAAAAGCATCAATAACCCGACGCTGGCTAAAACATTACAGAACAAATCAAAACAGGTTCGTTCAAGCTCGCCATTGATGGCTGGCCTGCTCAAGCGTGCTGGCGTTTAACTGGCACAACAGAAAGGTCTGCGATGTGGGTGTATTACCATCACCCACATCTAAAAGCTTTCCCCTCAATTAAGGTTGAAAAGGCAGTGATGAATGGTGCAGAACAATTCGCAGTTGGCCCTGTTCATCTTTCTTAAATGCCCAGCTTTTATCCACCACGGTTTGCTTTCCTTTATTGTCGATGAGCTTAACGTGCCCCATGGTTAAGGCCACATCACCGTTGATGTAGACTGCTGCGTTATCAAAGCTATACTCCTTCCAACCTTTTAGTGCAAAGCCAGAATCTTGTGGGTATTGCTTATCACTGCCGACAAAATACGATAGTGCTCCGTCCGCTTCTGTGCGAAAGGTTTGCTCCCCACTGGCAAGCGTAGGTTTGAAAAGCACCGCACCTTGTTGATAGCCATAAGCTTGGTCTAACACTTGCTGTGCCAATTTCTTCGCTTCAGCATGACCTTTTTGTTCATAAGTCTGGCTGATCTTGATTAACGCTTCTCCCCAAGCTTGCTGGGCATCAAGCACCTCTTGGTGGTTAATGTTGTTATTAACTAATACGTTAGAAGCTTGAGCGGATAGCGGTAACAACCCGCAAAGTAATAATGCTGAAATAGAAATTCTTTTATATGTACGTTGCATAATGAAGGCCTTATCTAATTATCTAGTTGATGGGAGTAATGTGGTTGATGGGAGTAATTTACGGCCTCTCGATGAACCTAAACCATGCGCTTAGATTAACTTCAGATGAATATTCTTTACCCAATACCAACGGATCGCTTACTCTGCTCACCTATTGAATTTATGCGGCGATCATTATGTTTCGTTATCAATTATCTCTCGTACTGGCTCTGTTACTCACCCTAATCTTAGCCCAAGCTGGCACCGCTTTATGGTCAAATAACGTCGCTAATGAACACATTCAGCGCGGACAGATCTCCAATCAAATCTTGCAAAGCTTTATGCAGTTGAGCACGGAAAAACAGCAGTTGAAAATTTGGCTTGCCGAGTATTTATTGACGAAAGATGGCAGCACGCTCAAACGAGACATGCGCTTTTCAAAGATTGAAGATTTGCTCAGCGAGCTCTATTTGCTAACCGAGCAAGCACAACAACACGGTATCACCAACCAAGACTTTGCCGAGATCACTCAGCAAATCAAAGTCATTTCTCTCTTTGAAACTAACTTTGGACGATTAAAAACAGCGCTTCGATCCTGGGAAATCGCAAAAATCACAGACAATAATGATCGCTGGCTTTTACTCAGTGACACCTTTGATAAAGTGGATAATACCGACCTACGCCAGCTGCTGAATCAAGCTATTTCTCTACAGAAACAACGTACTGCACGCTATGAAGCGGCAGCGATGAAATCATTATCTGATGTAGAAAATGTCATTGTAACCTTATCATCACTGGGGGTAGTCTTTGGCTTGCTACTCGGAGGCTGGTTACTACGCACCTTATCCAAACCGTTAGCGGAACTGGTAAAAAGCACTTCAGCTTTAGAACAAGGCCATCTTAACCATCGAGTATCGGTCAGCGGACCAAGTGAGCTCAGAACCCTAGCGCAGCATTTTAATCACATGGCACAAAGCCTTGAAAATGCGCAGCAAAAAGAGATCGCTTCGCGTCAACTCATTGAGCGAGAAGTTACTGCACGCACCCAAGAACTCGCCAATGCACTCGAAACATTGGAGCAAGCTAAACGCCAGCAGAAAGAGTTTTTTGCGAACGTCAGCCATGAATTGCGTACTCCCGCAACGGCCATTTTAGGAGAAGCGCAAATTACCCTTCGCAGTCGTCAAAATAGTGATGAAGAGTATCGACAAACGCTACAGCGTATCAATGAATCGGCAACCCACCTTTCCTACCGGATCGACGATTTATTGTTGCTGATCCGTCAAGATGAAAAGCTGTTCCAACCGGCTCTTAGCCCTATCACCTTAGAGAACCTATGGCAGTCGGTGACGAGACAAGCCACCCTTTTAACTCACGCGCATCAAGTGCAACTTGAATGTCTTCACCCACAACAGGCAAACTGGCAAGCTCGAATCTTTCATACTGATTTAGATAAGCTACTGATGACCGTGCGAATTATAGTCGATAATGCATTGCGCTATGATCCATATAACCAGCCTATTACGCTCACTCTGCTAGTTGAGCCCCAGCAATTTCATCTTCAATTGCAAGATCACGGTATTGGTATTGACCAAGAGGACCTCGCACAGATTTTCCAACGCTATTTTCGGTCCGAGAACGGCAAACGCTATCGCCCTGATGGCTTGGGGATTGGTTTAACGCTGGCTTATAACATTGTGCAACAGCAACGCGGAACCATCGCATTCCAAAGCCAACTGGCTCAAGGCACAACCGTTACACTTACCTTTGAACTGGAAGAGGAAGAGTCATGAGAATTCTTTTAATTGAAGATGATGCCAGAATTGCCAACTTTATTGAGCGAGGGCTCAAAGCAGAAGGTCACCACATTCAGCGACTAAATGATGGGCAATACGCACTTGAAACACTCATAAGCGGCGAGCCCGATATTTTAATTTTAGATCGAATGCTTCCGCACACCGATGGATTAACTCTTTGTCAGCAAATACGTGAAGCCGGTATTGATGTGCGAATTTTGATGCTTTCTGCACTGGGCGAAGTTGAAGAACGGGTTCGGGGCCTACGCATTGGTGCGGATGATTATCTGGCAAAACCTTTTCATTTTGAAGAGTTACTGGCTCGCCTAGATGCGCTGCAACGTCGACATTCTGACTCTGCGCCAATGCCCACTCTACACATTGCAGACTTAACGCTCTGCTTATCAACCATGGCCGTAACACGGGCAGGGCAAGCCATTGAGTTAACCGCCAAAGAACTCTCCATATTAGAGCTATTGATGCATAAACCCGGTCATATTTTTAGCCGAGAACGGATTCTTGCTAATGTTTGGGGTCTCCATCAAGATCCCCTAACCAACGTAGTCGATGTGTATATGCGTCGTCTACGCAAAAAAATTGATGACCCTTTCTCATCAGCACTGATTAAAACTAAACGCGGTATGGGCTATTTTCTCGATAAAAATAGTGGTGAGCAACGCACAGGAAATGGATAAATTTAACTCTTATCTAACAATTAGTTATCTGAGAAATTTAATATTCGTTCCGGTGCACAAATTTGCATACCTATAGTTAACATTTGTAGTTCATTACAGTATTACTGGTCATAAGTTCAGGGCAACCACAAAACGACATCGAGAGTTCATTTCACTAGGTGACTTCTCAATGCCGTATTTGAACCCTCCAGCTGTAGACATAACCACTAACCGAGTTCTTACGCCTACCCCTGCCGTTCATTAAGCTTGCCCACCAGCCGTTTTTTAATTGTTCAGGAGACTCATCATGAGTGATATTGCACTTTCTATCAGCATTCTCTCGCTGGTAGCTGTGCTGGGTTTGTGGATAGGGAATTGGCGCGTCTACGGTGTTGGTTTAGGGATCGGCGGGGTGCTGTTTGGCGGCATTCTCGTCGGCCACTTTACAGGCATGTGGGGTGTGGTTCTTGACTACAATACGTTGCATTTTATTCAAGAGTTCGGCCTTATCCTATTTGTGTACACTATTGGTATACAAGTCGGACCCGGTTTTTTCTCTTCACTTCGAAGCTCAGGACTAAAACTCAACGCCTTTGCCGCACTCATTGTGTTGCTGGGCTGCGTGGTGACGGTCGCGCTTTACTATCTGTTTGATGTACCTTTACCCGTTATTCTTGGTGTATTCTCCGGTGCAGTCACCAATACGCCATCATTAGGCGCGGGGCAACAAATCCTGACTGAGTTAGGTGGCCAAGAGAACATGCTTGACCTGACGGGTATGGGTTATGCGATTGCTTACCCCTTTGGCATATGCGGTATTTTGCTTACCATGTGGCTGCTCAGAATTGCCTTTCGTGTCAGTGTTGACGCCGAAGCCGAAGAGTTTGAGATCCACAACGGCCACAAAAAAGAGAGCTTGCACACCATTAACGTTGCGATTAAAAACCCCAACTTAAATGGCCTGCTCTTAAAAGACATTCCCGCGCTCAGTGATGGCGATATTGTGTGCTCGCGCCTTAAACGTGGTGAACACCTTTCCGTGCCCAAACCCGATTCACGAGTTGAAGTGAATGATTTGCTTCATCTGGTCGGCGATAAAAAAGCGTTAGAAAAAGCACGCTTGGTGATTGGCGAAGAGGTTGATGCATCACTTTCGACACGCGGCACGGAGCTGCGAGTACAGCGCTTAGTCGTCACCAACGAGATTGTGCTTGGTAAAAAGCTGCGCGATCTGGATTTAAAAGAGAAATACGACGTCGTAGTTTCGCGTTTAAACCGTGCCGGGGTTGAGCTTATCCCAACCAGTCAATCTACCTTGCAGTTTGGCGACATTCTCAATTTAGTCGGGCGTCAAGAAGCGATTGAAGCGGTCAGTGGCATGGTCGGCAACGCGCACCAAAAATTACAGCATGTGCAGATGCTACCAGTCTTCGTTGGGATTGGACTTGGGGTATTACTCGGATCTATTCCGTTTTATCTACCGGGATTCCCCGCCGCCATTAAGCTCGGCTTGGCTGGAGGACCGCTGATTGTCGCACTGGTTTTGGCGCGTATCGGCAGCATTGGCAAAATGTATTGGTTTATGCCGCCCAGCGCGAACCTTGCTCTACGAGAAATTGGTATTGTGCTGTTTTTAGCCGTGGTCGGGTTAAAATCTGGGGGCAATTTTGTTGAAACCTTAGTGCAAGGCGATGGCGTCAGTTGGATGGGTTACGGCATGTTGATCACGGGTATTCCATTGATCACCGTCGGAATACTGGCTCGTGTTTTAGGCCATATTAACTATCTCACCATCTGTGGCATGCTAGCAGGCTCGATGACCGATCCACCCGCTCTTGCTTTTGCAAATGCGCTGCACGAAAGCAGCGGCGCTTCTGCGTTAGCATACGCCACTGTCTATCCGCTAGTAATGTGCCTACGCATACTCTCACCGCAAATATTGGCGTTAATTTTATGGGCAATATAGCGAACGGTTAATATCAGGCAAACTAGATAAACAAAGTGGGTCGCTCAGTACCCACTTTCTTTTGCTGCGTTGATAATGCTCCCACACAGCAACGTCTCACCAAATCTCTACAACATAGGAACAACGGACAGTAGCAGCAACGCGCCCATCGCGCCGTTAAACCAGCGGACATAACTTGGGTGATTCATCCAGTGGCTCAACTGTTTACCCGCCGCAGTCCAAACACTGACCGACGGAATGTTCACCAAAGCAAACACCAATGAAATCAGCATTAACTGCGCCCAGCTCGCACTTTGGTTAAATACACTCACCGCAGTCAGCGCCATCGACCAACCTTTGGGGTTGACCCATTGAAACAGTACAGCCGAAACAAATGACATCGGTTGATACTGCTTCTCTCCCTGCGAAGGATTACTCAGCGCAATTTTTATCGCCAAATAGACCAAATAAATGGTGCAGGCAATTTGCAAGCCTTGTTGCAACATAGGATAACGATGGAATAAACCCGTTAACCCAACACCAACCAATAGCACCATAATGCTAAAACCAAACGTTACACCAAGCATGTGCGGAATAGTGCGCATAAAGCCCACATTTGCACCAGATGTCATCAGCATGATGTTGTTTGGACCCGGTGAAAAGGTCGAAACAAAAGCAAAAGCCACCAGTGGCCACCATTGTGTGTAATCCATCTTCTTTCTCTATTTAATAATGATGAACAAATAATAATGGTATCGGCTGGCAATATTGTGCTTATATTGGTCAATACCACCAATATTGAGCAATAAAAATAAGCCATGGACAGATTTGACGAGAGAATATTGCAAGAGCTACAACTTGATGGCCGAGTCTCGAATGTCGAGCTGGCTGAACGCATCGGCTTATCGCCCTCCGCCACGTTGCGCCGCGTGCAGGATCTCGAGCGTAAGCAGATCATTAAAGGCTATCGAGCGGTCTTAAATAAAACCCAACTTGATGTCGGGTTTGTCGCTTATGTGGCAATTGGCTTAAACAGCCACACGAAAAAAGCGCAGCTCAGTTTCGAAGAACATGTGCGCTACGCCAAGGAGGTGGTCGAATGCCACAATATTACCGGGATGAACGAATATTTGCTGCGCGTCGAAAGCAAAGATCTCAGCGCCTATAAACGTTTTCACGCCGATGTGCTTGGTGAGTGCCTAACGGTGAAATCGATCACCACCATGGTAGTCATGGACTCTCCTAAAGACGAACGGCAATAGTGTGATACGCCATCACTTTTAACGTTCAACAAAGCACGAAGAAATTACCAACCAAGCGCAATAAGACGAATATCACATATTACCCAACTCATTAAGTTTCTTAAGTCTTTATTAAGAAAAGTTCTTTATAGTTATCATAACGTTTATAGTAGAACCGCATTTTATGGAACCCACAATGAAAAATCCTCGCTTCTCATACGCAAGTATTACCTTGTTGATTGCTCTCTATTTCAGCTTGGTACTCAACATCCCTATTTATGCCAAATTGGCACAGATTTTTTCGGCTGCTGAGCAGTTCAATTGGGGGTTTGCGTTCTCAATACCGATTTTTTTCTTTTTGGCGCTGAACGTTATTTTCCAACTGTTTTCGTGGCCTTATTTTCTAAAACCTTTTTTTGCGGTCTTACTCATCCTTTCTGCTGTGGTGAGTTATGCGAGTTACAATTACGGCACGATTGTCGACCGAGACATGTTGATCAATGTCGTTGAAACCAATAGCAGTGAGGCAGGCTCTTATGTCAGTCTCTATTCCATTGTCTGGATCTCAGCGTTGGGCATCCTCCCTGCCGTTCTATTACTGCTTTCGCCACTTAAAGTAGAAAAATCCATTTCCCGCTTTTTAGGCTATAAAGCGCTATCAATATTGCTCTCTTTACTCGGCATCATCATTATTGCGGCGCTGTATTATCAGAACTATTCGTCGGTTGGGCGCAACAATAGTTACCTCAAGAAAATGATCATCCCCACTCACTTTGTCTATAGCGCTTATGGTCTTGTGAAAGATCGCTATTTTACCGAGCCCGTGGTGTATCAAATTATCGGCGCTGATGCGCAGCAGCAACCGAAAACTACCCATAGCCGTGATGCAGAAAAACCAACCTTAGTCTTATTTGTGCTAGGAGAAACGGCTCGCGCACAAAATTACCAATACTACGGCTACACACGTGATACCAATGCTTATACCGCGCCTTATCAGCCTATATTTTTCAGTGATGTCGCCTCTTGTGGTACTGCGACAGCGGTCTCTGTACCTTGTTTATTTTCCAATATGGATCGTCATAATTTTGATCGTACCAAAGCGGATAACCAAGACAACGTCCTCGATATCTTGCAGCGCGCAGGCGTCGACCTCTTATGGAAAGAAAATGATGGAGGCGATAAAGGCGTCGCGAAAAATATTCCGCAGAAAGAGCTGGATACAACTGCGCGAGAAGGCCGATGTAACGGCAGCACTTGTTATGACGTCACAATGCTAGACAACTTAGATGAAGAAATTGCCAACCAAACTGGTAACCGAATGATTTTCATGCACATTATTGGAAGTCACGGGCCAACCTACTTTAAGCGCTATCCTAAAGAAATGGCGAAATATCAACCTGATTGCCCAAGAGCGGATATTGAAAATTGCAGCGTTGAGCAGATAGTGAATACTTACGACAACACTATTCGTTACACAGATTTTGTTTTGGCGCAGCTGATTGAAAAGCTAAAATCACTGCAAGCGCAATACAACACCGCATTGATTTATGTCTCCGACCATGGGGAATCGCTGGGAGAAAATGGACTGTTCTTACATGGCATGCCGTACAGCCTAGCACCCGATTATCAAACTCAAGTACCGCTTTTAGTCTGGTTATCTGACGAATTCGCCCGTACGAAAGGCGTGAATCAAACCTGTTTACGTCAAACAGCCACTCAGCCCTATGCTCACAGTAATCTCTTTCACTCTTTACTTGGCATTATGGATGTATCAACCAATGCATACGAGAAAGCGCAAGATATTTTTGCGCCATGCCGCTAAAGAGTATGGATAAAAACAGAAGAGATCCGTTAACTTAGATGAAAACAAACCCTGAAGATGTTGCTGCCGTTGTGTCTCGGCAGCAACTCGACGGTGGCATTATGCAGCGCGGCGATATCACGGCAAATCGACATTCCAAGCCCTGCCCCATCGCCTTTTTCACTGTTAGCTCGATAAAAGTTATCAAATATTTTTTCTCGGGCTTCGTTCGTAATGTTGGGGCCGCTATCAGTCACATTCACTTGAATAAACTGATCATCGCCATGCAACGTAATATCAATGTGACTGTGTACGCCAGAATAGCGCATCGCATTATCGATTAAGTTTTTAAACAACACGCCGAGTAATAGCTCGTCGCCTTGAACCGACAAACTCTGCCCTTCAAAGCTCAATTGTTGGTCGTGCTTTAAGGCTAACGGCGCAAGGTCTGCGATAACTTGCTTAATAGAGACTGAGAGATCGACCGTTTGTGATGACAACTCCATAGTGCTTTCGACTTTGGCTAACATCAACAACTGATGAATAAGGCGGTCAGTACGCTCAATACCCTTAAGAATCATGTTCAGATCATATTTCAGTTGCTGCTCATTCTGGCTGAGCATGGCGTTTTCGGCATTTAATCTCAATACCGTCAGTGGTGTTTTAAGTTCATGAGCGGCCATACGCGTAAAGCGCTTCTCTCGCTGCCAAGCCAATTCTAATTGAGCCAACAGTTGGTTGAGTGTCTCTACTAATGGTGAGAGTTCGGTGGTTTGTTCTGTAACGTAAATGCGATCCAACTTATGGACACTGCGAATGGCGATTGCTGATTTTAGTTCTTGTAGTGGTTTGAAACTTCGGCCAATAAGCATCACCAGCACCAAGATAACGCATGGGATCAGGATCAATTGCGGCAATGCGGTCGACAGTGCAATTTCATTGACCATTTCATCACGAATACTCTGTTTTTCCGCAACCAGAATGTATTCAGAGCCGCGATCAGGATGAGGTTGCGCCAATTGAAAATAACGCCATGTTTGGCCATCAATAGTGACGCTGCCAAATCCATCATTGCTGGCATTAGTGCTAAAGGCGGGTTGCTGGCTATCAGAGCTGTACATCAACTGACCATCTCGATAAAACTGAAACAGAATGTACCGCTCATAAGGGTGACCATACTGCGTTGCCATCTCCTTGTTGGCTTGCGAAAGACGTTCAATACTTTGCATCCACTGATCAAACTGTTGATGAAGATCGGCATTGTCTCCTTCTTTTATAGAGACAGAAGTCGCCATCAACAGTAATTTTGCCGATTGACCTAAGCGCGCATCGTAGACCTCCTCAACTTCATGTTGAGCAGTAGAAAAACTGAAATAAAGAGAAATGAGCAGTAAGCCACCGCTTAACCATACAGCCGACTGTGTTAAACGACGTTTAATCGAAAAGATTTTTTTATTTTTCAATCATATACCCCACACCACGGATATTTTTGATGACATTTTCTGGCATTTTTTTACGCAAGTTATGAATGTGAACTTCGATAGCGTTGTCACTGCTGCCTTCGTCCCAGCCATGAAGCGCTTGTTGCAATAGCTCTTTGCTCATCACTCGCCCTGCTTGAGTGATCAAACTGGCGAGAATTTTATATTCATTGCGCGTCAGTTTGAGGGGTTGCTGACGATATTCAATCTCCTGTTTGGAAAGAGAGAGGCTCAGATCACCAATCGAAATCAGAGCCTCGGCGCTGCCCGAGCTACGACGAATGATAAGCCGTAAACGTGCCAGTAGCTCTTCTAGCGCAAAGGGTTTACCTATGTATTCATCGGCTCCACCATCTAACCCTTTGACGCGATCGCTAATATCATCACGCGCCGTTAGGAGCATCACAGGCAGCGAATAACCGGCGTTTCTAATGCCACGCAACACCTCAAGACCATCCATATCCGGTAAGGTTAAATCCAAGATCACCGCCGAAAACTGTTCAGTTTTGAGCGCACACGCCACGCCGCCACCTTTTTCTAGCCAATCCACCGTATAACCTTGGCGAGTCAACGCCACCTGCATTGACTCGCCCAGTTGTTTGTCATCTTCGACTAATAATAAACGCATACGTTATTTTAAATTCTCCAACAAAAGAGCAATTTCTTGCTGACGCCCAGCATCGGCAATCGCTCTTTGTGGCCTTGCTGGTGCTTGTTGTGCTTGCAACAGGTACTTTCTTGCTTCATCGGTTCTGCCCTGCTCGGCAAGAAAATCACCGTAAAAATAGTTGGCATCAATTCCTGTCGGGTTAATCAGCAGCGCTCTTTGCAGCAACTCTTCCGCTTTAACGTCGTCGCCAAAAGCCACTGGCCAGCCGGGCACTTTGTAATATAAGGTGCCTAAACTCGTGAAAGCCGAGCCATCTAAGGTATTAGGCGCTTGATCGATAACCTCTTCGTACAATAATTTCGCCTCTTTCACTAAAGATAGCGCACCCAACCCACCTTTTACGCCCGCTAATGAGGATTTATTGATGGCAAGCCACACTTTTAGTTCTGGACTGTTACTTGATTTCATCTCTAATGTGTTACGCATAATGACACGTTCAAAACAACGTTCTTGATCATCGCTCGACTTCATTTTGTATTGGCATTTGGCCCAATCAGATTGAACCTGAGCTAAAGGGGTGATCGCAAAAGCGGGTGTCGTGCTTACCGCAAAGATGACCAATGAACTGGCCCATTTAAACACAGTTTTCATATGTTGTTCTCCTTGAGTTATCACGCTTTAACGGTTCAAAAAGGCAAGAATGGTCGCTTGCTGCTTTTTAATTGCCGACGAAATCACTGCTGGCCATAGTTGATTTAATCGCACCAACACTTTTTCAGGCCAGCCAATCCAGCGAGTTGTTGATTCGCTTTCGAGCATACTAAGCACATGTTGGGCAACAACCTCTGGCTCATCACAGTGATTGCCTACGGCTTGGTTAAACTGGTTCACCGTGTCATTATTCAGCTCGGTATTGGTCGCTCGCGGCGCTAGGTAAAGTACCTTGATACCCGTCCCCTCAAGCTCACGCTGCATCGCTTCACTAAAACGGTGCAACCCTGCTTTGGTAGCGCAGTACGTGGCATAACCCGGGTAACCAATAGCCCCTAAACTTGAGCCAATATTTAAAATAATCCCCGGTTTATTCAACCAATGTATCGCCGATTGAGTCAGTTGCATCGGAGCAAGTAAATTCAAATGCAGCTCCTGTTGCACTGAAACTGCGGTTCGTCTGGCTAATAAGCGAAACTGGTTAATGCCCGCATTATTGATCACCACACTGATTCGTTTCTGGCCCATAAAAAAGCGCTGAATGAAGGTGTTGATCTGCTCTATTCCTGACTCTGTGCTTAAATCTGCACTCAAAATCAGATGCTTCTCAGGCATAGGTAGCGTTTGCCGAAGTTGCTCGAGTTTTTGACCATCACGAGCCACCAGAACTAGACTGACTCCTTGCTTAGCAAGCAGCAATGCAATGCGTTGCCCAATACCACCGGAAGCGCCAGTGAGTAAAACATGTTGATGATTAAGATCCATATTGCGACCTTACACCTTGCGAAGCTAAATCTTGCGAACCTGCATGCACCATTGACTCGCAAGGAAGCGGTAGTTCTCGCAGCATCTGCCCATACAGATCAAACACCATGTTTGCAGAGCGGATGATGGCCTCTTGATCGGATACACACTGAATGTTGTTCATTAACGACTCAAAAAAACGGATGTGCCCTTGGTCAAGTTCGCTGTGCGAAGTGAGATAAGTCATCGCCGCATCAGGAAGCTCCAAACGCTGTTTGACTAACCGTGCGATATTCCCACCGACACCCACACTGGTTCCTTCAAGTACCCACACCATACCAAATAAGCTCAACGGGTTAGCGCGATCAATCTGGTGATAGAGATACGCCACCATGAGTTCGATGGAAGCGCTGACGCGCCCTGCGCCCTCATTATGACGCACTGCGTCCACATCACCACCGCACGCTTTAATATCGTTCAAGATCCACTCTTGGTGGCCTTTTTCTTCATCGATGTACTCGGCAATCGCCGTTCGTACCCACTCATATTCATCGCCTAAGCGGCTACCGCATGCCATCAGCAGTGGCACCGTATGTTTAACATGGTGATAAGCTTGAGTGAGAAAACGAATATACATCTCTAGGCTGATCTCACCTCTTGCGCAGGCATCAAATACCGGAGCTTGCAACATCTGCTGCTGTGCTGGCTCAGTTTGTGTTTTTAAAATATGGAAAAATTTGCTCATTTTAAAGCTCCTCAGCCATTGAATAGAAGGAAGGAATAGAGATAAAAACCGTCTGTGGATTAGTGGTGTGGCGCGCTAAGCGAGCCTCTTGCAGTGCGTTTTCAATAGCTAAGCGTTTTGGGCGACCATTAGCGGTCAGCCACTTTTGCCAGCAATGAGTATCGCTCACCAACCAAAGCTGCGTGATGTGTGCGTAATCGGGCAACACGCTATTGAGCTGTTGCACGCGCGTAACGAGATCAGGTAAAGGACTGTCACTGACGGCCGTGAGGCCTGCCTGCCCGTCGCCCACCACCACAAATCGATGGTGTGCAATCAAAGCCAATGCTTGAGATTCAATCCATTCAGGGGCCACGTTACGCCCAAAACTGGTGATGATGAGGTTCTTTTTACGCCCGATGATGGTTAAAAAACCCTCATCATCGATTGTGGCCATATCGCCAGTTGACAACCACTCGTGGCTAAACGGCTCACCTAAATACCCCAAAGCCGTGTTGCCTTTAACTAACAATTCGCCATCTTGTGCCAGCGAAACCTGAAGATGAGACAGCACCTGTCCGCACGACCCCGGCTTATTTTGTTGGGGTGTATTCATACTCACGACCGAAGCACTTTCAGACAAACCATACCCTTCAAAAGCGGGAATGCCGAGCTGGCGAGCTGCGTCAATTAATTGGGGAGCCACTCGCGCCCCGCCCACGGCAACCCAGCGTAAAGGCAGCGCAAGAGCTGGGCTCTGCTTGACGACTTCAATTAATGCCAGCAATAACGCAGGCGTTAGCACCAAGCTTGACGGCTGAAACTGTTGTAGTGCGAGTGCGAACGTTGCACCACAGAACTGGCTAGAACCGGTCAAACCTACTTCGCTGCCACAGACGACTGTTGATGTCACACCCAGAACCAAAGGAACATACACACCCGTGATGTTTTCTAACAAGGTTGAGAGAGGCAGCATCACGAGGTGACGCTCAACTTGCGCGGACATTTTCTCTGCGATCGCCAGCGTGACCGCTTGCATGTTTTCGTCACTCAAACACACCCCTTTCGGCGTTCCGGTGGACCCAGACGTAAAGGTGATTTTTTGCGTCAAAGGCAACACCTGTGCTGATGGATTCGCCAAATAGACAAAAGCAGGTAGATGGCTGAGCGTTGAGAAAGATTCACCTAGCGTTGGCCAATCACCTAAGCAAACATCAACCCCCGATTCATACAGTAAGTGTTCAACCTGTGCCTTGCTAAAGAAAGTAGGTACAGGAACAAGCACTATTTTTGCGTGCATGGCCGCAAGGTCGATGATCACCCAATCCAAACTATTTTCAGCTTTTAATGCAATACGCTGAACCTGCCACTGGCGTAATGTGCGTGCTGTGGCTTCCACCTTTTCTAAGAGCTGTTGATAGCTCAGCGCTATCTTTTCTTGTTTGGCATTGTGCCCAATGAAGGCAATGCTATCTGGCTTTTGCTGCGCATGTTGATGAAGCGCCGATAAAATTCGGTTCATAGCAAAGGCCTCACGCTTGTTTTTGGTTTAAATGAAATCGGTTGAGCAACGCCAGCCCCTGCGCCAAATTTCCCGATAAAATTCGAGGGCTGTGTTGGTAATAACTGCCCCAAATTTGGTTGGCGTTAGGAATGCAAGATACTGACGCTTTCGCGATCAATGTCGGTTGTAAACCAAATCGACGCATCAAAGCATGTAGTGGATCCGTTGCTGTAAAAACGCACCATTCATACCCTAAATCAACCAGCTGTTGAGCGATCAAAGTAAAGTGCAGCGCCGATAAACCACGACCAAAAGAGGCCAGTTGGCCAAATTCAATCAAAGCACTTCGGGATACTCGGCAATCAAAACGCTGCGATAAAATTTCATCGGCAGGTTGGTCAAGGTATTGTTCGAGAAATAGAGGCTCTTGCTGCGCTACGCGAAAACCACATACGGATTTCATTTCGTCATGATCAAGCAAAGCTAAATAAGCAGGCATAAAAGTAATAAGGCGTGCATCAAACGCTTGCTGATAACGCTCGCGCACAAGGTGTATGGCTTCCAACCAGCGAGGATGAGAAGGATCAATTACGGCCAATTGCAGATCAGATGCTGAGCGTATGGTTTTCATCGGCATTTCCTTTTTGCTTACTCTGTAAACAAAAATAACGGACGTAACTTAAGAATCCCTTAATAAGAGATTTTTCTTCAACTCAATGGATGAGGAGCCGTTGAATATCCGATACCACTTAGCTCACTCGCAAATGTGTGGCCAAATCTGAACTGAACGATTTTTCTAAATTAGCCTGTCACGGATTGGCTTAGATACGGAAAATTATCATTTTCTACTATCGCCATTTGTATTGGTTCTAACACGAAGACATCTTGCGTTTCGCTTATAATTATAATTTATCATTTTTATAATTACTGATAATTTTATTTAATCCATCAATCTCCATATACTTCCATCTATCGAAACGAAGCCAAAAAATCAAAGGTATTAGGAGCGAATTATGAAAATGAATCACGTCGGTATTATGGTTGGCGATATGGATAAAGCTGTTGAGTTCTACACTCAAGCTTTGGGTTTAAAAATCGTTATGAATAATACACAAGTTATTGAAGAGCGAGAGTCAGCGATTGGCCGCATGTGTATTGCTGTTTTTGGTGAGGGTTTCAAAGGTTTCAATATTGCACATCTAGTAACAACTGATGGTATTGGCGTTGAATTGTTTGAAATGAAAGAGCGCGAAGAGCGTCACGAAGTAGACTTCTCTCGCCTTGGTATCTTCCACTTCTGTCTACAAACCGACGACTTTGAAGGCGCGATTAAGCGCATTGAACAATATGGCGGTAAAGCGCGTATGGATATCATGCGTTACCACCCAGAAGATGATAACAAGCTCGCTAAAATGATTTATCTAGAAGACCCATTTGGCAACCTATTTGAGCTTTACTCGCACTCATACGAAGAAACTTATGCCTCTGATTACGAATAGTCGATCTGTGATGCATTAATAAAATTTCAAAGGCTGGTAGCACAACCAGCCCTTTTTGGTTTCTATTGCAAGGTCAGCTATGAAGCTTTAATGCCAATATCATCTGCTTATGTGGAGTTCAATCAAGTCAAACAGCCTTAAAAGAGTGATCAATAACGTCAATGACTTGCTCATAACGCCTAGCAAGAGGTGAGTTAAGTTTGCTAACCAAGTAAACAGGTTCTTGTATGTCTTCGGTAATGTTGAATATTTTTAGCTGCTCTTTATCCGCGAACAAGTTAACGCACCATCGAGGAACCACTGTAAAACCAATCCCTTTAGCTATAGGAACTAATATTTGGTGCACTTGGTTAATATAGCTTTGCGTCGAAACATCCTCCAAATCGACTAGACGAAGCAAATCATTATTCGCTTGATTGACATATGTTTGGAAGTAGTGAGCAAAATCTGGATGACGAACGACTCCCAATTCTATTAACAAGTCATTTATAGGCAAGCTTTCATCTGCGGACAGTGGCAATACAAGAGCAAGACACTCCACACCAACAATACGGCTCGCGAAATATTTAGGGTTAGGTTCTTTTGTCACTAGACCTATATCCAGTTTCCCCTGCAATATCTGCTCAAATATACGATGGTTTGGCGTTGCTTCTAACTCAATGGATAAGCCTGGATAGCTCACTTGCAAAGAAAGTAATTGTGAATAAATCAGCCACGCGAAAGTCCCCGAACAGCCTATAGTACAGCGACCACGGAAAGGTTCGTCGTGTGCCAAATTCTGTAATAACTCAAACTCTTCTTCAAAGTGTTTGACAGCATAATCGTAAACTTTCCGCCCATAGATTGTTAACTCAAATTTCTTGTTAAATCTCTTTATCAAAGGATAGCCGCAGGCAGCTTCTAGTTTATTTATGTGCTGGCTTACCCCAGGTTGCGTCATATGGAGTAACTCAGCCGTTTTAGTAAAGTGCCCAATATCGACTAATGTTTTAAAAGTGTTTAACCACATAGGATTGAGCATAGTCATAAACCAATAGTTATTAATAAATCAACTTTCAATAATAATTGATTATAAATGAATCAGCATGTCTTTGGACAAAATGTATGTTTCAGATTGCAATATGATAAAACATCATTGCATTAGCTTTTGAAACGAAGAAATCGGGAGTGTACGGATAAAGTTTGTCAGCGACAAAAAGGGTGGAGGCCCCAGCCACATCCCGGCACACACGTCGCCTGCTGCGGCTGCTCCCTTCCGGGCCTGACCGAGTTCACAAGTTAGTGTTGCGGGAGGACCAGAGCCTCCATTGATTTGTTTTCTTGGCTTGCTAGCCAAAGAGTGCGGCGATTATCAAGCATCATAGTAATGATTGCAAGCCGAAATCCCAATGGATGGAAGCTTTTTGTTTTAAGTGAACACCATTTGAGCAAATCTTCTATTTTCTCTTCTACTCAATAAAATAGGTGGACTATTTTAGCTCTTGTTTGAACTTCTGATTATCTTGAGAAGAGGCTTTGTACTATCTCGTTGGCCGCTACCGTGGTGCTTACTTTGGTACATGGCAATATCAGTTTGGTGCAATACTTCTTCTAGGCTCATGAAATGATCTCTGTAATTCGACACACCAATCGCCACATTGACTTTTATGTTTAAATTTCGAGCAGAATCGCTGTAGGTAAAGGACTCTAACTGCATTAACACAGGCTCAAGCTCCTCATCACTATATTGCCCAATCAGGATAAACTCATCACCCCCGATTCGGTAACTACGACCACGCCAAATAGAGTCGATACGGCTGGCAAGTGCTTTCAACACTTCATCCCCCACTTCATGACCATAGTTATCGTTTATCGGCTTAAAGTTATTCACATCTAAATAAATCAAGGTTAGATCGCTGTTTAAGCCTCTCGAATAACGACGATATAAAGCTCGGCGATTACGCAGCTTGGTTAAATTATCGGTAACAGATTGTGAGTGTAGATAGAAAGCGACCACTAACAAGAAGCCAAATACCAACGTAAACAGCCATTGAGTGTGGCGTGAAAAAGTTTTCTCGGCCGCTAACGTTGCTCGCCAATTCGGTTGATAATCATAGGTGTTGATGATTTTCTGCGTATCAATCATCTTAATAGCACGAGTAAATAAAGGAGCCAGCGAAGCGCCCATGCTATTTTTGGGAAAGCCCATTGCAATCTCAGACGAGTAAAAACTGCCGATAAATAGATCCTCCTCCAACGGCAATAAGTTATCCGCTTCGCGCAATATTTGGTTAAAGTTAGCACGGTTTAGAACGATGTAATCGACCTCCTTACCGAGCAAGGCTTTGACCAATTCATTTTGAGTTTTATAAACATGTAGCACTTTATTGGGCAGCATTTTTCCTAACAGCTCTTCAAAGAAATCTTCTTTAATCACGCCGATGCGCTCAACAATTAATTCCGACACATTGCTGTAAACATTGTCTTTGTAATTTTCACGTTTGATCAAGACGGCTTCAGGCTGGTAATACGTGTCACTGAAATAAACGTCGGATTTTCGTTGTTGAGAGACGGTAACTGGTACTAGGATATCAATGCGTTTATTGACCAAATCGGCATACATACTCTCCCACGTTTCGTCTGGCTGGCTGGCCAGTTCGCATTTGAGTAACAGAATGTCACATGCTTTAAAAACAATGTCCGCGTTTATTCCTTTCACTTTACCATCGTGCTGATACTGAGCAAATTGGCTGATGTTCTCCAATTTTACTTTTAACGGTCGCTGCACGTTTAAGCCACTATCGATGACGGATTGACGCAACGCCTGCTTGCGGATATCAAATTGGTATTTTTGTACTGATTCTCTAAGCAGTTTTTGTACCGACGCTGAGTGTACATATTCTTGAATTTTGTTGAGTAATAAAGTGTTGTGCCCTTTTGGCGTAACAATGGCAACTGGCTGAATAGGCAGTTGGTCATTAAGCAATTGCGCATCGAGCCCTGCCATCAACATCGGCTTTAATTGATTAATCGCGTCTACGACCACATCGACTTCAGCCGTGCTTAAAAGTTCTTTGGCACGTCGAGCACCATCATACTCAACCTGTATAATATGAGGAAAATAAGCGGCAATCAGCTCACCATAAATCGTTCCTTTGGGAACCCCGACCCTCGCCAGATCGGTTAACTGTACGTTGCTGTGGCTAAATGCATAGGTGTATTCAATATTGGTAGGACTTGAGAAATCAAAGCGTTGAGCACGCTGTTCGGTGTAAGTCACATTGGCTGCAAAATCGCTCTCCCCTTGTTCGATAGCGGTCAAGATCGCATCAAAGCTGGGGTAATTAACATAGTCAATCTCAAGGCGAAATTGGTAAGCAATGGCATCAAACAAAATACGCGTGACAACATCGTCCGCTTCTGTCGCTACTCGATATGTTTTAGCGTTGATTATGGGAGCACTGATGACGCTGTGTGCCGCCGTTGCTAGCCATAAAAGACCTATTAGCCGAAATGCACGAACCATGACGTTTATATTATTGTAATGAGAGGTGAGCATCATATACTAATGCTCTATATATGCATAAGAATGAAGTCACAACTTCACCCACAACATGCTCTAATCTACATTCAGTTGTGTTCTGGTCATTCGGTATTCTCTTCGGTGCTCTTGAGTAGATAATCAGTCATCCAAGCGGTAGCCAGCAAACAGATCCAAACCACGAATACGGGGTTTGGTACATCACTTGTGGGCGAGACGACTAAGCTTGCAAAGCCTACCGTTGGAAGTGTCCAGCATAACAAACCATTCCAATTCACCGCGACTGGTTTGGATTGGGTTAAACTTTCCATCGACGCCATAATGCCAGTAATGCTTAACGCAACTAACACCGCATACGAGAAATCGGCCATCCATAGCGGTAGCAGTAACCCTAGCGCCCACCAACGGTGCTTATTGGATGGCTTCCAGTGCGCAACCGACCACCAAACAACGATAACAGAAAGAGTCTGAATAACAGTCAGCCAGCCTGTACCGCCTAATTTCCCAGCCGATTGAGTAACGATGATACCGACTTGCAACGTCAGTACGATCAACGTGCTCACTAAGATAACGCCCATGCTACTGCGTTTAGAAAAGGCCACCGTCAACAAAGGCAGCAGCACCCAAACACTGACAGAAAGAGCGATTGGCTGATAAGATAAAGTGAAACCATAAGCGGTCATTGCAGCCAATAACAACACACCCGCGACGCCCCCTTGCGGTAAAATCCACAGCGCAGGGATCACGATGGCCAGCACGGGGATGTCCCCTTCGCTTAAGCCTATGGCTCTTGCACAAACCACAGCCAACAAGGTTGTGATTAAAAATTGAAAGGTAGAAAATAGCATGCCCTCTCCTTATACCGTTCCTTGGTAACTATCGAACTAGGACACTGCTAGTATGGACGAATTGTCAGCATGAACCAATTTTTAGCGCAGATTTTTGCAGTTATACATCAAATTCCCGCAGGAAAAGTGACAACCTATGGGGAAGTTGCTCGTTTAGCAGGATACCCCGGCTACGCACGCCATGTTGGAAAAGCATTAGGTAACCTACCTCAAAACAGCCGATTACCTTGGTTTCGTGTGATCAACAGCAAAGGAGAGATTTCGCTAAAAGGAGAGGATTTATTACGTCAACGACAGAAATTGATCGCCGAAGGCGTCGAAGTGAACGAGCATGGCAAAATAAAACTTCGATTATACCAGTGGCGCCCCTAAGCCCCTTTCGGTCAAGCGCCTTTCCCGCTTATCTAGCACGGGAAAGGGCTGTTTTACTATTTCTTGTTTTACTGTTTTTATAGTATTGCGTCTATTTTATTGCTTCTGTTTTTACTGTTTAACACCAACCAAACGCAAATCAACCCGTTTAGTGTTATTCTCATCAGTAATCACGGCGTTATGGGTATCCGTAATGAAGCGCAGTTTTCCATCTACTTCGATGCGAGCACTGACGCTGTAACGGTGGCGAGCATCAATTTTTCGGTTGTCGAATGCCAAGTCAAACTCAAGCGGCACTTGCATTCCGTTAGTTTCAAAGCGGTGTTTTGCGATCACTTTAGCGGGTGCATCAGCCAATGAAACATCTTGCAAAGTGATCGTGACAAGCGCCTTATCCGGCAGTGCGATACGCTCACGGTACGAAACCGTACCCATGATAGATTGAATATTGCTCTCGGAAGAGGTTGGTTTTTGCGCTGACTGGCAACCCACAAGCATTAGACCCAAAACAGACGACATAATCAGCAACAGTGCCTTTTTCATAAGGATAAAACCTCAGTTATGGTGTTAGATAGGTGATGATTATAGGTTCGGTTTTATCTGCTGTCATGGTCGTCCATTTGGTATTAACAAGATATTGACTTAGTCAACAATGATAATAATTACATTAAGAATCTCGGTGAGGGTCTATGAGTAAACCATTAAATGAACTATTGGATTTGCTGCAACTGGAAAAGCTAGAAGAAGGTTTATACCGAGGTGAGAGCGAGAACTTAGGTCTGCCACAAGTGTATGGTGGGCAAGTGATTGGCCAAGCACTCTCGGCGGCTCGCTATACGGTTGATTCCGACCGCACTGTTCACTCATTTCATAGCTATTTTCTTTACCCCGGAGATCCTGAAAAACCAATCATTTATGATGTTGAGAATTTAAGGGACGGACGCAGTTTCAGTACCAGACGAGTCAAAGCCATTCAAAATGGTCGGCCGATTTTCTATCTCACCGCTTCTTATCACGGTGAAGCGCCCGGTTTTGAACATCAAAACACCATGCCTGACATCCCTGGTCCTGAAAATTTTGCCTCTGAATCTGAACTGGCAGCCCAGATTGCACACTTATTACCTGAAAAAATAAAAAAGGTTTTTTGTGGCGAAAAAGCGATTGAGATGCGTCCAGTGACCGTAATTAACCCGCTAAAACCACAAAAAGCGGAGCCAAAACAGTACCTGTGGATACGCGCTAATGGTGAGTTGCCAAATAACCAACTCATCCATCAATATTTGCTCGGTTACGCGTCTGATTGGGGGTTTTTAGTCACAGCGTTACATCCTCATAAAGTCTCTTTGATGACACCTAACTTTCAAGTCGCGACGATTGATCATTCGATTTGGTTCCACCGCCCATTCAAAATGGATGAATGGTTGCTCTACGCAATAGAAAGCCCTACGGCCAGCAATACCCGTGGTTTAGTGCGTGGCGAGATTTACAACCGCCAAGGAGATTTAGTCGCAACAGCAGTGCAAGAAGGTGTGATGCGCTTCACCAAATAACAAGACTCGGACGAGCAGGCTATGCCAGAGGCAATTGGGTAGTGTACTTCAATGACTCCATTGCAAAGGTTGAAGTCACGTTATTAATCCCTTTCACGCCATTGACCAGTTTTTTATAAAACTGGTCAAAACACTTCATGTCTTTGACCAACACTTTCATCATGTAATCGTACTCACCCGCCATTCGATAGAACTCCATCACCTCAGGGTACTCAGACACAGTCACGACAAAATGGCTGTACCATTCGTGAGAGTGATCGCTGGTCTTAATCAACACAAACGCGGTAAAACTCAAATCTAATTTTTCTGGGTCAAGCAGGGCAACTCGCCGCGCAATCACGCCAGATTCTTCAAGCTTTTTCAACCGCTTCCAGCAAGGTGTGGTGGTTAAGTTCACCGCTTCAGCCAAATCATTTAGCGACAAAGTGCTGTCTTGTTGCAGTAATGAGAGGATCATGCGATCAATTCTATCAAGCTCCATAGCTTCCCCAAAATAAGAGAATAATTTTCTCTAAAACTACAAAATGACAGGCAACATAGCAAAGTTTTTCTCTCAAATTAAGGGTAAATTACCCTCATAATAACGATGGAGAGAGAACCATGTGCACCGATCATCAATGGATTAACAACGCAATTCGAAAAATAGAAGCGGACTACCAACGTTCGGCCGATACTCATCTGATCAAGCTCGATTTGCCTTGTGTCGCTGGGGTCGATATTTATCTCAAAGATGAAAGTACGCATCCTACGGGTTCGCTGAAACACCGCCTCGCCCGTTCTCTTTTTCTGTATGCCATCTGTAACGGCTGGGTTGGCCCTGAAACTACTATCATTGAATCTTCATCGGGCAGTACTGCGGTATCAGAAGCTTATTTTGCCCGTTTACTAGGCTTGCCTTTTATTGCTGTAATGCCCAAATGTACTGCACGTAAAAAAATTGAGCAGATTGAGCTTTATGGCGGCCAAGCGCATTTAGTCGATCGCTCTGATCAAATTTATGCCGAATCACACCGCTTAGCCAAAGAACTGAATGGCCATTATATGGACCAGTTCACTTATGCTGAACGTGCGACCGACTGGCGTGGTAATAGCAATATTGCCGACAGTATTTTTAACCAAATGCAAATGGAAGATCACCCCGTTCCAACATGGATTGTAATGAGCCCGGGCACAGGCGGAACCTCAGCAACTATAGGCCGCTTTATTCGCTACCAAAAACACAATACCAAACTGTGCGTCGTCGACCCTGAAAACTCGGTATTTCATGATTATTTCAAAAGCCGAGACCCAAGCTTAACCTTGCAGTGTGGTAGCAAAATTGAAGGAATTGGTCGCCCACGAGTTGAACCGAGTTTTATTCCCGGCGTAGTCGATGAAATGCGTACCGTTGCGGATGCCGCCAGTGTCGCTACGATCTATTGGTTGGAAAAACTACTCGGCCGCAAAGCAGGCCCTTCTACCGGCACCAATCTTTATGGGGTTTTGCAAATTGCCAGTGAGATGAAACAACGAGGTGAAACAGGCTCCATCGTGACGCTGTTATGCGACAGCGGCGAACGTTATTTAGATACCTATTACTGTGCCGATTGGGTGAAAAGCAATATTGGTGATTTAACACCTTATCTTTCAAAATTAGAAGCCTTTGAAACAACGGCTAAATTAGCTTAGTGACCTAGCAAAACGCCCAAGACAAACTTGGGCGTTTTGGATCCATCGTGAAAAGTCTTAGCCTTGAATGCCGACAATCAACCAAGGTGCATTAGGTACGGTTAAATCACGCTCTAAATGCCACACATCATTAATATCTTCTTCAATGCCTTCCACGGAATCGCGGTAGCGGCCAGTAAACTGCAAACTCAACTGCGCTTTACTTGCATCGTAATCGGCGCGAACGACTTCAGCGTCTACGTACATCACATCTGTGTGCTGTTCACCGTTTAGCTTTGCGCGCTCTTGTTTTAAATCTTCAAACAAGCTCGCCGATACATATTCTTCAACAGTTTCAAGTTGGTTATGGTTCCAAGCACCTTGCAAAATACGGTAGTGCTCACGCGCACCATTAATGAAAGCGGCCTTATCAAAACCGGCTGGATAGTTATGTGGGATATCGCTGTGTGCATTCGCTCCAAAACCACCCGTGGCTTGAGGCTGTTGTTCAAAATTGTGCACGTTCGGCTGTTCAAACTCCGTCCGGTTATTCACGCCACCAAACGCAGGCTGCTGCCGATTCATGCTACCCTGCTTCGCACCAAGCATACCGCGCATCAGTTTAAAGAGCACAAAAGCAATCAGGCCGAAGATCAGAATATCCATAAATTGGATACCCTCAAACGCGCCGCCAAAGAAAGCCGCTAGTAGACCACCAGCGAGTAAACCACCCAGTAATCCGCCCATCAGACCTTTTTTGGTCGAACCAGCTTTACCTGCTTGATCTTGCTTAATGGTGTCATTTTTTTGAGTCTGCTGTTTGGGAGCTGGAGCCGTTTTATAGCTTTTACCAAACGATTTACCACCGCCAAATTTCTTTGCTTCTGCTATCGGTGTGATCGCAACAGCAACCATCAGCAGTGCTACAAGGGAAAAAAAACGTTTCATGTTTTTCCTTAGGGTTATAATTATTGAGGCTTACTCATCATAACCACTTCGGATAGACAAGAAAACCGTTGCTTCTCGCAGACATGTATCAGAATATTGCAAATTAACCGTCCATAAGTTGACGCTTATACACCACCCCACTAGAATATCGAACGTTGTTCATAATTGATACGTAACCATGGCCAGACGAAACGATCACACCCGAGAAGAACTGATTGCATTGACGCTCAAGACCGCGAAGCATTTTCTTCAAAATCACACTTATCACGAGCTCAGCCTGCGTAAAATCGCAACCATGATTGGCTACGTACCTAGCACTTTGGTCAATGTCTTCGGCAGTTACAATCTTTTATTGTTGCATGTGGTAGCTCAAACCTTGGATGAACTCTCTTCGCAAGCGAAAAAAGTGGTGGGTAAGTGTAGCGATCCAAAAGAAGCGTTGTATAAATTGGCCTATTGCTACCACGATTTTGCTCAGTTGCACCCCAATCGCTGGCAACTTATTTTTGAACATAATATGAATGGTGAACTACTTCCCCAGTGGCAAGCAGAGCGCATCGACAACATGACCGCCATGCTTGAAGGTTTATTGACCATCCTTGCTCCACAACACTCGCAACAAGAAGTGCTGCAAGCAAGCCGAGTCCTGTGGTCTGGCGTACATGGTATTACCTTATTAAGCGTAGATGATAAATTTTTCGCCGCCGAACCCATCGATGGTAAAGAGCTGATTGAAAACCTACTCTCAAACTATCTTAATCACTGGGCGCGATAAGGACCATCAATGAGTCAATCTCAATCTTCATTGCTGACTCAGCAACGATTTCTTCCGTATTTCATCACCCAGTTTTTTGGCGCATTTAACGATAACATCTTTAAAAATGTCTTGCTGCTATTGGTCGCGTTTGCTGGAGCGAACGTGTTACCGGTTTCCAGTAATTTATTTATTAACCTTGCCGCAGGGCTATTCATTCTTCCTTTTTTCCTTTTTTCTGCCTCTGCTGGTGTGCTTGCTGACAAGTACGAAAAATCCGCTTTCATTCGTAAAGTGAAATTGGCTGAAATTGGCATCATGTGTCTTGGCGCGATCGGTTTTATGACCGAGAGTTACGCCATTTTACTGTTATTACTGTTTTTGATGGGGACACAATCGGCCTTTTTTGGTCCAGTCAAATACGCTTTATTGCCGCAGCAACTCAAGCCGAATGAATTGGTTCCGGGTAATGCGTTAGTGGAAACAGGCACATTTTTAGCGATTTTATTAGGCACATTGGGGGCTGGGCTCATTGCCTCGATGCCCTACACTAAATACGTGGCTGCTGGCGCGGTGGTGCTATTTGCGTTGTTAGGCTATTTAGCCAGCCGTCATATTCCTAAAGCCCCTGCTTGCGCACCCGATCTCGTTTTTCGCTGGCAGCCCATTAAGCAAACCAAGCAGACCATTGCGATTGCCAAACAAGACCGTACTATTTTCCAATGCGTAATGGCGATCAGTTGGTTCTGGTTTTTAGGTGCCGCCTACTTAACTCAATTTCCAAATTTCACGCATCACTATTTATATGGCACAGAGAGCGCCGTTTCTTTTTTGCTAGCACTGTTTTCTGTTGGTATTGCCACTGGCTCATTGACCTGTGACAAATTATCGCATCATAGAATAGAGATCGGCATCGTGCCTATCGGCAGTTTTGGCATTACATTATTTGGCTATTTAATGGCAACCTCCGTACCAGAAAAACTGCCTCAATTTACTGATTTTTATCAATTTATCAGCTACCAATCACTATGGCCGATGTTTCTTTTCCTATTGTTGATTGGCGTCTGCGGTGGCATCTTCATTGTGCCTTTATATGCGCTAATGCAGCAGCGTGCTAAAGTCACTCAACGCGCACAAGTCATTGCCGCTTTAAATATCTACAACTCACTGTTTATGGTGGCGAGCGCACTATTAGGGATTGTCTGTTTGAGCTTTCTTGAGCTTACAATCCCTCAGTTCTTCATTATATTAGCTTTGCTTAATGGCTTTGTTGCACTCTATTTATGCTACCAAGTCCCGGTCTTCTTGGTGCGATTTCTAATGTGGATGCTCACGCATACCATGTATCGAGTCAGCCACAAAAATCTTCATCACTTACCTGAAAAGGGCGGAGCACTGCTGGTGTGCAATCATGTTAGCTATATGGATGCACTGTTGCTGAGCGCGGTTTGTCCTCGCTTAATTCGTTTTGTGATGGAAGAGGATTACGCCAATTTGCCGCCACTTCGTCGCTTTTTGAAACGTGCAGGCGTGATACCTATTTCCGCAACGCGTCGCGGTTCTATCCGCCAAGCCTTTAACGATGTAGAACAAGCATTGGCAGAGGGGCATATCGTCTGCATTTTCCCAGAGGGACGGTTAACCGCGGATGGCGAAATCAGCGATTTCATGCGCGGGATGGATATTATTTTAAAACGCAGCTCTGTGCCTGTCATCCCCATGGCATTGAAGGGATTGTGGGGAAGCTATTTTAGCCGTGCCAAAGGGCGCGCCTGCTGTGGGCTACCGACTCGTTTTTGGTCACATATAGAAATTGAAGCTGGCGAGCCCGTCCCCCAAAAAGAGGCAACAACACAAGTGATGCAACAAAAAGTCGCCGAACTCAGGGGGGATTGGCGTTAAATTGGGATTCAATATAACGTTCAGCAAAGCTTGCCTTGTGAGAAAAACGGGTAGTATACCTTGCTTTAAAGGCTGGGGGCTTAGCACCTGTAAATTAGCCAATGAATTGCAATGGATTGCTATTGTTAGGTATAAATTTGCACTTCTATTTTCGTATCGCTGCGGCACACCTTAACTGATGTTACTTAACATGAATCAAGCAGTGTATTGTGTAAGCCAATCTTCTATTGCGTGTGCCGTTAAAGTAGTACCGCTAGATGTAACAATCTTGTTCCGTTCTGCATGACCAGACAAATATTCGTTTATCTGAATTTCAACACTTCTATTGATCTGATTAGTAACACTCTTTCTCCACTCCACACTTGCTAGATCAACGTCAAGTTTTGCCTTGTCCACCTCGCTCATTAGCGCCGCTTGAAGCCCAGATTTACCCGTGTCTTTTCTATCTACCCGTATCCATTCTAAAAATTTTTTAGTGGTCTCTTTAACTTGGGCAGAGTTAACTTTTCTTTCTATCAATCCAACACCATAACATGCAAAATGTTGTTTTATTTCTCTTGTAGTAGGCTCATTCAGTAGGTTTTGTTTGTCTTTTAGAAGGTTCTTTAACGCATTAGAAACCGTTCCATGCACTCTCAAATCTATCCAATCGTTTACCTTCTTTTCAGAGTTAAAATTGGCTAATATCTTGACCCAATTTTCATCTTGACTCTTTTTATTTAAAACTATCATGATCCTATTTTTCATTTCCATTGGTGTTTTTTTGCTTACAAGCGTGTTTTCCAACCGCTTAAAGTCTACATTACGGATAGTTTTAACCTGCATTGTTTCTAATTTTTTTAATTCGCTCTGCGATAGATTGATTCTCGCAATCATCATAATATTTTTCAAAGGAGAGAAAGCTGTCGACATGATACACCTATTAATTAATTGACAAGTCAATCAACACCATTAACCACAGAGGGTTGAATATCACGAGATTTATTCTGAAATTTCCTGCCAATTTTTGCTCCACAAAAACACACACGTTGAGGTAAATATCGACATCTACATGATTGCATTGATGAAAAACACGTATCAACAGTGCTCATAGTGGCAATTTAATGACACTTAGGTCATTTGTAACTCAAGTAAATGCTTCAGGATAAAGACCACTTTGATCTTATACTGAAGAGTGAACGTACAAATATGTTATTAACGGGCTGTTAGGCTGACGACATACATATGAGCACCCCATCTTTAGTGATTTTTTTCGATGCGCAGTGTCCTTTATGCTGCAATGAAATGCGTTCATTAAAAACCTTCGATCACCATGGTCGGGTTCAGCTTATCGACATAAATGACGGCGATGCTATGCGTAGCTTTCCTTCTATCGACAAAAGCAAGGCGTTATCGATACTGCATGGCTTAGATCAACAAGGCAATCTGCTTTATGGGCTGGATGTAACCGTTCTAGCTTGGCGTTTAGTCAACAAACATCGCTGGTTATTCATCACGCGCTTACCCATCCTAAAATGGATTAGCGACCAAATTTATCTCCTTTTTGCAAAACATCGCGTGTCGATATCTCGCTGGTTTAGTCATGCTCAATGCCGTAATGGCGTTTGTAAAAACAGAGAATGATAACAATGAAATACCTCATTATTGGCGCCTCAAGCACCATCGCCCAAGCTTTTATAAGGGAGCTCAAAGCGCAGACTTTAGCGCCAGAAATCGTTACCGTCTCAAGACAAAAATATCTCGCCCAATCCTCAAGAGAACATTTTCCAACCGACTACAGTATCGAATCAACGGCCTTGATTGCCAAAACATTGGCCGACATCGGGCATAAGTTTGATCAAATTGTGTTTTTTAATGGGCAACTACACAACGGCACCTATACACCGGAAAAGCGTATCTCAAGGTTTGACGAGTCTTACTTTCAATGGCTTTTACAATGTAACGTTTTGAGCCAAGTGCGTTGGTTTCAATATTTACCATCACTTATTGATCGTCAATCTTTTGCAAAAATTACGGTTTTTAGCGCGCGGATAGGTAGCTTAGAGGATAACTACAGTGGCGGCTGGTACAGCTATCGGATGAGTAAAGCGGCGCTAAATATGGCGACGAAAAGTTTTGCGATAGAGCTAGCTCGCACTCATCCCAACACACAAACTATTCTGTTTCATCCGGGAACCACCGACACCCCGCTTTCTAAACCATTTCAGCGTAATGTGGCTAGCGATAAGCTCTTTGAACCGGAGTTTGTGGCTAAGCAACTTTATCAACTACAGCAAAAGGAAATGTTAGATAAGCCCGTCTGTTTTGTGGATTGGCAGCACCAGACCATCAAATGGTGATCGCTCATTGAGTGGTCGATAACGCAGCTGATGTTCGGTGAGCCATGTTTTTAAGGTCTTGCGCGATATTTTAATACCCGTTTCGCTCAAGTGGTTTGGTATTAAAAAATAATCGAGAGGATATTTGAATCTTTCAAGCTTGCCATTGAGCCACTGCTCTAACGCCGCTTTTTCAGGCATCGCTTGGCATTGCAGCACAGCCACGCTGCGCGCGCCAAACTCATCATCATGCACAGGGATCACCATCGCTAAAGCAATGTCGGGGTGGTGAGATAATACCGCTTCAATCTCTTCACAATGAATGTTTTCGCCTCCAGAGATAAATTGGTTATCAACGCGGCCAATAATGAACAGCTCATCATTCTGCCAATGGCCAAGATCTTGGCTGTCGAACCATCCTTGTTCATCGATAAGAGGCGTGATTAAGCCTTGTTGGTAATAGCCACTGGATATGGTTTCACCGCCAATGAAAATGCGCTGACCTTGTAGCTTCACTTGCCGTTTAGGTAGCACGTGGCCAACACTCTGGCTTGCGTTAACACGTTTTGCTGTGACAGTGGAAGCCGCTTCCGTCATGCCATAACCCACCCAAGTTTCAATGCCATGCTTTGCCGCCTGCTGGGCGAGATGGTTTGGGATATGGCCTCCGCCAAGCAGCACGTGCGTTAATGCGAGCGGTGTTTTACTGTCTAATAAACGCTTCAATTGAGTAGCAACCAATGAAGCATGCGTAACATGAATTATATCTTGGGTGAGATCGCCGCTGCCGACTTTTAAGCAAGCACCAGCTACTAGCCAGCGATAAATAATGGCTAACCCAGACACATGATACATCGGTAAACTCAGCAGCCACGTATCATGGCAACTAAATGAAAATACCTCAAGTAAACCACTGGCTGACGACCAATGCTGCTGAAAAGTATGAATAACGGCTTTAGGAACCCCAGTAGAGCCAGAAGTAAAGATGATTGAGGCAAACTGTGTCTCAGCCTTGTTTACCATAGCGCTCGTGGGCGGCGAAACATGTTCGTTAGTAATATGTTCATGAGTAAAAAGCTGGATGTTAGCCTCAGCGAGCAATGAAGTTAGCTCATTCTCCTTGAGCCTAGCTCCTTCACCTAACCATAACCAATGTGGTTTATTCTCTCCGTATAAGGTACTGAGTTTCTGTTTCAGCAGCATCACAGGTTGTGGCATGGTGATGGCGCAGATCACGCCAAGTTTTAACGACGCAAGGTAGATTAACACTAACTCAAGGCTGTTCTTACCCACTAACGTCAGCACATCTTGGTTCTGCAAACCTTGTTGCTGCATTGCAAAAGCATAAGCGTCAATACGGTTCGCTAACTGCTGCCAAGTGTAGGTTTGATTCGCCGTACGCAATGCGATCGCGTGCGGCGTATACAAAGCATGTTGTTGCCACGGCTTTTGGCAAAAGGAAACGCCTACTCGCATTGAGATTGCCAAACCACCGTTTGCTGCGCGAGCGTTTGTATCGGCAATGCGCTGTTGGGCCATGCGCTTTCGAGTTGTGCTTTAAACAAACTAATCGTATCTAGCCCCGGAATTTCATTAGGCAGTTGCCACTGCGCAAAACGAGCTAATTGGCAAAGCCCTAAGCTCGATTCGATGCTAGAGCTAATAACGGCTTGAATGCCTAATGTTTTAGCTTTTTCAATCAAAGTGATACAGCGCTGTACCGACCCAATCAAGGTCGGTTTAATCACAATGGCTTTCGCTCCCGTCAGATCTTCTAGCTGAAAATCTGCACGGCGAACGGCTTGCTGTAAGGTTTCATCCCACGCAATCGCAATGCCCGTATTGATAGCAAAAGCCAAGCTGTCACTGGGAGATGGACACGGCTCTTCCAAAAACGCAATGCGTTGACGCAGCGAAGGAGAGACATATTGGGCAAATTTTTCAGCTTTAGCAGGTGTCCAAGCTTGGTTAGCATCAAGACGCAATTGCAAATCAGGCATGGATTCTAAAAACAGATTTACGATCATCCCATCGCGAATCGCTTCGTACAGCCCAACTTTAATCTTCGCAACTCTATGATCGCCCGGTAGCGCATTCAGAAGCGGGATCAGTTCATCAGGGTCTCCCGAGCACAAAGGTGCTGCGTGATAGTGTCCGGCTTGAGGCAACCCACCATCCAGCTCTAACTCCGCCATCGACAAACCAAAGGCAACAGAAGGAAAAAGATCATCATAGGTAATAAGCTCACCACTAACCCAAAGCTGAAGCTGCGTTATTAACTGCTGCTGTGCTTGCTCAAGTGACTCTAAACTGAAACCGGGTAATGGGGCAACTTCACCCAACGCTGAACCGTGATCATCTTGTAATTCAATAATCAGACCTTCACGTTCTACCAGCTTCTGATTGCGGAGAATAACGCCGCTATCCATCGGTAAACAGTAGCGATACAGTGTTGCGCTGCGCATAATTTCAACCTTTTGTTCGATATTCGACTTTGTTCATTGAGACCACTAGCCCAAATCATCACGGAAAATTGGATGACTTGAGCCGATTTTACGCTTAAGGATTACGAGGGAATTTATTGAAATCAGGGCGGCGTTTTTCATTGAAGGCATTGCGCCCTTCTTGCCCCTCTTCTGTCATATAGAACATCATGGTTGCGTTACCCGCCAGTTCTTGCAAACCTGCTTGGCCGTCACAATCTGCGTTGAGCGCTGCTTTCAAACAGCGCAGCGCCATAGGGCTATGCTGCAATACTTCACGACACCAGCGAACCGTCTCTTTTTCTAAATCAGCTACTGGCACAACCGTGTTGACCAGCCCCATGTCCAACGCTTCTTGAGCATCATAAAAACGGCAAAGGAACCAAATTTCACGCGCTTTTTTCTGCCCAACGATACGGGCCATGTAAGACGCACCCCATCCACCATCGAATGAACCCACTTTGGGTCCTGTTTGACCAAACTGGGCATTTTCTGCCGCTATAGTTAAATCGCACATCATATGCAGCACATGGCCACCACCGACAGCCCAACCAGCCACCGCCGCAATTACAGGTTTCGGACAGGTACGAATTTGGCGTTGGAAATCGAGCACATTGAGATGATGCGTACCGGACTCATCACGATAGCCGCCGTAGTCGCCACGAATTTTTTGATCGCCACCAGAGCAAAATGCCGCTTCACCAAGACCAGTTAGAATGATCACGCCAACTTGCTCATCATAACGCGCATCGGCCAGCGCACTGATCATCTCTTTAACCGTTTGTGGGCGAAAGGCATTACGCACCTGAGGGCGGGCAATCGTAATTTTGGCAATGCCATCTTGCGATTTGTGATAGTGAATATCTTCATATTCGGCGCTGCAGTCACTCCAGATGACTGGTGCATACAATTCTTGTTCAGTAATACCGACTGTTTTAGCCATGGTGCTTTCCATTGTTCTATTAATTATTGTTTTTGAACCAACGCGTTAGCATTGGCTGATAAATTCTTGAATAAGATGAGCAAATACTTCGGGCTGCTCATGATGGACATTATGCCCTGCAGCCCGCACTTGCCGATATTCGAAGCCACTTTGCTGTGCCAGATGAACAAACTTACTGTCCTTCTCCCCACAAACATAGACAATTGGCAATGCGACTTGCTCAAGTTGTGCGAGCAGATAAGGCTGCTTTGCCAATGAAGTCGAAAGTAGCATGTGAGCCACTGCCACCCCAAGATTAGCACTGCGTTGAGTGACTAAAGTTTGTCTTTGCTCATGATTTAATGAAGAAAAAACGGGTTGATGATACCAATCGACCAAAACTCGCTCAATCTGCTCAGTTTGGAAACGATGTACCCAATGGTGATCATTTTTCAATCGTTGTTCACGTTCAAAAGAACTCTGCAAGCCGAAGTTGCCACCCTCAACGATCAAACCTTGAATATTCAACGCCGAAAAACGCTGCATCGCCACGCCATACATTGCCAGCCTTCCACCAAGTGAATAGCCCACCAATACGATAGGTGTTTTTTCGCCAAGCTGCTTAAGCACGGTTGCAGAAATGTGATCGCAGCACTCATCAAAATCATCACATAAGAGAGACTGACTACCGCCATGGCCGGGAAGATCAATCCATAATTGCGAGTATGGCGAAAGAAAAACCGCCGTTTTCGACCAATCTCGCCCACTGCCTAGTAAACCATGTAGAAAAACCACCACAGGCTCGACCGACGTCGAACCTGTGGTGGTGCTGCAATAAAAACGACTACAAAGCATAAACTTGCTGGGTAAATTGTGTGATTTGCTCACCGGCTTGCCCAGACGGCGTGGTCACTTCAACCAATAAGGTGCCAGTACCCTGCTGTAAATGTTCACGGACCAAGCTTTGATAAGCAGATAAGGTTTGCGGACAAGCATAACCTAAACGAAACTGCCGTGCGGCGTGTTCAAATTGGTAGCCATGAGGCATTTGGTACAAGGCGGTTTTGTGCGTTTTGGGAACGGGTAATAGATCAAAAATAGCGCCACCATCATTATTCACCACCACCAGCACCAGAGGCGTGCTGACTTGGCTAAGCAGAGCTAGAGAATTCAGATCATACAGCAATGACGTGTCACCCATAAATACCAACATTGGATTATGATTGGCTCGCTGTACTCCTGCGGCAGTTGCCACTAAGCCATCAATGCCCGAAGCGCCTCGATTGGAGTAAACCGAACGTCCCTCAATTTGAGCAAACATATCGGCTAAACGAACGAACAAACTGTTGCCGATAAATAGCTCGGCCCCTTCGCTACGCTCGGCCATATCGAGCGCTAAACCAATCTCTGTAATAGAAGAGTCACCGTTCAAATGCAATTTAGCCAGTTGGGCAATCTCTTGCGCCACAGTTTTTATTCGATCCGACCAACCCGCTTGCGCCGCACCTAAAGCCGTTAATTTACCAATATGCCGATCGACCCAGCACGCAATATCAGTGACAAACTGCTGTTGCATCAGATGGCTTTGATTATTACGTGCCATTTGGGGTGAGACATAAATATACTGCACGTTACCAATGTGAGCATGGCTAGCTAGCCATTGAGTAAGCCGTTTTGAGACCAGCCGTGAACCGAATTGGATCACCACCTCACTTTCACTAAGCAACTCACGTGCTCGCGCATTTTGTAACCACAAATCAAAATGCGCCCATTCGCTGCTCACGCCTGATTGTGGATCACATAAAACTGGCCAGCCAAGTTTGTTGGCAAAGTGCTTGGCCTTCTTCGCTTCAGCTAACGTCAACGACCCAAGAATCACCAGCCCTTTTTTACTCAGCCATGCACCATCATCTAACGTTTTGGTTTCGGTTTGGTACTGGCGAGAGCTGAATGCTTGCTCACGCTGACGCCACGCTTCAATCACAGCTAAATAGTCCGCGTAAAGATCTACATCATGTTCGGCATAAAGTGGTTCGGGAAAGGGACAGTTAATATGTATTGCACCACCCATATAATCTTGGTTGGCCATAGCCTCATCCACTGTGGTTAACAACCAAGTCAATGGGATAGTCGTCGATGGACTGGGTAGATTCACCGCCTGCGTGACATGTGATGAGTAAATACCTACTTGATTGATTGCTTGATTCGCACCGCATCCCACGAGCTCAACGGGCCGGTCAGCCGTGAGTACAACGAGTTTTTCACCCGTGAGGTGTGACTCAGCAATCGCTGGCAGTAAATTAGCCGCCGCCGTGCCAGAAGTGACAATCACCGCAACTGGTTTTTGGCTCGCCTTAGCAAGACCTAAAGCAAGAAAGCCCAGCCCACGCTCATCAAAGTGAGTATGGATTGAAAGCTTGTGATTGGCGGCCGCCTCTAAGGTCAAGGGTGTCGAGCGTGAACCTGGTGCAATACAGATCTCTTGCACCCCAAGTCGAGTAAGCTCCTCAAGTAGCGTTTGGCTCCAAATTCGGTTCAGCACCGCTTGGTCATGCTTCATGACGCCACTCCTAGAGGAAAATGGTCGCTGATCAAACTCAGTAAGGTTGCCATTTTTTTGTCTAACTCTTGCCATTCATGCTCTGCAACTGAACCTGGAACAATGCCCGCTCCGGCAAACAGTTGGACCTGATTGTCCACCAGCAAAGCGCTGCGAATCGCCACACAAAACTCCGCTTGTTGATGGCTAAAATAACCGACTGAGCCAGCATACCAACCACGTGCAAAAGGCTCATTAGCCTGAATAAAATCCATCGCCGCTTTACGCGGCAGGCCAGCCACGGCTGCGGTCGGTTGTAACGCGTTCAGCAGTTGTACACCATTCACACCCTTTTTCAGCTGCGCATGGATACCCCGTTTTAAATGTTGCACTTTGCGCAAACGCACTAAACGGACGTCCTGTTCAACATCAACCCTTTCAGAATAAGGCGTTAACCGTTCAATAATGTCATCCACTACATATTGATTTTCATTAAGATTTTTACTGTCTTGAGTAAGCCAATGAGATAACTCCATGTCTTGGCTCGCATTTTCTCCCCGACCTATAGTTCCCGCCAGCGCTTCGGTATACAAAGTCTGCCCTTGACGAGCGTACAAACGCTCAGGTGTCGACCCCATAAAGCTGTGTTTTTGATCAAATGCTAATAAAAAATGAAAACTGTGATGATTGTGCGCCGCACTTGCCTTAAGCAACTGCGCCGCGCTTAACGGCTTATCTAAACTGAGTGTCGTTTGCCGCGCGAGCACCACTTTCTTAAACGCTTGATGACCAATCCCCTCAAGCACTTGATTGACCAACTGCTGCCACTTCACCTCATTAGGTTGATGGGTGACCTGTTTTATATGTGACGTCATACCACGTAACGGACTAACTTCAAGTTGCAGTTTATGCAGTGCGACCAAGGTTCGTTGGCGTTCAGCGGTAATATTCGCCGCCAATGACCATTGACCATCACAGCAAATCAGCTCAATTTGCGGTAAAAAGAAAAATGAGGATAGACAACGGCGATTTTTGTCCGTATGCCCATCAAAAGAACGTCCACCCCAAACTCGCTGCTCCTGACCAAGAATAGCGTAGGCAGGTTCAGCCTCAGAAAAAGTATACAGCTGACCTAATGCCACTACTTCTTCGCGCGTATCACGTGACTGCCAATAAAATTTAGGGAAAATGGGTTGCGCTTCAAGCCAATCAATTGGCGCGAAAGGGGGAGCTTCTTGCAGTATTTGTACAAAACGAACGTCATCATCCTTCGCGTCGTTTATTTGCTCGATTAACCGAGCAATAGCTTGATGAAAATGCGACAAATCGACCTCGAAAACATTGAGACACGGGCTCTACTGACGGCTACTCTATTTAGAGAGGGAAACGAAATCAAGGTTACGAGTTATCTTTTGCAGATTCCTGTGATAACGGGCATCCTCATCTGTATCCTAAAAGCGCACAGTGGCAGATTTTTATTCTATCAAACATCAATTTAGTGTAGTTTAATAAAGAAATTATTTATTTTTCAGGAATTATACAATGCAAAATATCGGGATGTCGTCAAAACTCGACAATGTCTGCTATGACATTAGGGGTCCTGTACTCAAACATGCTAAACGCATGGAGGAAGAGGGGCATAAAATACTGAAGTTAAACATTGGTAACCCCGCCCCATTTGGCTTTGACGCCCCAGATGAAATCCTAGTTGATGTGATCCGTAATCTGCCTACTTCACAAGGCTATTGCGACTCAAAGGGGATCTATTCCGCGCGCAAAGCCGTGGTGCAGCACTACCAGAAAAAAGGGCTGCGTAGCCTAGATGTAGAAGATGTTTACATCGGTAATGGTGCTTCAGAGCTTATCGTGATGGCGATGCAAGCGCTGCTTAATAATGGCGATGAAATGCTTGTCCCTGCTCCTGATTATCCATTATGGACCGCTTCGGTCGCCCTCTCGGGCGGCACTGCTGTGCATTACTTGTGTGATGAAGAAGCCGATTGGTATCCTGATCTCAACGACATCAACAGTAAAATCACGCCCAAAACACGCGGTATTGTGTTGATCAACCCCAACAACCCAACAGGTGCTGTCTATAGCCGTGATTTCCTGCTGGAAATTGTTGAGATTGCCCGCAAGCATAAATTGATCATTTTCGCCGACGAAATCTACGACAAAATCTTATACGATGGTGCAACCCATACGCCCATTTCAACACTGGCTGATGACGTTTTAATGGTCACTTTTAACGGCCTGTCAAAAGCGTACCGTGTGTGCGGGTTCCGTGGTGGTTGGATGTTCCTTACCGGGCCAAAACACATCGCCAAAGGTTATGTGGCTGGTTTGGAAATGCTTGCCTCAATGCGTTTGTGTGCCAACGTGCCCATGCAGCATGCGATTCAAACCGCATTAGGTGGCTATCAAAGTATCAATGAGCTGATTTTACCCGGCGGCCGACTGCTCGAACAGCGCGACCGCGCGTGGGAATTGATCAACCAGATCCCCGGCGTCTCATGTGTCAAACCTAAAGGAGCCATGTATCTGTTCCCGAAAATCGACACGAAAATGTACAGCATTAAAGATGACCAAAAAATGGTGCTCGACTTCTTAAAACAAGAGAAAGTGCTATTGGTTCAAGGAACGGGCTTTAACTGGCCAAAACCGGACCACTTCCGCATTGTCACCTTACCGCATATTGAAGATTTGGAAATTGCCATTGGCCGCTTCGAACGTTTCTTATCGACCTACAGTCAGTAGCATTCTGGCGTAAACTTCCATATGCTAAACGGGCGCACTTTTCGATACTGAAAGTGCGCCCGTTTTCTTTGAATCGCCAATTTTTCTCTTGGCCCCCGACACAGCAAGGATGTTTATTGCAATGAAAGAGAGTCACTTTTTTGCTCACTTAGCCCGAATGAAGTTAATTCAACGCTGGCCTTTAATGCGATCGATCTCCAGTGAAAATATCTCTGAACACAGCCTACAAGTGGCATTTGTCGCTCACGCTTTAGCCGTAATCAAAAACAAAAAATTTGGCGGCAAGGTCAACCCTGAACGGATTGCGATTTTAGGTATGTACCACGATACCAGTGAAGTGTTGACGGGCGATCTTCCGACACCAGTTAAATACTACAACCCCGATATTGCGAAAGAATACAAAAAGATAGAAGCCGCCGCCGAACAAAAACTGCTCTCGATGTTGCCTGAAGAGCTGCGTGAGGACTTTGCTCCATATCTCGTTTCAGACGCCGCGCACCCTGAAGATGTGGCGATAGTCAAACAGGCAGATTCACTCTGCGCCTATCTCAAATGCTTAGAAGAACTCAGCGCGGGCAACCACGAATATGCGCTGGCCAAAAAACGTTTAGACGTCACCTTACGAGATCGCCATACACCTGAGATGGAGTATTTTCTCAATACCTTTGCCCCTAGTTTCGAATTAACGCTGGACGAGATCAGCTAACTCACGCTAAGTTACTTGTTAAGTGTTTGAAAAACATAAATGTACTGCAGGAGATGGCATGGATATATCCATTGACCCCAAATGGCTTGAACGCCAAGATGATGAGCATAAAATCCGCCGCGATGATCACCGCAGCCCTTTCCAACGCGATCGGGCACGTATTCTTCACTCGGCAGCATTTCGTCGCTTGCAAGCCAAAACTCAAGTACATGGCACTAGCTTGAATGATTTCCATCGCACTCGCCTCACTCACTCCTTAGAAGCCGCGCAACTCGGCACTGGAATAGTGGCGCAAATTAAACTCAAGCAACCAGAGTTTCGTGATTTGCTGCCTTCGGATAGTTTGATCGATTCCTTATGCCTAGCGCATGATATCGGTCACCCTCCTTATGGTCATGGCGGCGAAGTGGCGCTCAATTATATGATGCGCGTTCACGGCGGCTTTGAAGGCAACGCGCAAACCTTTCGAATTGTGACCAGCTTAGAGCCTTACACCGAACACCATGGTATGAACCTGTCGCGCCGCACTGTGCTGGGCTTATTAAAATACCCTGCGCTGCTAAGTCAAACTCGCGCTGTACAGCAACCCCATGCAGTCGCTCACCAGCGTCAGTTGAAAGCCAAAGAGTGGTCGCCCGCTAAGGGAATATACGATTGCGATCACGCGATTTTTTCTTGGGTAACGGAGCCGCTCTCTGCGCAAGATAAAGCCCTACTCAGTCAAATGCGTGGTCAGCCCGCAACGCCTTATCAACATCACAAGACTCGCTTTAAATCACTCGATTGCTCCATCATGGAGCTGGCCGATGACATTGCCTACGGCGTGCACGATTTAGAAGATGCCATCGTGCTTGGCATGGTGACTCGCCAACAGTGGCAAGAGGCCGCAGCCTCGAAACTGGCCGAATGCGGCGATGCGTGGTTTGAAAAACACATCGCTTCCATCAGTGAAATGCTGTTTGCAGGCAAACATTATCGTCGTAAAGATGCGATTGGCGGGATTGTTAATGCGCTACTGACTAGCATTCATATTCAAGCCGTTGATGCGCATTTTGAGAATGAATTACTCGCCTTCAACGCCTATTTAGAACCCAATATGGCCGCTGCGCTGGAAGTACTGAAATCATTTGTGAGCCAATATGTGATTCAAATTCCGCAAGTGCAGCGTTTTGAATACAAAGGCCAGCAGATCATCATGGATCTGTTTGAAGCGCTAAGCGCCGATCCTGAACGCTTACTGCCAGAAACAACGCGCGGTAAGTGGCAAGCCCAAACCAATGAAAACGATGGTATGCGCGTTATCTGTGACTATATTTCGGCTATGACCGATGGCTATGCGCAAAGGCTCCATCAACAACTGTTCTCAGCTCATAATCACTATTAATGGCTGGTTGAGTGATAGCTTCTGCCATCATTACTCACTGATATAGCGGTTACTCGCTGATATAGTTTTGCTTAAAAACCCCAGCTGGCATTTGGCTAATTTGAAAGGCAACCATCGCATCAAAAGCATCAAGGAGCGGTTGAAAATTTTGCCGAGGCTCAAGCAATGACAAGATATGAAAACCAGCTTCAACAGTTGATAAGCTGTTTTCACTCGGTGCCTTGCGAATGCGATAATTGCCTTTGAGATCGGTCGGCAAGTGCAAACACGGTAGCGAATGTAAATTGCTCGAGAGTTGCCACATTTTATACGCTTTCTTCCAAGTACCATCGAGTAAAATAACTCGTACTTTTCTGGTATCAGCATTGATATTCATAGCCGACACGGGCTGCGCAGTCTCATGCGGGTAAAGTACATAGTTGAGCACATCCGGCTCAGCTAAGCACTCATTCAGCTGAGTGTGCCGGCTAAAATCTTCGGCAACAAAGCGCCTGCAATTCGCTAAAGATAAATCGAGAATTCGGGCTGTGCCCATTGGGCGATGTTCTTCTGTCGGATGTTGAAGAATGATAAGCTCGACCGACGAGGAAAGCGGTACGATCAAAGAACAGATGCAGGCTTTTCGCGCTTTACCACATTGAGAACAGTATCGAGACATAACGTGAATTACTTTCGCCTTTGCTTACTAAACATAAACCATCAAAAAAATCGTTATTTTGCACTACTTGCTATCAGCTTGGTCTGCTTGGGGTTGCAATGGCCGCAGCTGGCCGCCCTCAGTGCGTGGAATCGGCCTGCCATTGAAGCGGGCCAATGGTGGCGGATCCTAACAGGAAATTTCACACACACCAACTTTACACACCTTGGTATGAACCTCGCAGGGCTGTGGATTATCCATTTTGTGTTTCAACCGAGCAGTAAAAAATGGTTAATCAGCCTTCTGGCAACCAGCCTGATGGTAGGCGTTAGCCTTTTTTTGAGCCGTATGCAAGTCTATGTCGGCCTTTCAGGCGCGCTCCATGGAATGTTTGCCTATTTGGCGCTGCAAGAAGCACTGCAAGGGCGTCGCAGCAGTTGGCTGTTGGTGGTTGGTGTTATTGTCAAAGTTGTCTGGGAGCAAATTTTCGGCGCTTCAAGTAACACCAGTGAGCTTATTAATGCACGCGTTGCTATCGAAGCGCATTTAGCAGGCATGTTGGCCGGGTTGATACTCGCCATCGGTGAATGGCTGAGATCAAAAAAAACGGAGAAGTAACGTACTTCTCCGCTTAATACTCTCCGAAAAATAATCTGCCTGCTTCGAGAAAGACGCACCTAACCTAAACGATTGGCCGTTGACCGCGACTGATCAATTTCAGCAACACACTATCAGCCGCTTCGCCCGCAACACCAGCCAATTTATCAGTCAGTTTTTTCTTCTGCACATAATGGATTGCCAGTACCGTTTTATCTTTACACGCAGCAACCACTAAGTCGTCAGAAGTTTTGATCTCATCAACTAAACCGAGCTCTTGAGCTTGAGTCCCAAACCAGTGTTCACCAGTGGCCACTTTCTCAAGGTCAAGCGCTGGACGATGCTCGCGGATAAAATCTTTAAACAGTTCGTGAGTCTCTTCGAGTTCTTGCTTGAACTTATCGCGCGCTTTATCACTGTTTTCACCAAACATAGTCAGCGTGCGTTTGTATTCACCTGCGGTCAACTGTTCAAATTCAATATCATGTTTTTTAAGCAGTTTATTAAAGTTAGGTAGTTGCGCGATAACGCCAATGGAACCGACAATCGCAAAAGGAGCGGCCACAATTTTATCAGCAATACACGCCATCATATAACCACCGCTGGCGGCCACTTTATCAACTGCGATAGTTAGGGGTAACCCAGCCGCTTTAATGCGATCGAGCTGCGAAGAAGCCAAACCATAACCATGCACCATGCCACCGCCAGTCTCTAAACGCAGCAACACTTCATCACCTTGACGAGCAACGGCGAGAATGGCGGTCACTTCCTCGCGTAGCGAACTCACTTCTTTGGCATCAATACTGCCGTTGAAATCCAAGACAAAGAGATGCGGTTCACGTTTGGTATCTAGCGCTCCCTCTTTGGCCGCTTTTTTGATCGCTTTGTCACGTGCTTTGTTTTTCTCTTTTTCGCTTTTCTTTTCTGCTTTATCGCGAGCCTTCAAGAAAGCATCATCGTGCAGATGGTGTTCCATTTGCTCGACCATTTCTTTATGACGCTCGGTTAAATTCACTACTTCCAGCTCGCCTTTCTGCGCGCTGTTTTTTCCGCCCACCGATTTCACAATGATCAATAGCACAACAAGAGCGACGACGATTGTCGCAATCTTGGCCAAAAATAGGCCGTAGTCCAATAAAAATTCCAACGTCCTAATCCTCATAGGTTTTGATTTGGTGTATTGTAACCACCTTGTCACGAAGACTTAAAGCAAATCATAACAATAAGGAAGCACAAGGTGGATTATTCAGTTTCTGCAGATGCCCTCAAAGATAGAGTCATTTTAGTTACAGGTGCTGGCGACGGTATCGGTAAACAAGCCGCCATCAGCTATGCAGCCCACGGCGCAACCGTCATTTTGCTCGGCCGCACGGTGAAAAAGTTAGAACAAACTTATGATGAGATAGAAAACGCTGGCTACGCAACACCTGCGATTGTTCCGCTGGACATGAAAGGAGCCACCAAGCAACATTACCTCGATATGATCGATACCATTGCAGAGCAGTTTGGTCGCTTAGATGGTGTGCTACATAACGCGGGGCTTTTGGGTGTGATCAGCCCGTTTGATCAGATCGGTGAAGATTCTTATGACGATGTCATGCAGGTCAACGTCAAAGCGCAATTCTTACTCAGCCAAGCGGCGCTGCCATTGCTGCACAAATCTCCAGATGCGCGGATTGTATTTACGTCTTCAACCGTAGGCCATGGTCGTGCTTTTTGGGGCACTTATGCTATGTCAAAATTCGCCACAGAAGGGATGATGCAAGTGCTAGCTGATGAGCTAAGCAACACATCAATTCGAGTGAATGCAATTAATCCCGGTGGCACGCGCACAGGCATGCGCGCCAAAGCTTATCCCGCTGAAGATGTGGAGCTGTTGAAAACGCCTAAAGATATCATGCCGCTTTATCTCTATTTAATGGCGCCGGAAAGCCAAGCCGTGAATGGTCAATGTATCGATGCACAACCGAAAGAGTAATGGCTTAGCTTTTTCTTAATCTTTCAATGCCTTGCCTCATCAGCAAGGCATTGTCGTTTGAGGTAAAAATCACTATTTCATGTCGGCACATCGGCACATTAGAGACGACTTTATTGTAATGATGGCTAAAAAGTCTTACGAAAGCACATCACGTAATCGGTCTTGTGCCACTTGTACTAATAAATCGGGTTGGAATTTAGAGATAAAACGATCACAACCCACTTTTTGTACCATGGCTTCATTAAAGCTGCCACTGAGTGACGTGTTTAACGTAATAAATAGTGATTTCATTCTCGGATCATTACGGATCTCGGAAGTCAGTTTATAACCGTCCATTTCTGGCATTTCAGCATCGGTGATCATCAGTAAAAGCTCACTCGTTACATCTCTTCCTTCATCGCTCCACGACTTCAGAAGATTCAATGCTTCTAAGCCATCTCTGCATTCGACAATTTCCAAACCAAGCTGTGAGAGCGTCCCTTTTATTTGGTTACGAGCCGTTGAAGAATCATCCACAATCAGAATTTTTCGCCCGACCATCTCCGCAACCAAATCATGGTCAAGAACGCCTTCTGAGATAGAAACATCATAATCAATAATCTCAGCTAACACTTTTTCAACATCAATGATTTCAACAATATGGCTACTGTTGACCTCTTTAACATGGGTGATAGCGGTAAGGTAATTAGAACGGCCAGCTAAACGCGGTGGTGGCTGAATTTCAGTCCATGCGGTATTGATAATATTGCGAACTTGCCCAACCAAAAAACCTTGAATAGTTCGATTGTACTCAGTGATGATGAGGTTCTGTTCTTGGCTATCCAAGCGAGATGGAGGAAAACCGATCGCACTGCGCAAATCAATGACAGGAACTGGCACTCCCCTCAATGAGGCTACACCCGTAATATTATGATGAGAACCGGGCAATTTCGTTAACTGAGGAACTTTGATCACTTCCCTCACCTTAAATACATTGATCGCAAAAATTTGCCGGCTATTTAAGCTGAATAAAAGCAACTCTAGTCGATTCTCTCCGACAAGATTGGTGCGCTGGTCAACCGTATTTAAAACACCTGACATACGAAATCCCGAAAATTATAGTGAACTCACATAACAGTATAGCCATATGGGTTAATTGTAAAAAATATAAATGATCTAACCGCGAAAAAATTAACCTTCGACAACTTTCATCAGCAAAAGTCCATCATAGAGAGCTTGTTTAATCAAAGCCGCACCGGGCATGGTTGCCTGTTTATAAAAACGTGATTCCACTAATTCGAGATCTTGATGATAGACAGGTAAGCTCTGCTCTTCGATGCATTTTTGCAATGCAGGGTATAACACGTTCTTAGCTTGGTTAATAACACCACCGATAAGAATTTTTTCTGGGTTAAACAGGTTGATCACAATTGCGATTGCGGCCCCTAAATAACGCCCTAGTTTCTCTATCACATCCACCGCTAATGGGTCACCCTCTGCTGCGGCTTCACAGATATCTTCGATGGTGATTTCACTGTGCTCAGTCAATGATGAAACCTCACCGTTTGCAATACGCAGCGCCACTTCTTCACGAATTGCTTGCGAACTGGCGACTGTCTCCAAACAGCCAATATTGCCACAATGGCAACGTTTACCGTGCGGATCAATTTGGATATGACCTAACTCACCGATATTCCCGTGCCGACCTTGCAGCACCCTGCCATCAAGGATAATGCCGGCCCCTAAACCGTGGTGAATAGAGATAAGAACTGAATTTTCATTGCCTTGCGAATGGCCAAACAACTTTTCAGCCAGTGCCCAAGCTCGGGTATCATTCGCCACAAATACAGGTAGGCCCGTCGCCTTATAAATTTCAGGACCAAGAGCCAGATTTTCCACATTGTAATGAGGCATCTGCAGTACAATCCCTTGCTCTGAATTCACTAAACCGGGCAAGGTAATTGCGATACTCGTCACTCGATCCAATTGCGACGAGTAGGTTTGAAAAAATTCTTCAATTTCGTAAAGCAACCTAGCGAGCACGTCATCTTGGTCTAGCTCATGGATCTCAATTTTGGTGTCGATCAACACTTCACCACCCAACTCATGCAGGGCAATAATTAGGTAACCACGCCCTAAACGCATGGATAAAAATTGCCATCCCTCATTATTGGTTTGTAAACCAACGGCTGGGCGGCCACGGCTGATCGCTTCTTGTACTGTCGTTTCATGGATTAAATGAGCTTCAATTAACTCACGAGTAATTTTGGTAATACTTGCCGGAGCAAGCTCACTCTCCTTCGATAAATCGATGCGAGAAATGGGACCTTTTTGGTCAATGAGTTTATATACACGACCAGCATTGACCTGTTTGATATGATCAATATGGCCTGGTTGCGCCATATACATTGGGAGCTCCAGAAATCAATAACATGCCAATTTTTTTACTTTGCGAAGTAATTGTGAAGCGCTTTAGTATATTGCCGTGACAAGCATCACGGATATACCTAGATCTTCGTGTATTTAGCCAATAAACTGCCATTTGTTTACATTCAAAAAATATGAAACTCCTCTTTTTTTGTGACAAAAATCATCTGACACCTGTCGATAAATTTCACTCTTATCCCCTTTCTTTCGCCAGATCTTGCATATACTCAATCTAGATTCCCGCCCCATCAGGAGAACACAATGACCGCTGTGTTAAGAAGAACAAAAATCGTGACTACTTTAGGCCCATCAACAGACAAAGGCGAGATATTAGAGGCGATTATCAAAGCTGGCGCAAATGTTGTGCGCATGAATTTTTCACATGGTAGCTCCGAGGACCATAAACTGCGAGCGCAACGAGTAAGAGCTATCGCTGCTAAGTTGGGTCGCCATGTTGCTTTACTTGGTGATTTACAAGGACCAAAAATTAGGGTCTCCACATTTAAAGAAGGAAAAGTCTACTTAGATGAAGGTGACCGATTTGTTCTTGATGCAGAGCTCCCCCCAGGGCAAGGTGACCAAGATTCGGTTGGCATTGACTACAAAAAACTACCACAAGATGTGCAGCAGGATGATTTGCTGCTATTGGACGACGGACGAGTACAACTACTCGTCACAGCAGTCGATGGTGCTAAAATACACACCATAGTCACCGTCGGTGGTCCACTTTCAAATAACAAAGGCATCAACAAAAAGGGTGGCGGTTTATCGGCGGAAGCGCTGACCGAAAAAGACAAACGAGACATACTACTCGCCGCCGAAATACAGGTTGAATATCTAGCCATTTCATTTCCTCGCAATGGCGAAGATATGAAATACGCTCGCCGCCTCGCTCGTGATGCAGGCCTTGAGGCCAAGCTCGTGGCGAAAGTGGAACGGGCAGAAACCGTGGCCAGTGATCACAATATTGATGACATCATTATGGCCTCTGATGTGATCATGGTCGCTCGTGGTGATTTGGGGGTAGAAATTGGTGATCCTGAGCTGGTTGGTGTGCAGAAAAAGCTGATCCGCCGCGCCAAGGCACTCAATAGAGTAGTGATCACCGCAACACAAATGATGGAGTCAATGATCGAGAACCCAATGCCAACCCGCGCGGAGGTAATGGATGTTGCCAATGCGGTGCTTGACGGAACCGATGCGGTGATGCTTTCAGGTGAAACTGCTGCTGGTAAATACCCAGTAGAAACGGTTCGTTCGATGGCCGAAGTGTGTGTCGGCGCGGAAAAAATGATCGAAGCTAGCCAACAAAATTACCGAATCGATACTTCGTTTGTGACTGCTGAAGAGACCATTGCGATGTCCACTATCTATGCGGCCAATCACATGGAAGGAATCAAAGCCATGGTGACTCTGACCGAATCAGGAAGAACAGCGCTTATGACCTCACGCTTAAATTCTGTACTGCCTATCTTTGCTATGTCGCCCAATGAACGAAGTTTAAACCGCTGCGCTCTATATCGGGGAGTCACACCCGTCTATTTTGATACCAAAGCAGACACTGGTTTTGATGTGGCCGTTGCAGCTCTCAATACGCTTAAGGAGAAAAAATTGTTAGAGTTCGGTGACTTAGTGATCATCACTCAAGGTGACATTATGGATGTCGAAGGGTCAACCAACTGCATGCGTATCCTGCCGGTCCTTGAATAACCCGTGCTCCCCGTTGACTTAATGGTCGCGGGGAAAATAATCCGATGAGGCAATACGGGACTGATATGCCGACTGCGCTTGGTTAAATTGGTCGATAAAGCGATAACCCGCCGTCAGTCCCAGCTCATAATCATAAAGCAGATCTTCTTGACTGCTTAAGAGAGATCTTGACCTCAATGGTTCGCTGGGCACAATCTGTAGGATGTAAACATCATCCGGCGGCGCACGCAAAAATTCTTGAGTAAGAGAATAAGTTTGGTAATGCACCATTAACATATCCGCTAACCCCGAATCAAACTTGTCACCAATTAAATGACTCAAGCGATAAATATCATCAGCGCCAAATAACCAGCGTCCACCATTAAGTAGCTCCAAATTCATTTGCTCACGTTTTTGTAGCTTAGAACGTTCTATTTGTTGATGGAGAAGACCACTCCACTCTTGCTTCCAGTAAGACAATTTTTGTCGCCACTGACCTTGAATATTTTGCAAAGGTTCATGTAACCAATGAGCCTCGTTGTAAGGCTTAGCAGAAGGCAACGGCTTCATCGGTAACCCACTCTCTACCGCGTCGGCATCAGGGCATTCAGTGCGGATTACCGCAACAAAACGGGCACCTCTACGCCATGCTTCCTGAACTGGAATTGATGCCGATACTCCACCATCAATATATAGGTCATCACCCAGCTTGACTTCATGCGGATATAAGCGGGGAATCGCACAGGTGGCAATCAACACCTCTCGCCAGTTACTTTCTAATATCGGGAAATAATGGTCGTGGAGTGAGTGTGCTGAGGTAACAGCAGCATAAGCTTTTCTTTTCGCAAGGACTTGGGCTCCCATATCGACATCCAACCGATAAGGAAATTCCGATATGCGATCTAAGGCCCAATCCAAGTTCATGAACTGCTTACGCCGAACGTAGCTAAATAGATTAAAAAAATTAGCATCCGTGGTGAGTTCTAAAATAAAAGCCTTACCTAACCCATGTTGACGGCATAGGTAAGCGCACAAATTCAATGCACCTGCAGAGGTGCCATAAAATTCATCAAAGGGGTCAAAATTGGAAAGAAGGAACGCATCTAACACACCTGCGGTAAAAATACCTCTTTGGCCACCACCTTGGGTAACCAATGCATTTTTTCCTCCAATGTACTTCGAGAGCCGATCTAAATCCGCTCTCGTCTCTTTATCAGAGATAGTTCCACTAGTGTTCATCAGCAGAACCCTCGTTGATTAATGGCTGATAGCGATCAAACCAAAACCGACGAGAATAGTAAAGACCGTTGCAGTAATCACTAATGCATATTTTAGATCAAGTTCCATAGCCACCTCCTATCAGATAACAAAGTAATAACATCAGTGTGAAGTATCTTCAAGAATCGTTGATTTTTCGTGCACAATTATGTAGTTACCATCACAATAACCTAATCGTTAAAAAGTGGCTTAGGTTAATAATTATGCATCAATATAATAAAATCATTCTTATCATCGGAGCTTTATCTGCTCACTATGCACAAGCGCAAGTCATCGTCTCTCCCTTTTTTGGGTATATCGTTGGGGGCGAAGTCGAGGATCAAGCCAGCAATGAATACGATTTAAAAGCTTCCTCTGGTTATGGCCTCGCTATAGAAACTGATTACGAAAAAGGCCGAATTGGTCTGTTTTATGCCACTCAAAACACCTCTGTTGAAACCATTAACGCGGATACCAACATCCATTATCTCCACTTTCAAAGCAGCATTTATTATCCGACAAGCCAACAATTGACCGCTTATATAGGCCTAGGTATCGGTGGTTCTTATACGGATGTTGACTGGGCTAAAGATAAATATGGTTTTTCTTCAAGCTTGTTTGGGGGTTTTGAGTATGCCTTTACCGATAACATTGCGCTGAATAGCCAAGTGCGTTGGTTAGGTACCTCTGTTGACAACGAAACTTCAGCAACCTGCACACTGCCCTCTTCAGAAACGTGCGCGATTCGTTTTAAATCTGATTGGATCAATCAATTTTCGGCTAATATCGGCCTAACAGTTCGTTTTTAAACCAAGATAAAATTGTGGTGTGATTCACTAGTGAGTGTATGTTTTTCAGTCATACACTCTTCGACAAAAAATAGTTTTATCATTTATATTTTTTAGACAACGAAGTTATAAATTCCATTCTTATTAAAAAATGACGTTCATTCCACCTAAATCCCAATTAATTAACAACTAATACACCATCAAAAAACCAGAGAATAACATTTACAATCTATTGCCTTAACTTAGATTAGTCTGTAGTCTCGAACCCATGCGTAGCTGATTATTTCAGATACAGCAAACACACATCGAACTATTAAGAACAATATTCTGAGTTCTCTGAAAGCTGACAACATATAACACTAACTTTTTGCCAGTTCATGGATGATGGCGCAAATATTCACGGTCTATTTAGTGTACCGATAGTATTCATCACTCCAACACTGGCTCCGCAGCCGAAGAGAAGCTTCATACCTCAGGGAAGTCGTAAAGGAGTAAACAATGAAGCGAGAACAATGGGGATCCCGTGCAGGGTTCATTCTGGCTGCCGTAGGTTCGGCTATCGGTCTTGGAAACATATGGCGTTTCCCTTATATGGCTTATGAGAATGGGGGTGGTGCATTCTTCATCCCTTACCTTTTCGCCATGATCACAGCGGGTATACCGTTTATGATCCTAGAGTTCAGTATGGGTCAAAAGCATCGCGGTTCAGCACCAGCCACACTGGCTAAAATTCACGCAAAATTTGAATGGTTAGGTTGGTTCCAAGTAGGGGTTGCCGCTATTATTGCTGTGTATTATGTGGCCGTTATTGGCTGGGCTATTTCCTACTTTGGTATGTCGTTTACACAAAGTTGGGGAACCGATACTAATGCTTTCTTCTTTAGCAACTATTTAGCACTAGGCGATAATTCACCGACAAATCTCGGTAGTATTCAATGGAAAATCGCCATTGCAATGCTGATTGCATGGGCCATTACTTATGCTGCTATCGTCGGTGGAGTGAAGTCTGGAATCGAACGCGCTTCAAAAATCATGATGCCAATACTGTTTATCATGGTACTGCTTTTGATTGGCCGCATGATTTTCCTACCAGGTGCATTAGATGGTGTGAACTACATGTTTGAGCCTGACTTTGACAAGATCTGGGATGTGAAGGTTTGGGCTGCTGCTTATGGACAGATTTTCTTCACCCTAAGTATTGGTTTTGCCATCATGCTGGCGTATTCCAGCTACCTTCCTGAGAAATCAGACATAACGAATAACGCCTTCATGACAGTATTGATCAACTGTGGTTTCTCAATTCTGGCGGGGATTATGATTTTCTCTGTTCTTGGCTACATGGCTCATGAACAAGGCAAACCGTTGACAGAAGTCGTGTCTGCGGGCGTTGGGCTTGCATTCGTTACGTTGCCAGCGGCTATCAACCTATTGCCAGCGCCCTATATTCTTGGGCCAATCTTCTTCTTTGCACTTGTTGTTGCAGGCCTAAGCTCACACATATCAATCATTGAAGCCGTCACCTCAGCCGTCATCGATAAGCTAAAATGGAGCCGTAAAAAGGCCGCTAATGTAGTTATCAGTGTAGGGTTTTTGGTTTCAATGGCCTTTGCGACCAACGGTGGCCTGTTGCTACTCGACCTTGTCGACCACTTCGCAAACAACGTGGGCATTATGGCGAGCTGTCTAGTGGAACTTACGCTCATGGCATGGCTATTTAAGATTTCTGACGTACGCAAATACGTGAACAGCATTTCCGATTTCAATATTGGCGTGTGGTTTGATATTTGTCTGCGCTTTATCTCACCTGTAATTTTGGCCATTATTGTCGCCACAAAACTGAACGCTCTATTCACAGAAGGTTACGGTGGTTATGACCTCACCCTAGGATGGGTCATGATCGGGTTACTATTCGCTATAGGCGTAACAATCAATGCAACAAGCCGCAAGGAGTGCAACTAATGACGACAAGTGCAATTATTATGATGATTATTGGTTTGGGCATTACGTGGGGTGGCGCCGCCATCTGCATTAAAAAAGCCATGAACAAACAATAATCCTGTTGATTCTAAAAGCCGATGTCATCATCGGCTTTTTTTATGCCTGTCGACAACCGCTACACCTGCCTCTTGAAGCCAAACCTATTCATGCCACCCAAACCACAGCAAAATTAAACATGTGAATAAAGGAATAGAGCGAAATAGCCCTTACTTGATTATCGTTTGAGATAAAAGAGAATTAAGTCAACAAGCCAAGTGTGAGATCCGTCTTATCGCCGCAATAATAAATGAGATGGCAATGATCAACTTATAAAAATAGGGGATGGCTGATGAACGAGTTAGCGGCAAAAGAAAAGGAGGCTTTCGCCTCCTTTTTTATAGGGGAATGAAAAGATATGAATTAACCGTGGTTACGGATCCACTCATCCATTTCAGTTTTAAGGTTGTCAGACTTAGTACCAAAGATAGCTTGAACGCCACCCGATACAACAACAACACCCGCAGCACCAAGCTGTTTCAATTTCTCTTGGTTTACTGCTTCTGTTTTAGCAACAGAAACACGTAGACGAGTAATACATGCATCTAGGTTAGTGATGTTTTCTTTACCACCAAAGGCTGCAACAAGTTCACCAGCTAACTCACTGCCTGTAGCAGAAGAAGCTTCTTCAGATTCATCTTCACGACCTGGAGTTTTCAGGTTCATCGTACGGATAACGAAAGTAAACACGACATAGTATAGAACTGCATAAGCAATACCTAGACCAACCAATAGCAACATGTTTTCAGCACGAGGAGATTGAACAACAAAGTCAATGAAACCGTTCGAGAACGTGTGACCGTGAACAACACCTAGAGCGTTAGTCAATACATAAGCAAGACCAGCTAGCAAAGCATGAACAACATAAAGTACTGGAGCGATGAATAGGAACGAGAACTCAATAGGTTCTGTAATACCCGTTAGGAATGAAGTCAATGCAGCTGACGCCATGATACCCATTACTTTGGCGCGGTTTTCTGGTTTAGCACTGTGTGCAATTGCAATTGCTGCAGCTGGAAGACCGAACATTTTGAATAGGTAGCCACCCGCTAGTTGACCGAAACCGTTACCTGCAGCGCGAGACGCATCATCAGCAGTCAAGAAACAAGTCATGATACCGTGAACGGTAGTACCTGCATTGTTGGTACATGTACCTGCTTCATAGAAGAAAGGCACGTTCCAGATGTGGTGAAGACCAAATGGAATCAATGAACGCTCAACAACACCGTATATACCAAATGCGGTTACTGGGTTTTGGTTAGCAGCCCAATCAGAGAATGTTGCGATAGCTGAACCTACAGGAGGCCAAATGATAGATAAAACAATACCTAGAGCAATCGCAAGGAAACCCGTAATGATTGGTACTGCACGTTTACCCGCGAAGAAGCCAAGATATTCAGGAAGTTGAATTTTGTAAAAACGATTGAATGCCCAAGCAGCAACACCACCTGCAAGGATACCACCAAGAACGCCTGTCTCGATGTTATCAACACCCATTACGACTGCCATTACTTTTAGCGTCGCAACCATGATGCCATAGCCAACAATTGCTGACAGGCCTGAAACACCATCGTTATTCGTGAAGCCTAATGCTACACCTACTGCAAAGAGTAGTGCCATTTGACCAAAAACCGAACCACCAGCTTGTTCCATTAAATGTGAAACAACTTCCGGTAGCCAGCTAAAGTTCGCTGCACCCACACCAAGCAAAATACCCGCAACTGGTAAAACTGATACTGGAAGCATCAGAGCCTTACCAACTTTCTGCAGGTTTGCAAAAAGGTTTTTAAACATGTTTATGCTCCTGATTAAGTTATTAGAATTGTTTGGGTTCTAACGGCACACCCCCGTAGCCTAAATGTTAGCACCCAATGAAAATGTAACCACATATCGCATTATATTTTTCGCCTCTAAATATATCTTGATGCCACTCAAACTTTCTAGTTAGTAACGAAATTTTGTTTCAAAACAATAGACCGATCACAATGCGGGAGGGTGTAAACACTGCCAATCAATTAATATAACTCCATGTTTTATAATGACATTGTTAACAATACCATTAATTTCACAGAGTGAATAAAATTAGCGCACTTGTTATTTTTAGTAACAAAATTACAATTTTAACTTTCAAGCTTATTTTTTCAACAAATTAAGTAAACAAGGTAATAAGTTGTTAATTATCACGCTAACTTGATAAAAAACGCCGTCTTACACGCATTTCTCACGACAATTCAACTTTCCGTCGCAAAAAAAGATTTTGGTAATTTTCGGTCGTTTTTTCTTCAATTTCTTTTAATGACAGATTTTTTAGCTGTGCAATATAAGCAGCAACCTCAACAACGTAGGCTGGCTGATTTTGCTGACCACGGTGTGGAACCGGCGCAAGATAAGGGGAATCAGTTTCAATCAGCAAGCGTTCCAAGGGCAGCGCCTTCACAACTTCTTTCAATTCTGTCGCTTGTCTAAACGTGACAATTCCTGAGATAGAAATATAAAAGCCAAGCTCCATAGCGGCTTGTGCAAAGGCAAGATCTTCAGTAAAACAATGGATAACACCACCGCACCTTTCTGCCCCACCATCACGGAGCATTTCAAGAGTATCAGCCCGGGCATTTCGTGTATGAATAATCAAAGGTTTGTTAAGGGCAACGGCGGTTTCAATGTGCTGTGAAAACCGTAACTTCTGTAACTCAGCCGTTTCCGGCTGATAGTGATAATCTAGCCCCGTTTCGCCAATCGCCACCACTTTGGGATGACTCGCGTATTGATGGAAGCGGGTCAATTCAAAATGACTTTCAACGTCAAGTGGATGAACACCACAAGAAGCATGAACATTATCAAAGGGCTGAATAAGCTCTAACATTGGTTCAAAAGAATCCAGCGTTACGCCAACAGAAAGCAATTGCTTAACATTGGCTTGACGAGCTTTTTCTACTACATCAGCAACATCGATATGGAGCGTATCGTAATCAAGTTTATCTAAGTGGCAGTGCGAATCTACAAACATGTTTTCTCATCATTAAAGTTAAATAGCCAATCGCTGATCAGTAGCTCGCTATTGAGCCCACTAAACGTCTTTAGTTCTTCCATTAAACGAGTTAATGCCTTGGTTTGGCGATAAAGTACTGGGTAGCTGATCTGTTTTGCTAATCGAAGGCTAATAGGAAGCTGCTGCTGTTCAACCACGCCAAATTGTACCTTTTGCGTATCGGTCAACATGGTCCACAGCCAAGCCAAATATTGGGTAGGCGCCTCATTAATCTGCTTCACACAAGCGGAAATATCGGCACTAGTATCGGTTAAGCAATGAGCAATATTTTGCTCAAAAGCCTGATATGTTGCTAACTCTCCCGATTGAATAAACGCCAACGTATTTAGTGGTGAATAACCATTTAAATGCGCCGCATAAGGAGGGACAGGTTGCGATGTCTGTTCACTTAACCAATGCGAGACTTGTTCACTGCTCGGTGGTGTCAGCACCGTTTTTTGACAGCGACTGATAATGGTTGGGAGTAATGGGTTGATACGAGAGGCGACAAGTAAGAAAAAACAATTGCGCCCCGGAGCTTCTAACGTTTTGAGCAGTGCATTCGCTGCTGATTCATTCATGGAATCGGCGGGATTAATAACGATAAAGCGAGCACCAGAAAGCTGCGCCGATTCTTGAGCCAACTTATTGCATTGCCTAATTTGATCAACGGTAATCGCCTTCCCCTCTTTTTCAGGCGAGATCAGATGAAAATCAGGGTGACTACCAGACTTCATCAATTCGCAGCTATGACAAAACCCACACGCTTCTGAATGGCTATGCGAACACATCACTGCTGCACTCAACTTCTCAATGAGCCGTTCAGCGCCCAGCCCTGAGGGAGAAACGAGTAAGCTCGCCGCAGGGAACTGCTGGTTATTGAGGCTGGTTTGCCACTGAAGCCAATAGCCTGCTAACCAAGGATACAGATCATTTATCATTAATTTGTTACTCAATGTTTAGCCCTAGTTTCTCTCTAGCATATTGGTTTCTAGAAACTGGGTTAACGCTGCTTTGATAGAGAATGCCACCGCTTCTATTGTTTGTTCAGCATTAATCACAGCCACGCTTTTATCTTCCTTAGCTAGGGCAAGGTAACGTTCACGCGTGCGCTCAAAAAAACCAATATCCATTTTTTCGATACGATCAAGCTCACCTCGACCTCTGGCTCTTTCTAAACCGATGCTCGGATCTAGGTCCAAATAGAGAGTAAAATCTGGCTTAAAATCACCTAGCGTTACCTTTTTAAGGTTTTGCATCGTTTCTAGCGGAATTTGCCTCCCACCACCTTGGTAGGCTTGAGAGGACATATCATGGCGATCACCTACCACCCACGAACCAGCCGCAAGTGCAGGCTTAATCACATTTTCAACCAATTGAACACGAGCGGCGTACATTAATAGCAGCTCAGTCATATCCTGAAGCACTTCACCGTCATGCTCTTCTTTGACTAAGGCGCGCATTTTTTCTGCTAAAACAGTTCCACCCGGCTCACGAGTATGAGTGATATTTGTCACGCCGAACTCAATAAGTGTTTCTCTAATGGATTGAATAGCAGTGCTTTTTCCTGCGCCTTCTAAACCTTCTACAACAATAAATTTAGCATTCATGACTGGGTTCTTAACTGTTTTAAATAAGCGCGAACAGCGCGATTATGTTCATTCAATGTTTTAGAAAAAACGTGTCCACCAGAGCCACTGGCAACAAAATACAAATAATTACTCTGCTCTGGGTTTAATGCCGCTTTGATTGAAGCTTCCCCCGCCATCGCAATAGGCGTAGGAGGTAAACCAAAAATAGTATAAGTATTAAATGGCGTCGGTGTTCTTAAGTCTTTTTTACGAAGATTGCCATCGTAGGCATCACCAAGCCCGTAAATGACCGTAGGATCAGTCTGTAGCCGCATCCGTTTATTGAGTCGATTGACAAAAACGGAGGCAATGCGCCCTCGCTCTGAAGCAATAGCCGTTTCCTTTTCAATAATTGACGCCAAAATCAACGCTTCATAAGGCGTTTTAATTGGCAGATTTGGCTGGCGATTGGCCCAATGTTGATCGAGTATTTTCTCAAGACGTCTATTGGCCCTTTTTAGGATCTCAAGATCGGTCGTTCCAAAAGGGAAATGATAAGTCTCCGCTAGAAACAATCCTTCAAGCTTTTGCTGCTCAATGCCTAATTTTTGGGCAATGTCGGCTTCTGCCAAATCAGCTATCGTGTTTGTCACGCCTTCGGTTTGTGCAAGCAGAGCTCGCCACTCATTAAAGCGGCTCCCTTCGACAAAGGTAATAGAGAACTGATGCTCTTTACCGGATATCACGTCACTTAAGAGATCGATCAATCGATCTCCGGGTTGTACTTGGTAAGTTCCCGCCTTAATTTTGGTTATTTCAGGATGCAGACGTCGCACTAACTTGTACATCGAAAAATCCGTTATCCATTTTTTCTCATTCAATAGCGTTAATACGCCATTAAGGCTTGTACCTGATTTTATGGTCACGACTTGCGATGAAGGAAGCGATAGAGGCTGTTCTAAATAAGCATCTACCTGTCGCTCAATGTAGAAATATCCAGCTCCAACGGCGATAATGATCAGTAGTAATACAACGAAAATTCGATTAATCACGAGTTAAAACGCTCCTGAAAATAGCGTGTTATTTTACCAATAGGGAAAATCGTATTTGCAATTGCCGTGACAGGCGCAACGCCTAATAAGGAGTTAGTAATAAACACTTCATCTGCCGACAATAACTCTTCTAATGAGAATGCTCTCATCTCAACCTTGAGATCGGTAGCCGCCGCCAATAATACACGACGAATAACCCCAGCTACGCCTGCATTGTCTAAGTTTGGCGTACATAACCTATCCCCTGACACCCAAAAAATATTTGCAACCGTAGTTTCTATGACATGCTCATTGATGTCTAGCGCGATGCCGTCAGCGTACCCTTTTGCATCCATCTCTGACTTCAATAAAACTTGTTCTAGTCGATTGTTATGTTTGTGACCCGCCAATAATGGCGAGAGTCCCATCCGCTGTTGGCATACACCAAGCTCGATACCATCGGCTATCCACTGACCATAATGGGCTGGATACTCAAAGGTACTGATAGTGACTTGAGAATCGCCAACGTTAGCAGGGCTATAACCCCGACCACCTTGTCCGCGGCTAATATGAATTTTCACACCGGATTTTGCGGTAAGAGGAACGATCGTTGAGAGCCAATGTTCAACTTGCCGCCAATCAGGGGCGGGAATAGCTAAACACCGCAAACAAGATTCCATGCGTTCAACGTGCATATCCCAATATTGAAGCTCACCAGCGCAAACGAGAATCGTTGTGAAGCAACCATCCCCATACTGAAAAGAGCGATCAGTAAGAGATAGAGTGTCACTAGGTTGTCCATTTACCCAAAACATCGTGCTTACCCCACAAAAAGAAACGGCTCAATGCTAAGCATCAAGCCGTTCAAACTCAAGTGTCACAACCACAATCATTAGATTTTTTTGAAAATCAACGAGCCGTTCGTACCACCAAAACCAAAAGAGTTACAGATTGCATATTCCATACCTTCCACTTTGCGGGCAGTGTGTGGAACAAGATCAATGCCTAAACCTTCTTCTGGATCATCAAGGTTAATGGTTGGTGGAACAATTTGGTCAACTAATGACATAACGGTGATAATGGCTTCAACAGAACCAGCCGCGCCTAGCAAATGACCAGTCATCGATTTAGTAGAAGAGACAAGAACTTGTTTCGAACCTTCTTCACCTAAAGCGCGCTTAACACCTTTAATTTCCGCAACATCACCAGCTGGAGTCGAAGTACCATGAGCGTTGACGTAACCGATTTGAGTACCTGTTACGCCCGCATCACGCATCGCGGCTTCCATCGCTAACGCACCGCCTGAACCGTCTTCGCTTGGTGAAGTCATGTGATAAGCATCACCAGACATACCAAAGCCAACTAACTCAGCGTAAATCTTCGCACCGCGTGCTTTAGCATGTTCATATTCTTCAAGAACCATAACGCCCGCACCATCGCCTAGAACAAAGCCATCACGGCCCTTGTCCCAAGGACGAGACGCTTTTTGCGGTTCATCATTACGCGTAGACAATGCTTTTGCTGCGCCAAAACCCGCCATGCCAAGTGGTGTCGATGCTTTTTCTGCACCACCCGCCACCATCGCATCGGCATCACCGTATGCAATCATACGTGCCGCATGGCCAATGTTATGTAAACCTGTTGTGCATGCGGTAGAAATAGCGATATTTGGACCACGAAGACCACGCATGATAGACAAGTTGCCTGAAACCATGTTGACAATCGTTGAGGGTACAAAGAACGGGCTCACTTTACGTGGGCCTTTTTCTACCAAGGCATGATGGCCAGTTTCAATCAAGTCAAGACCACCAATACCAGAGCCGATAGCAACACCGATTCTTGGGGCATTTTCTGGAGTTACTGTGATACCAGAATCATTAAGTGCTTGGATACCCGCCGCAATACCGTACTGGATAAAGAGATCCATCTTACGGGCATCTTTTTTAGACATATACTCTTCGCAGTTAAAGTCTTTGACTAGACCTGCAAAACGAGTTGAAAAATTGGTGGTATCAAAATGTTCGATATTAACGATACCGCTTTGACCAGCTAGCAGGGCTTTCCAAGAAGATTCTACAGTGTTGCCTACCGGTGACAACATACCCATGCCAGTGACAACGACACGACGCTTGGACACGATCATATTCTCCGGAGTTGAAAAGTTCTATGAGAGGTATAGAAGAGTTAGAAAAACTCAGGCGGCCAGAGGGCCGCCTGGGGAGAGATATTACTGAGCGCTGTTTACGTAGTCGATTGCAGCTTGAACAGTAGTGATCTTCTCAGCTTCTTCATCTGGAATTTCAGTATCGAATTCTTCTTCTAGAGCCATTACTAGCTCAACTGTATCTAGAGAATCAGCACCTAGATCTTCTACGAAAGAAGCTTCATTCTTTACTTCTGCTTCGTCTACACCTAGCTGTTCAACAATGATTTTCTTTACGCGTTCTTCGATGTTGCTCATGTTTTCTTTTCCTTTACAGATTTCGCCTAATGCGATGGTTCCGTAGTTTATTCTAACTAGGGAAAGTTGCAAGTGGGTCATTGCTGGTCAAACCACAATTTTACCGATTTTAACCGAAATTAAGACCATTTTTGACTTAAATCATGCACAAATGTTGCGCATATAGTTAGCAAGTTTTACACGTTGTTGACAATAGCAAAGCCTTTATTTCATCAATAACGTTCAAAAACCAACTTATACCATGTACATCCCGCCATTTACGTGCAAAGTTTCACCCGTAATGTAGGCAGCCTCTGGAGAAGCTAAAAATACCACTGCCGACGCAATTTCGCGTGGATCGCCTAAGCGGCCAGCTGGCACTTGGGCTAGTGTAGCAGTACGTTGGTCATCATTCAGCGCTTTTGTCATATCTGTTTCGATAAAACCTGGCGCAACTGTGTTAACCGTCACACCACGAGATGCAACTTCGCGAGCCATCGACTTAGTAAAGCCAATTACGCCCGCTTTTGCCGCTGCGTAGTTGGTTTGACCAGCGTTACCCATAGTACCGACCACAGAGCCCACATTGATGATGCGACCATTGCGCTTTTTCATCATGCCACGTAGCACCGCTTTCGATAAGCGGAAGATAGACGTTAAGTTGGTATCAATAATATCTGACCATTCATCATCTTTCATGCGCATTAATAGATTATCACGAGTAATCCCGGCATTATTCACAAGAATATCGATCACACCAAACTCGTCATTGATGATTTTCAGCGTCGTTGCGATAGATTCCACATCCGTCACGTTCAGCGCTAGGCCTTTACCATTATTACCAAGATATTCACTGATTGCCGCTGCACCGCTTTCGCTAGTAGCCGTGCCGATCACTGTTGCACCGCGTTCAACTAATAATTCAGCGATCGCTCGGCCAATACCACGGCTTGCGCCAGTCACGAGAGCAATTTTGCCTTCTAGGTTCATCATCTATTCTTTCCTTTGATTACTTAACGGCATCAAGTGAAGCAATGTCATTCACTGCTGCTGATTCAAGCGATTTAATAATGCGCTTAGTCAGGCCTGTCAAAACTTTGCCTGGGCCAACTTCAAGCAGCTTTTCTATGCCTTGCTCACTCATCAACTGTACACATTCCGTCCAACGAACAGGGCTGTATAGTTGACGAACTAACGCATCTTTAATTTTGGCCGGATCAATTTCTGCTATTACATCCACATTGTTGATGACCGGAATTTGTGGTGCATTAAATTCAATCGATTGTAATGCAACCGCTAACTTGTCTGCTGCTGGCTTCATTAAAGCACAGTGAGAAGGAACAGAAACTGGCAATGGCAGCGCACGCTTTGCTCCGGCCTCTTTACATAACTGACCCGCACGTTCAACTGCATCTTTATTGCCTGCGATGACAACTTGGCCTGGCGAGTTAAAGTTAACCGGTGAAACCACTTCACCTTGAGCTGCTTCTTCACACGCTTTTGCTATCAGCTCATCATCAAGACCGATAATAGCCGACATCGCACCTACGCCTTCCGGAACGGCTTCTTGCATTAACTGACCGCGCAGCTCTACTAATTTGATGGCTTGCTTAAAGTCAACTACACCTGCACACACCAGTGCGGAATACTCACCCAAGCTATGGCCAGCAAGCAAGGCTGGCTGCTCTAAACCTAGGCTTTGCCATAACCGCCAAAGGGCAACAGAAGAAGCGAGTAATGCCGGTTGAGTACGAGAGGTTTGGTTAAGATCTTCTACTGGGCCATTTTGTACCAATGCCCATAAATCATAACCCAGCACTTCAGAAGCTTCGGCAAATGTCTGTTGAATGACATCATACTGCTGACCAAGTTCTGCAAGCATACCAACTGATTGCGAGCCTTGACCTGGAAATACGATAGCAAACTTGCTCATTGTTTGTTTCCTTAAGTAAAAACAAGAGGTTGAACCAACCCCTTAAAATAAAAATCTATCCGCTTAAAACTTAACGAGTGCCGAGCCCCAAGTAAAACCACCACCGAAGGCTTCAAGCAATAACGTTTGACCACGTTGAATTCGACCATCTCGTACGGCTTCATCGAGCGCGGTTGGGACGGTAGCAGCAGACGTATTACCATGGCGATCAAGCGTTATTACGACTTGGTCAAGTGACATCGATAGTTTTTTCGCGGTCGCGGAAATAATGCGATAGTTAGCTTGATGAGGCACTAACCAATCTAATTCTGATTTGTGCATGTTATTGGCAGCAAGCGTATCTTTAACAAGCTTAGAGAGTTGCGTCACCGCCACTTTAAAGACTTCATTACCCGCCATATAGAGCCATTTATCCGCATCACCACCACGCTCTGGAACAGGTAAACTCAAGAGCTCGCCAAACTCACCATCAGAATAGATATGAGTCGACAAAATGCCCGGCTCTTCACTTGCGCCAATAATGACAGCGCCTGCGCCATCACCAAATAAAATGATCGTCGAACGGTCCGTTGGATCGCAAGTTTTAGACAAGGCATCAGCACCAATGACAAGAATGTTTTTACACATACCCGATTTAATGTGTTGATCTGCAATCGATAATCCATAGACAAAACCTGAACAAGCCGCCGCTAAATCAAAAGCAGGACATCCTTTGATGCCAAGCTTACCTTGCACCTGGCATGCCGCCGAAGGAAATGCATGGCTACTGCTGGTTGTTGCAACAATAATCAGATCAATATCGTTTTTATCAATGCCGGCCATTTGAATGGCATTTTGCGCTGCATAGAAAGCCATATCCGCAACGGTTTCATTCTCCGCGCAAATGCGGCGCTCACGAATACCAGTACGGGCAATAATCCACTCATCGCTTGTCTCTACCATTTTCTCTAAATCTGCGTTGGTACGCACCTGAGATGGCAAGTAGCTGCCAGTACCTAAAATTTTGCTATACATGAAGACTAATAATGCCTCTCGAGTAAAACCGCTTCCAAACGATCGCTTATACGGCTGGGGACTTGTCGTTTGACCTCGTGTACCGCTTCGGAAATCGCATTCACGACGGCGAGTACATCAGCACTTCCATGACTTTTTATGACAATGCCGCGCAATCCTAACAAACTTGCGCCGTTATACTGGTCGGGGTTCAATGTTTTTAGTTCAGTAAATAATGAAGAAAACAGTTTTCGTGCAATCCAACCCTTTATGGATGAGCCCAAAAGTTGGCTTTTTAACTTATCAATAAAGAGTTGTGCTGTGCCTTCACATGCTTTCAGGCAAACATTGCCGACGAAACCATCGCAAACAATCACATCAGCGACATCATCCAACAACTGATTACCTTCGATATAGCCGATATAGTTGACGGCCTGAGTTTGATTCAGCATTTCAGCGCAACGCTTCACTAAATCATTCCCTTTAATCTCTTCCGCACCAATATTAAGGATGGCAACTTTTGCAGTACGACCTAAATGCTGTTCGGCCAGCGCACTCCCCATGACAGCAAATTGAAACAGAGAATCTGCATCACTTGATACGTTCGCACCCAAATCCAGCATCCAAGTGCGTTGACCTGAAGCCGTCGGCAACGCCGAAACTAATGCAGGACGATCAATGCCGGGCAGCAATTTCAGACGAAAACGAGATAACGCCATGAGCGCACCTGTATTACCACCACTGACACAAGCATCAGCACGGCTATCAGAAACTAGGTCAATTGCGATGCCCATTGAACTTCCAGCACTATTGCGTAAGGCCAGAGAAGGTTTTTCGGAATTAGAAATAACGCGGTCACTGTGCAAAATACTCAAGCGAGTATTAAGTTCATAACCTAATTGAGATAATTGATGTGTGATCAAAACTTGATCACCAACGAGGATCACTTTAAGCTCTGGGAAATGCGACAGTGCCTGCACGGCGGCAGGCACTGTTACGCGAGGACCGAAATCCCCGCCCATTGCATCAAGTGCAACGGTTAAATATTGCAAAGGTCAACCTTACTTGCTGATAACCTTTTTGCCACGGTAATAACCGTCAGCAGTCATGTTGTGACGTAGGTGAGTTTCACCTGAAGTCGCATCTACAGATAGTGCAGATGTAGTTAGCGCATCATGTGAACGACGCATGCCACGACGTGCGCGTGATTTTTTGCTCTTTTGTACGGCCATTGACCCTACTCCTTTGTCTTAACCTATAACGAATTATCGTTTTAAGTTTTTTAAAACATCAAATGGATTCGGCTTTTCTTCCGCTAGTTCTTCTGGAAGTTCACCAAATACTAAATTGTCTGAATTAACGCTACATTCCGCTCTATCGTGCATTGCTACTTGTGGCAAATTAATGATGAACTCGTCTTCAACTAATTGTACAAGGTCGATCTCACCGTACTCATTCGGATCTACCAAATCGTACTCTTCCGGTGCGTCTTCATCCGTTTTACTCCCCAAGTAAGGAGTATACTTGAATTGGACTTCGCACTCATGTGCGAAAACCTTGTTACAGCGTTGACACTCTAAATCGACAGAGATGTTAGCTTTACCAGAGATAACAACTAGTCGCTGTTCATCAAGCCCAAATGACAATGAGACTTGTGCGTCGCGTTTAACGCCTGCGACTGATTCTTCTAAACGCTTAAAAAGACTGAGTTGGATGATACCATCACAATCAAGTCGTTTTTGAGCTGCTTTAGCCGGATCAATCGATCGCGGTATTTTTACCTTTTGCATAGGGCGCGAATATTATCTTCCAAATCGGTTTTAGTCAAAGAAAAAGGCAAAAAAGTTCGTTTTTTCCCCTTTCCACTGAGAGAATTATGTACAGCATGTCTGATTGATATATGCTGCGGTAAAATTCGCAGCAATTCTAAATCAAAATGCAAAATTACCAACTAGTTTTAGCATCTACTTCGCCGTTTCGGCAGCAATTACTTAAAAAGCTGGATCTACCTTTTGTTACCTGCTCGCCTAATTGCGACGAAACTCCGTTACCTGGTGAGCCCGCACAAGATCTGGTGACTCGTTTAGCGGAAACGAAAGCAAGATCTTACCATCCAAACCAACCCAGTTTAGTCATCGGTTCTGATCAAGTTTGCGTGATTGACGGTGAGATTATTGGCAAACCTCATACTCAAGAACAAGCCATTAAGCAGTTACTCAGACAAAGTGGAAAAGCCATCACTTTTTATACTGGGCTTGCGGTTTACAACTCAGTCTCTGGTCAATGCATGGTCACCATAGAACCCTTCACGGTTCATTTTCGCTCTTTATCTACCGAGATGGTGACGGCTTACGTGGCAAAAGAACAGCCACTACAGTGCGCAGGCAGCTTTATGTGTGAGGGCCTAGGCATTGCACTTTTTGAACGTTTAGAAGGTGATGACCCTAATAGTTTGGTTGGGTTACCATTAATTAAGCTAGTCTCAATGCTTGAGTCTCAAGGCATTACCGTTTTAGGATAATGATTAACAGTGAGCGCCTTGATCTGCGCTCACTTTTATACCATGACTTCGACCATTACTTTATGTTTCTACTATGTTGCTACTCGTTAGCGAATGAAAGCTGGCCTTAAGCATTTCTCAATTTGACTAATGCTTGCTCTAGTTGAGTACCGAGTGGTGCATTAATGTCCATTAACGCCTCTGTCGAAGGGTGAATAAAACGAATATTGGCCGCGTGTAAGAATAATCGGTCAATGCCAAACTGTGCGGTATATGCGTCAAAACGGCGGTCACCATAACGATCATCCCACGCAATCGGGTGCCCTGTATACTGAGTATGAACGCGGATCTGATGAGTACGGCCAGTGATCGGACTGGCTTGCACCAAAGTTGCTTGTGCAAACTGTTCAAGGATCTTAAAGCGCGTTTCCGATGCTTTACCGTTTGGATTGACTCGCACAATGCTGTTCACTTCATTTTTCAATAGTGGCGCATTCACGACTTTACAACTGCTTTTCCATTGCCCCATAACTAAAGCAAAGTAATATTTTTGAATCGTTTTTTCTCTAAACTGGGCTTGGAGATGGCGCAACGCGGAGCGCTTTTTAGCCACTAATAAAATGCCCGACGTATCGCGATCGATACGGTGCACCAATTCCAAAAAGCGAGCTTCTGGGCGCAATGCCCGCAGCGCTTCAATTGCGCCAAATTTCAAACCACTCCCACCATGAACAGCCGTACCGGAAGGTTTATTCAGAATAAGTAAGTGCTCATCCTCAAAAATAATGCAGTGTTCTAGCTCGGCGACTTTACTCAATTTGGTATTGGGTGTGTTGCTCTCTTGATCCGACTGTTCGAGAGTCACTGGTGGTATTCTCACCACATCACCAGCCGATAACTTATATTCTGCTTTGATGCGTTTTTTATTTACACGAACCTCTCCTTTGCGCAGGATTCGGTAAACCATACTTTTGGGAACGTTTTTTAATTGGTTACGCAAAAAATTGTCAATGCGTTGACCAGCCATATCTTCATCGATATCGATGAGCTGGACTTGGGTTCTAATTTCACTCATGGGCGCCATTGTACCACTGTAAATTGTTTAAATTCACATTTTCTTCGCCCCAAAAAAGAATATTTTCATCTGCTGTTTAATGGCAAATTGGCGAGAATTACACCAATTGAAATGTGACTGTGGATAAAATTAAATATTACCCATTACAATTCTTACTTTAACAACTAAAACTCTTTGATAAACATTAAATTAGCCATCTAACTTTTAGACCTATTCTCATTTTTTTGACCTGTTCATAACAAAGCAGATTGCTGTGTTTACCTGTCACTGCTATAGTTCACAGCTGCAATGAATGATTCGGTGATTTTTTATTCTTTACCGTCCATTTTTGAGCAAAATAGTGAGTAGACTGCTAAGCGTCAATGTGCTGCACATGGCGTAAGACACTATTGAGCGAAGCTATCTTGTTGCTCTACTCATCGTCATTTCATGTTGAGTATTTTCCGCCAATACGCGGATCGCAGGCAATCGTGTGCGTGCGATAACTGAAGTGCCCTAGAGCATCCCCTCCAGCCGGGAGGCTGCACCTTTTAGTCATGGGATCTGGCACCGTGAAAACGAAACCCAGCAACAAGTCCAATAATCAAAACTAAAGAAAGATAACGAGATTTTTAAATGAAAAGAATGCTAATTAACGCAACTCAAAAAGAAGAGTTGCGTGTCGCGCTGGTTGATGGCCAACGACTTTTTGATCTAGACATCGAAAGTCCAGGGCATGAATCTAAAAAGGCGAACATCTATAAAGGACGTATCACCCGTGTTGAACCGAGTTTAGAAGCTGCATTTGTTGATTACGGCGCTGAACGTCACGGTTTCCTTCCTCTCAAAGAAATTGCCCGCGAATACTTCCCTGATGGCTACACTTACCAAGGCCGTCCAAACATCAAAGAAGCGCTTAAAGAAGGCCAAGAAGTTATTGTCCAAGTTGAAAAGGAAGAACGAGGCAGCAAAGGCGCTGCGTTGACCACTTTCATTTCTCTTGCTGGTAGCTACCTAGTTCTTATGCCAAACAATCCTCGTGCCGGTGGTATTTCACGCCGTATCGAAGGCGATGAGCGTACCGAATTAAAAACCGCATTGAGCAGTTTAGAGCTTCCTCAAGGCATGGGCCTTATCGTTCGCACTGCAGGTGTGGGCAAAAGTGCGGAAGAGCTAGAGTGGGACTTAAACGTTTTGCTCAATCACTGGAGCGCAATCAAACAGGCTTCAGATTTGCGTCCTGCACCGCTACTTATTCACCAAGAGAGCAACGTCATTGTACGCGCAATTCGTGATTATCTGCGTCGTGACATTGGTGAAATTCTAATTGATAGCAACACAATTTATGAACGTGCCCTTGAGCACATTCGTTTGGTGCGTCCTGACTTCGTGAGTCGTGTAAAAAAATACGACGGTGAAGTACCCCTATTTAGCCATTACCAAATTGAAAGCCAAATCGAATCGGCTTTCCAGCGTGAAGTGCGTTTGCCTTCTGGTGGCTCTATTGTTATCGACCCAACCGAAGCATTGACCTCAATTGATATCAACTCTGCTCGTGCAACAAAAGGCGGCGATATTGAAGAGACGGCGCTTAACACCAACTTAGAAGCAGCCGATGAAATTGCTCGCCAATTACGTCTGCGCGATTTGGGCGGATTAGTGGTTATCGATTTCATCGATATGACTCCTGTTCGTCACCAACGTGAAGTAGAAAACCGTTTACGCGATGCCGTACGCCTAGATCGTGCTCGCGTACAAATTGGCCGAATTTCACGTTTTGGCTTGTTAGAAATGTCGCGTCAGCGCTTGAGCCCATCACTTGCCGAAGCAAGTCACCATATCTGCCCACGCTGCTCTGGTACCGGAGTGGTTCGTGATAATGAATCTCTTGCGCTCTCTGTTTTACGTCTCATTGAAGAAGAAGCACTAAAAGATAATACCGCTCAAGTTATGGCGGTGGTTCCCGTTCCTATTGCATCTTATCTACTCAATGAAAAACGTCGCTCAATCAATCATATTGAACGCATTCAAGAAGTCGAGATCACCATTGTCCCTAACTCTGAAATGGAAACGCCTCATTTTGAAGTGATCCGTGTCCGTGAAGGGGAAGAGCAAGAAATACTCTCTTACTTAGTGCCAATGAAACTAGAAGCACTGAAAGAAGCAGAAGGTAAAGAAAGCTCAGATATCGATTTCAAACCAAAACGCATTGAAGAACCAGCGTTGAAAGGGTTTGCTGCTCCAGCACAAACTATTCCAGCTCCAACACCTAAAGCAGAAGTAGCGGTTCCAGTCAAAGAGATCGCTGTTGAACCAGGCAAACCAGGTCTATTTGGCCGCATCGTTAAAGCTCTTGGTAGCATCTTCTCAACCACCACGGAAGAGGTGAAAACTGAGGAAGAGCAACAAAAACAAGAAAACGAACGTAGCCAAGCACCACGCCAGCGTCGTGATCGAAATGACCAACGTCGTCGTAACGGACGCGGTGAAAATGTTAATCGCGACAACGCAAACCGTGACAGAAACAAACGTAAACCTGTCAATACCTCTGCTCTTGTTGAAGAAACACAAGACAAAGAAATTGTTGCTACCAACGAGCCTCGTAAGACACAAGCTCGCAAGCCAAAACAAGAGCGCCGCAACAAGCGTGATGACAGCAAATCTGAAAAGTTAGCGGAGCAAGGGCTACAACTTGCGGCTGAAGCGCAAGCCGTTACCTTGACAGCGAATGAAGATAAAACGGAAGAGAAAACGGCAAAAGTCAAAGAACGCCGTCAACGCCGTAAGTTAAACAAACAAGTTCGTGTAAAAGATCAGACAATCGCTCAAGAACAACCAGAAGCTGAAATGTTGATCAATACAACTCCGGCAGCAGAGGTTATTGAAGCCGTAAAAGCTGAAACAGTACAATCTGTTGAGACATCGGTCGTTACACCAAACGACGACAATGAGAATGACGATCAAAATCAACGTCGCAATCGCCGCTCCCCTCGTCATTTACGAGCCAGTGGTCAACGTCGACGCCGTGGTCGTGATCGTCGCCCTAACCCATTCCGTTTACGCAAAGGTGGGGTTGCCTCTCCTGAGATGGCAATGGGTAAAGTGATGCCTCGCTATGACCTCTCTAAACCTGTGTATCAAGCACCAGTAACAGAGCAAGTCGCAGCGGTTGAACCTGTTCAACAAGTGGCAGATGTCGTAGATAACAATACTGAGATAACGTTAGGTGGTTTTGCTTTCCCTGAAATGGCAATGGGTAAGGTCATTATTCGCCACGAAGAGAACCAGAGCGTCGTTGAAGAACCTGTTACAGTCTCTTTGCAGGACGCTATTGAACCTCAAGTACCATCGACAGTGGTAACAGAATCGGTTTCAGTCACAGAATCGGTCACTGTAGAAGCCGTTATTTCAGAGCCAGTGATCGCAGAAGTTGTTATTGAAAAGACTACCGCTATTGAGCTCGTTGTCGAAGAAAAAGCCACGACAGAGAAAGTACCAGCATTGAAGGTTGAAGCAGTAACTAAGGCACCTGAAGCCGTATTACCCAAAACAATCAAAGCGCATGCATTCTCTCCGATGACCAAAGCCTCAGGCTCTTTGTTGCTCAAAGAGATTGAAATCGTATCAGCACCTTTCCATGCTGAACGAATTGCAACTCGTGCAGCAGGCAGCCAGTCAGCGCAAAGTCAAGCTGGTGCAGCAATGACTAAACCACAGTATTAATCTCTGAACCGAGTTTAAATACCATTAAAGGGCTGCATTCGCAGCCCTTTTTATATTCCGCTTGCCCAATATCTCTGCATCTCATAGCATTACCTCTTTCTTGTCACTCAAAATGGACTTCCATGACTTGGATCTTATTCACCCTTCTGGCCGCATTCATGCAATCTTGGCGCAATGCATTCCAAAGTCGCTTAGCAACTGAGGTCAGTACTACTGGTGTTACCCTTGCCCGTTTTCTTTGGGCTGGCCCTATCGCGGCTCTGTATCTCATCACTTTGTATCATTTCATACCCGCGAAATTACCTACATTGTCATTGACCTTTATCGCTTTCATTATCGGCGCGTCATTGATGCAAATCATCGCGACTGCGCTCATGGTTAAGCTTTTTAAATTAAATAACTATGCTGTAGGTGCTGGGCTAGCCAAAAGCGAAGCCTTAGTTGCCGCTATTTTAGGGATGATTTTTTTTGGGACTCATTTGACAGGCTTGGGCTGGATTGGCGTCATCGTTGGTGGCATTGGTGTATTTTTGATGAGCACGCACGGCAATATTAAGCAGCTTTCAATGCCAACTGTTTTACTGGGATTAAGTTGTGGTAGTGCCTTTGCGCTCACTTCATTGTGGGTACGTGAAGCCAGTTTAGCGCTTGGCTTACCCTTTCCACACAGTGCTGCTTGGGTATTATTGTTGGTCATTTCACTGCAGACTTTATTACTGCTAATTTACCTAATGGTGACCGACAACAACTCATTAAAACAATTATGGGTAAGACCTAAGCTAACGCTATTAACCAGCACAAGTAGCTGTCTTGGTTCTATTGGTTGGTTCAGTGCAATGTCTCTTCAAACCGTGCCTTATGTAAAAACTTTAGGCCAAATTGAGATCTTTTTTACGATGTTAATTTCTATTTTTTGGCTAAAACAATCGGTGAAAATTAAAGATGGGCTGGGGCTTGTTCTAGTCGCAATTGCCGCTATCTTAGTCATGTGGGGATAGATACCCATCCACGCTTTGATGATGAAGTTACTCGATACAAAAAAAGCCTCACCAGACGGTGAGGCTTTATCTTTTCCCGATAGAGATTGTTTCGTGCTAGCGAAAATCTCTCAATAACTCAGCTTACTTTTTCTTTGCTGGTTTTTGGTCATCTTTCTTCTTGATAACGGTAGTGCCTTCGAAAGTTTCACCTTCAACAAACGCTGTACCATAGTAAGCCGCAAGAAGTACTTCTTTTAGCTCAGAAATCAGTGGGTAGCGTGGGTTTGCACCAGTACATTGGTCATCAAACGCTTCAACTGATAGCACGTCAACTTTTGCGAGGAAATCCGCTTCATTCACGCCAGCCGCTTGGATAGATAGCGGGATGTCGAGATCTTTCTTCAGCTCTTCCAACCAAGTCAGTAGACGTTCAATCTTCTGAGCAGTACGGTCGCCCGCTTGGCTCAAGCCTAAGTGGTCAGCCACTTCAGCGTAACGACGGCGTGCTTGTGGACGGTCGTATTGAGAGAACGCAGTTTGTTTGGTTGGGTTATCATTCGCGTTATAGCGCACAACGTTAGAGATAAGCAATGCGTTAGCAAGGCCGTGCGGGATGTGGAACTCAGCACCGATCTTGTGCGCCATAGAGTGACATACACCTAAGAACGCGTTAGCAAAAGCAATACCTGCGATAGTCGCTGCATTGTGCACTTTTTCACGAGCAATTGGGTCTGCTGCGCCATTTTTGTAGCTTGATGGTAGGTACTCTTTCAGCATCTTAAGTGCTTGTAGAGCTTGACCATCAGAGTATTCGTTCGCAAGAACAGATACATAGGCTTCAAGAGCGTGAGTCACAGCATCGTAACCACCAAATGCCGTTAGAGACTTAGGCATATTCATCACAAGGTTCGCATCAACGATAGCCATGTTAGGTGTTAGCTCATAATCCGCTAGTGGGTATTTAGCACCTGTTTTGTCGTCTGTTACAACGGCAAATGGTGTGACTTCTGAACCTGTACCTGAAGTAGTCGTGATACAAACCAATTCTGCTTTTTGACCCATTTTAGGGAACTTGTAGATACGTTTACGGATATCCATAAAGCGCATTGCAAGCTCTTCAAAGTGAGTTTCTGGGTGCTCATACATAACCCACATGATCTTCGCCGCATCCATTGGTGAACCACCACCAAGTGCTAGAATCACGTCTGGTTGGAAACTCTTCATTGCTTCAGCGCCTTTCTCTACGACAGATAGAGTTGGATCAGCTTCTACATCAAAGAATGTTTGAACTTCCATACCGTTTGACTTCAGCAGAGTCACTACGTCGTCTGCATAACCGTTGTTGAATAGGAAACGGTCAGTAACTAGGAATGCGCGTTTTTTGCCTTCAAGATCGCTCATAGCGATTGGAAGGCTACCACGACGGAAGTAAATTGACTTAGGTAGTTTATGCCACAACATGTTTTCAGCTCGCTTCGCAACAGTTTTCTTGTTGATTAGGTGCTTAGGACCTACGTTCTCAGAAATTGAGTTACCACCCCAAGAACCACAACCTAGCGTTAGAGATGGTGCAACGTTAAAGTTGTAAAGGTCACCGATACCACCATGAGTGGTTGGGATGTTTACAAGAATACGCGCCGTCTTCATTTTGTCACCAAAGTAACGGATACGGTCTGCATTAACGTCTTGGTTAGTGTATAGACCAGAAGTGTGGCCGATACCGCCGATTTCTACCATTCTTACTGCTTGTTCTACCGCGTTCTCGAAAGAAGTCGCGCGGAACATGCCAAGTGTTGGAGAAAGTTTTTCATGTGCGAATTCATCGTCATAAGAAACTTCGCCAATACCTTCACCGACAAGGATTTTAGTATCTGCTGGAACTTTAACGCCCGCCATTTCAGCGATGGCTGTTGCTGGTTGGCCTACGATTTTCGCGTTTAGTGCGCCATCGATAAGCAGTACCTTACGTACTTTGTCTGCGTCTGCTTTACTTAAAACATGCGCTTTATGGCTCGCGAAACGTTCTTTTACTTCGTCATACACTTCGTCCATAACGATAACCGCTTGCTCAGAAGCACATACCACACCGTTATCGAATGTTTTAGACATAAGAACAGAAGCAACTGCACGTTTGATGTCTGCCGTTTCGTCGATTACAACTGGAACGTTACCTGCACCTACACCGATTGCTGGTTTACCTGACGAGTAAGCCGCTTTCACCATGCCAGGACCACCTGTTGCAAGGATAAGTGCAATACCTTCGTGCTTCATTAGCGCGTTAGATAGCTCAACTGAAGGTTGATCAATCCAGCCGATGATATCTTTTGGCGCGCCAGCTGCAACTGCTGCATCTAACACGAGTTTAGCTGCATCGTTAGTTGAATTTTTCGCACGTGGGTGTGGCGAGAAGATGATACCGTTACGAGTCTTCAAAGAGATGAGAGATTTGAAGATTGCAGTAGAAGTAGGGTTAGTGGTTGGAACGATACCGCAGATGATGCCTACAGGCTCAGCGATAGTCATCGTGCCTAGGTTTTTATCTTCTTCAAGAATGCCACACGTTTTTTCGTCTTTGTATTTGTTGTAGATGAACTCAGACGCAAAGTGGTTCTTGATTACTTTATCCTCAACAATACCCATGCCTGATTCCGCTACCGCTTGTTGCGCTAGAGGGATACGAGCTTGGTTAGCTGCTAATGATGCTGCGCGGAAAATTTTATCTACTTGCTCTTGAGAGTAAGTAGAGAATTCTGCTTGAGCCGCTTTAACGCGCGCTACTAGAGCATCAAGTTCAGCTAAATTAGTTACAGGCATAATGGATCTCCTAAAAATAGAAAAATGTTAAAAACTCTTTATTAAGTTTGCAGCTTTGTGTTTTTGTTTTTTCTCAACAGCTTAAACAATGACAGACTTAGTAAATTGCTTTCAGGACTGAGTATAATATTTCAGAGTGTGAAAAAAATTGACTCAGATCAGTTCTCAAAAACTAATTACCCAATTAGGGGTGACCACCCTACAAAATCGCCTACAAGACACTGAAAACAAACAAAAAACATATAGATAATTAAATGAATAAAAAACATTTACTTAAACAACGAAAACTATAAAAACTACAACAATCTGTAAAAAAGTTTCATTTTTGAGCGATAGATGAATGAACACACCTAATTTTACGTGCTACTGAGAGTATATCGACTCTCACTTTTACCACCAGCTAGGAGCACTAATTTTATTAAAAATGTGCAGATGTTAACAGTTGAGCAAAAAACAACACCACTCACATACATTAGAAAAACAATTGTAAAACGTTTTCTTCATTGAATTAGTTTTTCTCAGCAATAAAACCCCAATCGCTTTAGTTTTTTTCATTCGTGCTATCCTTTGCTTTCGCTTACATTAGCCACGTAATATTTCATCGAAATGATCCATTAGAGATAAATGCCATGCAAACCTTTGAGTTAGCCATTTTCCTGCAGTTTTTCTTAGGCCTTGTAGCCGCTGTGAACCCCGTGGGGATTATGCCAATATTTGTCTCTCTCACTGGGCATATGACGCAAGAAGAGAAACACAAAACGGCGGCTACAGCGAATATTGCTGTGGCAATAATTTTGATTACAGCACTGCTTGCTGGGCAGATGTTACTGGATATGTTTAGTATCTCTTTAGATTCGTTTCGAGTAGCTGGTGGCCTATTGCTGCTGAGCATCGCGTTTTCGATGATGAGCGGTAAATTGGGTGAAGATAAACAAAACAAACAAGAGAAATCTGAATACATTAGCCGTGAACAAATTGGAGTTGTGCCACTCGCTATGCCTTTAATGGCAGGACCGGGTGCCATCAGTTCAACCATAGTGTATGGCTCTCGCTACCCAAGCATGTTCGATACCGTGGGTATTATAATCACTGTGGTGTTATTTAGTTTAAGCTCTTGGCTGCTGTTTCGCTCAGCGCCCTATATTGTCCGCTTCTTAGGTCAAACGGGTATCAACGTGATTACGCGGATCATGGGTTTGATACTAGGCGCACTCGGTATTGAGTTTATTGCCAATGGGCTCAGAAATTTATTTCCTGGCCTTGCATAACCGCGTTAACATCGTCACAGTTGCTACAGACAAAAAGCATAAAAAAAGGGGCGCTTTGCATAAAGCGCCCCTTTTTTTTATTTTTACTCAAGTGGTTTTAAACCGAGATCCATCTTTACTGTTTTTCAGCCAGAATGATCCGCAAAGTACGGCGAAGCGGCTCAGCAGCTCCCCACAATAATTGGTCACCCACCGTAAACGCATTTAAGAAATCATCACCCATAGACATTTTACGCAAACGTCCTACGGGAACTGACAAAGTACCAGTGACTTTGGCAGGGCTCAATTCACGTGCGGTAATATCGCGCTCGTTTGGAATAACTTTCACCCAATCATTGTGCGTAGCGATCATCTCTTCGATTTCATCAAGCGGAACATTTTTCTTCAGCTTGATGGTTAATGCTTGTGAGTGGCAGCGCATTGCGCCAATACGAACACAGGTTCCATCAATCGGAATCGGTGACGATTGAAGTCCCAGAATTTTATTAGCTTCAACGCCCGCTTTCCACTCTTCTTTGCTTTGACCATTGTCGCGTTTGACGTCAATCCAAGGGATTAATGAACCCGCTAGTGGTGCACCAAACTGCTCGGTAGGAAAAGAAGGTGATCGCATGGTTTCAGCCACTTTTCTGTCAATATCAAGAATTGAGCTCGATGGATTAGCCAATTCAGAGCTCACCGCATCGTTAATTACTCCCATTTGCGAGATCAACTCGCGCATATTTTGAGCGCCAGCACCCGAAGCTGCTTGGTAGGTCATTGCGCTCATCCACTCGACCAAACCTTTCTCATAAAGGCCGCCTAATGCCATAAGCATTAAACTGACTGTGCAGTTACCGCCCACAAAGGTATTGGTTCCTGAATGGATACCGTGCTGAATTTGTGTCAAGTTGACCGGATCTAAAGTGATGATTGATTGTTTATCCATCCGTAAGGTAGATGCAGCATCAATCCAGTAACCTTTCCAACCCGCTTGACGCAGCGCTGGATACACTTTTTCAGTGTAGCTACCACCTTGACAAGTGATAATGGCATCTAATTGTTTGAGGCTATCAATATCGTAAGCATCTTGCAGTAACCCTGTATGATGATGGCCTTTCTTAGAAGGCACCGTTGGGGCAGGAATACCAATTTGAGATGTGCTAAAGAAAACCGGTTCGATCAAGTCAAAGTCATTTTCTTCAACCATACGCTGCATCAGTACAGAACCGACCATACCACGCCAACCCACTAAACCTACTCTCATCGCGCTCACTCTCCATGTATCTAAAATGAAAATTTATTGCTCCATCTATAAGTGGTTCAGCATAAAATCTCAAGACTTTCTTAGTAAAAGTGGTAACTTTTTCTTTCTGCGTAGCCAGTTTTGTAAAAAACACATTTAAGCCTAAAAATCACTCAACCGCACTATGATTCAGCATTCAATAATCAACGAAACGCTAAATAATCACGTTCTTGTTACACAAAAAGCCCACACTACAAAACATTTATAACCATTAAATTTAACTATTATCAACATTTAACATCGAAGATTAACCACTTGAACGACATAAATCACATCCGAGGTGTTTGATGTCGATATATTATGCTAACTATTGTAAAGTGCGATCGAACTCAATAAGGGCACCGTTCTGTCCTTAGATCATAAATCTGACAAGAGGCTCTTTTATGACGCAAGCCCCTCAACGCCTACCTAGCTTAATTCAAGTAATTATTGCTCTAGGCTTGTTTTTGTTACTCGCGTTTTCGTTTACAGCTCAACTCGATCTCCCTATCCAACTGGCCTTATACATTGGCTGGTTCATCATTATTGTGCTCGGTGTTCGTTTAGGTCACCAATATAAAGAATTAGAAAAAGCAGCACTGAATGGTATTTCTAATGGTTTAGGTGCCGTGTTGATACTTTTAGCTGTTGGCGCATTAGTTGGTACTTGGATCTCTGGCGGGATCGTGCCGACCATCATTTACTACGGTCTTCAAGCAATCCATCCTTCTATTTTCCTTCTTGCAACGATGATCATCTGCTCTCTCACCGCTTTAGCAACTGGAACCTCATGGGGTGCAGCTGGTACCGCGGGGATTGCCATGATGGGGATTGGTCAGGGTCTTGGCGTTCCAGCACCAATCACCGCTGGCGCAGTACTTTCAGGTTGTTACTTTGGTGACAAAATGTCGCCATTATCTGATTCCGTTATTCTGGCGTCTTCGATGTCTAACGTTGAAGTGATGGAGCACATTAAAGGTATGCTGCCGATAGCGCTTATCAGCTACGTGATCACGGGTATCATGTTTACCTTATTTGGTTTCCACTATGCGGGTAACGTAGACATGTCTCAAGTACAAAGCGTGATTGAGGCGATGGAACAGCAGTTTTACATTACCCCATACTCTTTTGTGCCAGTGCTGATTGTACTCGGCTTGCTTGCGATGAGAATGCCTTCGTTTCCTGTAATTAGCTTTGGTTCATTGCTGGGCATCATTTGGGCTGTGATGATCCAAGACGTAGACTTCTTGCAAGCTTTCAATACCGCATGGGCACCTTACAATATTGAATCTGGCGTTGGCTTCATTGACTCAATCTTAAACCGAGGCGGCATGTCCTCTATGCTTGGTTCTGTAGCCGTGATTGTCTTTGGTCTCGGGTTTGGTGGATTGCTAGATAAAGTGGGTGTGCTTGAAACCATCGCAAAACTATTTGAGCGCCGCGTGACAAGCGCAGGTTCACTGGCTACCAGTACCATTGGTACTGCATTTATGGGCAACGTTTTTGGCTCAGCTATGTATGTATCACTCATCCTGACCCCTAAAATCTGTGCCAAGAACTATGACCGTTTAGGCTATCAGCGTAAGAACCTATCACGTAACGCTGAATTTGGTGGCACGCTCACCTCCGGTATGGTGCCATGGAGCGATAATGGCATCTACATGGCGAGCATTCTAGGCGTTGCAACGCTCTCATATGCCCCCTTTATGTGGCTAAGCTTTGTCTGTATTTTGGTGACCATTTTTACCTCTTACATGGGTTGGTTTGTTGATAAATGTGAACCTACTGCACCAGCAGACAGTGCTGAACAAGCACCGGTTCTCAACCAACAGTCAGCCTAGCAGAGTATTGCAAAGGTCATTGAACTAAAAAACCATTAAAAAGAGCTCAACTGAGCTCTTTTTTACTACAAGCAGAATCACCATTTAAAGCTGATACGATAGAACTGGCTTATCGTTTTCTTTGATCAAGGTAGTGTTGCGCACTGGCTATAGCGGCCGCTAATTGCGTTGTTAATAACCCCAATTGCTTCTCCGTAGGTCGTTGCTTCTGACTAAGTCGCAACTCTATTTCTGACGCTATCTGCTTGAGTGAACGGCAACCAAGATTGCCCGCGACGCCTTTCAGGCTGTGTGCTCGGCGCTGCGCCTCCTCCAAATCAGAATGCACCAATCTTTTCAATTCAGTTGCATCATGCTGATGATCTTGTATAAATACGCTCAACAGTAGAGTGACAGACTCAACATCGCCATTGAGAGTTATGAGCATGGATTCAATATCGATGGCCAAATCATCAGAAAGATCCGATGTTTCCACCTGTGGTTCTTCTGTAGACAAAACACGACTGGGATTTATCTCAGATGACGCATCCTCTTTCGCAGCGCTGGGAACTTTATTAACATGAGAACGAGTTAAAACTGATGACCGAAACATCAACCAACCCAGCAATAGCATAACACCACCACTTAACCCCGTGACAAGATAAGCATAGATGTTTAAAAGACGATGGTATTGGTTTTCAACATGGATAAGCTGATTGTAAATAGAGTGATTGATTAAATTGTCGACCAAACGTGCACCTTGGGCGTATTGATTCAGTAAATCAGACGCTTGTGCTAATGTCTGCTCTAACTCTTTTTTCTGAATGGCTGGTAAAGATTGCCCATCCACATAGAGTTTATCTAATGCTCGATAGATCCCCGGATTTTGCTCAGTGTCACTGAACATCGCTTCAAATACATAAGCGCCTAACACCACATACATTTGCTTGAGTTGTTCTGAATTAGTGGGATTATCGCGCAGCACTTGTAGGCGTTCAACCAAGGGTTGAATATTAAGCTCAATCGACAAATACGATTTGGTCAGTGTGATATAGCGATCAGTCACATGAAGCAATTGCTGAATATCTGGTCGCCATGAAAAATCTCGGTGCTCAACTTCCAGCTGTAGCCTAAGTGAATAGAGTAGCTGTACATTCAGCGCGATATCATTCGCTCGCGTCGAACGATAAGGCTCTTTAAAATAGAGTGAACTTTTAAGTTCTTCAACACTGTAATGTAACTCTTTCACCGCATGCATGGCTTGGTAGCTTAAATGGCTTTGCCAAAACACAAGACCAACGGAGATTAACCAACCAAACAGAATCACTCCATACGATCTCACGCTGAATCGTTTTGATTTCTTTTGCCCAAACACTGTGATTACCAATTTGTACTTGTAATTAATACAAGCATAAACCTAAAGTTTGGACCGTGCTGAGTTGTACATCGGGAGAAAAGACAAAAAAGAGAGCCATATCAAGCTCTCTTAGTGGTAAACGATTAACGCTGGCGCGTTAACTGTTCTCTTAAATTCGGTGGCGTGCCTTTGATGGTTAACGTGTCGCTTTCAGGATCATAAAAAATACGCTCTCCCAATAACAAGCTATCAAAGCTCACATTCAAACCGCCCCCTGCACCGACAAACTTGGTCAGTTTACGCACGGTAGAACGATCACCAGGAAAGCTCTCTTCCAGTTCATAGCCATGTGCCTGCGTATATTCGAAAAAACCCGTGCCGTCTTGGCTAGCAGGTAATTCACCAGACAACTCACGAATATGAACCTCTTCACCGGCTTTAATTTGCTCATTGCAGTAATCGTAAACCTGCTTCTTGTAACCGATCGCTTCATCTTTTTCTAGCTTAGAATCCGTGCAAAAATCCTGTACCGCTTGCATCAGTACTTGATTTTGCACTTTGGTATCTAACCCGACATCGGCTTGCAGAAAATCAAGAAAGAAATCCGACACTTTTCGACCAACGCGACCTTTGATATAGGCAAGGTAACGGTTTGAGTTTTTGTCCGTTTCAAAACTTGAGAGGTCAAGACGCGCCGCGATATCCATTTTGTTGATATCAAGATAATCTGTCGCGCTAATGTCGAGCCCCTCTGTTACTTTCAAACTTTGGTTGAGAGGTAAAAGCCCAATAAATAGGTAATCAGTAGCCAGTGACTGATATTCGGCCATCACTAAGATCCCTTCATCAGCAAACGGATACTTTGATAATTCATCTTTCAGCCGTTGAGCACTGATTTGTGAAAAATCGTAAAAATCACGCTCACCTTGACGAAGTTCTTGCAACCAAGTTTGAAAATCACTGTCCGACTTAAACGAACCAAAACCTTTGCTCGCTTTCGAATTAAACACGCGATGCAACTCAGCCACTAAATTTTCGGCAGACGTATCATTATCTAAAGATTGAGAGCGGTATTTAACCACCAACTCATCTTGCTCGTTTTTGCTTAATTGGTGCAAAATCACGTTGGAAAGGTGAAGACTCATAGTGAAATTATCATCGTTCTGGTTTCAGTTGTAAGGCATTGTAGGTTATCATAAGCCGCTTTTACTATCATCATTAGAGTCTTTATGCCTATTACATCTAAATACAGCGACGAAAGAATTGAAAATATCCTGACAGAAGTTGCTGCCATCCTCGCTAAACATAGTGCTTCCCCTGAGCTTACTCTCATGATTGCGGGAAACATTGCAACGAATGTCTTAAACCAAAACGTTGCCGCTTCACAGCGTAAGGCGATTGCGGAAAAATTTGCTCAGGCATTGATGTCGTCTTTAGAAACTACTACTCACTAATAGAATGCATAGATAGAAAATCACATGGCAGATAGCGAAAATACATACGGTGAACGCGTATCACGGTTGGTTGGTTGGGGGCATTGGTTTGCTTTCTTCAATATCATTGCAGCAATGCTTATTGGTACTCGATATATCGTACAATCACCATGGCCTGAAACCTTGTTGGGGCAGTTTTATTTAGCTGTGTCTTGGGTCGGCCATTTTGGATTTTTGGTCTTTGCACTCTATCTGCTGGTTTTATTCCCTCTGACATTCATCATTCCGTCGCGCAAACTATTTCGCTTCGTGGCGGTCTGTTTTGCAACGTTAGGACTCACACTCTTATTAATCGATACCCAAGCTTATCAAGCAATCAACCTGCACTTAACACCGATTGTATGGGAACTGCTTTTTAGCGATGAGACCAGCGCTATCACCGCCGACTTACAGCATCTGTTTGTGGTCATGCCGCTCATTTTCCTCTTACAACTTGGGCTTTCGGAGTGGGTTTGGCGTAAGCAGCGAAAACTATCGCATAAACACGTTGGCCGGCCCATCGCGGCGGTATTTTTCATTAGTTTTATTACCAGCCACCTTATTTACGTTTGGTCTGATGCGTATTTAGAAACATCAGTGACCAGCCAAAAATCAAACTTCCCGCTCTCGTATCCAATGACGGCAAAATCGTTCATGGAAAAACACGGTCTATTTGATCGTGATGTGTACTTAAAGCGTTTGAAGGATAATGAAGAGAACCTTAACATTGTTCGTTATCCTCTTGAGCCTCTTCAATTTGGCCGCAGAGCAAATAATCTCAATATTTTGCTAGTGAGTGTCAATAATTTAAGAAGTGATGTGCTGACAGCTGAAATCATGCCCAACACTTACCAATTTGCGACAGAAAATTTGAAGTTTAATAATCATTACAGCTCGAGTAATGACATGTTTGGGATCTTTGGCTTATTTTATGGATTGCCAAGCAGTTATGCCAACGCCATTCGTTCACAAGGTACCCCTCCGATACTGATAGATGTATTGAAAAAACAGAATTATCAGTTTGGCCTCTTTAGTGGCGATAATTTTGACGACACCTTATACGAAGAGACGATTTTCCGCACTTTAACGGTCTCTAAAGCTCCTTTTGATCAAGAATCGAGCACAGATAACCAAACTATACAACGCTGGCATAAATGGGTATCCGAGCAAACCGAACAACCCTGGTTCAGCTATTTGGAGTTGACGACCGTTGACAACTTTAATGACTTTGACCCTCGGTCAAGTAAAGGTAGTGCCAGCGATCGCCTGCGTGCTGGTTACAATAACTCGGTCAATGCAGCCGACCAAGAAATAGGCCTGCTGCTCACTAAGATTGACGAATTACAATTGCAAGACAATACGCTGATTGTGATCACCTCAAATCATGGCGCGGAGTTTAACGAGACAAAAACCAACAGCTGGGGTGCTAACAGCAATTACAGCCGATACCAGTTACAAGTGCCGATGATCATCCATTGGCCTGGAAAAATGGCAGGGGAATACTCACACCGTTCAAGTCACTTAGATTTTTCAGTCACGCTTTTACAGGATCTGTTAGGTGCTTCATCCAACCCTATTGAATTTAGCAGTGGTAGAAACTTGTTTGATGAAAACAAAAGGAAGTGGATTTTAGCCGGTGATGCCCGTGAATTAGCCTTGATTACCGATACCCAAACGACTCTCATTGATAAATTTGGCAACTTCAAGCTGTTTGATGAAAACTATCAACGTCAGAAAGACTCTAGCCCAGCGTTACCAGTACTGATGCAAGGCTTAACTGAATTGCAGAGATTTTACGCCAAAGATAATTAAATCAGGTCGTTAGCAAGATTATCTCTTGACGCTAAAGGGATAAATGATTAGATTACGCCAATCGGACTGTAGCGCAGCTTGGTAGCGCACCGTCATGGGGTGTCGGGGGTCGGAGGTTCAAATCCTCTCAGTCCGACCATACACCTAAAAAAAGAGAGCTTCGGCTCTCTTTTTTGCTTTAGTATCTGATTTTTTAGTCTGTTTGAACTAACGGTGGTGCAACTTTGGTTGGGTGAATAACAACGGCAATAGATTTTGATGTCGGGGTATCACTAAAGTCGCCTTTACTGCTCAATGGAATGAGTGCATTTGCCTCAGGGAAATAGGCCGCTACATTCCCTTGAGGAATTACATAGGCGACCACTTTGAAGCCCAAAATTTCACGTTTAATACCATCATCCCACAGTGTCTCAATATCGACTCGTTCACCCGCTTTTAATTGCAGCTGCTCAATATCTTTTTCATTCATGAAGATGACATTACGTTCGCCAAATACACCTCGGTAACGATCATCCAAACCGTAAACCGTGGTGTTGTACTGATCGTGCGAACGCATCGTCTGCAACACAAAAATCGGTTTCTTGGTCATCTGCTGAGTTTTAAGCGGAACGATAGATTCAGGAAGTGCATTACTGCTTATCTGCGCTTTTCCTGTGGGCGTTTTCCAATTAAATTCACGCGCTGAATTACCAAGATAAAAACCGCCAGGCCCTTTGAGCCGCTGATTAAAATTGGCAAATCCTGGGATAATCTTTTCAATCAAATCTCGAATGTTATCGTAATTATCGGCCATGGATTGCCAATCGATTGGATTTCCCTCCCCTAAGGTCGCTTTTGCCATTCCTGCGATAATGGCAGGCTCTGAGCGCATCATCTCTCCTGTAACATCAATTCGCCCAGAAGAAGCATGAACCATGGAGAATGAGTCTTCAACGGTAATTTTCTGTGGCCCCTGAGCCTGAATATCAATATCTGTCCGACCTAAACAAGGCAGGATCAACGCATCCTTGCCCGGGTTGACATGACTCCGATTCAGTTTAGTCGCAATGTTTACGGTCAAATTACAGTTTTTCATTGCTTGTGCGACACGCTCGGTATCGGGCGCAGCAGCAACGAGGTTTCCTCCTAAACCGATAAAGACTCTACTTTCACCCCGTAGCATCGCCTCAATAGCATTAACTACATTATGGCCATGCGCTTTTGGTGGCGTAAAGCCCAGTACTTTTTCAATATTGTCGAGTAGAAATTCAGGCGGTTTTTCATTAATTCCAACCGTGCGGTCACCTTGCACATTTGAGTGGCCACGGACAGGACATACCCCAGAACCATCCTTACCAATTTGGCCAAACAGTAATTGTAGATTGACCAACTCTTGTATGGTTGCCACTGAATGCTTATGCTGAGTCACCCCCATTGCCCAAGTTACGATCACGCGTTTAGCGCCTTGGTAAATATCTGCCACCAGCTCTAGCTCTTGTTGCGTGAGCCCAGATTGTTCAATAATACTTGACCACGACGTAGCCTGCACCATGGCTAAATAAGACTCCATCCCTTCGGTATGCTGGGCAATGAAATCAAGATCGAATATCGATTCACCGCAGGCCTGTGCTTGCTGATGACGAGCAAGAAGAATTTTCACCAAGCCACGAACCGCCGCCATGTCTCCGCCTAATTTAGGAGTGAAATAATGGCTAGTGGTCGGTGTTGAACCATTGCTTAACATTTCAAAAGGATTTTGCGGGTTAGTAAAACGCTCCAATCCTCGCTCTTTTAAATTATTAAACGCAACAACCCGAGCGCCACGCTTATAGGCTGACGCCAGTGTTTCCAACATACGAGGGTGATTCGTTCCTGGGTTTTGTCCAAATAAAAGAATCGCATCGGATTCTTCAAAATCCTCAATAGTCACAGTTCCCTTACCAATGCCAATCGAGCGAACCAAGGCGACGCTCGTCGCTTCATGGCACATGTTTGAGCAATCAGGAAAATTATTGGTACCAAACCGGCGCGCAAACAACTGGTATAGAAATGCAGCTTCATTACTCGCGCGGCCTGATGTATAAAATTCCGCCTGATTTGGACTAGCGAGTTGATTGAGGTGTTGTGCAACCAGTGCAAACGCCTCATCCCAGCTGATTGGCTCATAGTGATCCGTTTGAGCGTTATAGCGCATTGGTTCCGCTAAACGCCCTTGAGATTCGAGAAAATAGTCACTCTGCTTATTGAGCCAAGTGACCGAATATTGCTTAAAGAAATCCGCCCCAACGCGTCGAGAAGTGGCTTCCCAGTTGACGGCCTTAGCGCCATTTTCGCAAAAACGAAAACGCCCTGGGACATGTTTTTCACCCCAAGCACAGCCCGGACAGTCAAAACCATGGTCTTGGTTGGTTTTTAAAAGATTGGAAATATTTTTGGCAACATTATGACTTTTCAATAGATGATGCGCGGTGCTTTTTAGCGCTCCCCAACCACCAGCCGAACCGGTATATTGTTTAATACTCATATTCTTCTTCTCACTCTTTCACTGACTGCAAACGTGCATGACCATGGTATATATTGAACTGATTTTTTTTGATAAAACCAATCAGTGTCATATCGAACTGACGCGCCATATCGAGCGCTAAACGTGATGGCGCACCAACAGCCACCACCACTGAAATGCCAGCAATGGCCGCTTTTTGCATTAACTCAAAACTCACTCGGCCACTAAGAATCAATACCCCTTGCGGGTGCCAACGTTGCTCACTCAAAATTCGACCAATCAACTTATCCACTGCGTTATGGCGGCCCACATCTTCGGCAACGGCAATCAACTCGCCATTCACGAAGTAACCCGCACCATGCACCGCCCCCGTTTTTGCAAACAGTGGTTGATGAACAAGAAGCAGATTAGGAAGCGCAATAACAACATCAGAAGAGAGCCATTTCGGGCTATCATCAACACGAATTTCTCGCCTCAAACTCAAGGCTCGGATGGATGTCATACCGCAAATGCCACAGCTCGACTGGCTCATATAACGACGGGCCTGATGCTGAATCACATCAGTGCATGGATGATTGAGCGTGACCAACCAGTGATTCTGGCCATGGCGTGATTCGTCGTCAACCAATTCCATATTGAGTATATGGTCATATGAATCGATCACTTGCTGCGTGTAAAGTAAGCCACCGATGAGATGAGCATCGTCACCGGGCGTTCGCATTGTCATGCTCCACTCTTCGATATGCAGCTTGTTAGTAACCGTATCATTCCATTGCAAACTGATTTGTAAAGGCTCTTCAATAGCAAGAATATCGTATTCATTTTGAAACCCTATTTTGGAATCAAAACGTTGGCGATAAATGCGTTCAGTCCCCTCAGGTTGAGCATCATGAGGGTCATTGGTTGTCGTTTCTTCTAGCATGGTTCTTTTTATTGACTGATTTCAATCATCAGCATAGGTGAGTGCAAGATAAACTCCTGCAAACACTCTGTACTTAATGATTGGAAATGGAAGCAGTGCCTTAAACACAGGAAGCTGCAAATTACTCCTCACCTTGCGCAGGGTCAAGAAAGCCATCTTTTGGCTATGGTTCAGGTTTAGTACCATTTCCCTGCCAGTTTTAGCTTGTTACCCGTCATTCCCAGAGGTTTAAGCATTATATGAACATAAAAGCATAAAAAAGAAATAACATTCCATTTATGAAACTCTGGTAGCCTGATACTACAAGAGAGCATCAGGCTCTTGGTAAACCGTTGCTAATACATAATCGATTACCCCGCTTCAATACGACTTTCTGTATAAACATCGTAAGAATTCACCGTTAAGCCAGCAACCAAATCAAAAATGCGCCATAACGAAGTACGCATTAATGTACGTTTTTTCTCCAACAAGGCGCTAAGAATCAAGCTATTAGTGGAAAATTATCGTCAATTGTATACAAAACCAGCAAACGATCAGCTCAAGACTTTACAAAGTAAAATTGCCTCGCTATTATGCGCACCACACGGAGAGATGGCTGAGTGGTTTAAAGCACCGGTCTTGAAAACCGGCGATGGTTAATAGCTATCCTAGGGTTCAAATCCCTATCTCTCCGCCATTTTTAAGAAAAGCCGCTGTTTTTACAGCGGCTTTTTCGTATCTGATTAACATCATTTTCTCATACTGATATTTTATTCCACGCACCAGTTGCCATTCATTAGATAAGTACCCTCTCCATTCATCACATACCAAAGGTGTATTTTTTAGAAACTGGCATCAAATATGCTTCCCATTATTCAACGGTTATGTCGTAATTAATGGCATGGTTAGAGAGGAGAAGTGTATGAGCCATCTCTATAAGATTGAATCCTACAGTGAAGAAGCGGTCAGCTCGATTGCCCAGTTTATCCGTTCTAAAGGTGGAAGATGCTGTATTGCTGGTTTTGCCGTGATAACAAGCCACCCTTTTCAAGAGCGCGAGGCGTGGCGTTTACTGCCACTTGTCGGCAAAGTGACTGACAATGTAACCGATTGGGATACCAGCCTTTTTTATCGAAAATGTGATAATTAGCTCGTCAGGTCGGTGAATATCTTACCTAATTCGCAGGCCTCAGCTTACTTAGCGACCGATTCTTTGATGTCATTTTATTGAGCCGAATTACGTTGATAACGCGTGGTTTTGCTGGATTTAAGTATCTTTCGTTTGAATGCAGGGCGCTCCACTTTGGGCAATGAGCGAAGCGACTCTGGCACTGCGCCCGATTTCGCCTGTTCCATGATCTGAATAATGCGCTCTTGCAGCACTTGCATAAAGGGTTGATACGCTTGCCCACGTTCAGCCATCGCTTGCAATTGATGCTCCCAATGGGCGGTCATATCAGGATAAGTTGATTCATTTGGCAGCGCATGAATTAAACCCCTTCCCGCTGACGAGCTTAGAATCAGTTTACCTTGACGTGTTAAGAGTTGCCGCTTGAATAAAGTGTCAAGGATCCCCGCTCGCGTCGCTTCCGTACCCAAACCATCGGTTTCACGTAAGATTTTTTTCAGCTCTTTATCTTCAACATAGCGAGCAATTCCCGTCATCGCTTGTAGCAAAGTCGCTTCAGTAAAATGACGAGGAGGCTCGGTTTTTCGATCGTGAATCTCCCCTTCTCGACACGTCAGCACCGTCCCTTTACTCAGTGGTGGAACGGTATCGACTCCGTTCTCTTCTTCATCGACTTTGCCCAACAAACTCTTCCAACCGGTGTCAACCAGTTGTCGCCCTGACGCAACAAAAAAGCCACCCGCAATATCAAACACCAGCTTGGCTTCCGCGTACACGGCGGCGGGATAAAATTGCATCAAGTATTGACGCGCAATCAATTGGTATATTTTCATCTCATTTCCCGACAAGGCATTGACGGATGCCTGCTTTGGTGTGGGAATAATGGCATGGTGCGCGTCCACTTTCTTATCGTTCCATGCTTTGGATTTAAGAGCTAAGTTTGCGCCACTGACCGCCGTTAACAACTCTTTGGCGTTGCACGCGATAGCTTGAGTTACTGACGAAGCTTGAGCGTAATGTTCTTGTGGTAAGTAACGACAATCTGAGCGCGGATAGGTGATTAATTTATGCTTCTCATACAGAGATTGGCAAGTGTCTAACACTTGCTGGGCGCTCATTGCAAAGCGCTTCGCTGCATCAATTTGCAGTGCAGATAAGGAATAAGGTAACGGCGCGGCTTGCTTAGTTTGCTTTTGTTCGGCTTCAATCACTGTGGCGGGTTGCCCTGCGATGCGCTGTGCGACATTTTCCACCAACTTGCGGTTTAAGACTCGCCCTTCTTCATCTTGCCACGGCTGACAAGCATCGCTGGGTTTCCAGCGCGCACGGATATCAAACGCCACTTGATCAGTTTGATAAGGGATTAACGCATGTAATGTAAAATAGTCTCGCGGGATGAAGTTTTCTATCTCCTCATCCCGACGTACCACAAGCCCTAGAATAGGAGTTTGTACCCGTCCAACCGACAAGACACCTTGATAGCCCGCTTTCTGCCCCAGCAAAGTATAAGCCCGTGACATATTCATGCCATACAACCAATCGGCTCTTGAACGCGCGAGCGCTGAAACCGATAAAGGGATGAATTCGCGGTTACTGCGCATCTGTTTCAGTGCACGCTGCACGGCTGGAAGGTTTAAATCGCTGATCAGTAGCCGCAATGCTTGCTCTTTTTTACTTTGGCTTACTTTGCAATAATCAATCACTTCATCAACTAATAGTTGCCCTTCGCGATCCGGGTCTCCTGCATGGATAATTTGCGATGCTTCTTTCAAAAGCTGACGAATCACAGTCAACTGTTTGCTCGATGTTTTGCGCGGTCTAAGCTGCCACTGTGAAGGAATGATAGGTAAGTCGAGTAAATTCCACTTTTTATAGCGTTCATCATAAACATCCGGCTCAACTTGCTCGAGTAAATGCCCAATACACCAAGTAACGATGTCGCCATTCGCACAACGAATGAAACCTTGATCTTTCTTGTGTGGTTTCGGCAGAGCATCGGCTATAGCGCGCCCTAAGCTGGGCTTTTCAGCAATGAATAAACGGGTCATAAACTCAAATCAACGCAAAAAAATAAGGCCACATTAACCAATGTGACCTTAATAAATCAAGAAAAACTGTTATTTTATACAGTATTACTCTTCATTGCCTGCACGTGCAGCGGCTTCTTTCACTAAAGGTTGCAGTTCGCCTTTTTGGAACATTTCGATAATGATGTCACAACCGCCAATCAACTCACCTTCAATCCACAATTGTGGAAAAGTAGGCCACTGTGCGTATACAGGCAGCTCAGCGCGGATATCTGGGTTTTGCAGAATATCCACATAAGCAAATTTCTCACCACAAGCCATCAAAGCCTGCGCAGCTTGAGAAGAGAATCCGCAACTTGGTAGCTTAGGAGAGCCTTTCATATATAGCAGAATGGCATTTTCTTCAAGTTGCTGTTTAATTTTATCAATAGTTTCCATTGCTTCCTCTTAATGGGATAGTGCGGTTTGTTACTGACATTCTAAATCATTAATAGAGAATAAAAAGCACATATTATTTATGGATATCCTGCCTATACAACAATTTTCAATATTAGGACTTTTAATAAAGTAAAAACTTGCTAAAATACCTTCAAGTCAGTCGTATCGACGAATATCATTATAATATCTGGAAGCTACTGAAAGAGACTTTCACTCTTTCTACACAACGGAGAATCGAGCAATGTCATTCGAATTACCAGCTTTGCCTTACGCTAAAGACGCTCTAGAACCACACATTTCAGCCGAAACACTAGATTTCCACCACGGTAAGCACCACAACACTTACGTTGTGAAGCTTAACGGCCTTATTCCTGGCACTGAATTTGAAGGTAAATCTCTCGAAGAGATCATCAAAACTTCAACTGGTGGCGTGTTTAATAACGCCGCTCAAATTTGGAACCACACCTTCTATTGGCACTGCCTTGCACCAAATGCAGGTGGCGAACCAACAGGTGCCGTTGCAGACGCAATCAACGCCGCATTTGGTTCTTTTGAAGCTTTTAAAGCAAAATTCACTGACTCAGCGATCAATAACTTTGGTTCATCTTGGACTTGGTTGGTGAAAAATGCGGATGGCTCTTTAGAGATCATCAACACTTCAAATGCAGCCACACCACTGACTCACGAAGGTGTGACTCCGCTACTGACGGTTGATCTGTGGGAACACGCTTACTACATCGATTACCGTAACCTACGCCCTGACTACATGAATGGTTTCTGGGCACTGGTTAACTGGGCATTCGTTGCAGAAAACCTAGCAAAATAACCTTTTCCCCTTGGATTGGTATTTAGTCATATGAAAAGCCTGCTTTATCGCAGGCTTTTTTGTTATTTTATCTAAAGTTATCTGCTTTCTCGCCGCTAAAAGTGCATCGGTTGGAGAGGCAAATGCAAGTACATACATTAGATAAAGCCAGTATTATAAACGAGCTTCAATTTGGCTCGGGGCTAAGCCATGCTGTTCAGCAAGGACGCCGTGCGGACTTTGCACTCATACTGTCGATGTTTTCTAACGATGTACGCGACAACACTCCTGTTGAACGTATTGAAAACCCACCCACTAGCGATGAATTGTTACGTAAGCGATTTGAGCTTACGGATCCTCAAGCACTGCGTTCCGACCAAAGCTCTTACGCTGTTTCAGCAAAACAGGCCGAGCTTTTCCATCACGGAGGGCTCGCCAGTGCGAAACTCAGCCACTACTTGACTCCTGAAGTACTCGCCTATTTGCCTGAAGATACGCATGATTTACCCGAAGAGGTATATCTTAATCTGTCAGGACATGAGCGAAGGCATCTTGCCTCCCCCTCAAACGTTGAGCTCTTAGTTGCCGATCTGTCGGTTCAACTCACCGTTGCCCACCGGCGAGATCAGATCCGCACCCAAGTTTGATGTCTTGTATGTAACACAAAACGACATTCTCTAGATCAGAATGTGAGTATGACCAAAAAAAACACATACCACGCTCGCTTAGGCTGAGTAATTTGATGTTATTCACACCCTACCCACAGTTAATCAACCATCCTATTGAGACTAAATCCCGCTACAACAATAAAACAAACAATAGGGTGAGGCACCCAATGGATATAAAAAGTGCAATAATATTAATCACTTCAGCAAGTTCGATGCTTGGTAGCACGCTGGCCGTTCATTTCGCACATTTAGGTGCAAAAATTATTTTGTGTGACCAAGACAAATTTGGATTAATGGAAACCTTTGCTCGTTGCAAAGCGATCTCTCAGGATGTTCATTATTACCACACACCAGATTACTCTTTAGAAACGATCCATCGGCTGTTCGATTTTATTGATCAAACCTATCATGGGGCACCGGATGTACTGGTCAATAATTGGCCAAATGCATCCCTCCCCCCCTTGATAGGTGAACAACGAGCTGAAGTCTTTCTTCAGAAGCTCGCCATGATGGCCTCAACTTTATTCACTTTTGGTCAAGCAAGTGCTGAGCGAATGCGTATTAACAACAAACCAGGTGTGATTGTGAACGTCATTTCTCAAAATGATGAGTATGACCTAGCGGGAATTGAAAATGCGAATTCTATGGTTTCTGGTTTCACGCAGAGTTGGGCAAAAGAACTAACCCCTTTCAACATAAGGGTCGGAGGCGTAGTGCCTAGCGCAAAAGGTGATGTAGATGAGAAGCCCCATTGGGCTGAGCTGCAAGATGAATTGATCCGCAATACGGAATACATCGTCGCTAACGAATACTTTAGCGGACGTGTGATGTCGGCCTAGCTAGCAGTACAAGGCCGACCTACATGGGTATGATTAAAACCCTTCTTCCAGATAATCGTCGAGATACTCTTCTTCCGATTCATCATACGTTTGGGTATCAATTTCTGCTTTAAAATCTTGGCGTTGTAAATAAACATCGCGAGTTAATGAGTATGGATCTGGGGAGTTTTCCAACGTCACTTCTTGGGGAACGAGCCTTGCTCGGGTCTCCAATCCTTCCAGAGCCCATTTGCCTAGGCCAGCCCAGACATTGAGATAAGAAAGTGGTACATACAAGCCATCCACAACATCTGTGGTTTCTCGAATCGTGTAGGGTCCGTATCCAGGAATCATTAAATATGGACCATTACCAACACCATAATGGCCTACCGCATCACTAAACGCTTTTTCATTGTGTTTGGTGATGCCCGCTTCTGACGCAATATCAATCATCCCAAACAGGCCTAAGGTGCTATTAATCCAAAAGCGGTTAAAGTGGTCAACGGCTTTCGTACCATTACCCATCAATATGTTGTTGATAATGCTTGAAGGTTCATCAAGGTTTGACAGAACATTGGCGATCGTTTTTCTAATGGGGTGTGGAATGTAATCCACGTAGGCAATCGCAACAGGGCGAACCAAGTATGGATCGATATAATCGTAGTTGATTGTCCACATTGATCGGTTAAAAACCTCAAAAGGATCGCCCGACTGCGTTTGATTTGATTCGGCTGACGTTGAATCCGGAGCGCTTGCACACCCTGATAATACGAAAAAGAACAGCATAGGGCATATCAGTCGGGATAGGCGGCTTATCATTATTTATTTCCATGTATAAAGGCCGATGAGACATCGGCCTATCAATACGTTAATTGTATATAAGTGCTATTAATACTGCTTATTGATCACAACTTCAACAGGTTGACCGAGGCTCATGGGAGCACTTTCACCAAACCAATCACCTTGTTTGGTTGAAACATTGCCATCCGTATCCAAGCGTACTCGAACAATAAGCTGTGCAAGGTCGGATAACTTCCGACCCTGAACCATGCTATTGCTATCATCTAACACAACCTTAATAGGGAATTGAGTCAGTGGATAACGCGCTGCGGCAACAGGCATAGGTGCACCATCAGAACTGTGCACAGAGACTATGAGTACTGCATTTTGTTCAAGAGTCACACCATCACCGAGTGAGATGGTGACAGGAACCATTTTCCCATCGATAGCTTTAGGCTGCATTTTGCTTTGTGCTCTTTCAATACTGCGCGAAAGCATCTCATAACGGCTATCTTCAGGGCCAATCATCTGCTGCATTAATCGCCAATACTTCATCGCCGCTGGGTAATCCTGGCGTTCAAACGCATCAAACGCAAGTAGTGAAAACACGCGTAGATCAACATAATCTTGTTGTACTAATGCCGTTAAAATTTCACGTGCTTGATTTTGGTCAAGCTCATCTTGTGACAACATTAATGCTTGCGCATAGCCCAACTTCACATCTGCATCTTTTGGATCTAACGCATACGCTTTCTTCATTGAGCCAATCGATGTTTCTATATCTCTGTTAGCAAGTCCAATACGTCCAAGCAGCAACCACCCGGTCGCATCTTGAGGCTGATAATGCAGACGAGTGCGCAGCGCCAGTGTGAGATCATTCATCTCATCATCACTTAAGGCAGCACCTTCTGGTGACATCATTTTTTTTGAGAGTGCAGGTAAGTTAGCGTTCACTTGCTGCCACTGCTCTACTTGACTAGCCGCGCCAAATTTTAGGTAAAAGCCATAGCTTAAGATGACGACCAATAAAATCGAGGGGATCAAAACAACCATCGGTGACACATGTGAAGAATTTCCTTGCACCGATTGCGCAGGAATATCATCCAATAGCGACTGTTTCAGATCAGCAATCAGCTCTTGTTCGCTGTCAACCAACCCTTCTTGCGTCTCTTCGTGTAACTCTGCAAGGCGGTTTTTAAAGATCGCTTTGTTCAATTCGTCACGCAGCGCTGCATCGTTGTTCGCTCTGTTTTTGAGGATCGGCAGTGCAATGAAGACACAACCAAAGAAGGTCAGAATGAGGGTAGATAACCAAAAAAACGTCATTATTGTTTGTCTCCATGCTTCTCATCATCAACCGCGTCTTCGGCGAGCAACTGATTTAATCGCTCTTCCTTTTCGGCATCCCAAACTTCACCATTTTGAGCGGTTGATGCTTTACGACGTTTGCTGCGTAATACAATAAAACCAAAACCCAGAAACACCACACTCAAAGGACCTAGCCATAAGATGGAAGTCGCCAAAGTCAACGGTGGGTTATAGGTCACAAAGTTGCCGTAACGTGCAATCATGTAGTCAACAATGTCTTGTTCAGACTTACCTTGTTTGGTCATTTCATAGACTTTATTACGTAAGTCCTGTGCTAATGCAGCATTTGAGTCGGCAATAGTATTGTTTTGACACTTTGGACAACGCAATGTATTGCTCAACTCTTTGAATTGCTGCTCTTGCTGTGGATTATCAAACTCGTACACTTCAATTGCAGATTGCACAGAAAATACCAAAGCAAAGCTAGCAATGATCGATAATATAAAACGCTTCATTACTTCGCTTCCTCTAGAAGTTTCTGATACATAGGTTGCAAAGTTGTTTGCCAATTGGTTGGATTAACATCCCCCACATGGCGGTAACGAATAACGCCGTTGGCATCAATGAGAAAGGTTTCCGGCGCACCGTAAACGCCGAGATCTAACCCTAGCATACCATTACCATCGAACAGGCTGATCAAGTAAGGATTACCTAGCTCATTTAACCATTGAACCGCTTTATCTCGTTGATCTTTATAATTTAAGCCTATAATTTTTACACCATCACCCGCCAACCGATTGAGATATTGATGTTCGGCATAGCAGGTCGGGCACCAAGTTGCCCAGACGTTCAGCAGCAAAGGCTCCCCTTTAAATATCGCTTGGTCATACAGCTTGCCGGGTTCGGCTAAATCTTCCAAACGAAATTCAGGCACAGACTTACCAATCAGAACCGACTCCAATTTTGTGGGATCATCACCTTCGGTATTTTTGACCAACTGAGTAACAAAGACGGCAACTAGACCAAGAAAAGCCACCAATGGAATAAATAGAATTTTCTTGTTCATCTACGCCTCCTGTTGGGAGCTTTTTCTAAAGCGGTAGCGTTTGTCACTGATGGCTAACGCACCACCTAATGACATCAATAAAGCACCAGCCCAGATCCAACGTACAAATGGTTTGTAATAAATTCGGATCGCCCATGAACGACCATCTTCTAATCGCTCACCCATTGCAATGTACAAATCGCGAGTGATGCCACGATCGATGGCCGCTTCAGTCATCATTGACTTGGCAGTACGATAAAAGCGTTTTTCCGCATGGAGTGTATTCACGTATTGCCCATCCTGCGTAATTTCAAAATCGGCAATATAACCATCATAGTTCGGGCCATCTTTATCTCTTAACCCTTTGAAATAAAAGTTATATTGTTGGATTTCAAAAGATTCCCCAGGTGCTAGACGAACATCACGCTCGATACTGTAGTTTTGCACCATCGCAATACCAATCACAGTAACGGCAAGACCAACATGGCCTAACATCATAGCCCAGTGGCTACGTTGTAATTTAGTCACCCCTATCATGAAGCTATGACGATGTGTCGCACGTTGGTGCAACTCGACAACGTGTAGCAAGATGATCCAAAACGCCATGACCCAGCCGATAAATGCCATCAAGCTAAAGCGTTCAGCTAGCAGGTACACCATAACCGCCGAAAGAATCAACGCCATCAGGCCACAAATCAACATCGGTTTCAAAAGCTTGGAAAAATTATCGCGCTTCCAACGGATCAGTGGACCGATCCCCAGCAAAAATGCAAATGGCACCATTAGCCATGCAAACAGCATGTTGAAGAAAGGCGCTCCTATTGATACGGAACCAAGGCCAATCTGCTTGTGGATTAAAGGTAACAAGGTGCCAACCAACACCACCACCAATGCCGCGATTAATAAGATGTTGTTGGAGAGCAGCGCATTTTCACGCGAGATCAATTCAGCATTGCCACGGACGCGCACTGCCGCACCTTTAACGGCAAACAATAGCAGTGAGCCACCGATGACAAACACCAAAAACCCAAGGATAAACAGGCCACGAGCGGGATCGGATGCAAATGCGTGTACCGAAACCAAAATACCAGATCGCACTAAGAATGTGCCCAGTAAACTGAGCGAAAATGCTGAAATTGCCAGTAACACTGTCCAAGCTTTGAATGTGCCACGTTTTTCTGTCACAGCAAGTGAGTGCATCAATGCCGTTCCCGCAAGCCATGGCATAAACGACGCGTTTTCTACTGGATCCCAGAACCACCAGCCACCCCAGCCAAGTTCGTAGTAAGCCCACCACGAACCTAGCGCGATACCTAATGTCAAAAATAACCACGCCGCAGTTGTCCAAGGACGAGACCAACGGGCCCATGCAGTATCCAAACGCCCAGTCATCAAAGAGGCTATCGCAAATGAGAATGCGACTGAAAAACCAACATATCCCATGTATAACATGGGTGGGTGAATGATTAGCCCAGGATCTTGTAGCAGCGGGTTTAAGTCACGACCATCAATTGGGAAATAGGGTAAGGTGCGTAAAAATGGATTCGAAGTCACGATGACAAACAGCAAGAATCCAACGCTGATCAGCCCCATAACAGATAAGACTCGCGCCACAGATTCTTGAGGCATACCACGGCTAAAGGTAGCCACCGCCACAGTCCATCCCGCTTGAATTAAAACCCACAGCAATAATGAACCTTCATGCGCCCCCCACACCGCTGTTAGACGGTAATACCAGGGTAATTGACTATTCGAATTACTCGCCACGTATTGTACCGTGAAGTCATTGACATAAAATGCCCACAGCAAAATGCTAAATGAGACCAATAGCAATGAAAACATTCCCCATGCTAATGGCCGCGCAGTATTCATCAGCATGGTATTGTTTTTAGAAGCACCAACAAGTGGAAGTAAGCTGAGTAATATGGCAAGCCCAAGTGAAACAATAAGGGCAAAATGTCCTATTTCAACAATCATTGAGCACTTCCTTGTTTTTGTTCCGAGCTATAGGTTAACGGCTCATGCGTTTTCTTCATTGCTTCAGCAATTTCCGGTGGCATATAGTTTTCATCATGCTTGGCTAGCACTTCAAACGCTTCTACTGTAGTGGCATCTTTCAATACGCCTTGCGCAACAATACCCTGACCTTCTCTAAACAAGTCGGGTAAGATGCCTTCATATTCGACCATCACATTTGGACCAACATCGTGGAGCTGAAATCTTACTTTTAGTGAATCCGGATCTCTTTTCACAGAGCCCACCACCACCATGCCGCCAATGCGTAGCCGTTGACCCACTTCTGGTTTTATCCCATCGGGTTTACCGTGTACAAGCTCGGTCGGCGTATAGAAAAGGTCCATATTTTGATTGAGTGCATACAACATCAAACCAATGGTGGCACCAGCCCCAATAATCAATGCCAAAATAATGGTGAGTCTTTTTTTACGTCTTGGGGTCATAAGGTGTTCTCCATATGCTTTGCAGCATCAATTCTGGCTTGGCGTTCAACCTTTGCTTGCACATCTTGCAACAAGGTTTTGCCACGCTTGATGCTGAGCATCAGTAAAATAAACATGGATAAAAAGGTAATGCCAAATGCACTCCATACATAGGCGGAGTAACCGCCCATCGCCAAGAAATCACTCAAAGAGTCAAAATGCATGATCAGTTACCTTTCTGTGTTTGAAGGGTTGCCAATTCGATAACCCAAGGGCGATGGCTCTCTTTACTGATAATTTCATTGCGTAAGCGGACCATAGTGACCGCAGCAAAAAAGAAAGCAAAACCAAAAATATTGAGCAGCAATGGCCACAACATGTCACTGGATATGGAAGGCTTTTCAAATTTAGTAATCGTGGCACCTTGATGCAGGGTATTCCACCACTCAACGGAGAAATGAATGATAGGTAGATTGATCACACCAACGATGGCCAGCAGACCTGCGGCTTTTGCGGCTGTTTTTTGATCATCGAAAGCGTGGTAAAGCGCAATCACTCCCAAATAGAGAAACAGTAAAATGAGCTCAGACGTCAGACGAGCATCCCATACCCACCAGGTACCCCACATCGGTTTGCCCCAAATTGCTCCAGTAATTAACGCAATAAACGTAAATACCGCACCGATGGGCGCCATTGCAGCAGCGGCCATGTCTGACAGTTTTAATTGCCAAACTAGACCAATGAAAGCCGCAATCGCCATCGACATATAAATGCCCATTGACCAAATGGCGGAAGGGACATGAATGTAAATGATTCTGAAGCTGTCGCCTTGTTGATAGTCTGCCGGAGCATAAGCTAAACCAAGGATATTACCGACTACCAGGCATAAGATAGCGAGCCCTGCAAACCAAGGCAGGAACTTTCCACATAGCCGATAGGCGGATTCAGGCTTTGCATAGGGATGGAGCCATTTCCACATTGTATTGTCTCACTCTTACTTCATTGCTTCTGAGCATGTGTCTGCTCAGTTTATTGTGTTGTTGATACGCAACGCTCAAATGCATTGCTGAAAATATCGTTCGTACTTAATTTAGTTAACGCTGACTCTCAATGCTGCGCTAATAGCAAATGGAGTTAATGTTATCGCGCCCATAAACATTGCCCCCAAAACAGCCAATTGACCGTTGTAGAGCATGCCAAGCGATGCTGCATCAATAGCTGATGTAGCGAAGATTAAAATCGGGATATACAAGGGTAAGACCAGTAGGCTCAGCAACACGCCACCTTTTTGCAAGCCTACGGTCAATGCAACACCAATAGCACCGATAAAACTCAACGTTGGCGTGCCAATGAACAAAGTCAATACAACTGCAAGCCACGTATTAAAATCTAATGACAATAATACGGCTAACAATGGGCTAATTAAAATTAAAGGCAGTCCAGTCAATAACCAATGAGCCACGACTTTTGAAATAACGACTATGGGTAATGGCACTGGGATCAGCATCATTTGTTCAAGTGACCCGTCTTGAAAATCATCGCGAAACAGACGCTCAAGTGATAGTAGCGCCGACAGTAACGCCGCAACCCAAACAATACCTGCAGCGATACGGGCGAGCAAAGCAGGCTCTGGGCCGATACTCAGCGGGAATAGGGTGATCACTATGATAAAAAACCACAGTGGATTAAAAATATCGGCTTGACGTCGAAAGGCGATCAATAATTCACGACGGATGATCATCCCCATGGTCACGATCATGACTCATGCCCCAATTTAATTTTTCGCAATTGCGGATAGTTAGCAAACATATCTTGGTGTGTGGTCAATACAACAATGCCACCTTGTTGCGCATGCGCTAGAAATAAGGCTTCCAACACTTTGACACCCTGCTTATCAATCGCAGTTAACGGTTCATCTAAAATCCACAACTTTTGTTGACTGAGCCACAAACGAGCCAGCGCAACTCGGCGCTGTTGTCCGGCAGAAAGCTGGCCTGCAGCCACGTCTTCTCGGCCAGCTAAACCCACTTTAGCCAAGGCTTGATATATCTCTTGAGAAGACGATTCTGCATTATGCACTGATTGATAAAAATGAAGATTCTCGAATGCCGTCAAATCGCGCTTAACCCCAGTTTGATGACCAAGAAACAGTAAATCTTGGTGGTAATCATCACGATTAGACTCAATATTCATGCCATTCCACAAAATAGAACCATCCTCTCTATCACCTAACCCGGTAATAATTCGTAGTAAGGTCGTTTTACCTGTGCCGTTCCGTCCTTCAATCTGCACCAATTCGCCAGCATGAATCACAAAGCTAAGTGCTTCAAACAGAACTCTTTCATCACGAATTGCGGTCAGGTTATTTACTTCAAGCATGTGCATCTAAATCGAGAAATTTGAGCCGCTATATTAGCACACCACACCTAAGACAAAACATAATAAGACTATTACCAGTCACGAAACTAGGTAAGAAACTGTTAATTTTTAATTATTTTCTGTCTCATTTACTACTTTATGGCTACATTTAGCCACATTCAAAACTAGAGAGGGAAGCCATTGGCTTCCCTCTCTAGTTTCGCTCTTTCGACTATTTTTTTGCAGGTCGCCTCGTACTTTGCACCGGCTCGCGACCTTCCGGGTGACTACTCAGTGGCGGGATGCTTTCATGCCCTGCAATTTTCTTCTGCAAGGACATCATCAACTCAGCTTCAGCTTTAGGTAGCTCACACTCTTTAATAAGCTCATTGATGTCAGCACCGAGTTGGACCATTTTTGTCGCTCGGCTGTATAAACGCCCATCCGTATCAACATGTTCCAATTCAGTAATTCGCTCGTTTAAATGCTGGATGAGATCCTGCTGATCCGTCACTTTTTGGCCAAGACCAATAGCAACTGAGCGTATTTCCAACAGCTGTCTATTCGCCTTTTGCAACTCCTTATCTAACGATCGGGCTTGTTGTCTTTGGTGATCAATCTGTTGGGCAAGTCCCTGACGTACACGAAGTAACACCAGCAACAAAAATACAACAACAAAAACCGCGCTCCCTATAAGAATAACAGGAGCACTGAACAACATAACTTCGCTCATTATAGGTGGACCATCTCGTCCCACTCGTCTTCAGTTAGCAGTTTATTCAGGTCAACAAGGATCAATAGCTTACCGTCACGGTTGCTCACGCCTTGGATAAACTTAGCGCTCTCATCAGTACCAACACTTGGTGTAGTATCGATTTCAGAAGAACGTAGGTAAACTACTTCCGCAACGCTATCGACTAAAATACCAATCACTTGGCGCTCAGATTCAATCACAATAATGCGTGTATTATCCGTGATTTCACCTTGCATTAAGCCAAAACGAGATCGTGTATCAATGACGGTCACAACATTACCACGTAGGTTAATGATGCCAAGAACATAATCAGGAGCACCTGGTACCGGTGCAATTTCTGTATAGCGGAGTACTTCACGTACCTGCATTACATTAATTCCGTATGTTTCTTCTTCTAGTTGGAACGTCACCCACTGAAGCACTTCGTCGTTAGACTTGTCTTTTCTTACTTCTACTTCGTTAGTCTGAGACATACCTTTTCCTCTCTAAGTCGATTCCGACATCAATGTATTATTATTTCTCTAGTGCTTTTACATCAAGCCCTGCATTAAGCATAGCTATCAATGCTTCAACATGGATCAAAGCACACATTTTTTCTTTTACCATTCCAGCAAGCCACGGCCTTTTGCCTGCCTGTTCTCGCCAGCGGACCTTCTCTGAGCTTAGCAATTCTGTACCCATAAGCTGAGTACTTGCTAACCCCCACATACTGTCACCAAGCATGACGATGTATTGATAACCTTCTTTGTAGCTATCATCATGGAGCTTTTCTGCCATTACCCATTTTGCCGTATCGACAACATCTAGCTGATTATCTTTATTCGTTTGCAGTCCAAGGTACCAAGCAGGTCGACCGATTAAATGATTGAGCGTTGCCATACGGTGGATCCCTCCAAGTTCATCAAGAGGCACCGCAAACGTCACACCATTCACTTCAAAATAGAGCACTTGAAAATCTCGTGTTCTCGCAGTGCTTTGCCATGTACCAATTCCAGAGTAGCCCGCTTGCGTTTCAAGTTCGACTTCAGCCGTCGGTTGCTCAACCACTTCCACGTCAACAACAAATTCTTCAACAGTGTCTGCCGCAGTCAGAATTTCAACTTCAGGTTCTGTTTCCAAAGTATCGGCGGGAATATCCCATTCTTGGATCTCTTCAACAATTTCAGCCACTGGTTGAGTTTTTAAAGCGATCTGAACGGTGTTTTGCTCCATGATCTCTTCCAGCTCTAACTCTGCCACTGGATTACTTGATTCTAGCTGGCTTAATAAGCGCTGCACATCATCTAAATTCGGCAGCTCAAACTCAACCACTTCAGCATGGTAATAACTTTTTTCCGGTACAGATTGCACCGATGTCGAAAGCGCTAACTCAGGTTCAGCAAGGGACAATTCTTTTTGCTCTTCCGCTTTCAGCTCAAGTTCAATCGCTTCTTCATCTAGTAACGCTGTAAAGTAGTCATCGAGTGCTTGTTCACTGGATAAAAATGGCCCACTACTCATCAATAGCTAGCCTCTCTAAATAAATCAGCAACTGTTTATAAGCAAAAACACCACGGCTACCTTCAGCAAAATGAGAAGCAGGCAAGCGCTTTAAACTCGCGTCACGAAACTTGGTGTCTATAGGTACAGCAGAGCTCCAAACTTGCTCTGGGTAATCTTTTTTAAGTTGATTCAGCGTTTGCAAAGAAGCCCGGGTTCGCTTGTCGTACATAGTCGGTACGATAGTCACTTTGAACGATCGACTACGAGATTTTTGCATGATGGCTAAGGTGCGAATCATCCTTTCGAGCCCTTTCATAGCCAGAAACTCAGTCTGCACTGGAATTAAGATACGATCGCTGGCGGCCAATGCATTAACCATCATTACCCCTAAGATTGGAGGACAGTCGATCAATACATAGTCATAATTATGGCGCAATGCAAGAAGCGCACGTTTCAAAATCAGCCCCATTCCACTGCGGTTGCCCATGACTCTATCTAAAGTGGCTAGAGACATATGGGCAGGGATGAGATCAATGCCTTCAACATCGGTTTTTAGGATAAGAGGGGTAACGCTTTGCTCTGTTAACTCACGTTGCTGAAATAGGTCAAACAGGCTGACGGGCACGCCATCAGAATCATAACCTAAGTATGTAGTAAGCGAGGCGTGAGGGTCAGTATCGACCAACAGCACTCTTTTGCCTTGCTGACTTAGCAAACCGGCAAGCGTAATTGTTGTGGTTGTTTTACCCACACCGCCTTTTTGGTTTGCAATACTCCATACAATCATTGAACTTCCTTTATGCGAGGCCAACTTCAACTAACATTCGTTCTGATATACGCTCTAACGGTAAATCTTCAGACGAGATCCCCGCTTTTGCGACAGCTTGCGGCATACCATACACCACGCAACTTTCTTCATCCTGAGCCCAAATGGTTGCCCCTGCGGCTTGTAACATTCGAGCCCCTTCACGACCATCGGCTCCCATACCAGTCAATATCATTGACAGCACTTTATCTGCATAGATCTTCGCCGCAGAACCGAATGTTATATCAACACACGGCTTATAGTTCATACGTTCGCCACCATCGATAATGCGCAATTTAGCACTACCCGGACGGCCCTCAATCATCATCTGTTTACCACCCGGAGCCAAATAGGCAACGCCTGGGCGCAATGCATCACCATCTTCTGCTTCTTTCACTTCAATTTTACACAGTGAGTTGAGCCGGTTTGCAAATGCAGCAGTGAAGGTGGCTGGCATGTGTTGAATGAGTACGATCGGATGCGGATAATTCGCAGGTAACTTCGTCAATATTTTTTGTAACGCAACCGGGCCCCCTGTAGAGGTACCGATAGCGGTCAACTGATATTTTTTACCTGTAGCTTTAAAGCGAGCCAATGTGCCCATTGATTTCGGCGCAGGGGAACTCGCCGTTGTAGCCGCTGTTCTATTGGAAAACGGCGACGATGTGCTCGGCACTGGGCGTGAAACCAAAGGTCTTCTCAGCATCCCTTTTTTCGACGCGATTTGAATAACCCGTTGTTGTAATAAAGCGACAGCCTCATCACGGTTACGGGCAATATCTTCAAACTTTTTCGGTAAGAAATCTAACGCTCCAGCATCTAAAGCATCTAGCGTTGCTTTGGCACCATCATGAGTCAGCGATGAGAACATCAAGATTGGGATCGGGTTCGCAGCCATAATTTCACGGACAGCAGTAATGCCATCCATAACTGGCATCTCAATATCCATTGTGATGACATCAGGCTTTAAGATTCTCGCTTTTTCTACGGCTTCTTTACCGTTAGTTGCAACATCAATCACTTCTAGACGGGTGTCAGAGTTAATAATTTCACTCACACGCCGTCTAAAAAAGCTCGAATCATCAACGACTAATACTCTAATCGCCATGGGTGTCCTTATATTGTGTGCTCATTTAAATGCGGGAAGCAGCAGCATACTGCTTAAGCAAATCTGGCACATCTAGTATTAGTGCAATATGTCCATCGCTGGTAATCGTTGCCCCAGCCATACCCGGTGTTTTTTGAAGAAGCTTATCTAGTGGTTTGATTACCACTTCTTCTTGGCCAATTAAGGTATCAACCACAAAACCAACTCGCTGGCTACCAATCTGAACAATAACAACATGTCCATGACCTTTACGCAGTTCTATTTTACCCGCTTTAGGTGCTAGCCAATTCTGTAAGTAGAAGAGTGGTATCGATTTTTTACGTACTATGATGGTCAGTTGTCCATCAACAACGTTCGTCCGGCTAAGATCAAGATGGAAGATTTCATTCACGCTCGCAAGCGGTAGAGCAAATGGATGCCCTGCGACCCCAACCATCAATGTCGGTAAGATAGCGAGTGTTAGCGGCACTTTGATCGTAATCTTAGTCCCTTTGCCCATCTCAGAATCGATGTCAATTGAACCATTGAGTGTATTGATGGCTGTTTTTACAACATCCATCCCAACACCACGACCAGAAATGTCTGAAATTTGCTCTTTACTGGAGAATCCCGCCATGAAGATTAAGTTAAAACACTCTTTATTGGAGAGACGCGACGCCGCATCTTCATCCATCATGCCTCGTTTAACCGCAATACTACGCAGCTTATCTGGGTCCATACCGCCGCCATCATCGACGATAGCTAGCTCAATATGATCACCTTCTTGCGAAGCTGAGAGTATGATTTTACCCGTGCTTGGCTTTCCAGATTTGCTACGCACATCAGGCATTTCAATGCCGTGGTCAACTGAGTTGCGCACTAAGTGGATCAATGGGTCTGCAAGCGCTTCGACCAAGTTTTTATCAAGGTCTGTTTCTTCGCCCCGCATTTCAAGCACGATGTCTTTTTTCAGGGTACGTGCAAGGTCTCGAACCACGCGAGGGAAACGGCCGAACACTTTCTTAATCGGTTGCATGCGCGTTTTCATGACCGCGCCTTGCAAATCCGCGGTAACTACATCAAGGTTAGCCACCGCTTTTGCCATCTCTTCGTCGTTGCTATTAAGCCCTAAACTCAGCAAGCGGTTACGCACTAGCACCAATTCGCCAATCATGTTCATAATGATGTCGAGCGTTGATGTATCAACACGGACTGTTGTTTCCGGCTGAGTTTGCGCTTTTTTAGCCACAGCAGGTGCTGATACTTCTTTTTTCTCAGCCACTGCAACCGGAGCTTTCGCAGGGGAAGAGGTGGCTGGAGCCGTTACTTTAGGCTGAGGAGCAGGTGTAGGTTTCGCCGCTTCAGCTTTCGGTTTTGCGGTCTCTGTTGGTTTTACAGGCTCTGCTGGCTTCACATTTTCAGAAGCAGGTCTGGTTGCCATTTCCAACTCTTCTGGCAATGGCCCTTTTCCTGAGCCATGCAGTTCGTCAAGAAGCTTTTCAAACTCCTCGTCCGTCATCAAATCATCGCCACCACCAGCAGAAGCTTTAGGTGCCGCTGTTGATTTAGGCGGAGTAGTTGGTTTCGCTGTAACCTCAGGAGCGGGTTCAACGGTTGGAGCTTTGCCTACGCCGTGCAGTTCATCAAGCAGCTTTTCAAATTCGTCATCCGTAATGTCACCACTAGCAGCCACTGATGCACTTGGGGCTTTAGGCGCTGGGGCCGCCGGTGCGGCATTTTCAGAATGAGCATTAGGCGCGGTGCCCTTGCCATGTAGTTCGTCTAACAGTTTTTCAAATTCATCTTGCGTGATTTCATCGATAGAATTTGACGCGACAGCCTTTGAGGCCACTGGTTGAATGACTTCCGGTTCAGGCGCTTCGATAGCGGCCTCTTCCTCGACTTCAACTTCAGCAATAACAGGCTCCACTTCGTCAATTTCATCTTCAGAAGCAGGACGACACAATTTATGAAGTTCATCGAGTAGAGCGGGATCTGCAGGCTCTAAGGGTTCTTGATCTTGAACAGCGCGAAACTGTGCGTTAACGGTGTCTAAAGCTCGTAACATCGTATCCATCAAGCTCGATGTTACACTTCTTTGGCCATTGCGTAAGATATCAAATACGTTCTCGGCACCGTGGCACGTCTCAACCAGCTCGGTGAGGGCAAGAAACCCGGCCCCACCTTTAACGGTATGGAAACCGCGGAAAATCGCATTTAATAACTCCCTGTCTTCGGGGTTGTTCTCAAGTTCAACCAATTGCTCTGAGAGCAATTCGAGAATTTCACCTGCTTCAACCAAAAAGTCCTGAAGAATGTCGTCGTCTAATTCGTAGCTCATACGTTACCCCTAAAAACCAAGACTCGATAACAAATCATCGACTTCGTCTTGAGATGAAACCGCATCGGCTCTTTCATGAGGGTTCAAAATAGGACCTTCAGGTTCGATAGATGGGTTCTTCTTGTCTGTTTTTTGTTCTATTTGGTTAGCCCCAAAGGCAGTGAGAATCTCAACTAGGCGTTTCTCAACTTCATTAACCAGCGTAATAACACGCCGAATTATTTGGCCAGTGAGATCTTGAAAGTCTTGAGCCATCAATATCTCAGTTAGCTGACCTCGCAATTCGCTGCTGTTGCCTTCAACTTGTGATAGTAGATCATCAATACGGTGACAAAGTGCTTTAAACTCAATGAGATCAATACGTCCATGCATCAACTCATTCCATTGTGGACGCACTTTTAACAGACCTTCGTGAAGGCTGTCAGCGATCGGCATACATCGATCCACTGCATCCATTGTTTTATTCGCAGCCACTTCCGTTTTATCAATTACGTATTGAAGACGATCCCTTGCATCTGGAATTTCGTCATTTGCAATCTCAGCCATCCGTTCATCAAGGTTGAACTGTTTGAGCGATTCATGCAGTTCCCTTGTCAAAGTGCCTATTTCTTGCAGCATTGGATTGCTTGCTTTGTCGTAGGTCTCTTTAAAGAGTTGATTCGCCTGATCTTGCTGTCCATTTTCCAGTAGCTGAACGAGTTCTTTTGCTTGTTCTAATGAAATCATCGATTAGCCTTTTCGCGCATAAATGAATAGAGCACCTTTTGTCTGTGACCACACGCTTTATAAACGCTCGAAAATTTTATCCAGTTTTTCTTTAAGCGTAGCAGCAGTAAAAGGTTTTACGATATAACCATTCACACCTGCTTGAGCTGCCTCGATGATTTGTTCGCGTTTTGCTTCTGCGGTGATCATCAGAACAGGCAGATGCTTAAGTTCTGCGTCTGCTCGGATATTTTTCAACAAATCGATGCCTTGCATGCCCGGCATATTCCAGTCTGTAACCACAAACTCAAAATCACCTTTCTTTAGCATAGGCAACGCTGTCAGGCCATCATCTGCTTCTTGGGTATTATTGAAGCCCAAATCACGAAGTAGATTCTTAACAATACGGCGCATTGTTGAAAAGTCGTCAACAATAAGGATCTTCATGTTTTTATTCAAAATTGCCTCCACTGAGCTCGAAATCAGTGATATTAGTCATTTTGCGTCCAAGAACTTAACTTCGTTCTTAGTCGCTGCATAGATTGGCTTAGTATCTGGCTAACGCGGGATTCGCTAACACCTAGAACTTCACCAATTTCTTTTAAGTTTAGCTCTTCATCATAATAGAGCGAAAGTACCAAAGCTTCACGTTCTGGAAGTGATTTTATTGATTCAACCAATGCTTTACGAAACGATTCATCGGCGACTCCCTTAAATGGCGAGTTGTCTTCATCGTCATCCAGAGGAGAAATTGCATCATCAGAAATACCTAAATCTTCGATTCCGACAATCCGTGAGCAATTAATGTCAGTTAATACAGTATGGTACTGATCCAGCGACATGCCTAAATACTTCGCAACTTCTGTATCAGTTGGGTTTCGGTTTAGCTCACCTTCTAGAACTGAAATTGCATGGGTTATCTCTCGGTTGTGTTTATGAACCGAGCGTGGAACCCAATCACCACGCCGAATATCGTCGAGCATAGCTCCACGAATTCGAATTCCTGCGTAGGTTTCAAAGCTTGCACCTTTACTCCCATCATAATTTTTTTGTGCTTCAAGTAGGCCTATCATACCGGCTTGTATTAGATCTTCGACCAATACGTTTGGTGGCAGGCGACCTGCTAAATGGTGTGCAATACGCTTAACCAATACAGAGTATTTTTCTAAAAATGCTTGTTGGCTCTTTAGGTTTCCGTGTTGGTCATAAGTAAGCGCTTTATTCACCGAATGGTTCCCCTACACTTTCTGTTCTATTTAGCAAACGCTCGACAAAAAATTCCAGATGGCCTGTCGGCGTTCTTGGAATTGGCCACGTTAACGCTTTACTTGCCAACGAGCTGATTGCCAGTGCCGCAGGTGACCGTGGAAACGCATCGACCACTATTTTTTGTTTTTTTACTGCTTGTCGCACTTTATCATCCAAAGGTATGCAAGCAACAAGTTCAAGGCTCACATTTAGGAATCTTTCTGTCACTAAAGTTAATTTAGCAAATAATTCCCGTCCTTCACGATAACTTCTCACCATATTGGCCACAATTTTAAAACGTTGCACTTGGTGTTCACGACTTAAGAGCTTGATCAGCGCGTAAGCGTCGGTGATGGATGTCGGTTCGTCACATACCACGATCACTACATCTTGTGCGGCGCGACAGAAGCTCACGACCATATCAGAAATACCTGCGGCTGTATCGATGAGCAGAATATCCATCTCATCTTCTAAACTGCCAAAGGCGCGTATTAAACCAACATGTTGGGCGTGTGACAACTCTGTCATCGACTGTGTGCCCGAGGTCGCTGGAATTATTCGTATCCCAAAAGGCCCCTCGACGATGGCATCTTTGAGTTCACACTCGCCAGCCAGTACATGCCCTAAGTTTCGCTTCGGGCGTATGCCAAGCATCACATCCACGTTAGCTAAACCTAAGTCTGCATCCAACACCATGACTTTTTTGCCTTGACGAGCCATGCAGATCGCCATGCCGAGTGTCACGTGAGATTTACCCACACCACCTTTACCACCAGTCACAGATATGACTTTGGTCAGTGACGGTTGAGTTAAGCGGCGTAAACCGCTCGCTTGGTCATATATCATATTATTCGCCATATTTGTCCGCCGCCTAGAATCTCTCGGAGTCGCTGCTCCAATAGTGAGGTTCATTCTCTGTCGACTTCTCTAGCAATTCGTTTGCCTTTGCAACCATGTACTTCGGCTGGGCAATCACAATATCTTCTGGTACACGCTGGCCATTCGCGATGTAAGCAACGGGCAGTGCGTTTTGAACCACGACACTCACAAATTCCCCTAAGCTCAATGACTCATCAAGCTTAGTCATAATGCACCCTGAAAGAGGGATCCTTCTAAAGTGCTCGATTGTTTCTTGTAATACTTTTCTTTGCGCCGTTGCAGGCAGAACAAGGTAACTGTGGATGATTTCGCCACTCTCTTGCATCAGGGTATCGAGCTGCTCTGATAACCGAACATCACGCTGCCCCATCCCCGCGGTATCAACTAAAATTAAACGCCGATTTCTTAGCTGATATATTACATCGGCTAACTCACTGGAATCTTTAGCAACTCTTACTGGACAACCCATGATTCGGCCATAAATAGAGAGCTGTTCATGAGCACCAATACGGTAGGTATCTGTGGTGACTAGAGCAACGTTATCAGCGCCATACTCCATAGCAGCGCGAGCGGCTAGTTTAGCAATGGTGGTGGTTTTACCAACCCCTGTTGGGCCTAATAGCGCAACCACACCACCACGTTTCAGAATATCTTGTTTGGAAACAGGGACTTGATCAGCCACTAAGCCAAGCAGTGCCTTCCAAGCTTTAGTTGGAGCAGTATCTTCTGGGATATAGCACGCAAGCTGGTCAGCCAGTTCTTGTGAAACCCCCATGCGCTCAAGTCTTTTAATGAGCATGGCACGCAAAGGTTCTCGACGCTCAACTTCTTGCCACATTAATCCTGACACTTGATGTTCTAACAGGCGGCGTATTGAGGTCATCTCTTCACGCATGTTTTCCAGCTCTGGGTTCGAAACACTCGCCTCTTGCGTTGGGTAACGATCATAACGCGACGGATCTAGCTTCGGCGTTTGACGGGTGGACGCTCTTCTATCCTCTGCAATTAACTTCGCTAATGGCGAATCGGCTCGTAACTCTGCACTACCGTGTCCTGAGTTAGTGTTAGATGAACCTGATTGACGTTGCAATAATGCAGAGAGCGAATCTTCATTTTCGGCGTGATAGTCCGAATCTGAGCCACTTGGTGCGCTGTACTGCTTTAACATATTTGCAAAACGTTTGGTCATTGAACGCCCAGTATCTGCGCTGTTTTGCAGGCTGACTCGATCATCATCCAACTCACGAGAGGATTTGTTCAAAGACGGGGTGACTTGGGTGTAACCTTGTTGTCTAGGCTGCGAATTATAGCGCTTGGCACTGTTTTGCTGGGTGGGCTGTTCACCATCCACAGCGGCAACGATTTCCACACCACCCGCGACTTTTTTATTCGACATGATCACCGCTTCCGCACCAAGCTCTTCTTTCACTTGCAGCAGCGCTGTTCGCATATCTTTGGCAAAAAATCGTTTTATTTTCAAAGCAGATATCCGTGTTAAATGGCTAAAGCCCGATTAGGTAACAACAGTTTCGTTAGTTCCCAACGGCTTGAACAATCCGAATTTGTTTCTCGTCAGGTATTTCTTGATAAGAGAGCACACGCAAATTAGGTATCGTGTTTTTCACAAACTTCGCCAAAGTGGAACGAAGCACACCAGACGTGAGTAACACGGCGGGCTCACCTTTCAATTCTTGTTCTTGCGTTGCATGGCTCAGTGCAGCTTGTAAACGCTCTGCTAAGCCTGGCTCAATACCTGCCGATTCTCCTCCTGACGCCTGCATGGTTTGATGCAATATTTGTTCCAGCTCAGGAATCAGTGTTATCACTGGTAGTTCAGGTTCTATACCATTGATTTCTTGGACGATTAAACGCTTCAATGAGATTCGAACGGCCGCCGTTAGGATGTCAGGTTCTTGACTCCGCCCAGAATACTCCGCCAAGGTTTGTATTATGGTTCGAATATCTCGGATTGGAATCGCTTCATTGAGTAGGTTTTGCAGTACCTTAACGACTGTACCCAACGGCAGTTGATCTGGAACGAAGTTTTCAACTAGCCTTGGCGCTGAGCGACCCAGCATTTCAATTAAGTTTTGAACCTCTTCATGACCAATCAGTTGCGAGGCGTTATTAGTGAGAAGCTGACTCAAATGAGTGGCGAGTACGGTCGATGAGTCCACAACTGTGTAACCGAGAGCTTGTGCGTGTTCACGTTGTTCTTCACGGATCCAAACCGCTTCAAGGCCGAATGCAGGGTCGAGTGTGCGTTCACCGTCAATAACACCATAGACTTGACCAGGGTTAATCGCCAGTTCTTGATCTGGGCGGATCTCCGCTTCACCAACAGCAACCCCCATTAAGGTAATGCGATAACTATTGGGTGTTAATTCTAAATTGTCGCGAATATGCACTGCGGGGATGAGAAAGCCAAAGTCTTGCGACAGTTTTTTCCGAACACCTTTTACGCGTTCGAGCAGCTCTCCACCTTGATCTCGGTCCACCAGCGGTATCAATCGATAGCCCACTTCTAAGCCAATCACATCAACGGGTTGAACATCATCCCAAGAGAGCTCTTTTTGAGTGGGTGCTTCGTTGTCCACTTTTGCAGGCAGTTTCTTTTCATCGGCGGTTTTTTTCTGTTTGCGTATCATCCAATACGCGCAACCACCCGCTAACGCGGCTAGCAGTAAAAAAGCAAAGTGAGGCATACCCGGTACAATGCCCATGATGCCGAGAATACAAGCGGTAATCATCAATGCTTTAGGGTTGTCAAACAGTTGGAAGACGACTTGCTCTCCCATATCTTCATCGGTATTTTGACGGGTAACCATCATGGCAGCGCCAATCGAAAGCAGCAATGAGGGGATCTGAGCCACTAAGCCGTCACCAATGGTCAGCAGTGTGTAGATTTGGATCGCTTCTTTAAAACCCAACCCATATTGCGCCATACCAATCGATAAGCCGCCAATAATGTTGATGAACAAAATTAATATCCCAGCAATCGCATCCCCTTTAACAAATTTTGACGCACCGTCCATTGAACCGTAGAAATCCGCTTCTTTGGTTACTTCAAAGCGTCTCAGCCGCGCTTGGTCTTGATCGATTAAACCCGCATTTAAGTCCGCATCTATGGCCATTTGCTTACCCGGCAAGGCATCTAGGGTAAAGCGAGCACTCACCTCAGAAATACGTCCCGCACCTTTGGTTACTACCATGAAGTTGATGATCATCAAGATCAAAAACACCACTAAACCGACGGCGTAGTTACCACCGATCACCACACTACCAAACGCTTCAATGACGTTACCAGCCGCCCCAGGGCCTTCATGACCATACAATAAAACCACACGGGTTGAAGCAACGTTCAAGGCTAGTCGAAGTAAGGTTGCAATAAGCAAAACCGTAGGAAAAGCAGCAAAATCAAGCGGTCTACGGGTATAGACAGTGACGAGTAACACCACCATCGATAAGGCAATGTTAAAAGTGAAAAACAGATCCAATAGGAAGGCTGGGATCGGTAAAACGACCATAGCCAACGTGGCCAATACCATAACCGGCGCACCGATTGCTGGCATACTTCGCTGCGGTATTGATGGCAATTTATCTGCAAATGGGAGAGTAAATTTCATAGGTTAGCAAGCAATCTGTTGATAAATATCTATAAATGCGACAATGCGTTAACTCGGCGATGCAATTTTTAGTCCAGTAAAACAGTCAAAATAATGGCTACATTGGTAAAGGCAATAACCCTTCACTTAACGTAGCCTAGTTATTCAAATTACGTGAACTTCTTTTACTTTGAATGGTGGTTTAAGGATTAATACTCCAGATCTGCTGTCCTTTACGCAACTCTCTATCATATTCGATACCAATCAGACCGGATGTGGGGAACATTGGAGGGACTAAATCGGTAACGAATTCAGCCGCGAGATAGCCAACTAACGGTAAATGAGACACCAGCAGCACTGATTCGATTTGTTCTACATCGGCCAAGGCAGAGACATACTCAAATACCACTTCCGCTTTCCCATAAGGTGTGATGTCATCACAGGTCACAACATCATCGGCATTAAAATAAGAGGCTATCGCAGCCCAAGTTTGCTGCGCCCGTAAGTAAGGGCTTACCAATACTTTATCTACATGGCGAAGATCTTGCTTTTCACAAGCACGAGCCACAGCAACAGACTCACGAAGACCTCTTTCGGTTAAGGCCCTTTGTGCATCACTCGCTGCATAATGTTCAGCTTCTCCGTGACGCATAATAAAAATCTTCATTACTCATTCCTAGTGGTTATTATCTATGCCGTCTAGGCGGCTTTATTCTCGATTATATCAGGCAACCAAGCAAAGACTTCGACACTGTTAACAGTCTATTAAAAAGTCTCCTGAAGGACTAAAATGGCACTTCGCTCATAAAATCATTGCTTGAAATTTGCACCTAACCGTTTCAACGCCATAATTAAAAAAGCCTTTTCTGTGGAGAGTCACTGTGCATTTAAGCCCTAACGACACCAACCAATACCGCTACATTACGTTAACTAATGGTCTGAGAACATTACTTATTCAAGCGGATGATGCACAAAAGTCAGCCGCTGCTTTAGCGATTAATGTGGGGCATTTTGATGACCCTGAAGACAGAGAAGGTCTTGCCCACTATCTGGAACACATGCTGTTTTTAGGCACAGAAAAGTACCCGAAAATTGGTGAGTTTCAAAGTTTTATTAATCAACATGGTGGCAGCAATAACGCATGGACTGGTACAGAGCACACCTGTTTTTTCTTTGATGTAAGCCCAAATCATTTTGAAAAAGCCTTGGACCGATTCAGCCAATTCTTTTGTGCCCCCTTATTTAATGAAGAAGCCCTAGATAAAGAACGCCAAGCGGTGGATTCTGAATTTAAACTCAAACAGAATGATGATTCGAGAAGGCTCTATCAGGTTCAAAAAGAAACCATCAATCCGCAACACCCGTTTGCTAAATTTTCAGTGGGTAATTTAGAAACGCTGTGTGATAGAAATGGTGTCTCTATCCGTGAAGAAATTGTCCGTTTTCACCATGAAAATTACTCGGCTGATTTGATGACGCTCTCGCTAGCAGGCCCACAGACACTTGATGAGTTAGAGCAGTGGGCAAGAGATGAATTTTCCTCCATCCCAAATAAACAGCTCGGCCCGAAAAAAATAGAGGTGCCTTTTGTTTTAGACGCGCACCGAGGCGTCTTGATTCAAATCGAGCCACGAAAAGAGATCCGCAAACTGATTTTAAGCTTCCCTGCCCCAAGCACGGATGACTTTTATCATGTCAAACCTCTCTCTTATTTCGCCCATCTCATCGGTTACGAAGGTGAAGGCAGTTTAATGCTGGCATTAAAAGAGAAAGGTTGGATCACGTCCTTATCGGCTGGAGGCGGCGCGAGTGGCAGCAATTATCGTGAGTTTTCGATAAGTTTTAGCCTGACACATGAAGGCGTAAAACAGGTCGATAACATCATCCAGTCACTCTTTACTCAGATTAAATTAATCGCAGATCAGGGGCTAAACGAATGGCGTTACCTTGAGAAAAGAGCGGTGCTTGAATCGGCTTTTCGCTTTCAAGAAACGACAAGGCCATTAGACATGGTCAGCCATTTAGTGGTTAATATGCAGCACTATCAGCCGCAAGACACCATCTATGGCGATTACATGATGGCGGGCTACAACGAATCACTACTTAAGCAAGCACTTCATTATTTGACTCCTGAAAATCTACGCGCCACGTTAATTGCTAAAGATGGGTATTACGATAAGAAAGCGAAATGGTATTTTACACCTTATTCAATTACTCCATTATCGGCGTCACAACTTGCAGCATTCGCAACCCCTTGCGACATTGAAACAAACTTACCGCCACTCAATCCTTTTATCTGTTACGACTTAGACCCAAAACCGTTAGAGCCTTCAACGTCTTTACACCCGGAAATCATTGAAGAGTTACCAGGCTTTCGTTTATGGCATCTACAAGACCATGAATTTAGAGTGCCTAAAGGGGTAATTTACATCGCGATTGATAGCCCCATCTCGGTAGCCACTGCTCGAAATATTGTTAAAACACGTCTCTGTGTGGAAATGTTTTTAGACTCGCTGGCCACGGAAACTTATCAAGCAGAAATTGCTGGGATGAGTTACAACATGTACGCTCATCAAGGCGGCGTCACCCTGATGCTTTCTGGTTTTAGCGAAAAACAACCACAGTTAATGGAGATGATTCTCGCACGCTTTGCTAAACGTGATTTTAGCCTAAAACGCTTTAACACCATCAAGCAACAACTGCTTCGTAACTGGAAAAATACCACTAAAGATCGTCCAATTTCGCAGCTTTTCAATGCAATGACGGGTATTTTACAACCCAACAACCCTCCTTATGAAACGCTACTTGGTGCCTTAAAACAGATAGAAGTCGATGAGCTCAGTGATTTCGTTGAACAAATATTAGCGCAACTTCATGTTGAGATGTTTGTCTATGGCGACTGGTTAAGAAGTGATGCACAAGCGATGGCAGATACGCTTAAAAATGCATTACGAGTCAAAGATCAACAGTACGAGGAATCATTAAGACCACTCGTCATGCTCGGAGAGAGTGGGACTTTTCAAAAAGAGGTTCACTGCGATCAAGAAGATTCTGCTGTGGTGGTCTATTATCAGTGCAATGATGCCGCACCGCGCAGCATCGCCTTATATTCATTAGCTAATCACTTGATGTCCGCTACATTTTTTCATGAAATTCGCACTAAGCAGCAACTTGGTTATATGGTCGGAACGGGCAACATGCCATTAAACCGTCACCCAGGCATCGTACTCTACGTCCAGTCACCGAATGCTGCCCCTTATGAGCTGATTAGCGCTGTAGATGAATTTTTAAATGCTTTTTACATGGTGCTGCTGGAGCTCAACGAATACCAGTGGCACAGCAGTAAGCGCGGTTTATGGAATCAAATTTCAACGCCCGACCCCACCCTTCGCAGCCGTGCGCAAAGACTTTGGGTTGCTATCGGCAATAAAGATGCCGGCTTTGATCAAAGAGAGCAGGTTTTGAGTGAACTGAAATCACTCAGTCGCAGTGATATGATCCGCTTTGTGGTCAATGAGCTAAAACCAAGGACCGCCAATCGACTGATCATGCACAGCCAAGGAAACGCACATCAAACGGTTCAGAAACTCAGTTTAGGGCAAGAAATTGGCTCAATTGAAGCGTTCCAGCTTCGGCCTAAAAGCTATAACTTAGGATAACCGTACTTCATCGCCATCAGAGCAATTTATCTTTGCTCTGATTTTACAATCTCTTTTAAAGAGTGGGGATGCAGTTTAATGCACACGCCTTGCCACTTAAATGCAACCGTCGGGTTATGTAATCGCTCCCCTTCCCCTTTTGGACTGGACAATTTAACTTGAACACCTTGAGTGTCTAATGTTGTCCAGCATTCTTTTAATCGTGGGTAAACCGACAGTATATCCTGCAAATAGGCTTGCGCGGTTTGTGCCTCAGATGGCACCACAAATTCCACATGCTCCCAGCTCTGCTCTGGATAAATTTTTCCCTCGGCAGGGTAAGGCAATTCCAAACATTCTATTGACCAACTATTAGCCGATAGCGGCACCGTAAATTCAATCACGATGATAGGACGGCCATTTATCTGAGCACTCGATATTTCTCGCCCTTCCTCCAGCCATGCCGCATGTGCTAATGACGCTAATTTACGATCATTAATGCGCAGTGCAATGTGGTCAGCTTGATTTGTGGATAAATCAATATGCAAAATTTTGGTTAATTCTTGAATTTTATGCATAAATTTATCTAAATTCTGCTTAAGCTGTTCAGGATGAAGCGCTGCATTCTTTAATGGTTCAAGCATTTAAATGGTCCAAAATGATGATTATCGTCTAATAGTACCAACAACTCTTCGAAAAGTAGAAAATTTCCTAATTTAGTCCCTATAAGCGCCTCAATAAAATTGGTATTATGTGCGCCAAATGATGAACAAAATTAAGATATGTATTGGCACTAAATGGTGAATAAAATGCATACCTTTGCAATTCCAAGAATTAAAGGAAACGCGTGTGAATATCCAAGCACTGATTAATGACAAAGTATCTCAGGCTCTTGAAGCCGCAGGCGCACCAGCTGGCAGTCCTGCTGCTGTTCGCCAATCGGCCAAAGCGCAATTTGGTGACTATCAAGCCAATGGCATTATGGGCGTAGCTAAGCAACTGGGTACCAACCCGCGAGAATTTGCTCAAAAAGTATTGGATGTTCTGGACCTCGATGGCATTGCGAGCAAAACGGAAATTGCAGGCCCAGGTTTTATCAACATTTTCCTCAGTGAAGCGTTTCTTGCTAAACAAGCGGATATCGCCCTAGCAGATGAGCACCTTGGTGTAACCAAAGAAGCGCAGAAGACGATCGTCGCAGACTACTCAGCGCCTAACGTTGCCAAAGAGATGCATGTAGGCCACTTACGCTCAACCATCATTGGTGACGCCGTTGTACGTACCTTGGAATTTTTAGGCCATAAAGTGATCCGCGCCAACCACATCGGTGACTGGGGCACGCAATTTGGTATGTTGATAGCCAACCTTGAACGTGTGCAGCAAGAATCTGGTAACGAAGTTTCAATGGAACTTTCCGATCTTGAAGCTTTCTATCGTGAGTCAAAAAAACTCTACGACGAAGATGAAGTGTTTGCCGCTAAAGCACGAAATTATGTGGTCAAACTACAAAGCGGTGACGAATTCTGCGCTCAAATGTGGAAAAAATTGGTGGACATCACCATGATCCAAAACCAGCGTAACTATGATCGTTTGAATGTTTCGCTCACGCGCGATGATGTGATGGGCGAAAGCATGTACAACGACATGTTGCCCGGCATCGTAGCAGATTTAAAAGAAAAAGGTTTGGCGCAAGAAGATGATGGCGCACAAGTCGTTTTTCTTGAAGAATACAAAAATAAAGATGGCGAGCCGATGGGCGTTATCATCCAAAAACGTGATGGCGGCTTCTTATACACCACAACCGATATCGCGTGTGCAAAATACCGTTATGAAACCTTGGGTGCGGACCGTGTGCTGTACTTTATCGACTCGCGTCAACATCAACACCTAATGCAAGCATGGACGATTGTCCGTAAAGCGGGCTATGTACCTGAAGAAGTGACTCTTGAACACCACGCCTTTGGTATGATGCTAGGCAAAGATGGCCGCCCGTTCAAAACTCGTGCTGGCGGTACTGTTCGTCTGGCCGATCTTCTCGATGAAGCGCAAGAGCGTGCCGCTAAATTAATTGAATCCAAAAACCCTGATTTAGACGCCGCAGAAAAAGCGAACATTGCCAATACTGTCGCGATGGCCGCAGTGAAATATGCTGATCTTTCTAAGCACCGTACTACCGATTACGTGTTTGACTGGGACAACATGTTGGCATTTGAAGGTAACACTGCACCTTACATGCAGTATGCCTACACACGTGTCGCGTCAATTTTTGCTAAAGCAGGCGTATCGATGGATAACCTGACGGGTGAAATTAAAGTCACACAAGAGAAAGAAAAAGCTTTGATTGCGAAACTTCTGCAGTTTGAAGAAGCGGTACAAGCTGTTGCCCGCGAAGGCCAACCTCACATTATGTGTAGCTACCTATTTGAATTAGCTGGCCAATTCTCTAGCTTCTATGAAGCATGCCCTATCTTAGTCGCTGAAGATGAAAGTGTGAAACAAAGCCGCCTAAAACTGGCTGCGTTGACAGCAAAAACCATCAAGCAAGGTCTGTCGCTACTCGGTATTGATACATTAGAACGTATGTAACGACAGCTATGAGTGAATGAAAGGGTTGACCATGGTCAGCCTTTTCTTTTATCGGTGATAACATCCGTGCAAGTGAGATTGACATGAATTTTGAACTCCACCCGCAACTGGCCAAAGACACTTCCGTCATTGGTGAATTTCCTCTTTGCTTAGCCTTACTCCATAAAGATAATGCCGTGCCTTGGATTATTCTGGTGCCTAAACGTGCAAATTTGAAAGAGCTGCATCATCTACCAATGCAGGAACAGCAACAATTTTTATGCGAATCTCAAGCCGTTAGCCAAGCTCTTGAAGCCACGTTTTGTCCAGATAAACTCAATTTAGGTGCGCTGGGTAACATGGTTCCTCAGCTCCATATTCACCATGTTGCTCGATTTAAAAATGACATAGCATGGCCTGGGCCTATCTGGGGCAATACTCAAGGGATAGTGAGAGCCGAACAAGAACAGCAAGCGATCTTAACCAGAATCCAAAATGTTCTATCACTGAGTTCTATTTTTAGAAAAGGATAAACGTCGTCTCTCACACCATATATTAGGTAAAAGATAGATTGGGTAAAAGTTTGAAAGCCGCTGACATCTGCGGCTTTCGTTTATCAGACAGAATGCCTAGCATCAATTATGACTAAAGTACGACAGTCAAAGACAGCCCGTTATTTCGGTTAAGCCCATAACGCACTCTTGTTACGCGGTTAGCCTTGTTGGTATCGATAGTGCGCGACAACACACCTTTTCGTATCCACACGGATAACATAGCGTCAACGCCGTCCTCACTGAGCGAAAACTTTTTCGCAATCGCCGAGCGGCTAACGATCCCATTATCTTCAATGTAGCGCTTTAACTCATTTAATATCATGCCACTTGTACCTCAAGCACCGTTTTCTGCTGGAGTCCTTTTCGCTTAAGCATTTTAAAGGTCAACAAACTCGCCATAACAATGGCAATAATCCACGTTAAACTTTCGACAGGGGTTTCGGTGATCCTTGTCGCTTGGTAATAAAGCGCGGCGCTACCATACGCAAGCCCCATCGTCCATACTGCGATAAAACGAGCGTAATTTGCACCAAACTCACGAACATAAGCCCCCATGGCTGCAACACAAGGCGTGTAAAGCAAAATGAAGATAAGGTAGGCAAATGCGGCATGACCAGTGACAAAGTGCTGTTTCAAATTACCAAAGATTGAGGCATCTACGGCTTGCTCTTCAGCCACTGCGCTACTGTCTGTCAAGTCTCCGACTTCGATACCGAGCGGATCAGAGAAGCTTAATCCCGTTAGGTTTTCTGGAATAGACATAACCGCTTCTTGTAGGCTCGCCATTAGGTCATATTCGCTTTCATCACCTTCAGCAGAGGTATATAAATTGTTTAATGTTCCGACTACCGCTTCTTTTGCAAAAATACCCGTGATGATACCCACTGTCGCTGGCCAGTTATCTTGATTGATACCAATAGGAGCAAATACCGGAGTAACCACTTGAGCCACTTTTGATAACACGGAGTTGTCACTATCTTCATTACCAAAGCTGCCATCAGTACCAACTGAATTGAGGAAGCTTAAGATCATAACAACGATGACAATCGTTTTCCCTGCACCGAGAACAAAACGTTTTAATTTCTGCCATGTTTTGATCATGATGTTTTGCAGCGTTGGGATCTCGTAATCTGGCATCTCCATCACTAGGCTGTCGCTTGAACCCGGATAGAGCGTATGCTTCAAAACCAAACCAGTGAACACTGCGGCTAAAATGCCCAATAAATAAAGAGCAAAAACTACATTTTGACCGCTTTCAGGGAAAAACGCCGCAGCAAATAGCGCATACACTGGCAAACGTGCACCACATGACATAAAGGGTGCCATCGATGCCGCTAATTTACGTTCACGTTCTTGATCTAGAGTTCTGGTCGCCATAATCGCGGGAACGTTACAACCAAATCCTAAAACAAGCGGAACAAACGCTTTACCCGGTAGGCCTATCTTCTGCATCACTTTATCTAAAACAAAAGCCGCGCGAGACATATAGCCTGAACTTTCGAGTACAGCTAAAAATAAGTACAAACAAGCGATAACTGGGATAAATGTGGCGACGGTTTGAATACCTCCGCCAAGGCCATCGGCTAATAATGTCACTAACCAAATAGGCAAATGATCATCCAGTAAGTGGTGCCCACCATCAACCAATAACGCCCCGACGCCAATGTCGAAGAAATCAATGAAAGCGCTCCCAATATTGATCGAGAACATAAACATTAAGTACATAACCACAAAGAAAAACGGTACACCCACCCATTTATTTAAAATCAGCTTATCCGCTTTTTGTGTAAAACTGTGGCTTAGTTTCCCTTCTGTTTTGCGGATCTGCTGGCATTGTTCATGCAAAAATGTGTATTTGGTATCAGCGACATGCAGATCAATATCCAAACCACTTTGCAATTGCTCTTTCTGGATAAGCTCACGCTGCACTTCTGGTAATCCATTAATCACCAAAAGATCATTTTCTAAAGCACGAATAGCCAATGCGCGAGGTGCCACTTGCTTATGTTGAAAAATAGTGGCTAATTTTCCGATCGATTGTTCAAATGCACTACCGTAATCCAATAGCAGTTCTTTAAGAGCTACGCCTTGCAGCAGTACTTTATGCAGCTTTTCTTTGAATCGACTCACCTGCTCTTTACTGGTAGCAGAAAGCATAAAAACGGGGCAACCTAGAACTTTCTCAAGTTGTTGAATGTCTAGGCTTTGACGCTCTCTTTTTAAAGCATCCATTTTATTCAAAACCACAATCATTGGACGCCCGAGCTCTCTCAATTGAAGCGTCATATAGAGGCTGCGCTCCAAACACGTCACGTCCACAACGTTAATGATTAAATCGGCAGGATGTGTAAGAACCGCTCTAGAGGCAATGGATTCGTCAATACTGTTACTGTCATTCCCGCTGTCAAGTGCGTAGATGCCCGGCAAATCCGTTAGTATGAATTCATCTCCAGAATGAGTGTAGCGACCCGTTTTTTTCTCAACTGTAACACCAGCCCAGTTACCGACTTGCTGCTTAGAACCTGTCAGCCCATTAAATAACGTTGTTTTGCCACTATTAGGGTTACCAACGGTTAGAATTTGATATCGCACTACGCTCTCTCCACTTCAATACAAGCGGCTATATTTTCACGTACCGCTAAAGAGACGCCTCTCACTTCAAGTTGAAGTGGATCTCCCATAGGAGCTCTTCTGATTAACGTAACTGTAGTTAGAGGCAGCAAGCCCATCACCATCAATTTTTTACGAATGTCATTTGGAAGTTGATTGAACGCGACAATGCTCGCGCTATCCCCTTCATTTAATTGAGATAATTTCATCTATCTTGCTCTCAATGGTAGTGGTAATGAGAAATATTTTTATTAACAGGCAAATAATACACGCGCTAACCCTCTATTTTATTGCGTGAAATCAAAGATTGCATAAATCCATCACGTTGTTTTCGGTAAATAAACTGACGTTAAAAACGTTAAAAAATTATCAGGCACAAATTAGCTAAACATAAAAAAATAAACAAAAACAGATAAAATAAAAAGAAACTATTAAAATCAATAGGTTATGGTTAATTATATATTTTGTCGTTTTTCTTATACTAGGTTGTCGTTAATTTTATAAATGAAATAAGTCCTTTGCCATATAGTAAATCCATCGAAAGGAATTACTCCTTAGATACAAATTCCAGAGGTGGTACGGGTGTTACTCGTATCACTCCGGCAGCAAGCGAAGGTGTCATTGACACCCGTGGTATAGTCCCCCCGGCTATACCACGATCTTTTTTTTCTACTCATCTCATCTTTACCGCAACACAATCACCGACCCAGCCTGTTTATTGAGTAAGTGCTATTTCCAAAATAAATTGATATTACGACTTTGAGTATTAATGAGTGTATCTACGCAAGCATAGACAAATATGCGCAGCTAACACAGCAGTCAATCTAATCAAGAAGGGAGATACAGCTTGATTGCAGGCCGGCGGAAAGTGAGTTCATCTCCACACACCTGAATAAGCTTTGTGATTAGGGTGACTGAATGTCGCTAACATCGCTGCAGCTTCAAGTGGGAAAGTTATCACTATTTATCAGGGGCGGTATTACTCGTTATCATCAACAAATTGGGTTGGCGATAAACCGAAGTGATGTTTAAATCTTTGGCTGAAATAAGACGGATCATTAAACCCACAATCAAAAGCGACTTGGGCGACTTTCCCTCCTGCAAGCAAATATTGGCACGCTTTCTCTAAGCGGATCTCATTTAGATACTCTTTGAATGTTTTATTGGTGATCGCTTTAAAACGACGCTGCAAACTACGCTCCGATACGAAGAGTGATTTAGCCGCACTAGAGGTACTAAATTCAGGATCTGAATAGTAATTGTGTACCAATTTTTCGACTTTTTTAAGCCACTCTTTTTCCGTTACATCAATAAACTTGTCCTCTGAATGCTCCTCTACAACGATCACTTCGGGTGCATCACTCACAAGCCCTACTGATGGCCAAGAAAGCTCAACTAAATTTCGTTCTGGCGATGAAAAAATATGTATTTCCCCACCACTGCGCTGTACTAACAGTTGCATCTCCTCTAGTTCAAAACCAGAGATACGCTTATCACTATTGATGGATTGCACCTGATCGCCACAGTCAATCATCACAGTAAATAGTCTTTTCTCCCTTTCATAACAATGAATTTGTAGCTCTTGATTTCTGTAAAGACGTTTTACCGCATCAGACAGTAGCGTATTGAAAATGATGTCTAGGTTAAAATGGGCAGATTCAATATAAGCTTGTTTAAGCTCATTGTTCACAGCCAACGAAATATTCGCTTTCGCGAACTCTTCACGCCATCCGTCCACACAAGAGTTCAAGATGATCGATAGATCGTAGAGCAACTGAGTCGCTGTTTTATCATTTCTTACATTACGAAGTAACGCCAGTTCACGTTTTACTTTTAAAGCTAAAGACTCAAGTCGCGCGAGTTGATGGAGTTGCGAGCGATAAATCAGCTGATTTAATGTAGGTGTAATAGAATCTAACATCTGTTCAACAACGATATGGCGAATTTGTAATTGCTTGCGCAACTGCTGGTTATTAGTCAAAACAATTTTGCTTTGATGCCGTAGTTGATCCGTTTTCAAGGCCACCTGAGCTTTTAACTTTCGGTTTACTTTGGTAACCCAACGAGAACGCCACCATGAAGCAAAAGCAATAAGGCCTATAGAAAGGCAAAGGTAAAGAACAATAGCCCATGAAGACCAATACCACGGGTTATCCACAATAAATGATAGACTGTTTATCATACTGTTTTGCGGATTTGGACTGTAATTTCTCACCAGCAAACGATAGTGTCCAGGTAACAGGTGATCAAGTGTCAACTGAGCACTTTCTAATCTCTGCCACTCCTTATCCCCTGCTATACGATACTCCAATGATAAGGCTCTCGATTCTGGCAATGCACCAAACAAAAAGCTTATCGAACTTCCATATTCCAGTTCTAGTGTCTGAAAACGACCACGACCGAACATGACAGGAATGTGATCGACATTCACTTGGCTAAAGATAATATTGGTATTAGGAGGGGTAGCAACCGTGAGTTCAGAGGACCATGCTGTCACTAAGCCAAAACGGGAACCTAGCAGCAACTGCTGTTGGTTATTGATAATACTTGATTCGCAAACTCCACTTTTAAATTCATTATTCATCAATCCGTGTGGATCACCAAAATGCTTTACCATCTCACCCATAGGATTATAGAGCGAGATTCCTTGTGAGGAAGTCAGCCAAATACCGTTGCCCGTTTCAGTTAAACATTTGGGGCTAATATTCTCTTCAACCATATCAATAGATCGAATATCACTACGATCATGTGCCAAAACAAAGACGCCATAAGCACTAGCAAACCAAACATCACCCTTGCTACTCTCAAATATATCAATGCTTTGTCCATAATGACTAGTCGCTCGGAGAAAAACAATTTTGCCTTTGTCAAAAAGATAAACACCATGGTCAGTGCCGATAAATACCCCTCGCCGAGTTGACTTAAGTTTTATTATTTTTGCAGGCAAAAATGCATCAACAAACCATTCAGAACCGAAATCGGTTAGCGAGTTATCGGCCAACTGATATGACCACAAATGGTTACCTGTTGCTCCCCACAACAGTCCTTCATGATCAAATTCAAGGTGTTTAGTATCATTCGAACGCAGCTTCAGAGGTAAAACGCTCGTTTCTATCATCTTTTTTGTCTGCAAGTGATAAATAACGATGCCTGTATGTGTAGCTATCCATAGAGAATGATCATCTATTTGAGCAACATCATGCACTTCTCCAGGGAAAATAAGTTTAGGCTCTTGCCAATCTTCAGCATCGACTTGGTACAACCCTTGTCGAGTTAAAAACAAATAGCCTTTATTATCTGACCTTGTCACAATTTTTGTTATGGGATTATTGTTGAGCTGTACAATGGAATGGCGCTTAAATTTTTGTCCAAACAGAGAAAAGTAGCGAACACCTTTATCCGTTGCGATCCAAATCCCACCTTGTAAGTCATTGACCAATGAATAAATTTTATTGCCTGGTAACCCATTATTGTCTTGGTCATTACTTTCTAACTTGACGGTTTTACCTGTCAAAAACGAATGAACAAATAATCCATCTTCAGTACCAATCCAATACTCTTGATCTGTCTCAGCAACAGATAATACATGGGAATCTCCAACCAACTTTTGTTGGCGCTTTGGGTCCTCGACATCAATAATCAGCCCACCATTGAGCGTTCCAATCACAAGTTCTCTACGTTTCTCGGAAAAATAGAGTTTCTCAATGAAGTTTTTACCAGAGCTGAGCACGTGAGAAAAACTCTCTCCATCTGACAGATAGACTCCAGCATTAGTGGCTAATACCCATTTAGAAAGCACAAACTTCGCATCATTAACGATCAATCGACTAGCTTGATTTAATTGATACATTTCTTTAAAAGAATAAGTAACTAACTTGTGGGTTTGCGCATGGTATGTATAAAAGTGCGTCTCATCGGCTAACCAGATGAAATTACCTGACGAACCTATTTTTTTTATGATGATTCCAGGCGTTAAGCTAAATACTAATTCGCGATCTTGTGCGGGATAAGTTCGATAAAGTTCATTATCAATGAACGTCCAAAAAGCGTTATTAAGATAGGTAATATTTTCGCTCTCTTGTGAAAGCACTGAGCCACGCCGGGGAAGGATGTTTTGTCCATCAAAGAAAACAACTTTGCCATGCACATCGTGTATCCAAATTCCCCCTTCTTCACCTAAAAACAAATTTTGTGCGGCAAAAATTTTCCCTTGAGCCTGAGCTGGCAATGGATAGAAGATGGAAGGTGCTTTGTCTAGAGCTTGTGTCCCCTGCGCTAATAAAAGCGTCAGAAAACCCAAGATCCAGAGCAAAGGTTTAAAATAGTCGTTCTTTCCTTTCAACAGACAGAGCCTCAATCAATAGCACGCCAAATTGCAAACTGTTTTTTCGTGGCGATAATTATCAAAACATTCTAACCAAAGATAAGGCTTTTTGAAGCTAAGAAAGCGACAATCTGTGAATCTTTATCCTAGATTTCAGTACAGATCGTACAACATACAATACAGCGTACATCTATTGAGACAAACAAGTGTAAAAGTTGTTGCTCAGCTGATTTAACAGCTCAAAATAGCTGCCACTTTTCACTTTGATATCTGCGCCTAATGGATCAAGTACTCCCGTTTTAACCTTAGTGCCACGAGTCACAGTATCAATCACCGCCGGGGTAAACTGAGGTTCTGAAAACACGCATTTCGCTTCATTATTAATGATTGAATTTTTAATGGTGATTAGGGTTTTAGCACCCGGCTTTCTGTCAGGACTAACGGTAAAATGGCCGAGGTTATTCAAATGATATTGCTGTTCAAAATAACCGTATGCATCATGAAAAACATAATATCCTTTATCACTAATTTTGCTCATCTTCTGCATGATTGCTTGATGAGTCGAGTCTAATTGAGCCAAAAAGCGGACTAAGTTTACTTTATACTGCTCGGCATTAGCGCTATCACTTTTCACTAAACTTGCGGTAATCGCCGCTGCCACTTGCTTGGCTTGATCGGTTCCAAGCCAAAAATGTGGGTCATACATACCATGGTGATGCCCATCATGATCGTGTTGTTCGCCACTGAGCTCTCTCAGTGTCAGGCCATCAATTTGGCTGATGGTCAAAACGTTGTGGTGACTCGCTAATGTCTTACTTAAGAATGGCTCAAGGTCTTTTCCATACCAAATCACTAAATCCGCCGCTCTGACTTTTTTAACATCAGAAGGGCGCAACGCATAGTCATGCGGTGAGGTATTTGCCCCCAGTAGTACTTCTGGTTCATTCACATCGAGAGTCAATTCATATGTAATCATCTGAATCGGCTTGATGCTGGTCAAAATGACCGTAGACCACGCCAAAGGCGATAATGTTATTAAGCAAAGAAGGAGCATAATCTGACGCAACATGATGGTTTTTCCATTCGGTATATAGCGTTAAAGGGAACGAAATGTTACATTATAACACTTCCGAATTGCAAATAAGTTCCATTCATGTCCAACTTAATTCAGCTGCAAGGCATTTGTGTCGAATTCAACAACCGCCGTGTTTTGGACAATGTCAGTATCAACCTAGAAAAAGGGAAGATTACCACACTGATAGGTCCTAATGGTGCGGGCAAGTCGACGCTCGTTAAAGTATTGCTCGGGCTACAGCCCGTCCATAGCGGAACGATGACGCGCGTAAAAAACCTTAAAATTGGTTATGTTCCTCAAAAGTTAAAACTTAATGACGCGTTACCACTCCCCGTTAAACGATTTTTAAGTTTGGCCGGACGTTTTAGTCAACAAGAGTTGCTAGACGCACTCAGACTAGTCGGGGCCGAGCATCTTCTTGATTATGATATGCATAAGCTGTCCGGTGGTGAAACACAACGGATTCTTATCGCCCGTGCATTGCTACAGCGCCCAGATATTCTAATTCTTGATGAACCAGCTCAAGGTGTTGACGTGCAAGGGCAAATTGATCTGTATGATCTTATCGATGCCATACGACATCGTTTCGGCTGTGGTGTCTTCATGGTCTCTCACGATTTGCATCTGGTGATGGCAAAAACGGATGATGTTATCTGTCTTCATCACCATGTTTGCTGTTTCGGTTCACCTGCAACGATTACTCAACACCCAAGCTATATCGCTTTATTTGGTACGCGCAATCGCGAAGCCTTAGCTTTTTACCATCACAAACATCAGCATCATCACGACTTAGCAGGCCAACCTGTGAAAGGAGATGCAACTTGCTGTTCAAATCATTCACACGGTCACCATCATGATTGAATTTCTTCTTCCATCAATATTAGCAGGCCTTGGTATTGCCGTTATCGCAGGTCCCCTTGGGTCATTCGTGGTTTGGCGAAAAATGGCTTATTTTGGCGATACCCTCGCACACGCCTCGCTGATGGGATTGGCGCTAGGCTTTTTGCTTGATATCAACCTTTATCTTGCGTTGCTCGTTTGCTGTCTTGGGCTTGCAATCATTTTGGTTACTATGCAGAAACAGCAGCTTGTGGCGACAGACACTTTGCTCGGCATTCTCGCTCACAGCTCGTTATCCATTGGTCTCATTGCAGTAAGCTTCCTTGATAACGTTCGCATCGATTTAATGAGCTATCTCTTTGGCGATTTATTGGCAGTGAACTTTACCGATTTAGCCTTCATTTGGGGGGGAGCGATTGCAGTAAGTGCACTGCTATTTCTTTTTTGGCGGCCATTACTTTCAACTACAGTGAACGAAGAGCTTGCGTTTGTTGAGGGTATCAACGTTGATTTAATGCGTTTGCTGCTAATGCTATTAATTGGGGTGGTGATTGCACTAGGAATGAAATTTGTTGGTGCTCTGATTATGACATCGCTGCTGATTATTCCCGCGGCGACCGCTAGACGACTCACAAAAACCCCAGAGCAGATGGCAATATTGGCTTCTTTGGTCGGCGCTTTAGCTGTGCTGGGCGGGCTAATCCTCTCGTGGCATTTTGACACACCTGCAGGCCCTTCGGTTGTCGTGACGGCTACAACGATGTTTATGTGCAGTCAACTTGTAAAACGCTAGTATCAAAACCTATTGAATCTAAAGTAAAAACCCCGAAACAAGGTTCGGGGTTTGTCTTCAAACTGAGGGAGGCGTGATTACCAACCCGTCACTTCACGCAATGCTTTTCCGATATCAGCAAGGCTTTTGACGGTTTTCACACCCGCGGCTTCAAGCGCTGCAAATTTCTCATCAGCTGTCCCTTTGCCACCAGAAATGATAGCGCCAGCATGGCCCATCCGTTTACCCGGAGGCGCAGTCACACCAGCAATATAAGACACCACCGGTTTCGTGACATTCTCTTTAATGAATGCAGCGGCTTCTTCTTCGGCTGTACCACCGATCTCGCCAATCATCACAATCGCTTCTGTTTCAGGATCGTCTTGGAATAGTTTCAAGATATCAATAAAGTTAGAGCCCGGGATTGGGTCACCGCCGATACCAACACACGTTGACTGACCAAAGCCTTCATCTGTTGTTTGCTTAACGGCTTCATAAGTTAGCGTTCCTGAACGAGAAACAATACCCACTTTTCCTTTCTTATGAATGTGGCCTGGCATGATGCCGATCTTACACGCATCCGGTGTAATCACACCCGGACAGTTCGGGCCAATCATACGCACACCAGTCTCTTCGAGCTTCACTTTTACGTCAATCATATCGGTAGTCGGTATACCTTCCGTGATCGTCACAATAAGTTCAATACCAGCGTCAATTGCTTCTAAAATAGCGTCTTTACAAAATGGTGCAGGTACATAAATAACGGTTGCCGTTGCACCCGTTGCTTTCACTGCGTCACGCACCGTATTAAATACAGGCAGACCAAGGTGAGTTTGACCACCTTTACCCGGAGAAACCCCACCGACCATTTGTGTACCGTAGGCAATCGCCTGTTCGGAGTGGAAAGTTCCTTGACCACCAGTGAAACCTTGGCAGATTACTTTGGTGTCTTTATTAATAAGTACCGACATTATTTACCCTCCGCCGCAGTAACAACTTTCTGAGCTGCGTCCGTTAACGACTCAGCTGCAATGATATCAAGACCAGAATTTGCGAGTACTCCGCGTCCTAATTCCGCGTTTGTACCTTCCAAACGCACGACTACGGGAACCGTTACACCAACTTCTTTCACCGCACCGATAATGCCTTCTGCAATCATATCGCAACGTACGATACCGCCGAAAATATTCACCAATACGGCTTTCACGTTGTCATCAGACAAAATGATTTTGAACGCTTCAGCAACACGCTCTTTGGTTGCACCACCACCAACATCAAGGAAGTTTGCAGGTTTGCCGCCATGAAGGTTAACAATATCCATGGTGCCCATTGCAAGGCCAGCACCGTTCACCATGCAGCCAACATTGCCATCAAGAGCAACATAGTTCAGTTCCCACTGAGCAGCATGAGCTTCGCGCTCATCTTCTTGTGAGAGATCGTGCATTTCACGAAGTTTAGGTTGACGATAAAGTGCGTTTGAGTCGATGTTGATCTTGCCATCAAGGCACAACAAGTTCCCTTCAGCGGTGACAACTAATGGGTTGATTTCTAGCAATGCAAGATCATACTGGGTAAACATAGCGCCAAGACCTAGAAAGATCTTCACAAATTGCTTAATTTGGTCGCCTTCCAAGCCAAGTTTGAAAGCAAGTTCGCGGCCTTGATAGGCTTGCGGACCAACCAAAGGATCAATTGCGGCTTTATGAATCAGCTCCGGAGTCTCCTCCGCTACTTTTTCAATTTCCACGCCGCCTTCTGTTGAGGCCATGAACACGACACGACGAGTCGCACGGTCAACAACAGCGCCTAAGTAAAGCTCATTCGCGATATTAGAGGCTTCTTCAACCAAAATTTTTGATACTGGCTGGCCATTTGCGTCCGTTTGATAAGTAACCAGATGTTTACCTAGCCATTTTTGAGCAAACTCTTTGACACCATCTTTAGTGTCGTGCAACTCAACGCCACCCGCTTTACCGCGACCACCTGCATGCACTTGACACTTAACAACTTTCTTCGCTGTACTAATCCGACCCGCCGCTTCAAAAGCTTCTTGTGGAGTATCACAGGCATAACCTTCCGGTACAGGCAAACCGAATTCTGCAAACAGCTGTTTGGCTTGATATTCATGCAAATTCATTATGTTCTTCCGTTTGTTTATCCCTTAGGGGATTTATTATTTCCATAAAGCGGCAGCTATGCTGCGCCATATATCTGTAGGGTGCTTCTCAAATTAAGCGGCTGCAATTTATCCAAGAGGATAGCTTGTAGCCTTTTGCTTAAATGAAGGCTAGACGTGAGCCTGCCTAGCCTTACATTCACTGAACAACGTTCAGTGAGGTTACACGTCCAGTAGCAGACGTGCTGGATCTTCAAGTAGCTCTTTTACTGTCACAAGGAAACCAACTGACTCACGGCCATCCACCAAACGGTGGTCGTAAGAAAGTGCTAGGTACATCATTGGTAAAATTTCTACTTTGCCATCCACAGCCATTGGGCGGTCTTGGATTTTGTGCATACCCAATATGGCCGCTTGCGGCGGATTGATGATCGGTGTTGACATTAACGATCCAAACACACCGCCATTCGTAATTGTGAAATTACCGCCAGTCAGTTCTTCAACCGTCAATTTGCCATCTCTTCCTTTGAGTGCAAGCTCTTTGATGCCCTTCTCAATTTCGGCAAGGCTTAGCGTATCGCAATCTTTAAGAACCGGAGTCACTAAGCCACGAGGCGTTGAAACTGCCATGCTAATATCAAAATAGCTGTGATACACAATATCTTGGCCATCAATAGATGCATTCACTTCTGGGTAACGCTTTAACGCTTCTGTTACCGCTTTCACGTAGAAAGACATAAAGCCTAAACGAATACCGTGTTTCTCTTCAAACAGACCTTGATATTGCTTACGCAGATCCATGATAGGCTTCATGTTAACTTCATTAAACGTCGTCAACATCGCCGTGCTATTTTTTGCCTCAAGCAGGCGCTCCGCAACACGTTTACGCAAACGCGTCATCGGTACACGTTTTTCACTGCGCGCCATCGCAACGACAGGCTCAGGTTGACTTGAAGCAACTGCTGACGCTGATTTTGCAGCCGCTAGATGAGCATCAATATCTTCACGCGTGATACGTCCACCCACACCAGAGCCTTTCACTTGGCTTGCTTCCAAACCATGCTCGGCGAGTAAACGGCGTACCGCAGGGCTAAGCGCATCATTCGTTTCGTCTGTCAGTGTGGCTTTGTGGCGTTTATCAGGAGACGGCTCTGTATCGTTGGTGGTATCTTTCGTCGGTTCACCTGCAACGGCACCGGGTTTCAATTTCGCCAATAACTGTTTCGAAAGCACCGTCGCACCTTCTTGCTCGATAATGGCTTCGAGAACACCCGCCTCAGGCGCTGGCACTTCAAGAATTACTTTATCAGTTTCAATCTCAACGAGTACTTCATCACGAGCGACGGCTTCACCTGGCTTTTTATGCCATGTCGCGACTGTTGCATCAGCCACTGATTCAGGTAGATCTGGAACCAGAATTTCAATTGTCATAATCTGTGTCTTCCTTTTACTTCTAGTTCGTTAAGCTAGGGTCAGAGCGTCTTCAACCAACGCTTTTTGTTGTTTCAAGTGTACCGACATATAACCAACGGCTGGTGATGCTGATGCAGGGCGACCTGCGTATTTCAGATCAGCACCGGCTGGAATGGCAGAACGGAAGTTATGTTGGCTACTGTACCAAGCACCTTGGTTTTGAGGCTCTTCTTGGCACCATACATAGTCAACAACATTAGTGTATTGAGCGATAACCGCTTCCACTTCTTCTTTCGGGAATGGATATAGCTGTTCAATACGGACGATAGCAACATCACCTTGTTCGTTATTGCGGCGCTGTTCAAGCAGGTCGTAGTAAACCTTACCAGAGCAGAACACAACACGTTTGACATTCGCTGGGTTGAGATCGTCAACTTCGCCGATAGCCGGCAAAAACGATCCGTCAGCCAAGTCTTCCAGTGTTGAGATACATAGTGGGTGACGCAGTAACGATTTTGGTGACATAACGATCAATGGTCGACGCATTGGACGAACAACCTGACGACGCAGCATGTGGTATACCTGCGCTGGCGTAGAGGGAACCACCACTTGCATGTTTTGTTCGGCGCACAGTTGCAAATAACGCTCTAGGCGTGCTGATGAGTGCTCCGGGCCTTGTCCTTCATAACCATGAGGTAGCAACATGGTTAAACCACACAAACGCGCCCATTTTTGTTCACCGGAAGAGATGAACTGGTCAATCACGACTTGAGCTCCATTGGCGAAATCACCAAACTGAGCTTCCCAAATCGTCAAACCACTCGGCTCCGCTGTCGCGTAGCCATATTCAAAAGCTAGCACTGCTTCTTCCGACAAAACCGAATCCAATACTTCAAAAGGACCCTGTTTATCATGGATATTCGCCAATGGAATATAGGTACTTGCGTCACTTTGGTTATGCAATACCGAGTGACGGTGGAAGAAGGTTCCACGCCCAGAGTCTTGCCCCGAAATGCGGATTCGCTTTCCATCATCAACTAAGGTTGCATAAGCCAGCGTTTCAGCCATACCCCAATCGAGAAGCTTCTCTCCATTAACCATCGCTTGTCGGTCGGTATAGATTTTATCCACACGACTTTGCAGTTTATGGCTTTCTGGATACTGACAAATTCGGTTACCTAGCTCTTTTAAACGCTCAAGGTCAACTTTATTATTCCATGGCATATCCCATTCATGGCCAATATACGGTGACCAATCAACAGAATGCAGTGCCATTGGACGCCACTCTTTCACCACGACTTCACCATGATCCAGAGCATCACGATATTCGTTGACTAACTGTGTGGCAATCTCAATATCAAACTCACCACGCTCTATCAAAACATCGGCATAAAGCTTACGCGGCGTAGGATGCTTTTTGATCTTTTGATACATCAGCGGTTGAGTTGCGTTTGGCTCGTCGGCTTCGTTATGGCCGTGACGGCGATAACAAACCAGATCAATGACGACATCACGCTTAAATTCATTACGATAATCGAGTGCAATGCGGGTGACGAAAGCAACTGCTTCTGGATCATCAGAATTGACGTGGAAAATGGGTGCCTGAACCATCTTAGCGATGTCAGTACAATACATAGTCGAGCGTGTATCACGAGGGTTTGACGTGGTAAAACCAACTTGGTTGTTAATAACAATACGTACCGTCCCTCCCACGCAATAACCACGCGCTTGAGACATGTTAAATGTCTCGGCAACGACACCTTGGCCAGCGATAGCAGAGTCACCATGAATCGAAATAGGTAGCACTGTCGAACCGTCTTCATCTCCCAATCGATCTTGTCGAGCACGAACTGAACCAATTACGACTGGGTTAACAATTTCAAGATGCGAAGGGTTAAATGCTAAGGCTAGATGCACATCACCGCCGGGTGTCGCAAAGTCAGCAGAGAAACCTTGGTGATATTTAACATCACCCGTTCCCCAGCTTTCACCATGCTTACCCGCAAACTCGTCGAACAGATCTTGAGGTTTTTTACCTAAGACGTTGACGAGCATGTTAAGACGACCACGGTGCGCCATACCAATCACAACTTCACGCATACCTGTGCTACCAGCATGACGGATCAACTCTTTCATCATTGGGATGAGCGCGTCACCACCTTCCAAAGAAAAACGCTTAGCACCGGGGAATTTCGCGCCTAAATAACGCTCAAGGCCTTCTGCGGCTGTCAATTCTTCGAGGAAAATTCGTTTTTCTTCTTTGCTGAAAGAAGGTTGACCAACGACTGATTCAAGACGTTGTTGTATCCAACGCTTTTGTTCAGTGTCGATAATGTGCATGTATTCTGCACCGATGGAACCGCAATAGGTTTTGTTGAGGGCTTGATAAATGTCTTTCAATTTCATTGTCTCTTGCCCGATAGCAAAAGAGCCGACATTGAAAGTTTCTTCGAAGTCACCTTCGTTAAGATTGTGGAACGCTGGGTCTAATTCTGCCACTAATGGGCGTTGCCATAAACCTAGGGGGTCGAGTTGAGCCGCTTCATGACCGCGAAAACGGTAAGCATTAATCAGCTGCAAGACTCTTACTTGCTTAGCATCGACATCTGGATCACTAACTTGGACATTGTAATGCTTTGTTTCTTTCGCGAGTCGTCGGAAGTAGTCACGGACACGTGAATGTGGCTGTTCAACCACATTGTCAGCTTGCGCAGGCAAGCCATCAAAAACACGTTTCCACTCCTCACTTACCAGATCAGGATCACTTAGATACAGTTCGTAGAGGTCCTCTACGTAAGTTGCATTGGCGCCAGCCAAGTGTGAAGACTCGAGCCATGCCTTCATCACGCCGTTGTGCATATTTTCCCTTAACCAGTAGTTTTCACGTTTGCTTCGGTCTATGCCGAGCTATAAAAGGCAGGTCCGAAGACCTGCAATTTTTATTCATTTTAAACCGAACGGTTCACAAGCATTGATTTGATATGTCCAATGGCTTTCGTCGGATTTAATCCCTTAGGACAAACACTTACACAATTCATGATGCCATGGCAACGAAAAACGCTAAAAGCATCATCAAGATTAGATAAACGTTCATCTGTTGCGGTATCTCGGCTGTCAATTAGCCAACGATAAGCCGCCAACAAACCTGCTGGGCCGATAAACTTATCCGGGTTCCACCAGAAAGAAGGGCATGAAGTTGTGCAGCAAGCGCACATAATGCACTCATATAAACCGTCTAAATGCGCTCGCTCTTCTGGTGATTGCAAGTTCTCACGAGCTGGAGGCAAGTTTCCGTCAGTCACAAGGTAAGGTTTAACCTTCTCGTAATTTTCATAAAACTGGGCCATATCGACAATTAAATCACGGACGACTGGTAGCCCCGGCAGAGGTCGAATAACAATCGTGCCTTTGGCCAAAAGCGCGGATAATGGAGTGATACACGCTAATCCATTTTTACCGTTCATGTTCAAACCGTCAGATCCACACACTCCTTCACGGCACGAGCGACGAAAAGCAATGGTGGGATCTTGCTCTTTCAGCAAAATGAGTGCATCCAACAACATCATGTCAGAGCCCTCTTCGACTTCAAGCAGATAATCCTTCATGTAAGGCTTTTGATCGACATCCGGATTATAGCGATACAAAGAGAATTTCAATTTCATAATAGTGCCTTCTCCTTAGTATGTGCGCGCTTTAGGCGGAAACGCTTCACGATAAATTGGTTCCATATTTACGCTACGCTTCGACATGCTTTCAGTCTCAGGGTTGTAAATTGAATGGCATAACCAATTAGCATCATCGCGTTCAGGATAGTCAAAGCGAGCGTGGGCTCCACGGCTTTCGGTACGATAATTTGCAGCAACCGCGGTAGCAAATGCTGTTTCCATCAAGTTTTCCAGCTCTAAACACTCGATCCGTTGAGTGTTGAACTCGGTTGACTTGTCTGAAAGATGTGCGTTCTTCAAACGTTCACGAATCACTTTAAGCTCTTCAAGACCTTTAGCCATCGCTTCACCTTCACGGAACACCGAGAAGTTATTTTGCATACAACGTTGCAGATCTTTACGAATTTGCGCGGGATCTTCACCACCTGTACTGTTTTCCCAGCGGTTGTAACGTTCTAGCGATTTTTCAATGTCCGCTTCTGTGGCAGGTTTTGCGTCCGCTTGCTTTTTCAACGTTTCGCCCAAATGCAAGCCTGTTGCTCGGCCAAAGACCACTAAATCCAGTAGAGAGTTACCACCCAAACGGTTCGCGCCATGCACCGATACTGATGCAATTTCACCACACGCAAACAAACCTTGAACTTCCACATCAGCGCCTTTAGCATCTTGCTTAATCGCCTGACCTGAAACTTGAGTCGGTACTCCTCCCATCATGTAGTGGCAGGTTGGGATCACTGGAATCGGTTCTTTAACTGGATCGACGTGAGCAAACGTACGTGACAACTCACATACGCCCGGCAGACGAGATTCCAGAGTTTCTTTGCCAAGGTGATCCAGTTTAAGCTTGATGTGCGGACCCCATGGACCATCGCAACCACGACCTTCACGGATCTCAATCATCATTGAGCGGGCTACTACATCGCGACCAGCCAAATCCTTCGCGTTTGGTGCATAACGTTCCATGAAACGTTCGCCATCTTTATTTAAAAGATAGCCACCTTCACCACGACACCCTTCCGTCACAAGAACGCCTGCACCAGCAATCCCTGTTGGGTGGAATTGCCACATTTCAATATCTTGCATCGGGACGCCAGCGCGGATAGCCATGCCCACACCATCACCCGTATTGATATGCGCGTTGGTGGTTGAAGCATAGATACGGCCAGCTCCGCCAGTCGCTAACACTGTGGCTTTAGATTTGAAATAACAAACTTCGCCTGTTTCCATGCACAATGCGGTACAGCCAAGTACTGCACCCTCTTCATTTTTCACTAAATCAAGTGCGTACCACTCAGAGAAAATAGTGGTCTTATATTTAATGTTTTGTTGATACAAGGTATGAAGTAGTGCGTGACCAGTACGGTCAGCGGCAGCAGCGGTTCGAGCCGCTTGTTCACCGCCAAAATTTTTGGATTGCCCACCAAATGGGCGCTGATAAATGGTGCCATTGTCAAAACGAGAAAAAGGCAAACCCATTTTCTCTAGTTCAATCACCGACTCTGGACCATTCTTACACATGTACTCGATAGCATCTTGGTCACCGATATAATCGGAGCCCTTTACCGTGTCATACATATGTTGTTCCCAGTGGTCCTCATGCGCGTTGCCTAACGCAACGGTAATACCGCCTTGAGCCGAAACCGTGTGAGAACGTGTTGGAAAAACTTTAGAAAGCAGAGCACAGGATAAACCTTGCTCTGAAATTTGCAGTGCTGCACGCATGCCGGCACCACCAGCGCCGATCACTACGGCATCAAATTCACGAACTGGAATAGTCACTTACGCACCCCACAATACAAATAAGCCAGAGAAGAAGTATCCAAAGAGCACTGCAATAACGACCAATTGCAGGCCACCACGCAATTTAGAACACTTAATGTAATCCGTTAATACTTGCCATAAACCGATCCAACCATGGATAAGGACAGAGACTAACGCCAGCATTGTGAAGACTTTGGTAAAGGTTCCACCAAAAAACTGTGTCCATGAAACATAGGAGATATCACCAGAGAAAGCACAGAAGCTGACTAGGTAGATAGTATAAAGAGTCATAATGATCGCAGAAGCACGGATCAGCAGATAATCATGCACTCCGTTACGACCAAAAGAAGAAACATGTTTTACCATACCAATACTCCCGCTAAAACTGAAAGCACTGCTGTTGCGATGAAGGCGACTTTGGCACTCATAGCCCCTGACTCCAACTCTTCAAAGTGGCCCAGGTCCATCAGCAAATGGCGTATACCACCTGCAATGTGGTAAGACAGCGCTGTTAAAATTCCCCATAAAATAAATTTTGCAAAAAAGCCATTCACAATGTTGCTGGCTTCCATAAAACCTACCGGAGAACTTAACGAGAGGGAGAGTAACCACAGCAAAATTCCGACCGCAACGAACATCATCACCCCAGACACTCGGTGTAGGATGGATGCAATCGCACTGATCGGAAAGTGAATGGTCTGTAAATCTAAATTAACAGGTCTTGACTTTCTTTCTTTCACGGGCTTGCTCACTCAGCTCCATTGAGCATTTATAGTTATAAATGAATTTTGGTTGTAAAACCCACAAAAGTTAACATTATTTTAACATAAAGAGCCCGATATCGCGCAGTTAAATGTAATAATTCCGTTAACAACAAAGACAGAATGCAATACTGAAATACAGTTTCTAGCCTTTTATTTATAAGGTGTTCACCAAAATTTTCAGTGCCACTATACGGCTCGCAACATTCTAATACAATTGATGTAACAATTTTTGCTACACAGAACAGATTTTTAACTTTATATGTATAAAAAATCAAAACAAGTGCACACATCAGACGAGAAAAATTGACTTTAATTAAGAACACACGTAAAAAAATGTCACACAAACATCCTGGACGGATTAAATAATAAACAAAGGAGATTGTTATGGCAGATAAGAAAGCGACCCTTCATATTGAAGGTAAAGCGCCAATCGAGCTGCCGATTATGGATGGGACTGTAGGCCCACAAGTAATCGACGTTCGTAAACTAGGAGCCAACGGATACTTCACTTTTGACCCTGGTTTTCTTGCCACTGCATCTTGTGAATCTCAAATCACTTATATCGATGGCGAAAAAGGGGTGTTACTGCACCGCGGCTTCCCTATTGATCAATTAGCCAATAACGCTGATTACTTGGAAGTTTGTTATATTCTTCTTTACGGTGAAGCCCCTAATCGTAAGCAATATGAAGAGTTTAAACATACGGTGACGCGTCACACTATGGTTCATGAGCAAATCGCAAGTTTCTTCCACGGTTTCCGCCGTGACGCTCACCCAATGGCTGTAATGTGTGGTGTGGTTGGAGCGCTTGCCGCGTTCTACCATGATTCACTTGATATTAATAATGATATACACCGAGAAATAGCGGCTTACCGCCTACTCTCAAAAATGCCAACATTGGCGGCGATGTGCTACAAGTATTCTGTCGGCCAACCATTTATCTACCCGCGTAATGACTTAAGCTATGCCGAGAACTTCCTACACATGATGTTTGCAACGCCGTGTGAAGAGTATGAAGTGAATCCTGTGGTTGCACGCGCGATGGATAAAATTTTCACACTGCATGCCGATCATGAACAAAACGCGTCAACCTCAACGGTTCGCCTTGCCGGTTCTTCTGGTGCTAACCCGTTTGCCTGTATTGCGGCTGGCATTGCCTCTTTGTGGGGGCCTGCTCATGGGGGGGCTAACGAAGCCTGTCTGCGTATGCTAGAAGAGATAGGCAACGTTGATAACATTCCTGAGTATGTCGTCAGAGCAAAAGATAAGGATGATCCATTCCGCTTGATGGGTTTTGGTCACCGAGTTTATAAAAACTACGACCCAAGAGCGACGGTAATGCGTGAGGCTTGCCATGAAGTGCTCAAAGAGCTGAATATTCAAGACCCACTGTTAGATGTGGCGATGGAACTTGAGCGCATCGCGCTTTCTGACGAATACTTTGTTGAGAAAAAACTCTACCCTAACGTGGATTTCTACTCAGGCATTATTCTTAAGGCTATCGGTATTCCAATCTCTATGTTTACCGTTATCTTCGCAATGTCTCGCACTATCGGTTGGATTGCCCACTGGAATGAAATGCACAGTGATCCAGATAATAAAATTGGCCGTCCTCGCCAACTTTACACTGGTCAAAAAATGCGTAACTTTAAACCGTTACACGAACGCGAATAGCAAACCCAGTCATAGTACTTAATAGAAAAGAGCGAATTCCCACTCGCTCTTTTTTCATTGGATGCATTGATCAGAAACAAACCCGCTACACAGGGTTATTGATATCGATAAACTCAACCTCAAAGCCATATTCGCTCGCTAACCATTCTCCCAGTGCCTTAACGCCATAACGTTCTGTGGCATGGTGCCCTGCAGAAAAATAATGAATATTTTGCTCTCTTGCTGAGTAGGTAGTCCGCTCTGATATTTCACCAGAGATGAACGCATCTAATCCGTGCTGCGCCGCTAGATCGACGTAATCTTGCCCACCACCAGTACACCAACCCACCGTTTTGATGATTCTGTTTGAGCTCGGAGCTACGTGCAGTGGCCGTCGTTGTAAAGCTTGCTCGATTCGTTGACTGAGCTCATCGGCTGTCAACGCTTGTTCAAAATGGCCGAACATGGCGACCGACTGCGGGTGCCCTTCTAATCCGCCATCAACATGAATCCCCAATAAATCAGCTAGCAATTTGTTATTACCTAATTCTGGATGGATGTCTAACGGCAAGTGATATGCGTATAAATTTATATCATTTCGTATCAAAGCTCGGATCCGGTGGCCTTTCATTCCACGGATGGACTCAGGCTCACTTTTCCAAAAATAACCATGATGCACTAATAAAGCGTCAGCATTTCGTTCAATTGCTTGTTCAATCAGCGCTTGCGAGGCCGTCACACCCGTCACAATCTTTTTGATTTCAGTGCGACCTTCAACTTGCAATCCATTAGGGCAATAGTCTTTAATCAATTGAGGATTAAGCTTTTGATTGAGCAGAGCTTCAAGTTTTAAATTATCCATCTTTCATTCCAAAATTGAGTTTTATCATTAGCGTGGTTATAACAATTTCAAGCTAGAATGTCGAAAAATAAGGACGAGAACAATTAATGACAATGGACCTCAACACACTGGCACACTGGGTGTCGACAACCCCTACTCTTTTTCAAGGAGAGGGTGTAGTCGCGGCGCGTACTCCTTTTTTACCCAATGTTCCGACATTGAAAGAAGAATATGGAGGGAACCCTAGATTAGGCTTTCTCTACCAGCATTTATGTTCTTTATTGTTTACGCTAAACCCCACTTATTCCGCCGTTTCTGAAGAAATTCAATTGAACGAAGCAGGAAGTACACTAGGTTCGCTAGATTTTGTCATCAAAAATAAACGCAGTCAGCGTTATGAGCATTGGGAAGTCGCAGTGAAGTTTTACCTGCTACATCAAGGGCTGTGGTATGGTCCCAATGCTCAAGATCGATTAGATCTCAAACTTGAACATATGCTGAACCACCAATTGACCCTTTCCCAATCAGCCCAATTTAGTGCGGCTTACCCACTTTGGCGTGACGTTAGCCGTCATTTACTGATGCAAGGGCGCTTATATGTAAACCCTTTTCACGATGAGCTTGTTCCTAGTGAATGCCTAGGTTATAAACTCAATCCGTCACAAATTGCTGGTTTTTGGTGTTATCAAAGCCAGTCACATCAAATAGATGAAGCGTTATTCTTACTGGAAAAGCCTCAATGGATTAGCGGGAAAGGTAAAAACTGCACGCGTTACACAGCAAATGAAGAGCATGGTTTTGTGCATTGCCAAAGTGACAGCGGAAAGTTCTGGTTCATCGTTCCCGACAGTTGGCCTCAGCTTTAACCAAGATAATAGACGACTAAATATAAAATAGGCGGCCTCTGGCCGCCTATTTTAATTGATAAGTTTGCTTACAAACCAGCGTCGGCAAAGACTTGATTAACAATCTGTTGCGCTTCCGCTTCGATTTGCTTGAGGTGCTCATCGCCCTTAAAACTTTCACAATAGATCTTATAAATATCTTCTGTGCCTGATGGACGAGCAGCAAACCAGCCATAATCAGTGGTCACTTTTAATCCACCGATGGCTGCGCCATTACCGGGAGCATGCGTCAAGCGGGCTGTGATCTCATCTCCCGCTAATGTTTGCGCAGAGACCATCTCTGGTGACAATTTGCTCAGCACTGCTTTTTGTGGGCCATTTGCGACAGCTTGAATACGACTATATTTAGACTCTCCATGTTTCGCGGCCAGATCTTCATAATATTGCTGCGGATTTTTACCTGTGACAGCGGTGATTTCCGCCGCCAGTAAGCAAAGGATAATACCGTCTTTATCCGTTGACCAAGGCGTTCCGTCTTTACGCAGGAATGACGCACCTGCGCTCTCTTCACCACCAAAACCGAAGTGACCACTGTATAAGCCATCAACAAACCACTTAAAGCCGACAGGTACTTCACACAGCTCACGGCCAAGATCGGCGACCACACGGTCAATCAATGCACTTGATACTAACGTTTTACCAACAGCCACTTCTTTACGCCATTGCTTGCGGTGACGATACAGATAATCGATGCATACGGCTAAGAAATGGTTTGGGTTCATCAAACCTTTCGGAGTGACAATGCCGTGGCGGTCGTAGTCAGGGTCATTACCAAACGCGAGATCATACTGATCTTTTAACGCTAATAACCCCGCCATTGCATAAGGAGAAGAACAGTCCATACGCACTACACCATCTTTATCGAGTGACATAAATTGGAATGTCGGATCCACCGCTTCGCTCACCAGTGTTAAATCAAGCTGATACGCTTTGCCAATTTGACGCCAGTAATCAATACCACTGCCACCGAGCGGATCAACACCCAGTTTTAGATTGGCTTTTTGGATGGCCTCCATATCAATCACATTCACTAAGTCATCAATATAAGGTTTCACAAGATCAACTTGTTTAAACAGCGGCGATTGCTTTGCCGACATAATAGGCAGACGCTTCACGCCTTGCATGCCTTCTGCAATGATCTCATTGGCTCGGTTTTCAATCGCTTGGGTGATTTCCCCTTCAGCAGGGCCGCCATGGGTAGGATTGTATTTAATACCACCATCTTGCGGTGGATTATGAGAAGGTGTGATCACAATCCCATCAGCTTTTTGCGCGTGCTTCAAGTTATGAGTCAAGATTGCGTGTGAAATACCCGGCGTTGGCGTATAGCCATTATCCTGTTGAACGATCACTTCAATTTCATTAGCGATCAGTACTTCAAGTACACTAGAAAAAGCAGGCTCAGAGAGTGCGTGCGTGTCTTTTCCGACAAAAATCGGCCCAGTGGTTCCTTGCTGAGCGCGCACTTCTGCTACCGCTTGAGCAATAGCAAGAATGTGGTTTTCGTTAAATGTCGATTTATCCGCGCAACCACGATGCCCCGAAGTACCAAATTGTACTTTATGGTCTGGGTTAGCCGCATCAGGTTGAAGTAAAAAGTAGTTTGCAACGAGCGCAGGGATATTATGTAAGTCTTCCTGCCGTGCTTTTTGTCCGGCGCGTGGGTGCATAGCCATTTTTGACATCCTTTCTTAAAATAACAACGAAATAAAAAGCCTCATGATACGGACTTAGTGGTCCGCAGTATGAGGCTTGAATCAGATTTTTATCTATGAATGGGCACAAATCAGATTGAGTGCGTCACTTTCTCAATAATGTCACTCGGGAAATTCATCAATACCATCAGCTGCTCGATCATCTGTTGTTTGCGGCTAGTATTGTTATTGGTAATGACCCAAAATGGTGTGTTTGGAATCGCTCTTGGCTTGGTTGTCTGCCCACTAGCAAGCAAGGTTTGCTCGTTGTCAGCAAAATACACACGCTTACGTCCTTTCACTAAGGTCGCTTCAGCAAAACTTACTGGATCGATACGGTATAAGGTTGAAAGCACCAACATAAAACGATCAATTGCTTTTTTCAAAGCCGCAAATTCATCAGAAATGAGCAAAGAACGCATCTCTTTTACGCTATCAATCTGTATCTCTTGTACGGCATCTTTACTCACAACAATGCCCTTGGGCTCGGTACTTACTTGCGTCACGACCGCTGCTGCAGACACTTTACCGTCAACATTGAGCAAACGGCGTAAAATATCCGACGCGCTTTCTCCAATATGTTGGGTTTGGCTGGCAATATAACGGTATAGATCCTCATCAACCTCAATTGTTTTCATTCGCTTTTCACAATCTCAATGTTTAAACTCTGAGGGATTATAGCGAGATCTTCACTGATACTCTACGTTAAACCAATCACTAATAAGATAAAATGTCAGCACTTCTTAATTACAAACTCGAAGGTGAAGGTCACACCGTTGTTTTGATCCATGGTTTATTCGGCAATTTAGACAACCTAGGTTTACTTGCAAGAGACCTAAAAGCCGATCACCAAGTATTGAGTATTGACTTGCGTAATCACGGTCAATCATTTCACAGTGAGGAACATGATTACGCGAGCATGGCATTCGATGTTGCTAGTTTACTCGAAGAGTTAGCTTGTGATTCAGTCACGCTGATTGGCCATTCAATGGGCGGTAAAGTTGCCATGAAGCTGGCTGACATCGCCTCATCCAAAGTCGCCAAACTGGTGGTTTTAGATATGGCACCCGTTAGCTATCAGCATCGGAAACATGATAACGTACTGGCGGGGCTCAACGCGGTTATTGCGCAGCAGCCTACCTCGCGAGCAGAGGTCATGGCCATTTTAGCGCAACATATTGAGCTAGAAGGCGTACGACAATTTCTCAGTAAATCGTTATTTAAACGAGAAGATGGTGTAATGAGCTGGCGTTTTAATGTTCCCGCCATTGAAAAAAATTACTGGAATATTTTAGGCTGGGAACCAATCCCTTGCAGCTCTGTTCCAACCTTATTGGTTAAAGGCAGCAACTCTGACTATCTACTAGCGGAACACCAAGAAATGATCCAGCAGCAGTTTAGCCAAGCGAAAGCGCACGTCATCGCCAACACAGGGCACTGGCTACACGCAGAAAAGCCCGTTGAAGTTTTACGAGCGATCAGGAAGTTCATTGGCAGCTAGCCGCTTTACTGTGAAACAACAAGTGTGAAATAGGTACCAATGCGCGCATTAACTTTGACGAATAACAGTGTTATAGTGCGCTCAAGCAAATTGGCATAAAGGATACCCATGCTGTACGACTACATGAACATGCTTGAGTCGATTGGACTCGATCTTCTTTTTGCGTCTATATTTTTCCTTATCGGTATGGCAATAAAAGATGTCCTTAAGCAAGGTAATGTACCGCCATTTGGGCGCCGTATTGTATGGCTAGTTCTGTTTTTAGGTTGTGCTGGCTTTATCCTTAAAGGACTTATCCAACTCAGTTGGGAAGGTACCGGACTGGGGTAAAGAACACGCTCATCCGCCAGAAAATGACAAATTAAAGGTAATGATTCTATGGCAAGTGTAGGCCTCTTCTTTGGTAGCGATACCGGTAATACTGAAGCCGTTGCGAAAATGATTCAAAAGCAACTGGGTAAGCAGCTCGTTCACGTTCAAGATATTGCGAAAAGCAGCAAAGAAGACATTGATAATTTTGACTTATTGTTACTGGGTATCCCTACTTGGTACTACGGCGAAGCACAATGTGATTGGGATGATTTTTTCCCAGAATTAGAAGCGATCGACTTCTCGACGAAATTAGTTGCTATTTTCGGTTGCGGCGATCAAGAAGACTACGCTGAATACTTCTGTGACGCGATGGGTACAGTGCGTGACATTATCGAAAGCAAAGGCGCAACGATTATTGGCCACTGGCCAACTGAAGGTTATGAATTCGAAGCCTCTAAAGCCTTGGTTGCGGGTGACAATAGCCACTTTATTGGTTTATGCATCGATGAAGATCGTCAACCAGAGTTGACTGAACAGCGCGTCAGCACATGGGTTAAGCAGATTTATGAAGAGATGTGTTTAGCCGAACTTGAAGGCTAATCTCTTAAACATAAAAAATCCCCTTGCGAGGGGATTTTTTATTGACCCGTATACAACAGCACTCTTTTCTTTACCAAAGTAGACGGCCGATAAATGGAGCAAGCAACACAGTGACCATTCCCGCAATCATCATCACCACACTCGACACGACCCCTTCAGCATTGCCAATTTGATACGCTTTTGCCGTTCCTGCACCGTGCGCGGAAGCGCCAAGACTGGCTCCTTTACCAAGCCCAGAGCGAATGGATAATAACGCTAACACCACTTCACCTACCGCCATGCCTATCACCCCAGTAAGTACCACAAATAGAGCAGTCAGATCACTTTGCCCACCAATTGACTTCGTCGCCTCAACAGCAAAAGGGGTGGTAATCGAGCGCATCGCTAAACTGCGCTGAAGCATATCGGGTAATTCAAACCAACGAGCCAACAAAACCGTGCTCCCCACAGCCACCACAACCGATACGATCACTCCCACGGATAGAGAGAGCCAGTGGCGCTTGATCAACAATCGGTTGTCATAGACAGGAATAGCAAAAGCCACTGTCGCCGGACCAAGTAGCCACAATAACCAATGAGATTCTGCCATATAGGTTTGGTAAGGGATGTGAAAGATCATCACAACAGCCACTAACAATATAGGGGCCAATAGCAGCGGCATTAAGAAAATAGAACGTTTACGTTGATAAAGGCACTTGCTGCCATAGTAAAAAGCCAAGGTTAGCAGCAAGCAAAATACACCAAGCAGCGTTGAGGTAAGTAGTGAGCTCATGATGAACGCTCCACTTTGGTTAGGCGTATTGCCCGGTTGCTTTTTCTACGCGCTAATATCAGCTCTAAACGATACATTTTATCAACGGTCCAAGCAGTAATAGCAATGACCATGATGGTACTGATGACAAGTACCGCCATAATTCGTAACCCTTGCTGTTGCATTAACTCTTGATAGTTAACGACCGCAATGACCGCTGGTACAAAGAACAACAGCATTTCCGCCAATAACCAAGTTGCTCCCTTGCGCAGCCAATCAACTTTTACAACTCTCATAATCACTAAAGTTAACAGCAATAGCATGCCCGTTAAATTTGCTGGTAAAGGAATATGAAAAGTGCTGACTAGAAAATCCGCCAAAAACCAGATCATTGATAGCGCAACAACTTGTACCACTGTTTGCAGATTGTTTTTTACTCTTTGGCTGTTTCTTATTCTTTGCATGATGAGACTAATGCCGTTTTGTGAAATTAGTCACATTATATTAAGCCATAAAACCATCGTAAAATGACTTTTTATTATCATTTTCATGCCAAAATGGAATGATAAAAGGAGATATTATGGATATTAAAGCACTGCGCTATTTTGTTGAATTGGTCAATCAACAAAGCTTTACCCGCGCATCCGAGCAACTGTTCGTCACCCAACCCACCATCAGTAAGATGATCCGCAGTCTAGAGCAGGAAATTGAACAGCCACTATTACATCGTGAAGGTCGACGTTTCTGGCTTACCGATGCAGGAGAGGTTGTCTATCAAAGAGCGCTAGAGATCTTAGCGCAGATGTCTCAGTTAGAAGCCGAGCTGGTCGATCTCAATCAGGTAAAGCGGGGACAACTGCATCTCGGTATTCCACCAATGGTTGGACACCTTTACGCAGGTCTGATCCGCCAATACCGTCAAACCTACCCTCATGTAGAGCTCACCATCGTTGAGTATGGCGGACGTAAAATAGAGCAAGCTATCCTCAATGGCGAAATTGACGTCGCCGTCACCATGCTTTCGCCTCATCCGATTGATAATCTGCGGTCACTCTCCTTAGACAGTTACCCCATTTGCGCCGTACTCCCCGATTCATCTCCTTGGAAGCAGCAAGAAGCCATCGGTTGGGAGCAACTACAAAATGAGCCATTTTACCTCTATACCCATGATTTTACGCTGAGTGACTACATCCACTCATTCTGCCTACAACACGGATTTACACCACAAGTTGCAGCGCGCAGTAGCCAGTGGGATTTTTTAGTCGCGTTGGTCAAAAGTGGCGTAGGTGTTGCCTTTCTACCCGAACCACTTTGTCGACGAATTCAAGGAGAAGGCGTCTTAGTCAAACCGATGACACCCAGTATTGATTGGCACTTAGGATTAATATGGCACGCGGAACGGTACGTTTCTCGCACCGCCGAAGCTTGGATTGAGCTGTGTCAAATGCAGAATGGACAGCCTTAGCGGTCACAAAAAGTAACCATTTTGTCTGCATCACTCTCTTCTCTGTATTTAGGTTTTTTGCGCACGTACAATTTACGTTGCACTTCAGAGACCACTTCGCCTTTGGCATCCTTAACATGGATAACAAATTCCGGAAAGCATTTATCCCCATTGGCCGTGCTCACTAAGATTGAATCCAGTTGGTCTTGCGTTATCAGAAACTCCGCATACAAATCAGAATGGCCCGGTTTGATAAAGTTGATGCTGGCTTCTTTGTCCCATACATAATATTGCTCACCCAAAATCCCCATTAACATCAAAGAGTAAACAGGGTCCGTGAGAGAGAAAATGCTGCCACCATACTGAGTGCGATTAGCATTTTTGTTCCACCACCGCAGCTTTAGGCGCATTTTCACCTGACGGAAGTCGCTACTAATTTCATCAATGTGGATACCAGCGCCCCAAAAAGGGGGCCAGCTATTTAACGCCCACTTAACAATATTTGGCTTATAAAATCTTGCTAAAGAGTGATTCATTCCGTGCTCACCTTTTAAACCTATCGACTCAATCACTAATAAATGTTACGCAATTGTAACTGGTAAGAGCTGTTATATCAGTGATATTGCGCGGCTTTGTGACAAATATAAAGTAACCCTTTGAACTTCGTGGTTTATTGTTAGCAGTGACTCCCCTATAATGATCGCAATTATGAATTCTGTTAACTGCTGCAGATCATCAACAGGAAAGTGTATGTCAGATAATAACCAAGCGCTCAAGGATGCAGGTCTTAAAGTTACCCTTCCTAGGCTAAAAATTTTAGAAGTGCTACAGCAGCCTGAATGCCAACATATCAGCGCTGAAGAACTGTATAAGAAATTGATTGATCTTGGTGAAGAAATCGGTCTTGCGACTGTTTATCGAGTATTAAACCAATTTGATGATGCGGGTATTGTCACTCGTCACCATTTTGAAGGTGGAAAATCCGTTTTTGAACTTTCAACACAACACCACCACGACCACTTAGTATGCTTAGATTGTGGTGAAGTGATTGAGTTTTCAGATGAGGTGATCGAACAACGCCAAAGAGAGATTGCCGAGCAATATAATGTACAGCTCACCAATCACAGTCTTTATCTATATGGTAAATGTGCCGACGGCAGTTGCAAGCAGAACCCTAACGCGCACAAGTCAAAAAGATAGCCATCATTCTCAGCCTTAAGCTGGACGATAATAAAAAAGCCGGGTGAATCAATCACTCGGCTTTTTTATGTAGAGAGAAAGGAGTGGTAAGCCACTCCTTTTACTAGGTATTAATTAGAAATAATCTCGAATCAACACTTCCGCAATTTGTACCGCATTTGTTGCAGCGCCTTTTCTCACGTTATCTGCCACTACCCACATGTTAATGCCACTGTGGTGACTGATATCGTTGCGAATACGCCCTACAAGAACCGTATCCTTCCCTCCCGCATCGCGAACTTGCGTGGGGAAATCATTCCCACTGAATACTTCAATACCTTCAGTTTTCTCTAATAACTCAATAACTTGCTCAGCATCAATCGGTAAGCGTGTTTCAATATGCAGTGACTCAGCATGGCCGTAAAAAACTGGCACGCGTACACAAGTTGGGTTGACCATAATGGTTGAGTCATTGAATATTTTTTGCGTTTCCCACACCATTTTCATCTCTTCCTTGGTGTAACCATTATCCATAAACTGGTCGATTTGTGGGATGCAGTTAAACGCAATTTGCTGGCTAAACACATCAGGATCGGCCGAAACACCGTTTAACAGCCTTGCGGTTTGTCCCGCCAACTCATCAATGCCTGACTTCCCAGCTCCTGAAACGGACTGATAAGTTGATACGTTAATTCGCTCGATACCCACAGCATCGTGAATCGGCTTTAACGCCACCAACATTTGGATGGTTGAGCAGTTTGGGTTCGCAATAATATTGCGGTTACGGAAATCCGCAATCGCTTCAGGGTTCACTTCAGGCACAACAAGTGGGATATCGTACTCATAACGGAAATGTGAGGTGTTATCGATGACTACCACGCCTTCTTCTGTGGCAATAGGTGCCCATTTTGCGGACAATTCACCACCAGCGGAAAACAGTGCAATCTGAACTTGTGACCAATCGAAATCTTCAACATTTTGTACTTGTATGGTCTTACCATTGAAGCGGTAGAATTTACCTTCACTACGCTCACTGGCAAGTAGGTAAAGTTCACCAACGGGGAATTTGCGATCTTTGAGCACTTCAAGCATGGTTTCACCAACCGCGCCGGTTGCTCCTAAAATAGCGATATTAAATTCTTGGCTCATTTGTTACCTCTGTTTTAAAACCTAATTTAGCTAAGGGAGTGAGATCACACGACTCACTACCGACGACAGTCATCGCGCTATATTCTCTTCTATCCCAATAAAGTTTACGCATTTGATCAAAAGCACCTGGTTTGCCAATTTCACGGCGAAACAAGGCGTCATCTTTGCGTACGTCATAAATCAATTGGGTTAAACTGTGTAATGTTTCCTCATCCCAACCGCGTGATAAATACACTTTGGCAATGGGAGTCTCGGGTAATAAACTACTGGCATTCGCGCAATGGTCATCGCCAAGATACTCACAAAAACTATTAAAAATCATGGTCGTGCCTCGGGCTTTACCTTCTAACCCATAGCCAGCCACATGCGGCGTCGCAAAGGCGAGCAAAGGCAGCAGTTCCATATCCACTTCAGGTTCAAATTCAAACACGTCTAAAGCGGCAATAAAACCATCATTTTTCTGTAGGCGTTGTTTCAGCGCTTGGTTATCCACCACAGGGCCACGAGCCGCGTTGATCAAGATCTGATCACTGCGCAACTGGGCAAGTCGAACTTCATCAATCAAGTGATGAGTTGGCCATTCACCACTTTTAGTAATGGGTGTATGCAGCGTAATGACATCCGCTTTATCAAGTAAAACATCAAGATGAGTAAACTCGCGGCAATCACCTTGTGCTTGTTTTGGGGGATCGTTGAGCAGCACATTAATGCCAATCCCCGCTAAACACTCGGCTAAATAGCTGCCGACTTGACCAGCACCAATAATGCCAACGGTTTTCTCTAAGGCAGAAAAACCATGCTGCTGTGCTAACACCATCAATACACTGAAAACATACTCAGCCACTCCCACCTTATTACACCCCGGTGCGGCAGTAAAAAAGATGCCTCTTTCAGCCAAAAGCGCTTGATCAACGTGGTCCATACCTGCCGTCGCCGTACCAACAAACTTTAATTTATTGGCTTTCGCTAATAGTGCTTGATTTACTTTCGTAACAGAACGAATCATCAAGGCGTCAACGTCGATAAGATCATCAGCCGTTAAGCTTCTACCGGGTTTCAACACCACCTCACCAAGCTGGCTAAATAACGATTCAGCATAAGGCATGTTTTCATCAATAAGGATTTTCATAGCGGAGTTCACAATTTTCGAAATTGAAGGAATTGTGCAGAAAAGCGCACAGACTGTCGAGAAGAAATCCCGCTTTCCATAAAAATGCCCGGCTCCTCACGGAAACCGGGCAAAAACCCAGAACAAAAGGATCCCGTCCCGCTCTCCATGGGACAGAGTCTGCGTCTGTTCGATCAGCTAAGCTGACCCGCTCTGGAAACCTTTTTATTAGAGGTGTGTAGGCTCATTAGCCTTGATACTTTTTGATCACTAGCGTCGCGTTCGTACCGCCAAAACCAAAACTGTTAGACATCACACTGGTTAGCTCTTGCTCGCGCATTTCGGTCACAATATCAAGGCCATCAGCCGCTGGATCTAAATTGTCAATGTTGATGCTTGGCGCGATAAAGCCGTGGTGAAGCATCAAGGTAGAGTAGATGGCTTCATGCACACCTGCCGCACCCAATGCGTGGCCAGTCATTGCTTTTGTTGCCGAGATAGCTGGGCTGTTGCCAGCGAACACTTCTTGAATGGCACCCAACTCTTTTACATCACCGACAGGTGTGGAAGTACCATGTGTATTGACATAATCCACACTATCTACCGCTTGCATTGCCATCTTCATGCAACGCACAGCGCCTTCACCTGATGGAGCCACCATGTCGTAGCCATCGGATGTCGCACCGTAACCGACGATTTCACCGTAAATTTTTGCGCCGCGAGCCAGTGCATGCTCAAGCTCTTCAACCACAACCATGCCGCCGCCGCCTGAAATCACGAAACCATCGCGGTCAGCATCGTAAGTACGTGACGCTTTTTCTGGTGTTTCGTTGTACTTAGTTGACAGCGCACCCATTGCATCAAACATCATAGTTAAAGACCAATCGAGCTCTTCACCACCACCTGCAAACACAACATCTTGCTTACCCAATTGGATAAGTTCCATTGCGTGACCAATACAGTGAGCCGACGTCGCACAAGCGGAGCTCATGGTGTAGTTGACGCCACGGATTTTAAATGGCGTAGCAAGACAGGCTGAAACAGTCGAAGACATAGTACGTGGAACCATGTAAGGACCAACGCGCTTCACGCCTTTTGTGCGCAATGTGTCGACAGCAATAACTTGGTTATACGACGACGCACCGCCAGAACCAGCCACAATACCAGTGCGGTCATTAGAGACCTGCTCTGGTGCTAAACCTGAATCGGCAATCGCTTGTTCCATTGATAGGTATGCAAACGCGGCCGCATCACCCATAAAACGCATCTGTTTGCGATCAATATGGTCAGCAGGGTTCATTTTCAGGCTACCCCACACTTGAGAGCGTAAACCGTTCTCTTTGAACTGCTCAGAAGCGGTAATACCTGATTTGCCTGCTTTTAGAGACGCTAAAACTTCTTCGACGTTGTTACCGATACTTGAAACAATACCCATACCGGTGATTACGACTCGTTTCATGTGACATTCCTATAATTCAAAATTCGCTTAGATAATAACTAAGAAGAATAACAAAAGTGGTCAGCTTTCCCAGAAATTCGTACAATCTCGAGCTATATATCGCCCGATTTCACAGAATTACACCATTATGACCAGCATAACCAACGCAACACTGGGTTGGAATGAAGCGGGCACACCCGTTTCCGACCAATTCGATGACGTTTACTTTTCCAACGTTAACGGCCTAGAAGAGACGCGTTACGTGTTTCTTTCCCAAAATCATATACCACAAAGATGGCACCAATATGACCAAAAACGATTCGTCATTGCCGAAACGGGGTTTGGCACTGGGTTAAATTTTCTCGCTGTATGGCAAGAATTTGATGCGTTTAGGCAACAAAACCCAAATGCGCCATTGCAAGCGCTGCATTTTATCAGTTTTGAAAAATATCCGCTCCATAAACACGACTTGATAACAGCGCACCAAGCGTGGCCTGAATTAGCGACTTATGCGAAAAAGCTTCAACAACACTACCCGATTGCAGTACCAGAATGTCATCGCATTGTTCTTGATGATGGCGCCATTACCCTTGATCTTTGGTTCGGTGATATCAAAGAGTGTATGCCGCAAGTTCCCACGACTGAGCAAGGCGTGGTAGACGCATGGTTTTTGGATGGTTTTGCTCCCAGTAAAAACCCTGAAATGTGGAATCAAACGCTGTTTGAGAATATGGCCAAACTGGCGAAACACAAAGCCACGTGCGCCACTTTTACCGCCGCAGGTTTTGTACGACGCGGATTGATAGCAGCAGGCTTTTCGATGAAAAAAGTGAAAGGCTTTGGCACCAAAAGAGAGATGATTGCTGGTCAACTGGAACACAAAACGCCGTACAGCAATATAAAACCTTGGTTTGCGATTGCGCCGACGACCAATGTTACCGACGTGGCGATCATCGGCGGCGGCATTGCTAGTGCCACATTAGCTAAAATGCTCAATCGCCGCGGTATCAATGTCAGCCTGTATTGCGCCGATCCTCAGGCCGCTCAAGGTGCTTCAGGTAACCGACAAGGTGCGGTTTACCCACTGCTGAATAAAGACCACAGTGGTGTATCGCGTGTTTTTGCGCCCGCTTTTCTGTTTGCTCGGCAATTTGTTGAGCAAATGGCGCAAAGCGTCCCTTTTGATCATGATTGGTGTGGTGTGACCCAATTGATGTGGGATGAAAAATCGACCCAAAAACAGATGGCGATGCTTGAAGGGAAATTTAACCCTCAGCTAATGCACTACTGCGATCAACAAGCAACGTTACAAAACGTCGGCTTACCGACTGACATGGTCAGCTTACATTACCCACTCGGAGGATGGCTTTGCCCTGCTCAACTGACACAAGGCCTGTTTGACCAATTAAGCCAAAGTGAGCGATTCAACGCCTATTTCAATCACAAGGTGGAGTCTTTGCGCTGGGATGAAATACAACGGCAGTGGACATTAAGTGTTAATGGTAGCGAAAAGCACCATCAGTGTGTGGTCATTGCAAACGGACATCAATTTGACCATTTCGAGCAAACACAAGCGTTGCCACTTGGCAAAGTGAAAGGACAAGTAAGCCATATTCCAACCTCAGAAACATTGCAAAAGCTGAGCAGCGTGTTGTGTTACGACGGCTATATGACACCGCACAACCCCAACACTCAACAGCACTGCATTGGCGCAAGCTATGACCGAAGTCAAACCAACCAAGCATTCGATGCGGCGGCGCAGCAAGAGAATGGACAACGCTTAACCCGTTGTATTAACGACCAAAACTGGACACAGCAAGTCGATACATCTAGCAATCAATCTCGCCAAGGCGTTCGCTGTGTCAGCCGCGATCATTTGCCGTTTGTCGGGAATGTGGGCAACTTTGAACAGATCAAACTCGACTACCAGCCGTTAACGTCCCAAGATCCGCAACAGACTCCATCTGTGGCTCACTATCCTCATTTGTACTGCATGCTCGGGCTAGGATCGCGAGGGCTAAGTTCTGCGCCATTAATGGCTGAGTTGCTGGCTTCACAAATGAATGGCGATCCGCTACCACTTGCTGTTGATGTACTCGAAACGCTTCATCCAAGTCGAATGTGGGTGAGAAAACTCAAAAAAGGCAAAGCCATCACCGAACGTACTCTTCGATAAAACCCATCATAGAAAAAAGCCTTACTTATCCAGCAAGGCTTTTTTAATGCTCACTTTTTCACGCGAAAAGGCGTGAGACTTAAGGTGAGACGAACTTAAAACGAGACAAGAAAGCTATACGAGCTTCGCAATCGCGTCTTTCAATTGTGCCGCCACTTCAGGGTTAGTCACTTGACCCGTAGCCAAGTCAAAATTGTCATAAAAACTCGGTACCGAGACAGACGCTTTTACATTACCACCAAAATAAGGAGCAGAATTATTTGCCGCCGCCAAAACCGATTGCGCGCCACCAGGACCTGGAGAGCTGGCTAGGTAAACAGCAGGTTTACCTTTGAATAGTTCACGGTCAATGCGTGTTGCCCAGTCAAATAAATTTTTGTACGCTGCTGGGTAGTGACCATTATGCTCAGCAAAAGAGATAACAAACGCATCCGCTTGAGCAAGATCACGCAGAAAAGCTTGAGCGCCTTCGGCTTGACCAAGCTCTTTTTCAAGATCTTCGCTAAACATAGGAACGGTATAGTTGTTAATATCAAGCACCACCACGTCTGCACCTTCAATGAGGTGAGCGGTGTAAGTGGCCAATGCTTTATTGATTGAAGTTGAGCTGTTTGATGCTCCAAATGCGATGACTTTCATGGTGTTGCCCTTGTGTGTTCGAATATGGCTTAAGCATAGCGATCGCACAAATTAACAACAACCATAAAAATTTTACGGACTCATTCAAAGAATTCGAATGAGTTAAGTGTGGTCACCTTAAGCTTGGTTGTGAAGCTCGGTCCATAAATCGAACACAATCACGCGGTCTGCAGGCGTAAGCTCTGTGCGCGCTTGCTCTAGGCTTTGCTCAATTCGTGCTTTAAACAGAGATAGATCGTCAATTCCTTCATCTTCACACGCGGCTGCAGACAAAGAAATATGACCTCGCAAATAACCACCCGCAAACAATTCATCGTCCGATGCCGTCGCAATACGTGCATCAATCATTTCCAGCAGTTTTTCTTCAAATCCAATAATCATACAACTCTCATTTTCTCTTATTATTTAGCTAGTTACCTGATAATAAAGTGCTCTAGCCTTAATTCTGTCGTACCATAAAAAGCACGTAATGCATCTGACAGCATCTTCACTCGGGGTGGAAGTCCAACCTGTAAGATAGCGACTACCTCACGATGTACCTGAGTCATAAAGGCGATACGGTCTGGTTCAAAATCGCCGTGTAGGTTGTCACAACTCACAGTAAAAGGAAAGCCAGCACTGACCGATAAAATCCACTCATACGCTTGAGGGCGCACCTCTACTTTTTCAAATTCGGCTTGGACTTGCGCGGTTCGCCCGTCTGGTTGATACCAATAGCCAAAATCTTCCATCAATCGCCGTTCAGGGCCGGCGACGCACCAATGCGCGATTTCGTGCAGTGCCGAGGCAAAGAATCCCCGTGCGAAAATGATGCGGTGATGATTAATTTGCGCATCAGCAGGCAAGTAAATCGGCTCATCACCACCGAGCTCTAAACGCGTATTGAATGGCTCAAAAAAAGTGTCATTGAACAGGGAGATCAAGTCTTGGTATTGATGTGTCATCACTCAGTCATGCAGGCAAAAATTTCTCAACGCATTCTCTTATTTTTCTGTAGTCAGGTAAAGCCATTCAATCGCCCCATTTCATTAGTTTTATTAATCGGTCAAACGGTTTCTTGGCATAAAATCTCATTCGCCATCGCCTGACTTTACTACTACACTTGCGCCTCCATTTTTAAGTTCAACCGCTTTCTCGGTTCTTATATACCTAAGGAAGTGCTGTCGGAGTACCGCATTATGTTGCTCAGTGTTTTATATATTATTGGTATTACTGCCGAAGCGATGACTGGTGCATTGAGTGCAGGCCGTCGAAAAATGGATTGGTTCGGTGTGATGTTAGTAGCGAGTGCCACTGCGATTGGAGGCGGTACGGTGAGGGATATTTTACTCGGCCATTATCCGCTAGGTTGGGTGAAGAATCCGGAGTTTTTAGCCATTACCTGTATCGCAGGCGTTCTCACCACAGGCTTAGCTAAATGGGTAATCAAACTCAAAGGGTTGTTCATTCGTTTAGATGCATTGGGGCTAATTGTGTTCAGTATCATAGGCACAAAAGTCGCAATGGGCATGGGTTTGCATCCCGGCATTTGTATGGTTTCTGCGTTGGTCACTGGGGTGTTTGGTGGGTTATTACGCGATTTAATCTGCAGACAAACGCCACTGGTACTGCATGAAGAGCTCTACGCTTCGGTTTCATTAGTCGCTTCAGGGCTTTATTTAACCTTGCTCGCATTCGGCATCAATGATGTCACCAGCACGATAGTAACGCTTATTGTGGGTTATTTATTGCGTATGGCGGCAGTGCGTTTTAAATGGCGTTTGCCTTCTTTCCAGCTTGATGCTGAAAATCAGATTCATTAGCCATAATCCGATGTTAGATATTTAGTTAGTTAGTTAGCTGACTTGTTTCGATAAAAAATTCATTCAGCCGCGGAAATTGGCCAAACAGAAAATTGCTTAAAACAAAAGCGCCCTAACAAGAAGGGCGCTTTTCATTTTAATTCGGTTATGCTGGATTAGATTTTAGGCGTTTCTGTTTGAACCGCAAAATTCTGCCCGCGATGACGAAGTAAGTGGTCCATCAACACAATCGCCAGCATTGCTTCGGCAATGGGCACGGCGCGAATACCAACGCAAGGATCATGGCGACCTTTCGTGATAAGTTGTGTGGGTTCACCCGTGCGAGTAATGGTATCGCCAGGTACTGTAATACTTGACGTGGGTTTAAGCGCAATACTGGCAACAATATCTTGCCCAGTCGAAATACCGCCTAAAATACCGCCGGCATGATTTGAGCGAAAGCCGTTCGGTGTTAGAGGATCTCGATGCTGGCTGCCTTTTTGCTGCACGACATCAAAACCGTCACCAATCTCTACCCCTTTCACCGCATTAATGCTCATCAAAGCATGTGCAATATCCGCATCTAGACGATCAAATACCGGCTCACCTAAACCAACAGGCAGGTTTGTCGCGACAACTTGAATCTTTGCACCGATCGAATCACCTTCTTTTTTCAAATCACGGATCAGTTGGTCGAATGCCGCCACTTTGTCTGCATCTGGACAGAAAAAGGCGTTATTCTCAATTTCATTCCAATCCACTTTATCGATACAAACATCACCCATTTGTGACAAGTAAGCGCGAATTTCAACCCCAAATTCTTGTTTGAGATATTTCTTCGCAATGGCTCCCGCTGCCACTCGCATCGCTGTCTCACGTGCTGATGAACGGCCACCACCACGATAGTCGCGAATGCCATATTTTTGATGGTAGGTATAATCGGCATGACCGGGGCGAAACTTGTCTTTAATGTCTGAATAATCGGTTGAACGTTGGTCGGTATTTTCAATTAATAGACCAATCGATGTACCTGTGGTTTTCCCCTCAAATACACCAGAAAGAATTTTGACTTCATCCGCTTCACGGCGCTGCGTTGTATAGCGAGATGTGCCAGGACGGCGACGATCTAGGTCTATCTGTAAGTCAGCTTCTGTAATTTCTAAGCCCGGAGGGCATCCGTCGACGATACATCCTAGTGCGATACCGTGACTTTCTCCGAATGTCATCACCCGAAAATGTTGTCCGATACTGTTTCCTGCCATGACTTCCTCAATATTGATGACACAGAGCGACATGCTCCCTATCACCGCTTCATTCTATTGTTCGTGGATTCATAGTGGCTTTATTACGAAATGATGTAAAGCCCCAAAATAAAGCAATGTGTATTTTTCTAATGGATAAAAAAACGCCAGCACTGTGGCTGGCGTTTTTCTTATGCGTACGGCATTAGTCGATATAAAGCGCAAAGTCGCTAGCGCAATCAACCAACTGCTGGCGAGTCAGCATGAATACGCCATGCCCACCATTTTCAAACTCAAGCCAAGTAAACGGAATGTGGTCGTATTGGTTCATCATATGCACCATCGAATTGCCCACTTCACAGATCAAAATACCGTTATCAGTGAGGTATCCCGCCGCATTGGCCAAAATACGACGCACCAATTTCAAACCATCGGTACCGGCGGCTAAGCCGAGTTCTGGTTCGTGTTTGAACTCTTTGGGCAAACTATTCATATCTTCTTGATCCACATACGGTGGATTCGACACGATTAGGTCATATTTCTCTTTTGGCAAATCACGGAATAGATCGGAACGGATCGGGAAAACTTGTTGCTCCATACCGTGATCTTGAATATTTTGCTCCGCCACTTGCAGTGCGTCGGTTGAGATATCAATCGCATCCACTTCAGCATCAGGGAACGCGTGGGCGCACGCAATGGCGATGCAACCGCTGCCAGTACACAAATCCATAATGCGTACAGGCTCGTCGATCAACCAAGGTTGGAACTGCGCTTCAATCAATTCGCCAATCGGTGAACGTGGCACCAGTACTCGCTCATCCACATAAAACTCAAGGCCACAGAACCACGCTTTATTGGTTAAATAAGCGATAGGAGTACGTTCATTAATGCGCTTAATCACCCGTTCAACAATACGCAGACGTTCGCTGCCTGTTAAACGAGAATTCAGTACATGCGGAGGAACATCAATCGGAAGATAGAGTGTCGGTAGGATTAGCTGAACGGCTTCATCCCACGCATTATCGGTCCCATGACCATAAAATAAGTTGGCGGCATTAAAACGGCTGACCGTCCAACGAATCATATCTTGAAGCGTGTGAAGTTCAGAAACCGCCTCTTCTACAAAAATCTTATCCAAAATTGCCTCCGAAAAGCGCTACAATACTGCCAATATCGATCTGTTAGAAAATGACCAAACCCAATGAGCCAAAAAGAGACCGAACACGATGACGCTTTCGACTTGTTTCGGGATGCAGTAAAGGGCGTTAAAAAGTTGCGACAGGATACCATAATCCAGCCGCCAAACAGAAACCCCAAACAAAAAGAAATCCGCCGTATTGCGCGGGAAGCCAGCGATACCGAATTTTATTTTTCCGATGAGTTTATACCAAAACTCAGCGATGAAGGCCCGACGCGCTATGCTCGTGATGATGTGTCGAAATATGAAGTTAAACGGTTAAGACGTGGCGTCTATGTGCCGGATGTGTTTTTGGATATGCACGGCATGACACAGCAAGAAGCGAAACGAGAGCTCGGGGCGATGGTTGCTTATTGTGTGAAAGAAAATATTCACTGCGCTTGTGTCCAACATGGGATCGGTAAACACATTCTCAAACAAAAAGTTCCTCTCTGGCTCGCTCAACATCCTGATGTGATGGCATTTCATCAAGCCCCCCTTGAATTTGGCGGGCATGGCGCGGTATTGGTGCTGCTTTCTATTCCTGATAAGTGATTTAAACTGACGCTAACTTCAGCATCAACGCTTTTGCTCCAGCATAACGATGAGGATTAATGTCGTAAATCCGGTGGAATCGGCATGTTATTCTCATCGAGTTTGGGTCTTTGGCCACCGCGTTTACGATACTGCTTAAGCTGAAAGACATAAGCCAGTACCTGCGCAACCGCCACGAAAAGCCCGTCGGGGATCTCCTGCTCAAGATCGGTTGTGTGATAAAGCGCTCGAGCCAAAGGCGGTGCGGGGATGATGTGTATATCATGCGCACGTGCTACTTCACGAATTTTCATCGCCATGTGATCGACGCCTTTAGCCACCACAATCGGTGCTTTATCCGTATTTTGTTTATAGCGCAGCGCAACTGAGAAGTGTTCTGGGTTGGTGATAATTACATCCGCTTGTGGCACTTCCGCCATCATCCGCCGCTGGGCCGCTTCACGCTGCAACATCCGAATTCGGCCTTTAACCTCAGGTTTTCCTTCCGTATCTTTGTATTCGTCTTTTACTTCTTGCTTGGTCATTTTTAATTGATCAGCGTGCTGCCAGATTTGGAATGGGATATCGATGGCGACCACGACCAATAAAGAACAACTAATTAGCAACACGAAGTTGAGCAAAATATCGAGCGCATGGAAAATATTTTGTGGATAGACATCCATGCTCAGTTGAAATAGATCTTCTTTCGATGCATTGATCAGATAAAAAGCAACGCCAGAAACAAGCAGTACTTTTAAAATGGACTTAAATAACTCAACCCAACTTTGCAAACCGAACATACGTTTTAAGCCACTGAGCGGGTTCATTTTGGAGGGCTTTGGCATCGCAGCTTCGACAGAAAAGTTAATTCCACCAATGCCAGCCGCGCCAATTAATGCAGCAATAAATAACGTGATTAAGATAAGCGAGAGTGGCAATATCAGGGTCGCAAGAGAACCAGCCGCAATATCAAACAACTTTCCGAGATCAAACACTTCTTCTCGGCTTAAGTTGAAGATTCGACCCATCAAAGCGTACAAAGCTCGGGCTAACGATTCGCCAAACCACATCAATGCAATCGCACCCACCACCAGTACCGAAACGGACGCTAACTCTTTTGAACGAGCGACTTGACCTTTTTTTCGCGCCTCGTCCAATCGCTTGGGCGTGGCGTCTTCGGTACGTTCTTGACCGTCTGACTCTGCCAAACGCGCCTCCTAACAGTTCATACGGATAAGGCGACAAATTTGTTGCTCGCCTTCTAACCAGAATAGTTCGTAGTGACTATACAGGCCGCCTAAAATATACCAACAGAGTAGCAAGCCGACCAAAAGCGCAAACGCAAAACCCAACGAGAAAATGTTGAGCTGAGGGGCTGCACGAGTCATCACACCAAATGATAAGTTGACGGTTAATAGCGCAATGATGCCAGAAAGAGACATACTCAGCGCCACTTTAAACATAATTCCCAGCCACAATGCAAGCTCACGAAAATCCACGGTCGTTAATGCCCCATCGCCAATAGGCAAGGTTTTAAAACTGAATACCACCAGTTGGATCATCTTTAAATGACCATCGGTTGCTAAGAAGAACAAGGTCGCTAAAAACATAAACAGTTGACCAAGCAGAGGGGTGTTTTGTCCGTTTACGGGGTCGACCATTGAAGCAAAACCTAAGCTGGCTTGCATACCCAATATTTGGCCAAGCATAACAAAGGTTTGGATTATAAACTGGGTGATCATGCCCATTGCAACGCCAATAATAATCTGCTCAAAGGTGGTCAAAAAACCTTTAAATGAAAGTAGTTCAACGGTCTCTGAAACGGCAGGAATCGCGGGCATCACGGCGAAGGTAATAGCCAAACCTAAGTAGAGCCGCACTCGGGTCGGAACAAAGCGGGCCCCAGTGACTGACATCACCATCAGCATGGCGGAAATACGAGTGTAGGGCCAAAAATAGCTAGCAATCCACTCTAAAACGAGGCTTGTTGGGTACTCCATTCAAGCTCCTAGTACAGTACCTGTGGTAGCCGTTCAACGATAGAGAAGAAATACTCCATCAACATCTGCGTCATCCAATGGGCAAAGAACATCAGTGCCAGTAACGTCACAATGAGACGCGGTAAAAAGCTCAACGTCTGTTCGTTAATTGAGGTCGCGGCTTGGAAAATGGCGACCACTAAGCCAATCAACAAACTCGGGATGATGATGGCGCACACCATGATAAGCACCATCCACAGTGCGTCTCGAAACAGCTCAACAAAGACTTCAGGAGTCATTCGCGCCCCCGCTATAAAGCAAAACTGCCAGCTAGCGTTGAGAGGATCAAGTTCCATCCATCCACTAGTACAAACAGCATGAGTTTAAATGGCAGCGAGACGATCATCGGCGAAAGCATCATCATACCCATCGCCATCAAAACAGACGCCACCACTAAATCAATGATTAAAAAGGGTAAAAATAGCATAAAGCCGATTTGAAACGCCGTTTTTAGCTCCGAGGTGATGAACGCAGGGATCAGCACCGCCATCGAGACCTCTTCAGGATTGGTTGCGTCAGAGCCCGATATCTCAACAAAGGTTTCTAAATCTTTGACTCTCGTCTGTTTCAGCATGAAGGCTTTTAGTGGCTCTTGAGCCGTATCAAACGCTTGACGCGCCGTCATCTGCTCATTGAGATACGGCTGCACAGCTTGCTCATTAATGGCATTGATGACTGGTGACATAATGAAAAAAGTGAGAAAAATAGCAATGCCGATAATTACTTGGTTTGACGGCGTTTGTTGCAGGCCCATTGCCTGGCGCAAGATCGACATCACAATCACGATACGTGTAAAGGAAGTCATCAAAATGACCATGGCAGGCAAAAAACCCAACATGGTCATCAAGGCTAAAATTTGTAGATTGATCGAGTAATCTTGACTGCCATCTGGATTGGTCGTCATGGTAAATGCTGGAATACCGCCACCACCACTGACGCTACCAGCGGCTATCGTTTTAGAGGCGCCACTGTCTTTATTCATCGCCGTTACTGTCACCGTTTCTGCGCCTACGGCGCTGGAAGGAATTGGCGTGGCTAACTCTTGCTCTGAAAACGCAAACGGGGTAAACAATAATGCCACCAGCAACATAGAAAGATGCCATAGATGGCCAAGGTAACCCAATGAGGCCGTGCGACTATTTCTTGTCATTTTTCTTTAGCAGCTGAGTCAGTTGACCGGCAAACGGACTGACCTCAGCCTCCTCCTGTTTGAGTGGGGCATCTAATTTTGCGATCAATTGGACGGATTGTGACGTGACTCCGACGAGAAATTGTTCTTCTCCTGCTTGCACAATAACGATACGCTCTTTAGTACCCACTGGCAGTTGACGTACAATGCTCAGCCCTTTTTGATTACCGAACGTGGGTACTCGCATTCGTTTTAACACCCAAGCCAAAAAGAGAATTAGCGCAATAACGAACAAAAGCGACCCGAAAGTGGTCGCTAAATCTAAGTGATCATTCGGCGCTGCCATCGCTTGGCTTGAACAGAGCAATAAACCGATCAGTTTTTTCATCCAAATACTTCTTTTTCGTAAGCTGACGTTATGCTAACGCAGCTTTTTAATACGCTCAGTCTGGCTGATTACATCGGTTAAACGAATACCGAATTTATCGTTAACCACTACCACTTCTCCATGAGCAATCAAGGTGCCGTTCACCATCACATCCAATGACTCACCCGCGATGCGATCAAGCTCAACCACCGAGCCTTGGTTCAATTGCAGTAAGTTACGAATGCTGATCTTCGAACGCCCCACTTCCATCGAAATGGTCACCGGAATGTCCATGATCGTATCAAGTTTGCGGCGCTCATCTTCGGTGATCGGTGGTGAAGTGTCTTTCAATTCATCAAGAGGCGCGGCCAGAATTTCATCTACATCAATACTAGGCGCGGATGGGTCTTCCCCTAATGCGGCTGCCCATTCGTCTGCCAATCTTTGGTCGTCACTTGGTTCCATCTTCGTTACCTACTCTATTATTCTTCGTTATCTTCTTCGTCATCATCTTCAAATTCAGACATGATGTCTTTGCCTAAAAAGGCGAGATCCGTTTTTACTACATCAGGGCGTTTAATTTTTTCAGAGACTTGAACCGCCAGTTTTTCACCAGAGCGGCCCATTTTCACTCGGTAAGTAGGCAGCTCTTCAACAAACATCGTTGCGTTTTTGGGCATTTTAATTGGGATGATATCGCCTACTTGTAGATCCATTAAGTCACGCAATGAAATGTCTTGTTCTAATAAATTGACTCGGAAATTGACGGGTACATCCATGATCTCTTCGCGCAGTGCAGAACTCCAACGCACATCAGTTTCCATTTTATCCGACTGGACACCCGCATCGAGTAACTCACGAATGGGTTCAACCATCGAATAAGGCATGACCACGTGGAAATCGCCGCCGCCGCCATCGACTTCGATATGAAACGAGCTCACTACGATCACTTCCGTTGGGCTAACGATGTTAGCCATACTTGGGTTCACTTCTGAATCCAAATATTCAAACTCAACGCCCATCACCGGTGACCAAGCTTCTTTGTAGTCACCGAAAACAATTTTTAACAGTAATTGAATGACACGTCGTTCTGTTGGCGTAAATTCGCGCCCTTCAATTCGAGCGTGGAAACGTCCATCGCCACCAAAAAAGTTTTCCACCAAAATGAAGACTAAACGCGCTTCCATCGTGACCAACGCAGTCCCTTTTAACGGACGAAAACGCACCATGTTCAAACTAGTCGGAACATAAAGCGTATTTTGGTATTCACCAAACTTCATCATCTGTACGCCGTTGATCGACACTTCAGCCGTTTTACGCAGCATGTTGAACAAACTAATACGCATGTGACGAGCAAAACGTTCGTTGATAAGCTCCAGCGTAGGCATGCGCCCACGGACGATACGGTCTTGTGAAGAGAAGTCAAAGTTAATCGCCGACTTATCGGCAACATCGTCATCGTCTTCCGCCTCATCAACACTGTCTACACCATGAAGTAGGGCATCGATTTCGTCTTGGCTTAATAAATCAGTCACTTCTCACCTACTGCATTACAAAATCGGTAAACAACACTTTTTCGATCACAGGTTGCCCAACCGCTTTAGTGAGTGCCGCTTTAATGTCATCGGTCGCCTTATCTCTCAGCTCAATTCGCCCGGTAGGGCTACGAAGCTGTTCCACAGTGGCAGACGCAAAAGTGGCTAGTAAAGAGCTTTCCACTAAAGGTGAATGGTAACGTGCAAGGCTTTCATTTTCAGAACCCCGCACCATCAACTGCACTTTGATTTGCACCAACCGATCTTTCTTATCACCCGTGACGTTAAACACAAACGGCTGTGCAATATTAACGTAAGCCACAGGATCCGTTGGCAAAGCTTGCTGCGCTGCGGGGGCTTGCTCACTCGTGGCTTCACCCTCATCTCCGCTCATCAAAAAGAAAGCTGCACCACCACCAAGCAGTAACACTACGGCAGCAATAATGATAATCAGCAGTTTTTTCTTCCCTTTGGGGGCTTCCGCGCCTAACTCTTCATCGGCCATAATGTTCTCTATGTCGTTATTTTTAATATTAGTTTAAGCGTAATAACTGATTCCATCACGCTTTGATGCGACATTCAAATCAAGTTTGACGTCTGTATCAAGGTTTTCTTCGTCTAAATAGCTTCCGTTGCGCGTCAATTGACCAGATTGGGCATCCCCGTCGGCAGTGTAGCGCGCTTGTTGCTGACCAGCGCTCTGTTGTTGGACAGAGGTCTCACCCAACTGCACACCTTGTTGTGCCAACATTTCTCGTAGCCTTGGCATAGATTGTTCAATCACATCACGTGCTTGATGGTTAGCGACCGTAAAATGAACCGTCGTATGATCACCATTCATATTCATACGAATTTGTAAACGCCCCAATTCCGGTGGATCTAAGCGAATATCGACATGTTTAAGGTTTTTCGACATCATCATTTGCAGCCGTTCCGCCATTTGCTCACTGGCCATTTCTCGGTTAAGCAACAAAGGAGGCTGTTGCGCGGCTTGCAAGTTGTCAGCACGGCTCTGCGTCGCGTTCAAACCATGTTGCCCCAAAGCACTCGAAAGCTGCTGCGCTAATGTGCCCTCTTTTTGCTCTTGAGCCGCCCCTGCATCATTCACACCCGATAACGCTTTCGCGCCTAATCCGGCTTTGAATAGCGCGGGGTTGAGTGGCAATTCTGCATGGGTTGCAGCTGGTATCGCGGCCGCATTCGCTAACTGTTGTATTTGTACATTGGATAACTCATTGCTTGCTGTCACAAGAGGTGACGATGCTAGTGCGGCTTTGTCTGCCGCCACGGCAGCCTGCATGGTTTGAGATTGTTGCTGAGCTAAGGCTTGCTGAACAGAATGGGCTAATGAAACCGGCGTATTTTTACCCTTGAGGACCGTTTCACTTTGTGCCACATCTAGAGGTAATGCTTGCCCTTCGGCAACAACTGTGTTCGCCCAAGGAATGGCAGCGGCAGTCAATAATGCCTCTGTGGACAGTCCTTGCTGATCATTTTCCGAATCGGTTTGAGGTGTATTCGCCGATGGGGATGGGGAAAGTGGTAGCTTTCCCTCTGCTAAATTTGTCGTCAATTGTGAATCAAGTGCTTGCGCTTCAACCAAAGGTGATGGCTCTATGGGCATGGCGTTGTCACTTTTTGCCACCGCGTTAACTGCTGCATCGCCAACTTCAGTTGTGGCAAGTAAAGTGGCCTCATCTTCTATCGCTTGCGACAAAGCGCTTGCTTGCACTGACTTTGTATCTTGAGGCGGCTGAATGAATTTTCGGACTGATTCCGGCAGGATGAGTTCACCATTCTCTTCAGTCTCTGCGTTTAAGCTTGATGCCGTAGGTGAACCTTCCGCAGCCATCAAACGCTCTTTGCCCTGCTGAATAGGCAGCACACGCTCTGCATCTTGTTCCGTGATGTGCTGATCAGACAATGGAGCTTGCTCATTCACTGACGCCGGTGCTACTGATTCAGTAGTGGGTTTAGCGAATGCATCCTGTGCTGATATTTGCGCAGCCGCTGGCGCTTTTTGCTCCACTTGATCCGAGGAGTCACCTGCGTTGTCGTCGATTTGCACGTCTACCGGATGAGTGTTTTGTGGCAAGGTTTTGCCGTTTTGGTCAGCAAGTGCTTGATTGGCGCTATTTAAACGGCCAAGGATTTCATCGCCATCGCTCATCACTTGTGCTGTTTTCTGCTGAAGAGCGGAGTCATCAACCTCTGCTGAAGGGGGTGATTTTGTTTGCGCGGTATCAACATCGGCCTCTTCACTCAATGCCTCACCAAGTTCTTTATCTAACAAGGCATCGCTACTTTGGGCTGCCACGTCATCGGTGAGCACAGCTCCCTCATCCAGCGCCTTAAAGTCGGTTTCTGCCGAAGATTCAGTGCTACGACCCATAATGAGGGCGGTCAGTTTTTCAAAAAAACCTTGAGATTCAGAACCTTCACTCACCGCATCAGAGCCTGCTTTACTCACGCTGGCCATTTTAGAGGTGTCGGATGGTGTTGTAATATTTACATTCATATCCATGATGCTCGCACTAAAAACAGAGGATGACGCGGATTCATTATTGGCCAGTAAGTCATGTTTCATCATTTTTTGACGATGGCGCAGTGGATTAACCTAATGAACTCCGTGATTAGTCAGAAGCAAGAAATGAGCCAAGCCTTCAATATCGATAAAAAAGTATGACACCCATCTTATTGGACACGTTGACGACTTGAGGCGTCAGTGACTTAAAACTTATTTTGATTAAAACTTATGTTGATTAGAACGTTGCCGACTAAAGAGCAGTGTAGAAAACTCATCCATCTGCTTCTGCTCTCGTTTATCTTGCAGACGTTGCGCTTCTATCTGTTTTTTTTCAATGAGCCATTCGTAAGAGCGTCGCTGTTTTCTCACTTCCATCCAATGCTCTTGGCAGTTCTCTACCTGATTTTTGAAGTGTTGTTCTGCATCTCTTTGTTTGACAAGGGTTTCATCTAACTGGGTAAGAAATCGGTTTAAGTGTCCATATTGGCTCGCCGTCAAACCTGACATGCCGCGCTCCATAAGCTGCTGACAATAATCCAGTCGGTATTGTTCAATCTGCGCCAACTGCTTGTAATAGCTCTCTAGCTCATCACGCGATTTAGATAACGCCATCACGGCTTTTTCTTCTTTGTCTTTGGCTTGATCAAGCAGAAACTCGAGTGCGTTATCCATCGATTACCCCACTTGCAAAACGTGCTTGAGCATATTGACGCACATGTCGTAAGGAACCGAATCCTTCATCCCTTGCTGCAAATATTCATCCAGCCTAGGTTTTAGCGTAAATGCACTGTCAATCGCAGGGTCCGTCCCCGGCTTGTAAGCACCGATAGAGACGAGATCTTGATTTTTCCGGCAGATGGAGAGTATTTGACGCACCGCTTTCGACATCAACAGATGTTCATCGGTGGTGATTTGTGGCATGACACGGCTGACCGATTTCTCTACATCAATCGCAGGGTAATGTCCGGCATCGGCCATTTCACGTGATAAAACAATGTGACCATCAAGAATGGCTCGCGATGCATCAGCGATCGGGTCTTGTAGATCATCCCCTTCGGTGAGCACGGTAAAGAAAGCGGTAATCGATCCTTGGTGAGGACCGCCATTTCCCGCTCGTTCAACCAAGGCGGGCAGTTTAGCAAACACCGATGGCGGATAACCTTTTGTGGCTGGCGGCTCACCCACAGATAACGCAATTTCACGTTGCGCTTGGGCAAAACGAGTCAACGAGTCCATTAGTAGCAATACATCTAACCCTTGATCACGAAAGTATTCCGCAATCGCTAACGCGGTTTGACAGCCTTTTAAACGCATCAGCGGTGAGGAGTCCGCAGGCGCGGCTACTACAACTGAACGTTGACGTCCATCAACGCCTAAAATCTCTTCTATAAACTCTTTTACTTCGCGGCCACGTTCACCAATCAGCCCCACCACCACCACTTGAGCGGTTGTGCCACGAGTCATCATGCCAAGCGTTACCGATTTACCGACACCAGAGCCAGCAAATAAACCAATCCGCTGCCCTTTACCTACCGTAAGTAAACCGTTGATCGCTTTTAGGCCAACGTCCAGAGGTTCTGTTATGGGTTTACGAGCTAATGGATTGATGGGGTCAGCATTAAACGATGCGCGCTTTTCGGTATAAATAGGCCCCAACCCATCGAGTGGATTACCGACACCATCAATCACCCGTCCAAGCAGCTCCATCCCGACTGGTAGGCCAGGGTCCCCTGTCATTGGGGTAACTTTAGCTCCGGGCAGTACGCCTGTTATCTGTTCGCTGGGCATCAGATAGAGGTTATCGCCAGAAAAGCCAACCACTTCCGCTTCCATTTCTCCGGACATGGTTTCTACTTTACATAAGCTACCAATAGGGGCTTTACAACCGGTAGCCTCAAGGGTTAAACCAACCACACGGACCAGTTTGCCCGATGCCATTGGGCGGCAGGTTAACCCTTCGGTTTTATATTGACTAAGGCGATCGGCAAGAGACAACACTATTGATCACCTTGTTGGTGACGATTGGTGCCACAAAAACTTTTCAACACGCTACGAATGCGATCTTCCATTCGATAATTCACACTCGATTCACCTGCTTCAATCTGGACGTCACCGCGATTTAATGCCGGTTCTTTGACCAATGTCCAGTTTCGGAAATCCAGCTCTTTTTCGCCATAAGCAGAATGAATCACTTCAACATCTTCTGGATGGAGTTTTAATGTGATGGCATGCCCGGATACAGGCAGGGATTCAACCGACGATTTGACGGTATCTAAGATCACTTGCGGATTGGTTTGTACTTCAACGTGAACGACTTCTTTGACCAAGGTTAAAACCATATCGACCAGCTGTTTTTCGACTTGGGCATTCATCAACTCTAGCGGTTGAGCAAATTGATTGGCAAGACCAACGAAAATATCAACCTGCTGCTGGATGAGGGTTTGCCCTTCAGCGACACCCTCGGTTTTGCCTTGCTCAACACCTTCTTGGTGTCCTGCAATCAGCCCTTCTTCTTTGCCTTTTTCATAACCTTGTTTGAATCCGGCTTCTTGGCCTTGGTGCAAACCTTCTTGATAAGCCCCTTGTTTGATCTGGCCAATCTCTTCTTCGCTGAGTTGCAGCGGCTCTTCAACCACAGGCTCATCAAAACTTGGCATCCAACCGGGGTCGTAGTTCATTGCCGTTTCTTTGGCTTTTTTATTGATCTCTGCGCCGTAGTCCGGCAACCCCCACTTTTTGGCTTGTTCAATATTAGCGTCTGCATCTAAACGTAAAAAGCCGCGTTTTCTTTCTCCAGACATAATGCTACCTATTGTTGAGTCAGGGTTAGATTATAAGAATTCGTCTGCGCCGCCAGACAGCATAATTTCGCCACTGTCGGCCATACGACGTGCAATCGCCAGAATCTCTTTTTGCGCCGCTTCGACATCTGATACTTTAATCGGAGGCATGGCTTCCAGATCATCTTTCATCATCTCAGCTGCACGTTTTGACATGTTTTTGAAGATCTTCTCGCGCAATGCGTCATCAGCACCTTTAAGTGCTTTTTGCAGTACATCTTGCGGTACATCACGCAGCAATTTTTGAATGCCTTGGTCGTCCACTTCGACTAAGTTCTCGAACACGAACATCAGATCTTGGATCTGTGTTGCCATGTCTTCATCTTGCTCACGCATCTGATCCATGAGGATGCCTTCGATATTGTTATCGAGGTAGTTCATGATATCAGCCGCGGCTTTCAAGCCACCAATTTTCGCCGCTTGCGCGCCCGCTTGACCGGCAAATTGTTTCTCCATGATTTCATTCAACTCAGCCAATGCCGAAGGTTGTACTTCTTCAAGGTTGGCAATGCGCATTAATAAGTCTAAACGGTCACGTTCAGCAAACTGCGCCAAAATTTCAGCCGATTGATCCGGTTCTAAATACGATAAAACAATGGTTTGGATTTGTGGGTGTTCATTAACAATGATGCTCGCCACTTGTCGTGGGTCCATCCATTTCAATGAATCCAACCCTTTTGAACCCGTGCCAAGCAAAATTTGATCGACCAAGTTATTGGCTTTATCGGCACCTAATGCAGCGATAAGCGCGTTACGCATAAAGTCTTCGCTGCCCATACCGATATTGGTGTATTTCTGAATATCTTCGAGGAAAGCACGATGCACCGCGCCGACTTTCTCTTGGCTAAGCTCTTTCGCTTTCGCCATCGCGCTACCGACTCGTTGTACCTGCTTAGGTTCAAGATGGCGGATGATGCCAGCGGCGTCCTCTTCGTTTAAGCTCAACAACAAAATAGCCGCTTTTTCATCACCAGAAATTGTTGAAATATCAACCGATGATTCTGTCACTTCTGTTCCACTCTTATTTTTATTATCAGGCATTTTGCATCCAATTCTTCACTACTTGAGCCGCAAGTTCAGGCTCATTGGCCACTAGAGCACGCACCGCTTTCAGTACATCCTCATCCTTGTGTAAGTTTGGCAAATCAATACCGGAACCAAACTCAAAGAGATCACCGCCGTCAATACCACTGCCAATTAAACTGGTTTCACCATCAGCACCAATCGGTAAACCATCAGGTCCGTACATTGGATCATCATCATCCGCAGCAGGGTTGAGCAGTTTTTTCAGCGCAGGGCGAACCAGCACCAGCACCACAACCACAATAACCAAGGCACTAGCAAACCAGCGTACCCAATCATTGAAGTTTGGATGCTCCCAAATAGGGACATCAACCATTGATTCAACTTCAGGCACGGCAAATTGCATGCTCAAGACATTCAACAAATCGCCACGGTTTTCATCAAAGCCAACCGTCCCAATCAATACTTGTCGCACGGCGCTAATTTCACTTTCGCTCAAGGGAGTATAGGTGACTTCGCCAGTCTCTGGGTTAACCGATGGTCGGTTTTTAATCGCCACCGCAACGGTCTGACGATTCACCACACCCGATTGTTTACGTTCATGACTGATGGTGGTATCGAGTTCAAAATTGCGCGTGGCTTCTTTGTGCACAGAACCTTGCCCAAGAACCGAGCCATCTTTCATCTGCGCGACGTCTTGTGGGATCGAAGCATCCGCAGGTGGCTGATTACTTAATGCACCTGGAACGCCAGCCACCACATTGCCGTTGTTATAGTCTTCAAGCGTATATTCGCTGCGTGTCGCTGGCGTATTCGGGTCAAAGCGTTTACGCGTTTGTTCAATGGCACTGAAATCCAGTTGGATATCCACTTGGGCGGTATAATTACCAAAACCTAGAATCGGGATTAATACCGAATCAATTTTGTCACGCAGCGCCTCTTCTTGCTTGCGTTCAAGTTCTTGTTCTTTACGGCGGGCTGACGACACAGGATCTTGAGAGCCTGAGCTGAGCAGCCGACCATGTTGATCAGTCACGGTAATTCGATTGGGTTTCATCCCTGGCACGGCACTGGCGACCATATCGACAATAGAGTCGACCTCTTCTTGTTTGAGGTTAGCGCCAGTTCGCAAGGTAAGAAATACGGAGGCAGAAGCATCTTGGTTATGACGAACAAATACGCTTTGCTTAGGCAGTGCCAATAACACACGAGCTTTGTTGACGAGCTTCATCTCTTCAATCGCTTTGGCAAGCTGACGTTCACGGCTAAGTTTAAGGCGCTCTTGCTCAAGGCGCTGAGAAACACCAAAGCCCATGTCTTGCATCAAGATTTCATCGCCCGCTTGCTTGTTTTGATTTAACCCTGCACGGACGAGGTTGAGTTTTAAGCTGTTGTATTCACTGGATGGCACTAAGATAGTATTACCATCTAATTTATAGGTCAGTTTCTGCTGATCAAGATAATCGAGGACAGGAATAAGTTCTTCGGTTTCATAAGCGCCAAGCGGGCGCATTTCAGGTTCTCGAACCCAAAAGAACAACATGACAATCAGTGCTACACAGATGGAAATAGAGAGGACTAACACCACCTGGCGCAACAAGTCCAAGTCGCCCATCGCAAAATCACTTTTGGATGAACTCTTCTCTTCAAGATCTGGGTTTTGCGTGTCCATGTCTAGATCTGAGCTCGCCATTAAAGCGTGGTCAGAACCACTGGTCACGGTAAGATCGGTTGTTTGCTTATCTTCTGCCACGGCGGCTACCTAATTTATACGGGCATATTCATGAGTTCTTTGTAGGCGTCGACAAGTTTATTTCGAACTTGAATCGTCGCTTCAAAGGCTACACTCGACTTGTTACGAGCAATCATCACATCCGATAGTGAGACATTTTCATCTCCCCGATCAAAGCGGGTTTGTAAATTACCTGAGGTCTTTTGCAAACTGTTCACGTTATTAATGGCTTTGGAAAGCATGTCGCCAAAATCAGCACTCACACTTTGTCCAGTTGCCGTAGGACGAGCATTGGTTGCTTCCAACATCATTGTTTGCATTTCGCTGTTTAAACCATCAAGTCTCATTGCTACCTCTAACGCCAAATCTTTGACTGCTGTGCTGCTTCTTTCTGTGATGCAGCAATTTATATGCCATCACCCACTTTAGGGTTAATTCGGGATATCAATTCCTGCATCACGCATTTTTGCTAATTTGTAACGCAGTGTCCTAGGGCTAATTCCGAGCTTATCTGCCATCTCTTTACGGCGGCCTTGGCACTCGACTAAAGTATCCATAATAATGGTGTACTCTTGATCTCTCAGCTCATCACCCAATGCAGCGCCATTGTTATTAAACAGCTTGTTCACTTCGGCTTGTGCTACAGGCTTAATCTCTGGTGTGGCAATATCGCTGCGCTCTACGACTTGTTGCAAGCTGCTAGCATCTTGCCAATCAACCCCTTCCAACAAGATATGTTCACTTGCAATGTCTCCTTGCTCACTCAAGATCAGCGCGCGTTGCACGACGTTATCAAGTTCACGGACGTTGCCCGGCCAAGCGTAACTAAGCAGCTTGTTAATAGCTTGCGGCGCGATACGAGGCACAGGTAAACCAAGTTTAGTGCAGTGACGCTCTACAAGGTGGTGAGCCAGCGGTTCAATATCCCCTTTTCGGTCACGTAGCGCTGGCCATGAGATTGGGAAGACGTTGAGGCGATAATATAAATCATCACGGAAATTGCCTTCCTGCACATACTGCTTTAGGTCGCGGTTGCTGGTCGCCAATACGCGGACATCAAGCTTAATGCTTTTACGCCCCCCCAAGCGTTCCACTTCACGCTCTTGGAGTACACGCAGCAGTTTTGCTTGTAGGTTCAGATCCATCTCGCTGATCTCATCGAGTAAAATGGTCCCACCTTGTGCTTGTTCAAATTTGCCCGGACAAGCTTGTACCGCTCCTGTAAATGCCCCTTTTTCATAACCAAATAAGGTGGCTTCGAGCATGTTGTCTGGAATGGCGGCGCAGTTGATCGCCACAAATGGCCCATCTTTACGCGGAGATGAGTTATGAATGTAGCGAGACATGACCTCTTTTCCTGAGCCACTTGGGCCCAAAATCATGACGTTAGCATCGGTTTTTGCCACTTTGTCGGCAAGTGACAATAAGCGCAGGCTTTTCTCATCGGCAACAACCGCATCACCGTTATCATCCGATTTCACTGGCGCGTAACGGCTAACCATGTTGAGCAGCACTTCGGGGGCAAAGGGTTTTGCCATGTAATCAATGGCGCCCTCTTTCATCGCCGAGACAGCATCTTCAATATTGGCGTACGCCGTCATCAGCAACACGGGTAAATTGGGCCAATGCTGTTTGATGTTGCGCAGCAGTGCAAGGCCACCCATGCCAGCCATTTGAACGTCAGAGACAACAATATCAACAGGATGTGCTTTGAGTTTAATCAGTGCATCTTCGGCGCAATCAGCTTCCAGCCATTCATAACCGGCCAGCGCCAAAGTATCGACTAACGCTTCGCGTAGACCTTCATCATCTTCAACGATTAAGACTTTGCTTTGAGCCATCATCCTTCTCCAGTCTCTGTTGGTGAAGAAGGGGCATGACGCTCGAGTGGAATGCACATAGTAAAGCAAGCACCCTCCCCTTCTTCTGAAATTAATTCCAATCGCCCATCATGGGCGCGGCAGACCATTTGTACCACCGCTAACCCTAACCCCGTTCCTTGTGAGCGAGTGGTAAAAAACGGTTCCATAATTTTACTTTGCAGCGCAGCAGGGACTCCCGGGCCACTGTCTTGTACCGAGATTTTCAGCTCACCATTTACCGGGCGAAAAAAGACATCAATTTGCGACGCCTTACCCGCAATTTGTATTGCGTTCATCACTAAGTTACTCAGTGCAGAGGCAATGGCATTTGCATTGCCTAACACCACTGTCCCTTCTTGTTCCACTTCCTGATGATAATCAATTGCGCTATTTTTTAATGCCGTTTCCACCATGGGAACAAATTCGCTGACCAAGTCTGTCACTGTAAACGGCTGAATGACTTTATTGTCACCACCTTTGGCAAACAACAACATATCATTGACTTGTTTTTCAAGATCATGAAGCCTATCCATCAGCTTAGACTGAAAACGCTCTCTTGTAGCGTTTGGCAAGTTAGGCGCACCTAAATTTGAGGCATAGAGCATGGCACTGGATAACGGTGTGCGAACTTGGTGTGCCAAAGACGCCACCATTCGACCGAGTGAGGATAAGCGCTGTAAATCACTGATGCGTGATTGAAGTAACCGAGTTTCGGTTAAATCGGTGATTAATATCAATTGGCCTGTTGCTGATGCTGAAATGGCTAATCTAACTTTACGACCATTGCGCAGCGAGATTTCATGCCCATCATCTTCTCTCGGCGCAAAAGCACTTTGAATGACGGAATACCATTTTTCACCCGCTAATGGGACTTGCAATAACCGCTGAGCTTCAGGGTTAGCCTCTCTGACTACGCCTTGAGTATCGAGCAAAATGACGCCAGCAGGCATCACATCAAGAACCTGTTTATAGCGCTCAACTTGATCCTCTACAGAATCTAAGTGAGATTGATTAATGGGTGTGTCAGGAGACTGCATGTCGAAATTCTACCTATAAAACAACAATAGCCTAACACGCAAAATACATGCCAGGCTATTTTTCTTTAAAATCAAAGAATTAATCCATTGCCAATATATTGACTAAACTTTACCCATGCTGTTTTTTAATCACCGTTGCATATTGTATTTACGCATTTTTTCAACCAAGGTCGTACGGCGCATACCCAGCATATCAGCGGCACGCGCTACCACTCCGCCTTGAGCTTCAAGGGCTTGGTTGATCATATTGACTTCCAAGTCCGCCAATAGCTCTTTCAAATTCACGCCTTCAGGAGGCAATGACTGCGGTGCGTTGAGATTTTCGTGCATCTCTTCGACGTCTTCAAAACTGAAGTTTTCAGAGAAAATACCCGCCAGCACATCACGTTCTTGGTCTTCAACTGAGCCATAGGAGCTGTGCTCTGGTTGGAATTCTGGAATATCACTATAGCGGTATTTAGTTGGTAAATGATTGACGTCGACGAGACTATTTGGATAGAGAATGATCATCCGCTCAACTAAATTCGCTAGCTCACGAACATTGCCCGGCCAATTATGTTCCATTAACGAATTGACTGCTCGCGGGGTAAAACAAAATGGCTGTCCACCTTCCGCTTCCATACGTGTCATGAGTTCTTGTAACAGCAATGGAATGTCGTCTTTGCGATCTTTTAGCGCTGGCATTTCAATTGGGAAAACATTGAGTCGATAGTAAAGATCTTCACGAAATGATTCATCATCAATCATGTTTTCTAAATTGCGGTGAGTCGCTGACACCACACGCACATTCACTTTAATGGTGGTGTTACCGCCCACACGTTCAAAGCAGCGCTCTTGTAACACACGCAACAACTTTACCTGCATCGACATCGGCATATCACCGATCTCATCGAGAAATAAAGTACCGCCTTCGGCAAGCTCAAAACGACCTTTACGCGCGGTTATCGCTCCGGTAAACGCCCCTTTTTCATGACCAAATAATTCACTTTCAAGTAAATCAGCCGGAATCGCACCACAGTTAATCGGCACAAACGGACCGTTGCGGCGTGCAGAATGATAATGGATGTTACGCGCAACCACTTCTTTGCCCGTTCCCGATTCACCTAAGATCAACACATTGGCTTCTGTGCCTGAGACTTGCTCAATCAAATGGCGAACTTCTTGGATACCATGACTTTGGCCTACAAGGCTACGAAATAAGGTATTCTTACGCGATGTAGAGGGAACTTGCACGCCTTTGCGTCCTAAAAATTCTTTGCAATGTCGTAATGCGTCACTCAGTTGAGGATAATTAAGGGGTGACTCAAGTTCACCGACGTATTGAGTAAATTCTTCCAATGAATATGGCTGCTTGTTTGCCATTAGAAGTGGAATATAATTGGCCTTAGTCAACCACTGAGCTATCTCATCAGTTAACTGCTCACTTTTTAGCGATCCAATAATGCAGCCCCCCCACAATCTTGAACAATCAATATCCTTGATTTGGGATGACTCGATCGCCTCGCAGTGCTCTCCAACAAATTCTAAAATGTTACTTAGATTGAGACGGATCTGCGGATCGTCTTCTATCACAAGCAGTTTTGCTAAACCTTGCATAGGTGAGAATATTTGCCTTAAATCAGAGAAATTGTGGCCGCACTTCTGAAAATCGTTATTCAGTTTTGTTTTTCTATAATCACTTGATTAAACGATAGACAATTTGTGGAATTCAGCAACAAAAAAAGCCATTAGGCTAGTAATGGCTTCTATTCTATGGAATAAAAAAAATAAGGCAACCAAGCAATGAGCTGGTGTGACATCAGTTAAAACTTTAAAAAATAAGTGCCTAAAGTTTTATAAATAACTTATATGCCCACTTCGCTTGCCGTTAGATTGTGGTATTCAGGAGGGATTTGATCCCATGCTGATTTAATTTCTCGAATGATGTCGATCACATCATCCAGTGGTTGCGGGTCATTTTGATGATTCGCTTCGGTGATCTGAGTGATCATAAATTCATAAAGCTGATCTAAATTTTTTGCAATATCCCCGCCATCACTCATCGATAAGCAACTGCGTAAGCTAATAATGATATCCAATGCTTTACCAAGGCGTTCACCCTTACTTGGAATATTCCCCTGTAGCATTGCTGCTTTTGCTTGAATAAGGCGTTCAATGGCACCCGCCATCAACATTTGTACGACTTTATGCGGCGAGGCCGCACTGAGCTGGCTATCCACTGATACCTTTTTGTATGCCTGTAAAGAACCGCGCATAGTCTTCCTCTTATAAAAACTTTTTGTATTGCTGAACGGATTTATTACCGTGTCGGTATTTTTGGAGCGTTCTACCGATCTCGACCGTTTTTGACTGCATCAGTTCAACAAGATGTTTAGTTTCATCAATAGCCTCTCGCCATTGGCTCGACATTGCAAACTGTGGATTTTCTGACGCATGCGTCAGTAAGTTTTGCAATATCCGTTCCCTTTTATCGACAAGATGATTGATTTCTTCAGTATTAATTTCATCAATGACAAGCATTGCTCTTATTTGGTGATCTAGATCACTTAAAAGGTCGAGTTGCTGCTCCATATCAGCCGCCTAACGCATTCATCATACCAGCTAATTGGTTCTGCATTTTACTGGTCGCGTCTTGCATTGCTGAAAACTTAGAATGCGTTCGCTTCTCCAAACTGTCCATGCGGCGATCAAGTGCCGCTTGGTCGTCCGCCACACGGTAGTTGCGTTCTACTAAGCTTTTTTCGCGTGTGCGAATCGACCCCGTAACCCCCGTCATGCTCTGAATAGCATCTTCAACCCGTTTGGCAAATCCTTGGTTTCCACCAAAGAACTCACCTAGCTTATTAAAGTTGTTATTGAGTTGGCGATCTAGCATGTCGTAGTTAATTTCAAGTGTCCCTTGGCGTGTGGTGGTAATACCAAACTCAATCAGACTTTTGATCTCTTCTGGAGCCTGCTCAATTCTAGTCGAAAAAACACTACGTAGGCGGGAGTCTGCACTGCGCACAATACTGTCACCCGCCAGTGGCCCAGCTTGGCCAGTCCGAGGGTCAACGCCTCCAAGTTCTTTAGAGACCTGATAAAACTGATTATACGCCGCGACAAATTGTTCAATATCATCGCGCACGGTTTTGCGGTCATATTCGATGCCAATTTCAGCCGGTGGTTTGCCTTTGGCCGTTTGCCCTTTAAGGGTCAAATCAACCCCTTCAATCGCATCTTCAATCACGTTGTTGTTGCTAGAAAGGGTCGCCACACCGTCCAAAACCACCACGGAATCTTGGCCTGCTTGTACTTGAGTCATACCTTGATAGGCGTCAAACGATGCTTGTGCCGCTCTAAGTTCAGCATCTGCTTTGTCCACTTTATCTAAATACTCACGCTCTTGCGGGTCAAGCTTTTCACGCTCTTTCTGCTTGGCTTGCTCTGGCGTCAGTTCACCACTACGCACCGCCGCCGCAACCGCAGCTTTTTCAGCTGCTAATTGCTGTTCAAGCTTGGCTTGCGCTTCTTTGGGGGTGACATAGGAGTCAACCAAAGTACCAGAAGCAGTATTGGTCCAACCGGGCACATCTGGCGCTTTTTCTAACGCGGTTGCATCAAGCTCTGGCTCAGGTTCATAGTAGGAATCGAGCAAGGTGCCAGAGGCGGTTTCAGTCCACCCTGGAATACGATCTTGCGGTTTCAGATACTTATTGGCAGCAACACCGGCGGCGGCAGCAGCTTTGACGGCGGCATCGGTTAATTCACCGGCAGCATTAGCGACTTTACCGTCGGCAGCTACTTGCCCGGCGACTTCTTGAACACCACTCGCCATACTTTGGTCAACTTCGCGTGCCGCCGCACCTATTTTCTCGGCGACTTTTGCAGCGATAGCTTGTTGAGCTGGCGTGAGTGGTGCAATGATTTGTTGCGCTGCAGCGCGTGCTTTTTCTAAATCTTTAACGCGTTCTTCCAGCGTTTTGTATTCTAGATTTTTGAGCGGATTTCCGGCATCAGACTGAGCATTAATTTTAATGTCATGATCTTTTCCAGATAGATTAGAGGCCACAATCAAACGTGGTCCTTCAACATCATTGATTACCGAAGCACGAACTCCGGGATTGGTTTTAGTGCTGTTGATACCGCGAACGATATCAATCAATTTTGAATTGGCTTGGACATCAACATCAAACTTCTGATCACCAAGTGAAATCTGCAGCTTACCAGGACCAAACTTTGCCTCTTTATCTAAAACATCCGAGGCAACTTTATGGCTCTGTGCAAGCTGCAACACATCGATAGCATATTTACCTGCTATTGCGTCAGTGGTGGCTGTCGCGGAGACGACATTTTCATCAGTAGTATCGACTTTTCGCAAAGCGAAAGCCTTCTCCTGACGAAAATTCGTCATAAGATTTTTCATCGTATCCAGCGACTCTTTGAGCCGGCCGTAGGCACTGATACTGGCATCAATTTGGCCAAGCTCATTATCAATACGTTGCTGCTTAGGAACGCGCTCTGCATTGACAATTTTGCTGACCAAGGAATTGATATCCATGCCAGTATTCATACCCATCGGGCCTAAGCTCATTAAATCACCTCAAAAACTACGATTACACCTTAGCAACCAATAAACCTGTACTGTGGTCTTTTTGTCTGGCAAGGCGTCGCAAAACCTCTAGCATTTCCTCGTTCGGGATCTGACGAATAATGTCACCAGTACTGGCTTCATAAATCGTCACAACATCCCGTCCTGATTCTTCATCGACTCTAAACGCTAAGTCTTTGTTGATAGATGAGATAAATTCATTCATCTGCTCTACCATCTTGGCTCTTTCCGATTTGTTGATCTGCTCTCGTTGCTGTGCAAGCTCGATTGCCGCTTCAACGCTTTGGTTTTGCCTATTTCTTAACTGTTCAGTACGATTCACCTCATTTTGTTTCGAGGAAGCGCGTGTCGCGCCATCGTTTTCTGAAGCAAATTTAATGCCACTTTGCGAGCCGTAAGGCTGGATGTTCGATGTGTAGGATGGTATTTCCATAACAATCTCCCTTCCACCTCATAGGTTGGCAGTGAAAACACTGCTTTCCCCACAAAGCTCCATTCGCCTATCGGTTAACCCAATAGACTAAGAGCTGCAGATGGTGACTGCTTCGCCTGTGCCAAAACTGACGTACTCGCTTGCTGCAAAATCTGCGACTTCGTCATTTGGGTCGTTTCACGGGCATAATCAGTATCCTTAATTCGACTACGAGAAGCGTTGACGTTCTCGTTGATGTTATCAAGGTTACTGATGGCATGACCGAAACGGTTCTGGAATGCACCTAACGAGGCACGTTGGCTATCAACGGCCTTTAGTGCACCATCAATCAAAGCTACAGCTTCCTGAGAGCCGCCAACCGTTGTGACATTGATGTCTTTGACGGTTACGTCTTTACCTGCAGCAAAACCAATTTCAGTACCCAGTCCACCACCAATAGTGACATCGCTTGAGACTTTTTGATTGGCGGCAAACAGTTGCAGTTTACCTTCATCACCGACTGAAGCTTTGATGTCACCATTTTGACCATTAATGTAAGTAGCGACTTCTTCTAAATCATCACCCGCTTTAGCGTTAATGGTGACTTCGCGAGCTTCTCCTTGTTTATCAGTATAGCTCAGAGTCAGATCCGTCGCATTGGTGACTGACCAGTCAGGCGCTTTGCCATTTGTCGCGACATAGCTCTTACCGCCCATCGCTTTTGTGTCAGAACGCATGTCGCTCATGGAAAGCATCACAGCTTCACCAGAATCGGCACCAATTTGGAAAGATTTATTACCAAACGAACCATTTAGCAGTTTATTACCACCAAACGAGGTTGTTTCAGCAATACGGTTTAATTCATCATTGAGTGCTGAGACTTCCTCTTGGATCGCTTGGCGTTCTGAACTTGAGTTAGAACCGTTTGCTGATTGCAAAGAAAGATCTCGCATACGTTGCAAGATGTTGGTGGTTTCATTCATTGCACCCTCTGCGGTTTGTGCAATGGAAATACCATCATTTGCGTTTCTTACCGCCATATCTAAGCCACGGCTTTGTGACGTTAAACGGTTTGAGATTTGTAGACCCGCTGCATCATCACGCGCGCTATTGATTTTATAGCCCGATGACAGACGCTCCATCGATTTCTGCGTACCATCAGCGGCGTTATTTAAATAACGCTGTGCGGTCATTGCAGACACGTTAGTGCTTACATTAATTGCCATATTGATCTCCTTAGGCATTGTGTTGATGTACTTCCGTGTCTCTCACCTCACGTCGGTACACCTCATTTCTCTCGTATCCTTTAACGGCGAAAGATTTATATCCTTTAGAAAAAAATAAGCTTTTTTTTAAAATTTATGCAGCGAGCATGAGAAATGTGATTAGCGTCAAAAAGTAAGAAAGATAATGCTGCATCGACTAACACTTTTTCCACTTTGCCACTAAGCAAAAAAATCCAGCCGAGGCTGGATTTTCATTAAGAGTAACTCTTGAGCTATTGGGCTCTTTTAGCCAAGTAAGCTAAGTGCCGCTTGTGGCGCTTGTTTTGCTTGAGCAAGCACTGAGCTTGATGCTTGAGAAAGAATTTGCGACTTAGTAAGCGCTGTTGTTTCTTTGGCAAAGTCAGTATCTTTAATACGGCTCTTAGAAGCACTCACGTTTTCGTTAATGTTATCTAAGTTGCTGATTGCATGGCTAAAGCGATTTTGGAATGCACCTAATTGTGCACGGTGGCTATCTACAAATTGCAGTGCAGCATCAACAATGGCAACCGATTCTTGAGCGCCACCCACAGAGGTCACATCAATGACATCTACGGTAACAGCTTGACCAGCTTGCATGCCGAGCTCACCAGCAAGACCGCCTGCGAATGTTACAGGGCCTTCTACTTTATTACTGCCAGCGAAGACTTGTAGTTTTCCTTCATCATCAACTGATGCTTTCACCATATCAGTTTGACCGTTGATGTAAGTCGCCAACTCTTCAATATCATCGCCTTCTTTAGCTGAGATATTGATAGTCTGATCTGTACCTGAAGTATCTTTCAGGGTGATTTGTAGATCGTTGCTGCCGGCTTGAACTGACCAATCTTTATCTTTGCCGTTCGCCGCTTGGTAGCTTGTGCCACCCATCATAGCATTGTCGCTACGCATGTTGTTTAGGCTAAGCATGACGGCTTCACCGTTATCCGCACCGATTTGGAATGACTTAGTTTCAAAAGTACCGTTAAGTAATTTGTTACCACCAAATGATGTGGTTTCTGCGATACGGTTTAACTCGTCATTCAGAGCGGTGACTTCTTCTTGAATCGCTACACGGTCTGCTTTTGAGTTTGAGCCGTTAGCTGATTGTAGTGACAAGTCACGCATACGTTGCAAAATGTTGGTCGTTTCATTCATCGCACCCTCAGCGGTTTGTGCAATAGAAATACCGTCATTCGCATTACGTACTGCTACGTCAAGACCGCGGCTCTGAACATTCAAACGGTTAGAGATTTGTAGGCCTGCCGCATCATCTTTTGCGCTGTTGATTTTAAAGCCAGAAGATAGGCGTTCCATTGATGTTTGTTGTGCATTGCTAGCGCCGTTTAGGTAACGCTGTGCTGTCATCGCTGATACGTTGGTATTTACATTAACTGCCATGGTGATTACTCCAATTGATTTTCCGATGTTTCCGGTTTCCGACGTCTCGGAAAACCAAATAGTTCTCTCAAAGTTACTTTTTATAACGGCGGTACTTTCCAAAGCTTGAGGATTTTTTTTCAATTTTCTTAAAAAAAATGTGTTTAGTGTAAAAAACAGGACAAGAGGTCAAAAACCCATCAAAAAGGTAATAATTTCGCTAAAGAGTTGTTGATAAAGGTCGATAATTGTTGATTTTTATCGCTAGCGAAGTAAGGCCAATGCTAGGTTTGGCTGTTTTTTGGCTTGCGCAAGAATAGAGGTACTGACTTGTTGTAGGATTTGCTGTTTTACCATTTGGGTGGTCTCTTTCGCATAGTCAGTATCTTTAATTCGACTGTTTGAAGAAGCGAGGTTTTCATGTACGTTGTCGAGGTTGTTGATGGCGTGGTTAAAACGGTTTTGCAACGCGCCTAACTCAGAGCGATGGCTATCAACGTACTTCATTGCGGTATCAATGACGGCAACCGCCCGCTGCGCACCACCGACTTCGGTAATATCAAGAGTGTCTACTGCTTCATATCCCGTCACATTCATTTGCAACTGATTGGCTAAGCTACCTTTAAAATCAATAGTCCCAGAGGTTTCTTTACCCGCCATGAACAGCTGTAGCTGTCCTTTGTCGTTGACTGACGCCGATACTTTATCGGTTTGCCCATTGATGTAGGTTGCCAACTCTTCAATATCGTCCCCTACTTTTGCTTGGATTTGAATGTTGTGCTGTTTTCCCTTGGCATCGGTATAGCTCATGGTGAGCTGCCGATTATCTTGTGTCACCCGCCACTGACTATCCGCCATGCCTGCCGCAACATAGCTAAAGCCCCCCATATACAAACTGTCTGAACGCATATTTTTTAACGAAACTTGCACTGCTTCGCCAGAGCTCGCCCCTATCTGAAATGAGGATTGACCAAACGAACCGTTCAGTAACTTACGACCACCAAAAGAGGTGGTTTCAGCAATTCGGTTTAATTCATCGTTCAAGGCGCTCATTTCTTCCTGTAAAGCTTGCCTATCCGCTTTACTGTTCGCGCCATTCGCCGACTGCAAAGAGAGATCTCGCATACGCTGAAGCAGGCTGGTGGTCTCTTGCATTGCACCTTCAGCAGTCTGCATGATTGAAATGCCATCATTAGCATTGCGTACAGCGACATCTAAGCCCCTCATTTGCGACTCAAGGCGATTCGAAATTTGTAAACCCGCAGCATCATCTTTGGCACTATTAATACGCTTCCCGGAAGCAAGACGCTCCAAAGATTGATTCAACATTTCGCTTGCTGAGCCTAAGTGACGCTGCGCAATCAAAGCGGAAACATTGGTATTAACGGTAATTGCCATAACAGACCTATGCCATAGAATGAATGATCTCTTTATCGGACAGTAGACGCTTTTCTTTACATAAAATGCTTAAAAAAGAAAAACCGAGCACAAGGCTCGGTCCGATAGTAGGTCAGTATTGAAACTTACTTTAGTTCAAGATGTTGCAGCATCTCAGCTGAAGGGGCAAAAAAGTACGCACCCGTTACGGCCTTGGTAAAGCGCAGCAGTTGGTCTGTTTTACCATCCGCCACACCATACATACTTTCCAACATCACTTTAAAGTTATGCAGCGTATGGCAATAAGCAATGAATAGTAAACCGTGCTCACCACTCACCGTACCGTAAGGTAGGCTGTGACGAACAATTTTTAGCCCTTTTCCCTCTTCTTTGATATCGACACGGCCAACGTGAGATGCTGCTGGTACATTATCAAGCTCAATCGAATCAGGCTTAGTGCGCCCAATCACTTTTTCTTGCGCCGCCACATTTAAGCGATTCCAAGCTGGAAGGTTATGCACAAAACGCTGCAACATCACATAGCTGCCGCCAGCAAATTCACCATCAGCAATCAGTGCAACTTCTTGACGTTTTTCGGCTTTAGGGTTTTCAGTGCCATCGATAAAGTCCGTCATATCTCGCGCATCTAAGTAACGAAATGAGTAGGTTTCATCCACCATTTCAACCAACTCAGCCACGGGTTCCATCCATTTACGCAACACATAAAACAGCAAGTCATGACGCTGAGAATGGCAGTGAATCAACACATCCACCTCGGTACTTGGTGCTATGGTTTCGCCTTTACCAAGCTCAGGAAAATCAATCAGCTCTTGTGGTATGCTTTGGTTTAAACGCTGCCAAAAGGTGCGAGTAAACGCGACCGACACGGTTAATTCAGCGCCGGGTTGATGTTGATTTATCTCATTGACTAAAGCGGGCAATGCTTTTAATTGCGCTAAAACATGCGCCGGATTTTGCTTTACTTTTAAAAGGCTAAATAGTGCAAACGGACCTGCTTCAGGCAGAATCGCGGTTTGAGGTTGTGTCATAAAATATCCTCACTTACTTATTTTTGCTCAGTGTAATTCAGTTTTTTGGGGCGACCTTGATTGGGATCACGCCTTGTCTATGAGCGGGATAGAAAAACAATCACGCACACTTTTACTCTTCAGTAGATATAGACCAAACCATAACAGCACCAACAGCGTGCTTGCATTGGCCCAATTAAAAACGCCGTGCTCTAAATAGATATGATAAAGCGTTTGCATAAATTGCAAGATAACCATAAGTAACGTCAGCGGTTTTCCCATGCTGACGATGCGGTTTAGCCACGATCGTTCAGGAGCACGTAAGCTGATAAGCCACATCAGAATGATACTTGGCAACCCCATAATCAACCCCAAATAAAGCATCGAATGGTCTGGGTAAACAATGGTTAAAATCGTCGTGCCATTATCTCGGCTTGCTCCTGCCACCACGAAAACAACCCAAGCTTTTGCCAAAAATAACCAACCAAGCCAGATAAGTTTAGGGGCTTTAAGAAAACCATGTTGATCGTATCGCTCTAACGCATAACGCATCAATACCTTCGCTCTTTTAAAAAAACGTTTTTACTTTAGCGAATAGATTTCAAATAGCTAGCCAGATCTTTTGCTCTTGACCAGTTTCTAACTTGAACATCACGCATAGTGATCAATCTCAATAGTGAAGGATGACGATACGTGATAGGGTAAGCGCCTGTCTATAGCCGCTTGTAAACGTTATGAATAAAACGATTATTCCCTCAGAACAAACTCAGCAACAAGCCATGAAAGTCGCCTTAGCCACTCAAAAGCAGGGGCAAACGAAAGAACAAACCAAGCTGATCGCTCAAGGCATTGAGAAAGGCATAGCCTTGTATAAAAAGCAGCAAAAAGAGAAAAGCCGACAGGCAGATAAAGCCAAAAAAAGAGCATTGCAGCTAAAGAAAACCGCACAAAATACGGAAGAAGAACCCGCACACATTGAAACGTCATCCAGCTTGGTATCGACCTCATGGTTACCTTGGGCACTGCTGATCGTGAGCTGGCTTGGTTTTATCTCTTATCTAGTTCTGAAAGGTTAAACTGATGAAAAGACTGTCTATATTATTGCTGGCAGCGCTAATGATAGGCTGTAGCTCATCACACAGCCCACTCCCAAACGATGCAGATCGCATTCAGATTCGTACTGATGCCGGATTTGATGCTGGTCAGTGTGACTGGTTAGGGGATGTGACAGGCAGTGAAGGTTACTGGTTCAGCTCTTGGCTCATTCCCAATGACAGATTGATTCGAAGGGCGGTAAACGAGCTAAAAACTCACGCTCATCAACTGGGAGGCGATACAGTAACGCTCGACTACTCCAATTATTTCAAAACCTCTGTCACGATTTTCGGTACTGTTTATCGTTGCTTACCCAATGTGGATATGAAAACACCATAAAAAAAGCCAGCAAATGCTGGCTTATGCACTAAATCCAAGGCTAGTCGCAATATCACAGCGACGATCTAATACCCATTGACTATCAAATGGCCCCCAATCAGAGAGTTGATAGTAACCATCATTGTGACGCCTTCCATCTTGAACAAACATCAGTTCAATCCCTATTCCTGGCAGTGCTTTCAGGACATCCTGAATCGTACGGCGAGGCCACCCCGTTTTTTCGATGAGTTTGGGCACGTTTGGTCTTTCAAGGCTTTCTACTAACAAAGCTAAATACAGTCGCCTTGCAAAAACAGGACTCAGTTCCATTGACACCTCCTATTACTGTGCCGCTTCATTATTTCTGTTTTCACATTTAGAGTGTTGCGTTCGATCAATAACTTTCCAATCGTAAGCAACTGAAACACATTTTTTTTAAACAACGAAATAAAAGCATCTCTATTTTGTAAGCCACAGCGCTTCCTGATAGGATTTGACCATTAAAAAAATAATACGCCTCAACAAGGATTTTTATGACGATCACCATGTATGGCATTCCCAACTGCGACACCATTAAAAAAGCACGGAAATGGTTGGAAGCTGCGGGGGTGGATTACCAATTTCATGACTACCGTAAACAAGGTATTGATGCCGAGCTCGTGGCTCAGTTTTGCCAAGCACTTGGTTGGGAAAATGTACTCAATAAACGCGGTACAACCTTTCGTCAGCTCACGCCGTCACAAAAAGAGTCGTTAGATGCTCACAGTGTTGTGACTTTGTTGGTTGAACAACCAGCTATGATCAAACGACCTATCTTATTGGTCGATACCCATTACCATCTCGGTTTCAATGCTCAGCAATACGCTGCTATTTTCTCTTAATACAAGGATTTCAAGGATGACAGACAGCCCTGTACTGGCGCTCGCAAAAGATCTCATTAGTCGCCAATCAGTAACTCCTGAGGATGCAGGTTGCCAAGACCTGATGATTAAACGCTTACAAGCGCTAGGGTTTGAAGTGGAAACAATGGTCTTTGAAGATACCACTAATTTTTGGGCTCGCCGCGGCACTCAATCGCCTCTTTTTGCCTTTGCTGGCCATACGGATGTCGTTCCCGCAGGCCCTTTAGCGCAGTGGCATACAGCGCCGTTTGAACCGACTGTAATTGATGGTTATTTACATGGGCGCGGGGCGGCAGATATGAAAGGCTCGCTTGCTTGCATGGTTGTCGCTGTCGAGCGCTTTATTGAACAGCACCCTAACCATCAAGGTTCGATTGCCTTTTTGATCACTTCAGATGAAGAAGGGCCATTCATCAATGGCACCACTCGCGTAGTCGATACGTTAATGGCGCGTAATGAGCCAATTGATATGTGTATCGTCGGTGAGCCATCGAGTACATTAAATGTGGGCGATGTGATAAAAAATGGCCGTCGTGGCTCAATTACAGGCGATCTACAGATAAAAGGGATTCAAGGACACGTTGCTTATCCTCACCTTGCTAATAACCCGATTCACCAAGCCTTGCCTGCGTTAGCCGAACTTGCGGCAATAAAATGGGATGAAGGGAACGCTTATTTCCCACCGACCAGCTTCCAAATTCCAAACTTGCAAGCTGGCACGGGAGCATCAAACGTCATCCCCGGTGAGTTTGACGTGCAGTTTAACTTCCGTTTCAGTACCGAGTTAACCGATGAAGAGATCAAGCGCCGCGTGCATTCTATCTTAGATGCCCATGGATTGGATTATGAATTACGCTGGACATTAAGCGGCCAACCTTTCTTGACCGATACGGGCTCATTACTGACTGCCGTCGTTAAAGCCGTCGATGAGGTGAACCACAAATCCCCAGAGCTATTGACGACAGGGGGCACATCTGATGGACGCTTTATTGCCCAGATGGGCGCACAAGTGGTCGAACTTGGTCCTGTTAACGCGACAATTCATAAAGTTAACGAGTGCGTTAAGATTGCCGATTTAGAGAAACTGACGGATATGTACCAAAAAACCCTAGAGAATTTATTGGTGTAACCCATGACTCCAGAGCAGTTGACCGGACAAACCGACTCCCATTTAACATCAGTGTTGATTGGGCAGAAATCTTTCTTGGTTCACCCCGGGGTGATCCAAGATTTGCTCGATCTAAAGCAAGCGGCTGACGACGCTGGTTTTGATTTCCATATCGCCAGTGGGTTTCGTGATTTTGAACGCCAGTTGAACATCTGGAATCGGAAAATGTCAGGGCAAGCCGAATTACTTGATAATAACAGTCAACCGATAAACCCTGCTCAGTTAAGCGAAGAACAAAAGATATTCACGATTTTGCGCTGGTCAGCGCTGCCCGGTAGCAGCCGCCACCATTGGGGGTGTGACTTTGATGTTTTTGATCGCAAAGCATTACCGACAGGTGTCACACTCAAGCTTGAACCGTGGGAATATCTCTCAGGCCACCAAGCTCCTTTTTATCAATGGATGAAAGAGCATTTACCTAAGTTTGGTTTTTTCTTCCCCTACCAAGGAAAGAAAGGCGGTGTTGCGTTTGAACCTTGGCATATTAGCCACAAAACAGCGGCTAAAGACTGTCTTAACCTGTTGACGCCAAGTATATTGGCGACACAGCTTGAAAACATGCCGCTCCTAGGTGTGTCGACGGTACAAGAGAACTTAGATCGGATCTACACTCAGTACATTGTTAACATCAGCCAACCGGAGTCCTGATATGGAATTCATTACCAACCCTTGGGTTATCACTATTGTAATCTTAGCGGTGTTTATCGGTAATATTGCCGCGCTGAAATACACGGCTAACATGAAATTTGGCTTGAAAGGGAAAAAGAGTGATCTAGATAAACTCAACGAACTTGATAAGCACGAAGACTCAGATTCAGAGCAAAAATAAAGGGACTTTCGTCCCTTTATTTTTCATGGATTCGTCATCACAATTACTGACGCTCGGCAATCGCCGACAGTACAGGCACCATATCTTTCAATAGCTCCTCTTCCACCGGTTTGCCAGCTGAATTGGTCACGTTGATCGAGGTACGGTTGCCTAGATCACCTAATAAGAAGGTGTAAGTTCCACTTTTCAGCGAGATCGGTTTCACGCCAATGTCTTGCCAAAAGGCGTCATCTGGCGCGGAGTATTTCGCTTTTATTGTACCTTGAGATTGGTTGCGCTCTTCGAGCGTAAAACCGAACTGCAGCATAAGATTAGGCAAACGTTGCCACAGAACATCATAAGAGGTACGAGCAATAATTACAGGGAAACCACTACGGTCACTGCCCATCGTAATGGGGATCTGTTTAACCAACTGTTGAGCTTTACGTGCTGCTTCTTGACGTAGATCGGTATCGTAACGAGCCGTGACCAAATTGGTCATGAACGCATTATAACGCTCTTTATTGGTAGCACTCACTGGCATCTCTTTGCCACCTTCACGCCAACCAGTCAATGAAATCTTAAAGCCAAAACGATTATTCGCCATCACCCGTGAGATTTGGTAGCGGCTACCAATCTCAACTTCTTCATCTTCAGAAACCCAAGTCACCCAATCAGTATCAATCTGGTTTTCACTTTGTGCAGCGATACCAATATTTCGCTCTTTAAGCATGGCTAACGCAGTTTGCCACACCTTGTCGGCTTCATCTTGCTTGATCATCCATAATGTCACTTCGCCATTTTGGCGCTCGGCACGCGCGCCAGGGATCAATTCTAAGACTTGTTGAGGAGGACGAATATCCACAGTACGGCCAATGCCACCTTGGAAGTCACCTTCAGGGATCTGGTAATTAGGGTAAAACTGCGGAGTGGCTCCTTCAGGAAGTTGCCACTCTTTTAGAGCCGGGGTTTCTAAATAAGCAAAATCATCTTTTGCTTGGCGACGCTGAGAAGCGTTACCAGCACATGCGCTTAAAACAAAAACAGCTAGTGAACTGATAACTAGCTGATGAGTAAATTTCATTCAAACTCCTAGACTGCCGAGGAAAAAGCCTCGGCACAATATTGAATCGATTTAGAAGATACAAGCTTCGGTCATGGCTTGGGCAACCGTTGAACGTACAGGTTCAGACAGTTCAGTCAAAGGTAGACGTAGATCACCATTTGTAATCAATCCCATTTTGTGAGCAGCCCATTTCACTGGGATCGGGCTCGACTCAACAAACAGACCTTTATGCAAAGGCATTAAACGTTGATTAATAAGCTCAGCCTCGTCGAATCGGCCTTCTAATGCTAAGTGCATCATCTGCGCCATATCTTTAGCGGCAATATTATTCGTCACCGAAATAACACCTTGTCCACCTAATTTAACGAACTCCAAACCCGTCGCGTCATCGCCACTTAATAAAATAAAGTCTTTTCCACAAAGCTCACGATGAAGAGCCACTCGGCTCAAATCACCCGTTGCATCTTTCAAAGCGACAATCGTTTTAATTTCAGCAAGGCGAGCGACGGTTTCAGGACGCAAATCCACCGCTGTACGGCCTGGTACATTATAGAGAATCTGAGGGATATCAGTCTCTTGAGAAATTGCTTTGTAGTGTTGAAATAAACCTTCTTGGGTTGGTTTATTGTAATAAGGAGTCACACTTAAACAGCCAGCAATACCTGTGTTATTTAATAAACGGCTAAACGTTACCGCTTCATGAGTAGCATTCGCACCCGTTCCCGCAATCACAGGAATACGTCCTTCGGCAAACTCGACGGTTTTTGCGACAACTTTGACATGCTCTTCAACGGTTAGCGTGGCAGATTCACCCGTTGTTCCGACGGCAACAATGGCGTCAGTTCCGGCTGTCACGTGAAAGTCCACCAGCTTCTTCAAACTAACAAAATCAACCTCACCATCATGATTAAACGGTGTAATGAGCGCTACGATACTTCCTGAAAACATGTCCATCTCCCTAATTTGTTACTTTCTGCATGGTACTGTAAGGCGATTGAAAAACACAAGGGATTAAATTCGCTTAATCAGCCCATTTGGATGAATATTTATCAGATGTTAGAGGTTTAACAAACAACATCAATTAAGGGCAAACTTTATAGCGGATCTGAATATGTCGATGTCAACAACACGTTATTTTCAAGACGGAGTTCTTAAAAAGCTATTCCACCACCGTTCCTCTATAATTTAACTGTGATAACATGCCCAAAACGATAAAAGTGAAGCGATATTATGACTCAGCATCTAGTGATCACTGCTGTAGGGACAGACCGCCCTGGTATCTGTAATGAAGTGGTACGTTTAGTTACGCAATCAAGCTGCAATATCATCGATAGCCGAATTGCTTTGTTTGGCAAAGAGTTCACGCTCATCATGCTGGTCTCTGGCAATACAAACCACATCACCCGAGTAGAGACAACCTTACCTTTATTAGGCCAACAACATGATCTCATCACCATCATGAAACGTACATCACCTCATGATTATCAAGATAATGCCTATACGGTTGAAGTGTTTGTTGAGTCTGAAGACAAAATTGGCCTAACAGAGAAATTCACTCAATTTTTTGCCAATCGTAATATTGGTATGGCTTCACTGAGTGCGCAGACGATTCATAAATCGAAGTTACATCTTGATCACGACCAATTTCATATTGCCATTACCGCCAGTGTCGATTCAGGGTGTAACTTAATGCAACTACAAGAAGAATTTGACAGTTTATGCAAGACACTGGATGTACAAGGTTCGCTCAACTTTATAAAAAACAGTCAATAAAAAAGGAAGAATAATGAAAACGCTTACTGCAGGCACGCCAGCACCTGCTTTTTCACTTTTAGATCAAGATGGAAATACCGTTTCCCTTGCTGATTTCTCAGGGAAAAAGGTGTTGTTCTACTTTTATCCTAAAGCCATGACACCAGGTTGTACCGTTCAGGCTCAAGGCCTTCGAGATGTAAAAGCAGAACTTGATGCTCACAACGTAGTGGTACTCGGAGTCAGCACCGATCCCGTGAAGCGTTTAGGAAAGTTCATTGAACGTGATCACTTAAACTTTACTTTATTATCCGATGAAGACCACGTGGTTGCTGAACAGTTCGGCGTATGGGGTGAGAAGAAGTTCATGGGCAAAGTTTATGATGGTCTACACCGGATTAGCTTTTTAATTAACGAGCAAGGCATCATTGAACAGGTTTTTGATAAATTCAAAACCAAAGATCACCATGAAGTGGTACTTGATTATCTAAACGCCCAATAATCAAAGCTCGACTGAAATAAAAAATGCCAGTTCTTAATACTGGCATTTTTGTAACACGGCTAATCAAAAGTTGATGTGTAATTACACAATGAACTTATTGAGCAGAGCATCTTGCTCACGAACGTTTTCCGTTTGAACCTGCATTGCGATATTGGCTTCTTCAGCAGATTGTGCCACTTGCGTCGACAAATCTTTAATCTTCACTGTATTGGTGTTGATCTCTTCAGCCACAAGGCTTTGCTCTTCTGCCGCAGATGCAATTTGGATATTCATGTCCGAAATCACTTGTATCGCATCACGAATACGGTTCAATGCCGAATTTGCCGTTTTCGCTTTATTCACCGCATCAACAGCCGTCGTTTTACTTTCATTCATAGCCGAAGAAACCGAACTCGCTCCTGCTTGTAATTGCTCAATCATACTGCGAATTTCGGTGGTCGATTGCTGAGTGCGCTGAGCTAGTGTACGCACTTCATCAGCAACAACGGCAAAGCCACGGCCAGATTCACCCGCTCGAGCCGCTTCAATCGCCGCGTTTAAGGCAAGCAAGTTAGTTTGATCAGCAATGTCATTAATCACTTTCAAAATAGTTTCAATATTTGCCGTCGCGGACTCTAGGCCTTTCACCTCTTCCACCGCTTGGTCAATGCGGGCCGATAAATTGTCGATCGACAATGTCGTTTCACTGACCACACTGGAACCATCTTGCGTTGCTTCATCGGCTTCTTTCGCCGCTGCTGCTGCACCTTGCGCATTATTGGCAACTTCTGTCGATGTCACTGCCATTTCATGCATTGCAGTGGCTAGTTGCTCTAACTCTTGTAACTGAGTGCGCATCGCTTCTGCTGACTCATGAGCACCTTGCACCGTGAGCTCTGTGCCACGCATGATCTCTTCACCAATCGCTTTTGATTGCGTGATCTGCTTTTGCAGCGTCTCGGTAAAGGTATTAAACCCTGATGCGAGTTGAGCAAACTCTTGGTCCGTATTGGTATCCAAGCGTTTGGTTAAATCCCCCTGCCCTGAGGCGACATCTTGAATCGCTTCATTGAGCACACCTAATGGGCGCATTAACACCTTAATCAGTAGCGTCAAGCCAATCACACTCAACACAAGCCCAATTAACGTATAGATAATAGAGCTATTGCGTAATACGCCAATCGCATTGAAGGCGATGGATTCATCAACAATCGCACCGATGTACCAGTTCTCACTTGGAATATGAGTGAAGCTGACGAGATAACGGGTACCATCAATTTCAATCTGTTGGTCCCCCTCTTTCAGAGTCACTTGTGGTAAATAAGTCGATAACTTCTCACCATTATTTTTGGTATCAGGGTGGGCAATCGTCGCTCCATCACCTGAAACAATAAAGAGGTAACCCGCATCGAATAAATTAATAGAGTTCACCAATTCAGCTAAACCCGTCAATTCCATATCGTAGAACATGGCACCAGAGAATCGACCTTGATCGTAAATAGGCGTACCAATAGAAATGATCACATTTTTGGTAGAAATATCGACATACGGCGCTGTAACGATAAGCTTTTTCGATGCTTTAGCATCCACAAACCAAGGGCGCTTGCGAGGATCGTAATCAGCGCTTGGCTCCCAACCGTCATCATTCTCCACCACTTTACCATCGGATTCATACCCTAACCCTATGGCTAAAAAGCTTTTTTTCAACTTCGGTTTTTCAAGAATGTTTTTAACGTAATCCCGGTTGAGCGGATCAAGCTCAATCACCTCAGTCATTGACTGAGCTAAGGATTTTTTGCTTTCCATTTCAGAAACAATGGTGTTTTTAACCCCTGCTTCCATTTCATTCAGACTTTTTGTAACTAGGGATTCTATTTCCGAGCGAACAATGCTCAGTTGCTGAATAGAAATAAGCGAGACGGTAACAAGCAGAAGTGCAGAAGAAGCTGCAACTATTTTTTGGCTAAACTTCATAAGTATCCCTCATTGATGCCAAATTAATTATCATTTTTGTGGTTATAGTTAGTTATCGCCAAGTTACAAAAAATCTATAGCTTTTTTACACATCCACTTAGTTCAGTCTAATCAATATTTACTATTTGGCAAAAAAAAAGCCCAAAACGATTACGGTTTAGGCTTCCTTAGAGATTCTGTTTACTCTCTATTTTTTATTTATAATTCAGTGATTTTAGGGTGATTCAGCCTCAACAACAGGTTCATCAGTGCTGGGCAAAGCATGCCATACTGCTTTTACTAGAGTGGCAAGAGGAATTGCAAAAAATACGCCCCAAAACCCCCATAGCCCACCAAAGACTAACACCGCGACAATGATAGCAACGGGATGTAGATTAACGGCTTCAGAAAATAGAACGGGAACCAATACGTTGCCATCCAAAGCTTGGATGATGCCATAAGCAATTAATAATGTGTAAAACGGCGGAGTCATGCCCCACTGGAAGAGACCAACAATGGCAACTGGCACCGTCACAGCGGCCGCGCCAATATAAGGGATCAAAACCGATAGACCCACAGCCACAGCAAGCAACACCGAATAACGTAAATCAAGAATGGCGAAAGTGACGTAACTGATACTACCAACAATCAGTATTTCTAACACTTTTCCACGGATGTAGTTTGAGATTTGTTGGTTCATCTCTTGCCATACTTTAGCCGCGAGTTTACGGTTACGTGGCAATAACCCACTGGTCATTCGCAGCATTTCATTCTTATCTTTCAATAAAAAGAAGACCAGCAACGGCACTAAAATGAGATAGACACCCAAGGTGGCCAAACTCACAAGAGAAGCAAGTGACCCTTTAACGACACTTTCCCCCATACCTAAAGCCTGGTTCTTCGCATTGCTTATCACCGACTCAACAATCTGTAAGTTATCGAGTTCAGGGTAACGTTCAGGAATACTCAAAATGAAGCTTTGCAACCCTGCATACATGTTAGGAATGTCATTGATTAAATTACCAACCTGTTTCCAAATGGTTGGTACTAAACCAAAGATAGCCAGCAGCATCAAACCGACAAATAGCAAAATCACCAAAATTACGGAAACGGACCTAGGAAGCCCAAAACGGCGCAATTGCATTACTGGCCACTCAAGTAAATACGCCAGCACAATGGCCACAAGCAGCGGCGCAATCAAATGGCCGAAGAAATATATCGTTACAAAACCAAAAAACAGAATAGCAACCAGACTAACGGCATGAGGATCAGAAAAGCGTCTTTGATACCAACGAGTTACCATTTCAAACATTTAATCGAGTTCCTTAATTACTTTTAGCCAAAAATAGCCGGGTGACGTGTTCCACTGGCAACGAAAGCCATGAGCAGACAAATATTTTTCTATATCCTGTCCTGAGCTGACGTCGTTAAGCCAAATGTCTAATACCTCACCCAAAACCAATTGAACAGTGTGACGCTTCGCAAGTAATAAAGCCATCGGACAACGCTGCTGGCGTAAATCCAGAATATTTGGTTCCATTCTTCTGCTCAATGCTTAATATAGGCCTGCCATTGTATCGAGTTTTGACTGGCATGCCAGTGTTTATCGATACTCAAACACCGGCTGGCTTACTCTTATCTCTCTACAATTTTTGGCCGCTATTTTGAGTTGGAAACCAATTCACACATTCAATGTCATACAGACAAGAAGATCACGGAATATCACTGACAAATATGAAGTTTAAACGCGCTCGATCCTTACTTTGCCTCTGTATTACTGTGGCGATAAACGCCCCTTCCTTGAGCTATGCCGACACCATAGAGCTACCGGACATTGGGACAGTAGCAGGTTCGACCTTGACGATTGATCAAGAGCTTATTTATGGTGATGCTTATATGCGCATGCTGCGTAACAGCCAGCCTATCGTCAATGATCCGGTGATCAACGAGTACATCGATAGCCTAGGGCATAAATTGGTTGCCAATGCCAACGATGTAAAAACGCCGTTCACCTTTTTTATGATCCGCGATCGCAATATCAATGCGTTTGCCTTCTTTGGCGGTTATGTTGCGTTGCACTCTGGGTTGTTTTTGCATGCACAAACAGAAAGCGAACTCGCTTCGGTTCTTTCGCACGAAATTGCCCACGTCACGCAGCGCCATTTAGCACGCAGTATGGAAGACCAAGCCAGACGCTCACCAGCAACAATCGCCGCATTGGCAGGCTCTTTGTTACTGGCTATTGCGGCACCTGAAGTGGGCATTGCCGCCATTACCGCCACCACCGCAGGCAGTATGCAAAGCCAAATAAACTATACGCGCAGTAATGAAAAAGAGGCTGACCGATTTGGTATTGCAACGCTAGCCAAAGCGGGGTTTGATGCCCAAGCCATGCCAAGGTTTTTTGGCCGCCTCGCTGATGAATATCGTTACGCTAGTAAACCGCCACCGATGTTACTAACCCATCCGCTGCCAGAAGATCGTATTACCGACAGCCGTGAGCGTGCCCAACACTACCCGCCTATGCGCCTTCAACCTTCGTTGGATTACCATTTAGCACGCTCGCGAATTGTTGCTCGCTATGCTGGGATTGATAATGAAGCCGCTCTTGATTGGTTTAAGCGTGCGGAGAAAAAAGAAAGTGCAGCTCTCGCGCCAGCCTTCCAATATGGCAAAGCCTTGGTTTATCTCGATAGCAAGCAATTTGATAAATCAGAAGCGATTTTATCAAAGCTGGTTGCACAAGACCCAACAAACAATTTCTATCTTGATGCGATGGCCGATCTCGATATCGCTCTAAATCAAGCGGCCAAAGCCCAAACCTTGCTCGAGAAGGCGCTTAAACAGAAACCGAACAATCCAACCTTAACAATTAACTACGCCAACAGCTTGTTAAAACAAGATAAATTGTCTGATGCCATTCGGGTATTGCAGCGCTACACCCATGACAACCCTAATGATACCAACGGCTGGCATTTGCTATCAGAAGCGAATATCGGCATTGGCAATAGCCAAGAAGATCTCGCCGCGCGAGCGGAGCTTTTAGCGCTCAAAGCTAATTGGAATAAAGCGATTCAATATTACACTCAAGCAAGTCAACTCGCCGAACTTGGCAGCTTAGAACAAGCTCGCTACGATGCACGCATTGACCAATTGATGGTGCAACGAGACCGATTCTTATCACTCCAATAATCACAATACAACGAGGAGAAGTTATGTCAGTCGTGATTTATCACAACCCTAAATGCTCAAAAAGTCGTGAAACTCTGGCACTGCTGGAAGACCGCCAGTTAAAGCCACAGATCATCAAATATTTAGACCAAACCCCAACCATCGAACAGTTGAAAACCTTGTACGCTCAACTCGGGCTACAACAGGTTCGTGACATGATGCGCACCAAAGAAGATCTCTATAAAGAACTTGGCCTAAGTGATGATGCACTTACTGATGATCAGCTATTTTCAGCCATGGCCGCGCACCCTAAGTTGATTGAGCGTCCCATTGTTGTCGCCAATGGTAAAGCGCGCCACGGTCGTCCACCAGAGCAAGTACTTGAGATTTTATGAGTATTAAAGTCGTCGTACTTTATTACAGTAGGCACGGTTCAACGCAAGCACTGGCACGGCAAATCGCACGCGGAATTGAAGCACAAGGCGCGACAGCGCTCTTGCGCACCGTTCCGGCGCTAGACAATCATGCAGAGCAAACGACCGATCCCTACCTGACTCTGGATGAGTTAAAGCAATGTGATGGTTTGGCTTTTGGCAGTCCAGTCTGGTTTGGCAATATGGCCGCGCCACTGAAGCATTTTTGGGACCAAACGACCCCTTTATGGATTAGCGGCGCATTAATTGATAAACCCGCTTGCGTGTTTACTTCTTCATCCTCTTTGCATGGCGGCCAAGAGAGTACGCAACAGAGTATGATGCTGCCACTGATGCATCATGGCATGTTAATCGTTGGCATCCCTTATTCAGAGCCTGCACTGCATACCACAACCTCTGGAGGCACGCCATATGGTGCAAGCCATGTCGCAACACACTCGCCACAACTCACTACGCACGAAAGTGAACTGGCTAAAAATTTAGGAAAACGGCTGGCAATGCTAGCCAGCCGATTAAAGGACAGATTATGACGGCAGAAATGATGCCAAACACCAAGCAATACCGATGGCTAGCTTTACTGAGTAACTTATCCCTAATTATATGGGTGGTTTTATGGCAATTCTCGCTCTCTCCTCACCCTCATCTTAATCATGTTGCATTGGCCATTGCATGGGTTATCCCACTGCTTTTACCATTACCGGGAATTTTGGCCGGAAAACCCTACACTCACGCCTGGGCCAACTTTGTTTTAATGCTCTACTTTCTACACGCATTGACGCTGATTTATGTTGATGGAGGGGAGCGCTGGTTAGCGGTAGTGGAACTGCTACTTACATTTGCCGCTTTTGTCGGTAATACCTTGTATGCTCGCCATCGCGGTAAAGAGCTCGGACTGAAACTCAAGCGTCTATCTGAAGTCGAAAAACAAGAGAAAGCCAATTTTACCCACGATAATCAACCATAGAGTCAATCCATGACAGGATTGCCTATTCTTCTCATACAAAAAGAGCCCTGATGGGCTCTTTTTGATTATCTCAGCATTTGTTCAAGAGGTGACTGAGTACTTTACGCTTGCCACTCAAAAGAGAGCACTCGCTTCACTGGTTCAGTGATGGCCTGAGATAATGACGGTTCAGGTGTGACTTGCAAAGAGCCTGACTCCACAGCAGAATCATCAACCTCTGCTGCTGGGGTAAGCTGTGTTGGCACACTCTCTGGCTGTGGGTCATCAATTTTAGCGACTTTGCCCATGCGTAGCACTTCTTGCTCAAACTCGGACTCTGAAGCCAACAAATGCACTTCGAAAGTGATTTCCTCACCTTGAATCTTGAGAATGTCCAAAGAAGCAACAGAACTTAAGCGCTTCAACTTATTCTCCAAGGTAAAGAAATCCATTGCATCATCAATCGGGCTAAAACGAGCAAGCAGCGAAGAAGAGGATTCACTGGCCACGATAACCGAGCTCTTTCTTGCATAGTAATCACTCAATTGATCGACCATTTGTTCAATGGCATCGTCACCAGACGCTTGACCAGACAGTGGCGCTTTCGTGGCTTGTGCCATTTGAGCGGCGGGTTGATCATACAAACTCCAACGCACACCATTACTTTGCACTCTGACCACCAATACAGCATCGGTTGGATAACGTTGGCTAGCCATGCTGATAGGCTGTACGAAACCGCCCCACAAATCCGATACTTCCACACCGGTAATATCATCAAAATCACCCACAGGCACTGTGATAGGCAAACCGCGAGTTTGAGTCGCGCCTTTAAGCTGTTTTAGCGTACTCGTGTCAGAATGTTCCCAAGCGATACTGCGGTCATAACCTGACTCTTCAATCAACCAGACTAAAACATTAGCTCGGTTTTCAGGCCAAAATGGTAATTGAGCTTGAGTTAATAATGTGCGGATATGCGGTGCGCTAAACCCCATGACAATCGAAGATTGCGCCCCATTTTGACCATAACTGATTTGCGCTAAATATTGCGAATTCTGCCTTAAGGCTTTTTTAATCACCTCATTGTTCACCGCATTCCTATCACCCGAAGCTCGAACAATCACTTCGCTCATCCCTTTGATACGAGCATTCGCGTCGGCATTGTCTTGCTGTTGATCAATCACGACTTCGGTATGGTATAAGTCGACCTTGGTTAAGGCATAAGCAGGGAGAGTGAGTAAGCTCATCACCAACATAGCTAAATAGCGCATACTGTTCCTATGATCTGTTTTGTGAACGTCGATGATAAGCAACTATCCGGTCCGCGGCAAGGAATCCACGGCAGAGTTCGGTGATAATTTCATCAACATTTGTGACTTTATTTGATCTAGTTTCAATGGCAATCGTTTGCAAAAGTGATAGAATCCCGCGAATTTTTATTTTGCTTCAGGGAAATCATGATGAAAAATGCCATCCAAGGCGCACAGATGCTCTTCGTCGCATTTGGTGCGCTGGTTCTTGTCCCGCTGTTAACTGGGCTTGATCCTAACGTTGCACTATTTGGCGCCGGTGTCGGTACCCTTTTATTCCAACTTATTACTCGCCGCTCTGTCCCCATCTTTCTTGCTTCTTCTTTTGCCTTTATTGCACCGATTATGTTTGGCATCCAAACTTGGGGCGTTGCCTCGACGATGGGCGGTTTAGTGGCCGCTGGTTTTGTCTACATACTACTGGGAGCGATCATCAAAGTCCGTGGCGTAGAAATCATCCACAAAATTTTACCTCCTGTGGTCGTTGGCCCGGTGATCATGGTGATTGGCTTAGGCCTTGCGCCTGTTGCTGTAAACATGGCGCTAGGTAAAACTGGAGATGGTTCGGTACAACTGATTAGCTCAGATGTAGCGATGTGGATCTCTTGCGTTTCACTGTTAACCACCATCACGATTAGCGTTTTTGCCAAAGGTTTTCTCAAACTGTTGCCGATCTGCGGCGGTATTTTTGCAGGCTATCTTTTGGGCCTCTATTTTGGTGTAGTGGATTTTACTCCTGTTACGCAAGCGGCTTGGCTGTCAATGCCGAACTTCACTTTCCCTGAGTTCAACATCAACGCGATCTTGTTCATGATCCCGGTTGCAATTGCTCCGGCAGTCGAACACGTGGGCGATATGCTCGCGATCTCAAACGTCACTGGAAAAGATTACATCAAGAAACCTGGGCTACATCGCACCATTGCGGGTGACGGTGTTGCCACCATCGCAGCCTCGATGCTGGGTGCGCCACCAAACACTACGTACAGCGAAGTGACGGGTGCCGTAATGCTGACGAAAGCCTTTAATCCAGTAATCATGACTTGGGCTGCGATCACCGCGATTGTATTAGCATTGGTTGGTAAGCTGGGCGCGCTACTACAAACCATTCCAATTCCCGTAATGGGCGGCATTATGATTTTGCTGTTCGGTTCAATTGCAACGGTTGGCCTAAACACACTGATTAAAAATCATGTCGATCTTCACAAGTCTCGTAACTTAGTGATTGTGGCAGTGACATTAGTGTTTGGTATCGGCGGCATGGCCTTTGGTATCGGAGAGTTTAGCCTACAAGGTGTCAGCTTATGCGGTATCGTAGCCATTATTCTAAACTTGATCCTTCCTAATGACTTAGGTGAAAACCATGTGGTGGATAACGCCCAGATGGAAGAAGAGATCAAACTGAAGAACTAATTTTGCCAGTCAATCCGGCCTCAATTGAGGTCGGATTTTCATTCTCTATTCTTGGCACAATTCAACAAACTCACCTCGCGTTAATAACGCAAGATCGCTCGGTGCCAATTCAATCTCTAAACCGCGCTTACCTGCACTGACACAGATGGTCGATTGATCTTCTGCGCTGAGATGAATGAAGGTCGGTAGTGCTTTTTTCTGCCCAAGTGGGCTAATACCACCGACCACATAACCTGTGGTTTTTTGCGCTATGTCTGGATTAGCCATTTCCGCTTTTTTCGACTTAGCCGCTTTGGCCGCACGCTTTAAGTTTAATTTTTGATCAACAGGAATAATCGCGACAGCGAGATTTTTCGGCTCGCCATTTAAGCAAAACAGCAGTGTTTTAAACACTTTTTTCGGATCTTGTCCCAAAACCTCAGCCGCTTCTAAACCATAACTGCTGTGATTAGGATCATGTTGATATTGATGGAGAGTGTGAGGAATTTTTTTCTTTTTCGCCAAATCAATCGCAGGTGTCATCGTGCTTATCTCAAAGTAACCGTTAGTGCCAATAAAAAAGCGATGCCTAAGCACCGCCTTTAGTTAAAATGATTGCTCACAATGAGTCAAACTCTTTATCGAGCTATCACTTATAGACAATTTCGCCTGCTGGTGCATATTGGTTCACATCAATTGGACTGTGTGCTTCGAGGTAATCTTTTAATACTTCCGCGTCCACAAACCCCGTATTCACATAACCTGGATGATCGGAGATTTTTGGATAACCATCACCACCTGCTGCATTGTAGCTAGGCACAGTGAAGCGATACGTTTCGTCCAAACGGAGCTGCTTATCACCAATAACGACGTTCGATACCTTACCATTGGCCACTGTCATCGAAATCCCCGCGAATTGTACATAAGCGCCAGAATCAACAGGTTTGGTCGCCACTTCATTGAGGTAATCCAACACTTCAGCCCCGGTCATATCGGTATAAGTGAGAATATTGGCAAAAGGTTGTACTTTGAGCACATCTTTATAAGTGATTTTTCCTGCATCAATCGAATCACGCACGCCGCCAGAATTCATCACCGCAAAGTCGGCTTTTGCGCGTTCCATATGAGAAAGTGCAATCAAACGACCTAAATTGGTTTGTTGGAAACGCACAACGTTGCGATCCCCTTCTAACTTGCCATTACTTTGTGCAATGACCACATTCAGTTTCGCTTGGCCTTGTTCTTGATATGGACGCAAGAAGCTAAGCATTTCTGAATCTTCAGCGATTTGATCTTGAATCAGTACGCGCTTACTCTCGCCATTCACGTTCACCTTTTTCTTCAGGTTTACAGGGATCAGGTTGTAGCTCACCATGTTCAGTTCGCCATTACGGAATTCGTAATCCGCACGGCCAACATACTTACCCCATTCATGCGCTTGCACTATGTAAGTACCGTTTTGCATATCAGGCTTACATTCATCTCCCGGATGGAAGTTTTTCCTCACCACGTTAGGGCCTTCCATGCAGACCGGCTCTTGAGAGTGACCGCCGACGATCATATCGAGAGAACCTTCATCCAAGTATCGTGCAAGCGCAACATCTCCCGGTGCATTCACACCACGTTGACCATTTTCATAATGGCCCATGTGGGTAACGGCAAAAATAAGGTCCGGTTTTTCCGTTTTCTCAATTTCTGCGATCAGTTTTTTCGCTTCTTCTTTTGGATCTCTAAACTCAATACCACCAATGTATTCAGGGTTGCCGATTTTAGCGGTATCTTCAGTCGTTAAACCGATAACCGCTATTTTCACGCCCTGTTTATCAAACATTTGGTAGGCTTGGAATAGACGTTTTCCGGTCGCTTTATCGTAAATGTTGGCCGACAGCATTGGGAAATTCGCCCACTCTTTTTGCTTAAACAGCACCTCGAGCGGGTTATCGAATTCATGGTTACCTAACGCCATCGCATCATAACCAATCTTGCTCATGCCTTTAAAATCAGGCTCTGCATCTTGCAGATCAGATTCAGGAACTCCGGTATTAATATCGCCACCAGAAAGAAGCAGCACGCTGCCGCCTTCAGCTTCAATATCAGAGCGAAGATCGTCGATCAGCGTTTTACGTGCCGCCATACCATACTCACCATATTTGTTTTGCCAGAAACGACCGTGGTGGTCATTAGTGTGTAACACGGTGAGTTTATAAGTCGTATCTTCTTTCCACTCATGAGTGGGTTGAGTTGCGCAACCCACAAGGGCTGTAAGAATGGCCGCGCTGAGCGCTGTTTTTAGAATAAGACGTTGTTTCATTATCATACCTTTGAACTTGAAAAATCCACTGCTTGTGAGGGGGAGGTCATGGTCAACGTTGCAAACACAAAATCAAGCCATACCAATAAACTTGACCCAGTTTAAATTAACATCTCAAAGGTGACAGATTGATTTCATATTTATGTAGAATTGATCACTATAAAATCAATTCAAAAATGTAACGGTTGCCACAGGTTACACGTGAAATTTTAATGGATCACAGGCAATCGTTTTCTTTCCTAAACACGAAAAAATAAGGAAAAGTGAGCACAAAGTGAGCACTTAGACAAGATAAACAAGTTTGGGAAACATTCGATAAAATTTGACCACCTTACGGTGGCCAAATTATGAGTGGTAGATCCAACAAAAAATCAGCGGATATCGATATGAGCAAAGCTCTTGATCAAATCATCTAACGCTTTCATTTGTGCAAGGAAAGGTTCAAGTTTATCCAAAGGCAGTGCCGATGGACCATCGCAACGCGCTTTATCTGGGTTTGGATGCGCTTCAATAAAAAGGCCCGCAATCCCGGCAGCAAGACCTGATTTTGCTAACTCAACTGTCTGTTCACGACGCCCACCAGAAGCTGCGCCAGAAGGGTCGCGCATTTGCAGTGAATGGGTCACATCAAAAATAATTGGGCTGCCGTTTGATACTTTTTTCATCACACCAAAACCCAACATATCAACGACCAGATTATCATAGCCATGGCAAGCACCACGTTCACATAAAATCACTTTGTCGTTGCCGCACTCTGCAAATTTTTCCACGATATTGCCCACTTGGCCAGGGCTCATAAATTGTGGTTTTTTCACGTTGATCACTGCACCTGTTTTCGCCATCGCTTCGACAAGGTCAGTTTGACGAGCAAGAAACGCTGGCAGTTGAATCACATCAACCACCTCAGACACAGGCTGAGCTTGAGCTTCTGTGTGCACGTCAGTAATAATTTTGACGCCAAAGGTCTCCTTTAACTCTTGGAAAATTTTCATTCCCTCTTCCAAGCCGGGGCCACGATAAGAGTGAACAGAGCTGCGGTTGGCTTTATCAAAAGAAGCTTTAAACACATAAGGGATGCCGAGTTTATCGGTCACTTTCACGTAATGCTCACAGATTTGCATCGCTAAATCACGGGATTCAAGGACGTTCATTCCAGCAAACAGAGTAAACGGTTTGTCGTTAGCAACGGGAATATCACCCACGTGGACGATTTTTTGTTCCATTTTATTCTCTCTCATTTAGCGGTTAATGCAGCGTAATAGCTTCAAAGCTTAATGCATTAACTTGATTTTTTAATAACTCAGCCGCCGGATCATTCGGACAATGATCAATAAAGTATTGATAATCGGATAAGGCAATTTGGTGACAATCCAGTTGCTGATAGATAAAGCCGCGATCGCGGATCTCATACGGATCATCAGGAACAAAAGTCAGCGCTAAATCAGTACAACGCAGCGCTAAGGTATAACGCTCTTCTCTTAATAGTGCGCTCTTTAGTAGTGCCAGCCAACGACCGATCACCGTCGGATTATCTGTCACTTCCAAATGACTCGATTTCAGCTTAGACAAGACCCCTTTATGCCCAACTAACCACGCTTGTAGTATATGTAATGAGACGGTTTCACCAGTAAAAGGGTTAATATAAATCGGTGATTCATCGCACCAATGCAACTGCAATAAAAACTGTGTGGGAAAGGTAATACCTTGTAAAGGAAAGCCTAGCTTGCGCGCAAAATAGAGCAACAGCGCACCTAAACTGACGGGAATACCTTTGCGGTGCTGCAATACTTTATCGATGAAGGCATTACGTGAATCAAAATAAGCCTCTCTGTCACCGCTAAAACCCCATTGTTGGTAAAACAGATGCAACAACGCTTCGAAACGCTGTTTTTCATCCTGCTCATTAGCTAACTCGTGTTTTGCTTGTGTAAGCAAACGGGCCAACTCTTGGCGTGCCCATTCATCCTCAGTTTCAGGATTGACGGCCTTGTTTAAGATCAGCGCCCCTTCCACCAATTCCATTGCATCAAAATCTTCATCGAACCATTCAAACATAATGCCGCTCGGATGCTGTTAGCCTAAAAACATAGCCGTTTTTACGATGGCGATTTTTCCCGCCATAGCAAGCCAACCTAATGCGCCCAAAAAAGCAAAGGTACGCAACAGCTTATTCCGACCCAGTTTGAGCGCAAAGAAGCCCAGCGCAATGTACGCCATCACACAGGTCAGCTTCTCAGTTAACCAAGGTGCGGCTGGGGTAAATGGGATAAAACCAGACATCACAATCAACGCAATACCCGATAACAACAACAGCGAATCGTTAATATGAGGAAAACGTTTCAAAAAAGGGTGTTGCAGCCATTTGGAATCCATCATCATCAAGGCATAACGTACCGACAACAATAGTGCACTGATCGCAATGGTCAGTAGATGAAAATGTTTTAATCCTTCGTACATGATGCTCTCTCTTCTGAGTGCGAATATTGACCCAGTGTCACTCGGTCATTACCCGCATAATCCTTTTCTGTCACTACGTGGTGATAGCCGAGTGACTCAAATAACGCTCTGACTGCCGCCCCTTGATCATAACCATGTTCAAACAGCAGCCAGCCTTGTTGCTGCAAATAGTGTCGCGCATTCTCTGCAATGTGTTTAATGTCAGCCAAGCCTTTGTCTTTGGCCACCAGCGCACTTAAAGGCTCAAAACGTACATCCCCTTGCGTGAGATGGGGATCATTTTCTTCAATATACGGTGGATTGGAGACAATTAAAGCAAACTTTGTACCGAGCTTTAAAGGTTCAAACCAACTACCTTGTAAAAATGTGACATTGGTAATAGTTAAACGCTGCGCGTTTTCCAACGCTAAGGCTTGCGCTTCAGGGCGTAAATCGATACCGACCACATGACGTTCAGGTAACTCAGACGCTAACGCTAATGCTATCGCGCCAGTTCCTGTGCCTAAGTCCAAAATATCCCCTTGCGTCTGCTGGCTTTTTTCTAACGCAATTTCAACCAAACGTTCAGTATCCGGCCGAGGAATTAATGTCGAAGGCGAAACTTTCAGTGGCAGCGACCAAAACTCACGTTCCCCAACCAAATAGGCCACAGGCTCCCCCGTCACTCGACGCGTAATCAGCGAGCAAAATTGCCGCGACTGCGTTTCGCTTAAGGTCTTTTCAGGCCAAGTCAGCAGATAAGAACGTGGTTTATCCAGTACATAGCAAAGCAGCACCGCTGCATCCACAGAAGGCGAATCACTGCCGCCTTCTTGGAGTTGAGCAATCGCGGCTTTCAACGCATCATCAATACGAGATAACGTCATGGGATCAGTGTTGATCGGCAAGAGCGGCAAGTTGGTCTGCTTGATATTCTTGAATGATTGGATCAATCAAGCTTTGCAGATCCCCTTCCATCACTTCATTAAGGCGATAGATGGTTAAGTTAATACGATGATCGGAAACTCGACCTTGCGGGTAGTTGTAAGTACGAATACGGTCGCTACGATCACCAGAACCCAGTAGGTTACGACGAGTATCGGACACTTCGGCTGCGCGCTTCGCTTCTTCCGCTTGTGCAATACGAGCGGCCAATACGGCCATCGCTTTGGCTTTGTTTTTGTGCTGTGAACGCTCGTCCTGACACTCAACTACCGTGCCTGTTGGTAAGTGGGTAATACGGATCGCAGAGTCGGTGGTGTTTACGTGCTGACCACCCGCGCCCGATGAGCGGAAAGTGTCAATTTTCAGATCGCTAGCTTTAATTTCTGGAATTTCGGCTTCAGGAATTTCGGGCATGATCGCGACGGTACAAGCGGAAGTATGCACACGACCTTGAGATTCCGTGGCCGGAACACGCTGTACGCGGTGACCGCCTGATTCAAACTTAAGCACACCGTAAGCGCCATCACCACTCACTTTAGCAATCACTTCTTTATAGCCGCCATGCTCAGCATAACTAGCGGACATAATTTCGATACGCCAGCTCATCTTCTCAGCATAACGGCTGTACATACGGAACAGGTCGCCAGCAAAAATACCCGCCTCATCACCGCCCGCCCCTGCACGAATTTCTAAGAAGCAGTTGCGATCATCGTTCGGATCTTTTGGTAGCAGCAGAATTTGCAATTCATCAGTGAGACGTTCAATCGTCGCTTTGGCTATTTTGATTTCCTCTTGAGCCATCTCACGCATCTCGGCGTCTTCTTCTTTGGTCATCTCTTCTGCGGCAACCAAATCCTCTTGCGCTTGTTGGTAAGCTTGGAAGCATTTAGTGACTTCCGCAAGCTGAGAGTACTCTTTTGACAAAGTACGGAATTTGTTTTGATCACTAATTACGGTAGGCTCGCCAAGCAGGCGCTGAACCTCTTCGTAACGCTCAACAAGGGATTCAAGCTTAACTAAAATCGACGCTTTCATAGTTTCTTCTTAATTCGGAGTGACGGATATTATCGAGGGTCGTCAAGACCCAAACTTTGTCTAATCACGGCCAATTTAGCCGGTTCACCTAACTCGGCAGCGCTTTGCAATGCTCGGGTTGGTGTGTGGATCAATCGATTGGTGAGTTTGTTACTTAACTCAAGTAACACTTTTTCAGGATCGCCCCCTGCAGCTAGGGCCTGCAAGCTTTTGCTGAGCAATTCTTGACGAATTTCGTTGGCCGATTGACGGTATTCTCGGATGCTGTCTACCGCTTGCAAGGAGCGCATCCAGCTCATAAAGGCTGCGCTCTCTTCACTGACAATCGCTTCAGCTTGAATGGCTTCAACTTTACGCTGTTCCATATTGCTGTCTACAATCGACTGAAGATCATCAACCGTATACAGATAGGCATCGTTTAAATCCCCGACCTGCGATTCAATATCACGAGGCACGGCAATATCAATCAGTAACATGGGTTGATGGCGGCGCACTTTAATCGCACTTTCTACCATCCCTTTGCCAATAATCGGCAGTGGGCTGGCGGTTGAACTGATGACGATATCCGCGTGAGCGAGATAGTCAGGTATCTCATTGAGTGCAATCACTTCAGCGTCAAACTGCTGTGCAAGCCCCATCGCTCGCTCGCGGGTTCGGTTGGCAACTATCATGCGTTTACATCGATGGCTGGCTAAATGCTTCGCAACCAGTTCGATGGTTTCACCCGCCCCAACCAACATTACCGTTGAATCAGAGAGTGATTCAAAGATCTGCTTTGCCAACGTACAAGCAGCATAAGCCACCGACACCGCACTGCCGCCTATTTCGGTTTCGGTGCGCACACGTTTAGCTACAGAGAATGCTTTTTGAAACAGTTTTTCAATCGCTGAATCAGCCGCATTATGCTCGCGAGCATCCGCATAGGCTTGTTTCACCTGCCCTAAAATCTGCGGCTCACCCAATACCAGTGAATCCAGCCCACAAGCCACTCGCATCAAATGACGAATAGCGGCTTGTTCTTCGTGTACATACAAACTCGGTTTAAGATCTTCTGGATTCACATGATGGAACTGAGACAACCAATCGATTAACTTACTTTTGCTCGATGATTTTACATCACAATAAATTTCCGTGCGATTACAGGTAGAGACAATAACGCTACCTTGAACGCTGGAACTGGACGCAAGTTGTCGCAAGGCTTCTGATAATTTATCAGGACCAAACGCCACTTTCTCTCGCAGTTCTACCGACGCTGTATTGTGATTTATTCCAATAGCAAGCAAGGACATCTATAGAGGTTTCTCGGTTCAGGAAATGTAAATAGGAGCAGAATTTTACTTGATGCCCTGTTTTAATGAAAGGGCAACAGGGATTTGTTTTCCCGACTTCGTGATATCAATGATATAGTGAGGCGTTTTTACGGCCTTCACTGTGTAAATAATGGGCAGATATGACACGCGCAAATAGACTGATTTTAACTCTCCTCACTCTGCTAACACTCTTTGGTTGCACAAACTTACCCTCAACAAGGGTCGAGAGCGTCGGCTGGCAGCAACACCAACAGCAATTGCAAACGATCCGCGAGTACCAAGCCAGCGGAAAACTCGGCTATATATCACCACAACAGCGCCAATCCCTCAATTTTCATTGGCAAAAAAACGCCGACCATAGCCAGCTTCGTCTCTCAACATTTTTAGGGCAGACCGTTTTAAATCTCTCCATCTCGCCTCAGGGCGCCCAGGTCAAAACGTATGATGATCAAATTATCGATGCGCAGAATGCGGATGCTTTAGTTTACGAGTTAACTGGGTTATCGATCCCCATTGAGCAGCTACAAGATTGGCTGCTTGGGCTGCCAACCAAGGCGGATGGTTTTCAATTGAATCAAAATAATTTGTTGGCATCGTTAGATAAACAGCTAGGGCTTAGCCGCTGGCACTTGGAATATTTGAACTACCAAGCTTATCCCTTCGTCTCAACATCCGCTTCTTCCACTTCAGTGCCACTTCCAGCCAAACTGAAGCTGACTCAAGATCAAGTTTTATTAAACCTCGTCATTTCAAAGTGGACCCTAACGCCATGATTTGTACCCCAACCCACTGGCCATCACCCGCTAAGCTCAACCTGTTTCTGTACATCACCGGGCAAAGAGCCGACGGGTATCATGAATTACAGACACTGTTTCAATTTCTCGATTTTGGTGATGAGTTAACCATTACCGCCAATCAGTCTGGCGAAATAACTCTCACACCAGCCATTGCTGGCGTTGCGCTACAAGACAACTTGATTTGGAAAGCGGCCATCGCCTTACAAAAGGCAAGTGGATGCCGCTATGGCGCGAGCATTGAATTAAATAAAGTTTTGCCAATGGGCGGTGGCATCGGTGGCGGCTCTTCCAATGCTGCAACCGTGCTTGTTGGACTGAACTACTTATGGCAAACCAATTTATCACAGCAAGAACTCGCTACGCTCGGTTTAACACTCGGGGCGGATGTTCCCGTTTTTGTCCATGGCTTTGCCGCATTTGCTGAAGGCGTAGGTGAAAAACTGACCCAAACCGAACCAAAGCAAAAATGGTATTTGGTGGTTCGGCCTAATGTGAGCATTGCAACGAAAGATATTTTCACTCATCCCCAATTGATAAGGAACACGCCAAAACGAGCGCTAGCAACGCTTCTCGAACACCCTTACGAAAACGATTGCGAAAAAATTGTCCGAATGCTGTACCCAGAGGTTGATAAGCAACTTTCATGGCTGCTACAATACGCGCCGTCAAGATTGACTGGGACGGGATCTTGCGTTTTTGCCGAATTTTCTAGCAAAGTAGAAGCGGAAGCTGTCCTTGCCAAGCTCCCTGACACAGTCTTCGCGTTTGTCGCCTTAGGGTGTAACATTTCGCCACTGAAAAAGACTCTGGCTGAATACCAATTCGCCAACACCCGACCTATTTAAAAACTGGACGCAACCCTGAGGTTTCCACCGTGCCTGATATGAAGCTATTTGCTGGTAACGCCACACCTGAACTAGCCCAACGTATTGCTGAACGTCTATACATCTCTCTTGGTGATGCTACTGTTTCTCGTTTCTCCGACGGTGAAGTTGCAGTGCAAATCAACGAAAATGTTCGTGGTAGCGATGTATTTATTATTCAATCTACTTGTGCTCCTACTAATGACAACTTAATGGAATTAGTAGTGATGATTGATGCAATGCGCCGTGCTTCAGCAGGCCGTATTACTGCTGTCATCCCATATTTTGGTTATGCCCGTCAAGACCGCCGAGTGCGCTCTGCTCGTGTACCGATCACTGCAAAAGTTGTTGCAGATTTCCTTTCAAACGTTGGTGTTGACCGCGTTTTGACCATCGACCTTCACGCAGAACAAATCCAAGGCTTCTTTGACGTCCCAGTAGATAACATCTTTGGTACGCCGGTGTTGCTTGAAGATATGAAAGCGCGTGGGTTAGAAGATCCTGTTGTGGTTTCACCTGACCTTGGTGGCGTGGTTCGTGCTCGTGCGACTGCAAAAGCATTAGGTGATATCGACATCGCAATCGTTGATAAACGTCGTCCACGCGCCAACGTGTCTGAAGTTATGAACCTGATTGGCGATGTTGATGGCCGCGATTGTGTGATCGTGGATGACATGATCGACACTGGCGGCACTTTGTGTAAAGCCGCTGAAGCGTTGAAAGAACGTGGTGCAAAACGTGTGTTTGCTTACGCAACGCACGCGGTATTCTCAGGTAACGCAGCGAAAAATATCAAAAACTCAGTACTAGACCAAGTTATCGTCACAGACTCGATCACCCTATCTAAAGAGATGGCGGCAACCGGCAAAGTGACACAATTAACCTTGTCTAGCATGCTTGCTGAAGCGATTCGTCGCATTAGCAACGAAGAGTCTATTTCTGCCATGTTTAATTAACACTCAGTTTATTTACTGATTTTTAAATACTTTTAAAGCACTTCATTGAAAAATGAGGTGCTTTTTCCTTTGTTATTTTAGCGCCTCGCACCCTTTCCCTTTTGTGTGCTATCATACCGCGCTTTTGATATTGCAAAGAGATCCTAACCTTGAGCCAACCAATCAAACTTCTTGTCGGGCTAGCGAATCCTGGTCCTGAATACGCCAAAACGAGGCACAATGCCGGCGCTTGGGTAGTAGAAGAATTAGCCCGAGTTCATAACGTCACCTTGAAAAACGAAGCCAAATTCTTCGGTTTCACCGGACGTATCGTGGTTAATGGTGAAGATCTGCGTTTATTGATCCCAACAACTTTTATGAATTTATCCGGTAAAGCCGTGGCGGCCATCGCCAAGTTTTACCAGATAAAACCAGAAGAGATCATGGTGGCACATGATGAACTAGACTTACCTCCCGGGGTAGCTAAGTTCAAAATGGGCGGTGGTCATGGCGGGCATAATGGCCTTAAAGACACCATCAGCAAACTCGGCAATAACAAAGAATTCTACCGCCTGCGGATTGGTATCGGCCATCCGGGGCACAAAGATAAAGTAGCAGGCTATGTTTTAGGTAAAGCACCCGCCAAAGAGCAAGAGTGCCTAGATGCCGCGGTTGACGAATCGGTTCGTTGCTTCGACATTTTACTAAAAGATGGTCTAACTAAAGCACAAAATCGCTTACATACGTTCAAAGCTGAATAAGGTTACAGTCATGGGTTTTAAATGTGGCATCGTGGGTTTACCAAATGTGGGTAAATCAACATTATTTAATGCACTAACTAAAGCGGGCATCGAAGCAGCAAACTTCCCGTTTTGCACTATCGAACCAAACACGGGTGTGGTTCCTGTTCCAGACCTTCGTCTCGATGCGTTAGCAGAAATTGTAAACCCTCAACGTATCCTTCCGACGACAATGGAATTTGTCGATATCGCAGGCCTAGTGGCTGGCGCGTCAAAAGGTGAAGGTTTAGGCAACAAATTCCTTGCCAATATCCGTGAAACAGATGCGATTGGTCACGTTGTTCGCTGCTTCGAGAACGAAAATATCGTTCACGTAGCAGGCAAAGTATCGCCAATTGAAGATATTGAAGTAATCAATCTAGAGCTTGCCCTTGCCGACCTTGATAGCTGTGAACGCGCCATTCAGCGTCAAGCAAAACGTGCCAAAGGTGGCGATAAAGACGCTAAATTTGAAATCACCGTATTAGAGAAGCTACTCCCTGTATTAACGGAAGGTGGTATGGCTCGCACGGTTGAACTCTCAAAAGAAGAGCTAGCCGCCGTAGATTATCTCAACTTCTTAACGTTGAAACCGACCATGTATATCGCCAACGTGAGCGAAGATGGCTTTGAAAATAACCCGTACCTTGATGCTGTCAGAGAGTTTGCAGAAAAAGAGAACAATTCTGTGGTTGCTGTTTGCGCAGCCATTGAAGCTGAACTATCTGAACTTGAAGAAGAAGATCGCGCCGAGTTTTTAGCCGATTTAGGCATTGAAGAACCCGGTCTAAACCGCGTGATTCGTACCGGTTACGAACTGCTAACGCTACAAACCTACTTCACCGCAGGCGTAAAAGAAGTGCGTGCCTGGACGATTCCGGTCGGTGCGACGGCTCCGCAAGCGGCGGGTAAAATCCATACCGACTTTGAACGTGGTTTCATTCGCGCTGAAGTTGTGGGTTATGATGATTTCATTCAATATCGCGGCGAAAATGGAGCCAAAGAAGCGGGCAAATGGCGCTTGGAAGGTAAAGAGTACATCGTAAAAGATGGCGATGTTATCCACTTCCGCTTCAATGTGTAAATAACTCGTTAATCAGCCATTAATACACCATTAAAGCCGACAGATTCTGTTGGCTTTTTTGTTTTTTTCTCAAAATCAACCTTAGCGACAAGCAAGGAAAAATCAATAAGCTTAATGATTTATTAACCGTTTTTGATCACAAACACGTCTCTTTGTTCAAAAAAAGTTCGAACGGTTGGTTTCAAAGAATTTATTCAAAAAAACTATTGACGCTCTAGAGCCATATCCGCATAATGCGCTCCGTTCTCGACATTAAGGCAAACTTAAAGAGAGAATAAAAATGGCTACGTAGCTCAGTTGGTTAGAGCACATCACTCATAATGATGGGGTCACAGGTTCGAATCCCGTCGTAGCCACCATTTCCTAAGTGTTTTTCTTATAAAAATATTTAGGAAAGTTGCGGAAATGGCGAAATTGGTAGACGCACCAGATTTAGGTTCTGGCGCCGCAAGGTGTGAGAGTTCAAGTCTCTCTTTCCGCACCATTATTTAGATGAGCAATCATCTTGTAGGGCTATCGCCAAGCGGTAAGGCAGCGGCTTTTGATGCCGCCATCCCCTGGTTCGAATCCAGGTAGCCCTGCCAATATTGAGATGACTAGCGAATAAACTGGTCATAACAACGATTCAATGAATACCAATATTCACTGAATCTACAGGTTAAGTTGCGGAAGTGGCGAAATTGGTAGACGCACCAGATTTAGGTTCTGGCGCCGCAAGGTGTGAGAGTTCAAGTCTCTCCTTCCGCACCATTATTTAGATGAGCAATCATCTTGTAGGGCTATCGCCAAGCGGTAAGGCAGCGGCTTTTGATGCCGCCATCCCCTGGTTCGAATCCAGGTAGCCCTGCCATTATTCAAATGGGTCAGTGTTTAAAAAACCATTGGCACATGAGTGTGGATTGTATTATATTGTCTCGCTCAAAAAGATGGCTACGTAGCTCAGCTGGTTAGAGCACATCACTCATAATGATGGGGTCACAGGTTCAAATCCCGTCGTAGCCACCATAATTTAGTTGTTAGCGAAAGTTGGCAACACATAGATATCGAGCTGCGGAAGTGGCGAAATTGGTAGACGCACCAGATTTAGGTTCTGGCGCCGTAAGGTGTGAGAGTTCAAGTCTCTCCTTCCGCACCATCTCGATAACTAAAAATTTGCGGAAATGGCGAAATTGGTAGACGCACCAGATTTAGGTTCTGGCGCCGCAAGGTGTGAGAGTTCAAGTCTCTCTTTCCGCACCATATTTAGATGAGCAATCATCCTGTAGGGCTATCGCCAAGCGGTAAGGCAGCGGCTTTTGATGCCGCCATTCCCTGGTTCGAATCCAGGTAGCCCTGCCATATTTCATATGGCTAGCGATAAGCTACCCATAACAACGATAAATTGAGTAACCAATCCTCAGTTTATCTACAGCATAAGTTGCGGAAGTGGCGAAATTGGTAGACGCACCAGATTTAGGTTCTGGCGCCGTAAGGTGTGAGAGTTCAAGTCTCTCCTTCCGCACCATTATTTAGATGAGCAATCATCTTGTAGGGCTATCGCCAAGCGGTAAGGCAGCGGCTTTTGATGCCGCCATCCCCTGGTTCGAATCCAGGTAGCCCTGCCA